>NZ_CP012333.1:10766810-12191466 GCF_001263205.1 Labilithrix luteola
AGCGAGCGTCCACGCGCTCCGGCCACTGGCGTGCATTGGGCGGCACGCGCGTGATGCCGTACCGCGGCGTCACGACGACGACGTCGAGCCCCAGCTTGGCGAGCGCGAGCGACAGGGCGGCCACCATGTCTCCGAGCCCGCCCGTGCGCGCGAAAGACTCAACCTCGGCCGAGACCATGAGCACACGCATCGGTCGATTCATCGAGAGTCCTTCAACGGCGAACGCGAAGCATCCGCGCACCGAGCACCGCACCGAGGAGCGCAAGGACGAAGACCGGCGCGATGTGCGCGAGCATTCCGTGGAACGGCGAAGGGTGCGTGCATCGCAGGTAGGCCATGGCCGCGGCCCACGCCCCGGCCGTCGTCCCCAGCGCCGCGCCGGTCACTGCGGGATGCACCGGGTCGGTCCCGCGTCGCGGCACGATCAACGCGAGGAGCGGCGCGATGCCTTGCACGAGCGTGAGCGCTGCGCAGGACATATCGCTCTTCCCCGTCGCAGGAACCGCAGACACGGACGGCCACATCGACGCGGCAAGCAGGGCGGCGACGCCGAGCAGCGGCGCCGTGAGCACGCACACGAGGTAGAGCGAACGCGTGGAGGGCCCGAGCATCGAACGCGAGCCGCGTACCGATGCGAACATGGTGAGGGCCATCGACACGAAGAGCGCAATACCGCTGCTGAAGGCGATGAGCTGCGCCGGCCTGTTGCCTGGAACGATGCCGCCGCCCGTGAGGAAGAAGACCCCCACGATCGCGACGAGGGCCAGGAACGTCGAGACGAGCGAACGTCGCCGATGCTGGGCACGCGTCGGCGACGGCGAACGTGCGGCCTCGGCCATCACGCGGGCGCGAAGATCTTCGGAGGATGCGCGCTCGTGGCTCATCGGTCCCCCTTTGCAGCTCGCTCGGGCGCCAGATCCGCGAGGGCGGAGCGCAGGGCTTCGTACGCGCGATGTGCACGCAGTTTGACGGCCGAGACGGTGGTTCCGAGCATCTCGGCGGCCTCGGCAACGCTGAGCCCGTCACGCTTGATGAGCTCGAAGGCCGTACGCTGGTTCTCGGGGAGGCGTGCAAGCTCCTCTTCCACGCGCGCGGCGATCTCCTTGGCGGCCACGACGTCGTCCGAGGGCGTGTCGAGCGCGACGAGGAGCTCTTCGCGTGAATCGTCGTCGGACTTGGCGATGATCTCGCGGTCGCCGCGGCGATGCTGGTCGACGAGCAGCCGACGCGCGATGGCGAACGCCCACGGGACCACGCGGGCACCAGGAACGAAGCGGCCTCGCGCCCGGTGAATCTGGAGCATCGTCTGCTGAATCACGTCTTCGACGCGGGCGCGATCGGAGGTCCGCCGGAGGAGAAAGCCGTGAAGCCGAGGCACGAGGCGGTCGTACACTTCGCCGAAAGCGGCGTCGTCCCCAGCGGCGTAGCGATCCATCGCGCGATCGAGGAGCGCGCTTTCTTCGAAAGGCTTCGCTTCCTCGCCAGACGCCACGCGAGCCTTCCTACCACGAACGAGCTCGCACTCGCGGGACGCAACGAACGGCAAGCTCGGGGGCAAGGCGAAGGCGGGCACGACCGACTCGGGTGCGAAAGTCGCTGGACGATACGCAACGAGGTGCCGCGAGGTTTCGGAACGCCTCGAACGAGGAGAAGAGGACGGCGGTCCTCGGGGGTGGTGCATGCATCATCCACCCCGCGCCTCTATGGCGGCGCTCGCCGAGATGTATGGAAAGACACGCGGCATCGAGAACGCCGAGAATTGCCGCGCGGAAGCGCGACCGGCACGTCGCTTGCTGGATTCCACGTCGACGGAAGCACGAAGCCTGAAGCGTGTCGGACTCCTGCAGACAGTGCCTCAGGGAATGCCACGGAATTGGGCAGCAACCCGCCTCCATGGCTCGCGCTTACGGCGATCCAACGATAGGAGTTAACTCTCGAATGACGCGAAAGCTAGCGGCCATCCTCGCGTGTGCGGCATGTTCAGCCACCGCGACGACGCTTGCGACGAGCGCTCATGCAGAGCCCCACGTCGGAATCGATTGGGGGAAGCTTCTCGTCGACATCGACCACTACGCGCGCACCGGCTCCGAGAATCCGGACCGCGCAAATGCGGCATCGAGTGGTCGTGTTGCGCTTCTCCAGAGCGAGCGCTTCGGCCAGCCGCTCACGCAGAACAGCGGCAACGCGTGGTTCGGTGTTGCGCCCAGCGTCTCGTTCGTGGCCCGTGACTGGGGCCAGACCTACCGACTCGCCGGCGACCGTCTGAGTCTCGTCGACGGGATGCGGCTCAGCTCGTCTACGCGCATGGTGCTCACGCGAGTGCGCCTCAGCAACACACGCGTCACTCCCTTCGCACAGCTCGGCGTGGGCCAGTGGCGCACGGACACGACCATCCTGCCCTTCACGCCGCGATCCATCGAGATCGCAGCGCAAATCGGCGGCGGAGTGGAAGCGCAGATCAGTCGTAACTGGCAGATCGCGTGCGAAGCCGGCGGCACGCTTCTGATCCGTGACGAGCGCGAGGCCGACGCCATCCCGACGACGAAGATGTGGAGCACCATGCTCGCATCTCGCATCGTGTTCTGATCGCCGCGTTCCCCTTCACATCTCTTCGGATGCGGGACTCGCGAGGTCGGTTGCGCGAATCCTGATCGAAAATCGTCAGAGCAGAAGAGGGTTGTTACCCGCCGCGGGAGAAGGCGACCTCTTCGGCTCTTTCCGGGCGTCGGGCCAGACGTCGGAACGCGCATCGACCGCGACGAGCGACCGGATTTGCTCGGGCGACATGGAGAGGGGCGATGACATCGCCAGCCACCGGTCGCGCGAGATGCGTGCCGTTCGAAGGCGACCTATGCGACATCCTCCCCACCGTATCCCGGCAGGCCCATCCGTAAAAAGGGCCCTCGGGCCCGACCCTCGCACACCTCTGCCGCCAAGAACGGACAAGCTGGTGCTTGCTCTCGCCTCCGAGTCCGAGATTGCGTGTTAATCTGGGCCCTCCGATGGCGCCTCCCGACAGGACAAGCCCGGGCGACACGAGCTTGCTGAGTCTCGTGCCTCCACCTCCGCCTTCCGACGGGACCAACCGCGTCACGTGCGAGCACGCCGATCGATGCGGCGGCTGCCCGATTATCGGCTTGCCGTATGGCGAGCAGCTCGCGATGAAGCGCGGGCGCGTCGTGCAGTCGGCTTCGCGCTACCCGGCGCTCGAGCTCGTCTACACGGAACCCGTCGCAGCGGCCGAGCCGGTCGTCGAATACCGGACGCGTGCGAAGCTGATCGTCGGTCCCGGCGGCAAACTCGGACTCTATGCGAAGGGCGGCGGTCATCAGGTCGTCGACATTCCCAACTGCAAGGTCCTCTCGCCTGCCCTCGCCGTCGTCGCCGAGCGACTGCGCGCGCAGGTGGCCGCGGACGCCGCGAATGGTGGACCGCTCGCGCCGTTCGATCCCGGCCTCGGCGCGGCGCTGACGCGGACGGGATCTGGAGCTCTTCGCGCCGTGGACCTCCGCGAAGTTCGCTCTGACGAAGGCTCGAAGGTGCTCGTCACGCTCGTCGTGCAACGAGGGAGAGCCGCCGATCGCGCCAAGCTGGAAGAAGCCGCTCTCGCACTCGTGCGCGAAGCGCCGTCGATCGCCGGCGTCGCCGTGAACTTCCACGAGGGCGAGTCCCCGCAGATTCTCGGCAACGAGACCGTCGTCATCCACGGCGTATCGGCCGCCTCCGATCGCATCGGTCTCGCGCGCCACCAGGCAACGTACGGCTCGTTCGTCCAGGCCCACCGCGGTCAGGCCGAACGCATCCACAAGACGCTCGCCGACGTCCTCGGCATCAGCCAAAGCGGGACGCGCATTCGCGTGCTCGATCTCTACGGCGGCTCGGGCGCGATCGCGCTCGCGCTCGCGCAAGCCGGCGCCGAAGTGCAGATGGTCGAGTCGTTCGCGCCCGCCGCGAATTACGCGGAACAAGCGGCACTCGAAGACGGTCTCGCCGTGCGCGCCGAGGCTTCGGACGTCGCCTCCGCGCTGCGTCGGTACGTCGAGCAGCGCGTGAAGTTCGACGCCGCCATCGTCAACCCGCCACGTCGAGGCATGAGCCCGCTCGCACGCGAGCTCGTGTCGCGCCTCGAGCTGCCGACCATCGGCTACGTCTCGTGCGACCCCGATACGCTCGCGCGCGACCTCGACCACTTCACGCGCCTCGGGTACGGCGTCGCCACGCTGCGCCCGCTCGACATGATTCCGCTCACGGACGAAGTCGAGACGATCGCCATCCTCCGGAAGACCGGCGGCCCCGCACCGAAGGTCGCCTACGAAGACGAAGAGATCCTCGTCGTGGAAAAGGGTCCGCACGAGCCGACCACGCCTCAGGGCGAATACGCGTCGTCCCTTCTTGCGCGAACGCGTCGCATTCCCGGCGCCGACGGCGCCGTCCCGGTTCACCGACTCGACATCGGCACCAGCGGCCTCGTGATGTTCGTGAAGGATCCGGCGAACCTGGCGCGGTGGCAGGCCGTCATCGGCCACGAGCTCGCGCGCAAGATCTACGTCGCCGGCGCGCGCGGAGTCACGCCCAGCAAGGGCAGCATCACGCGCGACCTCCGCGAAGACGGAAGGATGTATACCGCACGCACGCGCTATCGGCGCCTCGCCGTCGCGAGCGGACACTCCGTGCTCCGCGTCGTGCCCGAACAAGGGCGCACGCACCAGATTCGTCGCCACCTCGCGGCGATCGGCCACCCGTTGCTCGGTGACGATCGCTACGGGCACGCGCCCACGAACCGCTTCTTCGAGGAGAAGAACGCCCTCGACCGCACGTTCTTGCACTGCGTTCGACTCGAGTTCGATCACCCCACGAAGGCCGCACGGATGATCGTCGAGGCCTCTCTGCCGGGCGATCTGCGTGCCGTGCTCGAACGCACGAGCGGGCCGGGTACGCTCCGCTTCCTCGACCACAAAAACGCGCTCGGACACAGCGGTATGTCCAGCATTCCGCCGCCGCCCGACTCGGGTTCGCTCTTCCCGACCGGCGACGGCGGTGCGCTCGACGTCGACGCGCGCTCGCCGACGATTCGTCCGGAGATGGTCACCGACGACGACGATCTCGGCGGACGCGCCACCGGCGACTTCTGACGAGGCATCGCATGGCATCGTCCGACCTCGTTCCGTGCTGTGCAGAGCAGGCGCCGAGCGAGGTCGATGCCTGGAAGATGCCGCGACCGGCGGAGCACGACGAGGAAGGCGAGCGCGTCCCTACCGAGCTCCCGCCCGTCGTCGACGCGCACGTGCACCTGTTCCCGGACGGCCTGTTTCGCGCCATCTGGCGATGGTTCGACACGTACGGCTGGCCCATTCGCTACAAGCTCGAGGCGCCGGACGTCGTGCGCTTCCTCCTCGACCGCGGGGTGAAGCGCGCCATCGCCTTGCACTATGCACACAAACCCGGCATCGCGCGCTCGATGAACGCGTTCGTCGCGGACATCGCGCGGAAAGAGCCTCGCATCATCGGCTGCGCGACAGTCCACCCCGACGACGAAGATCCCGTCGGAATCCTCGAAGAAGGCAAGGCCCTCGGTCTGCGCGGCGTGAAGCTCCATTGCCATGTCCAGACGTTCGCACCCGACGATCCGAGACTCGAGACCATCTACTCCGCCTGCGCGCGCCTCCGGCTCCCGCTCGTCATGCACGCCGGACGCGAGCCGAGCAGCGTGGGATACCCGATCGACACGCATACGCTCTGCGCGGCCGACAGAACCGAGCGCGTGCTCGTCGCGCATCCGACGCTCTCGCTCGTGGTTCCGCATCTCGGTGCCGACGAGTTCGACGCGTACGGTCGCCTGCTCGCGAAGTACGACAACCTCTGGCTCGACACGACGATGGCCGTCGCAGGGTACTTCGGGGGCGAGGTTCCTTGGCGGCTCCTCGACATTCGGCCCGAGCGGGTGCTCTACGGCACGGACTTCCCGAACCTCCCGTACGCGTGGGATCGCGAGCTGAAACGCATCCACGCCCACCGTCTCTCGGAGCAGGCGCTCGCGGGCCTGCTCGGCGAAAATGCGGCTCGCCTGTTCGGCTTCCCACTCGTGTGAGCGGGCTCAGGCGAACGCGCGCGAGCCGAGACCGAGAGCGAGGCGAAGGTGGGTCGTACGCGGTAGCGACTGGCCGACGTACCACTGCATCGCGGCTTCCCGCGCGTAGTTCGAGCGCAGGAGATACCGACGCGCCGGAGCTCCGATGCGCCCGTAGACGCGCGGCGCGAGCCACGCGCTCTGGAGCATGTGGCGCCCCACGACGTCGCGCATGATCTGGCGCTCGTAGCCCTCGAACGATGTGCCGCCGGTGCGAAGCGCGCGACCGAGGTGGCGAGCCGCCATCCCTCCCATCACGATGGCCTGGGCGATTCCCTCGCCCGTCGTGAGATCGATGCCCATCGCCTCGCCGACGAGGATCACACCGGGAAGCCACCCGATCGAGTCGCGCACGAACGGGCGCGTGCTGAACGGCTTGAGCTTCACCTTGCGGATGTCGACACCGCGCTTCGCAAGCGACTTGGCCAGCGAGCCCTTCACGTCGACGTTCGCGTTCGCCTCGCGGGAAAGGTTCGCGTGGTAGATGCCGCGGCTGACGTGCGGAGTGCCGCCGATCACCGTCGGGAAGTCCCAGTAGTAGCCCTGCAGGCCGTCTTCGAGGACCGTGAGGTCGAAGTCGACGTAGCCTCGCGACGGTCCGTCGTCCGATGCGAGCTCCTCGGTTTCGAGAACGTAGAGATGCCCCTTCCGTTCGGGCTCGCGAAGGCCAAGACGCTTGCGAACCGTGCTGCCGGCACCGTCGCAGGCCGCGATCAGGCGTGCGGTCCGGTCGCCGTCGGTTGTCTGAAGGCGAAATCCGCCAGGGATGCGCGTGATCGCGCTGACGCCGACACCGTCGCAGACGGCGATGCCGTCGGCCCGAGCGTCCTCGAGTAGCTGATGATCGAACTCGCTCCGACGAACGACCAAGCCCATGGGGAACGTGGTCTCCGCGCGCTCGTCGCCCAGCAGCAACCGGACGCCGTTCATGGTGACGAAAGGCACGCGTAGCGAGACGCCGAGCTCGCCCAGCACGTCGATGCCGAGCTGACTGATGGCTCCCGCGCAGGGCTTTTCCCGAGGGAACTTGGCCTTGTCGAGCACGAGGAGTCGACGCCCGGCGATGCCCTCCTTGCGGACGAGATGCAGCGCCGTGCTCGTGCCGGCGGGACCGCCGCCGACGATGGCGACGTCGAAGTCGAAGGGCGGACGCGTCATCGTCGCGTCACGAATCGTTCGGGGCGGCCAAGATCCCGGACAGCTCCAAAGCGAGGTCGCGGACGAGCTCGTCGAGCTCCGCCTCGCGGTCTGCCGGTGATGCCAGGGTGAGGTCACCACCCGACTCGGCGAAGACCTGCGCGAGACCGTCGTGGGCCTCGACGACCCCCTTCAAGAAAGCCACGTCCTTGGCCCTGACGACCAGGCGCCTGCTGACCATCCCTTCCCCGATCATCGGGGCTACTGCCTTTCGCGCCATGACCGCCTGTTTAAGCCGACTCGCGGCTTTGCTCAACGCTAGAGTAGAGGGCGTGGAGAGCACTGCCATTCGCCGCTTCGATGCCGTGGGCATGCTCGTCGGGGGACTCCGGCCATTGGCCGACCGAGTGACGATGATCTTCCAGCGCAGCGGTATCCGTTGCGTACGCGTGGCTCACATTCCGGCGGCGTGCGAGCGCCTCGCCGTGGCCATGCCTCAGGTCGTGGTCGTACTCGACAACATCCGTCCCGACGAACGCGACGCGCTCGCCGACCGCGCAACCGCCGTGGGAGCGCTCGTGCTGCACCTCGATCCGGCGCTCGACGAGGAAACGCGCGACGAGCTCATCGCTGGAGCAGCGAAGGTGGCAGGCGAACGAAAAGTGCTGCGCGAGCTCGTCCGCCACGGCGAGACGGTCGATGACGACGAATGGATCGTCTGTTCGGACTTCGAGGACGACGACGAGCAAGACGACGACGTCTGAGCCCAGCCGTTCGGGGGTCAGACGAGGGGGTCCGTGACGTCGTCGCTCTCCGCGCGCTCCGAACGCGCCGACTTCTCGCGCAGACGGAACTGCACGTATTCGACGAGCCGATCGACGTAGCTCTCGAGTGGTGGACAACGAATGTCCGTGTCCGCGAGCAGCTCCGCGGTGTTCGCGAAGCTGTACGTCACGGGCGTCGCGAGGGCGTCGAGGAAGGCCCGCGGGCTCTTGGCCAGCCGGTCGATCCCGGGCGTGCGGAGCAGCGCCTTCGTGAGATTCGCCGGAATGAACCCGCGAGGGACGCGACGACCACCCGCGGCGGCGACGAGCTCGAACACGCGCTTCACGGTGAGAGGCGACGGATCCCCGATGTGGAACGTGCGACCGGGGGCGCGAGGGTCCCGTCCAATCGCGCGCGAGGCCCGAACCACGTAATCGATGGGCACGAGGTGGAGCGGCGTGTCGGCACGGCCCGGCAGCGCGAGCGGAAAGTCCGCCGGCGACGTCACGATGAGGAGCACGAGGAAGTACGGCCCGTCGAAGCGATCGACCTCGCCGGTCTGCGAGTCGCCGACGATGATCGACGGGCGAACGACGGCAATCGGCAGCTTGGGCATCGCCGCGCGCATCATCTTCTCGGCGCGCGCGAGGGTCTCCTCCACGACGTTGTGGAACCCCTGCCCCTTGTCGAGATCCTGCTCGAGCACGTGGCCCGATCGGTCCCCGGAGACGTGCGCCGTCGAATGGAAGACGAGGCACTGGAGCGAACGACACGCCGAGGCGAGCTCGAGGATCTCGCGCGCTCCGCCGACGTTCACGCTTTCGGCAAGCTTGCGATCGGCGCTCAGATACGTGACCTGCGCCATGTGGTGGATGCGATCGACCTCGGCGGCGAGGGCCTTCCACTCGGCACCGGACAGCCCCAGGTCCATCGCGGCAGAATCGCCCTCGAGGAGATTCACGCGCGTCCGTTCCTCGGGCGCGAGCGCCTCGTAGGCCTCGCGCGCCTCGGCATCGAACTTCGGATGCACGACAGCATGCACGAACGTCCGAGGGTCGCGCACGAGCTCCACACACATCCGCCGAGCGGCGAACGATGGGAAGCCCGTGAGGAGGACGACTTCGTCGAAACCTGCGCGCGTCACACGACCAACCTACAGGAGAACCAGCCCCAAAGGCAGGTGCGGTTCTGCGGGAGGTTGTTCTCGGCGGACGCTCTCGGCGCGTGCCGTCAGGGACCGTTGCCGCAGAAGTGCGCGCCGATCGCGCGAATCCAGTCGGCGAAGCTTCCGCCATAGGTGAGCGGGCTGCAAAGCTGATTGTTGCCGAGCGCACCGGCGATGCACGTGGTCGGTAGGACGTACGTGCTGCACTGCCCGCCGTTGCCGCTCACGTTGCCACGGCACGTGTCTTCGTTGACCGCAGGGCAACCGTCACAGCTGGTGTCGACGCAGTCGACCGCGCACGCGGTCGAATGGTTGCAGTCCGCGTTCACGAACGGCGCCGCGCAGCGGTAGAGACCTTCGAGCTTGCTGAACGGAACGTCGAATGGCGAGAGACACGCCGCGCACGCGCCGCTGGTCATGGCGAGCACCTTGAAGGCGGCCACGCAGCTCGCCGAATCAGCGGAGCCGCATGCGCTCTGGATGGCGTCGAGATCGAGGGTCGAGCAGACCTTCTGCACCGAGGGCGTCACCGGCGTCGTGAGGGCCTTCGGGCAGCTGTTGTACGTCTTGGGGCACGAGTTCGCGGCCGAGCATGTACGGGCGTCGACGTCGCAAACCGAACCGGCAGCGTTGCAGTTCGAGCACGCCGCGCCGCCCGAGCCGCACGCGTTTCGCGCGAAGCCCGGCGCGCACGCATTGCCTAGGCAGCAACCGGCGCAGTTGCCCGGCCCGCACTTGTCGATGCACTGACGGTTGTCGCACATCTGATTGTTGAGCGTGCAGTTGCTGCACTGGGCACCGTTCGCAGGCCCGCAAGCGTTGTCCTGGGTGCCGACCACGCAGGTGTTTCCGGCGCAGCAGCCTGCGCAGTTGCCAGGTCCGCACGCGGGCTGCTGGCACGTGCCGCCCTGGCAAACCTTACCGCCCTGGCCCGTGCAGTTCGTGCAGAGATCGCCGCCCGCACCGCACGCCGTGTTCTGGTTGCCCGACGCGCAGATGTCGCCGATGCAGCAGCCCGCGCAGTTGGCAGCGTTGCAACCGGCGGCCGGCTCGCAGACGCCGCCGTTGCAGATCTCGTTGACCTTGCAGGCCGAGCACGAGAGCCCGCCCTTGCCGCACGCAGCGGGCGTCGTGGCGATCACACAGTTGTTACCCTGGCAGCACCCGGCGCAGTTCGCCGGGCTGCACGCCGGCGGCGTCTGGCACGTGCGCTCGTTCGGATCACCGTTGGGCGCGCACGTCTGGCCGGCAGCGCACAACGCGCACGCGGCGCCCTGCTTGCCACACGCGGTGGAGTCGGTGCCGGCCACGCACGTGCCGTCGGGCAGACAGCAACCGCCGCAATTCGCGGGACCGCACGAGGTCGTGCCCCGGCACACGCCGCCGCCGCCGCCCGTCGCGGACTTGTCGCAAAGCTGGCCCGCCTTGCACGACGAGCACGCTTCCCCCTTCGTACCGCACGAGGCGTTGTCGAGCCCGGGCAAGCACTTGTCGCCGACGCAGCAGCCGTCGCAGTTCGAGGCATCGCACTTGCCGACCGTGCACGCGCGGGTCGACGCATCGCAGGAGCGCCCTTCGCTCACGCAGTCTTCGCAGCGCGCACCGCCACGACCGCAGGAGGTCGCCTCGATACCCTGCAGGCACTGCTGACGACCGGCGGCGTCCACGGAGCAGCATCCGTTCGGACACGTGCTCGCATTGCACTGAGCGACGGTCCGTCCGCACGTCTTGCGGTCGGAGCAGAAGTCGAGCCCTTGCGCGACGCAGTCACTGCACTTGCCCCCCGTCGAACCGCACGCGCGCAGGTCGGAGCCGACGCGGCACGTACCGGTCGCATCGCAGCAGCCCGTAGGACAGTTCTGAGGGCCACACGCGACCGGCGGCTTTGCCGTCGTTCCTCCGTCGGAGAGCACCTCGGGCTCGAGGCTCGAACGCCCGCATCCGGGCATGAGCATCACCAGCGCGAGAAGCGCGATGGCTGCGTGGGCGACGATCGCGACGATCGCGGCGATCCATGGACGCGTCCCAACAAGCGAAGGCTGGCGCATAAGAAGTCCTCGTACCGTGGGGAGCGTAGCGGAAGCGGGTCAACGCCGGTAGCCCGTCGAAGGCGTGATCGTGCGATGACCGACGGGACGGAACCACTCCGCCCGTCGTCCAATGGCCGGCGTCAGGCAAGTTTTTTGATTTGTTTTGCCTGCCTGTTCCCTGGCTTGTCCGGCCGACAGGCTGGCAGGCCGAAAACGCGCTTCAGAACCCCATTTGGCGGCGCGCGACCTCGCGAAGCACGCCATTCGACAGCGACAGCCGGGCGAAGGCGTCGCCGCCATGTCGCCCGACGGCAAACACGACGGGCGCGATCGGGAGGTTCGCCCGCGTGGGGTCGAAGCGGAGTGGCTGGACGACGACGACCGTGCTGGCCTCCGATCCGAGCGGCTCGAGGGCTTGTTTCACCGAGGGCTCGGCGCCGAGCGTCTTGTCCGGACGGCTGTTCGTGCGCAAGCCGACGACCGGCTCTGCACCGAGGACGACGGAGAGCTGCCCCGCGGCGTTGCTCCAGGCCATGGCCCCTCCTGCATTCGACGCACTGCGCGACTTGGCGCCCGCGTCGGATGTAGGCAAGGCTTTCGGGCGCCCCGTGGCCGCCAGCCCACTCGCCCCGCTTGCCCCTCCTCCATGGGCTTTCCGGACGAACGTGGCGAGCGAGATTCTACCGAGATCCGGCGTCTCCTCGCTGGCCGTCGTCGCGTCATCGAGATGGAGCATCTCTTTGAACGGCGCCGCCCGCGCGAGATCGAGAGCTCCGCGCACGGCTCGCCCTGCCGCCTCGGCATCCTTCACGGGCGCCTGCAGAGCGAAGGCCTGCGGCTCGTCCCATAGAACCGACGCCGTCAGAACGTCGCTTCGCGCCTTCGCGCCATCGTCGAAGACCTCGTGCAGCTTCTTCCCGTCCGCCGCAGCGAGGCGTTCCCCGAGCGATGCCCGAAGGGCCTCTTCGAGCTCGCGCGCCTGTTCGGCACGCGCTTCGTCGCCGTCGCGAAGGAGCAAGGCCACGGCCGCGCTCGCCGGCAGGGCGTCGATGGGCGCGTGATCGCCGGTGCGCATCGCCGTGATCCACTTCGACGCTGCACCCCCTCCCGCGGCGGGCGTCATCGTCGCCGAAATCACGGTGCCCTCGTCGCCAACGTCGAGCGAGAGACGCAGCCTGTCGAGGTCACCCACGATGTCGAGGCGCCGCCCGAGCATGGTGTCGGCCGCGGCGAGAATCGCCTTCGGATCCGCGAAGTCGGGCGCTCGACCACCGTGCGCACGACGAGCCTGATCGTCCTGCGCGAGCAGCGAGCGCTGCGTTTCGGCCCAAAGCGAACGCAGCTTCGGAGCGATGACGCTCGCAAGAGCCGATCGCGGAACGTCCGCCACGAGGGCGCCTGGCGGAAGCGGACGCGAAGGAAGCGTCCTCGTGAGATACGGCCCCAGACGCGTGAGGTCGTCGCCCTTGCGCGCGACGAGGAGATAACCGTTCGAGGAGATGGCGAGACCGAGCGACGAATCCGGCGACTCACCTTTTGCCGCGAGAACCGTCATTCCGTCCGCCTCGCGGCTCGTGAAATGCGCGGTGTCACCGCCCGCAAGAACGCTCCGCGCATGACGCGCGTCGGTCAGCTTCATCGCAAATGCCCAACCCGGGCTCGCAGGATCGCCGGCGACCACACCGAAGGAAGGCAACGTTCCGTCGATCTCGCCCCCGAGCGAGGGGTCGAGACCGAGCGCAGTGCAAACGATGCCGCCGGCAGAGGGTGGAAGGATGCCGGTCGCGCCGCCGATCCCGCGCTGCAGCTTCGCCCACGAGCCGTTCGGTGACGTCACGTAGAGGTCGGCGAGGAGCGCCTCGGGCGCCGGCACGGGTGAGGGCGGAGCGCTCGAAACGGTCTCGTCGGTCGGGGTCTCGTGATGACCACACTTGCTGCACGCGACGGTGGAGAGCGTGCAGAGCGCGACGGCGGCGGGAGCCCAGCGCGGCAGCGCCGAGCCTGCGAACGAACGCGTACGAATCACGGGCGATGAATAGCACGACGGCACGGGGAATCCGCGCGTCGCGCTACTTGCAGCCGACTCCCTTGTCGTCGGCCACGCAGCGCGAGAGGCCCATCGACTTGCAGAGGTACTTTCGGGGCGTGCCCCACGCGCACCAGGAAATCGTGGCGCCGTCGCAGCGCGGGGGGCTCGAAGGATCGCACGAGCCTGCTTGTGCTCCGGGCTGAGGAGGTGGAGCCGCGCACGTGCCGACGGCGCTCGTTCCACGACTGCCTCCGGCGCAAGCGAGCCCCGCTGCACCGCAATCGACCCCCACTTCGTGGCCGTGCCAGCAGGCGAAGGCGGTGGCCCCCTCGCAGCGGGTCGTGCCTTCCGTGCACGAGGCCCCCGACGTCGCGCATCGAGGGCCCTCGGACGTCGACGTGCACGTCAGCCCGAATGCGCCGCAATCGAGGCTCGAGAGCCGTCCTTTCTTGCACTCCAGAATGCGCGTCCCGGAGTTGGAGCAAACCGGCGGAGCGTCGGCCCCGCACGCGCCGAGGGCGCAGGCCGCTTTGCCGTCCCGCACGACGCACTGCTCGCCGCCTCGAGGACAGTCGCGAACGAGCGTGGCGCGCTCGGCGTTGCACGTGACCGCGCGCCCGTCGGCGTCGCAGAAGTCCACGGGGCCGGATTTGCCCTTGCCGGTGCAGACGTCGGGTCGCGCGCCGCGAAGGGCGCAGGTTCGAAGCTCGCCGCACGAGCTCGCGCGTAGCCCGCATTCACGAAGCGTGAGCGAGAACTGCGCGGCCGACGGCGACGCGAGCTCGGTGTACATCGCCCGTACGCAGCCCACGAAATCCCGAGGGACGAGCCCCGGCGGAAGCGCGACCTTGTCGCAGGTCGTCAGCAGCGCGCACATGTGCTCGACGTCGTCGAGAGCGGGCACCGCCACGCTGGCCTGAGGCTTCGGCGCGACCGTCGGTGCGATCGCGTCGGCCCGGCCTCCATCGCCGGGCTCTCCACGAGCGTCGGGCGTCTGGGAAACGAGCACGCCAAGGACGACGACGGCCGACCCCAGAGGCAGCAGAACCGCCTGGAAACCTCGGCCCCGTCCGGTCCGACCGGCTCGAGTCCTCCCCACCCCTGCCGGGCCGGGCGAGACGGTGGACGTATTTCGAACCAGGGGTCGGGGCATGGGCTCCGGCAGGATAGACGCACCTGGTCCGCTCGCCATTCGCTCTCGCAGGCAAAACGCGGCGCCGCCGAGCCTCGTGAGAGGTCTCGCGGGAAAAGAGGGAAAAGAGGGGAGAAAGGACGGCCGACCCGACCCCCGGCCTACCGACAGATCTTCCTGTTGCCCCAGAGGCGGGCTAAGGTTCGGTCCCGCGATGCTCGACGACGTTCATAAAGAGTTGGTCACTTCGATCGGCAAGGCCCACGAGGCCCTCAAGCGCGATCTCGGCAAACTGCGAGCCGGGCGCGCGAATGCGAGCATGCTCGACGGCATCCGCGTCGATTACTACGGCGCCATCACCCCACTCGCCCAGATGGCGAACGTGAACGTGCCGGAGCCGCGCCTTCTCACGGTCAAGCCCTGGGACAAGACGGCGGTCAAAGCCGTGGAAAAGGCCCTTCGCGAGAGCGAGCTCGGGCTCAACCCGCAGACCGACGGCGACCTGATCCGCATTCCCCTTCCGCCCCTCACCGAGGAGCGCCGCCGTGACTTCGTGAAGATCGCGAAGAAGTACGGCGAGGAGTGCAAGGTCGCCATCCGCAAGGCTCGCCACGAGGCGATGGATATGTTCAGCGAGATGGACTCGTCCGGTGACGCCCCGAAGGACGACGTCGACCGCGCGAAGCGCAAGGCCGAAGAAACCGTGGCCGAGGGCGTGAAGCAGGTCGACGGTTTCATCGCGCAAAAAGAAAAGGATATCATGGAGGTATGAGCCCCTCCCCCTCGTCCTCAAGGCAGACCATCGAGGCGATGCTGGGCTTGACACCCGGAAGGGTTCCCGGCGAGCCTAATTCGACAGCGGAGCCGTGGGTTTGATGCGCGCAATCGCAGCCGGAGCGAGCGATGTTGGGCTCCAGAGAGAGCACAACGAAGACTCGTTCGTCGTGCTGAAAGAATACGACCTCTACGTCGTCGCCGACGGCATGGGTGGACATCGCGCCGGTGACGTCGCGTCGAAGCTTGCGACGGAAACGATCAGCGAGTTCTTCAAGTCCACGGCCAACGACGACGTCACCTGGCCGTTCCACTTCGACACGAATCTCTCGGAGGAGGAGAATCGCCTCCTCACGGGGATCCGCGTTGCGAACCGCCAGATCTTCGAGCGCAGCACGCGCTCGCGCGAGTACCACGGCATGGGGACGACGGTTGTCGGCGCCATGTTCAGCGCGCGTAAGAAGCGCATGTACATCGGCCACGTCGGTGACTCGCGCTGCTACCGCGTTCGCGACCAGCAGATTCAGCTGCTCACGCGCGACCACTCGCTCATCAACGACTACCTGCTCGCGATGCCGGACCTCACCGAGGAACAGCGCAGCGAGCTGCCGAAGAACGTCATCACGCGCGCTCTCGGCATGCAGGACCAGGTCGTCGTCGATCTCCAGCACGACGATCCGCGCCCCGGCGACGTCTACGTGCTCTGCTCCGACGGCCTGTCCGGCATGGTGACCGACGACGAGATCCTCAAGATCGTCAACGGCGCCGCCGACATCCGCGAAGCGTGCGCGCAGCTCATTGTCCGCGCGAACGAACACGGCGGCGAGGACAACGTCACCGCGGTGCTCATCAAGATCGAAGAGCTGCCCGACGGAACGACGGGTGTCTCCAGCACTGGCGGCGCAGGCGCAGGCGCGCCGTCGACGCAGCCGGGCATCGGCGGCCTCGGCACCCTCGCGGACGATGCGGGCATGACCGACATGCCCACGTCCCCCGGCGCCAACGCCGAGCGCGGAAGCAAGCCCCCGGTTTATTGAGCCGCGTCTTTGAATCGCTTCGGCACGAGACGCGCCGAACAACCATGAGAGACGACGATTGAAGCGCCCCGGTGCTCTCGTCGTCTCTTTCGTTTCCATCGTCTCGATTTACGGGGCGCATTGCGGGGCGACGCACGAAGCGTCGTTCACGCCAGCAAGTGACGCCGCCTTCGCGAACAGCCTTCGCGGAACGTACGTCGCGGCCTCCTCGATCGGTGAGGTGACGCTCTCGCTCTGCCCCGCCGACGACGTGGAGGGGCTTTGCGCCGAACCGTCCATCGGACAGGCCACGGCGTGCACGTCGTCGTGCCATATCATTCGAAGCGACGGCCGCGGCGAGAACGAATCGCTCGAGACCGAAGACAATGCGTGCTCGTGTTCGACTCCCAGCGCGGAGCTCGGTGTCCGCGTGAGGCTCGCTTGGTCGGGGGGCAGCAGCTCGCTCGACGGACCCATCCAAACGACCCCGGCCGAGGGCGCTCCCTACGGGCCCCCGGTGCGCATCTTCACCGGCGAGAAGCAGACGGCCGGCGCCGCCGTCGCCAAAGGTTGGTTCATGCAGGACGGGCGGCTCCAGCTGGACGTTCGTGCGACCTCCGACGCGGGCGCGACCGCGGTGCCGGGCGTGGCCGAGAAGCTCTTCTTCACGCGCAAGAGCCCGGATGCGGAATGCATGCGCTGAGTCGACCGAGTGCTATGGGCTGGCCGCCCGCCCGCGGCGTTTTGCGGCGCGTTTCGCCATTTCGCCAACCTGCGCGCGCGTATTCGAGGCGCGAGCATGTCAAGGCAGGCGTGAAGCAGCAGGCGATTCGGCTCGACGGAACCTGACCGGCGGACTATTTCCTTCGCTGCGCGACATGCATCAGCTTCTTGAAATCTTCCGCAGCCTCACCAAGAACCTCGATCAGTTCACGATCGATCACGGGAGCACGACCTACGCGATCCTGATGATCATCGTGTTCTGCGAGACGGGCCTCGTCGTGATGCCCTTCTTGCCGGGTGACTCGCTTCTCTTCGCCGCAGGCGCCGTCGCTTCGCGCGGCTTCCTCAGCGTCGGCCCTCTCGCGATCGGCCTCATCGTGGCCGCCATCGTCGGCGACACGCTGAATTACCACGCCGGCAAGGTCCTCGGGCCGCGCGTCATGAAGAGCGAGAACTCGCGCTGGTTCAACAAGAAGCACCTCGAGAAGACCCATAAGTTCTTCGAGAAGTACGGCGGCAAGACGATCATCCTCGCCCGCTTCGTTCCGATCGTCCGCACGTTCGCGCCCTTCGTCGCCGGTGCCGGCGCGATGAACTACAAGAACTTCATCGTCTACAACGTCGTCGGCGCGGTCGCGTGGGTCTCGCTGATGCTCGGCTCGGGCTGGGCGCTCGGCCAGGTGCCCTTCGTGAAGGAGCGCTTCGAGCTCATCGTCATCGGCATCGTGTTCGTCTCGATCCTGCCGATGGTCATCGAGTGGTGGCGTGCGCGCAGCGCAGTGGCTGCCGAGAGCACGTCGACGCGCTGAAGCGCTCACCTCACGAGAGAAAGCCGTGACGAGGGACGCCTACCGGCCGCCGCAAACCAGGGCCGATGCGCGTCCCTCGGTCATTTTGTGGTTCCGCCTCTATGCGGCCACGATGGCTCTCGCCTTCGGCGCGGTCGTCGTCGCCGGCTTCCTGGTTCATCCAGCAGGCGGAGTCCCGCCCACGCTCGTGGCCACCCCGTTCGTCGTGCTCTTCGGCGTGGCTACGTTCGTTCCAATGAAGCCCTGGGCCTGGACCTTGGGCTTCATCGCCATCGCGTGCGGCCTTCCGAGCTGCACGTGCCTGGCAGCATTTCCGCTGCTCCTCCGGTGGAATCGGCCCGAAGTGAAAGCAGCCTTCGCCCGAATCTAACCCCAGAGCTCGCCTGAATCGAACCGCCTCGCTCGCCCCGCTCCGCGCAGGCTGCGTTGCGACTCCTCGAAATACGGCCAGTATTCCTCGTCGTCGCGTCTTGCCTGCGCGAAACGTTGCTTCGCGATCCAGCTCGATTCAGACGAGCCCTGGGGTTAACCCACGATACGCGCGGCGATCTCCTCGCCCTGACGAATCGCATCCGGGATGCCGCTTCCGACGTAGCCGTTGCCTCCGACGTGGAGGCCCGGCAGCTCGCGGACCTTCGTGAAGATGCGATCCATCTTCACGAGATGCCCGACGTGAGGCTGCGGACTCGCCTTGCGGAAGCGGAACGTCTTCGTGAAGACGGGGGGCATGTCGATGCCGAGCAAATCGAGGAGCTGCTCGCGCGCGACGGTGACGAGATGGTCGTCGTCGTCCGACAAGTAGCGCTCTCCACCGGCGCCGCCGATGAAGACACGGATCAGCGCATGCCCTGCCGGCGCGCGATGGTCCCATTTGCTCGACACGAACGTGCCCGCGAGGATGGGCCGGCCCTCGGCACGCGGGATGAGGAACCCGACCGAATCGAGCGGGTGCCGGATGTCTTGGCGCTTGTACGCGAGGAACACGGTGGCCGTAGACACGTACTCGACGGTGCCGAGCAGGCTCGAAAGCGACGTGTCGACGTCGGCGAGCATGCGCGACGCGGCGTGCGCGGGGACGGTCAGCACCACGTCGTCGGCGAAGACCGTCTCGCCTTGGAGCTCGACGGCCCAACGTCCTCGCTCGTCGCCCGGTGCGAGGCGCGACACGCGGCGAACCGCCGTCGACTTGGTGATGTCCGTCCGACGCAGCTTGTACGCCAGGTTCAGGACGAGATCGCCCAAGCCGCGCGTGAGCGAGAGGAATGCACTCGCTTCGCCTCCGCCCGCTCCCGCCGCTTTCTTGCGCTTCGCACGGAGCTCGCGCATCGCGAGGATGAGCGAGCCGTGCTTCGCCTCTGCTTCGACGAGCTGCGGAACACAGGCGCGTACGGAGAGAGCGTCGGGGTCGCCGGCGAAGATGCCGCCGAGGAGCGGGCCGGCAATGCGCTCGCAAATTTCGGGGCCGAGCCGCCGTGAGACGAACGAGGCAATGCTCTCGTCCGCGTCACCCGACCAATCACGTTTCGGGATGAACGGCTCGAGCCCGGCGCGGAGCTTGGCATCGAGCGAAAGCAGGTCGGTCGCGGCGAACGGACGAATCTCGGTGGGGATGCCGAGAATGAGCCCCTCCGGCATCGGATGGAGCTGCTTCTTCCAGACGATGTAGACCTTGCGCGTATCGGGGCGCGTACCGATGAGCTCGTCGCCGAGGCCGACCTCGCGAGCGAGCCTGGTGGCGTGGGGCTTCGCCGCGACCCACGAGTCAGGGCCCGCGTCGATGGTGAACCCGTTGTGGTTCACGGTGCGGATGTTGCCGCCGAGCCGCGCTTCGCCCTCGATGAGACGGATGTCGCAGTCGAGGCCAGCGTGCTCGAGCGCGTGCGCTGCCGCGAGCCCCGTGATTCCACCGCCGACGATGACGACTCGTTTCATGCCCCCTCACCGACACTGACGAGGCGCGTGGTGAACGTGGTGTGCGCAAGCCCGACGAGAACATCGACGAGTTCCTGCCGATCGTTCAACGAATCACTTCGATAGAGCGACATTCCGCGGCTTTCGCACCACGCCCTCGCCTCGATGTCCAGGTCATAAAGGATCTCCACGTGATCGGCCAGAAAGCCGATCGGCGCGACGACCACGTGACGAACTCCTCGCGCGGCGAGCGCTTCGAGCGTGGCCTTCAGGTCGGGCCCCATCCAGGCCATCGGGCGGCCTCCGGGGCCCGTGCTCATCCCTTGGCTCTGGAACGCGATCGCATGTTCGGCGAACCTGGCGCCGCGAGCGCGCACGGCCGCCACGACCGCCTCGGCGCTCCCGCGAAACTCGGCCTCGTAAGGGTCGCCGGCCTCGATCACGCTGACCGGCAAGCTGTGCGCGGTCAGGACGAGCGCGGTCCGGGCGCTCTCATCCGCGGGCACCCGTGCGAATGCCTCCATCACGGTGGACGCGAACGCTTCGGTGAGCTTCTCGTCGCGCCCCCAGTTCGGGGCCGAGACGACGGACATCGACCCGTCACCGACCTCGCGCGCGGCGTCGGTCATCGCTGCGCCGTACACGCCGCTCGAATGCTGCGCGAGCGGAATGACACAGGCTCGCCGCACGCCTTCATCGAAGAGCTCGCTGAGAACGTCCTTCGGATAGGGACGAAAGAGGCGATTGCAGAAGCGAACCGGCACGCTGCCGAGGCGCTCGCCGACGGCGCGAGCGAGCGCTCGATTGATCGCGTTGAGCGGCGACGAGCCGCCGATCGCCTCGTACCGGCGCCGAACCTCCGCGAGGAGGTCGGGCGGTGCCGCGTGACCGCGCCGGATGTTCTTCAGGAACTCCGGCAGGTCCGAGAGCGCATCGACGGTGCCGTGCGCGACGAGCACCACCGCATCGGTCATGATCGCGACGAGGTGCGGTGCACGAAGTCGACGACGGCTTGGACCGTCGCCACCGGGGTCTCCGGCAGGATGCCGTGGCCGAGATTGAAGATGTGACCGTTCTTGCCACCGGCCTGCTCGAGCACGCGTGCGGCATGCTTCTCCGCGAGCTCACGCGGCGCGAGGAGAGTGATGGGATCGAGGTTGCCCTGCACCGCGCGGTCCGCTCCGACCTTGGCCCAGCCGTCGGCGATGGGCGTGCGCCAGTCGAGGCCGATGACCGTGCCGCCTGCTTCGCGCTGCGCTTCGAGCAGGTGATAGGTGCCCGTTCCGAAGTGGATGACGGGAACGCCACAGGTCTCGACGTCCTTGAGGATGTTCCGCACGTGCGGCTGCACGTAGGTGCGGTAGTCGTCGGCCGAGAGCTGGCCGACCCACGAATCGAAGAGCTGCACGGCGTCGGCGCCGGCCTCGATCTGCTTACGGAGGTACTTACGTACGACCTCCGAGAGCTTCGCCATGAGGTCGTTCCACACCTCGGGCTGCGTGTACATGAAGCGCTTCGCCTTCGCGAACTGCGAGCTCTTGCCGCCTTCGATCAGGTAGCTCGCGAGCGTGAAGGGCGCACCGGCGAAGCCGATGAGCGGCACCTTCAGCTCCTTCTTGAGCATACGAATCGCGTCGAGAACGTAGCCGAGTCCCTCTTCCGGCTCGATGACGCGAAGCTTGTCGACGTCGGCCTTGGTGGCGACCGGTGCGTGAATCACCGGGCCCTCGCCCGCGGCGAACTCGAAGGGCGCGCCCATCGGCTCGAGCGGGAGAAGGATGTCCGCGAAGAGGATGGCCGCGTCCATGCCGAGGCGCAGCGGCTGCAGCGTGACCTGCGTGGCCAGCTCCGGGTTGCGGCAGAGCTCGAGCAGCGTGTAACGCTCGCGAAGCGCACGGTACTCGGGCATGTAGCGGCCGGCCTGACGCATCATCCAGATGGGCGTGCAGTCGACGGGCTCGCGGCGGCAGGCGCGGAGAAACCGATCGTTGATCATCGGCGCCGAGCGTAGCTCACTTCCCCCCTCGCCGTCCCTCGCGTCGGCGACGCGAGCCACGTTTCACGACGTGCTTTCGAGAGACGGGTGAGCTTGTGTTCGCAGCCCGGCTAGACGCGCGCGGGCTGGTCCTTTTCGGCACGCAGATTCGTCGTCGGTGACGCACCGTTTTCGCCGAGTCCGACGCTCTGGCGGCCGAAGGCACGGCCGAGCGACTGCACCTCGCGCTCGAATTGGGGAACCGACTTGCGCGCGTCGCGGCGAATGACGGCGTCCATGAGAGGCCCGGCGAGGAGCGGACGAATCGCCGAGAAGAAGACGAGGGATCGAGGCACGTACAGTTTGTTCTTCCTCGCCTCCATGGCGCCCACGAAGGCCTCGGCGCACGTCTCGACGGACGTGGTCGCCCCGAACGGCCCCGGAAGGCGCTTGAGCATCTGCTCGAAGGTCGAGATGTCGTGCTTCGCGTCGCGCACGAGGTCCGTGTCGATCCACGAAGGGTGCGCAACACCGACGCCGACCCCCTTGTGCGCGAGCTCGAGACGAAGCGCCGAACCGAACTGCTCGACGCCGCTCTTCGAGGCCGCGTACGTCGCCATCCCGGGAAGCGCGCGAAGCGCGGCGGCCGAGGAGACGAGCAAGTAATAGCCTCGACGTTCGGTCACGTGCGAGAGCGTGGTCGCCACCGTGCGGACCACGCCGTTCAGGTTGACGTCGATCACGCGTGTCAGGGCTTCGATGGGCGTGACGGACACCGTTCCCGCACTCGCGATGCCGGCGTTCGCAACCACGACGTCGATGCCGCCGAGCGTGGAAACGACGTGTTCGACCGCGCGCTCGAGGCTCGTTTGGTCCGTGACGTCGCACTCGGCCCACGTGTGCCGGCTACCAAGTTCGTTCGCGAGCGCCGCGAGCTTGTCGGGCTCCATTCCGACGAGCGCGAGGCGCGCGCCTCGACGAGCGGCGATGCGCACCGTCTCGGCGCCGATCCCGCGTGCGGCCCCCGTCACGAACACGACCTTGCCTTCGAGCGAGTACGTCATGCGCTTTGCCTCCCTTCGCGATGTGCATTCTGCACGCACGTTGGCCTCGACCAACATGGAGTCGCCGTGATCTCCTCCGACGCACGATTGGTACGGCGCAGTACCAATGAGCATGGTACCATGGAGTACCAAATGCAAGCGTCAACGCGTCCCGGAAGCTCGACCGGCGCTGGGCCCGAGCACTCGGACGAGACCGATGGGCCGAGCCCTCGGGACAGGCTCATCCAGGGCATGGCCTCGGCGCTCGCGAGCAAGGGCTATGCGGCGACGACCATCGCCGACATCGTCCGGCTCGCACGCGTCTCGAAGCGGACGTTCTACGAGCACTTCGCCGACAAAGAAGCGTGCTTTCTCGCCTGCTACGGCGCGATGAGCGAGATCGCGCTCTTCACGCTCGAACAAGAGGCCACCACCGATGCTCCGTGGCGTGAGCGCATCCGTCGCGCAACGAAGGCGTACCTCTCGGTGCTCGAGTCGCAGCCCGGACTCACGCGTGCGCTCCTCATGGAGATCCAGGCCGCAGGGCCGGGCGGACTCAAGATGAGGCGCGAGGTCATGCAGCGCTTCGCGGACACGCTCCAGAACCTCGTGGAACGTGGTCGCAAACACGAACCTGCCGTGCGACGGCTTTCGCCCTCGATGGCAACGGCCATCGTGGGAGGCGTTCACGAGTTGACGTTGCTCGCTGTGGAGGAAGGACGAGCGGATCGACTGACGGAGCTCGCCGACACGGCGACCGAGCTCGTCGAAGCCGTCCTGACGGCAGGGCGCTGACGCGTCCGCGGAGAACGATCGCCGCAGAGCGGCAAAGCGCGACCATACTTGTTACCCGCGGACCACTTGGACGCGCGCCGCGGACGGCCTAGGCTCCGACTGCCTTGCGCCTAAGCGTTTTCGACATCTTCAAAATCGGTATTGGTCCCTCCAGTTCTCACACCGTCGGGCCCATGCGCGCCGCACGTCGCTTCGTCGAAGCGCTCGAGCGCGATGGCCTCTTCGATCGGACGGCACGCGTCGTCGTGCAGCTCTATGGCTCGCTCGCTCACACGGGCAAGGGCCACGGCACCGACGTCGCCGTGCTGCTCGGCCTCGAGGGCGAGAGCCCCGAAGACACCGACGTCGATCTCGTTCCGTCCCGCATCGAGCGGATCGCCCGCGAACGAAAGATCAACCTCCTCGGCCGCCGCTCCGTCGCGTTCCACACGGAGAGTGAAATCCTCTTTTTGCGCCGCAAGACGCTGCCCGCACACCCGAACGGTATGCGGTTCGTGGCGAGCGACGAAACCGGCACGACGCTCCTCGAGAAGACGTATTACTCGGTCGGCGGCGGATTCGTCGTCGATGACGGCGTCTCCACCACGGCGTCGATCGCCCCCGACGCACCGCTCCCCTACCCGTTCACCACGGGCGCCGAGCTCCTCCGGCTCTGCAAGGCCCACGGTCTCTCGGTGAGCACTCTGATGCTCGAGAACGAGAAGGTGATGCGCAGCGAAGCGGACGTGCGCTCGGGCATCATGCACCTCGTCGACGCCATGCGCGCATGCGTGCGTCGAGGCTGCGAGCGCGAAGGCATCTTGCCGGGCGGTCTCAAAGTGAAGCGCCGCGCGGCGGCCCTCAATCGGCGCCTCAAGGCCGATCCGAACGCAGGCGACGCTCTGCACGCGATGGACTGGGTCAACCTCTGGGCCCTCGCGGTGAACGAAGAGAACGCCGCCGGTGGTCGCGTCGTCACGGCGCCCACGAACGGTGCCGCGGGTATCGTTCCCGCCGTTCTCCACTTCTACGGCCGCTACATCGCCGGCGCAGACGACGACGGCGCCGTGCGCTTCCTCCTCACCGCCGCTGCCATCGGCATGCTCTACAAGATCAACGCCTCGATCTCGGGCGCCGAAGTCGGATGCCAGGGCGAGGTCGGTGTCGCGTGCAGCATGGCTGCCGGCGCGCTCGCCGAGGTAATGGGCGGCACGCCCGAGCAGGTCGAGAACGCCGCCGAGATCGCGATGGAGCACAACCTCGGCCTCACGTGCGACCCGATCGGCGGCCTCGTGCAGGTGCCCTGCATCGAGCGCAACGCGATGGGCTCGGTCAAAGCAATCAACGCCGCGCGCCTCGCGCTTCGCGGCGACGGCTCGCACCTCGTCTCGCTCGACAAGGTCATCGCGACGATGCGCCAGACCGGTGCCGACATGCTGACGAAGTACAAAGAGACCGCCCGCGGCGGCCTCGCCGTGAACATCATCGAGTGTTGACTTGTGGGGCCTCCGGCCCCCTCAAAACCTCCGGTTTTGAGCCTTCCCCGGTCGCCCGGGCCGGGCGCGTCGTGCTCCGCACGACTGGAGCCTCTTCCTCGCTCATGCGTCGTCGCGAGTCTGCTCGAGACGAGCGCGCGTCCCTCCTTGCACGCCCCCGGTCGCCCCGGCCGGGCGCGTGCGGACACGCGGGCATCGACGTCGGTGCGGACGACGTCGGCGCGCTCGTCGGGGGGACAATTAGACGCAGGCGAAGCCCATCGAGCTCCTCCGCTGCGGCCGGTCCCCTTCATCGCCGTACCGCCGACTGCGGCACCCAGCCACCCAATCACCAAACGAACTCCGAAGCCCGATTCCACTCCGACGGACGGCGTTCGCCCACCAGGCTTCGCAGCACCAAAAGAGCGCGGTGGCTCGCTCCGCGAAGCGTTCGATCGGCGTGAATCAGCAGAAGGTGTAGAGCGCACGCGTCTCGAAATGAGATCGTCTCCCGGACGTCTTCTCTTCGGACGATGTCGACTCCCACGCTTCAGTCTCCTGCAACGTACGCTTGGCAGCACTCGCGGCACGTGACGCGTCGCAGCAGGCCGGTTGCTCGCTTCAGCCCATGGCGAGAAATACGATGCCTCGATATGGTGTCGAACAGATGACGGCGGGGGCACGAGAGCGCGGGGCTCTCGAATTCATCCGTTCGCCGTGCAGTCGAACGAGAGAGACGGATGTTCCAACGTCGTATTACGCACGTTTGCGCATCGGCAATCGCGCTCCCTTGGTTGTGTGGAGCATGCTCGCTGCTCTTTTCGACGAGCGACGAGCAATGCGCGACGGATGCGGACTGTCGCCAGCGCGGAGCGATGTTCGCTTCGTCGCGGTGCTCGACCGACAATGTTTGCGTCGGAGCGGCCTCGACGACCGACTTGGATGCGAGCACGGAGAGCGACGCGGGCGCGGACGGCGCGGAGGATCCCTTCGCGTGCGCCAACATCCCGGCGCCGACCCCGGACCCGACGAGACAGGTCGACCTCACGATTCGCTATACGGACTTTTCGACGGGCAGCGCCCCCTCGGACACCGTTGTCCGTCTCTGCGCGGCGACCGACACGAGCTGCGACCACGCGCGAACGACGCTCGTCGGGAGCGGCCCGGGCGATGCCGGCCCTGAGGGCGGACTGGGCTTCGTGGTCCCCAACGCTGACGGCACGGTGACGGCGAAAGTCGAGTTCGGCTTCGAAGGTTTCTTCGAGGTGAGGAGCAACACGTACGCCCCGACGTTCCGCTCGACATCGCCGCCGCTCCGAAGGCCGAAGACCGAGCTCGAGCAGCTGCTCCTGCGCCCCAAGGAGATTCACTTCCTCGCGGACTCCGCGCTCGGCCGATCGGACGCCTACGACGACGTCGGCCACGGGCTCGTGTTCGTCATGGCGCGCGACTGCAACCAGCAGCCGCTCGGCGGCGTGAGCTTCACGACGAGCGCGAGCGACCCGAAGATGCAGCTCTTCTACATCATCAACTCCGCGCCCTCGATCAGCGACACCAAAACGGACTCCCTCGGGCGCGGAGGTTTCGTGAACATGCCGCCTGGGTTTCACACCTTCACGGCGACGTTCGCGGACACGGGGAAGCGGATTGGCTCCGGGCACACCCTCGTGCGCGCCGGCGCTGCCACCACGATTGCCATCGAGCCTTCACCATGAGCCAACCCGCGCCCAGAGTCGATCCGTCGGAGTCGGCCGTCCTGCACGCGCTGGACGCGAGCGACCCTCGCCTCGGTGAGACGCTCGGCAAATACCGGTTGGTCGGCGCCCTCGGTCACGGCGGCATGGCCGACGTCTACCTTGCCGTCGCCGACGGCCCCGAAGGTTTCCGCAAGCTCTGTGTCCTCAAGATGCTGAAGGACGAGATGGCGCAGGACGAGGATTTCCGCGCCATGTTCCTCGACGAGGCCAGGCTCGCCGCGCGCCTGAACCACCCGAACGTCGTGCAGACCTTCGAGAGCGGCGAGACGCAAGGTCGTCTCATGCTTGCGATGGAGTACGTGGAGGGCCAGCCGGTCAGTCGGCTTCGGAGACGGCTCTCCTCGGAGCAGTTCATGCTCGCCGCGCATGCGAGCGTCCTCTGCGACGTGCTCGAAGCGCTCAGCTACGCGCACGGCCTCACCGATTTCGACGGCTCGAACCTGGGCATCGTCCATCGCGACGTCAGCCCACACAACATCCTCGTCGGCTACGACGGCAGGGTGAAGCTCGTCGACTTCGGCATCGCGAAGAGCGCCGCGGCCATGCAGATGACGCAAGCCGGCGTCCTCAAGGGAAAGATCGGATACATGGCGCCCGAGCAGGCCAGCCTGCTCGACGTCGACGGTCGCGCTGACATCTTCTCCGTGGGCGTCATCCTGTGGGAGGCCATCGCGGGCCGGCGCCTCGCCGACGGTCTCAGCGCCAGCGACGTGCTCGTGCGCCGTGTCGAAGGGCGCGAGCCGAAGATCGCGGAGGTCGTCCCCGACGTCGATCCAGAGCTCGCAGCGATGTGTGACCGTGCGATGCATAGGGATCCGGCGCATCGTTACGCGAGCGCCGCCGACTTCCAGACCGAGCTCGAACGATGGCTCGCCAAGCACGGCGCGCCGAGCCGAAAGCTTTGGGCGAAGGCGCTGCGTGACGCCTTCGCCCCCGAGCGCGAACAGCTCCGCGCCCTGGTCGAGCACCGTCTCGCTGACAGCAGCGGAATGCGCCAGTCGGTTCGCGTTGGCGCGGCGCCGAGCCGTGCGCAGCTCGTCGCCCCGGATGTCACCGGCGGCGAGCGGGCACTCAATGGACCGGAGACGCTCCGCACTCCATCGGGCTCCACGCGTAACGTGCTCGCGCCGGAGGACGGCGGCCCAACCCCCGCCGCGCCAGGCGAGACCGCCAGCATTCCGGCACGTACGGTCTCACTCACCCCGCCGCCCCGCCGCCGAAGCTCGATCGGGATCGTCGCGGCCGTCGCGACGATCGTGGTGCTCGGCTCGGGCACGATCGGTTACGTCGTGAGCTCGCGGCGCAACGTTCAGGAGAGCCCGCGCGCGGCTGCAACGTCGCTCCCCGTGGCGCACGAGCCCGAGCCGCCTCCCGCCGCGTCCCCCCCGACTACGCCCACGGTCCCGAGCGCCTCGCCGGTCACCGTAACGACGATCGCGCAAGCCGTGAGGCCCGTCTACGCCCCGCCGCAGTTCAAGCCTCCCGCAACCAACACGCGCTCGCCAGCAACGCCGAGCGTGACCACTCCGCACGCGCCTCCGCCCCAGAAAACGCCGTCGCGCCCGCTCGACGAAAAGGACCCGTACGCGCCATGAGCCTCTCCGTTCGCGCTCGTCATCGTTGGATCCTCGCGTGCTCGCTCGCGTGCGCGGCGCCCGTGACGCACGTGGCGCATGCGCAAGACCGCGGCATCGACGAAGGCCGCACTCGTTTCACGCGCGGCATCGAGCTCTACAAGGAAGGAAACTTCCACGCCGCCCTTGCCGAGTTCCGCGCAGCGTACGCCGCCGCGCCGTCGTTTCGGATTCACTACAACCTCGGCCAGACGCTCTACCAGCTCCAGGACTACGCCGGCGCGATGCGCGCGTTCGAGCAGTACCTCGCCGAAGGCGGGGACAAGATCGACGGCGAGCGCCGCAAGGAGATCGAAGACGACCTCGTCAAACTGCGCTCTCGCACGGCGAAGGTCACGTTCGCCGTGAACGTCTCCCCCGCCGAGATTTCCATCGACGACGAGCCGCGCGGGATGGTGCAGCAGCAGCCCCTTCTCGTCAGCGCCGGACGCCGCCGCATCTCCGTAACCGCCTCGGGCTACCAGACGGAGACACGCGTGCTCGACGTCGCCGGTGCGCAGGAGCTGGAGCTCAAGTTCGAGCTGAAGCCGATTGTCACCGAGGTCTTGTTGCCCCCGTCCTCGCAAACCCAATCGACGATTCCCGCGCACAGGCAGAAGAGCCGGACGCCGTTCTACGTGGGTCTCGTGACCACGGGCGTCCTTGCCGGCGGCACCGCCGTGATGGCGGCCGTCACGTCCTCGAATCATTCGGCCTACGAGAAGGCCCTCGAGGTCCCGAACAACAAGCCCGACATCGACGACGCGCGACGAGCCACGCGAACCACCGCCCTCGCCGGCGACATCCTCGGAGGCGCCACGATCCTCGCCGCCGGCCTCACGGTCTTCGCGTTCGCGATGACGTCGGGCGAGGAGCCCCCGCAAGCCGCAAAGGCACCGCCGACGAAGCCGACGATCCGCGCCGTCTTCGCCCCGAACGCTGCGGGTGTGACCGGCACGTTCTGAGCGACGCTCGGTCGACACGACGCAGTGTCGCGCCGATGAGCTCATCGAGGCCTGGTTGGGCTCCGCTTGGGGCGGGACGCGGCGGTGCGCGTGTTGGAGGTCGCGGGTCGCCACATTGACACGCGGATCGCTGGACGTACGGTCGCCATAGGAGGCCGCAAGAGGAGCGATGCGAAGAGCACGAGCGCAGCTCGCGATGCTTTCCTCGATCGGCCTGCTGGCGTCGGCCTGCAGCCATCCCTCACGGCCCGCCGAAACGACGACACACGCCGCGACGGCGCCGACCGCCGACGTGCGCGTTCAGCCGGCGTCGATCGCCTCCACTGCAGGGCAGGCCCAACTGTTTCCCAATCTCGGGTCCTACCATCGTGAAGTCACGACGAAGGTCCCGGCTGCGCAGCTCTACTTCGATCAAGGCCTGACCCTCCTCTACGCCTTCAATTACGACGAGGCGCTGCGGTCGTTCACGCGCGCCGCAGAGGTCGATCCGTCGTGCGCCATGTGCTTTTGGGGCATCGCTGCCGCGAACGGCCCCCACATCAACAGCCCGATGGTGAGCGCCGCGCATGCACGCGACGCGCGGACCGCCCTCGCACGCGCGCAGGCACTCGGCGGTACGGACGTCGAGCGTGCGCTCGTCGCTGCCCAGGCCAAGCGCTTCTCAGCCGAGCCGAACGCGCCGCGCGGACCACTCGACAAGGCTTACGCCGATGCGATGCGGGACGCGTACAAGCGATTCCCCAACGACCCCGAAGTAGGCACGCTCTACGCCGAAGCGATGATGGATCTTCGGCCGTGGGATCTGTGGACGAACGATGGTCGTCCTAGCCCCGGAACCGAAGAGATCGTGCGAGTCCTCGAGGCGGTGCTCGCCAAGACGCCGAACAATCCGGGTGCGAATCACTTTCTGATTCACGCCGTCGAAGCGTCGACGCATCCAGAGCGAGCCCTCGCCTCCGCGGACCGCCTGCGGACGCTCGTTCCGGGAGCCGGTCACCTGGTGCACATGCCCTCGCACATCTACATGCGCCTCGGCCGCTACGAGGACGCGTCGGAGGCAAACCGGCGGGCCATCGTCGCCGATCGCGAGTACGCCGCGCGTTCCCTGAACCAGCTCGGCACGTACGCCACCATGTATCGGGCGCACAACGTCCAGTTCCTCTGGGCGTCCGCGATGATGGAAGGACGCAGCGCGGAGTCGCTCGCGGCTGGCCGCGAACTCCAGCGTCAGTTGTCGCCGTCGATGGTGGAGGCGATGCCGGGCATGTTCGATCCATCCGCGCAAGCGCCGCTGCTCACACTGCTTCGCTTTGGACGCTCCGCGGACGTGCTTCGCGAGCCTCCTCTCGATCCCGAGCTCCGGTTGCCTGTCTCCAACCTGCTTCGCCACTACGCGCGCAGCCTCTCGTTCCTGCGCCTCGATCGACTCGACGAAGCCGTCCGTGAACAGGAAGAGGTCACCAAGGCCGCCAACGAGCTCGATCCGAAGTACATGGTCGGCAACGGCACCCCCGCGAAGACACTGGCCACCATCGCAGCCAAGCAGCTCGAAGGTGAGATTGCAGCCAAGCAGGGAAACTACGACGAGGCGGTCTCCGCACTGAAGGCGGCAGTCGCCGCGGAAGACACCATCCACTACAACGAGCCTCCCGTCTGGGCCATCCCCAGTCGGGAGCTCCTTGGTGCTGTCCTCATCGAGGCCGAACGTCTCGACGAAGCCGAGGCCACCTATCGTGACGACCTCAAGAAGCATCCCGAGAACGGCTACTCACTCTTTGGCCTCGCGACGGTCTTGCGCGCGAAGCGATCGCCCGAGCTCTGGGACGTCGAGCGACGCTTGCGTAATGCGTGGTCGCGGGCGGACGTCGAGCTGACGAATTCCAGATACTGACGCTTTTTCTGTTCCTACTTCTCCACGCTGCAATCGTGAGTGCCGAAGGCGATGAACTCTCGCCGGCAGGCGACCGACACGCGGCCACGGCCGTCGATGTCGTAGTCGATCCGCTCTTCCAGCATTCCACGCTGTCCGTTCATTCCAGTGACCTTGCAACCGTCGCCGCAGCCTGCAAACTTGCGTGCGACTTCGCCAGCGCGAACCCGGATGGCCGCGTCGTCCGAAAAGACGTTCGCGTAGGCCGTCCAAACTGACAGGCCAAAGAGGCCAATCGTCAGCGCGCGAAACGCCCCCGAAGGCCGTTCCTCATTCTCTCGTTATCCTTTGCACGCCCAAATTACTGCCTCACCTCGGGCGTCACGTGTCTTGTGGCCGTGAGCGCCGCGTGAGTCCGGTGAGCAGCCAATCGACATGTGACGTTGGCGTGACGGGCGCGAGCGTCGGGGGACGCCGTTGCATCGGCACGGTCGACGGAGGCTCGTCGCATCCACTCGGCGGTGGGGCTGGCACCGTCGAGGGGATGGGGTCGTCGTCGTCGAGGGACTGCGCTTCGCATTCCGGATACACATCCATGCCCGCAGACTCGGTCAATTCGCATGGAGAGTTGCGTTCGCTTAATCTTTTTTCCTACAAGCTCCGCCTTTGACCTCCAGATCGGGCCCTGGATCACGCAAGCGCCAGGGCAGCGTGCCGCTGTGCGCGTGCTCGAGTTCCGACTAGAAACGGGAGCATGCGCACTTCGGCCGGGCTTGTTTTCATGGGTTTGCTCGTCGTCACTGGCGCAACGGGCTGCTCGCGCTTCGGTGCGGTGTACCCGCCGCGGCCGCCCGCCACACCTGGTGAGCCCGTCAATGATCCCGCTCCATCTCGTGTCGTTGCTCACCTGTCCGTGACCTCGACCGCCCTCAAGGCGGCCCTCGACGATTCCATTCCCAAAAGCGGTGACGGATCGTTTCGATTGGCTGGCGAGCGTCGCTACGCCTGGGATCGTCAGGGCGTCGACCTTGGATTCTCGCAGGGGCGGATCGTGATCGACGCGAAGGTCCACGCGAACCTGTCGATGCCGGTCGGCTCGCTCGACTTCCCCCTCGACCTGCACGTCGTCGCCGAGCCGGTGATCAACACCGAGTACCAGGTGAAGCTCCAGTCGACCGAGGTGAAGGTCTCGTCCACCGATCGGCGACTTGTTGCCGCAGATTACGTTGGTGGCGTCTACGCGACGATCTCGACGCAGATCAACGACAAGCTGAAGAGCTTCTCCTACGACCTCTCGCCTCTCGTGAAGGAAGCGCACGCGCGCATCGCCAAGCCCGCCGAGTTCCCCGTTGGCGATGCACACGGCTGCGCAGAGCTCGACGTGCTCGGCATCGAGGCCGGCCCCACCGTCATTGCCGACGGCATCGAGAAAGACATCGCCCTCATCGTCGCGCCCAGCGTCTCGATCCCCTGCTCGGCCTCGACGAAGGCGAAGGCGGTTCCAGCGCTTGCGAACGTCGCCACGATCACGCCCGGTCCCTTCACGGTCACCGTGCCGATCGCCGCGCAGTACAGCGAGCTGCAGAAGGCGATGGGCCAGGTCTTCACCGATGGGAAGTACTACTTCGCGCCGGAGTACCCCGGCCTCTACCTCGAGAACCCCGAGCTCTACGAGTCCCAGGGCAAGCTGGTTCTCAAGCTCCACATCGCCGGTCCGATCCACAAGCTCGGCATCGACACGGATTTGAACGGTGACCTCTTCCTCAGCGGACACCCCACCGTGGTCGACAACGAAGTCGCCATCCTCGATCTCGAGCCCACCATCGAGACCTCGAACCTGCTGCTCTCGATCAAGGCGATGAAAGACGGCGACACGATCCGTGATCAGGCTCGTGCCGCACTTCGCCTCGACGTCGGCCAGCGCCTTCGTGCGCTCCGCGAGCAGCTCTCGACCGAGCTCACCTTCGGCGTCTCGAACGGCTGCTTCCAAGGCGCCGTCGACAAGGTCGAGGTAACGGGCGTCCATACGCACGGCACGTACCTCCGCGTCTACGTCGCGGTCACGGGCCGCGCATCCGCGTCGATGCCCTGCCCCGCCGGAACTCTCCCGGCGAATCCGCCCGTCGCCTCGAAGTAACGAATCACGCGGGGCGCTCCTTCGCGAGGCGCCCCGCGTCGTGTCCGACGTCAGCTCGCGCGAGCGAGCGGCGGCACGGCGGTCGGCCTCCCGTGTGCATCGAGCGCGACGAGCACGAAGCTGCCGCGCGTACAGAGACGTCGATCGCCGGTCAGGAGATCTTCGGCGTGGAGATCGACCTCGACGGTGAGCGACGTCTTCCCCGTACCGACGACGCGAGCGATGAGCTCGACGAGCTGCCCCTGCCGAACGGGCACGTGGAAGTCCACCTTCTCGCTGGAGGCAGTGACCACGGTGCGACGCGCGTAGCGTGACGCCACGATGAATGCCGCCTTGTCCATGAGCGCGAGCGCTTGCCCGCCGAACAGCGTGCCGTAGTGGTTCGTCTGCTCCGGGAAGACCATCTCGATCACCCGCGCCTCGGTGAGTGTGCCTGCGTCGAGCTTGTCGTAGCCCGACGTCTCCTGGGAATTCGTCATGCCGTTCTCTCCAACGTCGACGTACACGCCGTCCGAGCCCGACACGCGAGCGCGCGACGAGCGAACGCGCAGCCGACTCGTTCGCAACGAGACCCACACCCTCCCTCGAGGTGCGGAGTCGAACCGACGCGGGAGTTCTCCCCGCGACCGGGTGAATGGCAGGTTTTCGGGCTTCGAGCGCGCCCGGCTGAACGCCGGCTTCCTACACTCCGTCGCTTCCCAGTCGCGTCATCGACGAATTCGTCGATGGGCGACCAGTGCATGGCCCAAAACGAGGCCCGGAGGTCGTTCTCGTTACCGCTGCGGGGCAGTCCCGGATTTGCACCGGGTTCCCTGAGCCCAAGCACCATGCCCGGCCAAACCAATCACGGCTCCCTTCGTAGAGGCTCCGGCGCCATCCCGTCAATGCCGACGCTCACGAACCATCTCGGCTCGTCGTCCACGACAGGGCAACGCGCAACGCGTGCACGAGTACGATGGGGAACAAGAGGACGTTGCGAACGAACGCCGCCATCCAAGAGAACCGCGGCACCTCCGCGTGAGCCCCGAGGCGCGTCGCTTCGAGCGCCCGCGCCAGAGCTCGCAAATGAGAACGCCCGAAGGGCCCGTCCTGAAGTCGCTCGACCAGCCCCGAGGGTAGCCCTGCTTCCCCGTGGAGCGCACCGCACCACGCCCCCACGATCGCGGCGTTCGTGTCGGTATCGCCTCCGGCACGGATCGTCTCGACGATCGCCAGGGTGGCGTCAGTGCCGTGCCTGACGAAGAAGAAGGTGGCGAGCGACACGCTGTGGACCACGAAGCCGGTCGTGCCGAGCGCGATGGCGGCCGACGCGTCGGAGTTGGTCGACGACGCAAGCGAGATCCCTCGCTCGATGGCAGCCCGAAGCTCGCGGTGGTCCACGACCGTGAGTGCGGAGAGAGCGAGCTTCTCACGATCGGCATGGGCCGTCGTTGTGCTGGCGAGCGCTCCGAGCTCGGCAACGAAGCGAGCCCCTTCGACTGCACGCGCATCACGATGCGTGACTCGCGCGAAAGCATCGGCCCAGCGCCGTCTCTCCGTTGCATCTTCGCGAAAACGTACGCCGAGGACGGCTGCTCGCATCGCTGCGCCGTTCCCAGCGGATGCCACGCCCGTGTTCTCGAAGCCGAACGCCATGCGCAAACACGCCCGCAGCGTTCCGAGTCCGATTCCCCAGGGCAACCGCAGAAACCAGCCGAGCATCGATCGTCGAAATGCGCGCACGGCCAAGTCGAGGTCACCAGGGTGACGCGCGAGCGCTTGCGCCACCAACGCCGTCTGTTCGGTGTCGTCCGAGGAGAATCCCGTCTTTCCGAAGAGCGAGTAGCGATCGATGGTGGGCCATCGATGGCGAATGGCGGAGGGGGTCATGCCCTCCATGGGGAGGCCGAGCGCATCCCCCACCGCTGTCCCGAGAAGGACCCCTGAAATTCTCGAATTGTCCGGCACTGGAGTGAAAAAGAGTTCGTCACACTCTTTATTCCCCAAGTGCTTCGTAGACCCGCGCGCGTCGCCCGTTGGCAGCTTTCGGGATGGTGCCGATATCGGAGAGTTGATCGGCCGTCACGTGCTCAGCGCGTCAGCTTCACCGTGACGTGGAGCTCGTCCCCGCTCAGGACATGCCGAGCAGTGACGTTCTTCACGCGCGTGAGCTGCAGCGCGTATCGGTAGATCTCCGTCACGGCGAGCCTCCCGACCAGCGAAGTCGTGTACACGTGGTCCTTGAGGACGAAGAGGACGGTCTGCGGATCCAGCATCTTCGTCGTCAGATGGCCGTGCGTGTGATCGTGCCGCCAGAGGTCCGGTGCCTGGCCGACGACGACTTCGGGCGATGCCAGCTGGAGGAGCAATTTGCGGACGGTGCCGAAGCCCGCGTCCATCATGCGGTCGATGAACGTGCAGAACGCTGCGCGATCCCCCTTCGCCGGGCCACCCATCGCCGCCTCGTACCAGGACATGACGTAGCGTTCGGGCAACCACTCGCCGACGATCACCACGTCGTCGATGGTCGCGCCCCGCGCGTCCTCCGGCAGCAACTTGCCGATCTCTTGGAGGCCGGCTTCACCCCAAACCTGGATCGCCGCGCGCCGAAAAGCGACGAAGATCGTGCGGCGGCAACACGGCTCTGCAACTCTCTGCCTGTCGGGACTGGTCACGCTCGGTCTCCACAAGCGGGAACGGCAACAGGCCCAGGCTAACACGACGTACGCGGCGTACCGCGCGACGCGATGGGCCGAGCGCGACTCGTATTCGGACGGTCGGTAGACAATGCGGACCGAGAGAACGGAACGCCATCTCGATCGGCGGGCGTCATCCGATCAGCGGCGGCGCTCTTTCGCGAACATCTCCCGCCAAACGTGGGCGTTCCAGTCGTAGGAGTCGACCGTGAAACGCTGGTCGGTCAGGCGCGCGACGGCGAAGGTGTGCGCGTCGTTCTTCGCCGCGCCCGGTTTGAAGACGTCGATGCCGTGCCACACGTAGTGGTCCGTCGCGTGATGATGGCCGTGGAAGATGGCGAGGATGTCGTGCCCGGCGATCGCCGTGAGCAGGCGCTGTTTGTAGGTGCCCTCGGCGAACCAGTTACCCGTCGACCACGGTCCTTCGAGCGCGAGGTGGAAGTACAGGACCACCGGCACGTTCGGCGCGATGGTGGCGAGGTCTTTCGTGAGGAATGCGAGGCCTTCGTCGTCGGGTGCTTCACCGAGCGCGACGAGGTGCAGGTCGTCCCAGTCCCACGAGTAGAAGCGCCCGCCGTGACGCGCGACGACCATGGCTTCGACCCACGGACCGTGCACCTTGTCGTGGTTGCCAATCACCTCGAAGACGGGCATGTGGAGGAGGCCGTCCGCGCCGCCGTCGAGACCATAGGTGGCCACGAACGGCTCCCACTCGTCGGTTCGGCCCCATTCGGTGAGGTCGCCCGTGACGAGCAGTCCACGCGGACGACCGACGGTGCCACCGACCGAAGGTGGATACGCGCGACCTTCGATGCCGTTCACTTCGGAGACGAGCGCCCGATTCTGCTCGACCATGCCGCCGTAGCCGAAGTGCGTGTCGGAGACGACGAGGAACGTGACGTCGGACCCCGGCTTCGAGGGGCGCGGCTTCGGCGCAGCATCCGCTTCCACTGCGGAGGCCTGCCTTTCGACGGGCTTCGGAGGCTCGGGGCGAGAGCGCCCCTTGCAACCTCCCAGCGCGAGAAGCGCGGCGGCGACAAGAGCGGCGGGACCTTGCTTCACGGCCTGACGAGGGTGATCTGACCGCGCATCGAACCGTCGAGAATCGTAACGACGAACCGATCCCCGTCACCACGAACGACGGCGCGTACGACGCGCCCCGACGTACTCGTGAGCTCGATGTTCGTGCCCTCTTTCGAGGTACCGATCACGCGCACGTCGCGAACGAGGCGACCGGCAGAGCCTTCGATCTCGACGCGCCCCGGTGTGACCCGCACCGTCGCCCCGGCGGCTTGGAGCTCGAGCAACTTGCGACGTGCAGCGGGTAGATCGCTCGCGGCGGTGACGGCGGCGATATTGAAGGTGCCGTCGACGTGCGCCAGGTCGAGAGCAGCCGAGGACGTGTCGGCGACGATCGAGGGAAACTCCTCGACGTCATGACGGTGAGCGCCCGCCGCCGACGCCACGCCTACGAGCGCGACGAGAGCTCCAGCCCAGCGCGCACGAAGCAATCGACGCAGACGCGAGATGCGCTGCCTCACCACCGGCGACGGCAGCCCCTCCTCTTTGGCGATGTCGTTGAGCCGCTCGCCGGCATGCTCGCGCACGATCCAATCGAGCGTGGCGCGGTCGCGCGGCGACGTCGAATGGAGGACCTCGCCGAGGATCTCGCGAGCCTCGTATGCGGGCGGCGGACCTCCGAGCTCCTGCACACTCTCGTCGGGAACGAGACGGCGACCGCGTCGATGGAAGTCCGAGACCTTGTTGCGTGCGATGCCGTTGACCCATCGCTGGAGCTCGTCAGGATCGGCAGGGACAGCGGGCGCGGCGAGCGCGTCGCAGAGAACGGTCTGTGCGAGGTCCTGCGCGTCTTCGGCTGGGACGCGACGACGGAGCATCGAGAGGAGCCCTCGCCTCATCGACTCGCCGGCGATGCGCTCGCGAACCGGGCGGTCGGCGCGCTCGCACGGACCGACTTCCCCTCCCCGCTCACCTGACCGCTCATGTGACAGGCCGCGCACGAACAGACTGGGCCCCGAACCCACCGTCATGGTCATGCAGACTCTATCGCTCGAGCGCCGCCCGTGTGACCGAGTTCCGTCGATTTTCTCTCCGAGCTTCCGAAGCTCGAGAAAGCGCCGAGAAACCAGCCAGTTCGGCTGGCTGATTCCAGCACCGTCAGCTCTTCTGGTTGTAGTTCGTATTCTCGAGGAGAATGACGTTCGACTTGCTGCGGCTCTCGCCGACGCTCGTGATGTACACGGCCGGCTGATCCTGGACCGGGCACACCTTCTCGCACGCACCACAGCCGATGCAGAGGCTGGGGTCGACGTGCGGGCGCTGGAGCTTCACCGTCTTCATCGCCGGCTGCTCGCCGTCCGGACCGGGGGTCTTCTCGCGCATGGGCGCTTCGACCTCTTCGACCCAGATGGCCTTCGGCGACGTGGGGCAGAACTCTTCGCAGACGATGCACGGCGTCTGCATGCTCCACGGCAAGCAGCGACCGTGGTCGTAGAACGCGGTGCCGATCTTCACCGGCGGAACGCCCTGACCGAGCTTCTCCTTCTCGGTGATCTTCTGGATGGCGCCGGTCGGGCACACCTGGCCGCAGAGCACGCACGAGTGCTCGCAGTAGCCGATGCGCGCGATGAGAATGGGCGTCCAGAGGCCTTCGACACCGGCCTCGAACATCGCGGGGTGAAGCGCGTTGTTCGGGCAGACCTTCATGCACTCGGCGCAGCGGATACAGCGCTCGAGGAACGCGCGCTCTTCGACGGCGCCCGGCGGACGAATCACCTTGGAGTGATAGTTGACGTCGAGGCTGTCGGCGATGCGCGCGGCGGGAATGAACGCTGCGCCCGCGGCAGTGGTGGCGAGGAGCGTGCGGCGCTGCAGATCCGGAACGACCGTGGCGCTCTTGCGGTTCGGCAAGAAGCGGAACTTGATGACGTCTTCCGGACAGGCGTTCTCGCAGTTGAGGCACATGTGGCACTCGTCCTGCCGCCACTTCACGCCGCCCTGCGGGCTATCGGCGCCCTGGCAGTTCACGAGGCACAGATTGCAGTCGGTGCACTTCGCGTGATCCTTCTCCATGCCGAAGAGCGCGAAGCGGGCGAAGACGCCTAGGAACGCGCCGAGCGGACAGAGAACGCGGCACCAGAAGCGCGGGATGAAGCGGTTCATGAAGAGAACCGCCACCAGCAAGAAGACGATGAGCCAGGTCTGGTGGAAGTAGAACTGGTGCGAGCCCCACACGGCGCGGGCGAGCACGTCCTGCGTGTGGTCGGCGGCGGTCTGGATCGGGCGCGCAGGCACGTCCTGCACGGCACCGAGACCGCGGTGCATCATGTACTGCACGCCCGGGATCACGCCGAGGCCGATGGCGCGGACGGCGACGCAGATCGGGTCGAGAAGACCACCGATGGCGCTCCCCGCGACAGCCGCGAGAAGGAACGCGTACATCAGGTAGTACTTCGCGGCCTGGTAGCCGTGCGTCTTGTTCGCCTCGACGCGCGAGGCGCCGCGACCGTGGCGCGACGGCAGGATCCACCCGAAGAAGTGGTGGAGCGTGCCGAAGGGACAGATCCATCCGCAGAACACGCGCCCGAAGACGAGCGTGAGCGCGAGGAGACCGACGCTCCAGAGCAGGCCACGGTAGACCGTGTGCGTGGAGAGCACGGTCATCGCCGTCACGAACGGATCGGCGAGCAGGAACGCCTCGACCGGAAGCGGCAAGCGCACCGGAGTGTCCGCGCTGGCCGCGAAGCTCCCGTGGAAGCCGGTCTGGAAGAGGAAGTACATGAACAGCGCGAAGAAGAAGATCTGCGACGCGCGGCGAACCCACATGAGCGCGCGAATCGATCGCCGCGCGGGGATGCCGGAGCCGGGAAGCTTCCTCTTCTTCGGTGGCGCCTTCTTCGCAGCGGCGGCCGGAGCGGTGACGGCGGCTGCAGCCATCACGGCATTCTTCGAGTGCTCCGCGGGCGTGCCGAAGCCGAGCGCGTCTTCGAGCCCGCTCGTGCGCGCACGCTCGGCGCGAGCCATCGCGTCGGGATCTTTCTTCGACGCGCCCTTCGGCGCCGGTAGTGACCAGCTCGTGTCGCGGTCGATGGGCTTCACCGCCCCGACGTCGCCCGTCTTCCACGGGATCGGCTCGACGTGCTCGTGCACGTGATCGTGCGCGGCGGCGTGCTCGATCATGTGCGGATCGAGCATGACGGAAGCGTGCGGCACCGGTCCCTTCTCGTTGGGACCGGAGGTCTGCGGCGTGCCCTGGTTCATCAGACTTCCCGCACCCGGAGATTCTCCCAGTACATGGTGCCGAGCCCGCGCTCGTGGCCCATCTTCAGGTACGGGAGGTTGTCACGATGCTGGCCGATGAGCGTCGCGCCGTACGCGTCGGCCGCGATCTGATCGACGGTGGCGATGACCGTGTTCATCACCTTCGTGTCGTCGATGTTGCCGCCCTGCGGGCCATTGCGCATGAGCACGCGCATCGCGTCGACGACGACGAGCGTCGGACGCATGAACGTCGCGAGGTCGGCGATCGACGTGTCGATGTTCTGGTGGAGGCGGTTACGACGGCCGCCGAGGACGCCGTACCAGTTCTTCATCGCCGCGGTGTACTTGGCGAGATTGTGGTGCTTGGCGACCGGGACGTTGATGACCTTGTCGCAGTCGACGAGCGTGGTGAAGATGGGCCACTCGTCGAGCACTTCGCCCTTCATGCGCGTGGTGCGGAAGCGATGTTCGGCGGGCAGCACGACCTCGGCGCCGAGTCCGTACGCCTTGCGCCAGATGCCCGAGCGCTGGAAGCAGCGATTCGGGTCGTTGCAGGAGCCGTCCGCGACGATGACCTTCTTTGCGCCGGCTTCGTAGGCGAGCTGGATGACGGCGCCGACCACGTCGGGGTTGGTGTTCGCCGCGTGAATCGGCATGCGGTCCCAGCCGATGTTCGGCTTCACGACCACGACGTCGCCGCGGCTGACGAACCGCTTGATGCCGCCCATGGCGTCGATCGCGCGTCGAACGAGCTGATCGGCCGACGGCGTCAGCTCGTCGATCTTGGCCTTGGCGATGGCCAGCTCCGCGAAGTCGGGAGAACGATCCGCGAGACGGTAGTCACGGACCTGACGAACCGCGCTCGAGGTGGCCGCACCAAAGCCGCCCTGATCCCAGATCGTGCGGCCGAGGACCGCCGCACCTGCGAGCACGCCCGCCGTCGCGCCGACGCGCTTGATCATGTCGCGACGTGACGGCCGCTCGAACATGGGCGATGCGGGGGACGTCACCGCGCTCGAAGGCTGCGAGCTCGCCGGCTTGCTAGGGGCGTCCTTCGGGTCGCTCATGCAACTGTCTTAGCCTTTCCTGCACGGCGAAGGCAACTCCGCGTCGGGCCACGGAAATGTGGCTCATAAACGCGGGTTTGGCCGCCGCTGACCGGACCAACCCCGAGGACGAATCGATCGCAGGCGCTTTGACCCCCGACCGGAAGCCTGTCAAAAGGCCGGTCCAAATGGGCAAAGACCGCGAAAGTCGAATCCTTACCGGTCCGCTCGCGCTCGAGATTGCCCGCTTCGGGACACCGCTCGCGCTCGGCATGGCCCTGCAGACGACATTCAACCTCGTCGACGCCTACCTCATCGCGCAGCTCCCGCTCGACGAGGTCGGAGCCGCCGTCGGAGCGATCGGCATCTGTGATCAGGTCGCGGCCCTGGGCACGATCATCTCCTACGGCGTCTCGACCGCCGCCGGCGCGATTCTCTCCCAGCGCAAGGGCGCCGGGGATCAGGTGGGCATCCAGAACGCCGCGTGGCAGTCGATGATCGTGGTCGGCATCCTGAGCGTGGTGCTCGGCCTCGTCTTCGGCCTTGGCGCCGGTGTGGTGGTTCACCACGTCATCGGTGCAAAAGGCAGCGTCGCCGAGGTCGCCACCTCGTATCTGCGCGTCGCAGCGACGGGCGGCTTCTCGATCTACTTCCTGCTGCAGCTCACGAACGTGCAGCGTGCGCTCGGCTCGGCGAAGACCCCGGTGGCGCTCCTCGTCATCGGAAACATCCTCAACATCGTCCTGGCCGTCGTTCTCATCTTCGGCCCTGGCCCTGCCCCGGCGCTGCTCTCCTGGGCGACACCAATCGCGAAGGCGCTGCACCTGCCACGCATGGGCATGGTCGGCGCGGCGTGGGCCGCCGTCATCGCGCGCACGCTCGTTCTGATCCCGAACATCATCATCCTCGCGCGACGCTTCGACGTCTTCCCGCCGAAGGGCTCGCGAGGCCCGAATGCCGCTGAAATCAGGCAGATCGTGAAGATCGCCTGGCCCTCGAGCGCGCAGTTCTTCCTGCGCATCGCGGCCATGCTCTTCATCAACTCGCTGATCGCGCGCTTCTACACGACGCAGGAAGATCAGACGGCAACGACGGCCATGGGCCTCGTCTTCCGCCTCGACACGATGGCGCTCTTCGTGGCGATGGGCTGGGGCAGCGCCGCGCAAACCTTCGTCGGGCAGAACCTCGGGGCCAAGAAGGAAACGCGCGCTCGTCAGGTCGGCTGGATCACCGTCGCGTACGACGTGGTCACGAACGTCCTCCTCATCGCGCTCGTCTTCTCCTACGGCGAAGCCATCCTGCACGTCTTCGACAACGAGACCGCGCCAGTCGCGATTGCCCTCGACTACCTGCGCATCGTCGCGCCCTCGTACGTCGCGCTCGGTGCCGGTGTCGTGTTGGGAAATGCCATGGCAGGTGCAGGTGCCACGAAGACGACGTTCGCGGTCGACGCGCTCGTCATCCTCGGCGTGCAGCTCCCCCTCGGCCTCCTCGCCGTGGTGCTGTTCCCGGGCGCCATTCGCTCCGTCTTCCAGGTCGTCGCGATCACGAACTGCGCGAGTGCTCTCGTCTATGCGTTCGTCTACGGACGAGGGCGGTGGGCGAAGCCGCTGCCGGTCCAAGGTGAGGCCGCCCCCTGGATCGAGAATTCGACAGATGCGGGCTACGGGTGACCCACCCCCACAGGTAACACCTCGAGTGCCACCCGTCGTTTTTGACGGATCTGCCTGAAAGGATTCGAGGCACACATGGTGCATGAGCGCTGCCATGCTCGCCCGAAAGGCAGTACTTGCGGCCCTCGGCCTGTTTTGTCTCCTTCCCATCGCAGCGTGCGCAGCCGACGACTCCGGTGATCAGAGCGAAGAGTACGAGGACGAACCCGTCGGCGAGACGAACGACGAGCTCCGTAGCGCCGTCAGCTGCAAAGAGAAGACGGCCACGGCTTACGACGACGGCAAGCCCTTCTCGATCACGACGATCACGGTCGGCGGAAAGTTGGTCTCGAAGCCGACGGGGCACGCCTTCCTCAAGATGCAGGCGGCCGCCGACAAGGCGGGCGTACGGCTTTCGCTGACGAGCGGCTTCCGCACCATGGCCGAGCAGCAGGCGCTCTACCGCTGCTACAAAACGAAGAAGTGCAACCACGGGAACCTCGCCGCCGAGCCGGGGTACTCGAACCACCAGAACGGTCTCGCCGTCGACCTCTCGACGTCGACCTGGTTGGCCAAGAACGCGAAGAAGTACGGGTTTGCGCGCACCGTCCCGAGCGAGTCGTGGCACTACGAATACTTCGGCGGTCGGGACCCGGGTGGGCCGTGCACCAACGCCGCGCAGCCCTCGGGCGACGACACGGACGTCGGTGAGCTTGCGCCGGAGAAGCTCGATTGGGTCGGCATCACGGAGGACAGCACCTACGCCAGGCAGGTCCCCCTCAAGGTGAAGCCGGTCGACGCCGCCGTCGTGAAGGTCATCTACCGATCGGGCAACTTCGAGCTCGGAACCTCCACCGACGCCGCCGGAAACTTCCCCGTCAGTTACACGTTCAGCGCCATCGGTGAGCGCACCTTGACCGCTGAAGGCTACGACTCGACCGGCAAGAAAATCTCGGTAAACGCCGTCGACGTGACGATCACGAACTGACGCGACGCAAGGCAAGGTGGAGCCGGGCCTGGCCATCCCTCCGGGTGGCACGAAGGCTCGGAAATCCCTTTCGCGGTGAAGTTTCTCCACAGCTCGGCTAACTTGCGAGCCGCAGGGCATGGCGAAGATCTCGCAAGCGGCCAAGATCGGCCTCTTCGTCGCAATCACGGCGGGTGCGGGGTATCTCGTCTTTCGAACCGTCGGCACCCAGATGGGCGGCGGCAAAGGCTACGTCGTCCACGCCTACCTGAAAGACGCGACGGGCATCGCCAAGCACTCGCGCGTCACCATCGCCGGCATTCCCGTCGGTCAGGTGCAGGACATCCGGCTCGAGGACGGCCGCGCTCGCATCGACGTGCGCGTGAACCCCGAGGTGAAGCTCCACGAGAGCTCACGGCTCGGCGTGAAGAGCGCCTCGCTCCTCGGCGAGAACGTCGTCGTGCTCACCGAAGGCGTCGGTGAGCCGGACAAGAAAGACGGCGACGAGGTCCAGACCCTGCCCGACGCGCGCTCGGTCGAAGATCTGAAGGAGACCGTCGGACGCATCGCCGATCTCGTCGAGCAGGTCGCCAAGCAGCTCGCCGCGTCGATCGGCAGCGAGCAGGGCGGCCGCAACATGAAGGCCATCCTGCAGAACCTCGCCGACGCAACGGAGGCGATCAACATCACCGTCCGCGAAAACCGCGCGGTGATCCACAACGCCCTCACGAACGTCGACCGCATCTCCGCCAACAGCGCGCCCGAGATCGAGAAGATCCTCGTCAACGTCCGGGTCATCACCGAGGACGTGAAGACCATGCTCGCCGCACAGGGCGGCAAAGACGGCGAGTCCGGTGAGCTTCGAAGCACCATCGAACGCGTCAACCGCGCATCGAAGAGCCTCGAGAGCGCGCTCGCCCACGTCGACAACGTGGCCGGCCGCATCGACCGCGGCGAGGGCACCGTCGGCCGTCTCACGAAGGACGAGGCGCTCATCAACGAGGTGCAGGGCGTCGCCGAGGGTGTCAACGACTACGTCGACAGCCTGCGCCGCCTGCAAACCATCGTCGGCCTCCGCAGCGACTACAACTTCCTCGCGAACACCATCAAGAGCTACGTCGAGCTCCGACTGCAGCCGCGCGAGGACAAGTACTACCTGATCCAGCTCATCAACGATCCCCGCGGAAAGACGAGCTTCACGCAGACCGACGTCGACACGACGAACCCGAACGATCCGGCTCACTACCGCACGACGACGACGACGACGACCGACGCCTTCCGCTTCACCGTGCAGTTCGCGAAGCGTATCGGCCCCTTCACCGGGCGCTTCGGCATCATGGAGTCGACGGGCGGCATCGGTCTCGACACGGACCTTCTGTCGGATCGATTCGAGATCAAACAGGACCTCTTCGGCTTCGGCGAAGAGATCCGCCCGCGCTACCGCGTCTCCATCGCCTACGAGTTCATCAAGCGCCTCTGGCTCATCGGCGGCGCCGACTACATCTTCCTGCCGAACCGTCGCGACTACTTCCTCGGTCTTCAGCTGCGCTTCACCGACGACGATCTGAAGACGATCTTGCCGTTCGCGTCCACGGGCGCAGTGGGTAAGTGAGAGCCGATCGAGGCGTCTGCATGTGCGGCGGCGTTGCGTACTTGTCCGCGTGCCGGCGTGGCTCGTGCGAGGCGCCAGTGAGAATGTAGAGTCAGAGACGTGACCGAACACTTCCGCACGCCGCTCGAGTTGCTCTTCGAACGAACCGATCTGCCTCGCTTCGCATTGCCCGCGAAGCTCGCCGAGGCGTACGGCGGTGGGCTCGGATTCGCCGAGCCATGCGTCGTCGCGAACTTCGTCGCGTCCGTCGATGGCGTGGTTGCCCTCCCCGGCGAGAGCGAGTCCGGTCACATCGTCAGCGGCGGCAGTGACGCCGATCGGTTCGTCATGGGCATGCTTCGCACGTGCGCCGACGTGGTGATGGTCGGCGCCGGAACGTTCCGCAAAGCGGGCGACGACCGCTTCGATGCCGCGTCCATCTACCCCGCAGGCGCCGCGCTCTTCGCCGAGGCCCGGCGCGCGCTCGGGTTGTCGGAGAGACCTCGCTTCGCCGTCGTCACCGCCTCGGGCAACGTCGATCCGAAGAGCCCAGCCCTCGAAAACGGACTCGTCGTCACCACGGCACGAGGTGAAGCGGCACTTCGTCCGATCGCGTCGTCGACCACCGAGATCGTCGCGCTCGCCTCTCAGAGGCTCGACGTGCGCGACGTGGTGGCGCTCCTTCGTGACCGAGGCGCGCGCGTGATTCTCTCCGAAGGCGGCCCATCGCTCTTCGGCGAGCTCGTGGCCGCGGGCATGCTCGACGAGCTCTTCGTCACCACCTCCCCCACGCTCTTCGGCCGCTTCCCCAACGACGGGCGCAAGTCGCTCGTCAGCGGGAGCGACCTCGGCGGCAAGCCTCTCGAGCTCCTCGGCCTGAGGCGCGACGGCTCGCATCTCTTCTCGCGCTACGCGGTGCGCGAGAAACGCTGACGCTCAGGCGAACGAAAGGAGCCGCGCAGCGACGAGGATCTCGACGGCGCGGAGAACGTCGCCCGGCGAGAGCTCACCCGCGGCCGTCGTCGCCTTCAGGAGATCGCGGAGCGGCCTCGGCTGCGTAAGCATCGCGCGCACCATCTCGACCGTGGGCGGCCACGTCATCGCCATGAGCGGGGCGATGTCGGGCGTCTCACGTACCGGCACGAGCGTGCGATGCAGCTTCGGGCGGTACTCGTCCAGCGGCGCCTCACCTGGCTTGGCCGCCTCGAGACCGGCGAGCATCAGCGCCGGCAGCTCGAGCTCCAGCGGGAACTCGACGTGCGGTGCGTCTTGCCCGCGATAGAACGTGACGGTGCCGCCGTTCCACAAAAAGAGGTCGGCGACGCGATCGCGCCCTTGTTCGCGGATCGCGCGGAAGATGTCGACCGGCCCGACGAGGCCCATCGAGATGAGCGTGTCGCCCATGCGCCCGCTGTAGCGAGGCAGCACAGCGAGCGCGAGATCGAGCTCGGCGCGTTCGAGCTTCCCGCGACGCACGAGATACTCACCGAGCAACTCACTCGCGTTGCTCGAGGCGACGTGATGGAGCTTGCCGTTCGTGAAATAGAGCTCCTTGCGACCACTCTCACCCGACTCGTCGGATCGCTCGGCGAAGAGCACGCCCGACTCGCTGTTCACGAACAGGCGCATCAGCGTCTGGAGCAGCGAGACCTCGCCGATGTGGTGCAGGAAGTCCGGCGAGCCGGGGCCGACGAGCTGATTCGTGATGGCTGTGGTGACCGGGAAGAAGCGCACGAGCTCCTCGATCTGTTCGACGAGCTGGAAACCGCGACCGACGAAGTCGACCTTGTCACCGCGCTGCACCTGGCCGGTGGCGAGCGCCTCCATCAGACGCGCGAACGCCCAAGGCCCGAGCTTCTCGCCATTCGCCTTCTGCACGAACGACGGCACGATCTCGTAGCGCTCCGTCTTCGCCTCGAACTCGACGTCGTAGTCCATGGCGTCGGGAATGCTCGACGGCGTCTCCGACACGGCGAAATCGGGCGGCGGATTGGCAGCGCGCGACGCACGCAGATTGCGCACGCTCTCGCGCACGGCCTTGAGCTGGTCGGACGACGACGCGGACTGCACCCACTTCACGCGCGCGGCAATCTCGCGCGTGGCGAGGCGCGGATCGGCCTCGAACGGTGAGAGGGCCGCGGAGAACTCCGTCGCGCTCTCGTATCGCTTGGCGGGATCGCGTGAGAGGCCGCGCGACATGACCTCGAAGAGTCCCGGCGGAAGGCGGCTCTTGATGTCGACGAGCGCATCGATGCGGCAGTCGCGAATCGCCAAGAGGACCGCGAGCTGTCCGCCGCCCGGAAAGAGCGGGCGATTCAGGAACATCTCGGCGAGGACGGTGGCCAGACTGAAGAGGTCGGCGCGATGATCGGCGGTCTCGCCGGCGACCTGCTCCGGAGCCAGGTAGCCGAACTTGCCCTTGAGCACGTGGCCGACTTCGCTTCGCAGCGTGGCTCGCGTGGTGGAGCGCGCGATGCCGAAGTCGCCGAGCTTCACCGTGCCGTCTTTCGACAGGTAGATGTTCGACGGGCTCACGTCACGGTGGACGATGCCGAGCGAACCGCCCGACGTCGAATCACGTGCAGCATGCACACTTTCGAGCGCCGCGAGGACACGACGCGCGATGTAAATCGACACACCGATCGGCAGGAGCTCGTCTTCCTGGCGCAAGCGGCGAAGCAATCGATAGCCGTCGACCCCGTCGATGTACTCCATCGCGAGGTACGGCTCGCCCTTCTCGTCGACACCCGCGTGGAAGACGGTGACGACGTTCGCGTCCCTGACGGCGGCGTGCAGTCGCGCCTCGCGCTCGAACATCGTTCGCCCTTCGTTCTCGGAGGCGAAGTGCGGAAGCAGGCGCTTGACGACCAAACGATCAGGAAGTCCCGTGTCGGGCACGGCAGGCCGCGCGAGGTAGACCTCCGCCGTACCGCCCACGGCGATGCGAGCGTCGAGGTAGAAAGGGCCGAAGCGGAACGGGGCGGACATGCCTAGCGAGCGGGAACGGAGCTGGAGCGACGATCGAGAACAACACGCGCAGCGAACGCGCCATGAGCCGCTCGAGATCAGCGAGCGATCACGCAGGGATCACGAAAACGCGAGTGCGAAAAGCGAGCATGAACCCGAGCGACGAAAGCCGACGACGCAAACATTCCCGGGCGCTGCCCGAAAGGTTAGCGATATCCGGGCGCTATGTCACCAACCCTGGAACCGTCGATGGTAAGGTGGCGTCCGTGACCCGGCCCGTCCTCTTTCTGCTCCTTTGCCTGCAGATCGCGGCACTCTCGTTCTGCCTCTGTGCGTGCGAAGGCTGCCGGACTCCGAAGCCTTCGAATCCCGAGGCCTCGACGTCTGCAACCGACGAACCGCCGACCGCGCGCCTGTTTCTCGTGTCCGACCTTGCGGGCGCCCTGGAACCATGTGGGTGCGTCAAAGACCAGCTCGGCGGGATGGACCACTTCGGCGCGCTGGCCGCCAAGGAGCTGCCGAAGGCCAAGGCGACCGGCGTGCTCGCAGCGGGCCCGCTGTTCTTCATGGACATGGAGCTGCCTGCCGACCGCCGCTCGCAGGAGATCGCCAAGGCCGCGACGATCGCGGGGTCGCTGAAGACGACGAACCTCCTCGCCTTCGCGCCCGGCCGTAACGAGTGGGCCGGAGGCGCGCCGGAGCTCGAGAAGCTCAAGACCGAGAGCGGTGCAGCCATGCTCGCGGCCAACGTCACCGGGGCGCCGGCAGCGGGCAACTGGGTGGTCAAAGACGTCGGGGCGCTGAGACTCGGCATCATCGGCGTCGCCGCGCCGGACAAGGCGAAGGTTGCGCTCGAGGGCGTAACCTCGCAGGCTCCCGCCGATCAGGTGCGCGCCGGCATCGAAGCCCTGAAGAAGGAGGGCGCACAAGCCATCATCGCCCTCGCGGCCGTCGGACGCGGAGAAGCGAAGCGCATCGCCGACGTGAATCCGGAGCTCCTCGCCATCGTCGTCGGCTCGACGGGCGGCGGAGGCGACGCGAACACGAAAGCTCCGCCCGCCGAGCGCATCGGCGACGTGCTCGTGATCGAGACCGCCAACCACCTGCAGACCGTCGGCGTGCTCGACCTCTACGTGCGTGACGGCAACGGCCTGATCAAGTTCGCCGACGCGACGGGCATCGAGCGCACGAAGAAGCGCGAGGAGCTCTCGGCACGCATCGATGATCTGCGCGCGCGCATCGCCACGTGGGAGAACGACAAGACCGTCGACAAGCGAGACATCGACGCACGCCGCGCCGACGTCGCCAAGCTCGAAGCCGAGCGCGCTGCACTCGACAAGACGGCTCCTCCGGCGACGGGCAGCTTCTACCGCTACGCGATGCGCGACGTTCGCGACAACGCCGGGGCGGACGAGGCCGTGAAGGCGCAGATGACTGCATATTACAAGTACGTGAACGACCACAACAAGGTGGAGTTCGCGGACCGCAAGCCGAAGCCGCCGGAGAAGGGCCAGCCCGGCTACGTCGGCGTCGACGTCTGCACCAACTGCCACGAAGAGCCGCGCGCCGTCTGGGACAAGACGCGGCACGCGCACGCTTACGTGACGCTCTCGGACCAGTTCAAGGAATTCAACCTGGATTGCGTGAGCTGCCACGTGACCGGCTACGATCGTCCGGGCGGCAGCACCGTCACGCACGTCAACGACCTCAAAGACGTGCAGTGTGAGGTCTGCCATGGTCCGGGCTCGCTCCATGCCGCGAAGCCGGACAAGGTGAAGATTCCGGTGGCTCACCCGCAGCCCGACATGTGCCTCTCGTGTCACCATCCCCCGCACGTCCACGAGTTCGACGCGAAGGCAAAAATGGCGGAAATCCTGGGTCCGGGGCACGGCATCCGGAAGTAGGGCATCCGCATCGGAGCCAGATCGCAGGGAGCCTCAAAGAAGTACCGCGAAGGGACTCGGCGCAGGCAAAGGCATCGAATCTCGTCGTCGCCCGTCTAATCGAACGGGCCAGTGTCCTTTCCCCACATGCTCGTAAGGGATTGTCACTGGCCTTGATGGGAATCGACGATTAGTCCCTACACTGCTCGCGGCCGGTCGCTCTTGGGCACCGGTCATGAGTCCTTCTACGAGGAGCCTCCCGCATGCGTCTTGCTCGCCTCGCTCGTTACGCCCTGGTCCCCGCTGCGTTCGCCCTCACCTTCGCCTCCGGCGACGCGCTCGCCAAGCTCGCCAAGGGTGGCGACGCGAACGTCTCGTTCACGGCCACCGGCCCCGGCGGACTCAAGATCGTGGGAACGACGAGCGACCTTCAGGTCGCCGACGGCGACAAGGTCGTCGTGACCGTGCCGCTCAAGAACCTCGATACGAAGATCGAGCTGCGCAACAAACACATGCGCGACAAGTATCTCGAGGTCGACAAGTATCCCGACGCCGTTCTCACGGTCGCGCGCAGCGAGGTGAAGGTTCCGCAGTCCGGTGAGGTCTCCTCCGAAGCCAACGGAACGATGAAGATCCACGGCAAGGAGAAGAACGTGCGGATCAAGTACACGGCGAAGCGTAACGGCGACAAGATCGGGGTCACGGGCAACGTGCGCCTCGACATCGACGATTACGGCATCGAGAAGCCATCGTTCATGGGCGCGACCGTCAAGCGTGACGTCGACGTCGCTGTCTCGTTCGTCGTTTCCGATACCTGACGTCACCACCACCGATTTCGAGGTTCGAAGATGTGGCAGAAGCTTCTCCTTGCTTGCGCCCCCGTTGGAGCGCTCCTCTTCATTGCGTGCTCGAGCTCCTCGACGACGACGCAGACGCCCTCGGCGTCGGGCGACACGGACTCGGGCACGCCTCCCGGAACGGATGACGGCGACGGCGACGATGCCGGCAAGGTCCCCACCGGCCAGGTCGTGTGCACCAGCGGCAAGAAGTGGTCGTCGCCGGAACGTGGCGTGAAGATGAACCCGGGTTTGGCGTGCATCGCGTGCCACTCGTCGACGACCAAGGAAGGTCCGATTCTCCAGATCGGCGGCACGGTCTTCCCGACGTTCAACGAGGAGGACTACTGCTACGGCATCGACGGCACGAAGGACGACGTGAAGGTCGTCATCACCGACGCCGACGGTACCGAGCACGAGCTGCCGGTGGGGCCGACGGGGAACTTCTCGGCCCTCGTGACGGACGCGACGATCAAGATGCCGATCCACGCCAAGGTGGTCGCCAACGGTCAGGAGCGCGTGATGCAGGCCGAGCAGACCACCGGCGACTGCAACAGTTGCCACACGGAAAAAGGCAAGAACGGCGCGCCGGGCCGGATCACCACTCCCTGACCGCCCTGACCGCCGCCTAGCGAAGTCGAAAAGTCATGTTTCAGCGCGTCTTCCCCAAGTGGGCACTGGCGTTCGTGGTCCTCATCGGGACCTTTCTCTGGGGGAGCGTTGCTTCCGCGTATCCGTGGATGATCCGCCACGAGTACACGGGGTGTTCGCAGTGTCACGTCGATCCGGCGGGCGCGGGACTTCTCACCCTCTACGGCCGCGCGCAGAGCGAAGTGCTCCTTCGCACGCACTACGGCACGCAGGAGGGTGAGGAGAACCCCGAGCTCGGTGGCTTCATGTTCGGCCTCGTGAAGCTGCCCGAGCAGGGCGTTCGCGCGCAGGTCGACGGGCGAACGCTCTTGCTCCACACCAAGCCGCCGAATGCTCCGGCCGTCAATCGCCTCATCATCATGCAGGCGGATGCGCAGGCGGGCGTCGAGCTCGAACACTGGCGCGCGTCAGCCTCGGTCGGATACATCCACGAGGGCGCGCAAGCGGCATCGATCACGCGCGGCGATAACGACCGGCTCATCTCCCGCCAGTACTGGGTCGGAGGTAGCTTTGGCAAAGACGACGAGTTCATGGTGCGCGGCGGCCGCATGAACCTGCCGTACGGCCTGCGCATGTACGAGCACACGCTCTGGGTACGAAGCGCGACGAAGACGGACATCAACGACGGCCAGCAGCACGGCGTGTCGTTCGCGTATACGGGCGAGAAAGCCCGCGCGGAGATCATGGCCGTCGCCGGCAACTTCCAGATGAGGCCGGACGACGTGCGCGAGCGCGGGTACTCGGCTTACGGCGAGCTCGTGCTTTCGCCTCGCGCGACCGTCGGCGTGAGCAGCATGATCTTGCACACCGACTACGATCTCGTGGAGCGAGAGTCCTCGTTCCGGCAAGCGCACGGCATCTTCGCGCGGGCTTCACCAGCCAAGCCGGTCGTGATCCTCGCCGAGGCCGACTGGCTCATCAAAAATCCGAAGTCCTCGGTCATGCAGACGGGACCGGCGGCGATGCTGCAGGTCGACGTCGAGCCCGTCCAGGGCGTCCACGTGATGGCCACGGGAGAGCTGCTCGATCAGACGTTCGCGCGCACGGCTCCATCGTACGGAGCATGGCTCTCTTCGCAGTGGTTCTTCCTCCCGCACGTCGACGTACGCGTCGACGCGATCTGGCAGAGCATGGACTCGACGTCACGCATCGAGGTCGTCTCGCTCCTGGGGCAGTTGCATGTCTTCCTCTGATCGGTTCACGAAGCTCCTGGTCGCCGTCGCGACGCTCGTCGCGATCGACCTCTCGGCCTCGACCTCCGAGGCGACACCGGAGTTCCCGGGCGTCATCGCCAAGCACCTGGGCGTTGCCACGCCGGAATGTACGCTTTGCCATGTCGGCACACCCGGCTCGGGCACCGCGAATACGGCGTTCGCGAAGACGCTGCGGGCGCGCGGCCTCTTGCCTTACGACGATGCCTCCCTCACGACCGCGCTCGACGCCATTTCGGCCGAGAACAAGGACAGTGACGGCGACGGAACGCCCGACATTCGCGAGCTCCAGGATGGGACGGACCCCAACTCGGCGCCCGGCGATGGGTCGATCACCCCCGAATACGGCTGCGAGATCGGCCGTGGGTTGCGCGTCGACAGCACGGCAGGTGCCGTTCCAGCGCTGGCGTTCGTTCTTCTGTGGATGCTCCGCGTAGCCATCAAGCGCTACCGCGGGGCATGACCCCGTTCCTCGCCGAGGCTCTACGAGGGTTGCGCGAAGAAACGCGCGTACTAGACGAACGTCGCCCGATGAAGCGACGGATTCCCCAGACTTCGGGAGGCCCGACGCCCCCGACTCCCAGTGAAGAGGCCCACGAAGAAGGCTCGCTTGGCGTGGCGTTCTTCGCGGGTCGGTACGAGACGGTGCTGGCGCGAAGTGTCGACGCGGCCGCGTTCGAATTCGACGACGCGGACACGCCGTACGTCGTGGGTGCCCTCGCCTTCGTCGGTCGCATCGAAGAGGCCGCCGCGACGCTCCGCGCATGGGAGCGTCGCAAGCCGACCCCGGAGCTTCGCATCTGCGCGCGGTTCTTTCTCGCCGTTGCGCACGGACGCGCCGGCCGGCACGCGGAATCCGAGCGGCTCGTGCGAGAGAATGCGCGCCTCGTTTCGGGATGCTTCGATCCGATCGCGCGCTTCTACGTTCACCAAGGTCTCGCCTGCCATCGCTTCTTTACGGGCCGCGTAGACGTCGCGGCTCGTCAGGCGCTCATGGCTTTGCAGGCCGCCTTCGATGCGCGCTTCCAGTACGGCCGGCTTCTCGCCACGGATCTGCGCGGACACGCGCTCGTGCAGCTCGGCGACGTCCACGCGGGTCTCGCGCTGCTCGATCGCGCATCGACGCTCGCCACCACGTTGGGGCTCGATGGCAACGCCGGCGCCATCGCGTGCGCTACGGCGATTTACGCGGCGCGCTTCGGCGCACGCCCGATCGCCGCGAGCATCGAGAATCTCGTCGCGCTCGCCGCGGCGACATCTGCGCAGGATTCGTACTCGCGCCGATCGGTGGAGACCGAGCTCGCGAGCCAGCTCGCACTCGCAGGACGCGGCGACGACGCGTGGAGCTTGCTCGACCGCCTCGCGACCGATCCCGGCGCCGATGGCGATCAGCGGTCGAAGGTTCGTCGGATGCTCGCCTTCGCTTTCGTGGCCTTCCTTCGCTACGGCGCGGCGAGCGCGCGGACGTATGCGGTGGAGGCACGCCGTTCGCTCGACGGCCTCGAAGACTTCGGGCTCGAGGTCGAAGTGCTGTCGATCGAGCTGCTCGCCTTCGGCGAATCACCGGAGCGCCTGACGCGCCTCAGCGAGATCCATCGCCGAACGAAGATCGCGCGAGCCGCGTTCGTGCGCGGCCGGTGGTCGAGCGAAAGCGAGCAGGACGTCATGGCCATCGCGCCGGTGATGGTCGAAGACAAGGCCGGCGCGATGATCCATGCGGCCACGAGCCAAAGCCGGAACGCGCTCGAGACGCTGCTTCGCGAAGGCTACCTCGGCCTCGTTCCGCATGCGGCCGGCCTCGGCTCGCCTCGGCGGCTCCTGCTCGTGAACGACGACACGATCCTCGTCGAAGCACAGGGCAACGTGCGCCAGCTCACCGGACTCTCGGACGGGTCGCTACGGCTTCTCCGTGCGCTCGGCGGGCGGCGCAAAGACAAAGAGACGCTCGTTCGCGAGGTCTGGAAGCTCTCGACCTATCGCCCCGATCGCCACGACACGCTCGTGCACACGGCCGTGAGCCGCCTGCGGGCAGCCCTCGGCACCGCGGGCCACTGGGTCGACGGCGAAGACGGCGCCTATGGCATCGCATCGGGCGTCGAGCTGTTCGACCTGTCATCGGCCGCGATGCCGCGCACGGTCGACGACGTGACCGCCGATGGCGATGCAGAACGTGCCACGGCCACGACGTTGGATCGCGGCCCGCTCGACGAGCTCCTCGCGCTGCTCAAGAAGAGTGGTCCCATCTCCACCGGCGAGATTGCACGCACACTCGGCATCTCCGAGATGACCGCGTTTCGCCGGCTCAAGAGCCTACTCGACGAAGGCCTGGTCGTCCGTTCGGGACGCGGTAAGAATACTCGGTACGCCCCCTCCTCCATGCTGCCGGAGAACGCTTCGTGCTGACGCCCGAGGTTGAACGATTGGAGCCGCAACGACTGGAGCAGCGACAAAGGGAGCAGCCTCGCGTTTTTCCTCTCGTCGCCCTCTTCGCCGTCTTCGCGTTTCTAGCCGGCCTCGCGCTGCCGGTCTTCGTCGGGGGATGTTCGTCGAGTGACGATGACGGGACGACCGACGCGTATTCGAGCCACACGGCCAAATCCGGAACGTACGAGGTTCCGGTGCCGGCCGACCTCGAGGCCGCCGCTCAGTTCCCGGTCGATCGCGTGGGCTGGAGGGTCGAGGGCAACCAGGCCACGCTGCGCTGGACGCTCCCCGTCGCGCTCACCGGCAATCCGGAGAAGGTGGACGTGACGGGGCCTTACGACGCCGCCAAGGACGCCTACGTGCTCACGGGCGAGGCGGGCACCGCGGAATGCAGGAGGTCGGGCACCTCGCTCGACTGCACCGAGCACCTGACGGGGATCAAGGTCGACAAGGAGCTCGCCATCTCGCTCGCCGAAGCCGGCGTGGATCTCGGGAAGCGCAAAGGCGTCATCGACCGCTTCAGCGGCGATCCGATCGGCATCCTGCACGCCGTGTTCGAAGCCGACTGACGCGATCGCGTCTCACTCTTCGCCGGCCGGCTCGTCGGACTCTTCTTTGTCGTCCGGCGTGTTGTCCGGCGCCGACAAGGGAACCCCGTCGAGAACGACGTCGAGCTCCGCGCGATGCTTGGCAAAGGGCTCGCGATCGATCGACGGCAGGACCTTCACGCCGTCCATCTTGAGGCCGAGCGGATCGATGAACATTCCCCCGCGCTTGACCGCGAAGTGCAAGTGCGGGCCGGTTGCGCTGCCCGTGCGCCCGACGTAGCCGACGAGCTGCTTCGGCTCGACGTGCTGGCCGACATGCAAACCGGCGGCGAACTTCGAGAGATGGCAGTACGCCGTGGTGAGGCCGTTGGCGTGCTCGATCTGGATCATGTTCCCGCACCGGCCGCCGTCGCCGACGGTTGCCACGGTGCCGGGCGCGCTCGCGAAGACGGGTGTTCCGGTCGAGGCGCCGAAGTCGACACCGTTGTGCGGAAGGATGGTGTGGAGCACCGGGTGCATGCGCTTCGGATTGAAGCGCGAGGTAACGCGCGCGAACGGGAGCGGCGAGCGGAACGCGCCCTGGTAGGGCTGCTGTCCCTTCGCATCGTAGAAGCCGGAGAGCGGCACGCGCCGGCGCCCTTCGGACTTGGTGTCGCGCTCGTACCCGTAGACGCGGAGCGGCGACCCCGTCTTGGGGATGTACTCGAGCGCCTCGATGCGAAGACGCGCGAACCCGCCTTCGACCCAGTCTTCCGTCGAGACGACGCGCATGCGAACGCCCGGCTTGAGCGCCGCGAGGTCGACGTGGCCTTCCAGCGCGTCGTCGATGGCGTCGAGCGCGTTGTCACGCAGGCCGGCGGCGGCGACCGCCTTCTTCAGGTCCGCGGTGATGGTGATGGCGGCGGCCGTGCGACGGTGCTCGACGTAGAGCTCGAGTTTGCTGGCGACGAGACGCTTGTCGGAGCTCGACTCGTCGATTTTCGCCTGCCACACGTCGACAGGCGACGTGACGAGCTCGAAGGCGACGACCGTTCCCTTCGCGCGGTCCTTCGCGAGGACGAAGGAGTCCTTGGGGAGGTGCTCTTCTTTCGTGCTCGACGTGCTCGTGGAGCTGCTTTTGCGCTCCGCGCGCTCGGGTCGCTCGAGCCGACGAACGCCCTCGAAGGCGCGATAGAGCCGTTTGACTTCCGCCTTCGAGAGACCTGCCGCGGCGAGCAGCGGCTCGAGGCGACTCTTGCCGATGGGGCGCTCGACGATCTCGATCGCGGGATCGGACTTGAGCTCTTTGACGCGCCACACGGGCGTAAAGCGCGCACCACCATCGAGCACGACGACGGGTGTGGCGACCGTTGCGTCGGCCTCCGCGAGCGGGGTGGAGGCCGCGGCAGGCGGCGGGGCGATCTCGCCCTTCGTGAGCGCGGCTCCTACGGTGGGGTCGGAGACGGAGTCGCCGTGACGCGTGCCGACAACGGCCAGTACGCTACCGGCAATCACGAGGCCCGCGATTACACCGAGAGCGATTTTTTGGCCGCGATCGAGCCCGCGCGAGGGGGCGAGAGGGGCCTCGGCGGTCTCGGTCACGCGAGGTGCTTCGACGTCTGCCTCTTCGGAGCGAGCGACGGGCTCGGTCTCGGGGGGGGCGATTTCGGGCTCGTCACTCACGGCCCCCCGGCTGTAACCCCGGGAAGCCCGCGGAGCAACCCTGTCTCAAAGGTCTCCCCCGGTGGACGAATCGCCGGTAGAGTGCAAGGTGTGATGAACGAGCGAGTCAAGCAGCTGCTCGTGCTCGGGCGGGAGCACTATGGCAAGCGCGAATTCGAGAAGGCCGAGCAGATGCTCCGCATGGTTCTCGAAGAAGAAGACCGCTACGCGGATGTTCACGACATGTTGGGGGTCATCGCGCATTCCCGCGGCAACTTCCTCGCTGCGGAGCGCCACTTCGAACGCGCGCTCGAACTCAATCCGAGCTACACCGAGGCGGCGCTGAACCTCGCGGTCACCTACAACGACCGCGGAAAATACGAGAAGGCGCGCGAAGTTTACGGGCGCATCAAGGTCGGACAGAACGGCGGCGCCGTGGCGCTCGATCCGTTCGCGCGCGGCAAGCTCGCGAACATGCACGCGGACCTCGGGCAGGCCTACCACGACGCAGGCCTCGCTCGCGAAGCCATCGCCGAGTACGAAAAGGCCACGGCCCTCTGCCCGCATTTTGCGGACCTGCAGACGAAGCTCGGCACGCTGCTCCGTGAAACGAACGACCTCACAGGCGCCCGAAGGCGCTATGAAGCCGCCCTGCAGGCCAAATCGTCGTACGTTCCGGCCCGCCTTCAGCTCGGCGTGACGTTGCTCGCGCTCGGCGAGGCGATCGCCGCGGAGGAGCAGTGGAAGCAAGTGATCGAGGTGGAGCCGGACAACTCGCAGGCGAAGATGTACCTGCGGATGCTCGAGCGAAACCGCACGGTGCAGCCTCCGCCTCCGGAGACCTGAAGGGCGGAGACCTGGGCGACGAGTCGGCGGACGCACCGAGCACGCCAAGCCGATCGAGCAAGGCGGCTCTCGCTGAGGCCGCACGCACGGCCTGGCGCCGCCTGCGCGGCGGGAAGCTCACCCCTGCCCGCGCGGCAGCCAGCGTGGCCGTGGGGCTCGCGATCGGCGTGCTTCCTCTTTGGGGCGTGCACTGGCTCCTCGTGCTCGCGATCTGCGTGCCCCTGCGCCTCGACGCGGGCGTGGCCTATCTCGCCGCGAACATCTCGCTGCCGATTTTCGCGCCCTTCATCACCTTCGCCGAGGTCGAAGTCGGCGCGCGCATGCTGCACGGCGCATGGGTCTCGCTCACGCCGAGCGAGGTGAAGAATCTCGCCCTCGGCACCGTGGCCATGGAAGTGGCGCTCGGCACGGCCGTCGTCTCCGTGGCGTCGGCCCTGACCGGGGGCGCCCTCACCTACGGCCTCGTTTCTCTCCGCAAGCGCTCCTAGCTAGCGCGCTTCGTTCACATGAACGAGGAGAGCACGCCGGGATCGGCTTCGTGCAGCTTCGAGTCGAAGATGCGCTCGAAGTGCGCGAGCGACTGCTGCGCGAGCTTCTCCACGGGCGGCGACTCGATGCCGAGCGCGCGGAGCGAGGTCACGCCGTGACGCTGGATCCCGCAAGGGACGATGAGATTGAAGTTCGACAGATCCGTCGCGCCGTTGAAGGCGAAGCCGTGCATCGTCACCCAGCGCGAGAGACGCACGCCGATCGCGCCGATCTTTCCGAGCTGAAAGCCGTTCGGCTCGAAGCGCGCGGCGGCCTCGGCTCGCTCGTCGCTCCAGTTCTTCGGATCGTTCGTGTTCGTCCATACGCCGATCAGCTTCGCATCGCCGGGCACGACGCCGGCGGCAACGCCGTGATCGCGCGCGATGCCGATCATGACCTCCGCCAAATCGCGCACGTACTTGCGGACGTCGCAGCGATCGGGCTTGAGGTCGATGATCGGATAGGCCACGAGCTGACCCGGACCGTGGAAAGTCACGTCGCCGCCGCGGCCCGTCTCGAAGAGATCGACGCCGAGCTCGCGCCGCTGGTCTTCACCGGCGAGGACGTTCTCGCTCTTCGCGCCACGTCCGAGCGTGATGACCGAGTCGTGCTCGAGAAGGAGAAGCGTGTCGCCGATCTCCTTCTTCACACGAGCTTCGACGAGGCGTTCTTGGAGCGCATGGGCGCGGTCGTAAGAAATCCGACCAAGCCAGTACGCGTCGATTTCGCGTCCCATGCGCTCCTCTTCTGGCCCAACCCGGGGGCCTGTGTCCTGAACTTACGAGCACAATGCAGCTACAGCCCTGGAGACGGTAGCGGTGAACATTTCCGACAAGTCGGCTTTTCAAGCGCCAGACCTATCGTCATGGATGGCCCGGGCGATTCAAACGTGAAGGCTTCGAAAGACCAAGACGCCCGTAAGTCGCCACACGGCGAGCGGCGGGTTCTTCGTCGCGCTCAAGCGCGACGCGCCGAAGGCGACCCGCCGCGGGCAGCTGGGGGGAGGCTCGAAACCAGAGGTTTCGAGGGGGGCCAGTGGCCCCCACAAGACCGTCTCGAGGGGGGCCAGAGGCCCCCTACCTGGAATGATAATTCGGGGCTTCTTCGGTGATGATGACGTCGTGCACGTGGCTCTCGCGGAGCCCCTGCGTCGTCGAGCGGATGAACTTCGCGTTGGTGCGAAGGTCCTTGATGGTGCGCGAGCCGGTGTAGCCCATGCCGGCGCGGAGACCGCCGACGAGCTGGTGGAGGATCGAGGCAAGCGAGCCGCGGTGCGGAACGCGCCCTTCGATGCCTTCGGGCACGAGCTTCTCGTCGGCCGTACCGCCCTGGCCGTAGCGATCCTTGCTGCCCTTCTTCATCGCGCCGAGCGAGCCCATGCCGCGGTACACCTTGTAGCTGCGGCCCTGGTAGAGCACGAGGTCGCCGGGCGACTCGTCGGTGCCCGCGAAGAGCGAGCCGAGCATGACGGCCGAAGCGCCGGCGGCGATCGCCTTGGTGATGTCGCCCGAGTGCTTCACGCCGCCGTCGGCGATGATCGGGACGTCGTGGCGATCGCCGACGCGCGCGCAGTCGCTGATGGCGGTGATCTGCGGGACGCCGATGCCGGCGACGACGCGCGTGGTGCAAATGCTGCCCGGTCCGATGCCGACCTTCACGCCGTCGGCACCGGCGTCGATGAGGGCCTCGGTGGCCGCCGCGGTGGCGACGTTGCCGGCGATGACCGGAATGCTCGGGTAAGCCTTCTTCGTCGCGCGGACCGCGTCGATGACGCCGACGTGATGACCGTGCGCGGTGTCGATGACGATGACGTCGACGCCCGCCGCCACGAGGGCCGCGACGCGCGCTTCACGATCGGCGCCCGGGCCGACGGCCGCGCCGACGCGGAGACGGCCCTTGTCGTCCTTCACCGCCATCGGATTGCGATCCGCCTGGAGGATGTCCTTGATGGTGACGAGGCCGACGAGCTTGCCGCTGTCGACGACGAGGAGCTTCTCGATACGGTGCTTGTGGAGCAGCTGCTTCGCTTCGTCCGCCGAGACGCCCGGCGAGACGGTGACGAGCTCCTTCGTCATGAGCGAGCTGACCGGCTGATCGAGGTTTCGCTCGAAGCGGATGTCGCGCGCGGTGAGGATGCCGACGGGGCGCTCGCCTTCGACGACCGGAACGCCGGAGATGTCGTGCTCGCGCATGATGCCGAGCGCCTCGCGGAGCGACTGGCTCGGACGAACGGTGACCGGAGCGAGCACCATGCCGCTCTCGGCGCGCTTCACGCGCTCGACCTCGCGGGCCTGATCGGCCGGCGGAAGGTTCTTGTGGAGAATGCCGAGTCCACCTTCACGCGCCATCGTGATCGCGGCTCGCGCTTCGGTGACCGAGTCCATCGCGGCGCTGACGAGCGGTACGTTCAGCTCGACGCCACGGCACAATCGCGTACGGATGTCCGCATCACGCGGAAGGACCTCGCTGTACGCAGGGACGAGAAGCACGTCGTCGAAGGTCAGGCATTCGCGAAGCTGGTCGTCGAGCATCAACGCCTCCTGGGGGGTGCCCGTCACTAGCGCGCGAAGCACACTTTGGGAAGCCACGACCATGACAACACGCGAGCGTCGCGTGAGGCAGAGCTCGCTGCTCGTCTCGCACCCACACGCTGCGCATGCGCGCTCCGAACGCGAGTCGGCACGTGAGCCCATCCGCCCCTCCGACCAGCAGGGGCCCCGCCGCACGCTTCAGGTCTCCTACTCGGGGACCTTGTTTCCCTTGGCGATCTCTTGTTCGCGGTACTCGTCGAGGCCTTCGCAGAAGTTGTGCGACACCTCGGGATCGAATTGCGTGCCGGAGCAGCGTTCGATCTCCGACACCGCAACCTCATGAGGAAGCGCTCGGCGGTACGCACGGTCGCTCGTCATGGCGTCATAGGTGTCGGCGACGGCGATGATGCGCGCCATCAGCGGAACGTCGTGCCCCTTGAGGCCGAGCGGGTACCCGCGGCCGTCCCATCGCTCGTGGTGCAGGTGCACGCCCGGGATGAGCGGGTGCAGGAAGCGAATCGGCTCGAGGATGTCGCGCCCGTAACCGGGGTGACGCTTGAACGCCTCGTACTCGTCCTGGGTGAGCTTGCCGGGCTTGTTGAGGTTGAGAACGCAGCCGATCTTGCCGATGTCGTGCATCAGCGCGCTCTGGCGGACGATCTCGATCTGCTCGGGCGACAAGCCGAGGCGCGTGGCGAGGTACATCGCGTAGGTAGCCACGCGATCGGAGTGACCCGACGTGTAGCGGTCCATCTTGTCGATGGCCTTGGCGAGCCCTTCGATCGTCTGCTGGAACGTGGCGCGGAGATCTTCGTAGAGGCGCGCGTTCTCGATGGCGGCCGCCGCGCGCGAGGCGACGATCGAGAGCATCTTGCGCTGCCCTTCGTCGAAGCGCTTTCCCTTCGTGAAGCTGACGACACCGATCCAGCCGAGCAAGCGCTGCTTCATGCGAAGCGGCACGGCGATGAGCGACTGCACCGGCAGCTCGGGCTCCGTCTCGAAGAAACGAAGCGCCTTCGGTCCTTGCTCGAGCAGCGTGCTGTCTTGCGCGAAGTGATCGACGAACGCGCGTTTGGAGAACGAGCCGAACGTCGAATCGGAGAAATCGCGAAGCGAGGCCGAGCGAAGATGCTTCGGCGGCAAGAGGCGCTGGCGCTCGTAATGGCTGCCCTCGCCGTCGTCGAGGAAGGTCGACGCGAGATCGCCGTGGATCTCGTGGATCGCCGTGTCTCCGACGGTCGCGAGGACCTCCTCGAGCGAGAGGCTCGCCGCGATGGCTTCGCTGACCTTGTAGAGCGAGAGCGCTTCCTTCAGGCGGAGGTTTTCGGCGGCGAGGCGCTGCTTCTCGAGCCCGCGCTGGACGACGTGAATGACCTCTTCGACCTTGAAGGGCTTGAGGATGTAGTCGTACGCGCCACGCTTCATCGCGTCGATGGCGGTCTCGACGGTGCCGAAGCCGGTCATGATGACCGTGAGGGCGTTGGGGGCGGCGGTCCCGATGGCCTCGAGCAGCTCGATGCCGCCCATGCGAGGCATCTTGAGATCGCTGATGACGAGATCGTAGTGGGCGTGATTCAGCTCGCCGAGCGCAGCCTGGCCGTCTTCGGCCGTGCGCACGACGTAGCCTTCCATGCCCAAGAAATCCGCCAGGATGTCGCGGATGAATTTCTCGTCGTCGACGATGAGCACGCGCGGGCGTTCTTCATTGCTCGTGGTCATGACGGACTGACCTGACGACTCTACCAGACCCCCCGAAACTCCTTGCTACTTTCGAATCAGGGCCGGCGCAGATTGCCCTCAGCCCTCTGGCGTGCAACGGTCGGGCTAGGCGTTCGATGCCGTTTTGCGTCATTCCGGCTTTTTTTTCCGGGCTGACGGAGGACGCCAGCTTCCAATTTCTCTTCCGCTCTTTTCGCTTCCTTCCGTCTTCCGTTCTTGCGGTTCTTGCGGTTCTCGCGGGTCTCGCGCCTTCCCCTTCGATCCATGACCGTGCGACTGACCCCCTTGCCGAACAAAGGCCCCTCCCAGGGAGAGGACTTCGGTGCGGCACGGATTGGCCCCCTCGTCGTCTACGGGGCGCTCTCCGCACTCGCCATCGGCGTGGCGATCGTGCGGGAGCAGAGTCCAGTCACGACGGATCCCTGGCTTCCGCTTCCCGAGCTGATCGGCCACCTGGTCAGCATCGTCGTGGGCCTCGGACTCGCATCGGCGACCATCGGCCTCACGCGGCATGGAGTGCGTCGATGGTCGTGGGCGAGGACGCTCCACGCCCACCTGCGTCCTGCCGTACGCGGAGCCGGCGGCCTCACGCTCGTCGTCCTCGGGATGGCGAGCGCGGCGTCCGAAGAGCTCTTTTTCCGAGGCCTCCTCGCCACCACGCTCGGTGTCGTCGTCTCGTCGCTGGCCTTCGGCCTTCTGCACCAGGTTCGCGGGCGGGCGCGATGGGTATGGGCTACGTGGGCGGCCGTGATGGGGCTCGCGTTTGCCACCCTCTTCCTTGCCACGGGCAGCCTGCTCGGTCCGATCGTCGCGCACGCCACGATCAACGTGGTGAACCTGCGCTTCTTGCGCGATACGGACGTCGAGCCGCCGAAGCCGCGCCGGCTCGGGGGACTGCTCGGCAACGCGTGACCGCGTTCAGACGACGCGATCGAGGATGGAGACGCCCTCTTCGATCGTCCTCACCACTTCGGTCGTGAGGCGACGGAAGGCGGACAGCGAGCCTTCGAACGTCGCCGACGCCTCGAGCACGTCGCGTTCGAAGGCCTCGTTCTTGGCGTCGAGCTGCTTCTGGAGCGAGTCGATCTGGAACGTGAGGTCGTCGACCACCGAATGAGCGCGACGCTCCTCTTCGGCAAGCGCGTCGTCTTCCCAGTTCTGCCCTTCGAACCCCGCCGCGGGGCGCGCAAGGGCATCGCGTCTCGCCGCGATGGCGTCGAGATGGGCGATCTCCCGCGACCGGTCGTGGACGAGCACGTCGATGGCATGACCGAGGTTCGTGCGGAACTCGCGGCCCCTCGCCTCGAGGAGATCGACCTTGGCCTGCAGGTCGCCGACGATCTTGGTGGCGCGCTCGACGCGCGGCATCATTTCGCCCGCGACCATCGCGAGCTCCGCGGCGCGACCAGCAGCGACCGCGTGTTCTCCGCCCTTTCGGCGCGCCTCCGCGATTCGGTCTTCGAGCTCGGTGAGCGATTCGGACCATCGCGCCGCGGCATCGGCCGAAGCAGCGACGATCTGCACGCTGCCCGATTCGAGCGACGAGGAAGGAACCTCCACCACCAAGTCGACGACCGTGTGACTCGGCTCGCGCTCGACCTTCTCCTGCTCGGGCGGAGACGACGCGCGCGGAGGAACGGAGATGCGCGGCGCATTCGACAAGCGAGGAGGCGACGACGTGCGCGAGCCTCCTGAGCCGTACCGGCGCAAGATGTCGGCAAATGCATCGTGCACGGCGAAGGCATCGTGCGGCCGATCGTTCGGCTCGCGCGCGAGGCAGCGCAGCAGGAGCGACTCGAGATCGGGCGGAAGGCCGTCGACGCGTTGGCTCGGCGGAATCGGCGGATTCGTCAGCGGCTTGAGGAGCAGCTCCGACTGCCCTTTGCCATCGAACGGCAAGACGCCGGTGACCATCTCGTAGACGACGACGGCGAGCGAATAGATGTCCGAGCGGCCGTCGATGCCGATGCCCCCGACGTACTCGGGTGCGATGTACCCCGGCGTTCCGAAGAGCTGCTCGTTGAGCGTCAGGGTCGGCTCGCCGGACATCTTGGCGATGCCGAAGTCGGTGAGCTTCACCATCACGTCGTTCGGATCGGCAGCGACGTCGACCTCGGCCCGCGCCGGACCGGCGGTGCGCGGCAGGAGCAAGATGTTCTCGGGCTTGAGGTCACGGTGGATGACCCCCATCTGGTGGGCACGCGCGAGTGCGCTCGCGACCTGCATGCCAATCTTCAGCGCGCGCTCCCACGGCAGGCGACCACGCTGGATCCAGGAGAGCAGCCCCTCGCCCTCGACGTACTCCATGACGAGGTAGGCCACGCCATCGGACTCGCCGACGTCCGTGATCTCCACGATGTTCTCGTGGTTGATGCGATTGACCGCGCGGGCCTCCCGCAAGAAACGCTCGCGATGCTCGGCGATGAGACTCAGCTCGGGCCGGAGGATCTTGAGCGCCGAGAGACGAGCGATGAGCTCGTGACGCGCGAGGTACACGACCGACATGCCACCGGCGCCGAGGCGACGGATGAGGCGATAGCGCGAGGCGATGGTCCGACCGAGAAACCGGTCGTTGCTCTTCTGCAACTCGGCGCCGTCGTGGGGGCAAAACGCGGCGTCGTCCGAGAAGAGTTCGGAGCAACGCGGACAGAGCTTCACGACCGAGAGGCTATCAGACTCGGCTTTCGCGCTGCTCTGAAAGCTCTGGCGCCCTCGAGACCCCAGGAATCCCGCGTCAGCGAGCGATCGAGCACTCGAGCGGCTGACGCCATTCGGCCCCTCCCGTGCTTCCGACGCGCGCGAACGAGCCCCCTCGGGAAACGAGCCAGGTGTCGAGGGTGACCGAGTCGCGCGTGCCGTCCTTGCTCTTCGGCGTGCGCACCGTCACCTCGGGAAGGCGCATTTCGAGGCCTTCGAGGCAAACGAGCTTGTCCGACCACCTGACCCTGGCGAACATCGGTCCGTCCTTCGCGCGAAGCTCGCGTGCCGTCAGGCGGACCCACGGCGCGATCGTCTGGAGGGTGGCGCGATAGCCGCCGGTGTCCTGCTTGCAGGCCGGGTCATCCGCGAGGCGCAGCGTCGACCAAGGAGCGAGCGCTCGCGGCTTCTGCCCGGGGGCGAGAAGCAAGGCCGCGTCGAGCGCCGACGGCGGCTCACTTCCGCTCGACGTTCGGAGAACGACGAGGTCGCCGTGGGGTCCGATCGCGAGCGCATCCGGGTTCGGAGGTGCCGAGTCGGCGCCCGTCGAGGCGTTCACCGTGAAGAGGTCCGTGGTGCCGTTCGGCCCGAGCTTGAAGACGTGTTCGACACCATCCGCGTCGACGTCGAGGAACGCGGTCTCCGTCTCACCGAGGGCGACGCCCGAAACGATGCTCTCGTCGTTCTGAGGAGGACGCACGGCATAGCGCACGCGGACCGCCGAACGCGGATCGCTTCCGCGGACGAGCGCGAGGAACCCGCGTGGATTCGTGAACGCGAAGTCCGACGCCGAGCCGGTCTCGAGCGGGGTGACGGGGAGGAGCGCGCCGCTGTCCGTCAGGTCGTCCGAGAGGAGCTCCTCGAGCGTGAGTCCGTCGCGACGTCCGGCGGCGATGACGTCGGCATAGGCGAACACGGCCTTCCGAATCTGCGCCGAGGGATCGAACGGCGAAACGAACGAGAGCGTGCGCCGGAGGGCGCGCAGATCCTTGGACGGCCCGAGCACCGTCATGGTCGTCCCCATCGCGACCGACTGGTAGCCCGACAGCACGGCGCGCAGCGACTGCCCGTCGTCGCCGTCGTCGCCCACGTGATCGTGCAGAGGGTGAAGGAGGACGCGAGGGAAAACCAGCCGCAGGAACGAAACGTCGTCGTTCTCCGACGACGGTAGACGCGACGGTCCGAGACCGAGATCCTCGGGGGAAGCGATCGTCCACGGAAGCACCTGCGTCGCGACCGGCCCCGACGTCCGACACGCGAGCGTCACGGGCGGTGTGCGTTGGATGAACGGCGCAGGCCGAACCACGCCCTTCGGCTCCGCGGGCTTCGGGGGATGCGGAGCCCAACCGACGCGATAGAAACCACCGAGGTCACAGCCCACCGAGGAGCATTCGCCGAGTCCTGAGAGGCCACCTGGCGGAGGCGCGACCTCTACCCACGACCAGGCATGGTCGGTCGACTGAAAGAGGCGTCCCTCGCTCGACCGCCCGAGTGCAAACGCCCCGGCGCTCGCGATCTCGAGCTTGTAGGGCGACTCCGTCACCTGACCATCCTCACCAATCGCGATGACCGAGTCGTCGCGAGCAAGCCCGATGAGGCGACCATCCGGGGCGAAGGTCCAATCGCGGTCCACGAGCTGCCTTACTTGGCGACGCCTTTTGACCCGATGCGACGACGAGGGGCCGAGCATGCCGTTCTCGCAGTCGACCTTCATCGCAGTGCCCGAGCGCACGTCGAGAACACGCGGCGGGTGGCTGAGGACGACCGCGGCTCGACCGTCGGCCCTGGGCACCCACGCAACGAGAGCTCCCCAGCCCGGATCGGCCATCAGGCTCAGGAGATCGAAGTTCTCCCACGAACCGTTCGGCTGCCGCACGCACGCGAACTCCTCGCTCGCGAGCGTGTTGCCGTCGCATGTCGACAGGTAGGCCACGCCACCGTCATCGGAAGCGATCAACCGCGCGTCGGCCGGGAACGTGTGCTCGATGATCGGACCGTCGAGCACGTGACTGACGACGAAGGCGCGCGGCGACGGCCGTGAGGATGCGCAGGCGAATACGACGTCGTTCGCGATCGGGAGCGGCTCGCATTCCGCGTCGGGCGGGACTCTCCCCGAATCGATCGACAGAATCGTCCCCGAGTGGATGTCCACGCGAGCAACGTCGCCCGCTTCGATGACGACGGCCGTACGATCGTCGAGCGACACGCCCGAGGTGACGGCCGCGCGAAGGGGTGACGTACTTCCTCGCCATCGGGGATCGCGCGGCCGCAGCTCGACCGGCTTTCGCGCCTCGCCGAGGGAGAAGGCAGCGAGCCGACCATCCGCCTCGAGACGCAGTTCCGTGCCTGTCGACTCCTTGATCCAGATTTGCTCGCCATCGGATCGAACGTGCTCCGGCGAAGCTCGCAGCTGTGCCGTCACGTCGCTCCAGTGGCCGCCGCCATCCATGCTGGTGAAGACGCTGCCGAGCTCGTCGTAGGCAAGTGCTCGCCCATCGTCGAGAGCCTCGATGTCGACGATGGCCTGCGGCTCGATCGGCACGCGCTCACCGGTCGGCATGCGCAGCGCCCACCGTTCGCCGTTGCTCGTGCGCACGAGCACGAAGCGTGGGCCGAACGAGACAGAGGCCACGGTGTCGTTCGTGTGGACGAACGGCTCGAGCACCCCGCCGAACGTGGCGGCGCGATAGAGGTCGAGCGAGGTCCAGAAGAGATAGCCGCCCCCGAAGCGATTCGGCAGCTTCGCGGCCCCGAGCAGACGACCGTCCGCGCCATCGTACACGCGAGAGTCGCTCGCACCGGCGACGACGCGGAAGTCGTCGACGACGAACCCCACCTTCCCTCCGCCGAGCGCGAACGCAGCGACGACGCTTCGACCTTCGGGATCGGCCACCACGTATTGCGCAGGACCACTCGGAGCCGCGCTCTCCGCCGCGCGCGTCTCAGGCCGCGCGGTCGTCTCGATCACCGCTCGCCGGTCGTCGTGCGCGCACGCCGTCATAGCGGGCGCGAGCGCGAGCGTCACGAGAAGCCGGTCGAGGAACACGCGCCGCATGTGGGCCTCTCTGGTATAGCCGATCCGTCGAGGAGCACGAGCTGCGCGCCGGCGACGTCTCTCACCCTTTGGGAACGCCCAGGACCCCGAGATACGCCGCTCGCACGTCGGCGGTGACCGCGCGATGACGTTCGACGAGTGCGCGCCCCGCCGTGCCGTTGGAGCTGTCGCGGAATCCCATGCGGCGTGCCAGCGCGGCGAGGCCCGGCGCGCCTTCTTCGATGAAGCTCGCGCTCGTTCCGTGAACGACGCGCAGCGCTTGTTCGAGCTTGCGAAGCATCGCGTAGCCCTCACGGAGCACCACGGCGACGCCCGCGTCGAGATATCCGCACGCCTCGAGTGCCCCCAGCGCCGTCTCGGTGTCCGTGGTGCGGACGCGCGGGTCGCCGCCGTACTTCATCTGCAACCACTGCGTCGCGAACTCGACGTCGACGATCCCGCCGTGACCGAGCTTCACGTCGAAGCGTGTCGGACCTTCGCGCGCGAGCTCCTTCTGCATGCGCATGCGCAGGTGATGCACGCGCGTCGGGTCGGGAGCGCCGCGCCCGTACGCGACCTTGTTCGCGATCGTGAGCACGCGCTTGCCCAGCTCGCGATCGCCTGCGCAAGGGCGCGCCTTGACGAGTGCCTGGCGTTCCCAATCCTCGCCGTCGGGCTTGGCGGACCGGCGCTCGTCGTCGAGCGGCGAGCCACCTTCGGAGAGACCGTGGTAGCGCGCGAAGGCTTCGAGACTCACGACGAGCAGGCCGTGGCTTCCGGACGGGCGAAGGCGCGTATCGAGCTCGTAGCCCGGGCCGTCACCGTGCGGCGTGCTCACGAGGCGGAGGACGCGCTGCGCAGCGCGTACGTAGCGCTCTTCGTTGCCGTCTTCCTTCGTCTCGTAGACGAAGAAGATGTCGAGGTCCGACCCGTACCCGATCTCGCATCCGCCAAGTTTGCCCATGGCGACGACCGAAAGGCCGCCGCTCAGGCCCTTCTCTGCGAGCGCACGACGGGTCGCGTGCTCGAGCGTGGCGTCGGCGAGGGCCGAGAGAACGAGGGTGGCGCCGCGTGTCGGTAGCTCGCCGGCGAGCTCGGCGAGGCCGACCTCCATCATGATGCGGGCCTTCGCTTTGCGAAGCGCGCCGACGAAGGCGTCTTCTTCGTCCACGTCTTCCGCGGCGAGCCGCTCGGGATTCGTGGCTGCGGCGATCTCCTCTTCGACTTCCCTCCGCGCGCGCTCGGGCGTGGGCGGTCCCTTGGCGAAGAGCACGCTCTCCATGAGCTCCGGGTGATAGACGAGCGCCTCTCCGAGAAACGCGCTGGCGCCAAAGAGGCCCACGAGCTTGCGAAGCACTTGCCGATCGTCGGCCATGGCGCGCGCGTAGACGCTCGGGGTTGCGAGCCGACCGAAGAAGCCGGCGAGCAAGCGCGTGGCTTGATCCGGATCGGCGGCGTCGGCCAGCGCCTCGAGCAAAGTAGGAGCGAACTCTGGATGGCGATCGCGCGTGCTCGCGCCGAGCGGAAAGTCGGGCCGTCGCGCGAGGGCCACGAGATGGCGCGCGAGGTCCGGCGACGTGCTGCTCGAGAAATCGAGCCCGGACGAGCCGTCGGCGATCACGCTCGCGACGATGGCATCTTCGCCCGCATCGATGGCGGAAAGGAGCGGCCCGAGCTTCGCCGACTTGTCCTCGCTGCCGCCCTGGTTCTTCGTGAGCGACGCGAAGCGCGTGGCCACACGCCGGCGCGTCTTGTCGAGGTCCTTGTCGAGCTCGTGGCCGGAGGCGTGGCCGACCGTGCGAGCGATCGTCTCGAGAAGCTCACCGCGCGGCAGCGTGTGCGTCTGGATACCGGTTGCAAACTGCACGCGATGCTCGAGACGCCGGAGCGTGAGATACGCGCTCTCGAGGTCCCGTGATTCGCGGTCGGTGACGAGACCGCGCGAGCGAAGGCGCCTCAGGGCCTCGAGCGTATTCGGGTGACGGAGCGAAGGCTCCTTGCCCCCCAGATGAGCTGCAGCGACTGCACGAAGAACTCGGCTTCGCGAATGCCTCCCGGCCCCAGCTTGAGGTCGCGCTCCGGCTCGCTCGAGAGCTCGACGCGGCCGCGCATGACGAGCTCGGTCATCTCGCGCGCGATCTTCGGATCGACCACCTTGCGCCAGACGAACGGAGAAAGGGCGTCGAGGAGGTGCTCACCGAACGCGAGGTCGCCGCCGATGGGCCGTGCTCGAAGCAGCGCCGCGCGCTCCCAGGTGCGGCCCCACGTTTCGTAGTAGCGCTCCGCGGCCGCGAGCGCGTTGACGAGCGGGCCGCGGGAGCCTTCCGGACGAAGTCGGAGGTCCACACGCCAGCACGCGCCATCCTCGGTGACGTCTTCGAGCGTCGCCGTGAAGCGCTGCGTGACCCGCATGAAGTGCTCGTGGAGCGTCTGATCGACCTCCGCGCCGTCGCGCATCACGGCGCCTTCGTCGGTCTCGTAGAACGGAATGAGGTCGACGTCGCTGCCGCAATTCAGCTCGCGCCCGCCGAGCTTGCCCATGCCGAGCACGGTGAAGGCGCAACGCTCACCGTTCGCTGCGCGGGGCGTGCCGAAGCGCGTCTCGGCCCAGGACAGCGCCTCCGCGACGGCGATCTCGATGCACACCTGCGCGAGGTCCGAGATCTCGCGCGCGGTGGTGTCGATGTCTCCCCCTTCGTGCTCGAGGAGCTCGCGCGCGGCGATGCGGAGCTTCTCGCGCGCTACGAAGAGGCGGAGTCCGCGGCGAACGGCGTCGAGGTCACCTAAGTCGCCGATGAACGAAGCGGCGAGCCGCCGGTAGGCGCGAAGGTCACGCGCGATGCGGAGCTTGCCTTTGGCGATCGCGACCACGTCGGCGGGTCGCGAGAGAATCTGCGCTCGGAGGGCCGGATAGGCGACGGACAGCAGGCCGGCCAGCATGGCCACGTCCGCGTCGTGCGCAACCTCGCGCTCTCGCGCGGCCGTTTCGTACGCCTGCAAAAGCGCCGAGGCAGAGTCTCCGGCCAGCGCATGAAAAAGCCGCTTCACCCGCGTGGCCATAGCACGCGGGCGCAGCGAAGTTCATGACCGAGGATCGCGAGGGGTCTCGATGAGCGGTCGCGATTCGCGACCATCCAAATCGCGAGCGAAGCGAGTCCGCGTGGGGTGGGGCCCCCGAAAAATCGCGTTTTTCGGGGCGGGGCGGCGCGTGCCGCCCCGTGATGAACGGCGACACCCCCGCGACGATTCCGTCACTTCGGCTCGATGGCCACGTAGCGCGTGGACCTGCCCTGCTTCACGAGGAGCAGAATCGGCTTCTTCGCCGGCGCGGCCTTGACCTTGTTGCCGAGGTCCGACGTGGTGCGCACGGCCTCACGGTTCACCTCGACGATCACGTCGCCCGGGACGAGCACGCCTTCGGCAGGGCTGCCCGGCATGACACGCCGGACGACGACGCCACCGCCCTCGGCATCTTGCACCTGGAGGCCGAGCGCGCCTCGGGGCGATACACCCGACGACGGGCCTTCACGGCCTTCGCTCTCGTCGTTCGAGTTGTCCTCCTTGAGGCTGTCGAGCGTCACGCCGACGGTCTTCTCCTCGCCACCGCGAACGAGCTTGAGCTTCACCTTCGAGCCGGGCGCGTGCGAGGCCACGATGCGCGGGAGATCCTGCGCGCGGTGAACCTCGGTGTTGTCGACGGCCAGGATGACGTCTCCGCTCTTCACGCCCGCCGCCTCGGCGGGGCCGCCCTTCTCGACGTCGGCCGCAAGTGCACCGCGCGCAGAGCCGAGGCCCATGGCCTTGGCGAGCGGCTCGTCGAGGGCCTGGATGTGGACACCGAGTCGACCGCGTTTGACGTGTCCGTCCGCGATGAGCTGCGGGAGGACGTCGCGCAGGGCATCCGACGGGATGGCGAAGCCGATGCCCTGACCGGCGGGATTGATCGCCGTGTTGATGCCGACGACCTGGCCACGCGCGTCGAAGAGCGGACCGCCGCTGTTGCCCGGGTTGATCGAAGCATCCGTCTGAATGAAGTCGTCGTACGGGCCCGCGCCGAGCGCACGGCCCTTGGCGCTGACGATGCCCATCGTCACCGTGTGGCCGAGGCCGAACGGATTGCCGATGGCCACGACGTATTCGCCGACTTGCAGAGGCTCGCTCGGGCCGAGCGTCACGGCCGGCAGGTCCTTGGCGCCCTCGATCTCGAGCACGGCGAGGTCGAGCCGCGTGTCGCGACCTCTGACCTTCGCCTTGAACTCGCGTTCGTCCGCGAGCTTCACGCGAACCGTGTCTGCGCCTTCGACGACGTGCGCATTGGTCACGACGTGGCCCTGCGCATCGACGATGAAGCCGGAGCCGAGGGCGCGCTGCTTGCGTGCGGGCCCCGAATCGGATGGGACGCCGCGACGGAAAAAGAACTCGAACGGGGATCCCTCCGAAGCCTTGGCTTCGTGCTCGGCCGTGATGTTGACGACCGAGGGCTTCACCTTCGCGACGAGCGCAGCGACGTCGGGCGCGGCGCCGTTGCCGCCCACACTGGACGTGACGGCGACGGGAGCGGTGGGACTCGGTGCTGCGGACGCCGTCGATGGGGTGGAGTGGCAGCCCGCACCGATGGCGAGCACGCCGATGAGGAGGGGAATGGCCTTGGACGCGTGGTCACGAACGAAGGAATTCATCTCGCCCCTGAAGAACCGCCACGCGGCCGAATTCTTCCCGCTCGGGCTGAGACAGCTTCCTTCGCGCGCAATGGCGCAGAAATCAGGCTGATTTTCGCGAGCGTTCCGGTTGGGCTCAGATGCTCGGGCCCCAAAGCCGGAACATCATGATGACCGTCCAGTCGAAGAGCACGTGGGAGAAAATTCCAGGCAGCAGCCGGTTGAAGCGACGCGCCATGTACCCCCACACGAGACCGCCCGCGAGCGCACCGAGCACGATGACCGGGTTCCACCCCGACTCCGGCGAGCGCAGGACATAGGCCGTAGGCAGGTGCGCGAGCGCATAGAGAACGGCCGACCAAACCCAGGCCCGATGGCTACCGACGATTTCCGAGAGCAGCGACGTCACGAGGCCGCGCCACAAGAGCTCCTCGGCGACCGCCATCAGAATGATGAGGCCGACCACGATTCCGACGTGAGCCCGGAGCACGGCAGGATCGCCGAACTGCAGATAGAGGTTCACGAGCCAGCGCTCACGGACCGAGCCGACCGTCGCCACCGTCTTCGTGAAGCCCCACGCCGCGCCGAAGAGGATTGCCGTGGCTGCGAAGCCGCGCGAGAAGTCTCCCGCCCGAACGGAGAGCCACTCTCCGAGCACCCCGTCGTACTTCGCCCGCGCCAGCCCCGCCAACGCCAGGAGCACGGTGGGAACCGCCATGATGAGCACGAACGAGAGCTCGCCCGCGCGCGATTCCTGGAAGGCGAAGAACGACGCGACGCCGACCGCGAGCACGATGCCGACGAGGTAACCGACGTTGCGAATCACGGCCGGCTTCTAACATCCTCTCGGGCGGCACGCGAGCACCCTCAGAACGGTGGGGCTTCGCGCGGCGGCATGATGGGCTTCGGTTCCGGACGACGTCCGAGCCGCGCCACGATTTGCTGCTTCAGCTGGGCCAGACGCTCGCGGTGGGCCCAGACGAGCGCCCCAACCAGCGCGAGCCAGGCAACGTGGAGGATCGCAAGCAAGGAGCTCGTGACGTAGAGCACACGCGGCACGAACGGCCGGTCGCGCGTGACGAGCTGGCGGCTCGAGAGGACGTAGAGGTCGGACGAGGGAACGGAGAGCGAGACCGGCGTGACGCCCGCCTTCGTCTCGAGGCTCCCCTCCTGCGCGGGCGGCGGATACGACGTCTCGGGCGATGGCTTCTTCACGTCGCGCATGAGCATGGCGACGTAGCGCTCGCCGATCGTTTCCTTCCCTCCGCGCGTCATCGCCTCGCGCCCGACCAGGAGCGCGACGATCACGATGGCGCCCGACGCCGCCGGAAGCCATGCCCCTCGCACGAAACGCGACGCGAGGAAGATCGCTCCGCACGTGAAGAGAGTGCCCGTCGCGAAGACGAACCCGTCGTGCGAAACGAACCAGAGGCCGGCCGTCGCGAGGGCTCCGAGGATACGCGTCTTCTTCGTTCGGAAGCCGAAGCATGCGAGCGACACGCCGAGCAGCACCGCGAACACGTCGACACTCGAGAACGCCGTGCGAAGGCGATCGCCGCCCAAGACCGCAATCGGGTACACGCTGTCGGGCAGACCGACGGTCACGTCCATGTTGCTCGTCGTGAGGGCGTAGCTGCTCGAGGGAATGCCGAGCGCGCCGAGGAAGGGCGTGAACTTCACCTCGGAGAGGGACTGCACCCGCAGCGTATGAGGCCCGGTGCGAATCGGCACCAAGACGTCTTTCGCGCCGGCCGTGGTGTGCAAGATGCGCTGCGCAGTGCCGTCGGTCGAGAGGTACATGGCCTTCCCCGCCGGCGTCAGCATGAGGTGGTCGAGGCCGTTGTTGTCGAAGGAGACCGTCTCGTCGCTGATGAGCTCACCCCGCCCCGTGATGGCCACGAACAGGTTGTGGTTGCGCACGACGGCGGCGAGCACGTCACCGCGTACGAGCGAACGCGCGTCGACCTCGAGCTCCTGACCGCGCTGCACGAGATACACGCGCGCGCCGGGCATGATCGGCGGAATCGGCGACTGGGACGTTTCGACGAGCTTCGGCTCGCCGCCCACCGCTACGCGATGCTCGGGATCCGATTCGATCATCCACCACTCGTAGGCCGCGCGCTCGTCGCCCTTGAACGTCACCGGGCGATTCGGGGCCCCCGCGGGCAGCGTGCCGGCGATCGTGATCTCCGCCTCGTGGCCCGTCGTCGGGAGCAGCAGTTCTTGGCCTTCGGCTTGCCAACCGGTCGAGCCCTGGACGTCTTGCACCTTCTCGCCGTACTTCAGCGGCAGCCGGACCACGCCGAGGTCGGTCGCTTGCGAGGCCACGAGCCGGTAGACGAAGCTCGTCTCGTTGCCGAAGCGGAGCGAGCGCGCGAGTCGGAACACCGACGGGACACGCGCGCGTGAAGGCTCGGCGCGCCCCTCCTCCTCGCTCAGCGGGTCGAAGTGCAGAACGGTGTTCTGCAAGCCGCTCAGACGATCGCCCTCCACGAGGCGCCCTTTCGTCAGATGCGCATCGAGCGACACGAGAGGGCCCGACACGCTGAGAATCTGATCGGATCCGAGCGCGAGCCTTCCCCGGAGCGTGAACGTGCGCGCGCCCGTCTTACTCCCGGAGGTGAGCAGGACGTAGTGATCGCCGTCGAAGCCGATGGTGGCGTGCGCCCCATCGAGGGTGACGTCTTCGAGGCGCACCTGCGAGGGAGGCCCGAAGAGCGGAATCTTCTGCTCCCCTTTGGCCCTCACCGAGCCGTGTAGCTCGAACGATAGCGTTCCCGCCACCGCCCCGCGAATCGAGAGCGTATCGAGCACGAAGCAGTCTTGCTCGCACACAGGCTCGGGAGGTGGAGGCGGTGGCTGCGCCTGGCACACGCCGCATTCCGGTTCGCTTGCATGCTGCACGTGTCCTGTCGCGGGGTGCGCCTCGGCCGTGCGACCGACCGTGGAGAGCGCGAGGCAAACGAGGCAAGCCAAGAACCCCAGCTGGGCAAAACGCGACGCGAGCTTGAACGCTGGCATGAAAGGACCTCGTCGAGTGGGCGGCACCAGCAATCACGTGTGTGCGCGCGTGCGATCGGCCGGCGGGGCCATCCCAACCGAACGAAACGTGCGCGCGACCGTTCCCGCGGGCCGACCCCAGCTCTCCCGGACGGACCACGGCCCTGGCCGAATGTTCCCGAGCTTCGACAATCGCTTTGACGCGGCAATGAGGGCACGCTATGTAGCGGGTTGCGGGCTTAGGTCGGTGGCCACCGCTAGTGCTTGTGCGTTCGGGGTTGTTGGAGACTTGGTTCTGAAACCTGGTTCTCAAACCCTCGCAATGCGCGAGCGAGGCGGGTGGCTCGGCCGAGTTCGCGGGGTAACTCACACATAGAAACGGTACCGGTATCGGCTTCGTCCGCTTCGATGCGCGGGGGAGGGTTGCGCGAAGGCGCAGCGCCCCTGGCTAGAGCCCACGGGGGGGTACCGACTCCAGAATACAGGCCAACATGACGTTCACGGAAGCCGCAGCCGAAGTGCTGCGCATGGCCGGCAAGCCCCTCCACTACAAGGAGATCACGGAGCTCGCCATCGAGAAGAACCTTCTTTCCCACGTGGGCAAGAGCCCCGAGGTGACGATGGGCGCGCGGCTCGCTGCCCTTCTGAAGAAAGAAGACAAGACGAACCCCATCGTTCGCGTGAAGCCGGGCGTTTTCGCCCTACGCGAGTGGGACAAGAAGAAGGGCAAGAAGGCCGCAGTCGGCGAAGAGGTCATCGAGACCGCTGACGACTCCGCGGTCGAGGTCAATGCGCTCGAGGTGGAGGCCGCGTCGCGCGAGCCCGAACGCGAACGCGAACTCGAAGCCGAGGCGGCCGAAGAAGAGGACGAGGAGCCGATCATCGTCTCGGGCGAAGACGCGCTCCGCGCCGACCTCGCAGCGAGCGGCGCCGAGCTCTTCGACGACGAGGAAGACGACGATCAGCCGATCCTCTCCTCCGCCGGCCCCAGCAGCTCGAACGACGTTCAGGCGCAGGGCGAAGGTGGCCGTCGCCGTCGCCGTCGTCGCCGCCGTCGTGGCCGCGGCGAGGGTGAGGGCGATCGTGCAGACCGCCTCTCGTCGCCGCGCGTCGACCTCCAGGGCAACGGCGGCAGCGAGGGCGAGCAGCTCGTCATCGAAGCGGCGCGCGATCCTCTCGCACCGGCTCCGCGCCCGATGATTCGCGACCGCCACCAGATCATGGCAGGCGGCGCCCCCACGGGCATCGACGTTCCGGCCGGCGAGGCCGAGGACCTCTCGGGTCGCGAGCTCGCGGACGCGACGGTCATGGCGCTCAGCGGCTTCGACCGCACCCAGGGCCCCGTCCAGGTGCGCGCCGTCGTCGACTCGCTCATGCGCCGCGGCCGCGTCAGCGGCGACGTGATGCTCGCGAACGCGCAGCTCACGGCCGCGCTCCGCGCCGACAACCTTCGCCGCCAGGCGAACGGACAGCGCCCGCGCTTCCGTTTCGCGCAGGGCCCGCGCGTCGCGCTCACCGACTGGTCGCTCAGCTCGGACCTCGTTCGCCTCGAGCAGGACGCCCTCGCGGCCGTCGAGCGTTACCGCGAAGCCGCTCGCCGCACGATGCTCCGCAAGCTGCAGGAGCTCCCGGGCCACGCGCTCATCGAGCTCGTGCTCCTCGGCCTCGAGCGCGTCGGCATGACGAACATCCGCGTGGTCAAGCGCGCAGGCGCTCCGGGTGGCGAGGCTCACTTCGCCGCGCTCCACCGCAGCGGAACCGACGAGATCCGCACCGCCATCGTGGTCCGTAAGGATGGCCGCGAGATCGGTCGCGAGCGGGTCAGCGATCTGCGCGGTGCGCTCCACCACTACGGTCCGGCCTCGGCGGGCTGGCTCATCACGACCGGTCAGGTCCTCAGCGGCGCGCGCGAAGAAGCGGGTGCGGCTGCGGCTGCGCCGATCGCGCTCTACGACGGCATCGCGCTCTGCCGTCTCCTCGAAGATCACGACGTCGGCGTTGTGCGCACGCGCATCTCGACGGCGATTCCGGATCTCGAGCTCTACGAGACGCTCCGAGGCTGACGACGATGGGGCTGGGGAAGCGCCGTTCGACGATTCGACGTGCCCTGTTCTCGCTCTCCGCGCTCGTGCTGGTCACGAACGTGGAGGGCACGAGCAGCGCCACCGATCCCGCGCCGGCGCTTCCCTCCCCGCCCCTCGATTTCATCGTCACCCAAGGCGGCGGTGGAAGCCCATGGACTCTCCGCATCGCGAACTCGGGCGAGTTGCCGGTGCGTATTGCGGCCGACCCGCGTCTTCTCACCTTGGAGCTGACGCCCGCCGAGACGGCGGCGGCGAACCCCAAGGCAAAGACCGCGAAGGCCCCTGCCCTCGTTCGCTGCACGTTGCCGGCCGATACGCGCCCCTCGACCGACGAAGGGCGTGAGCTCGTGATCCCGGCCAAGCGCTCCTGGTCGGCGTCGTTCGACCCGCTGTTTTACTGCTTCGGTGCCAAAGAGCGCGCCGCGCTCGTTCCGGGCACCACCATCAAAGCGCGCTTCGGCTGGCCCGCCCCGACCTCGAAGGCGAAGGCCGCCGCGCCGTCGGCTCCCTTCGTCGCAGCGCCCGTCGGCGCAGCGCTCGGCACGCTTGCCTCCGCAAAAGAGCTCGAGGCCGCGCCGTTCACGATGAGCGAGCCGCTCGCGCCCGCATCGGCGAGTGCGAAGACCGAAGGCGACGAGGGGCCGAAACCACCGTTCGTCCTCTCGATGCCGGCCTCGCTCGACGTGGCGCGCGCAACCGAGCTCGGTACGAGCGTAACGCTCCGCAACGTGGGCGGTCGCTCGGCCACCCTCCTTTTCCGCCCGTCGACGCTCGGCTTCAGCGTTCGAGGCCCATCGGGTTCGATCCGATGCGAAAACACGCGCGAAGGCGGCACGCCGATTCGTGAGCTCTTCAGCACCGTCGCTCCGAGGGGCTCGGTCTCGACGTCGTTCTTGCTCAACGCGCTTTGCCCGCCGGACACGTTCTCCGAGCCCGGCATCTACCGCGTCACGCCAAGCCTCGACACCCGCGACAGCTCGGGTCGAGCGATCGGCATCAAGACTTGGGACGGCGAAGTCACAGGTACGGTGCCGATGCTCCTGCGCGTGCGCCAGCGCCGAAGCTCGGCCACCAAAGAGCCGCGTCCGTCGCTCGACTGAGCGAGCTCGAGCGTGTGTCGCCCGCGACTTTCGGTCGGGCACCACTGCGGCACGGGCTTTGTACCTCCGAGGCCCATGGCCTCGAACATTCTCGTCACGGACGTCTCGGGCATTCCGAGCGCAGGCCCTCTCCGCCGCCTTCCGACGAAGTTCGCGCTGCCGCTCGTCGGTGACTCGTTCGCGTTCCTGAAGGACCCCGCGGGATTTCTCGCGACGCGTGCCCATGAGCTGGGACCGGCCTTCCAGATCAACGTCTTCGGGCACCGCACGGCGTGTTTCTGGGGCCCGGAGGCATTCCACTTCTTCCTCGACGAGCGCTACTTCACGCGCGCGAGCGCGTCGCCTGCACACGTGCAGAAGATTCTCGACGCCAAGGCGGTGCCGTTCCTCGACGGTGCGCGCTTCAAGCGTCGCAAGGCGCTGCTCATGCAGGCGTTCACGCCCGATGCTCTCGACGCGTACCTCGGAGTGCTCGAACGCGTGCTCACGCGCTACGCCAGGCGCTGGGCCAACCTCGGCACGTTCGCCTGGGTGCCCGAGATGACCGCGTTCGGCATGACGGTGGCGACGTCGCTCTTTCTGGGTACCAATCCCGACGAAGACGATCCCCTGCTCGCGCGCGCATTCATGACCGCGTTCGAAGGTTTTCTGAGCGTGCCGATCAATCTGCCGTTCACGAAGTATGGGCGAGCGCTCCAGGCGCGCGACGCCTTGCGAGAACGCATCGAGCACGCGATCGACGAGCACGAGGCGTCGACGAGCACCGACGCCCTTGCTCGGCTCATCGACGCTCGCTTGCCCAACGGCGACAAGCTCTCGCGCGAAGAGATCCGCATCGAGACCTTTCATTTCGTCGGCGCCTACCTGGCGGTCATCGGCGCGCTGTCGTCTCTCGCGATGTTCCTTGGCCGCCGCCCCGACGTGAAGGAGCGACTCCGCCAGGAGATCGTGGACACGTTGGGGACCGGCCCGGTGACCCTCCGCGGTCTCGCCGGCCTCGAGTACCTGGGCCGCGTCACGCGTGAGTCGAGGCGCGCCGAGCCGGTGTTGCCGATGACCTTCTTCGCGAACGTGAAAGAGCCTTGCGCGTACGGAGGCATGCGCATCCCTGCCGGCATCAAGGCCATCGGATGCATCGGAGCGACGCTGCAAGACGAGCGCACGTTCGCCGACCCGCGGTCGTTCGATCCCGATCGCTGGCTTCCGGAGCGCGCGACGGATCGTCAGCATGCGGCGTGGGTGCCGCACGGTGGAGGCGGCCCGTTCACGCATCATCGTTGCGCAGGCGAGCGGCTGGCGGATCTGATGCTCTCGCTCTTCAGCGTCGTCATGCTCCGCGACTACGACTGGAGCTTTCCGCGCCAGGACTTTTCCCCGACCGCCGCGGCGCTCTTCGCGACGCCACGAGCGGGTCTCCAAGTCCAGCTGCAACGACGCACGAGCGACCGAAGCCCACGAGTCTGAAAAGCTCTTAACGTAGCCGGTAGCCCGAGCAGAGACCGTTCGGGGCTGCATCGACCGGCGGGGCGGTCATGCCGCGGCGAGTCGTCGACGGCCCGCCACCATCCGTCGCCCGCGCGGGCCGTTCGGATGGAAACATGTCGGGGCTGCAGGCACGACGCGGTAGCACTAGGGCGTTCGCTCCGAAGCCTCAGCTGCCGTCGTTAGCTCATGCATCCTCCCTTTGCTGCGCTTCTCGCGATTCCAACCTTCCTGCAGGTCGCCCCGGCGAATCGTGCGGCGCACGCTGGATCCAGTGCGCCCGCGACGACCGCGACGGTGACCCCCACGACCGCGTTCCCGGACGTGCCGCCGCGACCGCCCGCAGGGCCGGTGATTCGTCTGAACGACGCGGTGGAGACCGGATTGCAGAACCAGCCAACGCTGCACCAAGCCATGGCGCAGACGCGCGCCCAGCAAGGCCGTGCGGGTCAGGCGAAGGCGGGCCTCTTGCCTCAGCTCACGGCCACCGCTTCGTACTTTCGCGTCCGCGGAGCGGCCGGACGAGGGACGGCCTCCGGCGCTGCAGGAACGCCTTCGGCGGTCGCCACCTCGAACAACTCGGCCGGCGTCGACGTCTACTCGTTCGGCGGCAACGCCTCGCAGCTCCTCTGGGACTTCGGGCAGACGTACAACCGCTATCGCGCGGCCGATCGACTCGTCGAGTCGTTCGAGGCAACGCAGCGTACGACGTCGCAGACGGTCATCGTGAACGTCCGCAACGCGTACTTCACCGCGCGCGCACAGAAGGACCTCGAGACGGTGGCGCGCAACACGCTCGCGAACCAGCTCCGGCACCTCGCGCAGACCCAAGGCATGGTCTCCGTGGGAACCCAGCCGGAGATCGCGCTCGCCCAGGCGCGCAACGACGTCGCGAGCGCTCGCGTTTCGCTCATCAACGCTCAGAACGCCTATGACGTCTCGAAGGCGCAGCTCGCACAAGCCATGGGCAGCGGCAGCGACGGCGGCGACTTCGAGATCGGCGACGACGAGCTCGCTCCCGTCGAAGGTGAAGACGGGGCCCCCGAGCTGCTCTTCGACCGGGCCATGAAGAACCGACCCGAGCTCGTGGCCCTGGCGCGTCAGAACGAATCGCAACGCCTCACGGTCCGATCGATTCGCGGAGCCTACTGGCCAACGCTCACCGCCTCGGGCGGCGTCGCCGAGACGGGGACCGACCTCGGCGAGCTCGGCCTCGCGTGGAACGTCGGAATGACTCTCGCGTGGCCCTTCTACCAGGGCGGCCTCACGAAGAACCAGGTGCGCGAAGCCGAGGCGAACCTGGACGCGACGCAGGCGCAGATCGACACGACGAAGCTGGCGATCCGCGTCGACGTCCAGCAAGCCTCGCTCTCGATCCGGGCCGCCAAGGCCTCGAAGATCGCAGCCGAAGAAGCCGTGGCGAACGCCCGCGAACGACTCCGTCTCGCCGAGGGCCGCTACGGCGCGGGCGTTGGAAGCATCATCGAGCTCGGCGACGCCCAAATCGCATTCACGAACGCAAACGCGCAGCTGGTCCAAGCGCAGTTCCAGCTCGCGTCGGCACGCGCCAACTTGCTCGCGGCGCTGGGGCAACGATGAAACTCACGCAACGAATCGTCTTCCTCGTGGTCGGCCTCGCCATTCTCGGCGGGACCTACGCCTTCCTCGCGCGTCGAAGCGCCCACGCCGATACGCATGCCACTGCCGCCGCGACTTCGGGCGCTGCGCCCGCGGGCTCGGGCTCGGGCGGTCCGGCCGATCGCGTCGTGCCCGTGTCCACCGCCACGGTCGCCAAGCACGACGTTCCGATCATGCGCGAAGGACTCGGCACGGTGACCTCGCTCGCCACCGTGACGATGAAGACGCTCGTCGACGGACGCCTCGAGAAGGTCCTCTTCCAGGAAGGCCAGTCGGTCAAGAAGGGCGACCTGCTCGCGGTCGTCGATCCTCGCCCGTTCCGCATCCAGCTCGATACCGCGCAGGCGGCACTCGCGCGTGACGACGCGAATCTCAAGAACAACCAGCTCAATCTCACGCGCTACGAAGATCTGCGGAAGCAGAACCTCATCCCGCAGCAGCAGGTCGACGACCAGCGAGCCGCCGTCGCGCAACTCGAGGCCTCGACGCGTGCGGACCACGCGCAAATCGACAGCGCCAAGCTGATGCTCGACTACGCGAACATCCGCGCGCCGGTCGACGGCGTCACGGGCGTTCGTCTCGTCGACCAGGGCAACATCGTCCACCCGTCCGACGCGAACGGTATCGTCATCGTCACGCAGCTCGATCCGATCGCCGTCGTCTTCACGCTCCCGCAGGACGATCTCGATCAGGTCCAGGCCGCACTCAAACAGGGCAAGCCCGCCGTCGAGGCTTACGCGCGCGACGGAGTCCAGAAGCTCGGTCAGGGTGAGCTCCAGCTCATCGACAACCAGGTCAACGCGCAGACCGCGACCATCCGACTGAAAGCAACGTTCCAGAACCCGGACCACGCGCTCTGGCCGAATGGCTTCGTCAAGGCGCGCCTCCACGTGAAGACCGTCAAGGACGCGCTCGTCGTGCCGGCCTCGGTCGTCCAGCGGGGACCGAACGGCACGTTCGCGTACGTCATGAGCCCCGAGAAGACCGTGCAGCCGAAGCCGGTCGAGGTCGTCTCGGTCCAGGGCGACACGGCGATCATCGGCAAGGGCCTCACCGAGGGAGAGGTCGTCGTGACCGACGGGCAGAACCAGCTCAAGCCGGGGAGCAAGGTCTCACCGCGCGCACCGGCTGCCCCGAAGGCGTCGCGATGAGCATCTCCGAGCCGTTCATCCGGAGGCCGGTCGCAACGACCCTCCTCATGATCGGCCTGTTTCTCGCGGGCATCGTGGCCTTCCGCGAGCTCGCGGTCTCCGCGCTTCCGCAGGTCGACTACCCCACCATCGTCGTCTCGACGTACCTGCCCGGTGCGAGCTCGCAGACGATGGCCGAATCGGTCACGACGCCGCTCGAGCGCCAGTTCGGTCAGATGCCGTCGCTCGCGCAGATGACGAGCGTCTCGAGCTTCGGCAGCTCGCAGATCACGCTCGTCTTCGCGCTCGAACGAAACATCGACGCCGCCGAGCAAGACGTCCAGGCCGCGATCAACGCGTCGGCGAACATTCTCCCACGCACGCTTCCCGTCCCACCCACGTACAGCAAGAGCAACCCTGCCGACGCGCCGGTGCTCACGCTCGCCGTCTCGTCGCCGTCGCTGCCGCTCACGCAGGTCAACGACGTCGCCGACTCCGTGCTCGCGCAGAAGATTTCGCAGGTCTCGGGCGTTGGTCTCGTCACGCTCGGCGGAAGCCAGAAGCCCGCCGTTCGCGTGCGCGTCGATCCCGAAGCGCTCGCGAGCACCGGTCTGTCGATCGACAACCTCCGCCAAGCCATCGTCGCCGCCAACGTCAACCAGGCGAAGGGAAGCATCGACGGGCCACGCCTCGACTACACCATTGCCGCCAACGACCAGCTCACGAGCGCCGAGAAGTTCAAGCCGATCGTGGTGGCGTGGGTGAACGGTAGCCCGCTTCGCCTGCGCGACGTGGCCGAGGTCGCCGACGGTGTCGAGAACGCCCAGCTCGCGGCGTGGGCGAACGATCAGCGCGCCATCATCCTGAATGTCCAGCGCCAGCCCGGCGCGAACGTCATCCAGGTCGCCGATCGCGTCAAAGCTCTCCTTCCCCAGCTCTCGGCGTCGCTTCCGCAGAGCATCGAGGTGAAGGTCCTCAGCGACCGCACCGAGACGGTGCGGGCGTCCGTCGAAGACGTCGAGTTCACGCTCGTCATCACGATCGGCCTCGTCGTCCTCGTCATGTTCGCGTTCCTGCGCAACGTGCGCGCGACCATCATCCCGAGCATCGCCGTTCCGCTGTCACTCGTCGGCACGTTCGGCATCATGTACCTGCTGGGGTACAGCCTGAACAACCTCACGCTGATGGCGCTCACGATCTCGACGGGCTTCGTCGTCGACGACGCCATCGTCATGATCGAGAACATCGCGCGCTACATCGAAGAGGGCGAAGCCCCGATGGCCGCCGCGCTGAAGGGCTCGAAACAGATCGGCTTCACCATCGTGTCGCTGACCGTTTCGCTCGTCGCCGTTCTCATTCCGCTCCTCTTCATGACGGGCATCGTCGGGCGCCTCTTCCGCGAATTCGCCGTCACGCTCGCCTCCGCCATCGTGGTCTCCGCGCTGCTCTCGCTGTCGCTCACCGCGATGATGTGTGCGCATCTTCTCAAGCCCGAGCCCAAGCCCGAGGAGCGCGGTCGTCTCTTCCGGTTCTCGGAGGCCGCGTTCGACTGGGCCCTCGAGTTCTACGATCGCGGCCTACGCATCGTTCTCGCGCACCAGAAGACCACGCTGTTCGTCACCATCCTCACGCTCGCCGTCACGTTCGGCCTCGCGTGGATCGTACCGAAGGGCTTCTTCCCACAAGAAGACACGGGCCTCGTCACGGCCGTCACCGAGGCGCCTCCTGACGTGTCGTTCACGCGGATGATGGAGCTCCAGGAGGCCGTGGCGACGGTGGTGAGGCAGGACCCCGACGTCGCCAGTGTGGCCTCGTTCATCGGCGCCGACGGAACGAACGCCACCGCGAACAGCGGGCGCCTCTCCATCACGCTGAAGCCGCGTGAAAAGCGCCACGCCGACGCCAACGAGATCATCGCGCGCCTGGAGTCGAAGCTCGCGGCAATCGAAGGCATGAGCACGTTCATGCAAGCCGTTCAGGACTTGCAGATCGACGCTCGCCCGAGCCGCACGCCGTTCCAGTACACCATCGAAGACGCTGATGCGAAGGAGCTCGCCGCGTGGGCGCCCCGCTTCATCGAGGCCCTTCGAGCCGAGCCCATGCTTCGCGGCGTCACGAGCGACATCGGTGCGATGGGCCTCGGCCTCGACATCGCGATCGATCGCGACACGGCCTCGCGCCTCGGGGTCACGGCGCAGGCCATCGACGACGTCCTGTACGACGCGTTCGGTCAGCGACAGATCTCGAACATCTTCACCCAGCTGAACCTCTATCGCGTGGTTCTCGAGGTGAAGCCGGATCTGCAAAAGGATCCTTCCGCGCTCAATCGCATCTACGTCACCGGAACGGGCGGCGCGCAGATCCCGCTCTCGAGCATCGTGCACATGAAGCAGGTTCCCGCCCCGCTGTCGGTGAACCATCAGGGCCAATTCCCTTCGGTCACGATCTCCTTCGACGCCGCCCGCGGCGGCTCGCTCGGCGATGCCGTCGAGGCCATCCACCGCGTGCAGGCCAAGCTCGATCTCCCGCCGGGCCTCCACGGTGCGTTCCAGGGCACGGCGCAAGCCTTCCGCGAGTCCCTCGACAGCGAGCCCGTCCTGGTCCTCGCCGCGATCATCACCGTCTACATCGTTCTCGGCGTGCTCTACGAGAGCACCATCCACCCGATCACGATCCTCTCCACCCTGCCCTCCGCGGGCGTCGGCGCGCTGCTCGCCCTGTTCGTGTGCCGGACGGACTTCACCGTCATCGCCCTCATCGGCATCGTGCTCCTCATCGGCATCGTGAAGAAGAACGCGATCATGATGATCGACTTCGCGCTCGAGGCGGAACGCGACGAGCACCTCACGCCGTTCGAAGCCATTCACAAGGCGTGTTTGCTGCGTTTCCGTCCGATCATGATGACCACGATGGCCGCGCTCCTCGGTGGCGTGCCGCTGGCCATCGGAACCGGCACGGGCTCCGAGCTCCGCCGGCCACTCGGCATCACGATCGTCGGCGGCCTCATCGTTTCGCAGGTGCTCACGCTCTACACCACGCCGGTCATCTACCTCTACATGGGTAAGGTGGGCGCCTGGGTCACGCGCGTGCTCAAACGCAACAAGGATCCCGAGAGCCCCGCCGGCGCGGAGGCCCAATGAACCTCTCGGCGCCGTTCGTCCGGCGTCCGATCGCGACGGCGCTGCTGTCGGCGGCGATCCTGCTCGCGGGCATGCTGGCCTTCACGCTGCTCCCTGTGGCGCCGCTTCCGCGCGTCGACTTCCCGACGGTCCAGATCTCCGCGAGCCTCCCCGGAGCAAGCCCGGAGACGATGGCGTCGGCGGTGGCCACGCCGCTCGAGCGCCGCTTCGGACGTATCGCCGGTGTCAGCGAGATCACCTCGACGAGCTCGCTCGGCACGACGAACATCACGATCCAGTTCGCGCTCGATCGCGACGTCGAGAGCGCGGCACGCGACGTTCAGGCCGCCATCAACGCGGCCGGCGGCGAGCTTCCGGCCGACATGCCGGCACGTCCTTTCTATCGCAAGGTCAACCCCGCTGACGCGCCGATCATGATCCTCTCGCTCACGAGCAAGACGATCCCGATCGCGCAGGTCTCCGACGCCGCGACCACGATTCTCTCGCAGCGCATCGCGCAGGTCTCGGGCGTCGGCCAGGTGTTCGTCGGCGGCTCGGCGCAGCCCGCCGTACGCGTCCGCGTCGATCCCGCGAACCTTGCCGGTCTTGGCCTGACCATGGCCGACGTTCGCACGGCGCTCGCGACCTCCACGGTCGACGGCCCCAAGGGCAACCTCCAGGGCGACACGCAATCGCACACGCTCAGCGCGAACGATCAGCTGATCGGCGCCAAGGCCTTCGGCGACGTGATCGTCGCTTCGCGCGGCGACTCCGTGGTGCATCTGCGCGACATCGCGCGCGTCGACGACTCGGTCGAGAACGAGCGCATCGCGGCCTGGACCAACGGCGTTCCCGCGGTCCTCATCATCATTCGACGACAGCCGGGCGCGAACATCGTCGAGACCAACGACCGCATCAAGGCGGTCTTGCCGGAGCTCGCCACGTCGATCTCGCCGGCCATCAACGTCGAGGTGGCACTCGATCGTACCCAAAGCGTGCGCGCCTCGGTGGAAGACGTCGAGCGAACGCTGGTCATCAGCCTGATCTTGGTGGTGCTCGTCGTCTTCATGTTCTTGCGCTCTGCGCGTGCCACCGCGATCCCGAGCGTCGCCGTTCCGATGTCGCTCATCGGCACGTTCGGCATCATGTACTTGCTCGGCTACAGCCTCGACAACCTGTCCCTGATGGCGCTCACCATCGCGACGGGCTTCGTCGTCGACGACGCCATCGTCGTCACCGAGAACGTCACGCGGTACATCGAGCTCGGAAAGCCGCCGCTCGAAGCCGCGCTCGAGGGCGCCAAGCAGATCGGCTTCACCATCGTCTCGATCACGGTCTCGCTGCTGGCCGTCTTCATTCCGATCCTCCTCATGGGAGGCATCGTCGGCCGCCTCTTCCGCGAGTTCGCCGTCACGCTCAGCATCTCGATCGCCGTCTCGGCAGTGGTGTCGCTCACCCTCACCCCGATGATGTGCGCGCGCCTGCTCGTCCACGATCCCGGCAAGCACGGGCGCCTCTACATGGCCTCGGAGCGCGTCTTCGAGTTCATCCTCCGCGTCTACGGAGCGGGGCTCTCGTGGGTCATTCGCCGCCGCACGTTCGTCGGTGTGCTCACGCTCGCGACGATCGCGCTCACCGTCGCTCTCTACGCTTACGTGCCGAAGGGCCTCTTCCCGCAGCAAGACGTCGGCATGCTCATGGGCTTCACCGAGGCCCCGCAAGACGTCTCCTACCCGGCGATGACCAAGCGTCAGGAGCGCGCCACGCAGATCGTGATGGCCGATCCGGACATCGCCCACGTCGTCGCGTTCATCGGCGCCGGGCCGGGTGGCGGCACGGTGAACACCGGAAGCATGTTCATCGAGCTGAAACGCGGCAAGCGCGCGCCGGCCGACGAGATCATCAACCGCCTCCGCCCGAAGCTCGCCCAGCTCGAAGGTCTCACCGTCTACTTGCAGGCCGTCCAAGACGTACGCGTCGGCGGGCGTGCGGCGCGAACCCAGTACCAATACACCCTCCAAGACGCGAATCTCGAAGAGCTCCGGGAGTGGGGACCGAAGGTGCTCGAGCGCCTGCGCAAGATCCCGCTCATCAAGGACGTGAACACCGATCAGCAGACCGCCGGGCTCGAGCTCGCGATGAACGTCGACCGTGACACGGCCTCACGCCTCGGCGTCACCATGCAGCAAATCGACGACTCGCTCTACGACGCCTTCGGCCAGCGTCAGGTCGCGATCACCTACGCGACCATGAACCAGTATCGCGTGGTGCTCGAGGCCAAGCCCGATCTCGTCGTCGGACCGGACGCCGTCGAGCAGGTCTACGTCAAGACGGCCAGCGGCGGCGTCGCGCCCATCCGCTCCTTCATCAAGCCGAAGGCGGGTGCCACCGCGCTGTCGATCGGCCACCAGGGGCAGTTCCCCGCCACCACGATTTCCTTCAATCTCGCGCCAGGACGCTCGCTCGGCGAAGCCATCGCGGCCATCCACGAGGCCGAGGCCGAGATCGGCATGCCCGCATCGATCCGCGCCGATTTCCAGGGCACGGCGCAGGCCTTCACGAGCTCGCTCAAGTCCGAGCCGTATCTCGTGCTCGCCGCGCTGGTGACCGTCTATCTCGTCCTCGGCATCCTCTACGAGAGCCTCATCCACCCCATCACGATCCTCTCGACCCTGCCCTCGGCCGGCGTCGGAGCGCTTCTCGCGCTGCTCCTCACGAAGACCGAGTTCAGCATCATCGCCCTCATCGGTATCATCCTGCTCATCGGCATCGTGAAGAAGAACGCGATCATGATGATCGACTTCGCGATCGAGGCCGAGCGCGAAGAGGGGCTCTCGCCCGAACAGGCCATCACCCAAGCGTGTCTGCTCCGCTTCCGCCCCATCGTGATGACCACGCTCGCCGCACTTCTCGGCGCCGTGCCGCTCGCGATCGGGCAAGGCGTGGGCTCGGAGCTGCGGCGGCCGCTCGGCATCGCCATCATCGGCGGCCTCATTTTTTCGCAGGCCCTGACGCTCTACACCACGCCCGTCATCTACCTCGCACTCGACAAGTTGACGAAGCGACGTCGCGAAGCTGCAAAAACGGCCCACGCCTGACCCCTCGGCGGTAAGCTCGAGGGATGCACTCCGCCGGGCAGAAGCTTCTCGCCGTCGTCATCGTAGGCACGCTCGCTAGCCTCGGTCTCGCCGCAACGTTCACCTTGCGCGCCGCCAAGAGCGATGCGCCTTCTCGCCCTCTCGCACGCGAGGCGATGAACGAACGAGACGACGTCGATCCTTCGAGCAAGAGCGCACGGCTCCTGCTCTCGCGTCCCTGGTTCGATCGCCTCCCGAAGTCGCGCACCGACGAAATTTCATTCTGGGTCTTTTTCGCCGGCGGCATCGGCTTCGAAGATCGCGGTTCGCGCTTCCGCTCCACCTTCGACGTCTTCGAGTTCGAGCGCCAGGGCAGCAAGTTCGACCTCGTCTTCCTTCAGGACAAGAAGCGTCAGCTCGTGCCCTTCGAGATCGTCGAGTGCCACGAAACCCCGCCCTTCGATCTATGCCTCGACCTGAAGGAGCCACTGCGCGGGCAGAAGCGCCTCTATTCGTGGGACGACGACGCCGACATGGACGCCCACGTTCCCTGGGCACGTGAATGGCGTGCTTCGGCCGAGGTGCGCGCCAAATCGATTCAGGCCGCGCCGTCGCGATAGCCGCCTCGAAGCGGTTGGACGATGTCACACGCGGCTGCGTGGACCGTGCGGGCGAGGCGTGATGAACTCCATGCCCATGACGGCTTCCCTCCGCGAGCTCGCCCTCGGTCGCCTGCGCCTTTCGTTCCGCGAACGCCCTGCGACGGGAGCTCCCGCGCGGCGGGTCGTGCTCGTCCACGGCAACGTATCGACGAGCGTGTACTTCGAGTCGCTCATGCGCGCGCTGCCCGAGTCGTGGCACGTCGTCGCCCCTGATTTGCGTGGTTTCGGAGCCACGGAGGCCAAGCCCATCGACGGCACGCGCGGCCTTCGTGACTTCAGCGACGACGTCTTCGAGCTGTGCACCGCTCTTGGTTGGACGAGCGAGGTGCATGCCCTCGGTTGGAGCGTGGGCGGCGGCGTGATCATGCAGCTCGCCATCGATCACCCGACGTTGCTCTCCACGGCAACGCTGGTGGCGCCGGTTCCGCCGCGCGGCTTCGGCGGCAACCACGGTTCGGAAGGAACGCCGAACGCGAGCGACTTCGCCGGCTCGGGCGGAGGAACGGTATCGCCCGACTTCGTGAAGGCGATCCAGAGCGGCGACCGCGGTCGCGAACAGAGCTCACCACGCACGATCCTCCGCCAGTTCTTCTTCAACCCGGAGCGCTACGAACCGGCGCCGGCCCTCGAAGAGGCCTTCGTCGATGCGATTCTGTCGACGCGCATCGGCGACGACTTCTACCCGGGCGACACGGTCGCGAGCGCGAATTGGCCAGGCGCCGCCCCTGGCCCGCGAGGCATCGCGAACGCGTTCTCGAACAAGTACCTCGACCTCACGACCTTCGCCTCGATCGCCCCCAAGCCGAAGGTGCTCTGGATTCGCGGAGAGAAGGACGCGATCGTCGGCGATGCAAGCCTCTTCGACCTCGCGCAGCTCGGGAAATTGGGCATCGTGCCCGGCTGGCCTGGCGACGACACCTGCCCTCCGCAGCCCATGATCGGACAGACGCGCGCGCTTCTCGACCGCTATCGTGCAGCTGGAGGCGACGTTCGCGAGGTGGTGCTCGAGGGCGCCGGCCACTCACCGTTCCTCGAACAGCCCGACGCCTTCCGCGCGGCGTTCGTCGACCTGGTCGACGGCCCGAAGTGACGAAGCCGTTCGTAGCAGCGGTCCTCGCGGCCGCCGCGCTCCTCTCGTGCGCGAAGACGCAAGATGCTTCCGGCTCGGCGGCCAAGGCCCAGGCAACGACGAACGTGACGGCAACCGATGGACGCCTCTCCATCTGGCTCACTGCCGATGATCGGCTCACCCCCTTCGAGGGTCGTGCAAACCTCCAGGTGTGGAACGTTCGGCTCCACTTCAAGAACGCCTCTACGGCCCCGCTGCGCATCCTCGTTCCCGACGATCGGAACCGCGGGCCGACATCGAGCCTGTATTTGCGCTCGTCGGACTCGAACTTCGGGGGCAGCGTGCCCGAGTGGCCTCGCCACGGCCCGATGTACACCGAGCAGGACTTCTACCTCCTCGCGCCCGGTGAAGAGCGTTCGTTCGCCCAGCCCGTGTTTCCCTCGCCGCGCCTTCCTTCGGGGAAGACCTTCGACGTGACATGGCGCTACGAGGTCACCATGAATGCATTCCCCGGCGGCATTGGCACGCTGCAGCCCTCCCACGAGCTGTTCGGCGGAAAGCCGCTGCCGGACCTCTGGAACGGCAAGCTCGAGACGAAGCCGCTGGCACTCCAGATGCCGTAAAAATAGAGACGCACCGCGATGGTACGGCCGTCGTGCCACGAATCTTCCCTCCTCCGCGAAGATCGCGCTCGGAGGTGCACGAAGCATTCGATGCGCTAGAAACTCCAGACCGTGTCCGGCTCCGATCATCCCGCGTTTGGTCCTACGTCACCGAAGCTCGAGTCGCTCGAGCCACCGCAGGCGGCCCCCTCGCGTCTCGTCGGCGGTGACTTCGCGATACTCGGGCCGCTGAGCCACGGCGGCATGGGCGCGGTCTACCGCGTCGAGCAACAGAGCACCGGCAAGATCCGCGCGCTCAAGGTGATGCATCGCGATCTCGCGGCCGACGACGCTTCGCAGAAGCGTTTCATCCAGGAAGCGCGCATCGGTTCGCGCATCGAGAGCGAGCACGTCGTCGAGGTCGTCGCAGCGGGTGTCGACGCGGCGACGCAGTCGCCTTACCTCGTGATGGAGCTCCTCGACGGCGAAGATCTGCGCGCGCATCTCGCATCGCGTAGGCCGCTCTCACACGATCATGTTCTCGCCATCTTCGAGCAGCTCTGCCACGCGATGGCGGCGGCGCACACGGCGGGTGTCGTGCATCGCGATCTGAAACCGGAGAACATCTTCCTCGCCAAGTCACGGCGTGCCGGTGGGGCGTCCTTCACCGTGAAGGTGCTCGACTTCGGCATCGCCAAGCTCCTCGCGGAAACCGCTCTCGGTTGGACGACGGGCACGATTGGCACGCCGATGTGGATGGCCCCGGAGCAAGCAACGCGATCTCCGGTGACGGCCACGGCCGACGTCTGGTCACTCGGACTCATCGCGTACACGCTCCTCACCGGCAAGAGTTACTGGAACACGGCCAACGCCGAAGACGGAACCACGCCCCAGCTCCTTCGCGAGATCGTTCTCGATCCGCTTCCGACGGCCTCCGAGCGCGCCAAAACGCAATCGCGAGGCGACCACCTTCCGCCGAACTTCGACGCTTGGTTCTCGAGGTGCGTGGCACGCGATCCGAACGCGCGCTTTCCGAATGCAGCGGTGCTCATTCAAGCCATGCGACCGCTCTTTCCGGCCCCGGAGGCAGCGTCGGGATCGTCGCGCAAGACGCCGGCCCCCTGGAGCGGCGCGTTCGACGATACGGTCGATCCGCGGACGGCACGATCGCCTGGTCAGGAATCGATCCCTCCGACGCAGCTCCTGCCGCCACAGGCGGCTCCTACGCCGGCCTCCGATCCGAAGACGGCCCTGCTTGCGTCGCCGTCGATGTCCGCGACGCCGCCCCCCGTGCCGATGTCGGCGAACACGATGAACACGACGAGCGCGGCCCCCGCGCGAAGCGTCGTGCTTCCGCTCGCGATCGCCATCGGCGTCGCCGGCATCGCCGTTGGTTGGGGCCTCTCACGCCGAGGAGCTCCGACACCGCACACGGTCGCGGAGACGCCCGCAATCGTCGCCACGGTATCGGCCACGGCCACGCCGTCGAGCGCTCCCACCGCGAGCAGCTCCGCAGCGGAAGCAACGGCAGCGTCCGCCGCTCCGGCGGTATCGGCGGCGTCGGCCGCTCCGAGTGCCAGTGCGTCCTCGCTCGCGAGCACCAAGGTACCGGCGGCGTCGGCAACGACGAAACCCAAGGGTCCGGACTGGGCTCCTGCGGCGTCGTCCACGTCGTTCACGGCAGCGCAAGGAGGCAGTGCGCGTTCGGACGGCTTCTCGGATCCGATCACATCCAACGGCCGCGCGACGACCTGGCGTTCCGGTGGAACGACGGTTCGTCTTCTCACGCGCATCGCCAAGAACGACAGCAACGTCGCCGACGCCGTTGTCCGCAAGGCCATCGATTGGAGCGCCTGGGAATACCTCCAGTGCTACGACCGCACTCTCGGTGGCCTGAAGACGCTCCCCGAAGGCGTCGTCTACGTCGACTTCGAGATCCTCGACCAGCTGCCCCAGCACGCCGCCCTGCAGTCGTCGACGATGAACAGCCCCGCCTTCGACAAGTGCGTCGTCGGCACCTTGCTTGGACACACGATCAACGCCGTCGGTCCGGACGGCAAAGGCCACGTCCTCTACGGCTTCAAATTCATCGTGAACTGAACCTCACGTCAGCTCTCGCGTTCCCAGAAAGTGCGCTTCAGAAGGCGCAATCCTGCCTGCAGCTCTGGTCCGCGCACGAGGACATCGCCCGACTCACCGAGTCGTTTCTCAGCGGGTTGCACCCGTTGAAGCATGCCGTGCGCTCGCTCGCGGTCGGTTTGTCCGTGCACTGGAGCAAGCACTGGAACCGCGAGCGACAATCGGAGCCGCCGCCCGCATAGCACGAGAGCACCTCCGAGCAGCACTGGGCCGCAAGGCACGCCTGACACGCGGGGGCACCACCGGAAAGCGCGTTGTATGCGTTCGTTCCGGTCGGCCCCTGGCACTTCGACGACGCGTCGGCGAGGGGGCCGGAGTCGCGTGACGAAGCATCGCTCCCGCCATCGCCGCCGTCGGCTCCGATCGTCGTTCCCTGACCATCCCCGCCGTCGAGGTCGAATGTGTAGTCATCGCTCAGGCCGGTGACTTGACCGCAGGCGCTCGTGCCGACGACGCCGACCCCCAAAAGCGAGGTGCAAGCAAAGCGAACCACGCGGTCAGTCTGCCATCCCGTGCCTGCCCGTGCAGGGGTGTGGTTGCTTCGCATCTAGAACACTCCATCGACGGCAAAGCCATTTCCGGCGAAGACGGGAACCACGCGCGGACCTTTCCCCGTCGCCGACGTGGGCTTCGACAGGAGAAAGAATCCGACGGCGGCCGTCGCGAGGCCCGCAGCACCGACCGCGAAGCCCACCGTCGACAACGTCGCGGCCGAACGGCCCGAATCGACCGTGTGTTCCGCCGAGGGCGGACAGCTCGTCCCGCTGCACGCGGTCTTCACGTCGCTGGCTTTTCCGAGGGCAATGATCCCCGTCACGCCGCCAAACGCAATGCCTGCCGCACCGACGCCGAGGCCGATCCACGTCACCGGATTGATCCTGCGCGAGCCGGCCTTGGTCGACTGTGGCTCCGTCGTGATCGCCGTGCTGGCGGGCGAGTTGGTCCCGAACGCGATCGCGACCTCGCTCGTTTCGCCCTCTTTCACTTCGACGTTACGCGTTTCCTCTCGCCCGTCGGCGCGGGCGACGATGAGGTGAGTTCCCGGATTCGTGCGGCGCGTCGTTCCGAGCGACACGACGGGCACGGACGCTGCGTCGATCGTGATCTGCGCGACAGCGTCCGAGCGGACGCCGGAGAGCTTCACCACGATCGTCGCGATGCGCGCCCTGAGCTGCTCGGCGAGCTCCGCCGCTTCCGTCCGGGCGGCAGCACTCTTCTCGGTCTCGTCCGGCATCACCTTGAGCCGCGCGACGGAGAGAAAGACCTCCCGCGCCTCGACCAACTCTCCGAGCTGCATGTGCGTTCGGCCGAGCTCGAGCGCGGTGACGGGCGTCTGGCCATAGGCGTGGGCCGTTTTGAAGCGCTCGAGCGCGCCTCGCAGATCCCCCTTCTGGCGCAGCTCGCGTCCGTCGTGGAACGCCTCGCGCGCGGACTCGAGATCCGCGGCAGTCGGCGGATCGGCCATCGCGATGGCCGGTACCAAAAGCGCCGCGAAGCCCAGCGCGAGCGCGCGTCCGCGTGCACTACCGCGTGAGGCAGGTCGTCGAGCCCCGCTACTTGATGTCGTCATCGTCTCGTTTCCGTGGCGGGGGCCGCGGCTTGAAAGATCCCATGGACGTCTGGCTTGGTGCAGCTTTTCCCTTGGCGGAGGACACCGCACTCTTCGTTGCCGGCGGGGCGACGGGATCGCCAGCCGTCGGCCCCGAAGGTGACTTCGCGGCGGCGCCTACGTTCGCGCCGTTGGCCGGCGTCTCCGCGGCCGTCGCAGCAGCAGCAGACGATGCCGGCGTCTCCGATGCGGATGCGGCGGTTCCAGGGCTCGCGGCGGTCGCCGCGGCCTTCGCCGTCTCCGACGAATCCTTTCGAAGCGCGACGAATGCGGCCGCGCCGACGATACCGACCAAAGCCGCCGCCGCTGCAACGACGAACACGAGCGGTGATCGCCTGGACTTGGACGACGGAACCGAGAACGTCGCCGACAGGCTCGTCGCTACACGGTCGCGCTCGCCGCGCCCCTCGTCAATCGCGCCAGTCGGTGCCCCTGCCGCTCCGGTCGCGAGGCCATCGGGCCCGAGAAAGATCGACGGGTTCGTTCCCTCGCCGACGAGGGACGTCATCGTCGCTCGAATGAGCGCCTGCGAGGCCCTCGGGTCGCCCGCCGCCGCACTCAGCGCCTGCGCCGCCTCTCGCGCAGTCGCGAAGCGCTGGCTCACGTCGCGCGCGCACGCCTTCGCGAACCATCTGTCGAGGGCGCCGTTCGGATCGGGAATGTGCGCGGAGATGCACGGACGATTCGCGTGGATCGCGAGCGTGATCGCCCCGACGGTGGCCCCGTCGAATGGTCGCTTTCCCGTGAGGGCTTCGAACGCGACGACGCCGAGCGACCAAATGTCCGTTCGCGCATCGATGTTCTCGCCCAAGATCTGCTCCGGGCTCATGTAGTACGGCGTCCCGAGTACCTGCCCCGTCGTCGTCTTCGAGGCGGACCGCTCGGAACGTTTCGCGACACCGAAGTCGAGCAATTTCACGAAGACGTCGCCCGCCTCACCGTCGCACAAGAAGATGTTCTCGGGCTTGATGTCACGGTGGATGACGCCGACCTGATGCGCCTTGTGGAGGGCCTTCGCGACCTGGATCACGAGCGCGGCGACGTCCGTCGGCGCCATGCGCCCGTGGCGTGCGAGATGGGCCGCCAAGTCCTGCCCCTCGAGCAGCTCCATCACGATGTATGGAACGCCGTCCTCCATCACGCCGTGATCGAACATCTGCACGACGTGGGGGCTCTTCACCGCCGCCGCGGCGGAGGCCTCGCGCGAGAAGCGCGAAAGGGCGTCGGCTTCCTCCGTGACCTCCTTCGCCATGAACTTCACGACGACGTCGGTGTGGAGCGACAGATGCTCGGCAACCCACACCTTGCCCATGCCCCCCTCGCCCAAAGGCCGGAGGAGCCGGACGGTCTGCGTCACCATCAACCCTGGTCGAAGCTCGGTCACGTGCGTCCGCCGAAGAAAGTCGTGTTCGATCGTACTCCACATTGGCGCGTGGGGATACGAAGGGCACACGGTCTGGCGGAGCCCTCCCCACATCCGCGGAGCGGTTTTCGAGGGTGGGTGCGCACGGTCCGTGCTCGCGCTTGCGGCGTCGCGCGTGTCGAATTCTCGGAGCGAAACGGTCGGGTGGACACGCGGCAGACCATGCCCCGCGGTGCGCGTCGCGACCCCTTACTTGATGACGGGAATCGTGCCGCCGTCTTCGTCGGTCACCGGAACGGCGGTCGACGAGCCGGCGCCGTACCAGGCGATGCCGGTCGAGCCGCCAGGGATGGCGAGATCGGCAACCAGCAGCGAGCCTGCCGTGCCGCCGGCGCCGGGCTTGTATTTGATGACGAACACCGCGCCGGATTCGGCGAAGCCGTAGGCGTTGCCGCCCCAGAAGGCCAGACCGTAGACCGACGAGTGGCCGAGCGTCCCGTAGTTCTGGAGGAGATCGCCGGTCTTGGGGTCGACCTGAACGAGACAATCGAAACAGGAGTTGCCCTTGACCGTGAGGAACGTTCCGCCGCCGATGACCGAGACGATGTCACCGCTGGAGGTGTAGCCCCCCGTCAGTCCGCCCACTGACTTCGTCTCGCCCGTCGTGGTGTCGATGCGTACGTACGTCGCGCCCAAGTAGCCGACGAGCACCTCGTTCGTCGGGTCGAGCGTTCCCACGGGCACGAAGGAGAGCGAGTTCGGAAAGTCGCCCGACTTCACGAGCGAGCACTTCGCGGTCGCGAGATCGAGACGGTAGAGCCCGCTGAAGCTCGTGACGAACGCGTTCGAGTCCTTGTCGATGGCGAGGTCGATGACCTGGTCGTTGCAGTCCTGGAAGGGACCGACGGTGGTGATGGCGTTCGTCTTGCCATCGACCTTGTAGAGCGTGCTGGCAGTGTGCGCGTAGACGACCTCGATCGCCGGAGCGGCGTGGTCGGCCGATGCGTCCTTAGCAGGGTTGGACGACGGATCGGCGTCGCCCACGAGATTGCCGGACGGCGTCGTGCCGTCGCTGCTCGTGGAAGGGTCCTGCCCGTCCTGGAACGAGCGATCCGACGCGGAGCTTCCGCACGCCACCGTCGCAGCAGCGGCGAGCGCAGACGTGATGGCAAAGAAAGCGACGGAGAGCGAACGCGTCCTGATCATCGGGTCCTCGCCGCGCACTACAGCACAGCGAAAACCCTCGCGCGACCGCAGGAAACTACTGAGAGCTCCACGAGACACGCCGCGAGAGGAGCAGTCTCCTCCCTCGGCGCGCCCGAGAAAATCACCCGAGTTTCTGCTTCAACAGGTCGGTCACGAGCTTGGGATTCGCCTGGCCCTTGCTCGCCTTCATGATCATGCCGACGAGCGCGCCGAGCACGTTCGCATTGCCCGCCTTGTAACGCGCCACCACGTCGCCGTTCTCCGCAAGCACGGAGTCGACCACCGGACCGAGCGCGTCGGCACTGGCGATCTGCTTCATGCCGCGAGCCTCGACGATGGCACGCGGGGAGCGCTCCTTGCCGGTGACCATCTCGGCAAGGACGTCCTTCGCCTGCTTGGTCGAAATCGTTCCAGCCGAGACGAGCCCGACGAGCTCCGCGGCTTCCTTCGCGCCGAACGAAAGCGCTTCGAGCTTGCGAGAGCGAAGTTCACCGAGAACGTCGTTGGCGAGGAGACTGGCCACGCCCTTGAGCGTGTCCTTGTCGAGCGTGGTGGCGGCCTCGTCGAACACGGCGCGCAGGATCGGCTCCTGCACGAACACGCGAGCTTCGTGCCCTTCGATGCCGTGGGCGGTGACGAGCGCCTGCGCCTCGGGGGAGAGCTCCGCGGGTGCGCTCGACGCCTGCGCGGGCTTCGGCGCCTTCTTCGCCTGAGGCTCGGTCTTCGAAGCCGGTGCCTTCGCATCGGTCTTCGCGGCGACCTTCGCCCAGCCGTCCTTCAGAGCGACGGTTCGGTTGAAGACGGGCGCGCCCGCCTTCGAATCCGAATCCGCGAAGAAGAATCCGAGGCGCTCGAACTGGAAGCGCTCGCCTTCCCTCGCCGAAGCAAGGCTCGGCTCGGCCTTCGCGTGGACGACGGAGAGCGAGTGCGGATTGAGGTCCTTTAGCCACTCTTCGCTCTCGCCCGGGTTCTCCGACACGAAGAGACGATCGTAGACGCGCACTTCGAGGTCGTTGGCGTGCTTGGCGCTCACCCAGTGGATGGTGCCTTCGATGCGCTTACCCGCAGGAGCGACACCGCCACGCGTGCCCGCATCGTGCGTGACGCGAACGGCGACGATCTCACCCTTGTCGTCCTTCTCGACGCCGGTGCACGTGACGATGTACGCGTGGCGAAGGCGAACCTTCTGCCCCGGTGCGAGGCGATGCCAGCCCTTCGGCGGCTCCTCCGCGAAGTCGTCACGCTCGATGTAGATCTCGCGCGTGAAGGGCAGCTTACGGCTGCTCGTCTTCGCACCGGCAGCCGGCTCGGTACCGGCCGGCCAGTAGGGAGCGTCGAGCTCCTCCGTCTCGTTCTCGGCGAAGCTCTCGACGATGACCTTGAGCGGCTTGAGGACCGCCATCACGCGCGGCGAGCGGGCGTCGAGGTCTTCGCGCAGCGTGTGCTCGAGAAGCGCGACGTCGACCGTCGAGATGTTCTTCGCGACGCCGATGCGCGCACAGAACTCGCGGATGGCTTCCGGCGTGTAGCCGCGACGGCGCAGGCCCGCGATGGTGGGCATGCGCGGGTCGTCCCAACCGCCGACGTATTTCCCTTCGACGAGCTGCAGGAGACGCCGCTTGCTCATCACCGTGTAGGTGAGGTTCAGGCGGGCGAACTCCGTCTGCTTCGGAACGTGCGGGACCTCGGTGGCCTTGATGACCCAGTCGTAGAGCTCACGCGCGCTCACGAATTCGAGCGTGCAGAGCGAGTGGGTCACGCCCTCGAAGGAGTCTTCGAGGCAGTGGGCGTAGTCGTAGAGCGGATACAGGCACCAGTCGTCGTTCGTTCGATAGTGGTGCGCGTGCTTGATGCGAATGAGCGGCGGATCGCGCAGCTTCATGTTCGGCGACGCCATGTCGATGCGCGCCCGGAGCACCTTCTCGCCGTCTTTGAATTCGCCTTTGCGCATCCGGCGCAGCAGATCGAGGTTCTCCTCGATCGTGCGCTTGCGGTACGGGCTCTCCTTGCCGGCCTCGGTGATCGTGCCGCGGTAGTTCTGCGAGAAGTCGTCCTCGGTGAGATCGCACACGTACGCGCGCTCGAGGCGGATGAGCTTCTCGGCGAGCTCGTAGAAGCGCTCGAAGTAATCCGACGCGTAGTACATGTGCTCGCCCCAATCGAAGCCGAGCCACTTCACGTCGCGCTGGATCGCCTCCACGTACGACACGTCTTCCGTGGTCGGATTCGTGTCGTCCATGCGGAGGTGACAACGGCCGCCGAATTCTTTGGCGACTCCGAAGTCGATGCAGATGGCCTTGGCGTGGCCGATGTGGAGGAAACCGTTCGGCTCGGGCGGGAACCGGGTAACGACCTTGCCGCCGTGCTTTCCGGCGGCCACGTCGCTGCGAATCATCTCGCGGATGAAGTCGGACGGGCCCTCATGGTGCGTAGGGTCGGACATGCGAGCCGACGAACATAGGCGAAATGCCGAGATTTCGCGAGCACCGGAGTAAGCTGGCCGGCCCATGAAAGTCCGCTCGCTCCTCGTTCTCTTGGCGCTCGCCACTCCATCGATCGCTTGGGGCACGGCTTGCTCGAAGCCCCCAGCGCCTACCGATGGCGCGACGAGCGCGCCGAACGCGTCCGCCACCTCCAGCAGCGTCAAGGCAATCGCGCCCGTGCCCATGCCCGCTTCCACCACGCCCGCCTGGCTCGCCGTCGCCGAGCCCACGCCGCTCTACGGCGATCTCGCGCATGGCGTGCGCATCAAGCGACTCCAGCAGCCGCCGAACGTCTCCGAGATCGACGTGCTGCTCAACCGCGTGGCCACGCAGCCCGCAACGGCCGCGGGCATTCGCGCGGCCGCCAAGGACCTCGCCGACAACGAGAAGCTCGGCGCCGATCCGACGTGGGCCGGATCGGGAACGTCGCCGGGCGCCACCATCCTCCACCACGGGGGCATGGCCTTGCTGGTCGAACGCACGCGTCGAGCGTGCGCCAACGCCAAGGGAAACGCGGAGATCGGCAAGGCCGCCGCGGAGATCCCCACGCCGCCCATCGTCAATAGCGGCGGAATCGACAAGGCCGCCGTCGAGCAGGATCGTCACGTCCTCCTCGAAGCGGCCCGCGATTGCGGTGCAAAGCCCGACTGACGTGCTAACCACCCCCGCCTGATGGCCCGCGGCACCCGAGCAAAGCTCGATCTCGAAGAGTTCATTCCGTACCGCCTGTCGCTCGCATCGAACGCGGTGAGCATTCTCATCGCGCAGTCGTACGAGAAACTCTTCGGCATCAAGATGGTCGAGTGGCGCGTCATGGCCGTCCTCGCCGAAGGCGGAGAGCTCACGCAGCAAGATCTCGTCGGGCTCACCAAGATGGACAAGGTCAGTGTGAGCCGCGCCGCGCAGCAGCTCGAGAAGCGGAAGTTGCTGCGACGCGTCCAAGATCCGAAGGACGCGCGCTCACTCCGGCTCTCGCTCACCTCGACCGGAATGACCCTCTACAAACAGGTCGTTCCTGCCGCGCTCGACTTCGAGACCGAGGTCCTGGAAGGGCTCACGGCAGCCGAGGTCAAAACGCTCAAAGGCATACTCCGGCGCCTCGAGACCACGGCGACGCACCTCTTGGAGAGGCTCACGCCCGACGACGGCTCGAACGGCTGACCCGCGCCTTGCACGAGGTAGTTTCATTTGTTACTAGTCCAGCTAGTAACAGTTGTTACTATTTTGGCAGGGCGTTGAAGGAGTAAGCACATGAGCGAGCAGCGCATCACCGACGTGGCGGAAAACCCCCTTGGTCTTGATGGGTTCGAGTTCGTCGAGTTCACCTCGCCCGACCCCGCCAAGATGATCGACATCGTGGAACGGCTGGGCTTCACCGCCTACGCGACCCACCCCGAGCGTGACGTGGTGCGTTACAAGCAGGGCCGCATCAACCTGCTCGTCAACCGCGCGCCGGTCGGTCAGGCCGCCGAGTTCCGCGCCGACCACGGCCCCTCCGCCAACGGTATGGCCTTCCGCGTCGCCGACGCGAAGAGCGCCCTTGCCCTCGCCCTCTCGCGCGGTGCGCGCCAGGCCGACGCCTCGAAGGGCGCGCTCGGCGGCGACATCCCGGTTCTCGAGGGCATCGGCGGGAGCTTGCTTTATCTCGTCGACCAGCACGGCGCGAAGGGCGACCTCTACGCGAGCTGGAACCAGATCCCGGGCGCCGCCGAGGCCGAGGCCAAGAACAACGTCGGCCTCGATCTCCTCGACCACCTCACGCACAACGTCCGTCGCGGCGAGATGCGCACGTGGTCCGCCTTCTACAACCGCATCTTCGGCTTCATCGAGCAGAAGTACTTCGACATCAAGGGCCAGGCGACGGGCCTCTTCTCGCAGGCGATGATCGCGCCCGACCGCGCGATCCGCATCCCGCTCAACGAGAGCCAGGACGACAAGAGCCAGATCGAGGAGTTCATCCGCCAGTACAAGGGTGAGGGCATCCAGCACCTCGCGCTCACGACGGACGACATCCACGGCACCGTCTCGCGCCTCCGCGAGCGTGGCATCGTCTTCCAGGACACGATCGACACCTACTACGAGCTCATCGATCGCCGCGTCGCCGGTCACACCGAGGACGTCGCCAAGCTGCACAAGAACAAGATCCTCATCGACGGCAGCAAGGACGAGGGCTTCCTCCTCCAGATCTTCACCGAGAACCTCTTCGGCCCGATCTTCTTCGAGATCATCCAGCGCAAGGGCAACGAGGGCTTCGGCAACGGCAACTTCCAGGCGCTGTTCGAGAGCATCGAGCTCGATCAGATCCGCCGCGGCGTCATCAAGGTCGACACGACTTCCTTGTAGGGAACCTCCGGTTCCCCTCAGAACCTTCGGTTCTGAGCCCTTGCCCTGTAGGGAACCTCCGGTTCCCCTCAGAACCTTCCGTTCTGAGCCCTTGCCCTGTAGGGAACCCCCGGTTCCCCTCAGAACCTTCCGTTCTGAGCCTCCCCTCCGGCGGAGGCGGTCGCCTGCGGCGCTCGCGCTGCGCGCGAGAAGAACCGCCTCCTTCCCCCGACGCCTTCGGCACCTTGGTCCGCTGAGCGTCGGCGGAATTCGTAGCAGAATCGTGCCCGGTAACTTCGAGCGTTAGAATGAAGAGGTCCCCGTGAGCTACCTCAGTGGATTCGGTAACGAGCACGCGACCGAGGCCGTAAAGGGCGCCCTTCCGGAGGGTCGTAACTCACCGCAGCGGGTGCCGTTCGGCCTCTATGCCGAACAGCTCTCGGGGACTGCCTTCACCGCTCCGCGGCGCGAGAATCGTCGCTCGTGGCTCTACCGCATGCGTCCGAGCGCGGGGCACACGCCCTTCGTACCGTATGCGCAGGGCCTCCTGCGGAGCGGTCCGTTCAATGAGGTCGACGCCTCGCCAAACCGCCTTCGGTGGGATCCGCCGAAGCTTCCCGCAGGCGGCGTCGACTTCGTGGACGGCCTCGTCACCTACGCCGGCAACGGTGATGCGGCGAGCGGCACGGGCGTGGGCATCCATATGTACCTCGCTACGCGCTCGATGGTCGATCGCGTCTTCTACGACGCCGACGGCGAGCTCTTGATCGTCCCGCAGTCGGGCCGCGTCCGCTTCTTCACGGAGATGGGCGTGCTCGACCTCGCCCCCGGCGACGTGGGCGTGATTCCGCGCGGCGTCCGCTTCCGCGCGGAGCTGCTCGACGGCAGCGCCATCGGTTACATCTGCGAGAACTACGGCGCGGTCTTCCGCCTGCCGGAGCTCGGCCCCATCGGCGCGAACGGGCTCGCCAACGTGCGCGACTTCCTCACGCCGGTGGCCGCGTTCGAAGACGTCGATCGCGAGACGGAGATCATCCAGAAGTTCCAGGGCAAGCTCTGGAGCTGCAAGCTCGATCACTCGCCGCTCGACGTGGTCGCCTGGCACGGCAACTACGCGCCGTACAAGTACGACCTCGCGCGGTTCAACACGATCAACACGGTCAGCTTCGATCACCCCGACCCGTCGATCTTCACCGTGCTCACGTCGCCGAGCGACACCCCAGGCACGGCGAATTGCGACTTCGTGATCTTCCCGCCGCGTTGGATGGTCGCCGAGAACACGTTCCGACCGCCGTGGTTCCACCGCAACGTGATGAGCGAGTTCATGGGGCTCGTCACCGGCGCTTACGACGCCAAGGAAGGCGGCGGTTTCGCGCCCGGCGGTGGTTCTCTCCACAACTGCATGAGCGCTCACGGCCCCGACAAGGCGAGCTACCAGAAAGCCGTCGAGGTTCCGCTCGCTCCGCACAAGATCGAAAACACGCTCGCCTTCATGTTCGAGACCCGCGCGGTCATCCGACCGACGCGCTATGCAATGGAGACCTCGCTTCTCCAGAGCGACTACGATGCGTGCTGGTCGCAGTTCGAAAAAGCGAAGCTGCCCAAACAAGGCTGAGGAATAGGGATGAAGCTTGCTTCGTTGAAGTCGGGACGCGATGGGCGTCTCGTGGTCGTATCGAACGATCTCGCGTCGTACGTGGACGCGAGCTCCATCGCCCCCACCCTACAGGCGGCGCTCGACGATTGGAGCAAGCACGAGCCTGCCCTCCGTAAGCTTGCCGCGTCGCTCGAGAGCGGCGACGGCGCGAAGAAACCCTTCGACGAGGCAGCATGCGCTTCCCCTCTTCCCCGCGCTTATCAGTGGGCCGACGGCTCGGCCTACGTGAACCACGTTGCCCTGGTCCGGAAGGCTCGGAAGGCAGAGATGCCGGAGAGCTTCTGGACGGACCCGCTCATGTATCAGGGTGGTTCGGACGGCTTTCTCGCACCTCGCGAGAACATCCCCCTCGCCGACGAAGCGTGGGGCTGCGACCTCGAAGGTGAAGTCGCGGTCATCGTCGGTGACGTTCGCCAGGGTGCGACGCGCGAAGAGGCGCTGGCCGCCATTCGCCTCGTCATGCTCGTCAACGACGTCTCGCTCCGGAACCTGATTCCGAACGAGCTCGCGAAGGGCTTCGGCTTCTTCCAGTCGAAGCCCGCGTCGGCGTTCTCGCCGGCGGCGGTGACGCCCGAAGCGCTCGGCAACGCCTGGCGCGACGGCAAGCTTCACCTGCCGCTCAAGGTCTCGCTCAACGGCGAAGACTTCGGGCGCGCGAATGCGGGCGTCGACATGACCTTCGACTTCGGCACGCTCGTCGCGCACGCCGCGAAGACGCGCGACCTCGTCGCCGGCACGATCATCGGCTCCGGCACGGTCTCGAACCGCGACGAGAGCGGTGGCCCGGGCAAGCCGATCAAGGACGGCGGCCACGGCTACTCCTGCATCGCCGAGGTCCGCACCGTCGAGACCATCCTCGGCGGCGCTCCTAAGACCTCCTTCCTTCGCCGCGGCGATCGCGTGCGCATCGAGATGCTCGACGAAGCGGGCAAGTCGATCTTCGGCGCGATCGAGCAGGTCGTGGCCGAGCCGGTGCGGTGACGACCGAGCTCCGCAAACGTGTCTACACGACGCCGCCGGGCGTAAAGCTCGTGCCGGTGGCGTCGATTCCCGATCCTGGAGCACGTAACGTCGTGCTCCAGATCGGCGAAGCGTTCTTTCACGGCTTTCTGGTCCACAAGAACGGTGAAGTCCGCGGCTGGGTCGATCGCTGCCCTCACCACGGGCTGCCACTCGCGCAGAAGCTCGATCAGTACCTGACGCCCGACGCGTCGATGATCGCCTGCTCGTGGCACGGCGCCCTCTTCCGCGTCGAAGACGGCCACTGCCTCGGCGGCCCCTGCGTCGGCGGCCGGCTCACGCCCTGGCCTGTCGAAGTGCTCGACGGCATCGTCACGACCGCCTGATAGGTTGCAGAGCCGCGCGCTCCCCCGCGGAATGGCTCTGCTCCGGCGAGCGTTGCCACGGACGTTGCCATGCGTCAGGCTCGTCACGTGAGAGCTAGCTCCGCCCTTCCCCTCCTGCCCCTCGGATTGATCGCATTCGCTGCCGCGTGTGTCTCGTCGGCGGCAACCACGGGCACCGCACCACCCGCCCCAGCAAGCGCCGTCGCCAAAAGCGCGCCAGATGCTGCGCCCGCCAAAGACGCGAGTGACGCAGGTGCGGGCGCGCACGCCGAGATCGAAATTCCGATCGGCAAGCCCGGATGGAAAAGCGTGCCGAAGGAGCAAAATGGCTTCTACGTCGCGCTCGACGGACTCTGCTCCAAGCTCGGATTCGGGCGCGCGGGCAAAGACGTGGTCGTCCACTACGGCGGCACGAGCATGTACGCGTCCGAGCGCTCGGGGAACGCGTCGTTCATCGGGCTTCGCGAGGCCGGCCTCGAATCGATAGGCGATCCGGTGATCGCGTCGCCGACCGGGGTTGCCGGCAAGTCGCTCGAAGACTTCTGGATTGCCGACAGCACGGGCTCACGCTCGTCCGACGGTGCCATCCTGCATCGCCGCACCGGCACCGCGTGGAAGACGTATCCCAAAGATCAAACCAACCTCCACGCATGGCTCGACGGCGGAATCATCGGGCAGGGAGGAATGGCCTTCGCGAACGGCGAATTGTGGGTCGAAGGCTCGAACACGAAGCCACCGGCGGCCTTGGAGAACGGCCTCGATCGGCCGAGCTTCGCGGCATTTCCGACGGGTGACATTCTCCTGGTGGCCCAGCCGGCCGACAAACCAGAGGCGCCCTATGTGTCGCGCACGTGGTCACCACAAGTCGGCGTGAAGCAGCAATCGCTCGCAGTACTCGGCACCGACAGGTGGCCGTCGCTCGTCGAGGTCGCGCCCAACGAAATCTACGCGACCACGGTGGACAAGGCCGCCCGCTGGGACGGGTCCAAGTGGACGCTCCTCGGAACGACGTCGGGCCCCATTCGCTCGGCCCATCGCGCGGCCGACAACGATCTATGGGTCATTCTCGAATCCGGCGGAATTCAACGTTCGACGCCAAAAGGATTCGTCACCGTTCCCACGCCGGAGCCGCTCGCCGGCTTGAGCGGCCTCGACTTCGGCACACCGTGGGCCGTCGGCCAATCCGGCAAGCTCTACAAGCGCGAAAACGATGCTTGGAAAGAGGCGAAGTTCGCGCCTCCCGCCTTTACGGCCAACCCCTCACCGGCCTTCAAAGCGAAGCAGATCCTCGTGGTCGCTCCGGACGACGTGCTCGTCATCGCACTCTATTGGGAAAAAGGAGTCGGTTGGAAAGAGCCGGAGCTCCATCAAGCGCTTTTGCGGAGCAAGCCGGTCAAAGAGACATTGCGCTGCAACGAGCCCGATCCCGAGAACAACAACGTCGATATCGGTCGTGGATTCCAATCGTGGCCACCGACGCTCACGAGCAAAACCGGGCCATCATGCGCGACTCCCTTTGCCGTCCTCGCGCGCCGAAGCAATGCGATCAAGGCACCGCCAGGTGACTGGCCGAAGATTCGAGCCGCTCTCAAGGGCCATTCCGAGCTCGGTGACGTGAGTCTGGTCGAATTCAAATCGGGCGATCGAACATTCGTGGGCGCCAAAGCCAAGGACTACGAGAGCGCGCGCAAGATGGCGGAGCTCGCGTCGGCCAAAGACCGCTTGCGGCCCGAGATCGTGTGTGGCGAGCCCCCCGTCGTCGATCGCACAGTGGCCCTCGATTCGAAGACAGGCGATGTCGTCCATTGAATTCACGCTTCGCAACGCTCGGGGTCCTCGTCACGGTCGCGGCGTGTGACGCACGGCCCTCGGTCGTGTCGTCGGCGAACCAAGCGAATTCCACGAATACGAGCTGCGAAAACTGTCATCGCGACATTGCCGAGGAGTGGAGAGGGTCGTTTCATCGAATGGCCTTCACCGACGACACGTTCCAGCGAAGCCTTGCGCTCGAAGAGCCTTCTGAGCGGACGTTCTGCGTGCAGTGCCACGCGCCCGAGAAGCTCGTGGCGAACGGCGTTGGATGCATCTCCTGCCACGGCGAAGCGGCGCCGCGAAGCACGGTGACCGCGCGCGCTCCACATGCGTTGACCAAAGACGCGTCGTTCGGCACGTCGCAGGCGTGCGCGAGCTGTCACCAATTCACCTTCGATGCCGAGCACGACGGCAGGCCCGATCTCGTCCAGAAGACGCTCGACGAGCACGCCGCATCTCCATTCGCCGACGTCTCGTGTGCGGCCTGCCACATGCCGCCCCGAAGAGGCCATCGCGACCATTCCTTCGCCGGCGGGCACGCGTTGGATCTCCTTCGTCACTCCGTCCGCATCGAGGCGCGGCGGCTGGATCGAGATCTGGTCCATGTCGTCGTCGAGTCCAGCGCCGGACACGCTTTCCCGACCGGCGACATGTTCCGACGCGCACGACTTCTCGTCTTCGGTGAGTCCGCGGACGGGAGCATCGTCGCATCCTCCGAGCGCAGCTTCGGGCGAACGTGGGGAGTCGAGGCAAAGGGTCCCCAGGCCGGGCGCCGCCGCGAGCTCACCGACACTCGTCTTCGCGGTCGCTTCGAAGACGACGTCCGCCTCGAAGGCTCCGCCCCCATCACGCGCGTGCGCTACGCGCTGCTGTTCGAACGCATCTTGTCGATGCGCGGAGAAGCAGACGTCTCCCCGGTCTCGAGCGACGTGATCGCCGAGGGCCTCGCCTCGGAGTGATGCAACGACGATCGGCTCAGGGCCGTGCACGCGGTGCCTAGCCCGTCGCGCCGAGCAGCACTCCGAGCCCAATGATCGTCAGGACGAGGGCGGCGATCGCGATGCCCCAGCCGTCGCGACGCCGCAAGAAGGTGACGAACATCACGAAGACCCGGACGACGGGCAGCAGAATCAAGAGACCGATGCCCACGAGAACCACCTCGGTCCGCGGAAGCAAAATCAGGCCGACCGCGATGATGCTCGACGTCAGCCACGTGCCGACCTCGAGGAGGCGCGCGAGTCCCCGATTCAATGCGGCTCGGCCTTCGCCGAGTCCTCTTGGACCTCCGTGGACTCCGTCCAGCGGGGATGGACTCCGTGCACTCCGGTTCAAGCTGTCCGGCGACGCGCTCAATGCATTGCTCCGAGCAGGTGGATGCCCAGGCCTTGGAGCGTCATCTGGACGGCCAGGAGCCCGAGAATCGCCACGAAGAGAAGACGGAGTCGCTCGTTCGACACGGCGATGAAGAGCCGAGCCCCGAGCAAGGCGCCGGCCACGGAACCGAGCGCGACGGGCGCTGCAATCTCCGGATGGATGTCACCGCGCATGAAATACGCTCCCGCGCTTGCCGCCGCGGTAACGCCGATCATGAAATTCGAAGTTGCCGACGACACCTTGAGCGGCAATCGAAGTGCAGTATCCATGGCCGGTATCTTGAGTACTCCACTTCCGATACCGAGCAACGCCGAGACGATCCCCGCCGCATACATGAGAGCCATGGCCGTGGGCAGGCGCCTCACGACGTAACCAACGTCGACTCCCGTCGACGGGTCGACGTAACGGCCATGAAGACGCAGGACAGTGCCCCATTCGCCGGGCACCGGCTCCTCCTGACTCGCGGCATCGAGGCGCCGTGCGAGCATCTGCTTCGCCGAGACCACGAGAATCGCTGCGAAGACGAAGAAGAGAAGCGAAGTCGGCAGAAGCCCGGTCAGGAAGACACCAGAGACGGCACCGAGCGTGGTCGCAAGCTCGAGAACGAGCGCGAGGCGAACGTTCGTCAGCTGCGTTCGCAAGAGCGGCGCGGCGCTCGCGCACGAGCTCGCGATCACCGAGACGATGCTCGCAGCGACCGCCGTTCGAATGTCGATCCCCAGCATCGTCAGCGCCGGGACGATGAGGACGCCGCCGGCCATCCCGAGCAGCCCACCGACCAGACTGGCGCCCAGCGACAGCCCGAACAGCAATCCAGCATATGCGACGCTCATCGTTGCCGCGCTTGACGAGACAGCGTCGTCACGAAACGAACCTGGTCGCCGCGATAATAGAGTTTCTCGTAGTCGACGGGCTTGCGCTTCGTGGAGAACGACGTCCGCTCGACGAGAAAGATGGGACTGCCTTCCGGCACGCCGATGGCTGCCGCGATGCGCGCAGGCGCGGCGATCGCCTCGAGCCCATATTCCGCTTCGGTGAGCGGCACGCCGTATTTGCCTTCGAGGAGTCCGAAGATCGGCTCGGCCTCGAGGTCGTCGCTCATGATCTTTTCACCGAGCGGCAATGGCAAATACGTCTCGTCGAAAGAGACCGGCCCGCCGTCGGCGAGGCGCACGCGTCGAATTCGTGCGACGCGCGCACCTTTCGGCAACGCCAGATGCTTGGCCACCGCCTCGGTGGCCGCCACGATCGCCTTGTCGACGAGACGCGCCGAGGGCGCGCGCCCCGCGGCGATCATGTCTTCGACGAACCCCGTGAGCGCTGTCAGCGGCTGCGTGAGCTTCGACGGACCGACGAACGTCCCCTTCCCTCGGCGGATCTCGACGAGACCTCGTTGCACGAGGCGCTGGATTGCCTGGCGCACCGTCGGCCGGCTGACGCCGAAACGCTGCACCAGGGCATCCTCGGGCGGAAGCTGACTTCCGCGAGAGAGGCGTCCGCTCTCGATGTCGGCCTCGAGCTCGGCCTCGACCTGGGCATACAGCGGCAAGGAGCCCGGCGTGGCTGACATCAGGACATCATGACGTCATGATGTCTCGAGAACAAGCGCGAGCGGACTGATTTGCTTCCCTCACGCCAGACACGCGCTCGTCGGGAGCGTCAGGTCGAGGGGCGCGTGAAGCGCTTCACGACGTCGGAGCAATCGGGGAATCGTTCGAGGAGCGCTGCGCGGCCGGGCATTTCGAAATCGGCGAAGTCGAAGCCGGGCGCGACGGTGCAGCCGCAAAGAGTGAAGCCGCGGGAGCCCTTCGAGGGAATGGCCGCTTGCCAGACGCCTGCCGGAACCACGCGCTGCGGGAGCTGCCCTGCGCCGAGGTCGCGACCGATCAGTTCGACGCGATGTCCTTGGTCGTCGATGGTGTGCAGTTCGAGCGGGTCGCCGTCGTAAAAGTGCCAGACCTCGTCCGACTTGACGCGGTGAAGCGCCGAGAAAACGCGGGTGGGCAGCAAGAAGAAGATCGCCGTATGCGCCGCGCGCGGTGCGCCGTGCGGTAGCCCCTCGAGCACGAGGGAACCTCGGTGGGTCTCCCGGAAGAAGCCGCCCTCGGGATGAGGTTCGAGACGGAGCTTCTCGACGAGCTCGGCCGCTTCCACCGCCATCGGCTTGGGCTTGCCGTTGGTCTGAGCCGCGCCGGCCGTTTTCACCCTGCCGATCCCCTGGAATTGCGGCGGGGGCCGACCACCCTTGGCACGCGCAAGGTTCTGGTGAGTCACCCACATGTTCTCTCGCGCACGCTTGCCGTCGAACTTCGAAGCCACTGGTCGTCTCCCGCTGCGCTCCTCTTACCGGGATCCGTGGCACAAGCAAGTGCGTGGCGTCCGCCAGCTCGAGAACGTCCCGAGACGAGCAGCCCCACGACGTGCGCAAGGAGCGCTTCAGTTGCCGTCCGAACGACCCCAGTAGAACTCGCGCGCCTCGAGGAGCGCGACGACCTCCTCGATCGACGCGCCGATGGCGATCGTTTCGGCGACGGCACGACCATTCTCGAACGCCTGCACCGCGGCCTCGTCGAGCGAGTGATAGACAAGCTCGTCGACTCCCGCGCAGCGTGCGGCGACGATTTGCGCGGCGGCCATCAAGACGCGATCGCCACCGAACGCGCCCGTTCCCCAATGGCCGGTGTGGATACGCACGCGAGCTGCGCCCGATTCCTCCTTCGCAGCAACGAACGACGTCACGGCCGTATCGAGGATGTCTCGAATCTGATCGGACGAATACCGCCCCATGCCTTGCGGCGCGACCATCGCGATGACGTTCGAGAGCGGTCCCTCGTCGAGGCGCATCACACCTTGCGCCACCGCTTCGTCCGAGGCGCGCGAGAGCTGACGACCGTAGATACCGAACGGACGCGCGAGCTGGGGATTCGTGTCAATCGCGCACCAGCGCTCGACGTTGCGCACGAGAATCGGCGCGGGGCCATTCGTTGTTCGCGTGAGCGCTGGAATCGTGACCGCACCGCTGTCGAGCCAGCCTCGAACGCTGGCTAGGATCGGGTGCTCGGCCACCTGGATCTCGTCCTGCGCGAAAGCCGGGCCGCCATAAAAGGCGAAGAGATAGGTGTCCGCGAAGTTCACGTGCCACACGAAGCGGTCGCGCAGCGCTTCGTAGCGGAACGGCCCTGCCACACTCTCCACCGATACCATCGCGCCCACGGTCGCCTCCTCCGACGGCGCCCACTGCGAGACGACGAGCGAACCGCGAGGGATGCGCTCGACGCCGCCCGCTCGCTCGAAGATCACCCGCTTCTTCGCGTGATGGATCCGTGGAGGATGCTCACGCCAGAGGTCCGCCGCTTGACGTTCGAGACGCGCGAGGAGTCGAGCCATACCTCGAGCCTACCACGACAAAAAGTCGAATCAACCTTATCAACGGTCAAACGGCTTCACCCGCACCGGTGTCGATGCGAAGTGTCGGCATTCCCGCTAGGCTCGCTGCCATGCTTGGTCATGAAGGCATGCGGCTGATCGAGATCCTCTATTTCGACTCGTGCCCCGGCTGGCGAGGCGCTCTCGCGCGGGTGCAGCAGATCGTTGCAGAGAGCGGTCTGCACGATCGCGTCGAGGTTCGAACGGTGCCGATCGAGACGGAGGAGGAAGCACGCAGCCATCGCTTCATCGGATCTCCGACCGTACGGATCGACGGCCAAGACGTGGAGGCGGCCGCCGAGACGCGTGGCTCGTATGGACTCCAGTGCCGACTCTACGGCCACGGAGGCCGCTTCGAGGGGCTTCCGCCCGTCGACGTGATTCGCGTGGCCCTGGGCCTCGCTCCGCTCGATTCACCGAGCGAGTCGCCGAGCCAGACGTGCTGCGCGCGCCGGTGAATGAGCCTCGCAGGTCTCGCGCGACGAGACCGGCTTCAGTTGAAGTCGACGTCCCATGGGGCGACGTCATCGTGCGGTTGTCGAGCCACCGCGAAGAGCTCCAGCCGCCCCGCCGCGTCGTTCTCGACCACCACCACGGCCTGCATGACGCCGGACGGCGACGTCGAGCGCTCCACGTGGAAGCGAAGCGTGAACGGAACGCGGAAGTCGGGGCGATACGGTGCGCCTTCATCGACCGACGCGAGCTTGGCTGACACAACCGCGCCCGTAGGAAATGTCAGCTGGAAGGACTGACCAAGGAGCGGACGGAAATCCGCGGCGGACGCCGTAGCGAGAGCGATAGGCACGGTCAGCCTGCAGCCGTCACGGCGACGTACATCGTGCCGCTCTCGAGTGGGCAGAGCGCGTAAGGCACGCCGGGCTTACCGTCGATCGTTCGCGCCGTGATGCGCGTGAGGTAGGTGCCCTCCCCGTCGTAAACGACGACCGACCCGGCGAACGCGTCGGCTACCCAAGCGCGGCCTTCGGTGTCGAAGCGGACCGCGCGCGGGCCGACGAGCCGACCGTTGCCGCTCGTCCCGTAGCTACCGGTGAAGCGTCCGCTCGCCGAGAACACCTTCACGCTCGCGCTGCCAGCGTCGACGACGTGCAAGGCGCCATCGGCGGCAAGCGCAACACTGGACGGACCATTGAGTCCGGCGCCATCGGTGCCGAAGCTCCCGATCGTTCGCTGCGCGCGTCCGTCCTTCGAAAGCACCGAGATTCGGTGGGCATTCGACTCGGCCACGTAGATGGCCCCATCGCCGCCGAGCGCCAGGTCGACGCCTCGTTCGGTCGACGCGAGCGTGCCGAGCGAGCGACCGGTCGCATCGAACGCCTGGAGGCGCTCGTTGCCCAGCTCGAGGACGAGGAGGCGGGTGTCGTCGGTCCAGATCGCCGCCACCGGACCGTTCAAATCGCCCACGGCTCGGGTCGGCACGCGGTTGGTGTCACCAATTCGGGTGACACGAATACCGTTCAGGCCAAGAACATCAACGTAGTTCCTTTGAGTTCCAACTTCGGCGCTGCGTCCGTCCGCGGCGAATGCCCGCACGGCGGTGCCCGCAATCAAGGCGTCCGGGCGAGGGGCGCGAGTGCCGTTCGCGCCTTCGTTGCCCTTGAAATCCGGGCGAACCGAAGGGTCTTCGGTCGCTCCGCCACACGCGGTGAGGGTGGCAAGTCCTGGAAGCCAAACGCCGGCTGAACCAAGGGCGGCAAGCTTCATCCACTCGCGACGGAGCATTCGAGACATGATGACGACATTCTAACTTGAATAGAGTCGACGCAAGGGGGATTCTCCAGCTTCGATGGGCACACCGTACCTGGGCGAGATTCGCATCGTCTCTTTCTTCTTCGCTCCGAAGGGTTGGGCCCTGTGCAATGGGCAGCTTCTGTCGATCAACCAGAACACGGCACTCTTCTCGCTCCTCGGCACCACGTACGGCGGCGACGGTCGGACGACGTTCGCGCTTCCGAACTTCCAGGGGCGCATGCCGATCCACTTCGGCAACGGCTACACGCAGGGGCAGGCTAGCGGCGAGGCGGCGCATACCCTCGTGCTCAGCGAGACGCTGCACGGTCATCTCGTCACCGGAATGACCGGACCGCGCGTGGTCACGAATCCGGCGAATGCCGTGCTCGCCAGCGGCGACACGTTTGGCGCGGGTCCCCCAACGGCCACGCTTGCGGCGACTGCGGTCGATACGGCCGGAGGCGGTCAGCCGCACCAAAACATGCAGCCGTATCTCGCCCTGAACTTCTGCATCGCCCTGCAGGGGATCTTCCCCTCGAGGAACTGACATGAGCACTCCCTACGTCGGCGAGATTCGGATGTTCGCGGGCAACTTCGCCCCCGCAGGCTGGATGCTTTGCCAGGGGCAGATCCTGCAGATTTCACAGTACGCCGTGCTCTATAACCTGATCGGCGTGACGTACGGCGGCGACGGCGTCAACACGTTCGCGCTGCCCGATCTTCGCGGACGAGTCCCCATCCACATGGGCACGAACGCAGGCGTAACGTACCCGCTCGGACAGCAGGCCGGCGTCGAGTCGGTCACGCTCACGACGTCGCAGCTCCCGACGCACACGCACGCGTGGAACGTCGTCGGAACCGCCGGCTCGGCGGACACCGCGAAGCTGCCCAACGGCTATCTCGCGAACGGCAGCGCGCTCTCGTACGACAACAACGCCGCGTCGGCGCGAACGGCGCTCGGCACCTCGACCATCGCGCCGACGGGCGGGAATCAGCCGCACGAGAACATGGCGCCGTTTCTCTGTATCAACTTCATCATCGCGCTCTTCGGCGTCTTCCCAAGCCAAACATGACCGACCAATACGTCGCCGAAATCCGCATGTTCGCAGGCAACTTCGCCCCGTACGGGTGGGCGCTCTGCAACGGACAGCTCCTTCCGATCAGCCAAAACACGGCGCTGTTCTCGCTGCTCGGAACGTTCTATGGGGGTGATGGGAAGAGCACCTTCGGCCTTCCGAACCTCCAAGGGATGACGCCCCTCGGGTTTGGTCAGGGCCCGGGCCTCAGCGACCGCGTCCTCGCCGAGACGGGAGGCACGCAGACGGTCACCCTGAGCGACCTCCAGTTGCCTAGCCACACGCATACGGCGCGTGCGAGCACCGCGGCGGCGAATACGGGCGACCCATCGAACGCTTTGCTGGCCGCGACGGCGGCAGCGAACCCGCTTTACGTGGGCTCGAACGCGAGCGCGCTGACCATGAACCCAGGCACACTCCCTCCAGTCCCCGGGCGACAACCGCACAACAACGTCCAGCCCTATCTCGTGGTGAATTTCATCATCGCGCTCAACGGCATCTTCCCGCCGCGCGGCTGACACCATGACGCCGGGGCACGTCTCGACTCGCGCAGCAACGGACGAGGACCGCGCGTTCTTGTTTCGTCTGTTCGCGACGACACGAGAACGTGAACTCGCGTTCCTGCCATTGCCGCCCGCCGCGAAAGAAGTGTTCCTGCGCCAGCAGTTCGACGCGCAGACGCGTGACTACGCCTCACGCTACGCGAGCGCCGAGCACGCCATCGTCACGCACCACGACGCCCCGATTGGACGCGTGTTGATTCATCGCGGTCACGACGAGCTCCGCCTGGTGGACATCGCGCTCCTCCCCGAGTATCGGCGCCAGGGAATTGGAACGCGGCTCGTCGGCGTGTTGATCGCCGAGGGGCGCGAAAAGAAGCTGCCCGTCCGGCTCTCGGTGCTCACCACGAGCGAGGCGATGCGGCTCTACGAACGACTCGGCTTTCTTTCCGCCGCGGAGAACGACGCAGAGAGCGTCTATCGAACGATGGAGTGCCCGGTATGACTCGAAACGTTTCGCCCGCCGCGCGCCTCGCGTTCGTAGGGATGCTGTCTTGTGCGCTCGTGAGCGCGTCGTTCGTGCACCCCGCCTTCGCGAACGGCGTGGACACGTGCGGCTCCCCCGCCCCTGTGCTCACGACCGCGGGCGATACGGGCGACACGACGGGCAAGGCGAACGACATCGCGAGCGTCCCCCTCGGTTGCAACGGCAACTATCTGAGCGTCGCCGGCCCCGAGGTCCTCTACCGATTGATCCTGGGCACGGGCAACGCGGTGACGATCACCGTCACGCCGTCGGCGGGCTACGACCCATCGATCTATCTGCTCTCGACGTGCGGAGACGGCGCGACGTGTGGCAATGGCTGGGGCGCCGACAAGGGCCTTGCAGGCCAGGCCGAGACGCTCACGCTGAGCGGGGTTCCGGCAGGGATTTACTACCTCGCCGTCGACTCGTTCTTCCCGGCGAGCGATCCGCAGAGCAAGGGTACGTTCACGATCACCGCGACCGGCAACTTCGGAACGATGGCCACGACGACCACGCTCACATCGTCGGCCGCGCCGAGCATGTTCGGGCAGTCGGTCACGTTCTCCGCCGCCGTGGACTCGACGATCGGTGCGCCGCCGATCGGCAGCGTGCAGTTCCAGGTCGACGGCACGAACACGCAGCTCGTCGCGGTGGACAACTCGGGCAAGGCCACCTACTCGACGAGCTCATTCGCGATCGGATCGCACACCGTCAAAGCAAGGTACGGCGGTCAAACGCCGTTCAGCACGAGCACCGGCCAAGTCACGCAGGTCGTGAGCCAGGCGTCTTCGACGACCACCGTCACGTCCTCGGCGAATCCCTCGATTGCCACGCAGAGCGTGACCTTCACGGCGCAGGTGGCCGTACCCGCACCCGGTGTGGCGACGCCGGCGGGAACGGTGACGTTCAAAGACGGCGCGACCACGCTCGGCACCGGCACCGTCGACGCCACAGGCAAGGCAACGTTCACGACTTCGAACCTCGCCGTCGGAACGCATTCGATCACCGCCTCGTACGGCGGCAACACGAACGTCGCCGCGTCGACGTCGGCTGCCATCTCGCAAGTCATCAGCGCGATCGGCGCGCAGATCAGCCTCGCGTCGTCGGCGAATCCGTCGCCGCGCGGCTCGAGCGTGACGTTCACCTCGACGGTCACGGCGGTCGGCGTCACGGCGAATCCGACGGGCACCGTGAGGTTCAAAGACGGCGCGACGACGCTGGGCACCGGAACGCTCACAGGGGGCACCGCGACGTACGCCACGGCGGCGCTCGGCGGGGGTTCGCATACGATCACGGCGACCTACGACGGCGATGCGAACTTCTCCGGCGGAGAGACCGCCTCGCTGATGCAAGACATCGACCCGACGGCGACGACGACGACGCTCGCGGCCACGCCGAATCCATCGACGACCGGCGCCGCCGTCACCTTCACGGCCACCGTCGCTTCGGGCGTGGGAACGCCGGTGGGAACGGTCACCTTCCTCGAGGGCACGGCGACGCTCGGCACCGGCACACTCAGCGCAGGCTCTGCCTCCTTCGTCACGTCGTCGCTCACGGAAGGTCCGCACACGGTGCACGCCGAGTACGCCGGCAACACGGACTACGTCGCCAGCAAGTCAGCCGAGCTCGTGCAGACGGTGAACGCACCCGTCGTCGACCCGGACGCCGGCACGAACGACGATGGGGGCATCACGAAAGACGCAGGCGGCAATGGCGATGGCGGCTCGACGAACGACGGCGGCAGCACGGCCGATGGAAGCTCGTCGGCGGGCGATGATGGCGGCAACGGTTCCGATGCCGGCACATCAAGCTTGAGCTCGGCGGAGGCCGGCGCCGACGATGGGTGCGGCTGCCGTACGGCGGGCGCGCCTGCCTCCACCTCTCTGTTCGGTGTCTTCGCGGCCCTCGGTTTCGTCGTGACGTGCGTACGTCGTCGTTCGAGCGCGCGACGAGCGAGCTGAAGCACGCAGCGCGCAAATCGCGCACCCCGATGTAAAAAGTGCGTAAGGTCCGCGACCCGGCCTACCACGCGGACATCACACGTCCGCACAGGTCCCGTCCGCGGGGGGCCCGCCCCCAAATTCGGACACTCCCGGGGGGATCGCGGGAAGGCTCCACCGAGACATGCAAGGCTCTGAATCGCGCTGGGGCATCTGGCCCTATGCAACGCTGCTTCTTCTTTCGGGATGCGGGGAGACGTCGAAGGCCGCTCCGGCTGCTCCGCCCCCGCCGACGGTTCTCGTCGCCCCGGTCGCGAAGCGTGACGTCACCATCGACATCGAATCCGTCGGCACGCTCGACGGCTACGTCAACGCCGACATCCGCGCCCGCGTGCGCGGCTTTCTCCAGTCGCAGAACTACAAGGATGGCGCCTACGTGAAGGAGGGGCAGCTCCTCTTCACGATCGACAGCTCCGAGTACGTCACGGCCATCCAGTCCGCCAAGGCCACGCTCGCCCGGGCCGAAGCGGGCCAGACGCACAACAAGGCGCAGCTCGAGCGTTACGAAGTCCTCGGACCGGCTGGTACCGTGTCGAAGCAGGAAGTCGAGAACGCCCAGGCGAGCAACGCCGACTCGCAGGGCGCCGTGCTCGCGGCTCGTGCGGCGCTTCGGCAGGCCGAGCTCAACCTCGGGTACACGCAGATGCGCGCCCCCGTGTCGGGCATCGCCGGCGTCGCGAGCGTGCGCGTCGGTAACCTCGTCGGACAGGAAGGGCCCACGCTCCTCACCACCGTTTCGCAGCTCGATCCGGTGCGCGTGAACTTCCCGCTCAGCGAGGTCGACTACGTCCAGAGCCCCGGCGGTTTGAAGAACCTCGAGAAGCGCGACGTGGCGTGGGCGAAGGCGCAGTTCCCGAAGCTCGACAAGGGCGAGCCCACGGAAGACGGCGACACGGGCGTGCAGCTCATCCTCGCCGACGGCAGCGTGTACCCCCATCGCGGGGTCATCGTCACCGCGAACCGCCAGGTCGACGCCACCACCGGCACGATCCTCATGCAGGCGCTCTTCCCCAACACGGATTCGCGCCTTCGTCCGGGCCAGTACGCCCGCGTGAAGGTCCCGCGCAGCGAAGCGGGCAAAGACGCGCTCCTCGTTCCGGAGAAGGCCCTCATCTCGGTGCAGGGCTCGTATTCCGTCGCCGTCGTCGGCAACGACAACAAGGTCTCGCTCCGCCGCGTCGAGCTCGGCCCCATCGCGGGCCAGGGCATCCGCGTCGTTCGCAACGGCGTCTCCGAAGGCGACAAGATCGTCGTCGAAGGAACGCAGAAGGTCACCGACGGTGCCACCGTCGTTCCCCAGCCTGCTCCGCCGGCTTCGGCGCAAGCGGCTCCGGGCGCAGCCCCTCCCCCGAGTGCAGCCACGGCTCCGGCCGCCAGCGCAGCGCCCGCGGAGAAGGCCGCTAGCCCGGCTTCCCACTGACCTAGAGGCATTTCATGTCGGAGTTTTTCATCCGCCGCCCGATCGTGGCGATGGTCATCGCGATCATCACCGTCCTCATCGGCGTCGTCGCGCTCTTCGGGCTGCCCATCGCGCAGTTCCCGCAGATTCTCCCGCCACAGATCAACGTCACCACGACCTACACGGGCGCGGACGCACTCACCATCGAGCAAGCCGTCGCCACGCCGATCGAGCAGCAGGTCAACGGCGCCGACCGCATGCTCTACGTGCAGTCGACGAACGGTAACGACGGCACGATGAACCAGGTCGTGACGTTCGACGTCGGCACCGACATCGACGTCGCCAACGTTCTCGTCAACAACCGCTTCTCGCAGGCGCAGCCGTTTCTTCCGCAAGACGTGAAGAACTTCGGCGTCACGATCAAGAAGTCGCTCGCCTTCCCCCTCATGGTTCTCACGCTCACGTCTCCGGACGGGCGTTACGAGCCGAACTTCCTGGCGAACTACTCGCTCATCAACATCAACGACGCACTTCTCCGCATCAAGGGCGTCGGCGACATCCGTAACCTCGGTTCGTCCGAGTACGCGATGCGCGTCTGGCTCAAGCCCGACGTCCTCGCGCGTCTCGGCATCAACGTCAGCGACGTCCAGAATGCGCTTCGCGCGCAGAACATCGTGAACCCGGCCGGTCAAGTCGGCGCCGAGCCTGCGCCCCCGGGCCAGCAGCTCACGTACACGGTGCGCGCGCAGGGCCGCCTCGTCGAGCCCGACGAGTTCGCGAACGTCGTCATCAAGGAGAACGCCGACGGCTCCACCGTCCGCGTCAAAGACGTCGGCACCGTCGAGCTCGGCTCGCTCAACTACCAGCAATACGGCACGCTCAACGGCAAGCCAGCCGCCGTCATCGCCGTCTTCCAGGCGCCGGGTTCGAACTCGCTCGAAGTCGCGGCCTCGGTCAAGAAGACGATGGACGAGCTCTCCAAGCGCTTCCCGGCGGGCATCGAATACAAGGTCACCCTCGATACGACCGCGTCGGTCACCGCCAGCATCGAAGAGATCATCCACACGCTCATCGAAGCCATCGTGCTCGTCGTGCTCGTGGTGTTCGTCTTCCTCCAGAGCTGGCGCGCAACGCTCATTCCGCTGCTGACCGTCCCGGTCTCGCTCATCGGCACGTTCGCGACGTTCCCGTTGCTCGGGTTCTCGATCAACACGCTCTCGCTCTTCGGTCTCGTGCTCGCGATCGGTCTCGTCGTCGACGACGCCATCGTCGTGGTCGAAGCTGTCGAACACCACCTCGAGCACGGCATGTCGCCGCGCGAGGCAACCTCCAAGGCCATGAAGGAGGTTACGGGCCCGGTCGTCGCGATCGCGCTCATCCTCTCGGCGGTCTTCGTGCCCGTCGCCTTCATGAGCGGCATCACCGGCCGCCTCTACCAGCAGTTCGCGCTCACCATCGCGATCTCCGTCTGTATCTCGGCCTTCAACGCGCTCACGCTCAGCCCCGCGCTCTGCGCGTTGCTCCTAAAGCCGCGTGGTGAGTCGAAGGGCATCCTCGGGGCCGCCGGTCGCGCCTTCAACCGCGCCTTCGGCAAGGCCACCGACGGCTACGTCGGCGTCAACCGCATCCTCGTTCGCAAGCTGATCATCCCGATCGCCATCCTCGGCGCCATGACCTTCGGCGCGCAGTTGCTTGGCAAGAAGCTCCCCACGGGCTTCGTGCCGGAGGAAGATCAGGGCTACGGCGTCGTCGCCGTACAGTTGCCCGAGGGCGCCTCGATGCAGCGCACGCGTGCGGTCTACGACAAGATCGCCGACGTGATGGGCAAGCAGAAGGGCATCAAGTACTCGAACGGCGTCGCGGGCTTCAGCCTCCTCACGCGCACCGCCTCGAGCTACAGCGGAACGCTCTTCTTCAGCTTCGAGCCGTGGTCCGAGCGCCATTCGCCCGACCTCACGGCCGCGGCCATCATCAAGAACCTCAACATCGCGTTCTCGAAGATCCCCGAAGCACGCATCTTCGCCATCTCGCCGCCCGCCATCCCTGGCATCAGCGCGCAAGGCGGCTTCAGCATGATGCTCCAGGATCGAAGCGGTCAGGACATGGCCTTCCTCGCGCAGAACGTCGGCAAGTTCGTCGCCGAGGCGAGCAAGAGGCCCGAGCTCACGCAGGTCCGCCCGAACTTCTCGCCGGCCGTTCCGCAGCTCTTCGCGGACGTCGACAAGGAGAAGGCGCTCAAGCAGGGCGTCGCGCTCACCGACGTCTACTCCACGCTGCAGACGTTCCTCGGCGGCGCGTACACGAACGACTTCAGCCGCTTCGGTCGCCAGTGGAAGGTCTTCCTCCAGGCCGACTCCAGCTATCGAACGAACGCGGACGACATCAAGAAGTTCTACGTCCGCAACAACCGCGGCGAGATGGTGCCGCTCTCCTCGATCGTCTCCATCCGCACCACGACGGGCCCCGAGTACACGGTCCGCTTCAACCTCTATCGCTCCGTCGAGATCTCCGGCGCGGCCGCTCCGGGCTACAGCTCGGGCCAAGCGCTCGCAGCCCTCGAAGACGTGGCGAAGAAGGTTCTCCCGCCCGAGATGGGCTACGAGTGGAACGCCCTCTCCTATCAGGAGAAGGTGGCCTCCGGCAGCTCGACGCGCATCCTCGGTCTGTCGCTCATCTTCGTCTTCCTCATTCTCGCGGCGCTCTACGAGAGCTGGTCGCTGCCCTTCAGCGTTCTTCTCAGCGTGCCGGTCGCCGTGCTCGGAGCGTTCTTCGGCCTGCTCTCGCGGCAGTTCGACAACAACGTCTATGCGCAGATCGGGCTCGTCATGCTCATCGGCCTGACCGCGAAGAACGCGATCCTCATCGTCGAGTTCGCGAAGCTCGAGCTCGACAACGGGCGCTCCGTCGTCGACGCCGCGCTCGAAGGCGCTCGCCTTCGCCTTCGTCCGATCCTCATGACGTCGCTCGCCTTCATCTTCGGTTGTCTCCCGCTCTGGAGAGCCGCCGGTGCAGGCGCGAGCGCTCGTCGCACGCTCGGTACCGTCGTCGTGTCCGGCATGGTCGCGGCCACGGCGCTCGGCATCTTCCTCATCCCCGCCCTCTTCGTCCTCGTCGAGAAGCTCTTCTCGCGAAAGAAGAAGACGACCGGTGGCGCACAATCGTCGCCGCCAGCCGCTCCGCACGAGCTCCCGCCCGTGCACGCCGATCCGATCTCGATGACCGGCGAATAGCCCCCCGATTCGATCGCCCCACATCGCGCAGTGTGCTCGCCCTCGAAGGCGAGCCACTGCGCGGTTTTCATTTGGGCCATCGCGAGCGCGACCTCCGCTGCATGGCGACAGCACGAAAGCGCTAAGAATGGCCCTCTCGAAGGTCAGACGGGAATCACGCCGCGCTTCTCCCGGCGGCCTCGGGGACGGACGCGTTGCAGGCGGCGGAGGCAGCCGTCGAGGCTGCGCGGCTCGACCTCGAGTTCACGCAAGTGCGAGCTCCGCTCGCGGGCCGCACCGGACAGACGCTGGTCGACGCCATACAGTTCACGGACGAGGGGGCGGGCGCAACCTCCTCCCTGCCCTCGCGCATAACTGCGGCCCAGCAAGGCCTTCGCTTCTGAAAGGAACCAAGCCATGCGAATCGGAATCATTGGCACCGGGGAAATCGGAGGCACGCTCACGCGCAGGCTCACTCGCCTGGGGCACACCGTGTCCATCGCGAACTCCCGCGGCCCAGGGTCGGCAGCTCCTGCTATCGCGTCGTTTACGCCGCCCGTTACCGGGTTTGGGCAGACCGTCACGTCCGGGCCGTCGAGACCGACCCTGGCCGATCTCGCGAAGGAGACCGGAGCGCATGCGGTCACGGTCACCGACGCCGTCAAGAAGGTCGACCTCGTCGTCGTGGCCCTCAACATGAAGAACGTGCCCGACTTGCCCCAGGGACTCTTCCGCGACGTGCCGAGCGACGTCGTCGTCGTCGACACGAGCAACTACTACCCCTCGTTTCGCGACGGCCGCATCGCGGCCATCGAAGAAGGGGGCACCGAGTCGGGGTGGGTTTCCAGCGTGCTCGGGCGACCCGTGGTGAAGGTGTTCAACAACATCACTGCGCACTTCTTGGCGGAGGGGGGCCGGCCGAAAGGAGCGAAGGATCGGATCGCTCTCCCCGTCGCCGGCGACGATGCCCGCGCCAAGTCCGTCGTCCTTGCCCTCGTCGACGAGCTCGGCTTCGACGGCGTCGACGAGGGATCGCTCGACGAGTCCTGGCGACAGCAACCCGGGACGCCCGTCTATTGCACCAATCTGGACGCGGACGGCGTCCGTCGCACCTTGCGCCAGGCCGATCGAGCGAAGGCGCCAGTGGAGCGCGAGCGGTCGCTGGCCGAGTTCGCGAAGCTGCCGGCAGGTTCGACGTCGCGCGATATGGTCCTCCTCCAACGTCGCCTCTTCGGCCTGTCCGTTTGAGCAAGCAGCGAGAACGCGCAGATCGGCATCATCGGCGTCGGACACATGGGTGAAACGCTGGCTCGTCGTCCTTGCATCAAACTGGAATGACGCCGCGCTTCTTCGAAGGGCGTTCGAGGCGCTTGTGGCGCGCGAGCTCGAGGCCCCAGGCGATGGCCTTGCGTGTGTCGCGCGGGTCGATGACCTCGTCGACGAGTCCCCAGCCCGCCACCTTGTAGACGTCGATGTTCTTCTGGATCTGATCGACGATCATCTTCTTGGCCTCGGGCGGCGGCTCTTCGGCGCCGAACAGCTTGCGCGCGGCGATGCCGACCATGCCTTCGGCGCCCATGACGGAGATCTCCGCGGTGGGCCACGAGACGATGAGATCCGGTTCGTAGGCGCGTCCACACATGACGTAGTAGCCCGCACCGTAGGCCTTGCGGACGACCACCGTGATCTTCGGCACCGTCGCCGCGCTCATCACGTGCAGCATCTTCGCGCCGTGACGGATGATGCCGGCGTGCTCGACCTTCGAGCCGACCATGAAGCCCGGCACGTCTTGCAGGAAGACGAGCGGCACGTTGAAGGCATCGCAGATCTGGATGAAGCGCGCAGCCTTGTCAGCCGCGTCGTTGTCGAGAATGCCGCCGAGCCAGTTTGGCTGGTTGGCGACGATGCCCACGCTCTTGCCGCCCATGCGCGCGAGGCACGTGATGATGTTCCGCGCGAAACGCGGCTTGATGTCGAAGATCTCGCCGTGATCCACGATGGATCGAATCAGCTTGTACATGTCGTACGGCTTGCGCGTCGACTCGGGCAGCAGATCGAGGAGCGACTCGTCACGTCGATCGACGGGATCGGTGACGGGGAACTCGGGCGGGATCTCGTCGCAGTTCGACGGGAAGTACGAGAGGTACTTTTTGGCCGCGTCGATGCACGCCGCGTCGCTCTCGAACTCGCCGTCTCCGACGCCGCTCACCTCCGAATGGATCTTGCTGCCGCCGAGCTCCTGCTCGCCGATGTCTTGCCCCGTGACCGCCTTGACGAGCGGAGGACCGCCGAGCGCGAGCGAGCCGATGTTCTTGACCATCGGCACGTAGTCCGCGAGGCCTGGAATGTAGGCCGTTCCGGCGGCTCCAGGCCCGACCATGGCCGCGACCTGCGGGACGACGCCACTCATCACGACTTGCTCGCGGAAGAGATGCCCGGAGCCGGCGAAGAGCGAGATCATGTCCGGATGGCTCGAGCCCGGATCGATCCGCGCGCCGCCGGAGTCGACGAGCCAGATCATGGGCCAGCGGCCGCGGAGGCTCATGTGGCGAAGGCGCGTGACCTTCTCCTCGCCTGTATACCCGATGCTGCCGCCTTTGACGGTGAAGTCGTACGCCGCGGCGCACACCATGCGGCCGTCGACCTTGCCGAAGCCGGTGACGACAGCGTCGGCCGGGGGCTTGTCGTTGCCGTCGGGTCCTGCGGCGAGGCCCATCTGCGTGCCGTGCGTTCCGATTTCGAACCACGCGCCGTCGTCGAAGAGGCGATCGAGCCGCTCGCGTGCGGTCAGCTTGCCTCGTTCGTGTTGCTTCTGGATCTTCGCGGCTCCGCCCATTTCGCGGATCTTCGCGCGGCGCGCTTCGAGATCGGCGATCAGCTCTCGCATGTTGGCCATCGGCAGCTCCTCTTTCCTCGTTGCGCTCGTCGTCTGCTCGTCGTCTCTCGGGGGGCGTTCGGATCAGCGACCGGTCCAGACCGGCGGGCGCTTCTCGAGGAAGGCCATCAGGCCTTCGCGGGCGTCGTCCGTCGCGAGGCACTCGGCGAGGCGCTCGCGCAGCAGAGGCAGCGCCGTCGCGAGGTCCTTGCCGTCCTGCGCCGTGAAAGCTCGCAAGCCGAGCGCGATCGTGATGGGGCTCTTCTCGGCGATCTCGGTGGTCATCGCGTCGACCGACTCGTCGAGCTGGGCAGCCGGCACCACACGATTGAGAAGCCCCGCCTCGAGCGCTTCGGTCGCGGTGAGCTTCTTGCCGAAGAGCATCATCTCGAGGAGCCGCCGTCGCGGCACGAGACGCTCGAGCACCGCCATGATCATCATGGGGAACAAGCCCACGTTGATCTCGGGCGTTCCCAAGACCGCCGCCTCGTGCGCAATGGCGAACGTGGAGGCGGCCACGAGCCCGAGGCCTCCCCCCATCGCTGGACCATTCACGCGCGCCACGATCGGCTTCTCGGTGCGCGTCATCGCGATCAGCAGATCGGCGTAGTCACCTTTCGGAGCGAGCTCCGAACCATTGCCGCCACTGGTCATCTGCGCGAAGTCACCACCCGCGCAGAAGGCGGTTCCCTCGCCCGTCAGGACGATCGAACGCACCGCGGCGGCTTCGTGGGCGTCGGCAAGCGCCCAGAGCAGCTCGTTGACCATCTGCGGACCGATCGCGTTGCGGCGCTCGGGATTGTGAAGCAGGATCGTGTAGACCGAGCCATGCAGCGAAACGCGAATGCGACCGTAACCGCGCTCGGGCAACGAGCGCGATGACGAGACGGGGTCGCTGCTCATACGGCCCCCGAGACGCGCGGCTCGGCCGGAGCGGGACGCGCGACCTTCGGCGAGAACTGGTCGAGCCCGAGGATCTGCTTGGCCTGCTCGACCGTCGCCACCTTGCGGCCCGTGTCGCGGCACATGCGTGCAGCGACCTCGATGAGCTCGCCGTTCGACTTCGCCATCGCGCCGTTCGGCAGATAGAGATTGTCTTCGAGGCCCGCGCGGATGTTGCCACCGAGCGCGAGCGCCGCGCCGATCATCCTCCACCCGCACTTGGAGATGCCGATGACCTCCCACTCGCTGCCGGGCGGCATGATCTTCGTCTGGAGCTGAAGGCTCTCGACGAGCGGCGGGATCCCGCCGAGCACGTTCACGATGAACGAGAACTGCAGGGGCTTCTTGAGAATCCCCATGTCGAGGAGCGGCCAGATGCCGTGCGTATGCCCAGTGTCGAAGCACTCGAGCTCCGGCTTCACGCCCGCGTCGTTCATCGCCTCGAGCAGCTTGATGATCTTCGCATAGGTGTTCGGGAAGACCATGTCGAAGACGAACTGCTTCCGGCTCTCGGAGTACTTCGAGTAGTTCATCGTCCCCATGTTGAGGGCGGCGATGTGCGGCCTCGACTCCGTGATGTACGTCGTCTGCTCGGTGACGTCGTCGAGGATGGTCCCGGTCGAGAAGTTGAGGAGGATCGGGCAGCGCTTCTCGATCTCCTCTTTGATCTTGGCGAAGACCTTGGGATCGAACGTGGGCGTGCCGTCGTCGTGGCGCGCATGGATGTGCACGACCGAGGCGCCGGCGTCGTACGCGCGCTTCGCCTCCTCGGCGATCTCGACCGCCGTGTACGGGATGTTCGGGTTCTGCTTCCGGTTGGCGAGTACCCCCGTCACGGCGCACGTGATGACGCACAGATCGGGATCGCGCACGTGCGTGGAGCCCACCTGCATGGTGCCGCCTTCGGACTGACTCATGTCACGCCTCCTCGGATTCGGTGTCGTCGCCGACTTTGTGACGAACGATCTGCTGTTTAACGCGGCGGGCGAGCTTCGTCATGATGCGCATCAAGTCGCGCATCTCCTGCGCGCTGAGGCTCTCGAGCGCGCTTCGGAAGATCTCCATCGGCTCGACGGGGATCTCGCGCGCGAGCTCGCGGCCCTTCGCGGTCAGTCGGATGAAGACGACCCTGCGATCCTCTTTCGAGCGCTCTCGCTTCACGAGATCTTCGCGCTCCATGCGATCGATGATCCCCGTCACCGTGCTGTTCTGTGCACGGATCTTGTCGGAGAGCTCGGAGAGCGACATGTCACCGATCTGCTCGAGCATCTTCACCACGGTGAGCTGCGGTCCCGTGAGATCCGCGCGGCGCGCGAGCTCCTTCGTGATGCGACGGCTCTCCGTGTAGAGGTAAATGATGGCCTCGAGGACCTGATCGACGTCGCTCTTGATATCGGAGCTGAGGGGACTCACGAAGAACTCACCGGCTGGCGAAAGGCTTGGCGGGAACGAACGCGCGAAACGCGAAACGCGAAATGCAGGCCTGAAAGCGCTGGATCAGGGCTCAGGCGCACGTATGCGGACAATATTTCGTGTACGAAATATTCATCCGTTCCGGCCGTTCGTCAACGGGGAGTCGATCGCGGCCGAGCGACCGCGACGGTGCGTGCAGGCGCGGGCGTGCGCCGCGGACCGCGCTTGGTCGTGCTCGGCTCGGGCAACGCGTACTTGCTCTGCAGGTACGCCTCGGAGAACTCGAAGTCCGCGTCGTGCGTCGGGCCGACGACCATGACGATTTCGGCGACCTGCGCGGACGATGGCGCCACCGATCGAAACGAGCAGCTGCTCGTAGGCGGCGACGCCGAGGTTCGGGTTGTCGCCACCGAAGTCGTACGTCCCGCGCGAGGTTCGATCGACCCGGAAGATGGCCTGGCCGGCTTTCTCCGAACGATGAAGGCGTGCGGCGACGTGTTCGCCGAGTACTCGGGCGAGGTGCACTTGGGCTGCGCGCCGAGGCCGCCGAGGAACGAGCAGAATTTCGACGAGCCGAGCCAGGTTCCCGTCGCTGCCGTCGTCGACGTCATCAGGCTCCAGAACGAGCCGGATCCGGAGTTGATCGCCGCGACGAACGCGATGAAGAAGTCCCCCGTCTGAACGTCGAAGTCCGCGTGGTTCGCGTTGGCGAGCTTCGGTCCTGATTCGAAGGCGACCGAAGGACGACCGGCAATGCCGTTCGCGACCACCGTCGGATAGACGGCGCCACCGCCGTTGAACGGGATTGGCATCGCCATGTGGACGCCTCCGTCGGGCGCGCCGCTGCCGCCGTCGGCCCAGCGCTCGGAGCTGTCGTTCCACGTGACCACGTCGCTGCCGACCGCCGCCTTCTCGAGAGATGCTGGGTGCTCTCGAGCCAGAGGCGAAGGCCTGGGAGCTTTCGCACGTCGTAAGGGGCCGGCTCCGCGTCGGTACCGGCATCCGGCGTCGCCCCGTCCCCGGAGGACGACGCGTCGGTACCGTCGGTCGTCCCCGGCTTCTGTCCGTCGAGCTCGCCCCCGTCGCCCGAGGGCGAGGACGGCGTCAGCGTCGGTGTGTCGTCTCCGACGCAGGCCGTCACGACGGCCGCCCCGGCGAGTCCGGCGAGCCCAACCAGCCCGAGCAGCCGACGGGACCGAATGCAGCGAGGAGGCGCACGAGGTTTCGCGGCCGCATCCGCCATTCGTATCGTGCTTCGGCTCTGCCGAGAACCGACCGCGGCTCGAGAAGCCGAGGTGCTGCACGGTCTCGCGGGGTTGCGGTACGATGACCAGGCGATGGAGCTGCTCGTCACGCCCAGGCTGACGCTCGAGCCGATCACCCTCGAGCTCGTCGAGGCCGTTTTTCGCGGCGATCGCGAGGCGCTCGAAGCGCTCTGCAAGGCGCGCGTTCCAGCCGCTTGGCCCGGTCGTGCCCTCGTCGAACGAGCGTTCAGCGCGTCGCTCGAAGCCATCCGCGCCGATCCCGCGACGCGCCTCTGGGGCGATCGTCTGATGATCACGCGCGGCGAAGAACGCCTCGTCGTGGGCAGCATCATCTTCCACGGACGGCCCACCGCCGAGGGCGTCGCCGAGGTCGGCTACGGCGTCGAAGAGAGCTGGCAGTGCAAAGGCATCGCCACGGAGGCCACGAGCGCTGCCGTGATGTGGGCCCTCGGCCAGCCCGACGTGCGACGGGTCAGTGCGACCACGCCGCCTTGGCACACCGCGTCAATTCGCGTCCTCGAAAAGTGTGGGATGTCGCGCGTCTGCGTCGAAGAGCACGAAGTCCTCGGTGAGGTTCTTCGCTTCGAACGGAACGCGTAGACGGCGCGTCGACACCACGTCACCTTCGCGCGGCGCATCTCCGCGATCCCCTGGTTTCTTGCGCGGCGATGACACCGGGAGGAAACTCGTTGTAGAAGCGGTTCCTGATGTTCGCCGTACGCCGTCCCCTCGTGCCCGCCGTCTTTCTCGTATCGAGCGTGCTGATTGCGTCGGCGATGCATGCGCGTGGCGCCAGCGGCGAAGAGCCGAAGGCCGATGCCGGCGCGTCGACAGCCCCCACGACGACGACGACGGCAGCCAGCGCAGCGAGCGCAGCGCCTGCCCCGTCGAACGGCACGCCGAACGCGCATCCTTCGTCGCCCTCGTCGCACGTCACGATCACGACGGCCGACGGCCGAACGGTGCGCTGCCGCGAACAGGCCGCTCAACCCTTCCTGATCCGCGGCAACTGGTTTCCCAAATCGAAAGACGCCGACGTCATCAAGGCGGGGCGCAAGATGCTCGAAGACTCCGTCAGGTACCGCACGGAGAAGTACGGCTACTTCGAGGGCTTCGGAAACCCGAAGGCCAACGCGCATCCGCCGAAGTTCTACGCGAAATCGACGAGCTTCATGGGCATGCCCCTGCAGGTACACGAGAGGATCATTCCCGCGCTCAAATGCGTGGAGGCGGCGCTGAAGGCGACCCCTGCCGGCGATGAGTACAAGCCGCGCGCGGCGGGCGGCATTCGCTTCAAGAACACCTATCGCGGGGTCGAGGTCTCGAACCACGTCTACGGCATCGCGATCGACATCGAGCCCGACAAGAACAGCTGCTGTGGATGTGTCGCGCCGTGGCCCGACCATCCCCTCTGCAAGGCGAAGAACAAGACCGTTTGGGAGCGCATGGCGATGCCCAAATCATGGGTCGAGGTCTTCGAGCGGTACGGCTTTTATTGGCTCGGCCACGACGTCCTGCAGGACACGATGCATTTCGAGTTCCTCGGCGACCCCGAAAAGATCACCGAGACGGCGGCGCTGTAGCGCTTGCGCTCGCCGAACGAAGGCCTATTAAGCGCGGACAATCCGCTGCTTCAGAGCGAGTCATGACCGCACACGAGTTTACGATCAACGTCACCGACCTCGACGCCGGTGGCAAAGAGTACGAGTTCCCCATTCGGGCTGCCTGGCTGCGCGGCGCCCTCGAAGAGAACGAGGCGACGGCTTCCACGGAAGACGGCACGCTGTCGCTCCGCGCCTCGAAGAGCGGGCACGACGTGGTCGTGCACGGCACGCTGGACGTGAAAGTCCACGTTCCCTGCGCCCGCTGCCTCGAGCCGTTCGACCTGCCGATCCACTCGGACATCAGCGTGCTCTACGTTCCGGCGGCCCGCATCAAGGCTCCCGGACCGGCCAAGAGCGAAAAATCGGACAAGGACGCCGAGCCCAAGAGCAAGGGTAAGGGCAAGGCGAAGGAAGCCGAGGAAGAGTACGAATTCACGTCAGAAGAGGCCGATACGCTCGGCTACGATGGCGAGACGGTCGTGCTCGATGATCTCGTCCGTGACGAAGTAATGCTCGAAATCCCCATGATCCCCTTGTGCTCTGACGGCTGCCCGGGTATGTCCCCCGCCCCCGAGGAGCGAATTGCTTCCGCGGAGGAACCGGAAGGCCAAGGTATCGACTCGATCGATCCACGGCTGGCACCACTCCTCCGGTTCAAGAAAGAAACGAAGTCTTAGAAACGGAGTTATGCCGTGGCTGTCCCGAAGCGACGAACGAGCCGATCGAAGCGCAACATGCGGCGCGCCAACCACGACAAGGTCATTGCGGTCCAGCTGATCGCGTGCCCCAACTGCGGCGAGCCCGTTACCCCGCACCGCGCCTGCTCCTCCTGTGGCCACTACAAGGGCCGCGAGGTGAAGGCCGCGAAGCCGGCCAAGTAAAGGCCGCGCAGCGCTCTGATCTCGGGGGAGCTCCCCCTCGTCCTTCGCCCGGTCGTTTTTCGACGGCCGGGCGATGGCGTTCTGGCGAGCTCCGCTGTGATCGGAATCGCGGGGTGACCCGCGATGGGGCCGTTTGTAGATCTGTAAACCACAAGGCTGGGGCAACGTGCCCACGGTCGATGTGCCGATCTATCCAAGGCCCTTTTTCTGCGCTGTGCTAAAGACCTTGCCGCCCCTCATGATCACGCCGGCATCCCGCATTCTCGGTACGGGTCACTACCTCCCGTCGATCGTCCGCACGAACCTCGACCTCGAGAGGATGGTCGAGACGAGCGACGAATGGATCAGGGAGCGCACGGGGATCCGTGAACGACGCATTGCCCCCGAGGGCATCGTCACGAGCGACATGGCCACCGCGGCCGCGAAAAGCGCGCTCGAGGCTGCGGAGCTCAAGCCGTCGGACATCGACATGATTCTCGTCGGGACCGTGACGCCCGACATGCCGATGCCGGCCACGGCCGTGTATGTCCAGCAGAAGCTCGGCGCAGGCAGCTGCCCGGCCATGGACCTTTCGGCAGCGTGCGCAGGCTTCATCTTCGGTCTCTCGATCGCGGACCAGTTCATCCGCTCGGGGACCATGAAGAACATCCTCGTCATTGGCGTCGAGCTGCTCTCGCGCGTCGTGAACTGGGAAGACCGGACGACCTGCGTGCTCTTCGGAGACGGCGCGGGCGCGGTGATTCTCGGCCCCGCGGGCGGCGCCACCACGACGGACGGCAAGCCGCGCGGTGTTCTTTCGACCAAGATTCAGTCGGACGGGGCGCTCGCCCAGTCCCTCATGATCCCTGGTGGCGGATCGGTGACCCCCATGAGCCTCGAGGCCCTCGAGCTCAAGCGTCACAAGGTCCACATGAAGGGCCAGGACATCTTCAAGGTCGCGGTCAAGAACCTCTACTCGGCGACGAAAGAGGCTCTCGACTTGACGGGCATGACGGCCGACCAGGTCGACTGGATCTGCCCGCATCAGGCGAACCTGCGGATCATCGACTTCGCGGCCACGCGTCTCGGCGTGCCCAAGGAGAAGGTCCTCATCAACATCGACCGCGTCGGCAACACGTCGAGCGCGTCGATCCCGATCCTCCTCGACGAGTCGATCCGCTCGGGCAAGGTCCACGCGGGTGACACCGTGGCGATGTGCGCGCTCGGCGCGGGCATCTCTTGGGGCGGCGCGATCATCCGGTTGTAACAGGCAAACGCGACCGTCGCAGGTATACTGCGATCGATGACGCGTTCCCGAGTCCTCGCACTCGCCGCCGGCATGAGCCTGACGGCGCTCGCGCCGGCGTGCACCAGCACGGCCAACGTTTCGGACGTCCAGATGGCGCTCGACTCGGGCGGTCTGCGTAAGCGCAACGTCTTCTACACCGACTCGAAAGAGATTCACTGCGTCGCGGAGATCGGCATCGGCCGCGAGGGAGTGACCATCGAGGGTGTCATTCGTCAGCTGCAGCGCTACGATTTCACCGAGCGGAAGTTCTTCGAGACGAACCGCGTCATGGCCTATGCGGAGAACTCGCCGGCCCGTGCAGACGGCCCGCAGTACTTCGACGTCCAGCTGCAGAAGACCGACGACCAGGGTAACAACGGCGACGACGTGCCCTTCTACCCGGGCCGTTACCAGTGCGAGATCCGGCTCGACGGCGAGCTCAAAGGCACCGCACTCTTCAACGTGCTCTTCCCGGACTGCCCTGCCTCGCAGATCAAGAAGAGCGCCATCTGCATCGGGTTCTACGAGGCCGACAAGCAGTGCCCAGCGTACGGCAACACGTCGACCGACGACGCGCAGTGCACCTGCAACACTGACAAGGGCTGGCAATGTCCATGAACGACGCGAAGACGCGGCGCCGCACGATCGCGCGCATCGGTTGGGTCTGCCTCCTCGGTCTAACGCTCGCGGCCTGCATTTTCGACAAGAGCGACTACCAGGGCGGCGGCCACCTTGACCGCGGTGCGACGGCCGGAACGGCCTCGTCGGACGCGAAGAAGACCCCGACCGGCAACACGGACAACACCGACGAAGCGGACTCCGGCGGCGGAAACGCACTGCCGCCCTCGAGCGGAACGCCGAGCAGCACGTCGACGACGCCCGTGAAGGACGCTGCGGCAGAGTAGACCGCGCGTACACGCGGGCGACGGCTCGACGCGGTCGACGCGCTTGACGCGACTCGTCAGCCGAGCCGCCTCCCTTGGCCTCCGCGAGAACCTGCGCTATCTCGCGCGCCCATGCAGATTGCGTGGCTCTTTCCAGGCCAGGGATCCCAGGCCGTCGGTATGGGCAAAGATCTCCTCGAGGCATCGCCCGCGGCGCGCGACGTGTTTGCTCGCGCCGACGCTGCTCTCGGTGAGTCGCTCTCCAAGCTCATTCTCGAAGGCCCCGAAGACGCCCTCACGCTCACCGCGAACGCGCAACCCGCGCTCGTGACGATGAGCACCGCGGTGCTCGCCGCGATTCGCGAGAAGTACCCGCAGCTCGAGAAGCCGCGTTTCGCGGCCGGACACTCGCTCGGTGAGTACTCCGCGCTCGTCGCCGCCGGTGCGCTCTCGCTCGAAGACGCCGTGCGCCTCGTGCGTGCGCGCGGTCGCGCGATGCAGGGCGCGGTTCCGCCGGGCGAAGGCGCGATGGCCGCCATCATGGGCGCCGATGCGAGCCGCCTCGAGCAGATCTGCCGCGAGGTCGCCGAAGAGAAAGACGCGGAGGGCAATGCCTACGGCACCGTAGCCTGCGCGAACTTCAACGCGCCCGGTCAGATCGTCATCGCCGGCACCGCGCGCGCCGTCGCTCGCGTCTCCGAACGCGCCGGCGAGGAAAAGGCGAAGGCCATTCCGCTCAAGGTGAGCGCCCCGTTCCACTGCGCGCTCATGGCCCCCGCCGCCATCGTCGTGCGCGACGAGCTCGCGAAGGTCGACGTGAAGCCGTTCGACTTCCCCGTCGTCGCCAACGTCGATGCGCGCCCGAACTCGGACCCCGCGCGCGTGAAGGAGCTCCTCGTGCGCCAGGTCGACGGCGCCGTTCGCTGGGAGCAGGCGATCCGCTTGATGCACATGGAAGGCATCACGCACGCGATCGAGATCGGACCGGGCAAGGTGCTCGCCGGCCTCGGCAAGCGCATCGCCAAAGAGATGAAGATCCTGAGCGTCGGCGACGTCGCCGGCGTGAACGCAGTCGGTGAGTTCCTCACCGAGCAGCCTGCAGCCTGAAGGAAACCGAGGACGACATGTTCAAGTTGGACGGCAAGATTGCTCTGGTGACCGGCGGCTCGCGCGGCATCGGTCGCTCGATTTGCGAGGCACTCGCCGAGCAGGGCGCCACCGTGGTCGTGAACTACGTGAAGGGCGAGGCGCAGGCCCGCGAAGTCGCCGACGGCATCATCGCGCGCGGCGGCAAGGCGGAGATCATGGGGTTCGACGTGGCCGACATGAAGGCCGCCGAGACCGCGGTCGAAGAGGTCGTGAAGAAGCACGGCAAGCTCGACATCCTCGTCGCGAACGCCGGCATCTCGATCGACGGTCTCCTCCTCCGCCTGAAGGAAGAGGACATCGATCGGCTCGTGCAGGTGAACCTGAAGGGCTCGCTCGCGTGCGCGCGCGCCGCCACGAAGGCGATGATGCGCGCCAAGACCGGCCGCGTGATCTTCCTCTCGAGCGTCGTCGGTGAGATGGGCAACGTCGGTCAGACGGCGTACTCGGCCACGAAGGCCGCTCTCCTCGGAGCCGCCAAGTCGATCGCGCGCGAGTTCGCCTCGCGCAACATCACGGTCAACGCCGTCGCGCCGGGCTTCATCGACACCGACATGACGAGCACGATGACCGATCAGATGAAGGACTTCATTGTGAAGTCCGTTCCGCTCGCACGTACGGGCACGAGCCGCGAAGTGGCGGCGGCTTGCGCGTTCCTCGCGAGCGACGAGGCGGCGTACGTCACTGGCCAGGTGATCCGCGTGAACGGCGGTATGTACGTCTGATTGCGTACGGGCCTTCCGCGACGCTCGAGACCGGAACTCCGTCACCCGATGGACGCCGAATCGCCCCCCAAAGTACGAGGCGCGTGCGAAAAGGCCGGTTCTATCACGCAGAGCGTCAAGGACAGGACCCCAGGAAACCCGTGGGTTTCGGCGCTACGCCGACTTCCCACGCTGCGAAAAACAGGTCTGGTTGCACACGAGTTGAAGGCTGTGTAGAAAGCGGCCGTGTGCGGGTGCAAAAAAACCGCACGCCCCGGTCTCTTCCGGTCTCTTCTCCATCACTGACTGACGGAAATCCAAAAGGGAACAGACGAATGGCCCAAGACATCGCGAGCGAGGTCAAGCGCATCATCAAGGAGCAGCTCGACGTCGAGGAGAAGGACATCAAGGCGGAATCGACGTTCATCGAGGACCTCGGCGCCGACTCCCTCGGTCTTGTCGAGCTCGTCCTTGCTTTCGAAGACGCCTTCGAGATCGACATCCCGGACGAGGACACGGAAAAGATCCGTACCGTCCAGGACGCCATCGACTACATCGAGAAGCACGCGAAGAAGTAAACCCCTCGCAGAGCTGTACATATGGAACGCGTCGTCATCACTGGCATTGGTCTCGTAACCCCCGTTGGAATCGGACGGGTGGAGTCGTGGCAAGCTCTGCTTTCGGGCACGAGCGGCATCGCCCCCATCACCCAATTCGACACCACGGGCTTCCGGGTTCGTATCGCGGGTGAGGTCAAAGGCTGGGATGCGACGCGCTTCATCGAAAAGAAGAAGCTCAAGGAGATGGATCGCTTCACCGAGCTCGCGCTCGGCGCAGCAGCGATGGCGATCCAGGACTCCCAGCTCGAGCTGACGGACGAGGAGCGAAACGAAGCCGGCTGTTTCATCGGCGTCGGCATCGGCGGCCTCTTCACGCTCGAGAAGACCAAGCAGACGCTGATGGAGAAGGGCCCGGCGAAGATCAGCCCCTACTCCATCCCGGGCATCATCGCGAACCTCGCCGCAGGCCAGGTCTCGATGGCTCACGGTCTGCGTGGTCCGAGCTATTGCAACACCAGCGCCTGTTCGAGCGGCGCACACGCGATCGGCGAGGCGGCCGAATGGATCCGCCGCGGTCGCGCACAAGTTATGGTCACCGGCGGCGCGGAAGCGACCGTCACGCCCGTCGGCATCGGCGGCTTCGAGGCGATGTACGCGCTCTCGAAGCGCAACGACGACCCGCAGGGCGCGAGCCGTCCGTTCGACAAGGGCCGTGATGGCTTCGTCGCGGGCGAGGGCTCGGGCATCATGATCCTCGAGTCGCTGACGCGCGCGAAGGCGCGTGGCGCGAAGATTTACGCAGAATTGACGGGGTACGGCGCGTCGAGCGACGCGAACCACCTCACCGCCCCTGCCCCGCGCGGCGAGGGTGGCCAGCGCGCGATGAAGATGGCGCTGAAAGACGCGGGCGTGTCGCCGGACCAGGTCGACTACGTCAATGCGCACGGCACGTCGACGCCGCAGGGCGACATCGCCGAGTCGCAGGGCATCGCCGCGGTCTTCGGAGACCACGCGCTCTCGAAGAAGCTCTGGGTGAGCTCGACCAAGTCGATGATGGGTCACCTGCTCGGCGCAGCCGGCGCGGTCGAGGCCGCGGTCTGTGCACTCGCGATCGCCGAGGGCAAGATCCCGCCGACGATCAACCTGCACGATCAGGATCCGGAGTGCGTGCTCGACTACGTCGCGAACACGATGCGTGAGCGTCGCGTGCGCCACGCCCTGAGCAACTCGTTCGGGTTCGGCGGCACGAACGCATCGCTCATGCTCTCGCGTTTCGAGGGCTGAGCGACTTCTCGTTCTCGCGCCCGTTCTCGACGACGTTTCTCCGTTCTTACCTCTCAAAAGAAAGCAGCATCGACGATGAGTCCCGTGCGTATCGCCATTGCGTCCGATCACGGTGGCTTGAGGTTGAAGGCCGAGCTCAAGGAGCTCCTCGCGAAGAGCGGCACTCCGGCCGTGGACCTCGGCGCGCACGACGCGGCGAGCGTCGACTACCCGGACTACGCGCACGAGCTCGCGAGCGCCCTCGTCGGCGGCAAGTTCGACCTCGGCATCCTCGTCTGCGGCTCCGGGGTCGGCATGTCGATCTCGGCGAATCGCCACAAGGGCGTTCGCGCGGTCGTCTGCTCCGACGTCTACACGGCGAAGATGAGCCGCTCGCACAACGATGCGAACGTGCTCTGCCTCGGTGAGCGCGTGGTGGGCCCCGGCCTCGCCTGGGAAATCGTCTCGACGTTCCTTGCCGAGCCCGCCTCGACCGACGAACGCCACGCACGGCGCCGCCAGAAGATCGAGCCGGGATGAAGTGCCCATTTTGCTCGAGCATCGAGAGCAAAGTGACCGACTCGCGCGCATCGGCGACGGGTGACGTCATCCGCCGTCGTCGCGAGTGCGAAGGCTGCGCGCGCCGCTTCACGACCTACGAGCGTGTCGAAGAAGTCCTGCCCCTCGTCGTGAAGAAAGATGGGCGGCGCGAGGTCTTCGATCGCCAGAAGGTCCTCGCGAGCCTGCGCCGCGCCTGCGACAAGCGTGCGGTTCCCCTTGCCCGGCTCGAGCAAACCGTCGACGGCGTCGAGCGCGAGCTCATCGACGCGGGCGACAAAGAGATCACGAGCGAGAAGGTCGGCGAACGCGTCATGGCGCAGCTTCGCGAGATCGATCCTGTCGCCTACGTTCGCTTCGCCAGCGTGTACCGCCAGTTCCGAGACATCGACGAGCTTCGATCGGAAATCGATCTGCTCGCGCGCGTCAACCAAGAGGGCCCGGTCCAGTCATGATGCCGAAGCAGGAGCGCCGCGCTCCCAGCCCGCCCGCGGACGAGCCTGCGCCCACCTCCGTCGGCGGATCCGTACTGAGTGAAGACGAGCGCTGGATGGACCTCGCGCTCCAGCACGCGCGAAACGGTCATCCCTCGCCGAACCCGCACGTCGGCGCCTTGCTGGTGAAGAACGGCCAGCTCGTCGGCGTCGCGCACCACGAGCGCGCGGGCGGTGAGCACGCCGAGGCAGGCGCCATTCGTGCCGCTGGCGACAAGGCCGCCGGCGCCACGCTCTACGTGACGCTCGAGCCGTGCAACCACCACGGACGCACGCCGCCCTGCACCGACGCCATCATCGCCGCCAAGATCGCGCGCGTGGTCGTCGGCGTTCGCGATCCGAATCCCAACGTCGAAGGCCTGGGCGTCGAGAAGCTCCGCGCGGCCGGGGTCGACGTGACGCTCAACGTCCGTGAACCGCAGGCTCGCGCCTCGATCGCGCCGTGGCAGAAGCACATCACGGTGGGCCTGCCATACGTCTCCCTGAAGCTCGCGCTCTCGCTCGATGGCCGCATCGCCACGCGCAGCGGTGCTTCGAAGTGGGTCACCGGTCCGGACGCCCGCGCGAAGGTGCACTTGCTCCGCTCGCGCAACGACGCGGTCGCCGTGGGTATCGGCACCGCCCTCGCGGACGATCCGCGCCTCACGGTGCGCGACGCGCCGGGAGACAGCCCCGTTCGCGTCGTGTTCGACACCAAGCTGAGGCTCCCGATTGAGTCGCGTCTCGTTCAGACGGCACGCGAGACCGAGACGCTCGTGCTTTGTGGGACCGACGCCTCACAGGCCGCCGAAGACGAGCTCGCGTCGTACGGGGTCGAGTGCCTGCGGACGTCCCAGTCGACGGAAGGCCGCCTGGACGTCCAGGCAGCCCTCCGCTTGCTCGCCACGCGTGGGATCGTCTCGCTGATGGTCGAAGGCGGCGCCGAGCTCGCAGGGAGCTTCCTGGCCGGCCGCTTTGCGGACGAGCTTCATGTGTTCGTGGCCCCCATCCTCCTCGGCCCGCGCGGACGAGCTGGCGCGGTCGACTGGGCTGGCCCCGATACACCTCAGCAGGCACCGCGCATCGCGACCCCGGCTTGGGAGCTCGTCGGTCACGACGCCTACGTGCACGGACCGCTCGTCTACCCCGAGTGAGTTGCGCGCACTCGCGCTCGCTTGCGGACGCTTGCCAAGGCGAATTGCGACGTTTCGTGTTCCTACCGCCGGCGTGGGCTCGCGCGAAAGGCGTTCCGGGGTTAAGCTGCCGTCAGCGATGATTCGGACGATCCTGCATTACCCCGACAAGCGCCTCCGTGAGGCCGGCAAGAAGGTCGAGGCCTTTACTCTCGAGCTCCAGCAGCTCATCGACGACATGGCCGAGACGATGTACGCGGCGCCCGGCGTGGGCCTCGCGGCAACGCAAATCGGCGAGATGCTTCAGTTGTTCATCGTCGACGTCGCGGGAGAGGACGAGCCGAGTGATCTGCGCGTGTTCATCAATCCGCAAATCCTCGAGCGCGACGGCGAAGTCTCTTGGCAGGAGGGCTGCCTCAGCTTCCCCGGCGTCCAGGAAGAGATCGATCGTGCCGAAAGCGTTCGCGTTCGCGCCCAGGACCGCCACGGCAAGTGGTTCGAGCTCGAAGCCGACGGCCTTCTCGCCATCGCGATCCAGCACGAATACGACCACCTGCAGGGCGTCCTGATGATCGACCACATGGGCGCGCTGAAGAAGCGCCTCACCCATCGCAAGATGGTCAAGCGCGCCGAGGAACAAGCCGCTCCCTGACGCTCTCCGACCGCCGCCGAGAGCGTCCCCCCGAAGCCCCTTCTCCTCACCGGAGCGGGGGCTTCGTCGTTTCCGCGCTCGCCCGCTTACCCGGCGCAGGGACTTCGAGGTTTCCGTGCGACCCCCGCCCCCCGTAACGCCCTACAGTTTGGAAGGGCCTACGTGGGGGAAAGGCGGCGGTTCCTATCGCGCGCAGCGCGAGCGCCGAAGGCGACCGCCGCCGCCGGAGGGGAGGCTCAAAACCGGAGGTTTTGAGGGGAACCGGAGGTTCCCTACATGGGAAACGCCGGAGGTTCCCACGAGCCTACCGGACCTTCTTGAAGAGGGCGGGATCGAGCTTCGTGCCGCGCGCGGCGAGCTCGTTGGCGAGGCGCGGGACGACACCGGTGGCCGAGAAGGTGCCGTCGGTGGCGTCGGGCGTGAAGACGAAGAGATCGCGCGAGACGAGCCCCTTCGCCGCTTCGCTACCGAGCTCCGCGATGCGCATCACGCGGACGCGGCCGTCGGGGAGAGTGCTGACCTCGATCGCGATGTCGAAGGCGTCGGCGACGACGTCGCGCATGCCTTCGAGGGTCAAGCCCGGGCGATGGAGCACGAGCTGCGCGACGAGGCGTGAAAGTGCCTGACGGAGCGTCGCTGCGTGCATACCCGCATAGACGCCGTCGACGCCTTCCGCCGTCACTTCGACGGTGGCTGCTGCCACGCCGCCCGCGAGGCGTGTGACGACCAGACGATCGGGATGGAGGCGTGAAGCCGCCCGGACGCACGCTTCGCCATCAGCGAGGGAGTCTGCCGGCGAGAGCGTCACGAGGTGAGCGTTGCCGACGACGATCTCTTCGGCGTCCTGGACGACGGCCACGCGTTCGCCCGGCGTACCGGCGGTCGCGAGCGCAGTCAGGAGCAGCGGCGCGGCATCGCCCGAGACGAGGACGTTGGAGCGCGCGGCCACGCACGCCTCGAGGAACTGAGCCATCGGCTTCGAAAGCGAGCCGTTGCGAACGAGCTCGTCGAAGCTCGTCTCGATGCGCGTGCGCTTGCGAACCGTGGCGACGAGGTTCGTCGACGACGGAGGAACGACCGCGACGAGCGAAGCGCGGGCGAGCCGGCGTTCGATGATCGTCTGGCCGGCCGCCAGAGCCTCGCCTCCCTGTGCGGCGAGGCGCAGGACGGCGCGATGAAGGGCGTCTTCGCTGCTGAACGAGAATCCTTCGCTCACGACGGAGTCTCCGCGAAGCGTGAAGATCTGGTCGAAGCGAACGCAGTGGATCTCCTGCACCTCGTCGTCGTCGAGGAGCGGCCCGAGGGCGCCGAGCCCCACGAGCTCACGGTGCGCGTCGCGAACAACCTGCTCGAGGTCGACGTCTTGCGGGGCTTCGCCCTCGTTACGCATCGCCGTCGCCTGATCGCGCGCGGCACGCTCGATCTGGCTAGCAAGCACCTCGCTGACGGTCGGAGCGCCACGCAGCGGCGCAAGGTCGACGGTGTCGGCGATGCGCCCGAGCAACATGGTCATCGCCAGGCGACGCGCAGCCTGAGCCGGCGGCTCCTTGGCGGGCATGCGCGGCGGAGGCGCGGTCGGACGACGTGCCGGCGCGGACACGACGGCCGGGCCCGAGCCCGTTACCTGGGGCGCGGAGGGCTGGGGCGGCGGAGGCGCCGCAACCGGCGCGGGCGCCGGGGGCGGAGGCGGAGGCGGCGCCACGGCCGGCGCCGAAGCAGCCGGAGGCGGCGGAAGCGGGGCAGGCGCGGGCGCCGGGGGCGGAGGCGCAGCCGCGGGGACCGGGAGCGGAGGCGCAGCCGCCGGCTGGATCGGCAGCATGGGCGGCGCGGTGGCCGGCTGCTGGAGACGCGGCCCGAGCGGCGGCGGCGACATCTGGTTGAGCGGCATCGTCATCGGCCGCCCCGCCATCGACGGCGCAGGCGGAGGCGCCGAGGGACGCGGCTTCGGCACCTGGATGGGTGCACTGTCGTCGGGATCCTGCTCGAGCGGATACGCGTTGAGCTGGCCCGTCGGCACGTTCGAAACGTTCTGCGGCTGCGGCTTGGGAAGCGGCGCACCCGGCGGGTGGGTGGGCGCCTTCAGCGTGACGGCCGGCGGAGGCGGAGGTCCGGGCGCGCGCGCAGGAGCGGGAGCCGGAGGTACATTCGGGCTCGCCGCTACGTTCCCGTTGGCGTTCTCGCGACCAAGCGTGCGGATCGATTCCTCGTCGCTCGAGGCCGTCGGCACCGCCGCTCCCCCTGCCCCGTTCGCATCGAGGCGGAGGACGAAGTCGCCAATGTAGATCTTGTCGCCTTCGCGGACGATCGTCGCTTGCGCGATCTTACGTCCGTTGACGTACGTGCCGTTGGTGCTCTTGAGGTCGGTGACAATGAACCGACCATCACGAAAGAGCAGGCGGGCGTGGTGCTTCGAGACGTTCCCCTTCGGGAGCATCAGGTCGTTCCCCTGAACGCGCCCGACGTTGATCTCGTTTTTGTCGAAGCTCTCGCGCCGCTCCGCCCCGCCTTTTTCGCTAATGATGATGGAGAACACGCGTTCGATCCCTCTGAGCCGGCTGGAGCGTGCAGACGCCGGTCGAACAGCTGAATACAGCGCACGCAAGCGCTACGCACAGCTGAACTTCGAAGGGATTGTCAGGGACTCTTGCGCACCCTGTCAATTCCGCAGGGCAGAATCCCCACAGCGCCCCCGGGCGGCTGCGCTGTAGAACGGTGACGACGGATCAGTCGCGCTGCTCGCGGCGCGCCTTCACGTCTGTGGTCACCATGCCGAGGAGCTCACCGGCGAGCGCGACCACGTCCTTCTCCGAGTAGCCGCTCGAGCGAAGCTCGCGATAAATCGTCTTCGCGAGGATCGCGAGCGCCCGCGGATCACGAGAGGAGGCGCCGGGATTCGGATCGAAGGGAAGTGCCATTGCCCGCCTGCAATTCAAGTGACGTGCCATCTTTGCTCAAGCGTAATTTCTCGATATTTCGACATGAACGACATCGGAGACGCGAACGCAATTGCCCACTTGGACTGTGCAACGGGCCAGCAGGCGCGTAACAATTTTCGCACCGCAACGTTCGCTTCCTAGGTCGCTTCTCCGCAGCTTCGTGGTTCCACACGGTTCGCCGTTTCACGCGGCTCTTCCCAACCGTTTCGGGATGGTAGGGTGCCGGGCCGATGACGGAAGGCGCTTCCGACACTGCGGCAGAGCCGTCGAAGGTGGAGCTTGCGGAGGCCGACGCTGAGAAGAGCGCGGTCGGCGAGGCCGGTTCGAGCGGAGATTCGACCTCCAACACCAAGACGACGTCCACCGAGCCGGAGCCGACGGGCTTCCGCCGCTGGATGACGCCCGAGAGTCGCTCCCGACGACTGCTGATCGGCGTCGGCATCTGGCTCGTCTGTACGATCGTGTTCGCGATCGTCGCTGGCGATCGCATGTGGGTCCACACCAAGGACAACCACTTCGCATTCCTCGCCGACGCGTGGCTCCATGGACGGCAGGCGCTCGTGGGCTCCCCTCCGGCGCACTCGGCCGGCAATGACTGGGCGCAGTTCGAAGGGCGTTGGTACGTGAGCTTCCCGCCCTTCCCCGCGATGTTGATGCTGCCGTTCGTGGCGCTCGCGGGTGATCCCGACAACTTCCGCGACGCTCAGTTCATCGTCTGGCTCGCGGGCATCGGTCCGGCGGTTCTCTTCCTCGTGCTCGAGAAGCTGCGGCGCACGGCGCGCTCCGACCGTAGTGAGATCGACAACATTCGACTCGCCCTGCTCTTCGCGTTCGGCACGGTCTACTTCTTCACGGCGGTTCAGGGCACGGTATGGTTCGCCGCGCATGTCGTCGGCGTCGCGCTGATGGCGCTCTTCGTCCTCTGCTCGCTCGACGCCAAACGGCCAGCCCTCGCCGGGTTCTTGCTGGGCTGCATGTTTCTCACGCGCGTGACCACAGTGCTCGTCGCTGTCTTCTTCGCGTTCGAGGCCATACGTGTAGCCTACATGCGTCCGACGCACGGCTCGCCACGCGAACTGCCCTCGGAAGGTGACCTCGTCGACCGCGCACGCCTGGTCGCGCGCAACCTCGACTACGGCGTACTGCTGCGAATCGTGGGCACCTTCTGCGTACCGGTGCTCGTCGCGATCGGGTTTGCCTCCTGGTACAACTTCACGCGGTTCCACGACCCGAGCCCCGCGGCGTTCGGGCACGAGTATCTGAAGATCGGCTGGCAGACGCGCATCCAGCAGTGGGGTCTCTTCAGCTACCATTACCTGGGTCGCAACCTGTCGGCGATGCTCGCGGGCCTTCCGTGGCGCCCCTCGCCGAAGGCCCTATCGTCCTTCGGCGGCGTGCCGTTCAAGGTGAACGGGCACGGCTTGGCGCTCTGGTTCACCACGCCATTCTACCTCTGGCTGCTCCATCCCAAGCGCAAGCTCGGGTGGCTCGGTACGGCGGCACTCGTCGCCACACTCGGCCCGTTCATCGCGAACTTGCTCTACCAGAACAGCGGATGGGTGCAGTTCGGCTACCGCTTCTCGAACGACTACGCCGTGCTGCTCTTCGTGCTTCTCGCCATCGGAGCCCGCAAGCTCGGTCGTGCGTTCTGGCTCTGCGCGGCGTGGGCGCTCGCATGGAATCTCTTCGGCGCCGTGACGTTCGATCGGAATGGCGCGTATTACGCATTCGACAACGATCACGTCTACCAACCGGACTGAACCTCATGGATCGCCGCGCACCTTCACGCCACAGCCTGCTGTTGCTCACGCTGGGCATCGTCGCGCTCGGTGGGTGTACGAAACCGCCGCTCGCTCCGCGCCTCGCGGCCGGCGTGGGACAGGCCGCGTCGATCACCGTGACGAGCCCTGCGTTCGGCGGAGGCAAGGCGATCCCGATCGACAACACGTGTGACGGCAAGGATCTGTTTCCCGAGCTCGTGATCAGCTCACCGCCGGACGGCACGAAGTCGCTTCTCGTCATCGTCGAAGATCCCGACACGTCGTCCGGAACCTTCACGCACATGGTGGCGTTCGGTCTGTCGCCTGAGCTACGCAAGATCCCCGGCGGCGAAACTCTCGCCGGCGCCGGCGACGACGCGCGCTACGGGCTCAACGACTACCAATCCGTGCGCTACGCAGGTCCCTGCCCCCCGCACGGCGAGATGCATCGCTACCAATTCCGGGTCATCGCGCTCGACACGATGCCGAAGATCGCCGAAGGCGCCCCGCGAGCCCGTGTCGACGAAGCGATCGACGGCCACATCCTCGGCGAAGGCGTCCTGACGGGCACCTTCGGCCACTAGCCGTCGGCGGCCGCCATCCCCGAGAACTCACTGTCAGTCAGATCTTCGCAAGCCTGCGAAGTCAGCGAGGTTCTTCGTCTCGAGCGAGCGCGCGAGAACTCACTGTCAGTCGGAACTCCAGCCGCGAGAACTCACTGTCAGTCGGAACTCCAGCCGCGAGAACTCACTGTCAGTCGGATCTTCGTAAGCCCGCGCATCTCTTCCCGAACCGGCCGGCGGCGCCGAGAGCTCAATGTCAGTCGGCTCTTCGTAAGCCCGCGAACGCACATCCGCGGTCCCGGGCGCGAGAACTCACTGTCAGTCGGGTCTTCGTAAGCCCGCGGCCCTACGTCAGGGCCCCGGCCGGGACGCGATGGCGGCCGGGGACTCAATGTCCGTCGGATGTTCGTAAGCGCGCGGGGTCAGGTCACTTCTTCTTGTCGTCGCGCGAGATGGTGACGCTCTTGATGGTGACTGCCTCGATCGGGCGGTCCATCGGGCCGGTCTTCACGTTGGCGATGTCGTGCACCACCTCGACGGGCGCGCACTCGCCGAAGATGGTGTAGCCGCTGTCGAGGTGCGCGGCGGCGGCGTCGGTGATGAAGAACTGCGCACCGTTCGTGTTCGGACCGCGATTCGCCATGCAGAGCAGGCCCGCACGATCGTGCTTCGCGCCTTCCCAGAGCTCGTCCTTGATGACGTAGCCGGGCTCGCCGCTGCCGTTGCCCTTCGGATCGCCCCCCTGGATCATGAAGCCCTTGATGACGCGGTGGAACGTCGTTCCGTCGTACGCGGGCTTGTTCACCCACTGCCCGCTGTTCGGGTCTTTCCACGGACGCTTGCCCGTTGCGAGACCGATGAAGTTCGCGACCGTCACAGGCGCCTTGTCGTCGTAGAGACGGCACTGCAGCGCCCCCTTCGACGTGTCGATCTTGGCGACGATCGGGCCCGAGCCCTTCAGGTCTTTCGTGGCGTCGGCCAGGGTGAACTTGCCGTCGAGCGGATCGCCGCCCGAGCCGGGCTTCTTCGCCGCCTCGGTCGTCGGCGGCGGCGTCGGCGCGGTCGCCGTGGGCGCGGCCGACTTCTGGGCCGTGGCGGTCGACCCCGCGTTCGTCGTCGTCTCCTTGCTCGGGGGCTCGAGCTCCGGAGGAGCGCCTTTGCAGGCCGAAGCCCCAAGACTCAACGTGGCGAGCGTGACGAGTGCGAGCGAGCGGACGCGAGAGAACGAAGGCATGGCGCAGCTTTTTAGCACACGCGCGCAGCGCCCGAGAGCACCGCAGAGCACCGGAGCGCCCCCCGACAGGATCTCGCCGCTCGGAGCGCGCGATCAGCGAGCCGCCGCGGGCAGTCCGAGCTTCTGGCCGGCCTTTACGCCATGGCGCTGCGTATAGCCGCCGTTGACCTCGAGCACATACGTCGACGGCTTGCCGACCGTCCGCGACGTCTCCGTCATTGGTTCGGCGTTCTCGACGATTCCCACGATCGTGCCGTCGTCGTCGACGAAGAGCATGTCCAGCGGGATGCATGTATTCCGCATCCAGAAGATGTGCTCGCGGCGTTCGCCGAGGCGGAAGAGCATACCGTGGTCTTCGGGCATGTCGCGCCGGTACATCAGGCCCTTCTCGATATCGTGTCCGGTCTTGGCGATCTCCACGTCGACACGTGGACGGCCCGGCGCGTCAGGGAAGGCGACAACGGCCGTAGGCAGGTTGCTCTGGCCCTCGGGGTCGACCGGGCAATTCGCAACCGCGTGCGAGCCAGTCGTCGCGGTGGACGGCGCCGCGCTCCCGACGATGGCCGGCGCGGACGGACGCGGGCTGCCCGGATTCAGACTCGTCACCGCGGTGGAGCCAATCGGCGTGGCCGAAGGCGGCGGCGCGGGCTCCGGGGGCGTTCGGCTGCATGCCGCCACCGCGAAACCAAGGACTACGAGCACCGAGAGACGAGAGGTACGTCGCATCGGCGGGGGACTCTCGCACGCGCCGCGGAAGCGCGCGGACAAAAGAAAAGCACCGCGTCCGGGCTCGGGGGGGGTAAGCCTCAACGCGGTGCCGCTCGCCATTAAGCGAATTTCGTGCCAGTCGTAACATGCTGAAATCACATCGCCTAGCCAGGCGATTCCGTGCAGACCTGAAAGAACTGCGATCAAGGCTGAAACCGTCGCTGCGACGAAAATGCTCGAGCTTTCTCGGGCTTGCAAGTACGCAAGGTCCTCTTCGACAGCCCTCCGGAGCGCCCGCAGCGCGCGGCATGCGCCCGTCGTCGTCTCGAGCGTCAACGGCGACGAGCACCGCGTTCGTCTATCGCGCGGTCGCACAACGAAGCTGGCTCATTCGCTCGCTCGCGTCCGCGAAGCCGGATCGAGATCGCGATGCGATCGATTCCGGCGTCGATCGGAGCGTCGACGAACCTGTATTCTTGCCATCATGACCGATGACGCGCGCGAGCCGCCGAGCACGCTCAAGGGCCGCCTTGCCGACGTCTACGTCCCTGCCCTCGTCTCGGGTTCGCTCGAGGCCCTCTCTCGTCGCCTCGGAAACCGTGCGACCGTCGATGATCCGCTTCACGGTCGAGCATCGAGCCTCGTGTCCCTCGACCCGTTGATCGGAAGAGCCGCGGCGTACTTCGCGCAAGGCGCGGCAACGTATCGCCACGTGGCATCGACCACGGGTGTCGATCGCGACGCCGCGGAAGGCATGCTCTCGATGACGATCGGCGGCGAAGCTTGCCGAGTGCCGATCGCCGTCGTTGCCGAACGCCGACGCCTTCGGGAGATCGAGCTCCGTATCTACTATGCGCCCCCGGCACGACCGGTGCGCTTGCCTCGCTCACCGCTCATGGGTTCGCCCATCGACACGCCGCTTCCTCGCCTCGTATCCACCGTCGTCGACAGTCTTCGCACCGGCGCGATCGAGCAGGCGCTCACCAGCTTCGAAGAAGCGGGGCGCGCCGTCGACGGCCATGGCAAGGAGCACGCGAAAGCGAACGGCGCTCTCGGAGCGTTCCTCGCCGAGCTCGGGCACATCGACGTCGTGTCCGGCGGCGCTGCCGACGACGGACGCACGTGCTGCGTCGAAGTCACGCTCACTCGCAAAGGTAGCGAGTCCTCCCCTGCTCTTCTCTCGTTCGAACGAGGCGACACCGGCCTCGTGCGCGAGCTACGCGTCTACTGGGAGTGACGCGTCAGACCAGCTTCGAGACGGCCTCGCCGAGCTTCTCGCAGCACGACTCGTACTTGAGGTCGCCGTTGCCGGACGCGTCGAAGTGCAGACGCACGTCGGTCGGTCCCCTGCCGTGCGTGGGGCACTTCGCCTTCGCGAGCCGCGTGCCCACGTCGCGTGCGGCCGCCTGCAACGCAGACACCACACGCTGATCGCGAACCTGATCGAGAGGCATGACCTTTCGCCCAACCGCAACCGTAACGCGCACTGAGAGCATACCTCGATGGGAGCGCGCCGGACGCAGGCTGGGAAGACCGATCTTGCGCGGCGACGACGATTCTCGGCTCAGTGATCCGTTTCGCGACCGAGGTGAATCTGACGAGCGACGGCCAAGAACTTCTCCTCGGCCACGGCCTCGGGGCGTGCGAGCGACACCACGATGCCACTGACGAAGGACAAGGCGATCGTCACGATCCCCGGATTTTTCAGCGGAAACGGCGCGCTCGCGTGTCCGAGGACGTCGATCTGGATGGTCGGAGAGAGCGCGATGAGCACGATGGCCGACACCGTTCCTACGAGCATGCTGGCCACCGCGCCGCCCGTCGTGAACCGCTTCCAGGTGATGGAGAGAAGCAGCGCAGGAAAGTTCGCGCTCGCTGCAATCGCGAACGCGAGACCAACCATGAAGGCCACGTTCTGTCCTTTGAACACGATGCCGAGCGCGATGGCCACGACCGCGAGCGCAACGGTGGCGAAGCGCGCGATGCGGAGCTGCTCGCGTTCGTCGGCCTTGCCCGCCTTGACCACGTGCACCCAGAGATCGTGGGAAAGCGACGCTGCGCCGGACAGCGTGAGCCCTGCCACCACGGCAAGGATCGTCGCGAAGGCCACCGCCGAGATGAAGCCGAGGAACGCCGTTCCCGAGACCACCTCCGCGAGCAGCGGCGCGGCCATGTTCCCGCCCTTGTCGATCGCCTTGATCGGATCACGGCCCACGAGAACGGCCGCACCGAAGCCGAGGATGAACGTGATCAAGTAGAAGAATCCGATGAGCCCCGTGGCATAAAAGACGGAGCTCCGCGCGGCACGCGCGTTCGGCACCGTGTAGAAGCGCATCAAGATGTGCGGCAGGCCCGCCGTCCCGAACATGAGCGCGAGGCCCAACGAGATGGCTTCGAGCGGGCTCGACACGAGCTTTCCAGGCGCGAGCATCGCGACGCCATAGCGCTCACTCGCGGCGTCGAAGAGGCGGAGCGGGCTCATACCGAACTTCGCGAGCACCATCACGGCGAGCGTCGTCGCGCCACCGAGCAGCAGCACTGCCTTGACGATCTGCACCCACGTCGTCGCGATCATTCCGCCGAAGAGCACATAGGCGAGCATCACCACGCCCACGGCCACGACGGCCCCTTCGTAGGGCAAACCGAAGAGCAACTTCACGAGGCTGCCCGCGCCGACCATCTGCGCGATGAGATAGAACGCCACGACCGTGAGGCCCGAGATGGCTGCGGACACGCGCACGGGCGTCTGGCGCAGGCGGAACGCGACCACGTCGGCAAACGTATATTTGCCGAGATTGCGGAGGGGCTCGGCGATCAAGAAGGTGACGATGGGCCAGCCCACGAGCCATCCGACGGAGTAGATGAGGCCGTCGAAGCCCGATTGCGAGACGAGCCCGGCGATCCCGAGAAAGCTCGCAGCGCTCATGAAATCGCCAGCAAGCGCAAAGCCGTTCTGCACGCCCGTGACCTTCGAGCCCGCCGCGAAGAACTCGCTCGCCGTCTTGGTGCGCCTCGCCGCCCAACCGGTGATGGCGAGGGTCGCGGCGATGAACACGAAGAAGAAGACGATCGCCGTCAGATTCGGGGAACCGAGCGTCGTGTTCATTGGTCTCCCCCACCCTCGGCAGGGCGTGTCGACTTGCGCAAGCGGGCGAGCTCGGCGTCATAGTGGCGATTCGCCCAGCTCACGTAGATCCCCGTCAGCCCCCAGGCGACGAGGATGACCACTGCGCCGAGCAAGATACCGAGGCTCAGCCCCGGCGCGAGGAGCGTCGCGAGGAGGGGCTTGTCGTACGCGACGAGCAGCACGAAGCCGAAGTACGTTGCAAGCATCGCCCCGGTCAGCGCGAGCGCGATCCGCCATCTCCGCCCGGCAAGCCGTTCGAGAGCGTCTTCACTCACGCGTCGCGAGCCGACGCCCCCCTTCGCTTCCCCTTCCCCGCCGTCCATCTTCTCATCGTGACACGTTCCAGCGCCGAGGACTCGACGGCGACGCCTGAGCACCTTGCCTCACCGCGCCCTCACCGCGTCTCAGCGCCGAGTCGCATTGACGCGGTTTGGACGACCGGCGAGCCTGACGGCGCGTGCACGCAGCTCACACGGCCTGTTCGCTCGTCGAAAGACGAGGCAACGTCTGCCGGAAGGAGACGCGCGACCGGGCTGCAAGGCGAAGTTCACGGCTCACTCCGACGAAGAGTGAGCCGCGTCCCTTCGTTGTCGTGCTCTCAGACGCCCGTGAGGCGACGCTTCGCAGGCGCCGCACCCTCGGGGCCCGGCGAGAACGGAATCGCGTAGCGACCGCTGAAGCACGCGTGGCAGTAGTGGCCCTCGTCCGGATCGGAGGACTTGTCACCGATGCGCGTGACCGCGCTCAGCATGCCCTCGAGCGAGATGTAGCCGAGCGAGTCCGCCGTGACGTAGCGAGCGATCTCCTCGACCGAGTGGCTCGAGGCGATGAGCTCGCGGCGCGTCGGCGTGTCGATGCCGTAGTAGCAGGGCCACTGCGTGGGCGGGCTCGAGATGCGGAGGTGCACCTCGCGCGCGCCGGCGTCGCGCACCATCTTGATGATCTTGCGCGAGGTGGTGCCGCGGACGATCGAGTCGTCGATGACGACGACGCGCTTGCCGCGGAGAATCTGCTCGACGGGGTTCAGCTTGAGGCGAACACCGAAGTGGCGAATCGACTGCTGCGGCTCGATGAACGTTCGCCCGACGTAATGGGAGCGGATGAGGCCCATCTCGAACGGGATCCCGAGCTCGTTCGCGTACCCGATCGCCGAGGGCACGCCGGAGTCGGGAACGGGGATGACCACGTCGGCCTGGGCCGCCGCTTCGCGCGCGAGCGTGCGACCGAGCTCCTTGCGGACCTCGTACACGCTGCGGCCGTTCAGCTTCGAGTCAGGTCGTGCAAAGTACACGTACTCGAAGATGCAACGCGCCGGCGTCTCGTCGACGGGCAGCTTGATGCTGCGCATGCCGGCGGCGTCGATGACGAGCATCTCGCCGGGCTCGACGTCGCGCACGTACTCCGCGCCGATGAGGTCGAACGAGGTGGGCTCGCTGGCCAGCACGTGCGCGTCTTTGCGCGACGGGAGGATGCCGAGGCAGAGCGGGCGGATGCCGCGAGGGTCGCGCACGGCGACGATGGTGTCCGCCGTGAGGAAGAGCAGCGCGTAGGCGCCCTTCACGCGCGAGAGCGCGTCCATCACGCGGTCTTCGATGGCGACCGCCTTGCTGCGCGCCACGAGGTGAACGAGCACCTCCGTGTCCGACGTCGAGGAGAAGATGGAACCTTCGGCTTCGAGCTCGGCGCGAAGCTCGTCCGCGTTGGTCAGGGTGCCGTTGTGGCAGACCGCGAGCGAACCGCGGGAGTAGTCGACCGCGAACGGCTGAGCGTTGCGGATGTGGGAGCCACCTGCCGTCGAGTAGCGAACGTGTCCGATCGCAATACGCCCGGGCAGCTTTCCGAGCTGCTCGGCGCTGAACGCGTCTTGCACGAGGCCCATCGAGCGGTGCGCGAACATGCCCTCACCGTCGCTCGTGACGATGCCGGCAGACTCTTGCCCGCGATGCTGGAGCGCATGCAGGCCGAGGTACGCGATGTTGGCAGCCTCCGTGTGCCCAAAGACGCCGAAGACGCCGCACTCGTCGTGGAAGCGGTCGTCGTCGTCGTCGAAGTAGGCGGAGAGCGGCGATTGCCCTGAGCCCGGACCTGTGGATTGAGAACGCGCGCTCGGGCTCGGATCGAGAATCGTTAGATGACGTCGCATCGGCCGACCGGGAACCTAGTCGCGAGGACGAGCAGATGCCAGCCCAGCGGGAGCATTGATTTCGCTGTCTTGCGCTAGGGCTTGATCGCGCCAGGCCAAGTCGCCGTTACAGAAAGGCGATAACGCGCGTGCTGATGAGCGACGTTGTCGAGCGACATCGTCTGCAGCTTCGTCTTGATCGCGCTCTGACATGCCGCGACGACCGCCGCGTTCTTGATCGAACGGCCGTCCTTGGGCGTCGACACACCGAGGCTCTTCTTCTTGAAGCTGACGTCGGCCGCGAACACGATCGTTCCGCCGCCCGCGTCTTTCGGAACGCACGACGCGCTCTCTTCGACCGCTTTGGCGAAGGCCTTCTCGACCTCGACCAAATGGTCGCACTGTTCCGGCGGCGTCTTCTTCGCGCCCGGGTCGTGACAGGCAACGACCTTCACCGCGTCGAGCGTGAGTTTGGAATCGGACGGCGGCGCGGCGGAGCTCGTGGGGAGCACGGTTGGAAGCGCGGCCGCACTAGGGACCGCCTCGACGCCACCGCTTCCCACGGAGTCCGCGCGCGGACGACGCCAGAGGTAGAGCGGGATCGCGACGAGCACGAGGAAGAGGATGAGCGCCACGATCATCTGCAAGCGTGCAGGACGATCGGCGTGAGCATCGAGCGCCGTCAGGCTCGCGCGCGAACTCGGCCGCGGTTCCGAGGGCGGCATCACCGGAATCCCCCCGGGCAAGCCACGCGACGCACGGCTCGAGGGAGGCGGATACTCCCCCGAGGAACCCGGGCGGCTGTGCTTTGGCGACGGATCAGCCAAGACGGCACGGGTATAGCGCGACTCGCCGTGCGGATCGACGAGTCAGCACTCCCCGTTGTCATTCGGGCACACGCGTGTTGCGAGCGACAGCGAGCTAGCGAGCGATAGCGAGCAACGTCACGGATCGACGAGCGCGCGCACGTTCATGCCCGGCTCGTAGCGCGCGATCGAAGCGACGAGATCGAGGCCTTCAGGCAGCATTCCCTGCACCTGACCAACGACCTGCTCGACCAGGTTGCGCGCTTCCTGCTGCCCCGGCCCCGTCATGCAGACCGCGAAACGAAGCGGCCCCGTTCGACCGCCGGTGACGGCGATGAGCGAGAGCAGGAGCATGTCGGTAAGCTCGACCACGCGCGTGGCGGCGCGGCGGAAAGCGAGCATCTCGAGGATCGTCGGCCGATCCGAGACCAAGCGGTTCGGACCACGGATCTCGTAACGGGCGATGCTGAGCGGCTGCTCGATCCACTCGCTGAACCCGGCTTCCTCGTCGAGCGCCTTCACGAAGTGATCGCGAAGAAGCAAGCCGGTGAGACCGTCGCGACGCGAGAGATACTGGCGCGCGCGCTTGTGGTGCGGGCTCTCACGCTGGAAGCTGACGAGCTTGAGCCGCAGCTCTCCGAGCTGGAACTCGCCGCCGTGCATGAGGTTGACGAGCTTCTTCCGCTCGTAGGTGTGCTCGACGTACGTGCCGTTCGTCGAACCGAGATCTTCGATGGCCCACGACCCCGACTGCCACTTCGCGTTCGCGTGGTGGCCGCTGACCGTGGCCTCGGGGACGACGATGTCGACATCACCGCGGCGGCCGATCGAAAGCGTGGGCCGATCGAGCGAGATGAGCTCGCCCACGAACTCGGGCGCGTTCGTCGCGAAGGTCGCAAGAAGGCCCTGCGCGCCCGGAGAGAACTGCGATTGCGCGTTGCGGCCCGGCGGCGGCCCTGGATCGAGGCGCTCGCGCGGGACCTGGACGGGATTCGTCGTCAGCTGCACCGGGTTGAAGAACCGGAGGTGACGGGCGGGCAGACGCTGCTGCGGATCGTCCGCGAGGCAGCGGAAGATCTGCTTGATCTCGTCGACGCTGAGGCCCGCAGGCACGTCGAACATGATCTGCTGGCGCATCGGCTTCGCGCGCGGCTTGTAGCCCGGCTCAGGGACGCGGCAGGTCCACATCTCCCAGAGCGTCAGGCCGAGGGCGTAGAGATCGTCTTCGATCGACGCGCCGCCCGAGCGAATGCGCTCCGGAGCCATGTAGTTCGGCGTTCCGCCGTCGGGCGGCGCTCCAGGGCGGCGCGCCGAAAGACGCGCGCGCTCCTTGGCGAAGCCGAAGTCCAGGACGATGGCCTTGCCGATCGAACCGTCGGGGTTCGAGGTGACCATGACGTTGCCCGGCTTGAGATCGCCGTGCACCAAGCCGCCCGCGTGGATCGCGGCGACGCCCTGGCAGATGTCCGACGCGATGCGACGAAATTCGTCGGAGGTGTAGCCGCCCTGGGCCTTCTTCCGACGGATGTGCGTGTGGAGCGTCTGCCCCGTGATGTGCTCCATCACGAGGATCGGGCCGTAGCCCGACGGCGCGAGATCGTGGACGCGGCAGACGTACGGGTTCGAGACCGAGCGCGCCAGGATGAGCTCCTGGCGAAGCGCTTCGTCGTCCCCCGGCATGCGGGCTTCCTCGCGAACGATCTTCAGAGCGACGGGCTGCTGCGTCGTCCTGTCGTAGGCGAGAAACACCTCTCCCATGCCTCCCTTACCGAGGCTTTGACGAATCTCGTACCGGTCGTTGATGACGGTCCCGTGCGAGATCGGGGGCGGCGTGCTGCGCTGCGTCTCGGTCATTGACCCGCCGGGGAACAACCCCCGCGTCTTTTCAGGGTCGTCGATTCTCCCGAATCACGCAACCCTAGAAAGACAGCTTCGATTTCCAAACGTGAACCGCGGCACTCTGGGCATGCCGTGGGGCCTTTGTTTCGAGACGTTGGACGTCCCCGAGGGCGCGTCCATTCCACGTTCCTGTTCACGCTCACCTCCCTCTCGTAAGCCCGCGAAATCCGCGGCCCAGCGTCGATCATTGTGCGAAACGGGACCTCAGCCGACGGGCAGGCTACGATGCCTTCCGTGACTCCTGACGAGGTCGTAAGCGCGCTCTCCGAACTGGCCAACACTGCGGGCATCGAGGTCCGCGTGGAGCGCTTCGAGCTCGAGCTCGCGGGAAAAGGTGGCCTTTGCCGGGTCGGCGACAAGTCCGTCATCCTCGTCGACGCGAAGCTCGGCGCCCTGGAACAAGCCGGGGTCATCGGCCTTTCCCTCGGTAAACACGTACGCCGAACGCGAGCGCTGATCGACGTCCCTCCCCGCCTCAAGTCCTACCTGAAGACGGGGCATGGCGACATCCGACCCATCGTGAGCCCGAAGCCGCTCGCGACGACGACTCGGCTCCGCCTCGTGAGCGGTTGAACCGAGCCGTTTCGCGCGCGCCGCGCCAGGAGCGCTTGAACGGGCACCCGGATTGAACGGGCGCCCGCGAGGATTGCCTCAGCTGACGAGCTGGTAGAGCTTGTCGAGCGCTTCATCCAGCTTGGCGATCTCGGTGCCGCCGGCCTGCGCCATGTCGGGGCGACCGCCGCCCGAGCCGCCGAGGATCTGCGCGATCGGGCGAATCAGCTCGCCCGCCTTGTAGCGATCGGTCAGCGACTTCGACACAGTACAGACGAGCTGCGCCTTCGGACCGTTGACCGAGCCGAGGAGAACGACCGCGTCGCCGAGCTTGTCGCGAAGCTTCTCGGCGAGCTCGCGCAGCATCGCCGCGTCGGGCACGTCGACCTTCACCGCCAGCGCCTTGCCGAAAGGTAGCGCGTGCGCCTTGCCGGCGAGGTCGTCGATGCCGCCGCCGCCCGAGCCGCCCATGGCGAGCTTGCGCTTCGTCTCCGAGAGCTCCTTCTCGAGCTTCTTCGTGTCGTCGAGGAGCTTCTCGATCTTCTCGGGGAGCTCGTTCGGGCCCGCCTTCACGAGCTTCGACGCGTTCTTCACCGAGTCTTCGAGCTTGCGCACGTAGGCGAGCGCGTTGAGGCCGGTCGCCGCTTCGATACGACGAACGCCCGCTGCGATGCCTCCGTCCGAGACGATCTTGAAGAGACCGATCTCGCCGAGCGCGCGAGCGTGCGTGCCGCCGCAGAGCTCGACCGAGTCCTTCGTCATCGTGAGCACGCGCACGACGTCGCCGTACTTCTCCTCGAAGATGGCCATCGCCCCGCGCTTCTTCGCTTCGGTTTGCGCGAGCACCTCGGTGACGACCGGCGCGTCGAGAAGGATCTTCTCGTTCACGAGATCTTCGATGCGCTGGATCTCTTCGCCCGTGAGCGGCTTGCTCGCCGAGTAGTCGAAGCGCAGGCGATCGGGCCCGACGAGCGAGCCCTTCTGCGTGGCGCTCTCGCCCACCACCGTGCGAAGCGCCCAGTGGAGAAGGTGCGTGGCCGAGTGATTGCGGCGCGTGGCCGTGCGAAGCGCGTGATCGACTTCGAGCGACACGGTCGCGCCGACTTCGAGCTCGCCCTCGACGACCTCACCGAGGTGCACGAAGAGGCCCGTGAGCGGCTTCTGCGTGTCCTCGATCTTGATCTTCAGGCCGCTGCCGGTGCGAATCTCGCCCTTGTCGCCGACCTGGCCGCCCGACTCACCGTAGAATGGCGTGACGTCGACGACGACGAGGACCTTGTCGCCCTTGGTGACCTTGTCGGTGGGCTGATCGGCACGCTCGGTGCCCTTGGCGAGGAAGAGGACCTTCCCCTCCCCGTCTTCACGGTCGTAGCCGGTGAAGCGAACCGCTGCCGTCTCGCTGCCCCCCTGCGATGCGCGGAGCGCCTCGAGCGCCTTGCGGTAGACGTCGGAGACCGCCTCGTCTTCGAGCTTCGAGCCTTCGCTGCGCGTGCGCTGCTCCTCCATCGCCTTCTCGTAGCCGGCGACGTCGATGTGCAGATCACGCTCGCGCGCGATGACCTCCGTGAGGTCCATCGGGAAGCCGAACGTGTCGTAGAGCTTGAAGACGAAGTCGCCCGAGAGAAGCTGCGTGCCCGCGCTCTTCACGCGACCGACCTCTTCGTCGACCATCTTCAGGCCGCGCTCGAGCGTCTCGCGGAAGCGGACTTCTTCGGCCTCCGTCGCCGACGTGATGAGCGCCTTGCGCTCGACGAGCTCGGGATACGCGTCGCCCATCGTGCGGACGACCTCGAGCGCTACCTCGTGGAGGAAGGGCTTCTGGATGCCGAGGCGATGACCGTGACGGATCGCGCGGCGCATGACGCGGCGAAGGACGTACGCGCGGCCTGCGCGGTCGGGCGTGATGCCTTCCGCCATGAGGAACGCGGTGAGGCGCGCATGGTCGGCGATGACGCGCATCGAGACGTCGTCGGGGCTCTGCGACGCGCCGTAGTTCTTGCCGCTGATCTGCGCGGCCTTCTCGACGAGCGCGCGAAGCAGGTCGGTGTCGTAGTTGCTGGTCTTGCCCTGGAGCACGCTCGCCACGCGCTCGAGGCCCGCGCCGGTGTCGACGCACGGCTTCGGCAGAGGCGCGAGCTCGTAGACGCCCGGCGACTGCTCGGAGCGATTGAACTGCATGAAGACCAGGTTCCAGATCTCCATCCAGCCCTTGCCGTCGGGCGTAGGCTCCTGGCCGAACGTGTCGATCGTGGGCTCGCCGTCGCCCGTGAAGAAGTGGAGCTCGGTGCACGGACCGCAGGGGCCCGTTTCACCCATCTGCCAGAAGTTGTCGCCCGGGATGCCGGGGATGCCGATGATGCGGTCGTCGCCGAAGCCGGTGACCTTGCGCCAGATCGCGCGTGCCTCGTCGTCCGCGGGGACGCCCTCGGCGCCACCGAACACGGTGATGACCAGGCGGTCCTGCGGGATGCCCCATTCCTTCGTGATGAGCTCCCAGGCGAACGGAATCGCGTCGTCCTTGAAGTAGTCACCGAAGCTGAAGTTGCCGAGCATCTCGAAGAACGTGTGGTGGCGCGCGGTGACGCCGACGTTCTCGAGGTCGTTGTGCTTGCCCGAGATGCGGATGCACTTCTGGCTCGAGGTGGCCCTCGTGTAGGGACGCCGATCCTTGCCCGTGAAGACGTCCTTGAACGGGGCCATGCCGGCGTTCACGAACATCAGGGTCGGGTCGTTCTGCGGGATGAGCGACGCCGAGGGGCAAACCTCGTGGCCCTTGCCCTTGAAAAACGAGAGAAAAGACGAACGAACTTCGGACGCAGTCCTCGAGCTCATAGCCGGTTCCATCTAGCACGGAGATCCGACGTCCGGATCCCGAAGCGAGGCCCTAGCCGCTCGAAAAACGACGAAAAAGACGCCTAAAACGCGAGCGGGACGGCGAAACGCGGCTCGTGCGGCGCGAGCCGGGCGGCGGGCGCCGGGCGCGACCGTGTCAGCCGCCGAGCTCGGCGCACTCCGCGTAGAGATCGTCGTAAGCGGCGGCCACCGCTTCGGGGGTATAGCGTGCATCATACACACGCTTTCCTTCGGCCCCGACGGCCCGCGCGACGTCTTCGTTCTCGAGCAGCTCGACGACGCTCTTGGCGAGCGCGCGATGGTCCCCGGGGTCGACCATGGGGGCAAACTCGAGCGCTTCGAGCGGTCCACCGCGACACACGACGAGAGGCAGCCCGAGCGCCATCGCCTCGAGAAGCACGAGCGGAAGGTCGACCTTGCCGTAGAGGTCGTCGACCGGGAACGCCACGACAGTGGCGATCGCCAGCAGATCGGCCATGTCCGAGACCTCGCCGAGATGGCGGGTCTTGTTCGCGACGCCGAGTCGATCGAGCTCGCGTTCGACCAGACTCTGCGCGTCGTTCGCCGCTTCCGTCTTCTTGCGGCACGCGAAGACGACCGTGGCCTCGGGTACGGCTTTGACGATGGCAGGCACAGAAGACGCGACGGTCTGCGCCCCTTGCGACACTTCGTAGTCGCCGGGGTAGAGCACGATGGGACCGTCGCCGAGGCCATGCTGGTCGCGCACGCGCTTGGCCTCGAGCGCATCGAGCTTCCGCGGAGCGCGCGCGCACGGTGGAATCACGCGGATCTGCTCGGCCGAGACGCCGGCGCCGAGAAGGCGGCCCCGCGTGTGGTCCGAGAGCACGACCACCATGTCGCCGAAGAGCCAACGACCGATGCCATCAAAGTTCCTCGGGGCGCTGGCGATGGTCTGCACGACCTTGCCTCGCCAACCGATCGCGGCGCGCGCACGGCGAGCGATTTCCGCGACGCCGGAGGAGAGCGGATTGGGGGCGAAGACGAAATGCCAGATGTCCTTCGGGTCCCCGACGACCAAGCGGAGTGCGACCCTGGCGTTCGCCGTCGCAGCGGGGGCGAATCGACCGGCGTCACGGTAGACAGCCTCCATCTCGACGCGCGACCCTAGCGCCGGCGCGCCCTTCGTCGTCATGACGGTCGGGCGGGCACGCGTGAGATGGGTGGCGACGTCGCGGACGAGGTTCTTCGAACCGTCGTTCCACGGCGGAGCAATCGGCTTCGAAACGAACAACACCCGCGGACCCGGCACGCAACGAGGACTAGCACGCAGGATGCTCGAAGCCGCAAGCAAACGCCGGGACGATGCGATCCGCGCAACCGACTGGCGCCGCGGGCATCCGATTCTCTCACTTTCCCAAGGAGCGCTTCATGTCGAAGACGATCATCGTGGCTGGCTTTGGTCCCGGAATCTCCAGCGCTGTCGCCGAAAAGTTCGGCAAGAGCGGCTTCTCCGTGGCGCTCGTGGGGCGCAGTGAGGACAAGCTCGCGACGGGCGTCAAAGCGCTCGAGGCAAAAGGTATCAAGGCCGCTGCCTTTCCGACCGACCTCTCGGATCCGGCCGCCGCGCGCGCGCTGATCGGCAAGGTGCGAAGCGCGCTCGGTCCGATCACCGTGCTTCACTGGAACGCGTATCCGACCGCTGGCGGCGATCTTCTGGCGACCGACACGTCGAGCTTCCGCGGCGTCCTCGACATCGGTGTGGTCAGTCTCCTCGGCGCCATCCAGGAGGCCCTCCCCGACCTGCGCCAGCAGAAGGACTCGGCCATCCTCGCCACGAACGGCGGCCTCGCCTTCTTCGACCCGAGCGTCGACACGATGGGCGTCCAGTGGAATTGCATGGGCCTCTCGGTGGCCAACTCGGCCAAGCACAAGATGCTCGCGTTGCTCGCCGAGAAGCTGAAGCCCGAAGGCATCTACGTCGGCGAAGTCGTCGTCACCGGCACGGTGAAGGGCACCGCCTTCGACAGCGGCAATGCCACGCTCGACCCCGCGGCGATCGCCGACAAGTTCTGGGGCCTGTACACGGCCCGCAAAGACGTCTCGACGACCATCTGACGCCACGCGCGATTCCTCCGCGGATCGTCGACATGATCCGCGGAGGTTACGCCGAAGTCGCTCACTTCAGGCTTCGCGCATTCACGCATTCACGCTTTCACGTAAGGCGCGCGTGAGCCTGCAGATACGGCGGGTTCATCTGCTGGATGCGGTTCCAGAGCTGCGCGTGCAGCTGCTCCATGTGGATCTTTTGCGGGCCGTCGACGGTCGCCTCGAGGCGCGCGAGCGTGAACGCCGCGGTCACCAGCGCATCGTCGTTGTGCGTGGGGTCGAGCGCAACATGCGGCCACGCGTACATCGGATCAGCGTTGAGGCGATAGCCCATCGAGGCCAGCCCGCGCGCGCGTTCGGCGATGCGCCCGAGGAGCATCTCGCGCATGCCGGCCTTCGCTTCGCCCATATCGGCCGGATCGACGAAGTAGCCACTGTGCATCGCGTAGGCCGCGCGCTTGCGCTTCTCGTCCTCGGAGAGCTTCCCGATCACGGCATAGGCGAGAATCGTGGAGACGAGCAGCGCCAGGATCACGATGCCCGTGAATCCGATCACGAGGAGCAGCGCGAGCCCGTTGTCCGCAGCGCCGAGCACGTCGAGGCCGCACAGGATCGCGATGAGGATACCGATCGGTCCCCATACGCGGAGGTAGGCCGCCATCACCGACTTGAAGCTGAACGGAGCGGACACGCCGTGGAACGTGCCGTCTTGCGCCTCTTCGAGAACGAGCTTCGACCCGACCGGGAAGAGAGGCAGGTACCAGATGTGGAAGAACTGCGTTGCCAAGAAGGAAGCCCCGCAGGCCTTCACCTTCCCGTACATGCGCGTTCCGTAAACGATGATCATGCCTCGGCTCTCCTCATCGGTAGCAGGCTCAGGTGACGAGCTTGCTACGGTCTCGGCTCGAACGACTACTTCGAGAGTGCCGCGATCTCCGAGCTCACGCTCGACATCGCACTCTCCATCGCGCCGCCGACGGCACGGTTCTGAAGTTCGGCGATCGCAGCGCGGCTGCCGCGCGAGTCTTCGCTCGCGGAGGCGTTGCCGCTCACCATTCCTCTGAGCACTTGTTGCGGAATCTTCCGGATCGACAGGTCGACACGCGCCGACACGATCACGCCGCCGTCACGCCCCGTCGACTGCGTCAGTCGCGAGAGGTTGCCGTCGACGAGGATGACCGGAATCCGTCGCTCCGATGCTCGTTGGAGCACGGAGGTATCGGAGCCATCGACGACGACGGCACCGCTGATCGAGTTGGCCTTCGCGCGCGCGGCTTCTTTCATCACGCCGTCGAGATCGCCAGGACGCACGCCAGTGTTGTTCCGCATGTTCCCGACTTGAACGACGTACTTCGCGCGCTCGATCGACATGGGCGCATCGCCACCCTTCGACGGGTTGCTCCGCAGCTTGTCGATCGCCTCCTTCATGGCGGTCTTCACGCTCGCGAACGACTCCCCCTTCATCGCCTGCTGGAGCGCAGGAACGGCTGCCGGGTCGCCGATCGTTCCGAGCCCGACGGCACACGCCACGCGCACCGCAGGGTGAGCGTCTTTCAAGCCTCGCTCGAGATCCGCACGCGACTGCGCCCCGCCCACCTTGCCCAGGCGGAGGGCCGCCTGCACGCGCACGCGGAAGTCGGCAGCTTCGGTGAGGTCCTTGTCCTGTGCGCCCGAGTGCACCGTCGCGGTGAGGGCGAACGCGACGATGGCCGCGCCGAGCACGCGTGACAGCGGCGCCCGCCAGAGCCGTGCGAGAGGCGAGAGCGAATGACGAGCGCCTGCGACGATGGTCGCGCCGAGCGCGCGTGTCAGCGGCGCCCGCCAGAGCCGTGCGAGAGGCGAGAGCGAATGACGAGCGCCTGCGACGATGGTCGCGCCGAGCGCGCGTGTCAGCGGCGCCCGCCAGAGCCGTGCGAGAGGCGAGAGCGAATGACGACAACGAAACACGCCTGCTGGTTCTCCCCGTGTCGCGGCAGCCACCGAGTCAGAACAGAGTCCGAAGCGAAGTCGAAAGGGCGTCAGAAAGCTCGAAGGCGTCCGAGCCGCTCGAAGTGTCAGAAGCGCGAAGTGTCAGAGAAGCGCGAAGGCGTCCGGCTCGAAGTGTCAGAGAAGCGCGAAGGGTCTGAGCAGCTTGAACGAGAAAAGCGAACGCGGAGCGTGAGCGTCAAGAAGACAGTTAGACGGTGATCAAAGGAGGCTCTTCACCTCATTGTCGATCTCCGTTTCCTCTACCTCGTGGTAGCCCAAATGAAGGAAGCGCACGACTCCTTTTTTATCGACGACGAACGTCGTCGGCATGTTCGGAGGACGCCATCGCCCCGCGATCGACTTGCCCTTGTCCCACATGATGGGGAAGTTGGCACCGTGCGTCGCCGCGAACTCTCGGATGCTTGACGGGTCGTCGTCTTCACTCACGCCGACGACCTCGACGCCGCTCGCATTCCACTTCACGCGAAGTGCCTCGAGCTTCGGAAAGGACTTCTTGCACGGCTCGCACCACGTCGCCCAGAAGTCGACGAGGACGACCTTCCCCTTCCATCGCGCGAGCGACAGTTTCGTTTTGCCACTGTCACCTGCCCCCATGCGCACGAAGGCGTCGCCTTCGAGAGACGGAGCCGGCTTGCCGAGCAGCGCGTGACTCGAGCGCTCGTCTCGCGGCGACATCGTCGGAGCGGCCGATGCGCAGGCGGCGATCCCGAGGAGCGCGGCGCGGGCGAGCCATCGCATGCCTCATGGTCTACCAAGGTCGCGGCGTCCTTGGCGCGACTCGTAGCCGTCTCGCGAAGGAGCCGCCGACTCACGCCGTGCGCACGATGGGCGTTGGCGTGTGCGCGCGGCTCCTACGAATGGAGTGATGGAGCGAGTCGGGGAAGCCCCGAGGTGACTACTTCACCTGGCAGGACTTCTTCGTCGCACCCGCGGTCGCGAGGCAGACGGTCGTGCGGGGACACTCGGTGTCCTTCGTGCACGGGCGACGGCAGAGCGGGCCGATGAGCGCAAAGCCGGTCGGGCACTTGCCCGCGGCATCGGGTTGGGAGACGAGAACGGACGCTCCCGGGGACGCCGGGGACGCCGGGGACGCTCCCGCGTCGACCGTCGCCGTCTTCCCGGCATCGGCGGCGCCGGCGTCCTTCGAGACGCCGGCATCCGTCACCGCACCAGCGTCGACCGTCGCTGCCTTTGGCGTAGTCGGCGCCACGGTGTTCGGCGTCGGCGCCTGCGTCGCGACGGCGACGGGCGCTGCGGTGAAGACTTCGGGCGGGACCCAGCCCATCAGCTTTCCGCCACCCGCGGGATCGTCGAAGGTGATGAGCACGCCCGTACTGAAGTACTTCGCGACCTTCACGACCGCGGTGCCCTTGGCGAGCGTTGCGACCTCGATGCCGTTTCCGGGGAAGGTCTTGACCGCCACGCCGCCGTCTTTGCCGATCGTCGCGTGCTCGTCGGCGAGCTTCTCTTCCTTCGCGTAGCGGAGAACGTCTTTCTCGTTCTTTGCGCCGGAGCCGGTCACCGTGACCGTGGCTGCGTCCGCCACCGATTCTTCTTCGGCAACGGCGCCCGCATCTTGCTGAGCCTTCTTCAGGAGGCTCTTGCATCCACCGAGGAGCGAGACGGCGACACCGAACGTCATCGCCAGTCCGAGGATTCGTCGCGAACCATTCATCGTCGTAGTCCTCACTTGCACAGATCGCGGTTAGCGGAGCAGACCTTGGACCCCTGGCACGCGATGCAGAACTGCGTCTCCTTCTTGCAGTCGAAGCTCGGACACAGCTTGTGGCACTTGTTGTCCTTCGTCACGAGCAGGTAGTTCGCGGGGCACTTGCCACCGGTCGGATCGACGACGTCGCCGGTCGGCGCGGTCGGTGCGGCAGGAGCGGCGCCACCAGCGTCACGGTTGACGACCAGGCGACCGAGACCACCGAGACCACCGAGACCACCAAGACCGCCATCACGCACGGCAGTAGGCGCACCCGCGTCATGGACGACCTGCACGGTGCACACGGTCACGGCATCGCCGGCCTTGCCGTTCACGAGCTTGTTCGCCGAGCCCTTGCAGGCTTGGCCCGTGCCGCACTCGGCGTCGTTCGCACAAAGCTTTCCGCAGAAGGGTCCGTCGCTGTAGAGCGCCGTTTCACCCGCCGCGCACGTGAGGGGCTTCACACCGGCGTCGGCCACGACCGCAGCCGAGAACGCGTTCTGGTGGAGCCATCCCATCAGCTGACGCGAGGCGTCCTTCGGATCGGCGAAGGCGACGAGGAAGTACTGACCGCGCTGCGAGATCTCCCGCACGGCAGTGCCCTTCGCGAGCGTGGTCACCACGTTGCCGGTGACCGGTGCTTCGCGAACGGTGCCCGAGCTCTGGACCGTGGCGGCAACGTTGTCGAGGCGCGTCTCGTCGGGGAAGCGCGCGACGTCGTTCTCGTTCGCTCCCTTCGGAGCTTCGACGGCGGGCGCGGCGCCCGCGGCGTCGGCCGTCGCTTCGACCACCGGTGCAGCATCGACGGCGGCAACGGACTCGGCATCCGCGCCAGCGTCCGCACCGGACTTCTTCAGCATGTTGCAGCCGACGACGGCCGCAACGAGGGAGAACGCGAATGCACCTCGGAAAAGAGTCCTCATGGCGGCCGGAGGCTACCAGAGTCGCACGCGCTGTTGCAGGAAACGACGAAAACGCCGTTCTTCGAGCCGATCCCGCGACGGTCGGCGTTCGTACCTGCGCCGCTCAGAGCTGGCTTAGCCAGCTGTGGAAGATCTTGTAGCCCTGGAAGACGAGGCCGAGATCGGTCGACTCGTTCTTCTGGTGCGCCTGGGCATTTTCGCCCGGACCGAAGTTGATCGCCGGCACGCCGAGGCTCGAGAAGCGCGCGACGTCGGTCCATGCCTGCTTCGGCTCCACGCCACGCACTCCGCACGCCATCAGCTTCTGCACGAGCGGATGCTCGGCGCTCGGCATCGCCGCGGGCGAGAGATCGGTGAACTCCACGCGGGCTCCCTCACCCACGAGCGCGAGGACGTCTCTCTGCGCCTGCTCGAGCGACGTGTTCGGAGCGAAGCGATGATTCAGATTGAGCGTGAAGGTGTCGGGCACGACGTTGCGTCCTCGCCCACCGTTCGCGAGCGTCACGGTGGTCACCGTGCGGTAGACCATACCCTCGATGCGATGCTCGATCGGCTTCAGCGCCGCGAGCCGCTCGAGCAGCCCCGCGGCCTTCGTGATCGCGTTCTCCCCTTCCCACGGCCTTGCGCTGTGCGCCGTGCGGCCCTGGAACGTGACCGTGGCGTGGATCGCGCCGCAGCATCCGAGGTGGAGTTTGTTGTCCGAAGGCTCGAGGCACACGGCCAGATCGACCTTCGAGAGCTCCGGATCGGCATCGAGCACGGGCCCGAGCTCGTTCTCGGCATACGGACCTTCTTCGCGTGCGTAGAAGACGAGGGTGAGATCGCACGCGAGCGATTCACGCATCGTCTCGGCGACGACGATCATGATCGCGAGACCGCTCTTCATGTCGGCCGCGCCCGCACCGAAGCAGCGGTCGCCGTCGATGCGTGCCGGCCCATTCTCCGTGCGCACCGTGTCGAGGTGACCGACGAGCGCGACGTGAGGTCTTCCGGTTCCCGAACGCACGAGCGGCACGACGATCGAATCGCCGTACCGCCGGATGGGCCCAGCGAGCGGAACGCGCTCGAGGCGTTCCTTCACCGCGTTGCAGAGCGCGTTCTCTTCGCCGATGGGCGACGCGATGGAGCAGAGCCAGAGCAAGGTTTCTTCGAGCGCAATCGCCGTGGGCGTCCGCGTCGAGAGGGTGTCCGGGAGAGTGCTCATCGCGTCCCTTGTCTCGCGGTCTCAGACGGGAACGGCGAAGTCCCGCAGCGCGTCGTTGAGGCTCACCTTGCGATCGGTGCTCTCTTTGCGCTGGCCGATGATGAGCGCGCAGGGCACGCCGAATTCGCCGGCCGGGAACTTCTTCATGCGCGTGCCGGGGATGACCACGGAACGCGGAGGCACGACACCGCGGTGCTCGACCACGGTGGGGCCGCTGACGTCGAGGATGGCGGTCGACGACGTGAGCACGACGCCCGTGCCGATGACGGCTTCCTTGCCGACGCGGACGCCTTCGACGACGACCACGCGCGAGCCGACGAAGCAGCCGTCTTCGACGATGACCGGGCGCGCGCCCGGCGGCTCGAGAACGCCGCCGATACCGACGCCGCCCGAGAGATGGCAGTCCTTGCCGATCTGAGCGCAGGAACCAACGGTGGCCCAGGTGTCGACCATGGTGCCAGCGCCGACGTGAGCGCCGATGTTCACGTAGCCGGGCATCACGATGACGCCCGGCTCACAGAACGCTCCGTAACGAACGACGCCAGGGGGGACGACGCGCACGTTCTGGCGCGCGAGGTCCTTCTTGAGCGGGATCTTGTCGTGGAACTCGAACGGACCGACGTTCAAGGTCTCCATTCCGCGAACCGCGAAGTAGAGAAGGATCGCCTGCTTGATCCAAGCATGCGTGGTCCACTCGCCGCCCTCTTCGGCCGGCGGAGTAGCGACACGCAGCTTACCCCCATCGAGCCGCGCGATCGTTCGCTCCACGGCCGCAAGGTATTGAGGCTCCTTGAGGCGCGCTCGGTTCTCGAACGCTTCCTCGATGAGGCCCTTGTCCTCGACGTCCATCGCTTCGTCCCCAGACTTGGCGCCGCTCACGACGGATCAACCCGCGACGGGGGCGACTTCGTTGCCGGGGAAGAAGTACGCGATTTCGATCTTCGCGTTGTCGAGCGAGTCCGAACCGTGGACCGCGTTCTCGCCGACGCTGCCGCCGTAGAGCTTGCGGATCGTGTTCGCCTCGGCCTTCGCGGGGTCCGTCGCGCCCATGACCTTGCGGTAGTGAGCAACGGCGTCTTCACGCTCGAGCGCCACGACGAAGACCGGCGAACGGGTCATGAACTCCACGAGCTCGCCGAAGAACGGACGAGCGCTGTGGACCGCGTAGAAGCCCTCGGCCACCGCACGGGTGAGGTGCGTGCGCTTGGCCGCGAGGATCGAGAAGCCAGCCTCCTCGAGGAAAGCGAGGATCGCGCCCGCCTTCTTCTTCTCCACTGCGTCCGGCTTGATGATGCAGAAAGTGCGCTCGAGGGCCATGCGAAGTCTCCAATCAGGGGGTAAAAACTGCCGTTCCTTTAGGGGACATCGCCCCAGAACTCAAGGAGATCACGGGCCCAATAGCGCGACCGATCGCGTGTCGCGCCGTCACCAGGGGCCCCGGCCCCGCGGCAGACGAGCTCCTGTTCCCCTCGCGTCGCACGCCGCTCGCAGCTCCGCCCTATTCGGAATGCCGGGCGAGCTCGGCGGGTTGTTCTGTCATGGGGCGCAGCGATCTCGTAGAGGTTCGTCGATTCCGCCGTTTTCTTGGGTTCGCAGCGATCGTCACCACCGCCTTCACGGCGCGCGCGTCGCTCGCGGATCACTACCGGGTGCCGAGCGGCTCGATGGAGCCCACGGTGCACGTCGGTGACCATATCGTGGCGTGGAAGGCCGCCTACGGCCTTCGGCTGCCGCTGACGGAGCACTACCTGGCTCACTTTCATGCGCCTGCGCGCGGCGACGTCGTCGTTCTCGAGCCGCCGTCCGCCCCGGCCGACGGCGTCGCCTCTCCCGTGGACGGAGAGCTCCTCGGGTCCGTACTGCTCAAACGCGTCGTGGCGGTCGAAGGCGATCTCGTGGAGGTCAAACGAGGCCGCCTGTTCATCGATGGGCAGTTCGTGGAGGAAGAGCACGCCTCACTGGCGTCCGGTGGCGGTCCGGACTTCGGCCCGGTGCGCGTTCCACGCGGGCAGCTCCTGGTCCTTGGCGACAATCGAGGCAACAGCCGCGACGGACGCTCGTTCGGCTGGGTCGCGCGCGACCAGGTTCTCGGGCGCGCCGCCGCCGTCGTGACGCGCGAAGGTCACCTCACCTACGAACCGCTTTGATCCCTACGGATTCTGCGGCCGAGCTTCGAGGCCCCGATGGCGCCCGATTGACATGCGCGACAAGGGCAGGCAGGCTGAGCACGTGCGTCACGGACTTCATCGCCATCATCATCATCACCACCCTTCGGGGTTGGCTGCGATGGCGTAGTCCGTTCTTCACGAATGTAACCGCCAACGACGCCGGCCCCCAGCCGGCGTTGCGCGTTTGTAGTCTGTAGACGTTCGCGCTCGTAGCCGGTGGAGCCTGCTCCCGACCCGACGAGTGCCACATGTCCATCGCAGATCGCGCTGATCGTTCCGACCGCAACGAGCTTCGTCTTGCCCTCCCGAAGGGCCGCATGCAAGACGGCGTCTTCAAACTCCTCGCCGACGCGGGCATGCCCGTTCGCGTGGGCCCGCGCGCCTACCGCCCGGCGTTCAGCCTTCCCAACGTCGAGGCGAAGCTCCTCAAACCGCAGAGCATCGTCGAGATGCTGCACAACGGCTCGCGCGACGTCGGCTTCGCAGGCGCCGATTGGGTCGCCGAGCTTGGCGCCGATCTCGTCGAGCTGGTCGACACCGGATGCGATCCCGTTCGCGTCGTCGCCGCGGCGCCGCCGGAGATCGCGGCGAAGCTCGAGAGCCGTCCGATTCGTGTCGCCTCCGAGTACGAGCGGCTCACCGCGCAATGGATTCAGCGGCGCGGGCTCGATGCGCGCTTCGTGCGCTCGTTCGGCGCGACCGAGGTGTTTCCGCCGGAAGATGCCGACTGCATCGTCGACAACGCCGCGAGCGGCGCCACCCTCGCAGTGAACGGGCTCGTCGTCGTCGACGAGCTCATGACCTCCACCACGCGCCTCTACGCGAGCCGCGCCGCGCTCGATCGGCCGGAGCTCCGCACGCGCATCGAAGATCTCACGTTGCTCGTTCGCTCGGTCATCGAGGCTCGCTCGCGCGTGATGATCGAGCTCAACGTGGCAGCCGGCGAGCTCGAAGCGGTGGTCGCCATCCTTCCTTGCATGCGCGAGGCGACCATCGCCCCTCTCCACGGCAACGGCGGCTTCTCCGTGCGCGCCGCGGTGCCGCGCGCCGAGCTCCCGCGCATCGTGCCGGCCGTCAAAGCGCGCGGCGGCACCGACGTGGTGGTCTTCTCGCCCGCCCAGATCGTCCCCTGAGGGCGACGCAGCGTCATTCCTGCTACGGCTCGGGCGAACGTGAAGGGCGCACAGGAATCTGGCACCCGTAGACCGTGTCGACCGAGCCGCCGGGCAGCCCGTCGTTCTCCGACGAGAGAACCAACATCACGCGTTCCCCGCAACGAGCCACGTAGCGCGAGGCATCGCATTCGGGATGGTTACCTCCCCACGCATCGAACGTGATGCTCCTCGTCTCGTTCGGCGCAAGCGGCGTTGCAGCGTTCGTTCGAACGACGGGAGGCGAAAAATGGAAGCCCGCAAAGCGGTCACAAAGGGGGGACTCCGTGACAACTCCGGCGAAGTCAGGAATCGGAAGGCCATTCGGCCCCGCCGTGAGCTCGGCGTGAATCGTTGCGTGAACCCGCACGCCATCGTCGACGATGATCGCTTCGGAGACGACGACCCGCCCGGTCCCCAGCTGCTCCTCTCCACATCCGACCATCATCGAAAGGACGAAGGCGGTCGCAAACCGCGCAAAACGCATCGGTCCATGCCTTTCAAATCACGGACCAATTGGTCGTACCGGCCGATTTACCGAAATTCGGCTCGGAAGGCCCACGGCTCGACGGCCAACCTCGTTGGCGACGCACGTGCGAGGTTGGCAACGAGGCGCTCCGGTCCCGGACTTCCTGGATTCACGATGCGGCGCACGTCGCGTAAGATTCCTTCGGGAGGCTCGCACGTCGATGCGTCGTTTGGTGGTGACGTTGGCTTCGCTCGGGATGTGGGCCGTCGTCGCGTGCTCGGGAGAAACGAGCCCCGAAACGTTGGATTCATCGGGCTTCGTCGCGCAGCTCTGCCAGCTCTACAGGCCCTGTTGCGAGAGGGAGAGTCTTGCAACGGACGTGCGCCCCTGCCGCGATTCCTACGCGAAGATCGCCGCCGTCAGTGATATCGACCTGGCCGAGGCAAACGCCTGCCTCGCAGAAAGGCGCGCGCGCTCGAACGACCCCGACTTCTGCCTGCAACAGCTCGACAGCGCGGAATCGTGCACGCGCGTCTTTCGACGGAAGCCGTCACCCGATGGGCTCGCTCTCGGTGCCCGCTGCACGAGCGACAACGATTGCGCACCAGCAGAGGGAGGTACGGTTCGCTGCGCGCGGACGGACCCCGTTGGGAAGGAGATATGCCAACTCCAGATCGATGGTCATGCTGGTGATGGCCCGTGCCTCGGTACCGTCGACGTCTCGGGTTTCGTGGGTCAGCCAGGCTTCTATGGCGCCGAGCGCGCCTACCTTTGCCACCTCAGCGACGGTCTCTACTGCACGGCGACGAGCACGTGCGCCGAGGCAAAAGGCGTTGGACAACCGTGCGATGGCCCGCCCTGGGTTTGCACAAGCGGCAACTTTTGCGAGTACACCACGAAGACGTGCATGGCGCTCCTCGGCGAGGGCAGCTCGTGCGCCCAAAATCTCTTCGCATGTGCGAGGGGTCTTTCCTGCAACCGAGGGACGTGCAGCGCGGAACGAGCGTTCGGCGCGCCTTGCACGTCCGGCGACGACTGCGGATCCAAGAGATGCGTGGACGGCACGTGCGCATCCTTCGCGGGTCAGGCGTACTTCTGCGGCGACTGAGTCGCGGCGCGTCCATCAAAGCTGCTGGCGCGCGGCCTCCTGCGTTCCAGGAGGCTCGCTCTCGTCGTTCGAGGTGTCCGGCGCCTGCGACGTAGGCGCCGGTGCAGGCGGCCTCGACGTGTGCGAGGTCGGTCGCGTGCTCCGACAGGCGCCCGTTGCCCCGAGCAGCCAAATCAACGCCGCGACGGCAGCGGCAAGTGCGTATTCCCGGGGCTTCGGAACATCGACGGTCGAAACGATTTCCATCAACGGCACCTCGACCGAAGATGCTCCGGTCGAGGCTGTTTCGATCGCCCTCGAGAGCCACTTTAGCCCAGAATTTACGGGCGATTATTGCTTCACGATCATCCCGCAGGCGGCGCGTGGCGGAGGCGCGGTGCCGCCGTCGCTCGGGAAGTGGAGGACGAGCGGATGGCCGATGACGCTGTACTCGCCGGGGCTCACCGTAACGTTCAGATCGGACGTCGTGAGCGAGCCATTTCCGCTGTCGTCGACCTTCACGGTGAACTCGCCGTGATACGGGCCGCCATCGGGACCGTAGTGCGGGCCAGGGCTCGTGCAGTCGGCGCCGTTGTGCACGTGCAGGCCGTGCGTTCCTGGCTCCACGCCCTTCACGGAGACCGTGAGTGTGACCGCACCGCCGTTCTCCGTGAACGTGGCCGTGCCGGACGCGCCGCTGTCGTTCTGCGCGGCGAGCGTTGCCGACGCGACCTTCGCCCCCGTGGTGGACGGATCGCCGCTCGCGCCCGAGTCCGCCGTGTTGCCCGAATCCGAATCACTGCTCGAGCATGCGAGCGAGACGACCGACGAAGCAGCGACCCAAAGGCCGCCTAGCATGATCACGCTCTTCCAATTTTTCCGATGCATCGCGTTCTCCTTCACGAGCGCGCGCACGACCACCAGCGACGATGACGTCGCGTTCACGAGGATCGATGCACGCCTCTCCTCCGCGCGGTTCGTGCGCGGGCCGTGAGCGACTTGCAGTCGCCGTTCCATCGCGCGTCGAATCGCGCTCGACGAATTGTCGGGGATGCACGGTGACCTGACGCCAAACGATGTCTCCGAGCGAGAGACACTGTTTCAGAATGTGGACACTGCTGCAGACTGCCCTCGCGTAGCGCTACCGCAAGCGCGAGCTCGCTCGGCTTCGTTCACGATCATCGACGAGAGGGTCGACGCCGCTCCGGATCCGAGCGAGAAGGACGTCGGAGCATCGATCATGGCAAGCACGTCCGTCGAACTGGCGCTGAAGCAGAACTACGCAAGCGGACCGCTCTTGCCGACGCGCTTCGGCACCACGCTCGGCGTGCTCGAGAAGACGTCCTTTGGCCAGGGCCCGCGCGGGACGATGCGCGGGCAAGACCTCCGCCTTGCGCTCACGCTCTCCCTCGATGACGACGCCTGCGTCGCCTTCGCGCTCGACTTCGCCCGCCAGGGCGCGGTCGTCACCGGCACTGCGCATGGCCCCAGCGCGCCGCTTCTACGTTGGGCTCTGCATGCCCTCGCCACGGCGCTCAAGTGCACGCTCCACGACGCGGAGCTCGGCGAAGACGTCACGCCCGATGCCGACGCCCATCGCGCCGGAGCCATCGCCTACCTCACCGCGTACGAGAGCGACGTGAAGGCCTCGCGGAAGCAGCATCTTCTGCGTCGCCGCTCCGAGCGCGCCGGCGACGGCGCCGAGACCTCGACCGAAGGCGCCGAGCTCTTGGCGTGGCTCGCGAAGGAAGAGCACATTGCCCTTTCGGATTCGGCCGACGACCTCCGCGCGCTCGCCGATCAGTTGCCTCTCGAAGATCCCGCTGGGCTCTACGAGATGCTCATCGACACCGACGCCGTCGACGACGTGTTCGTGAGCGAAAAGGAGCTCAAGTCGCTCGTCGCTCGCTTCAGGGCCCGAACGACGCCCCAGCATTGAGCGCACGCTCGATGTTCGCGCGCGCCGCCGCCTCGAGCCGCTCGCGGAAAAACGGCGAGAGGTAGATGGTCTCCGTCGCGAGCACCTTCTGGAAGAACATCGCCCGACCGACGGCGTAGGCCTCTTTCGGCACGTGGCCGTATTCGGCCGCGATCTCCTCTTCGTAACGCGCGAAGCGCTCGGGCGAGGAGCCGAGAATGGCCATGTCGCAATCGAGAAAAAGCGCCGCCTCGGCATCGACATCACTCGGACGAAGGCTTCCGTGGCGCGCCGTCAGAAGGATCAGCGAGGCCACACGCTCGAGGTCGATACCCGGCACGTGGACGGCGAGCAGCATCTTCGCGAGCTCGGCACTCCGCGCTTCGTTGTCGGCTCGACCGGGTTCGTAGACGGCGTCGTGGAACAGGATCGCGGCGGCCACGGCCTGCGCATCGATCCATGCCGGCACCTCGCGAAAGTGGCCGAGCACCTCATGCACGTGACCGAAATGGTGATAGGCCCTGGGCGGCCCGGCATAGGCGCGCTCGAGTGCCTCGAGCAGAGTTTGCGAGACGGGGAACGGAACGCCGACGAGCGCCGTCGAGCTCATACCTGAACGATGGTGAAAGGCCGCCCCCAAGGCAAGCCCTCAATCACAATCGGCGAGGCCGTTTGGCGAAAACGACGTCCGTGGCGTTCAGCTCCCGGTCACGCAATCGCCAGAGAAGGTCGCATCCTTTTCAGAGCGACTCGACGAACGCGTGCAGCAACGCCTGATCCGCCGCCGAAAGCCGTTCATAGGCATTTCTTGCGCCTTGTGCTTCGCCATCGTGCCAAAGGATGGCTTCGTCGATCGACGGGGCGCGTCCGTCGTGCAGGAGATGCAAGGTACCGTTGACGGTCTTTACGAGGCCTAGGCTCCAGAGCGGCGGCGTTCGCCATTCTCGCTCACCCGCGTCGCCCTCTTTCTTGTTGTCCGCGAGGCGCTCGCCCATGTCGTGAAGCAGGAGATCGGAATACGGCCAGATCCTCTGACTCGACAGCTCGGGCTCTGAAGCGTCGGGACGTGTGACGAACGACGGCTTGTGGCAGGACGTGCATCCCACGAGCGAGAAGAGCGCCTTGCCCTTCAGGACGTCTTCCGAATCACCGCCACGTCGCTTCGGGACGCCGAGGAGGCGCATGTACTCGACCGTCACGGCGAGCCGCGTGGCACCGAGCTCGGGGCTCCCTCCATTTTGCGCAGCGGCACATGCGGTTTGAGTCCCCGGGCAGTTCGTCTCCGGGAAGCGCGAGGAGGTGATTCCCAGGTCTTCGGAGAACGCGCCCGCGGTCTGCGCTTCGACCGTTGGCTGCAAGGCCTTCCAACCGAAGCGCCCGATGCGTTGCGTCTCGCCGTCTTGAACCCAGTGGGCACGACCGGAGATGCCGTCGCCGTTCTGATCGTCCGGGTCCGCCAGCGCGAGCAGATCGGCTTCGGGGATGGCTTCGAGCAGTCCCTGTCCGACGATCTGCGGCGCGATTCGCGGCGAGATCCGGAGGTCCTCGCCGAGCGGACCGAATGCGGGATTCGCAATGGAGTACGACACGGCCGTGAGCGAAACCGACGTTCCATCGGCCTTCGCATGCGTCACGGCCGTCTCGGCGCGCACCGGAGTACCTTCGCCCGGTACACCGGAGATGCCGAACGGTTGGAACTGCTTGCCGTAGTTCGGCAGCGCATCGCTGTTCGGCCCGAGGCCGATGCGGAGCAGGACCGAAGCAACGTTGCCACGCCCGTTGCGAACGTGGCACCCGAGACAAGAGTCGGAGTTGAACGTGGGACCCAGACCGTCCGCCTCGGGTCGCCCAGGAGCGACGACCCACGGCAATTGGAAGAACTGAAGACCAGCCTCGAAGCCTCCGCGCCGTGCGAGCGCGAGGTTCGCCGCCGCCATGTTGAATGCACCGATGTCGACATTGGACGTCGTCGTGGCCCCGCCAGGCTCGAGCTCGCCCTCTTCGAGAACGGCAATGCCCGAATCCGACGACGCATCTGCAGGGCTGGCGTCCGAGGGGCCGTCATATCCTGCGTCAGTAGCCCCCGAGTCGTTTTCGCCGGGCGACGCAGCATCGACGTCCAGACTCGGCGAAGGCGGCGTCTGAACGGCATCCTCGCTACATGCAGCAAAGAGAGCAGCACAGAGTACCGAAGAGCAAAGGAAGCGCGCGTTCATGGTGACGCTCGAACGACGCAACGGCTCAGAGGACCGGATAGATCTGGCGCGGCGTCGTGTAGGGCCACGCGTTGATGAGCGTAGAGCCACCGCCGAGGGATCCCTGGAAGCTCCAGCCCCAACCGAAGACTTTGTCCTGCGTCGTTCGAGCAAACACAGCGCCGCCTGCTCCGACGACGAGTTCGAGGACGATGAATGAGGGCTTGTCGGTGTTTGGAACGGTAATCGGCACAGCGAGGCTGCGGTTCACCTTGTCCGGCTTGCCATCGGCCAGGAGGCCCTGCGCGAGCTGTCCGAGACTGTTTGCGCCCCATCCGTGCACGTTGCCGTCGGTGTCGACAGCGATGCACGTGAAAGCATCCGCCCACAGGCTTTCGACCTTGGTGAGCGGCACGGCGACAGACGTCTCCGTTGCGAGCGAGACCAGCACCGGAGCGGGCAGAGCTGCGTCCGTGGTTGTCCCGTTACCAAGTTGTCCGTTGTTGTTTTGTCCCCACGCAACGACGGTTCCGTCAGCCTTCTTTACGAACACTGCGTAGTTGCTGCTCGCGATGGAGGCGCCGACGACTCCAGGGACCTCGGTCGGCGTCGGATGGGACAGTGCGTCCGCCGCTCCAGCGCCACTCTGGCCATTCGCGTTGCTGCCCCAGACCCACACCTTACCGTCAGCCGTGAGAGCGACGGAATGTGCGGAGCCCGCCGAAATCGCGATGACGTTCGTAAGGCCGCGAACGGGCGTCGGAACGTTCGTACCGGTTCCTTCCGAGATACCGAGCTGGCCCTTTGAATTGCTGCCGAATGCGAGGACCGTACCGTCTGCGCGGAGGACGAGAGAGTGATTGAAGCCCGCAGCAACGGCGACGGCGTCCGAGATCCCGGGTACGGTTGCCGGCGCTCGACCGCATGCCGTGTTCAGCTTCGCTCCGCAATCGGCAGGTGTGTCGTAGCCGAGTTGGCCAGTGTCGTTGGCTCCCCAGGTGCGAACGGTGCCGCCTTTGGCAAGCGCGATCATGAATGTCTGGCGCGACACGACCGAAACGAGATCGGGCGCAGCCTGCTCGTACATCTTGGGCAAAATGACGTTTTCGTCCGAGCTCCAAGTGCCAACGAGCGTTCCGTTTCCGAGTTGACCGAGCTCGTTGCGTCCCCACGTGAAGAGCTTCCCGTCCTCGAGCAAAGCCCCCTGCGCATTGCCGGTCGCAACGCGACGGCCGTAGTACGCCGAGCGGATTGCCTTCACCTCGTTGCCCGCAGCGTCCTTGGCGGTGAGCTCGACGGTGTTCGCTCCAGGCGTAGGAACGAACGTGAACGAGAAGGTGCCGTCCGCGTCGACCGGCACGGTTACGGGAACGCCTGCCCCGACGATGTACGAGAGCGACGTCACCCCAACGTCGTCTTTCGCCGTGCCGGTGACCACGACGACCCGCTCGTCGATGACGCGATCCTCGCGCGGCGAGAGAATCTCGAGGGTCGGCGACGTCTCGTCGGCAGGTGCTGCGTCCTGCCCGGTCCCAGAGTCCTTCTCCGTCGGAGCTTCGCTGTCGTTGGCGGTCCCGGCGTCCCTCGACGTGCTCGGCGTCGTGTTCACGCCAGAGTCCGGGGTCTCGTCGGTCGACGAAACGTCCGAGGCGGTGTCGTCGTCGTTGCACGCAACGACCACCGACAGAGAGAGGAGCGAGCCGAGAACGAGGCACACCGGGGTGAGGCGCATGCCCGCTTTCTACTCGATACAGAAAATCATTTTCAACAAGAACCCACGGACGATTCGATCAATTTCTCCCGCCTCGAACCGCGCCCACACCGCGCGATATCTCAATTAGCAACGGCGGAGCGCCACTTCGGTCGGACCCGGCTGCTCGCGCCCGCGAAATTCAGGCCTATCGCGCGCCTCGTACACAATCTTCAACAATCACTCACGCAACCAACATGACGCGAGGCTCTGCAATTGCAAAATCCGACAACGCGCGTCGCTCGCCTGCGAGCAGCGACGAGCCTGCGTTGTCCACGGAGGCGGCAGGTTCCAAATGGCGGCGAAGTTGGCGGTCGCTCGCTCCGTTCAAGACGCCATCACTCATAGCCCTGCGGGACGTTACGGAGCTGCGCGTTCACGTCCCAGTCCGCCGGTCGAGAACGTGGACGGAACCACGGTGCGCCCTTGGCGAGCCAAGCAGAGCGCACACACGTGGCGGCCTCTGGCGAGCAATCCTCGTATCCGAACTCGGTTCCGCAGCAATCGCAGATATCAAAGGACGCGCAGTTGCCGCCATCTCCCCAAGGCGGGTCCGATTGCTCGAGTCCGCACACGCGGCAATGCATCTCTCGCTCGGTCACGACGGACATCCAACGCCGCGACGATAACCTGCCCTCGACAGATGCCGAGGCGAACCGTCCGCGATGTCGCGCCCGTCCTTCGATTCGGCGCACCGAAAGCCACCTTCGAACACACGACGCGCGTGGTGAATCCTAGTGACGGTCGCGCTCGCCGGTTGCAATCGGCAATTCACGAGCACGTTACGCGACTGCACGCTTCGCGCTGGTCTATTGCGCGCGCCGGCGCCCCGGCGACCAACACGCGTGCACGGCGCGCACTTTCCCCGAAACGGACCATGCATCCGAAGCAGTTTCGTATCCGTACCGCTCTTGTTTCGAGCGCTCTCATCGGCGCCATCTTCCTTCCGAGCTGCAGTGACGACTCGAATCCGAACAACGCGACGCTTGCGGGGGACGATGCGGGTTCGACGATCGACGACGCTTCCCCCCAGGAGCCCGGCCGTGACGCCGGCAAGGACGCCGCGAACGGCGGCGACAAGGATGCGACGCCGGGCGAGGACGACGCTGGGCGCGACGCCGAGGCCGACGCTGACGCCGAGACGCCCGCGCCAACCGGACGCTGGACGACCGGCGATCTGCACGCGCATACGTTCCAGTCCGATGACGCGCAGGTGTCGCTCCAGGCGCTCCTCGATCTCGCATTCACCAAGTACGGCCTCGACTGGATGACCGTGTCGAATCACCTTCGCCTCGAAGGCCGTGACAACACCGGCGTGAGCTACCCAGGCGGCTCGATCCCGTTCTCCAAGGGAATGGCGAATTACGAAGCTCCGTTCATCAAGGCCCAGCTCGACGCAGGCAAGTACTCCGGAAAGGTCATCTTCTCGGGCTTCGAGTGGGACATCCCCACGCACGACCACGGTGGAATCGGCATCCTCGGTGACGTCCCGATGTCGGCGACGTCGCTCAAGGCCGTCAATCAATTCGAATATCTCTTTACGAACCGCGACGCTTCCCTCTTCGACCCGGCGGATGTCGCCGCGTGGAACGAGAAAGACGCGCGCGCGTATTCGACACACGCCGACTCGGTGGCCGCCATCAAATGGCTGAAGTCGCATTTCCCGACGACCAGCTACATGGCGATCAACCACCCTTCGCGCAACACGGGGAAATACACGATTGCGCAGCTTCGTGAGATGAACGATGCCGCCCCCGACATCGTCTTCGCCCTCGAAGGCATGGTCGGCGGACAGATGGAGCCGGACCGCGGCGGCTACACGACCGCTTACGTCAAAGCGAACCTCCCGAATCGCACGTACGGCGGTGTCGACTACATGGTCGCGAAGCTCGGTGGCGTCTGGGACGCGCTCCTCGGCGAGGGACGTCACATCTGGAACATTGCCGACTCCGATTTCCACTTCCAGACGGCCCAGGGCATTTACAGCAGCGGGTACGCGCCCGGCGAATATGCCAAGAACCACGTCTTCGTCGACGGCAAGGACATCTTCGCCGTCCTGAAGGGCTTCCGCTCCGGCAAGGCGTTCGGCACCTACGGCGATCTCATCGACGCGCTCGACTTCACCGTGAAGGGCAAGACGGCGACCGCGGACATGGGCTCGGAGCTCACGGGCAAGGCGGGCGATGAGATCGAGATCAAGATTCGCTTCCGCAGCCCCGATCACAACAACTACGAGTATCCGCTCGGCAGCGGGAACTCGGCATCCGTGCGACCGAACGTGAATCACGTCGACCTCATCGTCGGTGACGTGACCGGCCGCGCCGCGCCCGGCACCGCCGCATACGACGTGGCGACGAACAGCTCGACGAAGGTTCTCGCGCGCTTCACGAAGAACGACTGGACCGTCGACAAGGACGGCTACTGCGTCGTCAGCTACAAGGTGAAGGCCGACAAGAGCCAGTACTTCCGTCTGCGCGGAACGAACCTCGGCACCGACGTCGCGGGCGAGACGGTCAACGGCGAGCCGCTCCCCGATGCCAAGATCACGGTCACCGAAGACCAGGCTCGCTTCGACGCCATCAACGCGCGCAACTACAACGATCTGTGGTTCTACTCGAACCCGGTGTTCGTGACCGTCACTCCCTGACGCCCTGAAGCGCTGACTTCGCGGCGCCCATCCACGAGAGCCTCCCAGCTCGCTGCCGGGAGGCTCTCTTCGTTCCGGCCGCGCGTGCGAACTCGCCCGCGAAGGTCGGGGCGGCGGCGCAGCGCGCGAGAGGCTCTACGTGCAGGCCCGCGTCGGCTATTCTGTCGTCGTACCCGATGAGCGGCAGCAAGCAGCATGGACCTTCGGACAGCCGGCGGCGTCGGCCTTCGCGATCTGCGCTCGCCGCGTTCGCTTGCGCCGTTGCCTGCAGTCTCGTCGCCTGCAACCTCGTCGTCGGCGACGCGTTCGACGTGAAAGCGGCCAACGAGGCCAGCTCGATGCAGGAAGGCGAGGCAGGTGGCTCGCTCTCCGAAGCCTCGTCGGGCGACGAGCCTTCGGACGAGCCCATCGACGCGGCGCACGACGTTCAGCCGTCGGGCCGCATTACCTTCGTCCAGGCGGCGAGCACGAATACGTTCAACACGCCGGCAATCTCGATCTCCACCACGCTCTCCGCCGTCAAGCAGGGGCACACCCTGATCGTCGCACTTCAAACGAGCTCGACGAAAATGACCGTGACGATCGGTCAACAAAAGTGCTCCCCCATCATCGTCGCCGGCCCGGGGAATACGAAGTTGGCGCTCTATTCGGCCTTGAACGTCGTAGACGGGGACATCACCATCAACGTCGAATTCGACTCGGCGACCGGCGCCCTACTCATGGTTCACGAGTATTCGGGCATTACGGGGCCCGCCACCTCCAACGGCAAGTGGGGAACCGGCACCGCGCTCGATACGGGCGACGTCGAGGTCACCGGAGGCAATCAGCTCCTCTTTGCCTACGCTCGGTGCAATACCGGCGTCTCGACGACGCCGAGTCCCGACTTCACGGTGCGTCAGACCGAACAGGGCAATCTCTCGGAGGACCGCGTCGTGAGCAGCCCCGGCATGTACGCGGCAACGCTCACCGCGGCGGGCGATACCGGCGGTGGTGAATGGACTGCCGTTCTGGCGGCCTTCAACGGCGTGGGTCAATAGCCGAAGTGACACTCGCCAATCCGTAGGACTGACGTCACTCGTCCTTGGTCGTGTCGAGGAGCGTACGAAACATCGTCATCAGCCGTTCCGAACTCGACGCGACGGGCTCGAAGAACGCCGCATCGGCCTCTTCGACGGCCACGACCGCCTTTCGAGCCTTGGCTCGACCTTGCTCGGTCACCGCGATGGCCTTGGCGCGCGGATCGTCGGGGTGCTCTTTGCGCACGATCAGCTCGGCCGCCTCGAGCGCACGAACGACCTGCGAAGTGGTCATCGGATCGATTCCGGACAGCTCGGACAGACGCGCCTGCGTCAGCGTCTCCTCCTCGCCGAACCACGTGGCGGTCGCCAGGAGCACGAACTGCGCATGGGTGATTCCGAAGGGCTGGAGCGCCGAACGCACGCGCCGCTGCCACGCGTTCGACACCTTCCACAGGAAAAAGCCGGGGCTCACACCGGGCCCCGCGACGCGTGAAGGAAGAGGACGGGAACCAGCCGACTTCGATTTCATGCCGCGTGCGACTCCGGAATGACGCCGCTTCGCACACCCATGGCGGAGGCAATGACCGCGAGGTCGAGCGGCGAAAGCGGGAGATGCCCACGACGTAGCGCCATTCCCCAATTGGGGCGAGCACATAGTTCCAGGCGATCTTGAATGTCGCTCAACGCCACGTGCTCCGCAGGAAGGTAGCGCACACGACGACGATACGGAACGAAGCCTCCGCCCATGTCGAACGAGAAGACCTCGTCGTCTTCGATGCGACCGATCGCGGTGAACGCGCGAAGCGGCGAGCCCCCCATCTCCAGACTCGGCGAGTAATAGACGAGCCAATCACCACGCTTCATGCGACGAAGCGGTGCGGCCTTGCCGTGGCAGAGCTGCGCGAAGCTGCCTGCGACGCCGCGCTGGACGTGCGCACACGACACGACGCCGAGCCAGGCGCTCACGAGCTCTTCTCCGCGGCGAGGGCGGCAAGCGAGGCAAGCACCTCGGGGAAGTCGGCCGAGATGGCCGGACCGATCTCCGACGCCTCCGGTCCTCGGGCATCGACGGCATAGGTCACGCGCGTTCGTCCCGAGGCGAGCCGTTCGATGCGGTGAGCAACGCGGACGACGAGATGGCCAACGCACGTCTCGTCGGTAAAGCCTTCGTTCTCACGAACGTCGACGAGCTTCGAGCGGAAGGCCTCCTGGCCCGGCGGCTTCATGGTGAACCACGTGCCATCGGCGAAAGGTCCTTCGACCTCGATGGTCTCGATGCCCGAGTTCCAGCTCTTCCACGATGGAACCTCGCGGAAGATGGCCCACACGACCTCCGGTGCGGCGTCGGTCTCGATCGAGTGCTCGGTCTGCCAGGTGCTCTGCGTTTCTCTCATCATAAGTACACTTATAATAAGCAGACTTATTGTCGTCAAGGAGCTCTCCGACGATCGCGATGTGCCCTTGGCTCAGCCGAGCGGGATACCCAAGCGCTCGACGAGCCGCGTTCGGCTGCCGCGCACACCGTCTAGCCACATCGAGCCATCGACTTCGCGACTTTCGATGCGCGGACCGCGACCCGGGACGACTCCTCGTGCGGCAGCACGATCTGGCATGGGCTCCGCAATTGTCCACCGCAGGCCGCCCGCCATGCGTCGAATCACGCTACCGCCCAGCGTTCTGGCTCGACCGTCTCTCGCGCGTGGAGGCTGGTCGTGAATCGATCGCGTCTCGCGCTCGTCGTCTTCTCTGCGAAGTCGTTCGCGGCCGCGCTGCTTGCGTTCGCCATCGCCGCGCGGCTCGACCTGCCGAATCCCTATTGGGCGTTGGTGACGGTCTACGTCGTCAGTCAGCCGCTCTACGGCATGATTCGGTCGACGGGGACGTACCGCGTCATCGGCACCGTGCTCGGCGCCGTCGCGACCTGGGTGCTCGTTCCGAATCTGGTGAACGCGCCGGAGCTCCTCTCGCTGGCCATGGCCCTCTGGGTCTCCGGATGCCTGTTCGTCTCGCTCCTCGACCGAACGCCCCGCGGCTACGCCTTCGTGCTCGCCGGCTACACGGCGGCGATCATCGGATTTCCCTCGGTCACTCACCCCGAGTCGCTGTTCGACACGAGCATCGCGCGTGTCGAGGAGATCACGCTGGGGGTGGTGACCAGCACCGTCGTTCACGGACTCTTCGCCCGCGGCGCCGTCCACACGGTCATCGTCTCGCGCATCGACGCATTCCTACGCGATGCCGAGCGCTGGGTTCTCGATACGCTCGAGGGGCGACGAGGCTCGGCGGCGGAGAAGGACCAGCAGCGGCTCGCCGCCGACGTCACGCAGCTCGGTGTTCTCGCGGCCCATCTCCCGTTCGAGGCCCCGCAAGCCCGAGAGATCACGCGCACGATCGCAGCCATTCAGAATCGAATGAGCGCGCTGTTGCCGCTCGCTTCGGCGATGGAAGATCGCCTGGTGGCGCTCGCGTCGATCGAAAGCGAGAATACCGACGAGCGACGTGAACGGATGGTCGCGCTCGCGACATGGGTGCGCAAGCCCAACAGCTCGTATCGCGAAGCGGTCGTGCTCGCCCGATCCTGCCAGGATCTCGCCGAGCGCCGCGCCGAGACAGGGACTTGGGAAGGCATGCTCGATGCGAGCCTCTTCGTCCGCGCGGCAGAGTTCGTGTATGCGTGGCAAGACTGTCGCGACTTGCGCGTTCATCTGCGAACGCCCGGAACGCAGCTCGCTCGGCGCCTCGCGCCTCTCCTCGACGACAGCCTTGCACGGGCCGTCCATCGCGATGCCGGGCAAGCCATCGTCTCCGCCTCGGCGGCAGGCCTCGCCGTGCTCGGGATCTCCGTCACGTGGATTACGACGGCATGGCCGGAAGGCGCCGGAGCAGCGCTGACCGCGGCGCTCTATGCGTGCGCCTATGCCGCGCGACCGGATCCCGTGCCGTCGCTCCAGACGGCGCTCGCCGCCACCGTGCTCGCCTTCGTCTTCGTCGCCGTCTACACGTTCATCATCCTGCCGAGCATCGACGGCCTCCCCATGCTCGCGATGGTGTTGGCCCCAACGTATCTCGTCGCCGGAGCGCTTGCCGGTCAGCCGCGATGGGCGCGATGGGCAGGGCCATTCCTCATGAACCTCAACGCCACGCTCGCCCTCCAAGGGACGCTGCGCGCCGACGTGGGTTCGTTCGTCAATAGTGTCATTTCCCAAGTCGTGGGCTTTCTTGGTGCGATCGTCGCGACGAGCATCGTGCGCGGCGCCGGCTCGAGTTTCACCGTCACGCGCGTGATGCGCGCGGGATTTCGAGAGCTCGCGCGCTTGGGCGAAAGGCCTCAGAGTCGCGCGGTCTACACGGCCAAGATGATCGACCGCGTAGGCCTCCTCGTGACCGCAGGCGCGTTCTCCGACGAGAGTGACGAGCTCGCGCGTCGAAGCGCGCTCCTGGATCTCCGGATCGGCCTCAACGTCATCGACCTCCTCGGCTCGGAGCTCGCCACCGAAAAGGCCGCGAAGAACGCGATCGACCGACTCGTCGAGGCACTCGGCAAGTACTTCGCCGGTCTCGCCAAAGGCCGGCAGGCCGCGCCGCCCGACCAGCTCCTCGAGCGAATCGATGGTGCGATTGGCGAGGCCGTGCACCCGGAGTCGAAGCCCAAGATCCCTCTCGCGCTCGTGGCCCTGGTCGGCCTGCGCCGCGCGCTCTTCCCCGACGCCGCTGCCTACGCGGAGGCGAAGGCGTGATTCACGAGACGAGCATCGTCGGGCTGTTCCTGTCGCCCCTCCTGGTCTCGGCGTTCTTCGCGCTGGTGGCTAGCTGGAGCCTGCGACGATTTCTGCGTGCGTTCGGCATGTATCGCTACGTGTTTCACGGAGCGCTCTTCGATCTGGCGCTCTACGTCATCCTCTGGTCGGCCATTTCCAGCCTTTGGGAGATCGCGTCGTGAAGCGCCCGCCTCCCCTCGCCGTCCGGATCGCCGTCACCACCTTGGTGGTGGCGCTCGCGATCTTTGCCGGATGGCGCATGTGGGTCCACTATCAGGTGGAGCCCTGGACACGCGACGGACGCGTGCGCGCCGAAGTCGTCCAGGTGAGTGCCGACGTCGCCGGTCTCGTCGAATCGGTCGACGTGGTCGACAACCAACGTGTCGTCGCCGGACAGACCTTGTTCGTCATCGATCGCGCCCGCTTCGACCTCGCCGTTCAGCGCGCCGAAGCCGCACTCGTCGATCGCCGAGCGGCATTCGCCCAGATCAAACGCGAAGTGGCGCGTAATCGCGAGCTCGGTGAGCTCGTCGCCGCAGAGGAAAACGAGCAAACCGTCTCGCGCCTCCAGCAGGCCCAGGCCGCCGTCGATCAAGCGGTTTCGGCGCGGGATCTGGCGAAGCTCGATCGTGAGCGGGCCAACGTCCGCGCGCCTTCGGACGGACTCGTCACCAACCTCTCGCTCCGCGCCGGTGATTATCTGCAGGCCGGCCATCAGGCGCTCGCGCTCGTCGAGGAAAAGACCTTCCACGTCGACGGCTATTTCGAAGAGACGAAGCTGCCGCGGATCCACGTCGGAGATCGCGTGGCCATTCGAATCATGGGGGAGCGCACCACCATCTATGGCCACGTCCAGGGCGTGGCGAGCGGCATCGAAGATCGCGAGCGCGCCCTCGGAGCCGACTTGCTGCCCAACGTGAATCCCACGTTCAGCTGGGTTCGCCTCCCCCAACGCATTCCCGTCCGTGTGACACTCGATGGCGTTCCTTCTTCGATTCGTCTCGTCTCCGGACGCACGGCGACGGTCAACGTGCTCGGCCCCGATCCTGAGCGACCGGCAGCCGATGCCAAGGAGATACGGCCATGAACCTGCGCCACACCGGTGCCGGCCTGTCGATGCTCGTCGCGCTCGCGGCGCTCGCGCCCGCCTGCAACGTCGGTCCTGATTACAAAGGACCGCCGAAAACGGCCGTCATCCACCGCCCCACGGCGCAAGCCGTGTTCGTGAGCGCGAACGATCCCTCGCTGTCGACCGGTGCCGCCAACGAGGGGCCTTGGTGGCAGCTCTATCAAGACCCGGTGCTCGACGAGCTCGTCATGGCAGCCTTCGCGGCCAATACCGATTTGCGCGTGGCTCAGGCCAATTTGGCGCGGTCGCGCGCAGCCCTCATGGCGGTTCGCGCGGGTCAGCTGCCGCAAGTACGCATCGATTCCGCGGTTCGTTATGGTCATATTTCGGGAGAGTCGGTTCTTCAATTCGAGCCCGTGCCGGCAGCCTGGCTCTACGACGCCGGCATCGACGTCTCGTACGAGATCGATCTCGTGGGCAAGCTTCGACGAGGCGTCGAGGCCGCACGCGCCGAAGACGAGGCCGTCCAAGCCGCCGTCGATCTCACACGCATCACCGTTGCGGCAGAGACCGCGCGTGCCTACTCCGACGTCTGCGCGATTGGCCACGAGGTCGGCGTTGCGCGCTCCTCCGTCGAGCTCGAGGAAGAGGTCGACGACGTCACGCGACGGCTCGTCGACGCCGGCCGCCGCAGCACCCTCGACCTGACGCGCTCGCAAGCCGAGCTCGAGCGGCTGCGTTCGCTTATCCCGCCTCTCGAAGCCCGCCGCAACATCTCGCTCTTCCGCCTGGCCGTTCTCACGGGAAAGCCCCCCGCCGAATTTCCGCGGACGGCCATGGGGTGCGAGCGCCCTTTGCGCCTGACAACACCCATTCCCGTCGGCGACGGGGCCGCCCTCTTGCGCCGACGCCCGGACATCCGTCAGGCGGAGCGCTCGCTCGCCGTCGCCACCGCCAAGATCGGTGTCGCCACCGCCGAGCTCTATCCGAGCGTGGGCCTCGGGCTCGGCGTCGGCGGCCTCGGTCTCCTCGACCACATCGGCCAAGCCTCCACGATTCGCGTGGGCGTTGGTCCGTTCATCTCGTGGAACGTCCCCAACGTGAGCCTGGCGCGGGCGAAGATCGCGGGCGCCGAAGCCGATGCGAACGCCGCCCTCGCCCGCTTCGACGCCGCCGTCCTCAACGCGCTGCTCGAAACCGAGAGCACGCTCACGACCTACGCGCGCGACCTCGAGAGTCACCAGTCGCTCGAACGTTCACGCGACAAGAACGGCGAAGCCGAGCAGCAATCGCGCGTTCTCTACACCGGCGGCCGCGAGGGCTATCTCGACGCCCTCGACGCCCGCCGGAGCCTGGCCAACGCCGAATCCACGTTGGCGCGGTCCGAGACCAAACTCTCGACCGACCAGATTCAACTCTTCCTCGCCCTCGGCGGCGGCTGGCAAACGAACGAAGAGGAGAAGGAGGAAAAGTAGTTCGCCGTCGACGTGGCTAGGACCAGCCCTCGAGGACGATCTTCCCGATGGTGGTCCCCGACTCGATCTGCGCGTGCGCTTCCCGAAGAGTCCGAGCCGAGATGGGGCCGCGTCGGTCCCGCATCGTCGTGCGGATATGGCCGGCGTCGATCGACCTTCCCAGCTCCTCGAGAATTCGACCTTGTTCGGCCATGTCGCTCGTCTGGAATCGTGGACGCGTGAACATGAGCTCCCAGACGACGCTCGCGGACTTCGTATGGAGAGGTGCCATGTCGACGGGCTTCGTCGAAGGCACGATGAAGGCAATCACGCCTTGCGGAGCGACGAGCGTGGTCAAAAGGTCGAAGTACGGATCCGTATCGGCCGTACAGAGAATGAAGTCGACGGAGGACAGTCCGAGGTCGGAGAGCTGGGACGGAAGCTCGCACCGGTGATCAAGCACGTGGTCGGCTCCGAGCTTCCTGCACCATTCCTTCGATTCCTCACGGCTGGCGGTGGCGAGCACGGTCGCGCGCGTGGCGGTCTTGGCCACTTGAATCGCCATCGACCCAACGCCCCCCGCCCCGCCGACGACGAGCAAGCTCTTGCCGAGGCTCGCATCGCCCCGCCCGACGTGCATGCGTTCGAAGAGGGCCTCGTAAACCGTCAATCCCGTGAGTGGCATCGCCGCCGCCTCGGCGAAATCGAGACTCTTTGGTTTCGGTCCTACGATGCGTTCGTCGACAAGGCAGAATTGGCTATTCGCCCCGGGACGTGTGAGGTCCCCCGCAAAGTACACCTCGTCGCCGACCGAGAATCGAGACGCATCGTTTCCTACGCGCACGACGACGCCGGCGGCGTCCCACCCGAGAACGACCGGTGACGAGCCGGGAGGCCTCGTCCGTTTGCGTACCTTTGCGTCGGCAGGATTCACCGATACGGCACGCACCTCGACGAGAACGTCGCGCGGTCCGGGCACGGGAACGGGTAACTCGACGTCGACGAGAGCGCGCGACGACGAGATGGCGAGAGGTTCGGGAGAGATGATGGCCTTCATGACGACTCCTGACATCCGCTCAAGGCCGACTCGCTTCGACGTACGCAGCAGAGTCTTCGTAGAAGTGATATTCGCGAATCTTGCCTTCTTCGATGATGCACTTCAGCGCCCAATCGCTGCGAAACGGTTTTCTCGTCGACTTCAGCTCGTGTGTGAAGCTTCCACTCGCGAAGACGACGTTGCCCTCACCGACGACGTGATCGACCGCGAAGGCACGCGTGTCGAAGGTGGCCCCCAACGCTTTCACGAAGTCGTTGACGCCTTCGGTTCCGGAGTAGGTGCCATAGAGCCCGCCGTCAGCACGCCCGCCCTGTCGCACGGCCGTGATTTCGGCGTGAGGATGAAACGAAGCGACGACACCCTCGACGTCGCCCTTGCCGAACGCAGCGAAGAAGCCTTTGACGACGTCGGAACCGTTCGATTGCGTATTCATGATGGCGGGAGACTCTTTCGGCGGTTGGGAAGGGAACATCCGAGAGACGAGAGAATCAGGTCCGCGAGAGCCATCCGAAGCAGGCGGCCGAATCCGTATCGCCCACCTTCGTTCGACGCACTCGTCTCACCCACAAGGTGACGCGACGCCCGGCTCCCAACAACGAGCGTCTACGCATGCCCGACTTGCGAAAACGCAATCGAGCTGCTGGGATCGTCCGCCAAGCAACGTGGCACGAATCTCCCCCATGCTCCGCCCGCAAGACTTTCGCGACATCCTCGTCGTCTCACGCCAGCGCTCGCTCAAGGCCGCCGCCGCCGCGCTCGACATCGACGCTTCGACGATGGGGAGACGACTGGAAGCCATCGAGGCTCGCTTTGGCTCGGCGCTCTTCCGCCGCGGCGCGCAGGGAATCGAGCTGACCGACGACGGCACACTCGTCGCGACCGCAGCCGAAAAGATGGAGGCCGTGGAGCTCGCGTTCGAGCGTGATCTGGTGGCCCGAGAACGCCAAAGGGTGAACGGAGTGGTCGTCACCTCGGCCGAATGGGGCGTCTCGATGCTCACGCCATTGCTCGTCGCTCTCGGCCGCGAGCACCCTGACGTGCAGCCTCGCCTACGCATCGAGAACCGCGCGCTCGACCTCACGCGCCGCGAGGCGGACATCGCGCTCCGGATCGGTCGCCCCAAAGAGAAGTCCCTCGTCGGCCGCCGCGTCGGGGTGATCGCGTATGGCCTCTATGCGTCGTCGAGCTATCTGGCCGAGCACGGCGCTCCGCGCGCCTTGGACGACCTATCTCGCCATGCCTTCTGTTCGTTCGACCAAACCTTCGCGAACACGCCGCACGTCCGCTGGCAGGCCTCCGTCACCAGCGGTGCCCGCATCACGTATCAGACGAACAGCATGCTCTCGCTCGTCGAAGCGGTCGAAGCCGGCGCCGGCATCGCCACACTCCCCCGCATCCTCGCCGACCGTCGACCAGCGCTGAAGCGTGTCCTCCCCGACCTCGCCGCTATCGAGCGAGACCTTTGGCTCGTCTTCCACCGGGATCTTCGCAAGTCACGCTCCCTCCGAGCGGCCGTCGACGCCCTGCTCGAGAAGGTGAAACCGCTCTTTTCCTCGACGAGCCAGCGCTGACCCCACCGACGAAACGCCTGCCAACTCATCGACGGTCCGATGTTCGCGAGGCGGGCACCTTTGGCCCTGCACGATCATCTCTCTGAAGAACGAGCGCTCCAAGCGCGGTCGTGGCCATCGACACAACGACCGCCGAAACACCCGGGGCGAATACATTCGCGCAGATGATCGCCGCAAACAGAATCGCCAGAACAGCGACCATCTGCCATGCCGTGAGCTTCATGGAGTGCTCCTTCCTCGATCCTCGATCCTCGAACCGTCTCTTTCTCGACCGTTGGCACCATGAGCCGACGGTAAGACAGTGATCTCCACGCCCAACGAAACGACCGTCGCCCGCCGTGTGAACGCGACGAGCGACGGCGCGGTACGGATGCGGTCATATTCGAACGAGATGTTCCCTTTTGAGTTCGATCGGGAATTCCTTCCCAACCGACAATGCTCCGGGAGCCCGCCCAGTCGATCATTCGAAGAACCAATCCGTCGTTCCCCGCATCCCAGCCATCGAATCCGCGTCGTTCCGAAAGCGCCCCCATCGAAGGAGCGGCTCGTCGGCGGAGAGGCGTGTTTCGAGCAGCGTCTTCATCCAGAGACGAAACTGCTGCTCGCCGGCTTCGCGCAAGACGCGGCTCAGCACGCCGGCGCGAACCTGCTCGATGCGTGCGTCGGCGCTCACTAGCGCGGCCTCGAAAGGCGCACAAAACGAATCCGCCGGCGGACACGCGAGGTGTCGACCGGCGGAGTCAGGTCTCGAGAGGAGACGAGCGAGAAGTCGCTCAGCCCATCATCGACTTGAGCGTCGAGGCCATGTCGCTCGGGGTCGGGGCGACTTTCGCTCCGGCCTTGGTGAGCGCTTCGATCTTCGCCGCGGCCGTGCCCTGGCCGCCCGAGATGATGGCGCCGGCGTGGCCCATGCGCTTGCCCGGGGGAGCCGTCGTGCCGGCGATGAACGCCGCGACGGGCTTCGTCATCTTCTCTTTGATGAAGGCCGCGCCGCGCTCTTCCGCGCCGCCGCCGATTTCGCCGATCATGATGACGCCGTGCGTGTCGGGGTCGTTCTGGAAGAGCTCCAGGACGTCCACGAAGTCCATGCCGCCGACGGGGTCGCCGCCGATGCCGACGCAGGTGGACTGGCCGATGCCGAGGGCCGTGAGCTGGCCGACGGCCTCGTACGTGAGCGTGCCCGAGCGCGAGACGACGCCGATGTGACCGGGCTTGTGGATGTGGCCCGGCATGATGCCGATCTTGCACGCGCCGGGCGTGATGACGCCGGGGCAGTTCGGACCGACGAGGCGCGGGATGCTCTTGCCCTGCGCGCGGCGCTCGTCCTGGAGCGTCTCGAGGACGCGGCGGACGGGGAGCATGTCGACGACCGGGATGCCCTCGGTGATGCAGATGACGAGCTCGATGCCCGCATCGAACGCCTCGAGGATCGCGTCCGCCGCGCCCGGCGGGGGCACGAAGATGACGCTGGCGTTGGCGCCCGTCTGCTTGACCGCCTGCGAGACGGTGTCGAAGACGGGGACCTTGACGGTGCCGACCGAGGCATTGTGCTCGAACGACTCACCACCGCGCGTGGGCGTAACGCCGCCGACGACGCTGGTGCCGTACTCGATCATCTGCTTGGCGTGGAACGAACCGGCGCCGCCCGTGATGCCTTGGACGATGAGCCGCGTGTCCTTACCGACCAGGATGCTCACTTCGCACCTCCCGAAACCGCATCGACAATCTTCTTCGCGCCGTCGGCCATGGTGGTGGCCGCGACGATCGCGAGGCCGCTCTCGTTCAGGATCTTCCGACCGAGTTCGACGTTCGTACCTTCGAGACGGACGACGAGCGGCACCTTGAGGCCGAGCTCCTTCGCCGCCGCGACGACGCCGTTGGCGATGACGTCGCACTTCATGATGCCGCCGAAGATGTTGACGAAGATCGCCTTCACCTTCGGGCTCTTCAGGATCATGCTGAAGGCCTTGGTGACCTGCTCCTGCGTGGCGCCACCGCCGACGTCGAGGAAGTTCGCAGGCGCCACGCCGTGGTTCGCACCGGCGTGCTTGATGATGTCCATCGTCGCCATCGCGAGGCCGGCGCCGTTGACGAGGCAGCCGACGTTGCCGTCGAGCGACACGTAGTTGAGGCCCGCCTTCTTGGCTTCGAGCTCGACGGGATCTTCCTCGTCGGTGTCACGGAGCTCGTCCCACCCCTTGTGGCGGAAGTCCGCGTTGTCGTCGAAGGTGACCTTCGCGTCGAGGGCCACGATGTCACCGTTCTTGAGGACGGCGAGCGGGTTGATCTCGAGGAGCGCGCAGTCTTCCTTCACGACGGCTTCGTAGAGCGCGGTCATGAGGCGGACGAACTTCGCGACCGTCTCCTTGCCGTGCTGCATGAGGCCGAGACCGAACGCGAGCTCGCGCGACTGGTACGCCGCGAGACCGACGGTGGGGTCGACGTGGATCGTGAGGATCTTCTCCGGCGTGTGCGCGGCGACCTCTTCGATGTCCATGCCGCCCTCCGTCGACGCCATGAAGGCGATGCGACGGCGATCGCGGTCGACGAGCGCGCTCAGATAGAGCTCGCGGGCCATGTCGAGGCCCTGCTCGATGTAAAGACGACGAACCTTCTGGCCCTCGGGGCCGGTCTGGTGCGTGACGAGCTGCATACCGAGGATCTTCTCGGCGAGCTGACGCGCCTCGGTCGGTCCGCCCTTGGCGACCTTCACGCCGCCGCCTTTTCCGCGGCCTCCTGCGTGGATCTGCGCCTTGACGACGACGACCTGGTTGCCGGTCTCCGCAACGAGCTTCTTGGCCGCAGCCTCAGCCTCGTCGACGGTGAACGCGGGATAGCCTTTCGGGACGGGAACGCCGTACTTGGCGAAGATCTGTTTGCCTTGGTACTCGTGGATCTTCACGGGGCGGACCCTACCAGAAGATGCGGACGCCCGTCACCACGGACTCGTGCCCGCACGCAAGTCCGCAAAATTCGCGCGCACGGCTCTTCCACTCTTCCCGCGGCCTCACGAGCTTCTGAAAAATGGCTCCGCGCGGCAGGCCTCGAAGCGCGCCCCACCAGCCGAGCTGGTGACGTTCAGGTGACGAACGACGGAGACGATGGCCCCGTCTCGAAGCTCACCAGCGATGGAACGCGGGATGGCCTTCCTTGACGGCCACGAAGAGGCCGCGGCAGGTCGCGGTCACCTTCCCGTTCGCCTCGAGCGTCGCCTCGACGACCGCACGGTCCGCCTCGGACTCGACGACCTTGGCGCGAAGGTAGAGCGTCACGCCGGTCGGCGTCGGACGCTTCAGCTTGATGGCGTAGTCGGCCGTCACGGTGCACGGCGGCGTCTCGGCGCCGGCCGTCTTCATGACGTGATAGGCGGCGGTCCAGTTCGAGTGGCAATCGAGGATCGCGCCGATGATGCCGCCGTTCACGACGCCGGGAAACGCAATGTGGTGCGCCTCGGGCGTGAACTCGGCGACGACCTCGTCCCCCTCGACGCGGCTCTTGATGCGGAGGCCCTTGGTGTTGGCCGGCCCGCAGCCGAAGCATTCGTTGTGAGGAGCGTACTGGTCCTGAAGCGCGGTGCTCATCGGCACGAACGATAGTCCGGTCACGGGTCCGTGGGAACCCCGCGCTCGGATGCGCCGACCTCGACCTGCGCCCGAATGATGCATGATGCACGATGCAACGCGCGCTGAGCCGTGTTTGTCCGGTCTCGGCAACAACGGATGACCTAGAATCCGTTCGTGAGCAACGACGTCCTTCAGGTCCTCTTCTTCGGAGCGGTGGGGACGGTCGCCGTCTTCGCGCTCTGGTACATCTTCGTCCAAGCTCCGAAGGCGCGTACGATGATGCTCGCTCCGTGGGCGCAAAAGCGCGGGCTTCATTTCACGCCTCCCGTATCGCTGGGCGCGCACACCACGGGATCCGAAGTCAGCGTCTTGCAAGGCACCGTGCAGGGAGTCGGACTCACGGTTCGCTCGTCCCGGCTCGTCAACTCACGCCGCGCAGGGCTGCCGGGTGCGACGGAGATTTCCGTGCGCGCGCATGCACCGCGCCCGCTCACGTTCAACATCGAGTGCGTTCGGACGCCTGCACCGCCCGAGGCGGACAGCTTCCAGACCGGCGATCGGATGTTCGACGCGCGCGTGCGAACGCGCTCCGACAACGTCCAAGCGGCACAGGCGTGGCTCCGAACGCATCTCCAAGGAGCGCTGCCGCTCGTCGTCCAGGACACCGGTTCGGTAATCATCACGTACGCGGGCGGAAATACGTCCGTCCGAATCCCAAAACCCATCGCCAGCGAGGCGGAGCTCGATCGAATCATCGGCCTCGCCCTGGCGGCCGCGCACGCGCAAGTTTGAGCGTGGCGGCCCCCTCCAGCGGCCATTGACGAACACGGTCTTGAATATTACGTTCGTAATATGTCAGCCAAGGCCGAGCAGAAGCGTGAGACCCACGAGGCGATCCTCGAGTCCGCGGCCAAGCTCCTGCGTTCGAAAGGCGCCACCGGCGCGAGCGTTGCGGACGTCATGAAAGGCGCAGGTCTCACCGTGGGCGGCTTCTACGCGCACTTCGCCAACAAGGATGCGCTCGTCGCCGAGACGTTGCGGCGGACCACTCAGGTGATGCGTACGCGGCTGTTCTCCAAGCTGGAGAACGTGCCTTCGGCCGAGCGCTACGACGAGATCCTCGAGCGCTACCTGACGCGTCTGCACCGCGACGTGGTCGACAAGGGATGTCCCCTGCCGGCGGTCGTCGGTGACGTGGCGACCTCGCATCCCGCGCTGCAGAGCGAGCTCGCCACCTTCGTCGAAGCATACGTGAAGGAGCTCGCGCCGCACGTCCCTGACGCATCGCGGGCGCGATCGGTTGCACTGGCGACGATCGCCATCATGTACGGTGGCCTGACGCTCGCACGCGCCGTGGGTGCGGGCCCCCTCTCCGACGAGATTCTTGCGGCGTGTCGCTCGTTCGCCAGCGCCGCCGTACGAAGCGTTTCTACCAAGAAGTCGAAGACGAAGGAGACCTGAGAATGTCGAACGCATTCATCATCGGCACGTCGCGTACCCCGCGTGGCCGAGGCAAAGCCGGCAAGGGCGCCCTCTCGGGGATTCACCCGCAGGAGCTCCTCGCGCAGACCCTGAACCAGCTCGCGAAGAAGACCGGCGTCGATCCGAAGAACGTCGACGACGTCGTCGCGGGCATCGTCTCGCAGGCGGGCGAGCAGGGCTCGAACCTGGCACGCAACACGGTCCTCGCCGCGGGCTGGCCGATCGAAGTCGGCGGCACGTCGGTCAACCGCTTCTGCGGCTCGGGCCTGCAGGCGATCAACTTCGCCGCGATGGGCGTCATGTCGGGCATGCAGGGCATCGTCGCGGCCGGCGGCGTCGAGAGCATGTCGCGCGTGCCCATGGGTTCGGACGGCGGCGGCGTCGACGGCCTCAACACGCACCTCCGCAAGACCTACTACCAGGTGCCGCAGGGCATCAGCGCCGACCTCATCGCGACGCGCGAGGGTTTCACGCGCCAAGACGTCGACAACTGGGCGCTCCGCTCGCAGCAGCGCGCCGGCAAGGCCCTCGAGGACAAGCGCGAAGGCAAGGCCATCTTCCCGGTCGTCGATCCGGCCACGGGCAACGTGGTCCTCGCGAACGAGGAGTATCCGCGCCCGACCACCACCATGGAGGCGCTCGCCAAGCTCGAGCCGGCCTTCCTCGCGATGGGCGCCACGCCCCTCGACGGCAACGACACCTTCGATCAGGTCGCGCTCCGTCCCTACCCCGGCGTCGGCTCGATCAACCACGTCCACACCGCGGGCAACTCGAGCGGCATCGTCGACGGCGCAGCGGCCGTTCTCCTCGCCTCGGACGAGGCGGTGAAGCAGTACGGTCTCAAGCCGCGCGCCCGCATTCGCTCGTTCGCGACGATCGGCTCCGAGCCGGTCATCATGCTCACCGCCCCCGCCCCTGCCTCGCAGAAGGCGCTCAAGCTCGCGGGCATGAACGCGAAGGACATCGACCTCTGGGAGATCAACGAGGCCTTCGCCGCCGTCGTTCTCCAGACCATCCGCGCCCTCGAAATCGATCCCGAGCGCGTGAACGTCAACGGCGGATCCATCGCCCTCGGTCATCCGCTCGGCGCCACGGGCGCCATCCTCCTCGGCACCGCCCTCGACGAGCTCGAACGCACGAACAAGTCGACGGCGCTCATCACGCTGTGCATCGGCGGCGGCCAGGGCATCGCCACGATCATCGAACGCGTGTAACCCGCACGCTTCCTCTTACGAGCCGGCCGGTGCCTCGAGGCGCTCGCCGGCTCGTCGCATTTTGTTCGTCCGTGATCGGCTGTTGCGGAACCGAGGTCGGCGCTACGCAGGCGAACGATCAGCGATCGCGCTTGCCGACCTCTTTCGCGATCGCGATCTCTTCGTGAACGGCGTCGAGCGATGGCGGGGTCGCCGCTTCGAGACGAGCGAGAAGGGTCATCGCATCAGGCCCGCCGATTTCGCCGAACGCGCCTGCCAGGCTGAGCGCCACGTCCTCGTCGAGTGAGCGATCGACGAGAGGTTCGAGCCAAACGAGCCCCTCGTTCAGACCAAGCGCGCCGATGACCTCCACGAGCGTGGCCTGCGCGTTCGGCTCATTCACTGCGGCGACCGCTTGCACGGACCGAGAATTTCGGGGCCCACGACGGGCGAGGCCCCCGAAATCATCGGTCCTTTGGACAATTCTGTCGCGAACTCCGTTTGACGATTCAATCAGTGCAACTGAGTTGCGCTGTAGGAGAGGGCCAATACGATTCAGCAGCGTGCGCGGCTCGCGACGCCCGACGAGCTCGAGGAGGTGAGAGAGCTCATAACGGACGTCGATGGCCTCGACTCCCTCGAGCTCGGATCGGGAGGGGGGGCGAATCAGAAGACCGAGCACCTCGTCGATCGTCTCCGCGTCGACGGCATTGGCCCAAGCAAGCTCGCGGCGTTCGCGATCCTCGAGCTTCACGAAAGCGCCGTGCGGGCTGGCGAACTCTAGGACCCGACGAAGGACTTCCTGCCGCGACACGCCACGATTGTACGCGGGATTGGCGCCAGCGACGGTCCCGTCGGGCGGGCGAATGCGCATGAGACGGTTCACGTCGGAAAGGTTTGGTCCGTCCAAGGGAAATCAGGGTACGCCGGCGTGCTCGGGCGGGCGGCATCTGGTGATGCGCGTACTCGTACTCGAGTGGTCGCCCAAATGGCATGACGCATCGCCTGCCGTCGCTTCGTGCGGCGTGCGGGAGTTCGAGAATCCTGCGATCGCAGAGCGATCGATCGCAGCATGCCGGCAAAGGAGCCACGCGCGACCGCCTCTGCGCGAGACCGCCGCAAGGTCGCTCGACGCGATCGCTCGACGATCGGTCGAAATCGCCGAGGGGTATGGGACCTGCAGTCCGTCCCAGTTGCCGCGTGCAGTCCGCCGCATAGCGAAAGGCGAACGCCTCGCGTCGTAGGTTCGCTGCGTCCGCGCTGTTCTCGCGCTTGCTCACGGCACGTGGAGGGATGAGTCATGAGAGCGAAAGTCGGAATTGCCGTTACGCCGTTTCTCCTTGGAGCCGTCGCCGCCGCGAGCTCGTGCACGACGACGAAGAAGGACGACCCCGAGGCGCATTCGACGGCGCAAGCCGGAGGGCAAAGCCGCAATACGAACTGGGACTCGTCGGGCGACGTCGAACGGCGCGTGAACGACATCCTCGGAAAGATGAACGACCAGCAGAAGGTCGACCTCGTCACCGGACAGCTGAACGGTCTCTACGGACTCTTCAACAATGCCATCCCGGAGGTCGGCATTCCGGCATTGACCATGGCGCACGGTCCGCTCGGCGTGCAAGTGGCCAATCCGTCGACGAATGGCCAAATGGCCACGCAGTTCCCCTCCAACACGGCCATCGCGTCGTCGTTCGACCCCGGACTCGTCCAGGAGGTCGCCGAGACGATCGCTCGAGAGAGCATGGCGACGGGAAACAACGTGCAGCTCGGTCCGAGCGCAGATCTCGTGCGCGATGCGCGGTGGGGCCGAGCGTTCGAGGTCTACGGAGAAGATCCGCTGCTCGCTTCGTCGATGGCCTCTGCGTGGACGACGACCGTGCAGTCCCATCCGCTCATGGCCACCCTCGCCCACTTTGCGGCCTACAACCAGGAAACGAACCGCACGACCGTGAGCTCGAGTGTCGACCAGCGGACACTCAACGAGATCCACCTCGCCCCGTTCGAGGCCGTCGTTCGCAACGCCCATCCGGGCTCCGTGATGTGCTCGTTCAATCGAATCAACGGCACGTTCGCCTGCGAAAACAACCTCATCAACGATTCCCTCAAAGGAAGCTTCGGCTTCAAGGGTTTCGTGATGAGCGATTACAACGCAACGCCCAGCACGGCCGATGCCGCCAACGCGGGACTCGATCAGGAGCAGCCCGGCGACCAGACGCAGAGCCTCGGAACCGGGTATTCGACCGCTGGAACCACGACTCCGAAGTTCGGAAACGCCCTGCTCGCCGCCGTGCAGAACGGACAGGTCGGCCACGACCGCCTCGACGACATGGCGCGCCGCATCTTGCGGGCGATGGTCGGGCTCGGCCTCTTCGACAATCCCGTGAGCATCACGCCATTCGACCAGACGGCGCACGGCGCGGTCGCCCGCAAAGCAGCCGAGCGCAGCATCGTCCTCCTCAAGAACGACGGAATTCTTCCGATCGATCCGAACACGCCGAAGTCGATTGCCGTCATCGGTCCGGACGCCGACGATGGCTCGGCGGCGGGCGGCGGGAGCTCCCTGGTGGTCCCCACGTATATCGTGAGCCCGCTGCAAGGCATTCAAAAGCGATTCGCCGCAGCGGCGGTCCAATACGAAGCAGGCGTCGATGGTATTTCGGAAGGCGCGCTACTGCCTGGCCCCGCGCCCGTTCCGTCATCGATGCTGACGACGCCCGACGGCGCATCCCCCGGCCTGTCCGCTCAGTATTGGGGAAACAGCAATTTCCAAGGCGATCCGACGCTCACGCGTACCGATCCGAACGTGAACGTGAACTTCGGATTCGCGAACTTCGCCGGTTTCAATGCGGCCTCGCCGAAGGTGCCGTCGACGACCGGGAATGCCGCGTTGCTGGGCGATCTGTCGGCGCGCTGGGCCGGAAAGATGACGCTGCCCAAGACGGGCGACTATACGCTCGTGCTCACGGCGCGCGGCGCGGCGAAGCTCTTCGTCGACAATCAGAACGTCCTCGAGCACACCGGTGATCTCTCGACCGTACGCGCGACGGTGCACTTCGACGCCGGGGTGAGTCGCGACATTCGAATCGAATATTCGGCAACGAAGGCGAGCTCGACCATCGGCGGCCAAGTTCGATTCGGCTGGGAGCACCCGGACAACGTGCTTTCACCTGCCATGCAGCGTGCCGTCGATGCCGCAACGGGCAAAGACGCCGCCATCGTCGTCGTGCGCGACTACGAAACGGAGGGCTTCGATCGGCCGAGCCTCGATCTGCCGAACGAACAGGCGCTCTTGATTCGGTCGGTGGCGAACGCGAATCCGAACACGGTCGTCGTGCTCGAGACGGGCTCGGCGGTGGAGACGAGCTGGCAAGGGAACGTGCGCGGAATCGTGAATGCGTGGTTGCCTGGTCAGGAATCCGGAAATGCCATTGCCGGCGTCCTCTCGGGCGACGTGAACCCCGGCGGCAAGGTCGCCGTGACGTTCCCTGCGGATCAAAACCGAACTCCGACGTCGACCATGCAGCAATTCCCCGGCGTCGGTGCAGCCGACAGCCCGGTGGCGAGCTACTCCGAAGGCCTCGGCGTCGGATATCGCGGTTATCAATTGCTCGGGCTTCCCAGTGCCTATCCGTTCGGCTTCGGCCTGTCGTACACGACGTTCTCGTTCGACAGCCTCTCGGTCACGCCTTCAGAGACGGACGGCACCGAGCCCATCCACGTTCGTTTCCGAGTGAAGAACACCGGAGGACGCCCGGGCGACGAAGTCGCGCAGGTCTACGTGGAAATGCCCCCGGGCATCGGGGAACCGCCAAAGCGCCTCGTCGCGTTCTCGCGCGTCTCTCTCAATCCGGGTGAGACGAAAGACGTCGACCTGACGATCGATCCCTTCTCGCTCCCCCGCCCGCTCTCGATCTGGGACACGGAGAAGAAATCCTGGCGAGTGCCGTTCGGCAACGCCATGGTCGACGTCGGCGATTCCTCGCGCGACATCGCCCTCACGGCCCCCCTCACGCTCCGTGCGGCTCCGGTCCCTGATGCAGGCCAGGACGTCGAAGACGCCGAAGCCGAGGCCGAAGCAGCCGCCGACGCCGAAGTCGACACGGGCACCGACGCCGAGGCCGACGCAGGCGCGGACGCGGAAGCCGACGCGGGCGCCGACGCGGGTGCGGACGCCGACGCGGGTGCGGACGCCGACGCGAGCGCGGACGCCGACGCAGGCGCGGATGCGGACGCCGATGCCGACGCGGCTCCGGATGCCGATGCCGATGCGGATGCGGACGCGGATGCCGAAGGCCCCTGAATGAACGGCGCCGTGCGGGCATCCCCCTGCGCGGCGCCGTCGCCCATCAAGGGCCGTCGGTCACTCGACCGTCAGTCCGGTCGTCGCTTTGACCGTGCCGTTCGGCGGCGCGCCCTGGGCGGTCACCATGACTCCGCCTTTCGCGATGCCCTTCGCGACCCCATGAGCGTCGATGGTCGCGAGGTCTTCGCGCGAAGACGACCAGACCACTTCGGACGTCATGTCGCGCGTGCTGCCGTCGCCAAGGACGCCGAGGGCCGAAAACTGTACGTTCGCACCGACGAGTACCGTGCCGGGATTCGGCGTGACCACGAGCGCCTTGAGCGCCACCGCGCCACCGCCCTGGACGAGCACGTGGGCGTGCCCCGCCATCCCGCTCGCCGGATCGGTCGCGACGATGTCCGCCTCGCCAACCCTGACCGCGTTCACGGCGCCTTTGTCACCGACCGAAGCAATGCTGTCGTTCGAGGACGACCACTTCACGCGGGCCGTGACGTCCGAGCTCTTGCCGTTCGTCAATTTCGCCGTCGCAGTGAACGCGTGCGACGACCCCTGCACGAGCACCGTCCCTTCCGCAGGCGTCACTTCGATCGACGCCACTTGAGGCGCATTCACGGTGATGGTGAAGCTCGCCGACGCCAGCCTGTCTTCGTCCGTCACGTGCACCACGGCGATCCCCGTCTGGGCGCCCGCCGTCACGAAACCACTCTCCGTGACCGTTGCGACGGCCGGATTGGTCGATGCGTAGAGCACGCTCCCGGTCACGTCTTCGAACGTGCCCAGCGGGTAGCGTCGACCGACGGCGAGCTGCAGCGTCTGTCCCGTCGTCAGCGTGCTCGTCTGCGGCGTGACTTCGAGCGTCGGAATCTGCGGCTCTGCGCAGCCCGCAAACGGAAGCGCGCAAACGACCGCGATCAACGACGCCACGAAGAGCCAAAGCGCAGGGCGCCTGCCGATCGTCATGACCGCAACGTATCACCCAAGCCCAAGCTCAGCCCGCGAAAGCAGGCAGCGGCAGGGGACCGCGACCAACCACGCTACTGCGGCGACCACTTGCGTCGACCGTGGATTTCGGGGCCCACGATAGGCGAGGGCCCCGAAATCCACGGTCCTTTGCGCAAGTCTGTCGCGAACTCCGTTTGACTCTTCAATCAGCGCAACTGAGTTGCGCTGTAGATTCCCCCGAGAGGCCGCCGCCCGACGCCCTCACGCGAGAGGCGTGGGACGGAGCGGCGGCTCAGGGGCTGAAATTCAGCTCTTCTTGACGACGTCGACGATGCCCTGAACGCTCGCGGCGCTCTTGGCGAGCATGCCTTTCTCTTCTTCGGTGAGCGGGATTTCGACGATCTTCTCGACGCCGTTGCCACCGACGATGCAGGGGACGCCCATGAAGAGGTCCTTGTAGCCGTACTCGCCGTCGAGGTAGGCGGCGCAGGCGAGGAGGCGCTTCTGGTCGAGGAGGTAGGCCTCGGCCATCGCGACGGCGGCCGACGCGGGCGCGTAGTACGCGCTCGTGCCCATGAGCGTGACGATCTCGCCGCCGCCCTTGCGGGTGCGCTCGATGATCGACTGGATCTTGTCCTTCGCGATGAACTGCGTCGCGGGGACGCCGTTGATCGTGGTCATCGAGAGGACGGGGACCATGTCATCGCCGTGGCCGCCGAGGACCATCGCGCGAACGTCCTTCACGCTGACGCCAGCCTCGCGAGCGAGGAAGAGCTGGAAGCGCGCCGAGTCGAGCACGCCAGCCATGCCGGCGACCTTGCCCTTGGGGCAGCCCGTCACGCGCATGTACTCGTAAACCATCGCGTCGAGCGGGTTCGAGATGACGATGACGAAGGCGTTGGGGCAGTGCTTCTTCGCGTTGTTCGCGACGTCGCGGATGATCGGCAGGTTCGTCGCGACGAGGTCGTCGCGCGACTGGCCGGGCTTACGCGGGATGCCCGCGGTGATGATGAGGACGTCCGCGCCCTCGAGGTCTGCCCAGTTCGAGGTGCCACGGATGTTCGAGTCGTAGCCGAGGATCGAGCCGTTCTGCTCGAGGTCGAGGGCCTTGCCCTTCGCGAAGTTTTCCTTCGCGGCGATGTCGAACAGGTACACGTCGCCAAGCTCGCGGTTCGCGCAGAGCCGAGCAAGCTCGCCACCGATGTTGCCAGCGCCAATCAGTCCGATCTTCTTGCGGGTGGGCATTGGGGAATCCTTTCGGGCTCGCCTTCTATCACAGCGCGCTGGCATGGGAACGGCGTGGAACAGGCGGCGGGCATGACCGTTCGCGCCCGCTGCGTAAGGGCGGCCGCAGGTGACGCACCAGTTCGGTACGAGTGGCCGGAGCTCAGCCAACGCGATCGTGGCGAAAAGTGGCGTGACGCGGTCCGACTTCCGAGTTACCCCAGCCCCTCGACGACGCGCCGCAGGGCTGGTTAGATGTTTGCTAGGCAGGTGATCTAATGGTTCAACCAGTTGCTTCGAAGAAGACCACCCGTCTCCGTCAGATGCTCGAGGGCCAAGGGCTCTCCTTCCTGATGGAGGCTCACAACGGCCTGTCCGCGAAGATCGTCGAGGAGGCGGGCTTCCAAGGTATCTGGGGCTCGGGCCTCTCGATTTCGGCCGCGCTCGGTGTTCGCGACAACAACGAAGCGAGCTGGACGCAGGTGCTCGAGGTCGTCGAGTTCATGGCCGATGCCACGACGATCCCGATCCTGCTCGACGGCGATACGGGCTACGGCAACTTCAACTCGGCGCGTAGACTCGTTCGCAAGCTCGAGCAGCGCGGCATCGCCGGCGTCTGCATGGAAGACAAGATCTTCCCGAAGACGAACAGCTTCCTCCGTTCGACGGCGCAGCCGCTCGCGGACATCGAAGAGTTCGCCGGCAAGATCCGCGCGGCCAAGGAAGCCCAGACGGACTCGGATTTCGTGGTCGTCGCGCGTGTCGAAGCGCTCATCGCGGGCCACGGCCTCGAAGAGGCGCTCAAGCGCGGCGAGGCCTACCGCAAGGCCGGCGCCGACGCGATCCTCATCCACAGCAAAGAGCGCCACGCGGACGAGATCCTGGCGTTCAAGAAGGAGTGGGGCGACCGCCTCCCGCTCGTCATCGTCCCGACCAAGTACTACCGCACGCCCACGGACGTGTTCCGCGAGGCCGGCTTCAAGATCGTCATCTGGGCGAACCACGCCATGCGCTCGGCTATCACGGCCATGCAGGCGACCGTGAAGCAGATCTTCCAGGACGAGCACCTCATGAACGTCGAGGAGCGCGTGGCTCCGCTCGCCGACGTCTTCCGCCTCCAGGGCGAGAACGAGCTCGAGCAGGCAGAGAAGGCGTATCTCCCGCGCGGCGGCCCGGTTGCGCGCGGCATCGTCCTCGCCGCGGGTCAGGGCAAAGAGCTCGGCGAGCTCGTCACCGATCGCCCGAAGTGCATGGTGCCGATCGCGGGCAAGCCGATTCTCGGCCACATCATGGACGCGTACCGCTCAGCTGGTGTGCGTGACCTCATCGTCGTGCGCGGCTTCGCCAAGAAGACGGTCGACATCACCGGCGCCACCTACGTCGACAACGACGCGTATGCCACGACGAGCGAAGTCGCCTCGCTGGCCTGCGCCAAGGCCAGCCTCGACGGCCCGTGCGTCGTCTCGTACGGCGACGTTCTCTTCAAGAAGTACGTTCTCGACGAGCTCCTCGACGCCGAAGGTGACTTCGTCGTCGCGGTCGACTCGCTCCCCGCGGACGAGGCCTCGGCCAACGCGGCCGCCGCGCTCGCGAAGAACGAGCCGGTCCGCCGCTCGGACTGGGCGATCTGCAGCGAGCCCCACTCCCGCAAGGCGCTCTTCAACCAGGTCGTCCTCAAGGACATGACCACCGATCCCACGGCTGCCGGCATCACCGGCGAGTGGACCGGCCTCCTCAAGCTCTCGACGCAGGGCGCGAAGTTCGTGCGCGAGATCCTCGACGGCATGCCGGCATCCGAGCTCGAAACGATCAAGGTCCCTGACCTCCTTCGTCGTCTCGTCCGCGACGGCATGACCGTTCGCGTCGTGTACTCGCGTGGCGGCTGGCTCGACATCGACACCATCGGTGACGTCGTCACCGGGAGCACCTTCAAATGATCGAAGCGCGTTCCTTCTGCGAGACCGCGAAGCTCGCGGGCTTCTCGCTCTACACCGGCGTGCCGTGCTCGTACGTCAAGCCGTTCATCAACTACGTCATCGACGCGCCCGACCTCACGTACATCGGTGCGACGAACGAAGGTGATGCCGTCGCCATCGCCACGGGCGCCGAGCTCGGTGGCAAGCGCGCCATCGTCATGATGCAGAACTCCGGGCTCGGCAACGCCGTGAGCCCGCTCACCTCGCTCAACGCGATCTTCCAGATCCCGGTCCTCCTCATCGTCACGCTGCGTGGCGAGCCGGGCGGGCCGCACGACGAGCCCCAGCACGAGCTCATGGGTCAGATCACGACCCAGATGCTCGAGCTGATGAACGTCGCCTGGGACTGGTTTCCACGCGAGGAATCCGAAGTGGCCGGCGTCCTCGAGAAGGCGTTCGCCCACATGACGAAGACGGGCCTGCCCTTCTGCCTCGTCATGAAGAAGGACAGCGTCGCGCCGCACAAGCTCACGTCGAAGCCCGTCGCGCGTCCCACGGTCACCGCACCCGCGCAGGCGCCCGTCGCCGATCTGCCGAAGGCCGATCGCCCCTCGCGTCAGGAAGCGCTCCGCGCCGTGCAGGCGACCGCACGCCCCGACGACGTCGTCATCGCCACCACGGGCTTCACGGGCCGTGAGCTCTACGCCTGCGAAGACCGTCACAATCAGCTCTACGTCGTTGGGTCGATGGGCTGCGCGTCGAGCATCGCGCTCGGCCTCGCGTGGGCGCAGCCGAATCGTCGCATCGTCGTCCTCGACGGTGACGGCGCGATGCTGATGCGCATGGGAGCCCTCGCCACGGTCGGCTACGAGCGACCGGGCAACCTCGTCCACGTGCTGCTCGACAACGAGGCGCACGAGTCGACGGGCGGCCAGTCGACCGTGACGCACTCGATGGATCTGCCGGGCGTTGCGCGCGCGGCGGGCTATCCGAGCGTCGAGACGGTCACGACGGCGAAGGAGCTCGAAGACAAGCTCGCCAATCGCAGCGAAGGCCTCCGCTTCGTCTATCTGAAGACGCGCCACGGCGTGCCCGACGATCTCCCGCGTCCGAAGGTGACTCCGCGCGAAGTGGCGGGCCGCATCCGCAAGCTCACGGGAGGTGCAGCATGAAGCTTCTCAACCCGGGTCCCGTCTCGATGACCGACCGCGTGCGCCGTGCGCTCGCTTCGGACGACGTCTGCCACCGCGAGCCCGAGTTCTCCGCTCTCATGGAGCGCGTTCGCGGGCGCATCGCCGCGATCTACGGCGAGCCCGGCTTCCGTCCGGTGCTCCTCGGGGGCTCGGGCACGTCGGCCGTCGAGGCGATGCTCACGCTCGTCTCGCCGGCCAAGAAGGCACTCGTCGTCGCCAACGGCGTCTACGGCGAGCGCATGGCGGCCATGCTCCGTGCGCAGAACAAGCCGCACGAGGTCGTCGCCTCCGCCGCCTGGACGAACGCGATGGACCTTGCCGGCGTCGAGAAGGCGCTCGCGAGCGGCACCTACGGCCACGTGCTCGCCGTGCACCACGAGACCACCACGGGTCGCCTCAACGACATCGCGGCACTCGGTGCACTCTGCAAGCGTTTCGACGTTCCCATGCTCCTCGACGCGGTCTCGAGCTTCGCCGGCGAAGAGATCCGCATGGTGGACTGGAACATCGAGGCCCTCGCGGCCACCGCCAACAAGTGCGTGCACGGCGCGCCGGGCGTCTCCTTCGTGCTGGCGCGCGAAGAGGCCCTCGCCCGCCCCGGTTTCGCGACCAGCGTGTACCTCGACCTCGTCCGTCACGCGAACGAGCAGAAGAAGGGCTCGGCGCCGTTCACCCTGCCCACACACGTGATGGCCGCGTTCGACGAGGCACTCGCCGAGCTCGCCGAAGAGGGCGGCTGGAAGAAGCGCCACGAGACGTACAAGGCGCGCTCCACGCGGGTTCGCAACGTGCTGGCCGAGCTCGGCATCCATCTGCTTCTCGATCGTGACGACGCTTACGGATCCACGCTCACCTCCTTCCGTCTGCCGGAAGGCAAGACGTACGAGGCGCTTCACGCGCGACTCAAGAGCGATGGCTTCGTCATCTATGCCGGACAGGGAAAGTTCGATGGAGCCATCTTCCGTATCGCAGTCATGGGAGACCTCTCGACCGCCGACATCGACCGCCTCGCGGCCTCACTTCGTGGCGCACTCGGCTGACGAAAGCTCTTCTCTCGTCGGCTCAGGGGCGACGATCTCGCTCGAGGAGCGCCGCGCGCTCGCCGAGAACCTCGATGATCCGCTGAACCGCTGGTACCGCTACCCCGCCGCGCGCGCCCTTCTGCGCGTGGCCGGGGGGCTACCGCTCCGCCCCGATCACATCACGTACATCCACACGCTGGTCGGCATCGCGGGGGCCACCCTCGTGGCATTCGGCTCGCGCTGGCAGCTCGTCGTGGCGTTCCTCTTTCTCGAGGCTCGCATGGTGCTGGACTGTTATGACGGCGTTCTCGCACGCGCGAAGAAGCTGTCGTCGCCTCGCGGGCGCACGCTCGACGAGCTCGGCGACGCCGTCGGGTTCATCGCGCTGTGCATCGGCATGACGGTCCACGTCTATCGTCATCGTCCGGGCACCGAGCTCGGCCCCATCGCGGCCTTCGGCGCCATTTTGCTGGCGACGGGCGCGATGAACGGCCACGCGTACGACTTCTACAAGCGCCGCCTCGGCTCCGCCTTGCGCGACGGTCGCGATGCCATCGCCGACGAGCTCGAGCAGAAATACGCGCTCGTGCGCAGTGGACGCGCCACGGGCATCACGCGCTTCGGCATCTGGTTCGATCGCTGGCAGGTTCGCTTGTACGAGCCGCGTTACGTCGGCGGCAACGCGGTCGGCACGGTCGTTTCGCGCGCCGGCACCCCCAGCGTGCGCTTCCTGGTGAAGCTCATCGGCGTACTTTCGTGGGACAACGCGCTCGCGCTGCTCCACATCGGAATTCTCTTTGGCGCCGTGCTGAACGCGGAGATCGTCGCCCTGGGCTACGGTTTCGTGATGTTCACGTCGGCCCTCGTTCTCACGCGACGCGTCCTCGGCACGCGCGGCGCAGCAGAGGCTCGGACCACGAAACTCGACGCAGGCGCCGGAGGTGACGCATGAGCAGCACACGTATCGACAAGGCGATCATCCTCGCCGCCGGCATGGGCAAGCGCATCGCGGGCGAAGGAAGCAACATTCCCAAGCCCCTCTTGCCGCTCGACGACTCCGGCAAGCTCACCTTCGTCGACTGGCACCTCCGTTCGCTTGCCGCGCACGGCGCGAAGGAGATCTACCTCGTCGGCAGCAAGGCCACGTTCGGGACCAAGGTCGCCGCGATGGAGAACGTCCCGGCCACGTGGATCATGAACGACTTCCCCGGCGACGTGTCGGGCAGCGGCCACTCCACCCACCTCGCCTTCACGAGCGAGCACAACATCCTCGACGGCAAGTCGCGCGTGGTCCTGATGGACGCCGACGTCGTCTACGATCCGTCACTGTTCGGCGATCTCGCCGCAAAGGGCGGCCGTTCGAAGACGCTCGTGTGCGGCGCCTTCCGTGAGACCGACGAAGAGGTCATGGTCTTCGGCGACGAGCGCGGCACGCCGCGCATGCACGGCAAGGGCCTCCTGAACACGCCGCTCGTGCGTGGGCTCACGTGCATGGGCGAAGCGACGGGCCTCCTGCTCCTCGAGCCGGAAGATCACGCCTTCTGGCTCGCAGCCTCCGCGTGGTGCATGAAGTTCTCGACCGCGAAGACGCGTACCGAGCACGAAGACATCACCGGCCGCCTCATGGCCGCCGGCGCGCTCGACGCCGTGGTCTTCGACGACGACGCACGCTGCATGGAGTGCGACACGCCCGACGAGTACGTCGTGGTTCGTCGCGAGATGGTCCCGCGCTGGCGCGACAAGCTCCCTTGAAGCACGACACGCCGGCCCGTCGCTGCTCCGCTGTCTCCTAGAGGGGGCAAGAGCGACGAGCCGGCGCCACGCCGGATAGCTCACCGATCACGTTGGTCGAAACGTGTGCGCTCAGCGAGCCGTCATCGGAACTTTGTCGATGGCATCCGACAAGGCCTTCTTGTCGGTATCGAGCTTGTCCTTGGTGGCCTGCCAGGTCTGCATGGTCGCGGAGTCGATCATGCCCTGGTCCTGGTGAAGCGCCTTCTGCTTCTCGAGGATGTTGGGCATCGCAGCGTCGATTTCCGACTTGGTCTTTCCGGTTGCGGTCTTGGAGTGCGTTTCGATCTTGTCGACCTTCTTGTCGAGTTCGGCCATGCCCTTGTTGAAGTCGTTTCGGTAGGAAGAGCGCGTCTTCTCGAAGTCGCCGGTTGCCTTCGCGACCTTCTTATCGGCCTCCATCTGAGCCGACGTCACCTCCGTCTGCGCGGCATTCTCGGCTTCTCCGGTCTTCTTGGCGGCCTCGCGCTTTGCCTGCTCCGCGCGCTGTTGCTCGTCGTTGCCGCGGCGCTCGCAGCCTGCGAGAGCGCCGGCACCGAGGATAAAGCTCGAGATCAGGGCTCCGCTCACGACGTGCATTCGAATCGTCATCATGATCGTGATCCTCCTTCTTGAGGGCGGCAGCGCCGGAGCAAAGTCGTCGTCTCCGACGCCCGATACTGCCGCAGTCCACCAGGGCAACCCTCGTGCCCAGACTTCACGATCGCTCGCGTGGCTCAGTTTTTCCGAGTCCGCGTCGCTTAGCCATCGCCTCGCGTCACGGGTGAAGCACAGCCGGCAACGAGGAAGTGCGGCCACGCGCCCGTCACGCTTGCGGACTCCTGTCCCGAACGCGAACGTTCGAGACAACGAGTCCGACAAGCACGAGGTCTTTGCGAAGCGCTCTCAGTTCTGGGGGAACGCCGCCAAGAGCTTCGCGCAATCGAGGATCGGGCGGGCCGAGGGATTGCGATTCGGCGAAGCACACGAGCCGATGAAGACACCGATGTCCTCGAAGCCGAAGCCGTCGCCGTAGGGCTCGTAGCTGTAGCTGCCGTCCGGCGTGGAGGGATCCCAGATCTTGTAGAGGTTCGCCATACCGGGCGAGCGGTAGCTGTTCCAGGCGATCTCGAGGCGCGTGTGGAGAAAGCGCACTTCGTTCGACGTGAGCGGCACGCCCACGTTGGCCGCGTGGAGCGCGAGCGAGACGACGTCCTTCGGTTGCTGGTTGTCGGGCGGCGGCGTCTTCTGAGCGCCTTGGAGATCCGCCTCGAGGCGCGCCGCGAGGCCTTGGAGCAACGCGAGTGCCGCCGTGTTTTGACCGGCCATCAGCGCCATGTTCGCGGCCGCCTCGTGGTGGGTACGCATGATCTGGCGTACGCTGTTCTTGGCGTTCGCCGTCGCAAGTGCTTCGGCGAGGCCCCAGCCCTGGCCGCAATCGAGAGAGCCGGGATCGCCGTGACCAAGCATCCGCATCATGAGGGGGCCCGTGCACTCGCCCGTCGCGCCGAAGAGATAGTAGTGCGCGAGCTCGGCAGACGGAGTGGTTACGTTCAGGCCCTTGTCGAGCGTGGCGATTCCCCAACCGTTGGCTTCGACCGCAAGACTCCAGTCCTTGTAGAGGCTCTTGAACTGCGCGAGGTCGGCCTGACCATCGGCATCGAGTCGCGACACGCACGACTGCGCCTCTCCGAGGCCTCGGAAGATGTGCCCCATGTCGTCCTTCGAGCGGTTGTTCTTGATCCAGATGTCGCCGAAGGTCGGGTTCGTTGGAACATGCACGTAGTCCGACGGGGGCACGTCTTGCCCCGGGCGGTCACCGTCGTAATTGATGAAGAACTCGCGACCGTTCTCGGTCGACGTCATGCTCGCCGGATACGATACACGCGTGAGCATCTGCGGGTTGCTGTCGACGGTGCTGAGGCGCATCGCGAGCGCCCACGACGACATACCGCGCGCCATCTTGCGCACGAGCATCGCCGTCTGCGGCTGGCCCCACATCAAGTGCGCATAGCAAGCGCCCTCGAAGTACGGAGGCGTTCGGAGACCGTTGTTGTCCGCGCCGGTCGGCCCGTGCGTGTACGTGACCTTGCCGTTCGATTTGCTGATGTCGACGCCGCTCCACCACGTGCCGTACCAGTAGCCCGGCACGTTCTGCGGCCAGCCGTGGACACGCTCTTCGACCACATCGAAGTAGTGCGTGTCCTTGATGAGATCGATGAGCTTGTCCGTCGCCGCTGCGAGCTCCGCAGGCGTCAGCGGCGTTCCCACGTCGGGTCGCGTGAAGTTCACGGGAAGCGAGATCGGCGGCGGCCCCTTCTCCTTCCCCCCGCCGTCGTCGGCCGCGTCGTTCGCCCCGGCGTCCTTCTGCGGAGTGCTCCCATCTTGTCCTGGCTGCGTTGTGCTCGCCTCCGAGTTGCTGCCGCCCCCGGCGTCCTTTCCGGTCGTCCCCAGGCTGCCCGGATCGCCCGACGACGAGTCACCGCATGCCGCAAGCGACGCAAGCGACGCGAGCACCGCGAGCACGACCGTGCTTCCCGCGAAGTGGCGGTCAAACCCCCTGGGTGACGAATACGAACCAAGACACCCAACTTCACGCGAGCGACGAAAAGACATGTTCGGAGCAGCCTAGTGAGCCCCCATCGCCCGACACGTCACCCTTTCGTCTCGCGGTCCGAGAAAATAGGCTCCTTTCTGCGGCCACCGTGGAATGGAGTCCACAGTCCGGTGATACGCTCACCATGGGAGAATGGCGCTCATGCCGACGGCTCCGTCACGCGCAGTTGGATTCGTACGATCCGTGGCGTTCATGGGGAGTGTCGTTCTTCCGTTCGCGCCAGCGTGCTCCTTTCGGTCGCTCGACGGATTCGCGGACTCCGCGGAGAGCGACATCCAGACCTCCGATGCTGGCGGGGATGATGGCGCGAGTACGCAAGCGCCGGAGGCGGGCGACGGCTCGAGTCCTTCCGCATCCCTGGCGTCCTGCGCCGCGATTCACGACGCCCGTCCCGACTTGCCGGACGGTATCTATTCGATCGACCCCGACGGCGACGGACCAACCGCACCGGTCGACGTCTTCTGCGACATGACGAACGACGGTGGCGGCTGGACGCTCGTCACCGAGCGATGGATCTCGCTCGAGCGCGCGAGCAAGGCCACGGTCGTCAAAACGACCGACAGTCGCGGCGGCATCGCATTCCAGGTCTTCATGAACGACGATGGGTGTGGCAGCGGCAACGGTGCCGGGCACCAAGTGCTGTTCGACAATCGCCCCACCTGGTCGAAGATTCGCTTCGAGGCCGTCTTTGCGGGGGCCGTCAACTGCTGGAACATTTTCGGAGAGACCGAAGCCGCCCTCGGCTACGGCCCCGGCATCATCCCATTCGTGAAAGGCGTCGACACGATCCGCGACGCGCGCGGCATGGGCGGCGTGGCCGGCGACGACTACGCCGGGACGAATGTCCGATGCGATCAGGCCCCAGAGAACTTCTGGTCGCCGGACAACGGACTCGCCGAACGCTCGGCCATCGTCATCCTTCGACGGACCAACGCCAACGACCCCGCGGCGGGCCTCGCAACCACCGCCAACTGCTCGGGCGCGCTAGGCGCCGGGAACACGAGCCCGACGTGGTGGGCCTATCGCAATATCTACGTGAAGTGAGCGTCGGCTAGACGCGTCTCTTCACCCATTGTCTGTCGAGTGACGCCGATTCCTCCGGCGTCAGATGCGCGATCTCGCGCTGGACGGTCAACGAGTCGACCGCAGCTTCGGCGAGGCTCTGCTTCGCGCTCTTGGCCCGGAAGAAGGACCAGGAGTCGACGATCTCGACTTTGGATCTTGCCCTCGCGTGGACGACGTTCCCTGCTTCACGCTGCACAGGGCAAGGAACGTCGCCGCGACGGGTGGTCAGACGAAGACCGCCGCGATGAGAGCGTTCGACTTGGACTCACGGGCCTCGATGGCCTCGTTGAGCTCTTCGTCGAGCTCTCCCATCGCGGGTCACATCGCCTTGATCACATGTGCGCGATGAGGTTGTCGCCGAACTCGCTGCACTTGATCTCGGTCGCGCCTTCCATGAGGCGAGCGAAGTCGTAGGTGACCTTCTTGCTCGCGATCGCGCCGTCCATGCCCTTGACGATGAGGTCGGCGGCTTCGATCCAGCCCATGTGGCGGAGCATCATCTCGCCCGAGAGAACGACGCTACCCGGGTTGACCTTGTCGAGGTCGGCGTACTTCGGCGCGGTGCCGTGGGTCGCCTCGAAGATCGCGTGGCCCGAGACGTAGTTGATGTTGCCGCCCGGCGCGATGCCGATGCCGCCAACCTGCGCCGCGAGCGCGTCCGAGAGGTAGTCGCCGTTGAGGTTCAGCGTCGCGATGACGTCGAACTCCTTGGCGCGCGTGAGGACCTGCTGGAGCGTGATGTCCGCGATCGCGTCCTTGATGAGGATCTTGCCCTTCGCGAGCTGCTCTTTCTGCTCGGCGTTGGCGGCTTCCTCGCCCTTGGCTTCCTTCGTGCGCTCCCACTGGCCCCACGTGTAGACGTGGTCGCCGAACTCCTTCTCGGCGAGCGCGTAGCCCCACTTCATGAAGGCACCTTCGGTGAACTTCATGATGTTGCCCTTGTGGACGAACGTGACGCTCTTGCGCTTGTTGTCGAGGGCGTACTTGATGGCCGAGCGGACGAGGCGGTCGGTGCCTTCCTCGCTGACCGGCTTGAGGCCGATGCCGGCCGAGCCCGGGAAGCGGATCTTCTTGAAGTCCTTCGGGAACTCCTTCTCGATGAACGAGAGGACCTTCTGGACCTCGGGGCTCTTCGCCTCCCACTCGATGCCCGCGTAGATGTCTTCCGTGTTCTCGCGGAAGATCACCATGTCGACGTCCTGGGGACGCTTGACGGGGCTCGGCACGCCGTTGAACCAGCGCACGGGGCGAAGGCAGACGTAGAGATCGAGCAACTGACGAAGCGCGACGTTCAGCGAGCGGATACCGCCGCCGATCGGCGTGGTGAGCGGTCCCTTGATACCGACGAGGTACTTGCGGAACGCCTCGACCGTCTCGTCGGGGAGCCAGTTGTTGGTCTGCTTGAACGCCTTCTCGCCGGCGAGAACTTCGAGCCACGCGATCTTGCGCTTGCCGCCGTACGCCTTCTCGACCGCAGCATCGAACACGCGAACGCTCGCGCGCCAGATGTCACGGCCGGTGCCGTCGCCCTCGATGAAGGGGACGATCGGGTTGTCCGGGACGTTCAGCTTGTTCCCAGAACCCATCGTGATGGGCGTACCGTTCGGGGTCGCGGACATCGGAAAACCTCCAGAATTGTTGACGCGGTGGGCGTACCACGCCGAGACGGCCGGCTGGAAGAGTGAATCCGCCGCGAGCAACGTCGTCCGCCCGCGAAGGCTCACGTCGCGACGCGTCGAGGGGAGACGAAGAAAGTCACGCCGACCTGTGCAGGCCGCGCAACGGGACTCGGTTGAGTTCGATGCTCGAACCTGGCGCCTAGGCCCGCGTAGGCCCGCCTGCTGGTCACGGGAGCGTGAATTCTCGACCGCACGGCAGATCCACCCGGCGCGGCTTACCTGACGAACCGATCTTGATCGTGTGCTCTCCACACTTCAGGCGAATCGGCGATGAGGCCTTCTGAAGAAGCGCCTTGTCCAAGAACACGCGATGCCCGGTGGCGTAGGGAGGCAGCGTGAGGAGTGTCATGTCGGGCGGAATCGACGCCTTGGGGAGTGCGTCGACGGCCACCGTGGGCACGGCAGGAACGCTCGGAGTCGCGAGCGTCGCCGCCTGAACTTCCTTCGTGGGCGGAGGTGATGGCTCTGCCTTGAGAGGCACCGACGGTGACGGCATGGGTGCAGCGGAGACGACGGTCGGGGCCGATGCGTGAAGCGCGGCCATGGGGCGAACGAGCTTCACGGTCACCGCGCACGCGACGAACGCCGCGACGGCTCCAACCGCAAAGAAGACGCCACGGTTCGACGCGCGCACAGGCGCGGGTGCTGCCGAATGCGCGGGAGCGCCGAACGGCGCGCGCACCACCGCGGACGACGAGCCAAAGGCCACGGGAGCAACGCTCGGGGTGTCGAACGGAGCGCTCGTCAACGGCGGAAGCAAAGGCTGAGACAGCGCGAAGTGCACCGGGCGAGGCGGCGGAGGCGCGGGCGGCAGAGGACGCGGCGCATCGCGCAGGAGGTCTTCGATCTGGGCGAGATCCTTCGGGCTGAGTGGGCTGAGCGGAGGCAGCTGCGACGGACGTCGCGAAACCGGTTCGGGATCTTCGACGTAGGCCTCGAGGAGAATGTCGGAGGCTGCAACTTCTTGCGTTGACTCCGGTCGGCTTTGTGAAGTGGTTCGAACACGACGCGCACTGCGGCTCTCACTGCGGCTCTCACTGCGGCTCTTACTCAATGCGGGACGCGGAGCCGTAGCGTCGACCTCGGACGGATCGAGCGGCTCGGTCATCTCCTCGTTCGGCAATGCGAAGCGAGGCAAAGCGCGATCGACAGACCCATCCTCGGAAACGTCGGAACCATTCCAGCCGTCGGTGGTCATGCCTCTTCGCATGTCGATGCCGCACCTTGGGATCGGAGTTGGCGAACCAAGTCAGGAAGATCAACGAGGTGAGAACGCTCTCACCCGGAGACAATGTCGGACAACGTGTGACTGCTCCCGTGCGCAGTCTGTCTCATCTCTCGGAAGAAGCAAGGACGCCTCTTGGTTGACGGGCCTAACTCCACGGAAATCCGAGTACAGTGCGTGACCAAATGAGCGCTTGGAAGCGGGGTGTGGGACCGAAGCGACGAGGTGGCCTACTCGGCGCGGACAAGCGGGGCGTTTGGCTCGCGCTCGTCACCGCCCTCGCAGCCTCGGTGCCGACCACGGCCGTTCACACGGCATGGGGCGAAGCGCCGACCAGCGCCGCGGGGGCCTCGACCGGCACGACGGCGAAGGCCGATGCCTCCGAACGGTTCACGGGCGAGACGCCCGACGCGACCGTCGACGTCCAGAAGCGGCGGGCTCTCGCCAGCAAGTCGGAGGCGGACGCGATGGCGGCGCTCAGCGTCATCACCGCCATCGCCGACCGCGCGAGCGAAGGTGTCGCCGAACGCGCCGTGAACGAGATCGCCAACGCTGCGAATGTCTCGGCTGAGGTTCGCAGCGAGGCGATGACGGTCGCACGCGCGATGGCTGCGGACGAAGGACGACCCGAGGGCGCGGAGAAGGCGCGCGCTGCCGGCATCCTCACCGACGTGGCCGTGCTCGGTCCGTTCCGTGACACGGGCGGCGGGCTCGACGCCCACGATGGTCCCGAGGCAAAGGGAGCAACCGCAGCGACCTTCAGCGATCCACGCACCAGCTATTCCTGGGGAACGGTCGATGTCGGCTGGCGTGGGGTGCCGTACACCTTCGCGCAGGCGAGAGGCATTCCGCTCGATCTCTTCGTCCACCCGCGGAAGGAGAGCTGCTCCTTCGTGGCTTCGAAGATCCAGCTCGACACGGCGAGGCCCATCGTCGTCCACCTCGCGGCTTCGGGTCAGGCGCGCCTCGCATTCGACGGCGTCGACATCGCGAAGAGCGACGACGTTAATGCTCGCGGTCTCATCGATCGACTCGCGGCACGCGTCGACGCAACGGCAGGGCCGCACCTCGTCTACGCGAAGGTGTGCTCGGGCGCCCTGGAGGACGAAGGCCGCGTTCGCCTCCGCATCACCGACGTGAACAACGCGCCCCTGCGCGTGATGGCGAGCGCAGAGCTCGCACCGAAGAGCGGCGAGAGCATCCCGTGGGGCAAGACGAAGTCCCAGAAATTGGTCACTCCGCTCGTCCGCACCATCACGGCGCAAGCCAAGGGTACGAGCACGAGCGACGGCCTGCTCGACGCCGCCATCGTGCGCTCGCTCGCCGGCGCCGACGATCAGAAGAGCCCGCGCGGCCCAGGTCAGCTCGATGCACTCCTGCAGAACAAAGACCTCGACGCCGATCGCGTAGCCATGGCGGCGTGGGTCTCGACCGGCGCGAACAAGAGCGGCCGGCTCTACCGCGCGCGCACACTCGCCACCAAGGCGAACGACGCCGCGGTGACCGCGTTCGTCGATCGCCGGCTCGTCGAGCAGCACCTCGACACGGACATGCCGGACTGGGCCATCGCCTCGTTCCGCGGCGCGGGCCTCGACAAGAAGAAGGACTCCGAGGCCGTGCTTCTCGGCGCTCGCACGCTCCGTGCGCTTCGCGTCGAGTCGCTGCAAATCCAGTCCTTCCGCGATCTGCAGGCCGCGTTCCACGCGTCACCGCAGCACGTCCCCGACGCATTGGTGATGGAGCTCGCGGGGGTCGCCAAAACGCGTGACGCGAAGACGTGCATCGACGCCGCCGAAGAACTCGCTCGACGCGGGATCCGTGGCGGAGTCCTCGTCGAAGCGATGAGCGCACGCGGCAAAGACGCGGTGGTGAAGGCCGCCACCGACGCGTTCGCGGGCGGAATGGATGACGCCGACGAAGCGCTCGAGGTCGCCAAACAGGTGACCGATGCCGGCGCGCACGACGTTGCCGTTCGTCTCTTCGGTACGCTCACCGTTTGGGCGCCGAACCGCGCCGAAGTCTGGGCCGGTGTCGCTCGCGAGATGTCGGCGGTCCCCGAGGGCGCCGCCGAGCCGCAGAAGATCATGCTCGCGCTGCGCCGCGCCCGCGAGCTGCAGCCGGGCGACGCGAAGTACCGCGCCGAGCTCGCGCTGCGGGCGAGCGCTGGCAAGGCCGGCCAGCAGCAAGAGTCGATCGACGACGAGCGCTGGCTCACGCCCATCCAGACGATCCTCGCGCGCCGCAAGGGCGTCCCCGTCGGCAACACGCCGCCCGAGGTCGCGGACCGCGAGCTCCATTGGCTGCGTGCAGTCCGCATGCATCCCGACAATCGCGTCTCGCAGCTCATCCAGTACGCGCGCGAGATCGTCATCGCACCGCGCACGCAGCAGGAGCTCTTCGAGCAGATCCCCCCGGAGGGGGATCTCACCGAGATCCTCCGCGCGCGCGTCCACAAGAAGTCGGGCGGCGTCGCCTTCCCCGTCGAAGAGCACAACGACGGCGTGCGGCCGCGCATTCGCTGGCCCGAGCTCGAGCCGGGCGACACCGTGGAGGTCGTCGTTCGCCAGTGGACGAGCACCGCCATCGGTGGTCGTGGAGACGCGCCTTACTACTTCATGGACTACGCGGGCGCGCCGTCGAGCCATCCGCTCCTCTACAACGAGGTCGTGGTCGAGACGCTCCCCGGCCACCCGCTCTACATCGACGTCCTCCACGACAAGCTTGCTCCGTACAAGCGCGTCGAGAAGGACGAGCGCGGAATGCACGTGCTGCAGCTCGTCTGGGACAAGCCGATGCTCGTTCCCGAAGAGCCGCTCGCCCCGCAGCTCACGGAGACCACGCCGGTCATCGTCGGCTCGACGTTCCACACGTGGGCAGATTTCCGGAAGTGGTACGGCGAGGCCGTGCGCGGCTTCACCGAGCCTGACGAGGAAGTCCGACGTATCGCCGCCGAGCTGACGAAGGGCAAGACCACGCGCGAAGAAAAGCTGCGTGCGCTCTTCGAGTTCGTGGCCGACGACATCCGCTACGTCAACTACGTGAGCGGTGAGTGGTGGCTGCCGAACCGCCCGCAGCAGCTGCTCGCACGCCGCGAAGGCGACTGCGACGACAAGGCGATCCTGCTCATCACCTTGCTCAAGTCGGTCGGCATCGAGGCGCAGGAGGTCATGGTGCAGACGCGCCTGACCGGGCAGCCTTCGGTGTTGCTCGCGAAGAACGCGGCCGTGCCGCTCTTCGATCACGGCATCGCGTTCTTGCCCGGACCGGGGGGCGGTCAATACCTCGACGCGACGAGCCCCGGCTCACGCCTCGGTCCCCTGCCCTCGATGGATGCACGCGCGATGGCACTCCGAATGGACGGCCCCGCGGAGATCGTGCAGCTGCCAAACGCCTCGCCCGAAGACCACGGCGCCGACGTCTCCTGGACCGTCACGCTCGCGGCCGACGGAAGCGGCGAGCTCGTGGGCGACGAACGCCACACGGGCGACAGCGCCTTCTGGCTCCGCACGAATTTGTCGCAAGCCGAGGCGCGCGCACAGCACGTCGAAGATGCGCTCGTCTCGCCGTGGTTCCCCACCGTCGAGGTCGACAAGGAAATCGACTTCAAGGGTGACCTCAAGGGCGGTCAGGCCACGGTGAAGTACAAGGCCAAGTCACGCGGGCTCGCGCGCCGCGAAGGCAAAGACCTCGTGCTCTCGCTTTCGCCCAGCAACACCTTTGGCTCTTCGCTCGCGCCGCTCGTCGAGCGCTCGCTGCCCGTCAGCTTGCCCTCGCATCTCGCGCCGAGTCACCAGAACCGCACGATGCGCGTCGTTGCCCCCGCGGGCTTCACGTGGGGAGAGCTTCCGCCCGGCGGCGACGCCAACGGCAGCTCGTACGGCCGCGCGCACATCGAAATCACGCGTGACCCGAAGGATGCCCGCGTGCTGCTCGTGAAACGGAGCGTCGTGTTCGACCAACACCTCATCCCCGTCGACAAGTACGCTTCGTGGCGTAGTTGGATTCAGCAGGTCGACGCGCTGATGCATAAGGAAGTCCGGCTCGTGCCCGCCGGAGGCGAGAAATGAGCTCGAAGATCTGGAAGACGCACACCGCGCTCGTCTCGCTGGGCGTGGTGCTCTCGGTCGGCTGCGGCGGCGCCGGCAAACACGCCAAGAGCCCGGCAGGGATGGGCAAGCTCGCTCAGCCGGTCTCCGCGGCCTTCAAAGAAGAAGCCACGGGCGATCAGGTCAAGGCCGTCGATCTCTGGGTGCGCGCGCTCGACGTGGCGGCCCAGTCGCCCGAAGAGCCCGCGAGCGTCGCGGTGGCCATGGCGTCTCTCGATGCCCTCATCCATCGTGACGTGGCAGCCTTCTCGGACATCGCGCGGTCGAGCGCGCTCGTCGACCGCATCGAGCCGAGTGTGCTCGCCAAGGCCGGCGGCGCGATGGATGCGCGCCTTGCCAAGGTGCAGGAGCATGCCGAGGGTCCGTTCGCGCGGCCGCTCGTGGCACGTGGTCGGCTCGCACTCGCCGAACGCCGCGGCGACGTCAACGCGGCGAACACGCTTCGCGCGGAAACGGGATGCGTGCGCGAAGCGACGGTTCTCGCGCCCGTCTCGTGGACGCCCGTGAGCGGCGTCGATCAACCGAGTCCGCTCGATCGCGCAGACGCCCCCGTTCCTCAGGAAATCCCTGGCCCCGGCCCCTTCACGACGACCGTAAAGCCCGTCGTCGCCAAGGCGCTCGGGTGTCATCTGCCGCTCTACGCCGAGACGAACATGAACGGCGTGCGCGAGGTCGTCGTCGACGTCGAGGTCCCCAAGGCGGGCACCATCGGCGTCGGCCTCCGCACCGACGACGCCGCGAACCTGCGCGTCGGTGGCAAGGTCGCCATCACGAGGCCGCACTCCGCCGGAGACGCGGGCGTCGCGCGGTTCGCACGCGTGGACGTCGACCGCGCGGGAACGCTTCGCCTCGTCGCGCGCATCGGCATGGACGAGGACTTCGCCACGTTCGAGCTGGGTGCGTGGGACGAGGACGGCAAGCCGCTCAAGGCTCACGCCCCCCTCCCGGGCTCGAAGGCGAACGTCTCGGCGAAGAGCGCCGAGATGATCCAGCCCGGCGTCCCCAAGACCGTGGACGAGCGACTGACCGTCGCTCTCGGCGCGCTCGCGGCGCGCGAAAGTCACGCCGCCGAGTCTCTCCTCGAGCCGCAAATCGCGCAGGAGAGCACCCCTCCGGAGCTCCTCATGACCTACGGCCGCGCCGTGCGCATGGCGCGCGACCTGCCGATGGTCAAGGCGACCGAGCGCGCACGCGGTGCCTACGACCGCGTGCTCGATGCCTGGCCCTCGTCGTGGGAGGCCATCATCGAGCACGCCGTACTCGCAGGCGTGAGGCGCGCGCGGACGGAAGCGCGCATCGAGGCGCTCAGCGATCTCGACAAGACGCTCGCGAAGTCCAAGGTCGCCTCCTCGCCTGCCCTGGTGTCGGCGTTCGAAGCGGGAACCGCGGGCGCCGAGCAGCTCTACGACCGGGCGAACGCGGCGCTGCAGAAGGCACGCGTGGGTATTCCCAACACGCCGCTGCTCTTCGACGTGACGCGCCTCGCCGGTGAAAGGACGGGCAAGGAGCTCGTGGCGTTCGAGTGCGACGAACACGCGCCGTCGGACCGCTCGAGCCTCGCCTGCCACTACGCGCTCCTTGCAGCAGGCGATCGCGCGGGCTCGGAACGCGAGCTCGAACGACTGCGTGCGCTGCTCGCGAGCCCACAGCTCTATCTCTCGCTCTCCACGAAGGACGCGCTCGAGACCGGGGACATGGCGCGAGCCGCCCGCATCTACGACGCGATGAATCCCGGCGATCGCCAGCTCTCCACGCTGTATGCCGTGAAGGGCAAGGGCGGCGTCGCGGACCTGCTCAAGCTCGCCGTCGTCGCGCGCGACGCACCGTCGGCACTTCCGGGTGTCTTGCGGGCCGCGGGCAACGATCCCATCGCAGGATGGGAAGGCGTCGCCGAAAAGGTCACCTCTGACGAGAAGGGCGGCGCCCTCCTCGCGAACGCGGCGACGGCCATTCTCGCGCACGAAGAGAAATACGACATCGACGCGAGCGGGCTCCTGCACTTCCTCCAGCTCGACGTGCGTCGGGTGATGGGAACGACCGACGTCGAGGCGAACGCGCAAGCGGGCGCGCCGATGCTCTTCGGTCGCGACACGATGCGCATCCTCCGCCGCCGCATCTTCAAGAAGGACGGACGCATCCTCCTGCCCGATCGGACGCCGAACGCGTCGCAATCGCATGCCGACCTCTCGCAGCTCGAAGCGGGTGACGCGGTCGAAGCGATCTACGAAGGCTGGGCCGTGCCCGCTGAGATGGGCAACATCGGCATCGACACGCCGGACCTCCTGCCCGAGCGCACCGCTGTCCGCAACGCGCGCATCGAGCTTCGTCTTCCGCAAGGGCTCAAGGGCTCACTCTGGAGCCACCCGATGCTCGGCAAGGCCGAAGAGCGCACCGAGCAAGGCAAGCGCGTCCTCACGTGGACCATGAAGGACCGCGCGGTCCGCCGGCTCGAGTACGGCGTTCCTAAGATGGACCGCGCCGTGGGCGTCAGCTTCTCGACGACCACCTGGGCCGACGTCGCCAAGGGTCTTCGCGAGACCGTAGCCTCACTCGAGTCGTCCGATCCGGAAGTCACGAAGTGGGCTCACGAGGCCGCGGCCGGCAAGAGCCCGTCGCGCGAGCTCGTCGAGGCCGTCGTCGCTGCGTCGGGCAAGGCCGTGATGGAGGCCTCGGGCAACATCCTCGCCGACATCGACCTCGGCCGCGGCGGTCAGAACATGACCGCACGCACGATGCTCGCCACGCACGAAGGAAGCCGCACGTGGCTCATCGTCCGCGCGCTGCACGAGCTCGGCGTGAAGGCGGACGTCGTCGTCGCCGAGAACGAGCCGTTCAGCGATAGCCCGAATTTCCCCCCGCACTTCGGTCGCTTCATGCACCCGCTGGCGGTCGCTCACGTCCCTGACGCGGGCAAGACGACGGACGTGTGGATCGACGCCGACGTCCCCGGCCCGCCCCTCCCCGCCGGACGCATCTCGCCCGAGCTACGCGGACGAAACGCGCTCTGGCAGGACGGACGCATCGAACCGCTGCCCGCCGTGGCGAGCAACGAGGAGCGCGACGAGATCGATCAACGACTCACGGTCGACGACCAAGGCAATGCCAAGGGCGTCCTCACCGTGCTCCTGCGTGGTCGCGCCTCGCAGGATCTCGCCGAGGCGCTCGTCCGACTCGTCGGCGCCGAACGCCAGCGCGCCCTGCGCGGCATCGCACTCGGTTGGATGCCGTTCGCCACGGTCGAGAAGGTGGAGCTCTCGTCTTCCGAAGGCAGCTGGCAGATCGCCATTCGCGCCGAGCTCTCGGCACCGGCGTATGCGCAGGTCGAAGGGCAGAAGCCCGGCAACCGAACCTGGGTCTTGCCGGGCATCGACCCCGTCCACTACGTGTTCCCGCGCCCGTTCGTCTCGACGCTCGCCTCGAGCTACGCGAGCCAGGCCTCGCGAGAGAACGCGCTCGCCATCAACCGCGCAGCCCAGTACCACGTGCGCCGGCGGGTCGAACTGCCGCCCAAGGCCCAGATCATGCGCCTGCCCGGGCCGTTCGAAGGCAAAGGACCGCTCTTTTCGGCCAGCCGAAAAATCAACGTGCAGGGCAACAACATCGAGGAGGATTTCACCCTCGACGTGACGACCGGGACCGTCCCCCGCGAGCGCTACGACGAGTTCGTCAACGCGGCCCACCGCACGGACGACGCGTTCCGCGCGAGCACCCGGGTCAAGCCCCCGACCCCCTGAGATCCACCACGCGAGCGATGCCCCGGGGTTCCGGCCTTCGGGGCAGCTTGCCCTCCCTCGGCCCTTAAATTAGGGTTCGCCTGGCATTCCCCGGCGCGACTCGACGCGTCCGGACTTTTGGACCGGGTTTCGAAGCGGACCCGGTGGCGAGGCGAGACGAATGAGCGGCCACTCGAAATGGGCGACGATCAAGCACAAGAAGGGCGCGGTCGACGCCAAGCGCGGCAAGCTCTTCACCAAACTCATCAAGGAGCTGACCGTCGCAGCTCGCATGGGTGGTGGTGAGCCGGCCAACAACCCGCGCCTTCGCAAGGCCATCGCCGACGCGAAGGGCCAATCGATGCCCGGCGATACGATCAAGAACGCCGTGAAGCGCGGCACCGGAGAGATCGAGGGCGCGGCGTACGAGGAAGTCCTCTACGAGGGCACCGGCCCTGGCGGCACGCTCTTCCTCGTCGAAGGCGCAACCGACAACCGAAACCGCACCGTCGCCGAGATCCGCAAGATCTTCGAGAAGAACAACGGCAACCTGGGCGGCGCCGGCGTGGCGGCGTGGGCCTTCGACCGCCGCGGCCTCATCACGCTCGACAAGGGCGTCGCGAACGAAGACCAGCTGATGGAAGTGGCGGTCGGCGCGGGCGCCGAAGACTATGCCGACGACGGCGAAGTCTGGACGGTCACCACGCCCCCCGACGTGCTCAACGTGGTGCTCGAAGCTCTCGAAGCCGCGAAGATTGCCGTGAAGGCGTCGCAGCTCGGCTTCATCCCCAAGAACAAGAAGGCCGTCACCGGCCGTGACGCAGAACTCTGTTTGAACCTCGCCGAGGTCCTCGACGACCACGACGACGTGCAGAACGTCTACGCCGACTTCGACGTCTCCGACGAAGAGATGGCGCGCCTTTCGTGACAGGTCAGAGCGAGGGAATCACGGTGCTCGGGCTCGATCCGGGCACTCGGAATTTCGGGTGGGGCATCGTGCGGAGGATCGGCACGCGCCTCACCCACCTCGCGCACGGCGTCATTGCCGTCGGCGACGACCGCCCGCTCGGCAAGCGTCTGGTCGCCATCGAGCAAGCGCTCGACGAGGTGATTCGACGTCACTCCCCGGTCGAGGTGAGCATCGAGTCGCTCTTCTTCGCGAAGGACGCCCAGGCGGCCGCCAAGCTCGGTCACGCGCGAGGGGTCGCCTTGCTCGTATGCACGCGGGCGGGCCTCGACGCGTACGAGTACGCCCCCACGAGGGTGAAGCGAAGCGTCACCGGGACAGGACGGGCCGACAAATCCCAGGTCGCGGCCATGATGAAGGTCCTGCTCGGGCTCCCCGAGACGCCGCGCTCCGACGCCGCGGACGCCCTGGCCATTGCGGTCACACACCTGCAGGGCCGCGCCCTGTCCGCCACGACCAAGACCGCCCGGGTCGCCGGTGGCGGTCTCGTGGCGAGCATCCCCTTCAAGCGAGCCCGGTAGCGCCAGCGCAGCCGAAGGCGAAAAGCGGTCGCCGGTCGCGTCGACAAGCGCCGACAAGCCCGATTTGCCGAGAATCCTTGCCCGGGCGCCTGGCCCGCAATATTGCATGGCCTTGGTACGTCAAACCTAGGGAAGACGGCGGAGAACTCGACCGTTGGCCGTTCGAACCCCGCCCTGAGCTTCCTCGCATTCTCGTACCTTTGCCGGAGAACCGTTCATGCGCCGCATCGCCGCCCTCGCTTTCGCCGCCCTCGTTGCCGTTGCCGTTCCGTTGGTCTCGACGGACAGCGCCGCTCAGGCTGGCGCGCAGGCTCTCCCGGCTGCCAAGGCGAACGAGGTCGCCACGAAGGTCCAGGCCTTCTACGACCGCACCACGTCGTTCGCGAGCGACTTCACGCAGGAGTTCTTCGTGAAGTCCCACAACGTGAAAAAGACGTCGAAGGGCACCGTGACGTTCGCGAAGCCCGGCAAGATGTACTGGGATTACTCGAACCCCGCCGGCAACCGCGTCGTGTCTGACGGGACCATCCTCAAGGTCTACGAAGCTGCCAACAAGCAGATGTTCGAGCAGACCGTGAACAAGTCGCAGTACCCCGCGGCGCTCTCGTTCCTCGTCGGCGGCGGCAAGCTCACCGAAGTCTTCAATTTCGAGCTCTACGACGGCGCCGCGATGGGCTTCCCTGGCGGGCAGGTGCTCGTGGGCACGCCCAAGCAGCCCACGCCCGCCTATCAGAAGGTGCTCTTCTACGTCGACTCGCAGACGGCCCAGGTGCGCCGCGTCCTCATCGTCGACGGGCAAGGCAACCGTAACCGGTTCGACTTCGAGAACCCGAGGGTCAACGTGCCGGTCAACGACGACATGTTCAAGTTCACGCCGCCCGCCGGCACGCAGCTGATCAAGCCCTGACCACGTCCTCTTGCCCAGCGTGTGGCGCCGCCGCCACCTCCGACGGAACGTGTGCTCGATGCGGCAACGCGTGGGGTGAGGGAAACCGTTGCCCGCATTGCCGGGCGCTCGCAGGCATCGAACCGCGCGTCTCGGGCACGCTTACGTACTGGATTTGCGCCGTCTGCGGAGGCCCGCGTACGCCCGGAGGGCTCGGCGGAACCGCGGCGGCGCAGGCCCTTCGTGAGGCCAAGCTCGCGCGAGGGAAAGCCACCCGCTCGATAGCCGCGAGCTGGTTGTTCGGCTCGATGGCCGTCTTCACCGCGGTCGTCCTGGCCGCGGCGTGGCCGGCCGCGCTCGCGGCGAAACTCGTTCTCCTCGCCGTCGCGCTCGCGCCAACGCTCCTCGCGGTGCGTTCGCGCGCGAACGCCGGGAAGGCCAGGTCCGTAGCCGACGAGGCGATCGAGCGGGCGATGCTCGCCGCCGCCGAAGAAGTCGTGGCCCGCGCCCCCCATGGAATGACGGCCGCCGAGCTCGCCACGCGCCTCAAGATCGACGAATCGCGCGGAGATGCGCTACTCACGCGACTCGCCGTCCACGACCGAACGCGCGTGGACGTCGGCGACGACGCCGAAGTGCGCTACAGCGTGCGCGGTACGACACTCGACACGGCCGGCGTCCGTGTCAAAGGCGGAGACGACGCAGCACTCATGGACCGCGACCTCGATCAGAACCTGGACCTGGAGCTCGCCGACGATTCGGCGCGCAAAACGCGAGGCTCGCGATGAACGACCGCAAGCGGCGCTCACTCACCAACGTCGGCGGCGAGATCGACGTCGGTGGCAACCCCGACGAAGGACAAGTCCTGGCGCATGCGCTCGACGTGGCCCCCACGTCCGAGGCCGACGCACCGGATCGCGCGCACGTCCACGGCTTCCACGCCTACCCTGCGCGCGCGCATCCCGTCACCGTGCGCCGCCTCGTCGAAGGCTTCTCGACCGAGGGAAAAACCGTGCTCGATCCGTTCTGCGGCTCGGGCACCGTCCTCATCGAAGCGATGCTCGCCGGTCGCAACGCCGTCGGCACCGATCTCAATCCGCTCGCCGTCATGCTCGCGCGCTCGAAGACTTATCCGCGCAAGGCCGAGGCCACGGCCGCGCTCGTCGAAGCTGCCCGCGGCGTCGCGGCGTTCGCCGACGCGCGACGGAAAGCGAAGTCGGGAGCGACGCGGCGGTTGCCCAAGGAAGACGTGGCGATCTTCGCGCCGCACGTCCTCCTCGAGCTCGACGGCATTCGCGCCGGGATTGCCGAAGCGCCGCCCGAGGTGCGCCCCGATCTCTCGCTCGTCCTCTCTTCCATCCTCGTGAAGTTGAGCCAGAAGAAGGGCGATACGTCGGACGAGGCCGTGGAAAAGCGCATCGGCCAAGGCTATCCCGCACGCCTCTTCGTCAAGAAGACCGAGGAGCTCGCGCGCCGCTTCGACGAGTTCGCGAAGCTGCTGCCCTCGCCTCCTCCGCGCGCGCGCGTCGTGCTCGACGATGCGACCACGCTGTCGAAACTGGACGACGCTTCGGTGGACGCCGTCATCACGTCGCCGCCTTACGTCGCGACGTACGATTACCTTGCGCACCACGACCTCCGCATGCGCTGGCTCGGCCTCGACACGCGGCGCTTCGCCGAAGGCGAGCTCGGAGCTCGGCGCCACTACGATCGCCGCTCCGCGCGCGACGCGCGACGTGCATGGGAAGACGAGCTCGGCCGTTTCTTCGAAGCCATCGCACGGGTCACGCGCCCCGGGTCGCCGATCATCTTGCTCATCGCGGACTCGGCACTGGCGCCAGGCCCGCGCGGCGGCGCCGCCGAGCCGCTCTGGGCCGACGAAATTGTCGGCGACGTCGTCGAGCGCTTCCGGTCCTTGACGGCCGTAGCGCGTGCCTCCCAAGCACGACCGCACTTCCACGGTCCGACCGCCAGCGCCTTCAGGGACCGCCCGCGCGCCGAGCATTTGCTGCTCGTCCGGCGCCGGTGAGCACTGCCGTTGCACCGCGCTTTGCACACGAAAAAAACATGGTAAGAGGCGCCCCATGCCCACCGTGACGTTCGAATCGGCCGACGGATCCATCAAAAAGACCGTCGACGCGCCCAAAGGCGGATCTCTCGCCGATCTGTGCGACGACCACGAGGCTCCGATTCCGTTCTCGTGCCGAAGCGCGAGCTGCGCCACGTGCCACATCGAAGTGCTCGAAGGCGCCGAAGCGCTGCTTCCGCCCGAGGACGAAGAGCTCGACGTTCTCGAGGCCATCGACGCCGCTCCGCCGCGCTTCCGCCTGGCGTGCTGCGCGAAGATGAAGGCCGGCGCCGCAACGGTCCGCGTTCGCGCTCAGAACGACTACTGAGACCAAGCGAACGGCCCGTGCCGTTCCAATAGGCCGGGTATCGAACGTTCGTGAGACGTTCGCGAGAGCTGCGGGGAAAGGCGCAAAACTGCGCATTTTCCTTCGCGGCGCGAACCTTTTTTCGCGCCGCGAACGGTTGACGAAGACCAACCGCGCGGCCTACTGAGTGCCTGCTCGTCGCGAGCTCGTCACCTTCGTTCCGCGAAGTTGGTACCCGCTCGCCATTCCCATCACATTCGCGCTGGCAAGTGGCGAGAAACGTGCAAGGAAGCGACAGGTCCGCATGACGCGAATGTTCGAACCTGAGCGACAGGGGCGCTCCCGTCAACTCGCAGCCGTCTCGCCCCCGGTCTCCCGGGCACACTCCGCCCCGAGCGCGGGCGTTGTCGACGTCAATGACGCCGTGCACGCCGAAGACGCCGAAGACGCGATCTCCGGGATCCTCGCGCGCCCTGGAGTGTCCGGCATCGCCGCGCTGCGCGCGGGTCTGTTTTCACGGGTCATCGAGAACGTTGCCTTTCAGGATCTGTTCGTCGCCGGCTACTTCGTGGCGATGCTCTGTGCGCTCGCGCTCGGCACGGGGCCGAACCGCGAGGCCTGCGCACGTACGGTTCTGATCGACCTCGCGATCGTCATCGCGGGCGTCACACTCACGCGCGGCAGCATTCTTCGCCAGGGCACGTTGGCGAACGCGCTGACCTACCGGCTTTCGCTCTTTTTCCCGGTCTTCCTCTCGTACTTCCAGCTGCGCCACATCCTTCCGGCGGTCGCGCCCGGCTCGGTCGACGGGAAGCTCGTCGAGCTCGATCTCCGCATCTTCGGCGTCGAGCCCGCGCTCGCGTGGGACCGCTACGTGACGCCGCACACGACCGAGTGGTTCGCGTTCTTCTACTTCGGCTACTTCTTCCTGCTGACCGCGCACGTCCTCCCGATGATGTTGAACGCGTCGAACCGATTTCGGCTCGCGCACTTCTCGCTCGGCATCTTCATGGTCGTGTGCATCGGGCACTTCACGTACATGCTCGTGCCCGGCTGGGGCCCGTACCACTATCTGGAAGGCCACTTCCAACACCCGCTGACGGGAGGCCTCTTCTGGCATCTCGTGAAGGCGACGGTCGACGCGGGCGGCTCGCAGAAGGACATTTTCCCGAGCCTCCACACCGCGTTGCCCACCTATTTCGCGCTCTTCTCCTTCATGCATCGGAAGGCGTTTCCCTTCCGTTACACGTGGCCGCCCCTCGCATTCGCGGTGACGCAGATCATCGGCGCGACGATGTTCCTGCGCTGGCACTACCTGATCGACATTTGCGCAGGCCTGACGCTCGCTACGACGGCGGCACTCGTCAGTCATCGGATCGTCACCTGGGAGACGGCGCGTCGCGAAAAGCGCGGTTTGCCGCCGATTTTCACGCTTCTCGTCTGGCCGCGCAGTCACGCTTCGCACGACGCGATCGGTGACTCGGTCAACGAATCGGCCGACAGCACGCCGTCGAGCGCAAAACGAAACCTTCGCGACGCAGAAGATCCTCGAGAAGGGGCGGCGCAGTAGCCGGACGCGTGCTAAGGAAGAGCCGCCTCGCAAAAAGAGCGTGATTTCTGCGCTCTTTGCCAGGTCTTTCTTCCGAAGGAGCTCGTTCGATGCAGCTGCATATGCGTAAGTTGGGATTCTTCGTCTGCGGCACCGCGCTCATGGCGGGTGGTCTCTTCGCTGCAGCGTGCGGAACGGACAACGGCACGACCACGACCACGGTCCCCAAGGCCGACGGCGCGACGCCGAACAAGGGCGACGGGAGCGTCAAGGGCGACGGCGGCGACGTGACGCCCGACGACGACGCCAGCACCGGCGACGACGGGGGCGCGGACTGCTCGAACGTGCCGAAGCTGCGTGACACCACGAAGGGGTTCCGCTGCAGCTTCCTCCAGGCGGACGGCGGCGCGTACTGCGCGAACGACACGACGTGCTGCAATCCGGCGAACGCCCCCGACGGCGGGCACTATGCGACGTACTGCGCGTCCGGTACCAAGAGCAGTACGGCGGTCGGGAAGGTCTGCCAGGACTACGCGACCAAGAATTCGCTCGATTGGCCGGAAGATCCGGCGAAGCCGGGCTCCGAGTGGCAGTGCGCAGACAAGAACCAGTGCGGCGCCGGCCAGGTTTGCTGCATGTATACGGGCTCGCAGTTCACCGCGGCGACGGACAAGGTGAACATCGGCACCGACAAGAAGAACTACCCGGCCGCGTGCAACGCGCTCTCGGCGTACAAGGCCGGCGGAACGCACTGCGTGACCGGCAACCAGTGCCCCGCGGGTGACAAGCCCGAGATCAAGCTTTGCAGCCTGAGCGATGACAATTGCGCGACGGGCACGACCTGCACGCCGTTCGCTGGCTTCTACCGCGACATGGGTTACTGCCGCTGAACGAGACTTAAGGGCCTGCCCTTAGCGTCGCGCAGCCTCTCCAGGGGCTGCGCGACGTGCGTTTTGTGTGTCTCGAACTCAATCTAACTAAGTTAATTCAAGCACTTAGGACTGCCATCCTCCGGCGGTAGGATGTTCGTGCCTCGGGCAACTGCGTAACGTTGCCCCTTGGTGGAATTAACCTCAGGTTCGGACTTCAGGGGAGAACAGACCGCGCGCAGCACGCGTGCGAACATTCTTTTCATTGGAGAGTCGAGCGAGACCGCGCGCGAGCTTCGATCCGCGCTCGCGCAGCGAGGCTACGCGCTCTCCAATGCAGAATCGGGCGTCGAGGGGATCCGTAAACTCGCACGCGAGGCCAGCGCGCGCGTGGCGGTCCTCCTCTTGCCGATCGCCGACTCGACCGCCCGTGGGTTCATCGACCAATTGCGCGCGGTCGATGCCGGGATCCCGCTCATCGTCGTCGGCAAAGATGGTGACGTCGCGAACGCGGGCGATGCCTTCGAGCTAGGCGCCGCCGAATACATCGAGGACGCGCTCGTCGACCCGCCGGAGCTCCTCTCCGCCATCGGCGCGCTGCTCGGAACGCGCACCGGAGATCGCCAGCTCCAGTACTTGCGCGCGAAGGAGCGTCCCGATTCCGGCTGGGACAGCGTGCTCGGCGAATCGCCCGCCATCCACCGCGTCGTCGCCACGCTCCGTCAGGTCTGCGCGCGCACGCAGCGCGGCGCAACCCCGACGATCTTCCTTGGCGGCGAGACGGGCACGGGCAAGGGCTTCGTCGCCAAGTGCATCCATTACAACGGCGCGCGTCGGAACCGCCCGTTCGTGGAGGTCAACTGCGCCGCCCTTCCCGCCACGCTCATCGAAGCCGAGCTCTTCGGCCACGAGCGCGGGAGCTTCACCGACGCGAAGACCTCGCGCGCCGGCCTCTTCGAGACGGCCGACGGCGGAACACTGTTCCTCGACGAGATCAGCTCGCTGCCGCTCGATCTGCAAGCCAAGCTTCTCACGGCGATCGAGGAGAAGAAGGTTCGCCGCATCGGAGCTCGCCGTGCAACGGCCGTCGACGTGCAGATCATCGCCGCGACGCACCAGCCGCTCGAGCGCTTGGTTCGCGACGGCACGTTCCGCGAAGACCTCTTCCACCGACTCAACGTCGTGACGGTCACGATCCCGCCGTTGCGCGAGCGTGGTCGGGACGTGCTCATCCTCGCGCGCGCATTCCTCACCAGCTACTGCCGCGAATACGGCACGCCGACGCGTGCGCTGACGTCGCAGGCCGAGCGCTGGATGCTCGACTACCGCTGGCCCGGCAACGTGCGCGAGCTACGCAACCAGATCGAGCGCGTCGTTCTTCTCCAGAACGACGATGCCGTTCGTCCCGAGCATTTCACGACGTCCAGCTCCGGCTCGCCGACGATGAACGTCGAAGGCTCGGGTGACGACGTGCGCATTGCGCTACCGCCGACGGGCGTCTCGCTCGGCGCGCTCGAGCGCGAGATCCTGCGCCAGGCGCTGTCGCAGTGCGACGGCAACGTCTCGCGCGCGGCGCGCTTCCTCTCGATCAGCCGCCAGACGCTGATCTATCGCATGAAGAAGTACTCGCTCGAAGAGAGCGGCGCGCGTCGCTGAACGCCAGGGACGCGCCGGCACACGAGCGTGCCGGCGCCGTCGTCTCGTCGTTCAGTGAGCCAGCGTACCGTCGGTGCGTCCGACGAACATCTGCAGCGCATTGCGGAGCGAGCGCACGGTGAGAAGATCGCTGAGGTCCACGCCCATGTGCACGATGGTCTGGGCGATCGCGGGGTTGATCCCCGTCAGCATGCACTGGGCGCCGAGAAGCTTCACCGAGCGCGCCATGCGCAGGAAGTGGTCGGCCGTTCCGGTATCCATCACCTGGATGCCGGTGATGTCGATGATCGCAACGCGCGCCTTGCGCGAGACGATGGCGGTGAGGAGAGACTCGGTCATTTCCCCGGCGCGCGTGCTGTCGAGCACACCGACGATGGGGAGACAGAGGACCCCGCTCCAGACCTCGATGATCGGCGTCGAGAGCTCTCGAATCGCGGACTTCTGGGTGTCGATCGTCTCGATCTTGTCTTCCAGGTCACGCCGGTACGACTCGCTCTTCCGACGTTCGGACTCGAGCGAGTCCATCATCGAGTTGAGCCCCTGGAACAGCGACGAGAGCGGGTGATCGGGTGGCAGGTCGCTGCTCAGGCGGGTGGCGTAGTCGCCATCACCGATTCCTGCGACGATCAGCAGGACGTCGGCAATCTTGGTGAGAAGCTCCTCAGCGTATTCGTTGTCCCCGCCCCCGCTCGTGACGTTGTCTGCCGTGGTGGACATGTTCCCTCGTGGGTTGCTGCGTCGCGATCAACCGACGGGTGCCGTTCGTGTTGATGTGTGCGTCTGCCCCCCACGCCGCGCCAAGCGCGACTCTCGATCACCGGGAAGATGCCATGCGCAGCCTCACGAGCCCAGTATTTTCCCGAGGGAATCCCTCTCGGCGTCGCGCCGATAACGTGGCTGTTGGTTTTGCAACACGTCGGTCGAACTCACACCCGACGTTTCTCGAGAAACTTCAGCTGGAGCTCGATGCACTCAAACGTGAGCGAGCATCCAACGCGCCATCGGGTCGACGATTTCCTTCCATGACGGCTCGTTGAGCACTTCGTGGAAGAGGCCCTCGCGGGGATCGAACGTCTTGTCCTTGCTTCCCGCGGCGTCGAACAGGCGCTTGCCCTGGCTGAAGCTCGCGACCTTGTCGGCCGTGCCGAAGACCATGTAGAGCGGCATCGTCAGACGCGGAATCGTCGCGAGTGCGCGCTCTTGCGCGGCGACGGCCTCGGTGAACCAGCGTGCCGTCGCGTTCGGAAAAACGAGCGGGTCGCCGTCGTACGCGTTGGCGCGCTCGACGTCGTGCGTGAGATCCTTGCCCGCGAGCCCGCTCGGCAGCCCGAGCTTGGGATAGAGCCGTGAGGCGACCTTGCCCGCGAGAATCTTCACGCGGGGCACTTCGAGTGCGAGCCCGAAGAACGGCGCCGAGAGGATCAATCCGTTCCACGGCGCCGGCTCGGCGAGCGCACTCATCGTCGCGACGAGACCGCCGAAGCTGTGACCGAAGAGGAACGTGGGGGCTCCCTTGGCGCGATCGCGGACGAGGGACTTCAGCTCGCGCGCGTCGTCGAGAAACTCGTCGAAGCGGTTGCAGTAGCCGCGCGTTCCGCCCGCACGTCCGTGCCCGCGCATGTCGATCGTGACCGAGCCGATGCCATGCTCCGCGAGCGCCCCCATCACGTGGGCGTAGCGGGCGCCGTAATCCGCGTAGCCGTGCAGGATGCCGAGAACCGCTTTGACGCCCGACTTCGGCATCGCCGACGTGAAGTAGAGCGAGGGGCCTGCCGACGCCCGCTTGGTCAGCGCGCCTTCGTCGAGCTCGATGTTCATGAACTGCGTACTCCGATCTTCCCGTTCGAAAAGGCGTCGATCACGATTCCCTCTCTCGTCAGTGCATCTCGCAGCGCCGAGAGTGCCCGCGCAGCGCGGGACTTGACGGTGCCGACCGGCACGTTTTCGCGCTCGGCGATCTCCGGGTACGAAAGCCCCTCGAAGAAAGCGACCTCGAGCGTGTGGCGCTGCGCCTCCGGCAGCGTCGCGAGGGCACGGCGGATCTTCGCGCGCCCTTCAGCCTCCACGGTCTCTCGTTCGGGATCACGCGCAGAAGGCGGCGGCTCGTTGGCGAGCACGTCGCGCGCGAGCTCCCCGCGCCTCTCGCGACGGCGCGTGCGGTCGATGCTGAGATTGCGAACGAGGGTGACCAGCCAGGCGATCACCGCACCGCGTTCGGGTACGTACTGCGCGGCGCGCTCGTGCACGGCGACGAACGCGTCGTGGAGGACGTCTTCCGCCGCGCTCCGATCACGGAGCACCCGGAGCGCGATCGGAAAGAGCGTCGCTGCGTGACGATCGTAGAGCTCGCCGACGGCCCCGGCGTCGCCGCCGGCCATCGCGCGCAAAAGCTCTGCATCCGACCGCACTTCCGCCATGGAATTGCCCGAGCGTCCATCGGGCGGGGTGCCCCCGTCAAGCGCTTCCGCTAGCATTCGGGCCCGACGTGGCAAGGTCTCGTTCCCTGGGTACACGCATGGTTACCGCGGTGGTCGCCGCGATGGTCGCCGCCCTCGCCGCGTCGTTCGTCACCACGCCGCTCGGCGCCGACGTTTCGGACGCTTGGGCGGCCAAGAGCGGACTGCCTAGCAAGAAGGCGGACGTGGCAGCGGTCGACGCCCCGCTCCTTTCCACCCTCGTTCAAACGCACACGGACGAGCGCGTCCCGCTCGACGATCATTCGCCTACGGCGGACCGCTTTTCGTCGCTCCTCGCCGACCGCGTGACGGGCGAACGCATCGCCTTCGATCCCCGCCTCCTCGAGCTGCTCCGTGCCCTCGCTCGCAAGCATCCCGGGGCGCGATTCGAGCTGGTGAGCGGCTTTCGGAGCCCCAAGCTCAACGAGATGATGCGCAAGAAAGGGCGTCACGTTGCGTCGCACAGCCAGCACTCGCTCGGCCACGCCGTCGACTTCCGCATCGTCCCCTTCGACGCCGAGCGCGGCGTGCATCCTCGCGTTCTCGAAAAGGAGATCCGCGATCTCGGCTGGGGAGGCGGAGTCGGGACGTACCTCCTTCCATCCGACTGGTTCGTCCACGCGGACGTCGGCCGAAAGCGCCGCTGGGGCGGCTGAGCCTCCCTCGCCAGCCGTCAGGGCAGCGCGACGCTCGCCTGGGCATAGGCGTACTGCGCGAACGAAGGAGCGGCCACCGTGCCATTCGGTTGCGTGGCGCCCCGGGCCTGCGAGGACATGATCCCCTTCGCTCCGTCGCCGAGGAACAGGCCGGACCAGCCCACCCGCACCTCGAGCGGCACGAGGGGGCGCCACGTGAAGGCGGCATCGATCTCGTGTCCGAGCTCGGCACTCGGCGAGCCGGTGTTCGGGGTGTACCCCGCGGCGATGAAGGCCGGTGAAGGTGCGGCGCGACCGATGCCGTTCAGATAGCTGCCAATCCACTCACCCGAGGCTTGGGCGAGCTGCGCGTAGCGGTACTCGAGCGCGAACGTCGTATCCGTCGCAGGCACGATCTGGACGCGCGCACTCGCGTCGATCAGGTTCGACCAGGCGAAGAGGTCCATCTGCCCGTGGAACCGCTGGGGATCGGGAAGAAGGGGATCGAACTGGTGGTACGTGCCCGAGCCGTCGTCGCCCGAGGCATACGACCCGGCGATACGAAACGTGGGCGTGAGCGCGACGTCGGGCAAGGTCTTCGAGACGTGTCCCGCGGCGGCGTACGCGTTGACCTTCTGCCCCCCGACGGCGAGCGCGTTCGCGTTGCCGAGCTGGTAGGCGCCTTCGATGCCGTAGGTCCAGCCTCGCGAGTCACCGGACACGCGCAACGCGCCCGTGTACGTCTCGCCCGAGAGCCTGGCGAGCGCGAAGCGCGAACCGTCGAGGTCGGCGCCGTTCGAACGTGCGATCCGCGCGAACGCGTAGAGCTCGACGACGAGCAGCGGATCGACCGTCCAGCGCCCCAAGACGCCGTACAGCTGCACGCCCGAACGCTGCGGGCCCGACGTTTCGCCGAACGGCGTGCCGAGCGGCGAAGGAACTTCGAGCAGCGCGGCGAGCGCCTCGACGTCGAAGTTTCCGAGGGCGGCGTGAGCGCGAACGGCGTCGAGCCAGCGCCCCGTCGGCGAGAAATCGGCGTTGCCGAGGAGGCGCCCCTCACCCCAGACGATCGCCTGACGCCCGAGCTTCAGGTAGTTCGGACGTGCGCCGGTGCCATGCACCTCGGCATAGGCTTCGTAGGGCCCGAAGAGAGAAACGTCACGACGCGGCGTGAGCGTGGCCGTCGGCGTGGGTGAACCGAGTGCGCGCGCGTCTTGGAGGGTGAGCTGGATGCGCAGTGCACCACGGTCAGCGCCGAGGCCGAGCCGTGATCGCTCGGACACGACCCAGGCATCCCGCACGCGTGACGACAGGTTCCCGACGAGGTCGAAGCCCCCGAGGTCGGGGGCATCGCGGCGGTACTCTCCGCGCGTCCGAATCTCGAGGAGCGGCGACAGCTGCCAGTCGCCGACCGTGAGCTTTTCGGGCGCTGCGGGCGGCGACTGAGCGAGTGCGGTCGCCGGCGCAAGACCTGCGAGACTCACGAGACAACTCAGGCCCCGGGCCAGCGCAGTCGAGCGGGCTTTCGCGAGTCGCGTCACGCGAGCGACGCTATCACGAGCACGGCCCCGGGTGCATTACGCGGTTTCCCGCGTGGCTCCGCCTACGAACGGAGCTTCTGGACGATCTCGCGGGCCTGCTGGAGGAGCACGCCTCGCTCGTTGGCGGCGGGATCGCCGATGACGATCTCGAGGAGCGCATTGAGCGTGTCGCCGATGATCCGCCCGCGCTCGAGGCCGAGCTCCTTCATGAGGTCGTTGCCGTCGACGGCCAGGTCGCGCGTGGAGAGCGCCGCACCTTCGGCGAGCACCTTCTCCACGTGTCCGCGAAGGAGCTGCAGCGCGGCGAGGTCGGTCTCCTTGAAGATCGGCCCCTTGCCGCGCAGGTCGGCTTCGTTCAGCGCGTAGAGATCTTCCACGCGCTCCTTGCCGACGCGCTTGATCCAGCGACGCACGGCGGCGTCGGACCAGTTGTCGTAGTGGAAGAGGTGGTTGCGCACGAGCGAGACGATGCGATCGCGCTCGTCGTTCGAGAAACGCAGGCGGTTCGCGATCGGGAAGGCGATCTCCGCGCCCACCTTGTCGTGATCGTAGAAGGTGTAATCCTGCGTCTTCTCGCTGAACGCGCGCGTGCGCGGCTTGCCGACGTCGTGGAGGAGCGCAGAGATGCGCAAGATGGGGTCGCCCACGCAGGCATCCATGCAAGCCATGCCGTGGTTCCAAACGTCGAGCGAGTGCCACTTGTTCTGTTCGACGTCCACGCCCTCGAGCAGCTCGGGGCACGTCACGGCCAGGATGCCGGACTTGCGCATGACCTCGAAGGCGCGCGAAGGCTTCTTGGCCTTCATCGTCTTGACCCATTCGTCGCGCACGCGCTCGGCGCTCACCTTGCGATACGTGTCGAGCGTGGGCTCGATGGCGGCGAAGGTGTCGGGATCGAGCTCGAACTCGAGGGTGGCACTGAAGCGCGCCGCGCGGAGGACACGGAGACCGTCTTCCGAGAAGCGCTCTCTCGCGATGCCCACGGCCCGCACGATCTTGGCGTCGAGATCGGTCTGGCCCCCGAACGGATCGATGACCGTACCGGTTCGCGGATCGACGGCGATGGCGTTGATCGTGAAGTCGCGACGTGCGAGGTCGGCGGCAATGTCGTCGACGAAGTGCACCGCGTCGGGGCGGCGGCCATCCGAGTAGGTGGTCTCCCCGCGCAGCGTCGTGATCTCGTAGTGGTGACCTCGGACGACGAGCGTGACCGTGCCGTGTTGGAGCCCCGTGGGGATCGCGCGCGGGAAGATCTTCATGAGCTCGTTCGGAAGCGCGTCCGTCGCGACGTCCCAGTCGGCCACCGCCTTGCCGAGCAAAGAGTCACGAACACAGCCGCCCACGATCCACGCGCGCTTCCCGGCGGCCGCGAGCTTGTCGCAAATGCCGAAAACGTCCTGCGGTACGTGGGCGAGATCGAACTGTCGAGTTTGGAGAGACATCGAAGCCTATCCCTTGGTTGCCGCATTCTGATAGGGGGTGTCAACGGCCGGCTGTCTGTCCCCCCGATGGGTGACACATCGAGCCTCCGAACGCTCCGTCCAACCAGCGCCATCACGCAGCGGCCCCTTCGACGGGATGACCGACGGTGAGGGCGCCGGCTGAGCTCGGTGCTCGTAGCAAGCCTCTTCATCGACCCAGAACCACTGGAGAATGCCTTCATGATTCGTACTCGCATCGCCTTCTCGTTCGTCGTCGTCGCCGCAGCCGCCACGATGGCTCTGGCCGCGTGCTCGAGCAGCGACTCGAGCAACAACACGTCGGGGACGGGCGACGGCACGGGCACCGGTACCGGCAACGGCAACGGCTCGGGTAACGGCAACGGTTCGGGCAGCGGCATCAAGGACTGCAACGGCGGCGACGGCAGCGGCGGCGAGTCGAAGTGCACGAAGCAGGAGCTCGAGACTTATTCGAGCTGCATCGAGACGAACTGCGATTCCACGTACAAGGAGTGCTACGGCGACAACTACAAGAGCGGATCGTTCAGCGGCGCCTGTGGCGAGTACATCCGCTGCTTCAACGCCTGCGACTGCAACGACACCGCCTGCTACCAGAAGTGCCCGGCGCCCTCGCAGGCCTGTACGACGTGCGCGCAGAAGATCGGGACCTGCGCCCAGAAGTGCACGATCCCCGACTGCATGAAGCCCGACGTCGACTCGGGGACGGGTTCGGGCAAGACGTGCGCGGACTTGTCGACGTGCTGCGCCGGCGTCTCGGACGCAGACATGAAGTCGACCTGCGAGCAGGCCGCAGCGAGCGGCAGTGACGCGACGTGCGACGCGCTTTACGGCACGTTCTGCAAGTGATCAAAACGGAACGGTGACGAGCGGCGTGTGCTTGGCGCCTTCGCGCGCGGTCTCGCTCGAATAGAGCGTCACCGACGTCGCGTGGCCCCACCACGGCTCGAAAGGTCGCCTCGCCGCGTGTCGCAAATCGATCGGCACGCGGCGCGAGCGACCGAGCGTGAGATGCGCCGTCCACGGGCGAGCCTCGGGCGGAAAGCCGGCCGCGACGGCCGCTCGTTCACCGAGTCGTGCCATTTCGCCGAGCACACCCGACGGGTCTTCGAGGTCGATCACGACGACCCGCGCCCGCCGCAGTTCGGGATAGCCTTCGAGCTTCGCCGCACGCACGGGAGGCGCGGCCCTGCCCTGCCCCAGCGCCTTGACGGCCTCGATCATGGCAGGCACGCGCGCCTCTTCGGTATCGCCGAAGAAGCGCAGCGTGACGTGCATCGTTTCGAGCCCCACCCAGCGCGCGTCGATCCCATCGCGATCCCGCAGCCGAGCGAGGAGTGCCCCCGCTTCGGCAAGGAATCCGGGATCGAGCGTGGCGGCCAGGAACGTCCGTAGCAGCGGCTACCTCACTGCAGCGAGATCGGGGTCTTCGTCGGCTTGTACTTGTTGTCGAGCTCGCCATCGACGACGCGGAGGGCGTCCATGCCCCAATCGTAGCCGAAGTACGTGAACTGCGAGTTCTTGAGGATCTGGTTGTAGCTGTTGATCTTGCCGTCGATGAACGAGCCCACGAAGCGACCCATCGCTTCACCGCTCTCGTTGACCCAGCTCTCGAGGCCGTTGGTCACGAGGTCGAGGTTCTTCGTGCCCCCGGCCTTCAGCGGGATGTAGTCCTTCTCGTAGTAGTTGTACGAGACGCACCCGTTGATCATGAGCACTTGGTAGCTCGCCGGGAAGTCCGCCGTGGTGAAGCGGCTCGGATCGAGCGGCCCGTAACCGATGTACGAGTGGCCGTTGTAGACGAAGATGTCGCTCGTCTTGATGCCACGCTTGTGCGGCGTCGCGTCCGTCTCCGCGCCGAAGTACGACTGGAGCTTGATCGTGAGCGGCTTCGTGGTCGCACCGATCTTCACCTGCACCGGCACCTCGAACGTGATCCAGCGCTTCACGAGCGTGGTCGCGATCTGCTTTCGGAGCTCGTTGCGGTTCGCGTAGGTCACGCCCGCCGGGTTCTTGTTGTCGAGCTCGAACGCAACCATGTCGTCGAACGACGCGAACGTCACCGACGTTCCGCCGACCGAGTACGACAGCGGGTTGGCGACCCCCTCGACGCTCGCGAGCTTGAAGTTCGGACGCGCCTTGAAGATCTCGCGGAGGCCGCCGTACCACATCTCGTAGCCCTGGTCCTCGTAGACCTCGTGGCGTTCACCGGCGGCCCAGTCGGCCATCATGCCGCTGACCATGCCGATGACGAGCTTGCCGGGCTCGACGCCGCCCGCGTAGAGGCGGTCGTACTCGGGGTACTTCGTCGCCGTCGACGCCGAGGTCGTCTTGAGGTTGGCGGTCATCGGGATGTAGAGCCGGTTCACTTCGCTGAGGGGAACCTGGCCTTCGGCGAGGCCGTGACGATCCGCGTCGATCTTCTGCTGCTCGGTGGCCATTGCCGTCTTGCACGACGAGAGCGCCGGGTCGAAGACGTACCAAATCGAGCTCTGGAACTCGCGCGCGTGCGCGTCGCCCGTGGTGCACTCGCGAAGGATGCGGTCCGACTGGGACTGGTAGTTCCTGCCGAGCAGGCCGAGCGAGATGGCCGAGCGCGTCGCCATCGGCACCGGAACGACCGCGTTGTCCGTGAAGGTGTACGCCACCTTGACCATCTTCGTCGTCGCGCCCGGGTTCGCCGGGTCGACCACGGTCACGGGCGTCTTGAGGAACGTCGCGGGGTTGACGTCTTTGAGCTCGCGGCTGTTCACGCCGACGTTGCCCTCGCGGAGCGCTCCGAACGCCGATTGCGTCTGGCGCTTCACCTCGCTGACGATCGCGTAATCCGAGGTGCCTTCGGCCACGTAGACGTACCCGGCGAAGTCGAGCCTGCGGGCGCGCGCGGTCAGACTGGTGAGGTCTTCTTCGTCGCCAACTGCAGCGCCGTCATCCGACGCGTCCGCGGTGCAGGCTGTAGCGCTCGCGGCGCAGGCGGCGAGGAGGAGCAGCAGGGGGGTCCGCGTAAGGGAGAGCTTCATGGCTGGCCCTCGCTCTAGCTCCACTGTAGGACAATGCAACCCTATCGCTTACAGCAACGCACCACCAAACAGGTGTAACCGCCCGTGAATCCTAGGCCTTTAGGCGTTCACATTTTTTGACATTCGCGTGACCGACGTGGCCAGCCGGTGACGCCGGCTCACTGTCGGTCGGTTCTGGGGTACCCGCCGGCTCACTGTCGGTCGGTTCTGGGGTACCCGCCGGCTCAGTCGGTCGGTTCTGGGGTACCCGCCGGCTCACTGTCGGTCGGTTCTGGGGTACCCGCCGGCTCACTGTCGGTCAGTTCTTGTCGAGCAGGCTGCGAAGCTGCTGGACCGTGAACTCGTACTTCTTGCGGCAGTAGTCACACTCGATCTCGAGGGGCTTACCGTCTTCCATCAGCGACTCGATGTCGTTGCGGGGCAGCGACGCGAGGCTGATCGCAAGGCGGTCGGCGCTGCACTGGCAGGCGAACTTCACCTCGCGGTCGCCGACCTTCGTATACGGCATGCCGTAGAGCGTCTCCTTGAGGAGCTCCTCGGGCGACGCCGCGCCGCGCGCAAGCAGCGGAACGATGTCCTCGAAGTCCTTCAGGCGCTCGGTCATGACCATGAGCGGGCCCTCGGCGACCTCGGGAAGAAGCTGGACCATGTACCCGCCCGCGGCGGCGACCGAGCCGTTCGCGAAGTGGCAGCCGATGGCGATCATCGTCAGGGTCTGCTCGGATTCCTGCATGTAGGCCATGAAGGCCGACGACATGCCCTTCGCGCCGGGCGGCACGCGGACGACGCCTTGGTGCAGCGAACCGTTGTGCAGCGTGCGCGCGATCTGGAGGAGCCCGCGCTCACCCAGCGGCATCTCCTTCAGGTCCGAGGGGACCTGGATCAGCCCTCGCGCCGAGCCATCGGCATGCGTGTCCGCGACCATGCGGGCCTTGGGGTTGTCCCCCTGCAGGATGGCCTGCAGCCGGTAGTCGGGGGCCATGCTCTCTCGGACGAGAATGGCGCCGGTCAGGAGGTCGGCGAAGGTCCTCTTGAGGTCGAGCGTTTCGGCATGCTGGACCTCGAGCGCCTGCCGGACCGTGGCGGTCGTATCGGCGGCGATGACGCGAAAAGCTCCGTCGTCCGTGATGGCGCGAAGCACGTTGTCTGTATGGAGCACGGTCTGCCGATCGTGGCACAAAACGCGCGAAAACGCAGGTCAGCAATGACCTACGCTCGCGCGTTCGGTGTCGATTCGTCCCGTTTCGGTCGCGCTCGATGGTGAATCGCTGCGCGGAACGGTCAGGAGGCGGTCAGTATCCGGCCGGCAGGACGACGTCCCAAAGCGGAGTCACGTCGTTCGGGCAGTTGTGGGTGTCCGTCTCGCCGCTGGCGTTCTCCGAACACTCCTTGATGGGACCGTCGAGGTAGGCGAGGTCGAGGTCGTGGTAGCCGGGGATGGCTGCGTCGGACCAGCGATCGGGACGGACGCCGCCCCACGAGTTCTTGACGCGAACGAACGAGATCTTCGTGCTGTCAGCGAGGGCCGCGTTCATCTGCTCGGGCGTCGCCTGCTCGCCCGCCTTGAGCAGACCGAAGCCCGGCACGTCGGCTTGGTAGTCGTGCATGACCGTCATGTGTCCGCCCTGGCGACCGGGGCCACGGCGCTGGAGCTCCTCGAGCGAGAAGTGACTGGTCGACGACGACAGCGCGTTGAAGTCGACCTTCCACGACGTGATGACCGGGACCTCGTCATGAAGCGCCTTCTGAACGCGCTTCCAGAACGCGCGGCGCGAGGCGGCGTCACGCGGGTAGTTGACCTCGTTGAAGGCGTATTTGCCCTCGCGCTGCGCCCACCAGCCACCGCCGCTCTTGCCGATGGCCTCGGCGAGTGTCGCCTTGACGAACTGGCCCGTGGTGGTGTCCTTCAGGCGGGCCGGGAAGTCCTTCGCCGGGATGATCTTGTTCGTCTTCGCGGCGTTCTGCGCGTAGGTCGACTTGTCGAGCGTGCGCGTCACCGCCTTGCCGAAGACGGCGTCCATGCGCGCCGAGACGCTGGCGTCGAGGCCCCAGGCTTTGTCGAGCTCCTTGCGGACGAGCGCCTTGTCGCGGCGCGCGGTCGGGTCCTTGAGCGCCCCCGACTTGAGCGCCGCGTTGACGGCGTTCAGCGCCGTCGACTGACGGTTCGACATCTCGCTCTCGGCTTCCGAGGCGATGAAGTCCTTCTCGAGCGTGACGCCGTAGCGCGCGATGAGGTCGGCCGCGGTGCCGTAGCTACCGCCCGTCGAGATCTCGCTGCCCGCGCGGCCGTTCGCGATCTGCTCGTACCAGTGCCAGTACGTGAGCCACGACTCCGACGTGTTCTGCTCGACGTCGGTGGCGCCCTTGTTCAGCGCCTCGAGCCAGCTCGTGGTCGCGTAGAGCCAGCAGTTGCCGATCGACTGGCGCTTGACCTTCGATTGATCGACCTGCGTGATGTCGTCGGTCGAGACGCTGGTGCCGTCATCGGTCGCCGGCTCGTCGCTCGACGACTCGGCCGCGCATCCGATGGTCGCGCCGGTGGCGAGAGCGAGGAGCGACACGAACGAGAGCCAGCGGGTCTTCTTGGTCCAATCGAGCGACATGGTTTCCTCCCAGTGGCCGCTCGCATTGCGAACAGTATGCCGTCGTCGGACCTTGTCTCACATTCCTCGCAACCGACACATTTCCGAGTTAATTCATCGGCTGTCGCAAAATCCAATGGGCAATCGCGTGTCGATTCGGTTGCTCGACGATCCACCGTTCGACGCCGCGCGAGCGCGTTCCGCCGACAAACGGCGAAGGGCCCGCCGTGATGCACGACGGGCCCTGAGCGATGCAACGCGCCGAAGCGATTACCAGCCGATGTCGACCGTGCCTCGGATGCCCACGTTGAACACGTAACCGACACCGCTACCGGACTCGCCGAAGAGCGCGTTGTTCCGGACGTCGTCGGGGATCGGGAAGATCGACTGCGGGAGAGCGGCCTGCGAGCGGTGGAGGATCGTGAGGTCGAACCCGACGTACGGCCCGATACGAAGCGACTTGGTGGCCCAGTAGTTCGCCACCGCCTCGACACCGAGCACCGCGCCCTTGAGATCGACGTCCGGCGTGAGGACGTTGCCCTGCGGAAGCGACGAGGAGAACACCGGGCGCTGGATGTTGGTGTCGAACATGTAGCCCGCGTGGAACACGAAGACGGGCTCGATGGGACGGAGCTTCAGGCCGTAGCCGACCTCCGCCATGACCGACCAGAGGCTGAACTCCGTCGTGTCGTTGATGCGGAAGCGCGCACCGACGCGGAGGCTGCGATTGCGATACCCGATGCCCAAGCCGTAGGCGATGCCGTTCGCGCCGGTCTTGTCGAAACCGGTGTTGTCCGAGAATGCGCCGACGTCCGCGCGCGCGAACGCCAGATCACCCGAGAGATAGACGGCCTGGTTCGGCTCCTTGCCTTCCTCGTGGTGCTCGGTTGCCGCGCCTTCGGCGTGCGGCTCCTGTGACGTTTCGGCGGCAGAAGCCGCTTTGTCGTCCTTCTTTCCGTTCGCCGATTCATCCTTCTTGGGCTCCGCGTTGTTCGTCGGGGCCGTCGAAGGCGTGGGCGTGGTGGTCGTCGTGCCGTTGGTCGGCGCAGTGCCGTCCTGCGCACGAGCCGATTGCTCGCTGCCGACGGTGAGCGTTGCAAAAACCAACAGAGCGACACTGGGCGCGAGAATCTCGCGGCGGCGCGTCAGGTGGGGAAGCATGGTGGCCGCATTAAACGTTTTTACGGGGGCGATTACCACCACGTCGTGAAAGGAGGGAACGAACCCCTCGGAGGAGCAGAAGGGTCGCTCCCGCCCCACAAATCACGGCGCCAATCGCTGCGACCGAAAATGCAACCTTTATCGACACGGGATAGGCGTCGTCGTAAACGACCACCCGACCGCTCGCGATCCTGACTTTCTGGACGCGATCCTCCCCCAGCGTGGTGTCGAACGAGATGGCCTGACGTTGCGCCGAGGGCCAAGGCCCGACCAGCCGCTCGATCACGAGCTCCGGCGGCGGCTCCCCGGGCGCGTGCTGCTTGTCGACATTGTGCCCGTTTCCATAGAGCACGGTCGGGGCTCGTGCGGATCGAGCCATCCGGCCACGCGCACGACCTGGGTCCCCGACGAGTCGTTGATCGACGCGACGAACGGCAACTTCGCCTCGACGACGGGGACACCGTGCTCTTCGACGAGCCCCGTCCGGTCGACGACCGCGTGGACGCCGAGTGTGTAGCGACGTCCGGGCTGCACATCGATCGTCGCGTGGAGCGGCTTGTCGGCTTCGAGCTCGTGGACGGCGATCGGGTGGCGACCATTCCAGGAGAAGAGAGCGCCGCACCCCATGAACGTCCCGACGACGCCCGCGAGGAGCCCAACCACGAAGAGAACGAATCCAAGCGACCGCACGCGGCGGACGCTAGCAGCCCGCTCCCCTCGCCTTGCCGAAAAAGCCACGCGAAGTGAATGGCAGCGCTCGATCGCCCAACGCGCCCTCGTCGCGAATGCGCGGCGAGCGTCTACGACGTCGAGCGCGCCAGACGTGCTGTCTGCCGGTGACGTCGGAGCACGTCGAGGTGAACCACCACACCGTCGGTCACCTTGATCTCGGGCGACGACGGAGCGGCAGCGGCGTAGGCCGGCTCGGAACCGGCCGTCGCGGTGGCAAGCGCGGGCGAGGCAGACATCCTACGTGCGGCGATCGTCGTCATCGGGGCTCCACGAACGGTGCTTCGGGCGCCCCGTCCGAGCGATCTATCCCGTCACCGCTTCACTTTGATCCCTACCCCGAACGGGTGACGCGGCTGGGCGCAGCCACGGGGGGAACTGCCCCCAGTCCCCGCGTTTACTTCGGTTGAAGCTGCTTGGCGTACTTGCAGCCTTCGGGGCTCCCGAGCTCGCACGCCCGGTTCACGTCGGCAAAGGCGCGCGTCAGGTCACCGAGATGGCGCTGCGCACCGGCACGCTCGACGTAGGCACGCGTGTCGTCCGGATGGCGCGCAAGGTACGCGTCCCATACGGGAATCACGCGCGCGTACTGCCCTCGGCGAGCAAGCGCATAGTCGAACGCCCGCTGCGCATCGAAGTCGTCGGGCGCAGCACGCGCCGCGGCCTCGAGCGTTGCTAGCTCATCGTCCGTCGCCGGCGCCTTCCCGGCGTCGGGCCCCGCGATGACCCAAGGTCGACGCCGGCGGACTTCGATGTTGCTCGGGTCGAGCTTGGCCGCGAGATCATAGAGACGGACCGCGTCTGCTTGGCGTCCTTGCAGGTGCGCTTGCCAGCCCGCGTAGACCAATCCTTCGACGACGCGCGTGGCGACTTTCTCCGACGCCGCTTCTTCAGGCGCGAACGAGAGCAAGGTCGCAACGTCGTGGCCGGCCGCCTCCCACGCATTCAAATCCGCTCTCACCTGTGCGCGCTGCCGTAACACTCCGGCATTCATCGGTCGCAGCTCGTCCGCCCGGACGAGATCCGCCTCCGCGAGTGCATACTCCTTTCGTGCTCGTCGAGCCCTCGCTCGCGCAGTCAGGAACTCCCAGTGCTCACCGCGGGCGAGCGCCTTCTCGGCGAAGCGAACGGACGCGTCGACGTCGGATGCCAACGCTTCGTCGGCGCGCGACACATCGACGTAGCCTTCCAGCAAATCGAGCGGCGTCTTCTGTCCCCGCGCCGTGCTCCGCGCGAATCGTTGCATCGCGACCCAGCTGCCGCCCCACTTCGGTTCGAGCGCCACCATGTGGCTCACGCGCACCTGGAAACAGGATGGACACACGCGAAGGGCGGCCTCGATGGTCGGGCGCGTGTCTTTCCCGATCGCAAGGTCCATCCGAATGCGTTGGCGGTAGGCCGCGACGAGTCGCGGCCTTTGTGCGAGCGCCTTCTCGATGTCCGGCTGCGCTCTCGCGAACATCACGCGCATGCCCTCGAGGGCTGCCGGCGGCGTGTCCTTCACGTACTTCGAGCCTCGGATCTCGTAGCCGACGCCGAGGTAATGAGAGGCGCGGGCCAGGTAGGGCGCGAACGAGCTCGGGCTGTGGTCGGCCCACGCGTCGAAAAGAGGCCGAAGCTTCGCTTCGGTGGATGCGAAGCTCTCGGAGGCATCGACGGGCCAGTATTCCTTCGTCGGATCCGCCTCGAAGGCGTCCTGTAGCTCCGCGAAGTAACGGTCGAGCTCGTCGAACTTCGAGTGCAAGAGCAGCGAGCGAAAGCCGGCCTTGTCGACATACGACTTCGGGTAGCCCCAAGCGTTGGTCCCTTCGATTTGCACGAGCGGAAGGGTCGTCGGCGCAGACGGCGCAGGCGGTGGAACGAAGTCCGCGGACGAGGCGGAGGAGATCGGGTCGACGAAGACCGCCGACGAAGATGGCGAGGGTCCGCGCTTGCGAGAGCGAAGCTTCTCGAGTGAGCACCCCGTCGTCAGCACGCTCGAAACGAGAGCCAGACCGAGAACGACGCGCGTATTCAGCATTCGAACCGGACGATACCGTCCCCGGCGATGCGCTAGATGCGGGGAGAAGCCGCATCCGCGCGCCGATCGAGGAGCGAGGGAGGAAGGTGGCGCCTCCTGCGAGTGGAGTCACGCCAGAGCTCGCGCTTCGCCATTCAGGCGACGTGGCTGAGGTCAATTCGAGGCCTTGATTTACGTACCGCCAGGGCCACGGACGCGCCCCGACTCGACACCCGGAGGTCGCCGAGTTACCAAGGGTGCCCCGTCCTACGTGTGGCTGTGTCCGCTCTCGATCCGCGTACCCTCGTCACCTCGCTCCATCGTCGCGGCGTCGCGCTCGAACTGCACACGCTCGACCTTTGCTTCCTCGCGGCACTCCACGTGCGGGCCGAGCGGTCGGGGATGTCGTCGTTCCAGGAAGACCAGCTCCTCGACGTCTTCGATCAAGTCGTCGCGCTGACCAAAGAAGGCCGTGGAGAAGGTGGCGCGAAGAAGCGTGCCACCCACGTCGTTCGCCGTTTGCGCGATCAGAAGCTTCTCGTGCGCGTCGACGGTGCGGGCGTTACGCGCGCCGGCGAGTATGCGCTCACCCGACTCGCGACCGGCATCATCGGGTTCTACCTCGAAGATGATGCCCTGACGCGCGAGAGCCTCGACGTGCTCGCCGGCACGTTGACGGCGTGCCTCGAAGGTGTACTGGCGGCGACGCGTGCGGCAGACTCGGAGGAAGCATGGCGTACCGGCGTGATCGGTCCGCTGCGCGTCACCATCTTCGAGCTCGCCGGCGGCATCGAACGACGACAGCGCGGATTCGACCTGCAGCAGGAAGAGTTCCAGCGCGAGATCGCGGCGCTCCTCGCGGCCGACTGGTTCGGAGCCGTCGAGCGATGCACGAAGCTCCTCGACACGACGAGCGCGATGCTCCACGAGCTCAACGACATCCTCCTTCGTCACGGACATCGCTTCGGCGAGCTGCTCCAGGAGGTCCTCGAACGCGCCGGCGACGCCGAGCAGGAAGAAGCCGAACGCGCCGCGCGTGACGCGCTCGATCAGGTCGAACGCCTGGCTGCATGGGGCGCGGCGAGACAGCGAGCGTGGTCCGACTACCATGAGTGGGTCCATCGCTACCTTCGCGACGTGGTTCGTCTCGATCCGAGCCGTACGCTCGTCCATCGTCTTCGCGAGCAGCTCGCAGGACGCGCGGGCAAGCGATACGCGCTCACCATCGCCAGCGCCGCGCCCTTCACGCTCCTTCGCTCGGTCGCCGTGGAAGCCCCCAAACCGGTCGTGAAGAGCCCCAAGAAAGAGCGCGAGCCGAAGCTCGCCAGCGAAGTACCCACGAACCCCGACGCCGAGCTCCAAGCCTCGATCGGCGCGGCCCTCGCGGCGGGAGCCACGGGCCTCGCCGAGGTGACGGCTCAGGTATGCACTCCCGACGTCGACATCGACACTCGGTTCCGCGCCGCAGGAAAGGTGGCGCAGATCGTTTCGGACTTGGCCTCGGTCGAGGTCGTCGCCGAGCGTCCTTGGGTTGCCGCGGGGGAAGGAATCGTCGTAGAGGACTGGCCGATCACGGGGAACCCAGTGAAGGAGACAGCGTCGTGAGCGAGACACGTTTCGCGACACTCGAAGACGTCATCCTCGACGACGCCTTCCCCGAGCTCGACCTCGCCTTGCGACGAGGGCGCCACATCGATCGTGACGACGCGATCTGGTACGCGCTCCTCGTCGATGGGCAGGATCACCTCGAGCCGCTCTATCGACGCTACGGCTGCGAGCTCGTCCACAAGAGCGACGGGTACTTTTATCTCCTGCCCATCAACGATCGCCTCGGCAAGCGCCATCTGGCGGCTGCCGAGATGCTCGTAGGGCAGGCCCTCGCCCTCCTCTATCTCGATCCGGCAACCGTCGAGACCGGCGGCATCGTCACGCGCGAGCACGTGCTCGGCCATCTCGCCGGTGTCGTCGGCTCGGACGTGCTCGTGCAGATGATGAACCCCAAGCGGCGGCGTCACGACGAGCGCATCGCGGCCGAGACGGTCCGGTCGAAGGTTGCCGATGCGCTTCGACGTCTTTCCGCGCTCGGCTTCGTCGATGCCGCCGACGACGCGCGCTATCGCTTGCGGGCTTCGCTCCTCCGCTTCGCCGAGCCGCTTCGCGGTGCCGGCGCTCCTGCAGCCCATCTCGCCGAGCTCGTCGCGGCCGGCGAGCTCGTGATCGAGGAGGCCGAGATGCCCGAAGGCTCGCTCGACGACGCGAACTCCGATGGCGAGCAGGACCACGTCGAGGCGGAGGACGCCGAGCTCACGAGCGAAGAGCCCGTCGACGACGATGCGGCCGGCGAAGAGCCCATCGACGACGAATCGGGCAGCGACCGGCCTGTCGACGACGAAGCGGGCGACGAGCCTATCGACGACGACGCGGTGAACGAGGAAGTCGTCACACCGGAGCCCGGGACCGAAGAGCCAGTCGTCGACCACGACGAGGAGACGCCTCCGTGAGTCGCACGTGCGCGACAGCACTCGCGCTCGTGAACTGGAAGGGTGTCTTCTACGAGCGCTATCTCCTCGACCGGCACGTGACCGCGCTCGAAGGAGCGAACGGCGCGGGCAAGACCACCGTGATGGTCGCCGCGTACGTGGTTCTCTTGCCCGACCTCGCACGTCTCCGTTTCACCAACCTCGGCGAAACGGCGGCGACGGGCGGGGATCGCGGCCTCTATGGCCGTCTCGGGGTGGCTGGAAAGCCGTCGTATTCGGCGATGGAGCTGGAGCTCGCCGACGGCTCGCGCCTCGTCGCCGGCGTGCAGCTCGTTCGAAAGTCCGAGCCCACCCTCGAGTTGACGCCGTTCCTCGTGAGTGGGCTCGATCTCCAAGGGAGCCTGAAAGAGATCCTCCTCGTGTCGGGCGCCGACCACGACGCGATCCCGGAGCTCGACGAGATCCGCTCCGCCGTCGTCGCGCGCGGCGGCAAGATGCAGGTCTTCGGAAGTGCCAAGGAGTACTTCGGAGCGCTCTTCGATCGCGGCGTGAATCCGCTTCGACTCGCCACCGACGAGGAGCGCACGAAGCTCCACGACATGCTCCGCACGAGCATGACCGGCGGCATCTCGCGGGCGCTCACGAGCGAGCTTCGGTCCTTCTTGCTCAAGGAGGAGAGCGGTCTCGCAGACACGCTGGTTCGCATGCGCGCCAACCTCGACGCGTGCCGACGAACACGAACCGAGGTCGCTGAAGCACGCTTGCTCGAGCAGGAGATCATGGCGATCCACGCGGCGGGATCGGCCATGTTCTCGGCGTGCGCCGCGGCAACGGAGGCGACGGCGCGGAACGCACGTGCGAAGAAGGATACCGCCGACACACGCGTGCGCGAAGCGGAGGCTCAGGTTGCGGCGTTCACGCGCGAGCTCGAAACGTCGGAAGCGGAACGCAGCCGCGTCTCGGTGCGCCTCTCCGAGCTGCGCAGCGCGATCGACGAGCGAACGACGAGGCGCACGAGGACGGTCGCAGCCCGCGCGGTCGCCGAACGGCTCGTCGTCGCGACGGCCGAATGGACCGCGGCTTCGGAGACCGTGGAACGGGCGGCCGCCGAACGAGAGACGGCGACGCGCCTTCGCGACGAACGCATCACCGAGCGCGATCGCGCACGCGAGGCCTACGCTCGTGCGGCGAGCGGACTCGGAGATCTCCAGGCCGGCCTCGACGAGCTCCACCGGCGCGCCCACGCGCAGCGCACGGCACGCACGCGTCTTGCCGAGGCGCAGAAGCTCCTCGGTGAATCGTCGCTCGCTGCCGAAGACATCGAAGCGGCGCTCACGCGCGTACGAGCGTCACTGGCCGACGTCGACACACGACGTGCCCGCGCCGAGCGTGCGCTCGCACTTTCGACGCTCCAGAAAAGTGATTACGAAGCGGCGCGCGCCGCGCTCGCCACCGTGCGAGGGTCCGAGGTCGACGCGGCCGAGCCGCACGAGCTCGCACGCCAGGAGCTCGCACGCCTGAATGCGCTCGAGCACGTGGCGAGCAGGAGAGATGCGCTTGGCAAGCAGCGCACGAATGCACGTGCCCAGGCCGAGGCCGCGAAGAAGGTTCGCGCGAGAGCGACGGCGCTCGGCGTCGAGCTCGACACCGACGGACTCGCGGCGGTCGAGCGGGCCTTGGCGAATGCACAGTCCGAGGTGCGAACCTCTGAAGACGAGGCTCGATCTGCGCAGGCCCGCGCCACCGAAGCCGCCCGAAACGCCGCGTCGGCGCGCGACGAGGCCGCGGCACTCGAAAGCACATTGCCTCGTTGGGACGTGCTCGCCCCCCTCGCCTCGCGGCTCGAAACCTGGACGTTCGAGGAGATTGCGCGCAAACGCAGCGCCCTCGCCGAAGAGCGAGAGCGAGCACGCGCGGCCGTCGCGACGGCGGAGAACCAGCGAGCAACGCTGGCAAGCAACGCCGATCGCCTCGACCAGTCCGGAGGCTTCCCGAACGAACTGCTTGCCGTTCGAGACGTGCTCGCCGCCGACCTCCTCGCCTCCCGCTTCGAGACGAGCGGTGTCGACGAAGCCCCGATCCTCGAAGCGGCACTCGGCCCGCTCGCCCACGCGCTGGTGGTGGTCGATCCGGGCGCCGCCGCCGACGCTCTCTCCCAAAGCACGACCGCTCCGGAGACCGTGTGGCTCGTCGCCGAGGAAGACGTGCCACGCATCGTCGAGGCCGCACGCAAGCAGATCGGATCGCTCGAGACCACCGACGTGGTCGTGAAAGAAGCCCTCGCGCTCCGTGTCACGCGGCGGCCCAGCCAACCCATCCTCGGGCGTGAAGCTCGGACGAAGCGTGCCACCGAGCTCCGCGCCGAGGCCGAGCGCGCCGAGCGGACGACGGCCACGGCGCTCGACGACGTCCGAAGGCTCGATGGTCTCGTCCACGAAGCCGATCGCCTGCTCGCCGAAACACCCCTTCTCGCGGCGGGTGATCCGCGACCGAAGGCGGCCGCGGCTCGTCAGCGTGAGCAGGAAGCGCGTACGGAGGAGGCCGACGCTTCGTCATCCGCACGCGCAGCCGCGGAACGAGGGGCCGCGACGAGTACGAAGCTGTCGGGCCTGCTCGAGCTGCTTGCCGAAGCACATCGGGTGATTTCGTCCGATCCCGACGAAGCGCTCGCCGAGGCCGAGCGCGCGTGGAGCGAAGCCGAGGCCGCCGCGGCGGAGCTCGAGCGCGTCGGCCGCGCCCGCCTCACCCTCACCGAGAAGCTCGATGCGCTCCGATACGGCCCGACCGAAAGTTCTTCGGGCACCGAAGAAGAGCGCGCGACGCTCGACGTCGAACGTGACCGGCTCTATTCGGCCGAGCGCGCACTCGTCGAGGTCGTCGCCAACAAGGAGGCACTCGCGTGGGACGACGTCGATGCGGCCATGGCCGATCGGAGCGTCGTCCGCGATTCGATCCAAGCGCAGCACGACGCGGCTCGCCTGGCGGCCACCGCGTCCGAAGAAGCATTGCGCAACGCTGAGTCGGCCTGGGAGCGCGCGAACGTGGCCTGGCAGGCGGCAGCCGGCGATCGCTCGGCGCGCGAAGGCACGTGCACCCGACTCCGTGCCGAGCTCGCGGAAGCCGGAGGTCAGGAAACGGCGGACGCATCGATCGAGGCGCTCGACGCCGAGCTGGCTCAGCTTGGCAGCGAACGCGATCAGCTCGCATCGCGCGAAGGCGAGCTCTCGATGGCCATCGCGGTCACGCGCGAGCGCCGGGCTCGAGGCGAGAGTGCACTCACCGACGAACGCCGTCGGGCCGCCGAGGTCGACACGGCACACGGCCCGGCGCAAGCCGAGTGGCGCGCGTTCTCGGAGCTGGCGGAGGCGGCCGGTGTCTTGCGCCATCGTACGACGCCGTCGGAACTCTCCCCCACCGAGCATCTTGCCGAAGCACGGGCCCAGCGTGCCCTCCTCACCACGCGCCTCCAGCATGCTCGCACAGGCGCCGACGGGCTCGCAGCGGTCAACGCTGCCTTCGAGCGTAGCGGCGATGCACCGGCCGCCTACCTCGAGGGATGGATCGCGGCGCGCGCGTGGGTCATGCGTCGGCTGCCGAGCCAATTCGCCGACGTCTCCGATCCGGCCGACGCGCTCGAGCGCTTGAGAGCCGACCTGACCGTGCTCAGCGACCGCGTCGTGCGGCAAGAGACCGATCTCCGCGGAACGTCCGAAGACGTGGCGCGCGGCATCGACGTCCAGCTCAGAAAAACGGCGAACCGCGTGCGCCGCCTCAATCGCGACCTCGTGAACGTATCGTTCGGCAGCATCGGAGCGATTCGCGTCCACATCAAACGCGTCGAGCGAATGGAGCTCGTCCTTCGAGCGCTACGCGGCGGCGAGGTCCAGGAGCTGCTCTTCCAGGCGGACCTTCCCTTCGAGGACGCGCTGGCCGAAGTGTTCCGTCGTTACGGCGGCGGCGGGCGCGCAGGCGCGCAGCGCATTCTCGACTATCGCGAGTATCTCGACCTCGTCGTCGAAGTGCAGCGCAAAGCCGCCGCGTCGGGCGAGTGGGAGGTCGCGTCCCCCACGCGTCTGTCGACCGGTGAGGCCATCGGCGTCGGCGCAGCGCTCATGATGGTGGTCCTGACCGAATGGGAGCGCGATGCCAACGTGCTCCGCTCCGATCGTCCGACCGGGACGCTTCGCTTCCTCTTCCTCGACGAGGCCAATCGCCTGTCGCCGGACAACCTCGTCGTCCTCTTCGATCTCTGCCGCACGTTGGACCTCCAGCTCCTCGTGGCGGCTCCCGAGGTCGCGCGGGCCTTCGGAAACACGACGTACCGTCTCGTTCGTCACGTCGACGCCTCCGGCCGTGAAGAGGTTCTCGTCAGCGGCCGTCGGGCCGTCGCGCCTCCGCCGGAGCCACAGGGCGATGCGCCAGCGTCGGAGCCAACGACAGAGCAGGCCGTGCCCGAGGCGCTTGCCGAGGCGCCTTCGCCGGAGCCGGAGCCCGCGGTCGAAGCGACGTTGCCGCAAGGCGACGCGCCACTCCAGGCGGCCTCACTCGAGCCTGCACCGCCCATCGAAACGCAGCTTGAGCCGGAGGCTCATGAGGCTTCGTCGCCCGAGCCGGAGCCGGAGCCCGCGGTCGAGGACATCGCCACGCACGAGCCTCCGCAGCTCAGCGATCGCTGACGCTCACCTCGCCACCGCAGGGCACGTCGACGGCCAGCGTTTTGCCGGCGCTACCGATGCGAATGCGATGGATCCCGCACCGGACGGAGACGGCCTCTGGCGTCTGCCCGACGGTTCGCTGATCGACGAAGATTCGCCTGCCTGGTGTCGCGCCGTCCGTCTTGACGACACCGGTCTCGGCCGTCGCTAACGCGGACGACTTCGACTCGCTTGCTCTTGTTGCAGGGCGCGGCGGTGGCAAGGGAGTCGGTGCAACGCTCGCCGGAATCAGCGACGCCTGGGCAGGCAGCGCCGTGGCGGCCGGAAGCTCCGGCATGCGATCCAAAGAGTTTTGTGCGTCGACCGAGTTCGCGAGGGCGTGGGAGGATTGCCGAGGCAGCGACGGCACGAACAACGCGACGACGCCGATGCCGACTACGGCGGAAACGACCAGCGCCACGACGATGTTGCGCGTCGCGCGTGACTTCCGGCGACGGTTCAGACTCGGGACTGTGGGCCGCGAAAGGTCGAACGCGTTGGAGGCCACGACGCGAACGTTCGCACTGCTGGACGGGCCATTCGCATGCGTGACGACGGCGTCGAGGCTCGATGGTTCCGGCAGCATCACCGCCTCGAGCGGCTGCGTTCGATCGGGCCGCGGCGCGAGTGACGCAGGTGGCGCAGGTGCAGGTAGCGCGGGCGCGGGCGGCGCAGGTGGCGCGAGGTCGGCTGCAGCCGCTGCAACGACTCCAACGCCTGCAACGGGCGACGACGAACCCAGGATGAGCGTCTTCTCGACGAATGGGAACGACGATGGCTCGGGCCGCCGGTACGGAGCAGGTGCCTCGGGCTTCGGGGCTTCTTCTTCGCCGCGCTTGGAGAAAACTTCGGGCACCGTCACTTCGATCGTCGCCCGGTCGCCGTCGCCCGCAACCTCCACTCGGGGCGCCGCGACCATCGTGGACTTCGTCGGGCGGCTCGGCAGCGGCGGCGGCGCCTTCGCCACTGGGCGAGGAACGTTGGCAGCCATCGGCACGCGCGGCTCGCGCGCGCGCTCGAACAGCGACGGAGGGATGGAGCTCGGAACGGCGTGCACGACCTCTTCGATACCCGGCGGGACCTTCATGCCGCCGTCGGAGTTCGCTTCCGCAACGCCCGCGGTTCGGTCACCACGATTGGAGCTCGGGGGCCGGTCCACCGCTTCCATGTATCGACATTATCGACCGTTGGCTCTGCCGGCAGTCACGATCGTTCGCGCGCGTAAACTTCGATGGGATGTTCTGCGCCGTTTCGCGCGCAGCGCACCAGAGGTCGCAGCTACGTCGCTACGCGTCGCTGGTCACTCGCGTGAGCATGTCGCGGGACGTCGATCGCGCGTATGTGACGCGCGTCTCGCGGTCGGACGCGTCGATGGTCGCATTGCTGACCACGATGAGGCCATCACGCGTGCCACCCTTTTCGATGCCATGTCGGCTCGATCGCCGGCAGAGCGACGGGCTCGCATCGAGCTCCACTGCTCACGCGACGTGCGCGTCGTGCTCATGGTTGGGCTCGGCGAGACGCTGTCCCGTCGGTCGCGTCTTCGAATAGTCTGATCGCGAGCCCGCGCATGACGAAACCAGACGGCAAGGTCGACGCCAATCGCACCATCCAGATCGATCTCGACGATCTGCGCAACGAGCTCGAGATTAGCGACGTGGATCCAGCGACGATCGCCGCGGCGTTCGCTCCGGTGTCCGAACGCGCGCCAGGAGGAAGAGCGCGGCATGCGCCCCCGCCGCTGCCTCCGCTTGCTCCAGAAGAACAGATGCAGGTTCCGAACGCGCCCTCCGCGGAGCGGCGTTCGACGAGCTTCTACGTTGCCCTCGTGGTGGCACTCCTCGCGGTCGGCGGTTTGGGCGGAGCGATTGCCGCGAAGTCCCGCCGCGCGCCGGTCGCTGCTGCGGCTCCCGCAGTGAGCGCGTCCAGCGCCGCCCCCGCCGCGACCATCATCGGAATTCCGACCGTCGAAATCACCGACACGCCGTCCGAGCCCAGCGAGCACCGCTGACGAGCGACGCTCACGCTTCCCACGTGCGTGAGCCCTCGGACGGCGTGAGGAACAGCACGTCCACGTCCTCGAGCACCTTGCCCACATGCGCCTTGCCGCGCGGGATGTGGATGGCCTGACCAGCGTGAACCGTCTCCGTCGTGCGTGAGCCATCATCCGTCTCGACGACGAATTCCATCCGGCCGCGCAACACGACGAGCAGTTCGTCGCCCTCGTCGTGAACCTCCCAGAAGCGCTCCGAGCTCGACGTCGTCAGACGCGCGACGCCGAGCGCAAGGGGAACGTCCGAACGCTGAAGACCGGTCGTGCGATGGCGGACACCAGCGCGCGTATCGCGTTCGGGCAACGTTTCGAGCAATCGTGAAAGGTCGAGGATCGTCATGACAACGAACGAAGTATGCGAACATTCATTCGCATTCGCTATTCGCGTTGAAAGAGACGGGATCGGCCATGAAGACCACGCCCAGAAAAAAGCCACGGCAGGCACGCTCCAGGGCCATGGTCGAGTCGATCCTCGAGGCGACGATTCGCGTTCTCGTCGCTCGCGGATACGACCACACGACCACCATCGCCATCGCCGAGCGCGCGGGCGTCAGCGTCGGCTCGCTGTACCAGTACTTTCCGAACAAGGAGTCGCTCGTCGCCGCGCTCGTCGAACGTCACACGACGGAGCTTCTCGCGTGCACCGAGCGCGTGCTCACGGATGCTGAAGACAGCGATCCCGCGGACACGATGCGAGCCTTCGTCCGCGCGAGCGTGGATGCCCATCGCGTCGATCCCGCACTCCACAAAATCCTCGTCGAGCAGGTTCCTCGCGTCGGGAAGATCAAGACGGCAATGGATACGAGCAGGGTCATCGTCGCCAAGCTCACCGCCTACCTCGAACAGCACCGCAAGCGGCTCGTCGTGAGCGATCCGGCCATCGCCGCGTTCGTCGTCGAGACGTCGGTCGAAGCGCTCACCCATCGCGTCGTCATCGAGCGCCCCGACCTCGTCACTGCCCGGCGCCTCGAGGACGAAGCGACGAACCTGGTACTCCGCTATCTGTTCGGCGCCCCCGCTGTGCGGACGAAGTGTGCGATGGGACCTGCCTGACGATGCGTGCGATCAGGGCACGGCCTGTGGCTGCCCGGCGCCACGTGCGTTTCGAAACGCGTGCCGTTCGGTCCGATCATCAAAAAGCAAAGGGCGCGCCCCTCGGAGGAAGCGCGCCCTTTCACTCGCCTTGCTCGGCGAACGTGTCGACTACTCTTCGGCGGCGGCGTCGAGCGTCGAGACGGCGTTGGTGTTCGCGGCCGCGCGCTTCTTCTCGGCGCGCATCTCGCGGAACATCGTGAGGTCTTCCTTCACGCGAGCGGCGACCGCGGGGGCCTCCTTCACGGCGGTCTGGAAGAGGTTCACGACGACGTGCGGCGTCTTCTGCGCCGCGTCCTTGCTGCCGTTCGCGAACTTCACGAGGCGCTCGCGCCAGCGCTCGCTGCGCGTCTTGGTGATGTAGGGAGCGACCGCCGCGACCATGTCGGCGTTGTTGCCCGCGTAGTGGTGCGCCGCCTTGTAGAGCGGGCTGCGGAAGCGCGGGCTCGACTCGAGGAAGGACTGAACCTGCTCCTTCGTCACGCCGTGCTCTTCGAGGGCGCGCTCGTACTCGTTCTGCGCCGCCTGCTTCGCCTTGAAGAGGTACATCTGCACGCGCGAGTAGAAGTTAACGCGTCCGTCGCCGCTGGTCTCGACCGGGCAGAAGATCGTGCCGGGGAACTTCTCGGTGATCGCGCTCTGGACGCCGTCGGAGACGCCCGCGCTCGGCATGCAGCCGAAGGGCTTCACGCTGAGCGTCATGTGCGCCTTCTGGTTGACCACGTTCAAGATCAGCTTGCCGACTTCCATGTGGCCTTCGCCGCCACGGAGATCGTTGTTGTAGTACTCGTGGCTGATCGACGCGATCTTGTCCATGTCCGCGAGCTTGTAGCCGTAGAGACCGGCCGCATGCGCGAACGTCTGGAAGAGCGCGCGAACGGCAAAGTCGCCGCCGTGGCTGATCGCCATCTTCTGGAACACGGCGAGCGGGCCGCCGCCGCCAAGACCGTACTTGGCGAAGTCCATCTCGCGGAGGTTCGCGCGCTCGTTGGCGTCGTTGCGGACTTCCCAGAGCGTGTAGAGGAGCCACGCGGCGACCAGCTGGATGTCGCACTCGGCGCCTTCCTGCTCGAGGAAGCGCTGGAGCTGGTAGTTGCCGTCGCCCTCGGTGGTCATCGCCCAGAACTCGCCGATGATGCTGACCTTCGGCTTCGCGATGGTCTTGTCGACCTCGACGCCGGCGAGGATCGGCTTGCACTTCCAGAGTGCCGCCATGATGTTCGTGCGGTTCTCGAGGGCGTCGTAGAGGACCTTCTTCGCCTTCTCGAGCGCCTCGTCGGTCGAGCCCTTCACCTTCTCGTAGGGGCGAACGCGGTAGCCATACGCGTTGATGACGTCGCCGGCGATCATGCCCTTGACGATGCCCCAGAAGAACGTGGGGTTCAGGTCGAGGCCGACGTCGTCGCCCGTCGCCTGCTTGAGGCCGCCCGTCTGCTGGAAGAGCATGACGCGGAAGCCGTCGAAGCCAGCGTCACGCAGGGCCTTGCGGTACTCGGTGACGTACATGCCGAAGCGGCAGGGGCCGCAGGCGCCGGCGGTCAGGAACACGAACTTGTCGACGACCTCCTGGTTCGTCATGCCGTGCTTCTCGCGCAGCATGATGAGGTACTGAACCAGGTTGCCGACGGTGAAGTACGTGGGGTTGCACTGACCGCGGTTGCCGAACTCCTTGCCGACCTGGAAGGCGGCATTGTCCGGCGCGTCGAGCATCTGCACGTTGTAGCCGACGCCCTTGAGCGCACCCTCGATGAGGTAGTCGTGCGCGAGCGTCAGGCCGCCGATGAGCATCGTGATCTTCGCGCGCTCGGACTTCTTGAAGCCGAGGCCGACCATCTCTTCGACCCAGTGCTCCGTCGCACCATCGAGACCGAGGCGCTTGCGCTCGTCGGCTTCGAACTTCGCGAGCTCGGCGTCGAGGTCCATGGTCTGACCACTGACGGGGAGCTTCTTCTTCGTGCCGTTCGAGGTGAAGGTGGTCTGGTTGCTCATGGGAGTCTCCGAGTGACTTGAGAGTGGCTACTGAGCTTCTGGAACTTGGCGATCATTCAGCGGCGCTGCTGGCATCCGCCGGCGCAGCCGCTTTGGTGTGGACCTGCGAAGTGAGGTCCGCGTCCGAGGGGGCCGGAACGTCGAGGCGAACGATTCCGTCCTTCGTTTTCTTCCCGAGCTTCACCATGCCCTTGGGCGCGGGAGCAGCCTCGGGAGCGCGCTTGAACGGCACGTAAGCACGTACCTTCTCGCGCATCGCTTCGATCTGGTCGAAGAGCGCCTTGTCCTGCACGCGGCGCTCGTTGAGCTGCTTGGCCTTGAGCTCGAGGAGCTCGAGACGCTTCTTGTCGATCGCGTGCGAGAGCTCGTCGCGCTTGGTACGTGCATCCTGCAAGCGTTCTTCGTGCAGCTTGAGGGCGTGGGCGTACGTCTTGACGCGGATCTTGATCGAGCCGGCGGGCTTGTTCGCGTCGATGTCGTGGAGCGCGGCATACGGCGTCTTCGACTTCTCGATGATCGAGTCGATGAGGCCGTAGACCGGCGCGTCGTGACCGCACTTGAACGAGGAGAGGTCGAGGACGACCACGTTCGGGTGGTGCGCCGCGAAGACTGCGCCCCACACCTTCTGCGCGCTGTTGACGGAGTAGTTCTCCGGCCAGACGTGATTGAGCTCGAGGGGCGTCTTGAGCTGCCCGCTCGCGAGCTCCTCTTTGAAGTAACGATCGAGGTACTCGCGCGTCTTCGGGACCGAGCGGATGCTGAGCACCGGGTAGCCGAGAACCTGGAACTCCTCGGGGATGCCGTGGTTCAGGCCCGGGTCCGAGTGGTACGGACGCGAGAGGAGGAGGATGGCGACGCGGTCTTCCGCTTCGACCGTCTCGAGGATCGCCCTGCCCTTGTCCTGCAGGTCGTTCTCGAAGATGGTGAGCGCCTTCCACGCCTCGCGGCACGCGTGATCGTTCTCGTCTTCGGTGATGCCGAGACGCGGGCCCCACGTGTCGAACATGCGCTTCGCCATGAGGTTCGGCTCGACGAACGACACGGCCGGGTCGACGTATTCGATCCCGCGCGAGGCGAAGAAGTCGACCTCCTTGGTGAAGGCGGCCTTCATGACGTCGGGCGCGCCGGCGACGATCGGACAGCTTGCGTTGTCCATCGTGTCGGTCACGAAGTTCGAGACGTGCGTGAGGATCGGGAAGAAGATGTACTTGAGCTTCTTCTTCTCCGTGTGCGCGTGGAAGAGCAGGTTGTGGACGTGCGCCTGCGCGACCTTCGACGGGTAGCACGGGTCGATCGAGCCGTACTTGCCACCCTCGACCCACATCTCCTCGGTGGTCTCCTCCGAGAAGACGACGTTCTGCTTCGGGATGCCGACCGCTTCGAAGTACGTGCGGAAGAACGGCGCCGTCGAATAGAGGTTCAGGACGCGCGGGATGCCGATGCGCGTACGGCGGCGCATCTCCTGCGCCTCCTTCGGCGAGCGCTTGAACGGTCGCGTGATCTCCACGCGTCGCTGGCCGAAGATGCCCTTCTTGACCTCGATGTCCTTGATGGGCGAGCCATCTTCGGGCTGAGGCGCGGGCGTGTAGAAGTGCATGAAGGCGCGCTTCGCCTCGTAGTCCACCATGTTGGGGAACTGCTGCGCGGTCTTCTTGCGCTCGGCGACGAGGTCGAGCATCGCCTCTTTGCTCTCGACGGTGCCCTTCTCGCAGGAGAAACCGGCGATGTAGCGGCTCGAGCGGCCGTCGGGCGTCCTCGTGTCGATGAACGTGCGCTTGCATTCGTTCGGACAGAAGTGGCAGACGGTCTCTTCGTCGTTCTTCGTCGTGTATTCGAGATTGATGGCGTCATCGACGCCGATGAAGGTCGACTTGCCGCGACGCTTCACGACGCGGATCGTCTCCATCGCCGCGCCGATCGCGCCGGCCTCACCGGTGTGGGGGTGCACGAACACTTCGGCGTTCGGCACGCGCTCCTTGATGTAGTCGACCTGCGCTTTGACGGCCGCGAGGTTGTACTGCGTGCCGCCCTGCAGAACGAACTTCGTTCCGAGCGACGCGAGGCGCGGGATCTGAACGACGTACTGCCAGACGTTCTTCGGAAGGACCTGCGCGAGACCGGCGAGCATCTCCTCTTTCGAGAAGCCTTCCTTCTGGAAGTTGACGCGGTCGGTGTCGAGGAAGACGGCGCAGCCGTAGCTGAACTTCGGCGCGAGATCGGCCTTGAAGGCGACGTCGGCGAACTCGCGCACGGGCACGCCGAACGACTCGGCGGTCGCCTGGAGCAGCGTGCCGTTACCGGCCGAGCAGCTGTTCGAGAGGCGGAAGTTGGCGATGTCGCCGTTCTTCATGAACAGGACCTTGATGTCCTGTCCGCCGATATCGCAGATGACGTCGACGTCGCCGAAGTAGTGCACGGCGCTCATCATGTGAGCGACGGTCTCGACGATGTTCACGTCGCTCTTCACGCACTCTTCGAGCACGTCGGCGGCGTAGCCCGTGGCGCCGAAGCCCATGCACTCGAACGTGGCGCCCTGCTTCTCGACGTACTCTTTGAGCTGCGCGAGGAGCTCCTTCGTGTCCTGGATCGGGTTGCCCTTCGAGAGCTGGTAGCCCTTCGTGAGGATCTGGCCGGTCTCGTAGTCGACGATGACGGCCTTCGATGACGTCGAGCCGCCGTCGAGGCCGATGACGCCGCGTACGACCTGACCGGGCTCGAGCTTCACGGGCTCGAACCTCGGGATCTTGTAGAGCTCGCGGAACTCTTCGAGCTCCAACTCGGTTTTGGAGAGCGGCGGGCCGGCGGTCTCACCGAGGCGCGCCTTGCGGCCCGTGGTGATGTACTCGCGCAGATCCCCGAGGCCTTTCAGCCAGCCGATTTCGGCCGGTTCGTGGAGACCGTAGAGGACGGCGCCGAACGCGGCGTAGTACTGCGCGTTCTCGGGGACGAAGACGACCTCTTCGATCGGCTTGTCCTTCGGCCAGTCGTAGCCGCGCTCCGCCCAGACCTGCGGGATGCGCAGGCGCCAGCAATCCTGGAGGAACGGCAGGTACGTGTTCGGACCGCCGAGCAGGAGCACGCGGGCCTTGAGCGTGTTGCCTCGGGTGAGGACGCTCAAGTTCTGCATGACGATCGCGTCGGCGAGCGAGCAGAGAACTTCGGTCGAGGGGATGCCGCTCTTGATCAGGTTGACGATGTCCGTCTCTGCGAACACGCCGCACTTCGCGGCGACGTGATGGAGCTTGGAGTCGTCGAAGCGGAGCGTGGTCACGAGCTCCGGCGGCGCGTTGACCTTCAAGAAGCACTTGTCGATGGTGGCGCCCGTTCCGGACGCGCACTTGTCGTTCATGGACGCGAGGGCGGTCTTCTCGCCCGTCTTCTCGTCCGTCTTGAACATGATGATCTTGGCGTCTTGTCCGCCGAGCTCGATGACCGAGCCCACATCCGGGTGGAGGTGCTCGACGGCCAGCGTGACCGCGTTCACTTCCTGCACGAACTTGCCGCCGGTCGACGGAGCGAGGGGCGCCGAGCCCGAGCCGGTGAGGAAGATCCTCCACGCGCCCTTCGGGTGATCGGGGAACGACCCCATGATCTGCTCGAGGAGCTCGAGAACCTTCTCGGGCTGCTTCGTGTGGTGGCGCTGGTAGTCGCTCCAGAGGATCGCCTTCGTTTCCGGATCGACAACCGTGGCTTTCACCGTCGTGCTGCCGACGTCCATGCCGATCGCGAGGAAGCGTTCTCCGAGACCCATGCGCTCTCCCTGTTTCCCGAAAGCGAAGCCTTAGGGCTTCGTTTCCGTGTTCACGCGAGCGGGGAACACAGCGCGGCCGAGCCAAGCGGTGCACCCCTCAGTGAGGTGCCGACGAGCGTACTGCCGTGCTCGCCGGCTGAACTGACGTGTCAGTCCATCGGAGGCTACGCCCATTCCTGGGCCCGGCAAAAGGAATTTCCCGACTGCCGCAGCACGCCACACCTTCTTTCCACGAAGCTCAGCCGAATGTGAAACGACCGACAGCGAAACTCAGCCGAGCGAGAAACGACCGACAGTGAGGCTCAAGCTCAGCCGAATGTGAAACGACCGACAGTGAGGGTCTCGGCTCGGCTTCCGTTTCCGCAGGTGAGAAACGACCGACAGTGAGCTCTCGGCTTCCGTTGCCGCAGGACTGACAGTGACCGCGACGGCCACAACGCTGTGGAGAGGCGGGCGACAGCCTCCCCCTATTCGCGGACAAGCCGACGCGTGGGGCGCGTAGCACGAGCTTTGCAGTCTCGGCCGACGCAGCGTCGCGACGGGTACCGAGTGAATCGATGATGCACGTCGATTCCGACCGCGCGACGTCGCGACGACGACGACGGCGAGGGCGGCTCGCCACTGAGGTCTTCCATGTCCCCGATTGCGCAGCGCACCCCGATGGACGACGGCTCGAGCGACTCGGAAGCCAACCTTTACAGGGTCGACACCACCCCGCCACCTCCCGGCGAGGGCGACGCGTACAGCGCGCCAACCAGGGTGGGAACGCTGGCCAAGTCCCACATCGATCAGATCTTCGAGAGCGCCCGCGACGAAAGGAGCGACGTCGAGAAGGCGTACGCCGCCATCTCGCAAGCCTCGGGTATTCGCCCCACGCCATCCCTCGGAGGCCTCCGAAGATCGGCGAGCGAGGTCGCGTCACTATGCGATCGCGACGAGGACGAGCCTCTCGAAGCCACCGTCTTGTCGGAGAGGATGCAGGCCGCCCTCAACCTCGATCCGCATGACAGCGCCCCCGCGCTCGAACTCGAACGAGTCCCCGCCCCGCCCGCCCTTCCCACGCCGATCGATCGCGCACGCATCACGCTTCCACCCGCGCGTGTGTCACGTGCGACGTCGGCGAGCGTGACGCCGACGAGGTCCTTGCGACGAAACCCAATCCTCGTCGCGAGCGTGGTCGCTGCGCTCGTCGCCACGTGCACAGCACTCTACTGGCTGTTCACGATGCCGAAGCTCTGACGAGGCTCGCTCGTTGCATTCGACGACGAACGAAGAATGTTCGATCACCCGCAGGAACTCATCGTTGCCGTTGCGCTCCTCGGCATCTTCGTCGTGACACTCGTCGTTTCCGGAAACGGAAGGCGTGCCCCAGTCACTGGACGAAGCGAGGACGAGAAGCCGGTCAAGACGACAAGGCGCGATTCGAAACCGGCCCCCGCGCGCAGTACGCCCCCCTCGAAGCCGGCGCCCGCCCGGAGCGAATCCCATCTCCCGCTTCTCTGCTTCGACGAAGACGAGGAGGAGGTCGATCCGACGCGCATCGGCAATTCTCCGAAGCGCGCGCAGCTCACGCCTCCCACCCAGACGATCCTCTACGACGAGGACGCCGCCGTCGACGAGCCCACGCAAGCCCGAGCCCTCATCCTCGTGACCGCCAGCGGTCGGACGGACCGAGGGCTGCGCCGGAAGAACAACGAAGATGCGCTCCTCGCCCTCGAAGACGAAGGACTCTTCGTGATCGCCGACGGCATGGGCGGCTACCGCGGTGGCGAGGTCGCCAGCGCCCTGGCCATCCAAACGATCGAGCAGGCCTTCAAAGATAGCGACTTCCAAGGCCAACCCCACGAATCGATTCCACGCCGCGCATCGGAACTCGCGCGAGCCATCCAGATGGCGAACGACGCCATCCTCACGCAGGCGGCGGAGAACAGACAGCTCGAGGGAATGGGCACGACGGTCTGCGCCGCCCGATTCCTACCGAACAAGCAGCGTGTCTATCTGGGGCACGTCGGTGACAGCCGCTCGTATCGGCTACGCGACGGCCGCCTCCGCCGAATGACGTCCGACCACACCATGCGCGACGAGCTCGGGATCACGGGTGAGGGAGCGGCTCATCTGAGTCGCGCGGTAGGCATTTGGCCAACCGTGGCCATCGACGTGGTCCTCGCCAAGCCTCGGCCCGGAGACGTCTACCTGCTTTGCTCCGACGGACTCACCAAGATGGTCGACGACGCGAAGATCGAGCAGGTGCTCGTCGAGTTACCTACACCGAAGGAGATGGCCGAAGCGCTCGTCCGGCTCGCCAACGAGAACGGCGGCCTCGACAATGTCAGCGTGATCGTCGTGCGCGTCGAAGAGGTCGATGCCCATCACCCTCGCCGAGCCGCGTGATGACATTCGGTTCAAGGACTCGGGGCAGACGGGGTGAACTTCGAGTTCACACGATGAACCAAAAGTGCACGCGAACGGCACCTGACACGATGCGCTGGCGCCTACGCCAAACGACGATTCTGCGATAGCGTTTCATTTCGGATGTCCGCGCGCATGTCGGAAGAAACACGCATCCAGCCGCAGGAACTTCCTCCCACGCAGAGGAGCCAGCCGCGCCTCGACTGGACCGACCGCGCGGGCCACCACTTCCGCGTGCTCGAGGGCCGTGTCCTCGTCGGATCGTCGGAGAGCTCGGGCATCGTCATTCAAGACGACACGGTCTCGCGCCTCCATGCCGAGCTCGAGGTCCGCAGCGACGGGCTTTGGATTCGCGATCTCGGCAGCCGCAACGGCACGTTCGTCGAAGGCATGCGCGTCTCGGGCGCCCTCGTACCGGAGCACGGGAGGATTCGCCTCGGCATGACCGACCTGCTGGTGGATTACGGCGCGAACCAGCCGCGCGAGGTGGAGCTCTGGCCGAGCACCACGTTCAACAAGCTCGTCGGCGCGAGCCTCGTCATGCGCGAGCTCTTCGCGTCGATCCATCGACTGCGTTCGAGCGATGCCCCCGTGCTCATCCAAGGCGAGACGGGCACGGGAAAAGAGCTCGTCGCGAGGGCGATCCACGATACGTCGGCGCGTAGCGGCAAGCCGTTCGTCGTCGTCGACTGCGCCGCCCTGCCCGATTCGCTGCTCGACAGTGAGCTCTTCGGCCACGCCCGGGGCTCGTTCACGGGGGCCCTCGGCGACCGCGCGGGGGCCATCGAGGCTGCGGAGGGCGGTACGGTCTTTCTCGACGAAATCGGCGAGCTGCCGCTCACGATGCAGCCGAAGCTGCTGCGCGCCCTCGAACAGAAAACCATCCGGCGCCTCGGGGAAACCCAGCATCGCAAGGTCGACGTTCGCTTCCTCTCGGCGACCCATCGCGACCTGCTACGAATGGTGAACGCCGGCGCATTCCGGGAGGACCTGTACTTCCGCTTGTGCGTCATCCCCATCGACGTTCCGCCTCTGCGCGAGCGCGAAGAGGACATCGAACCTCTCATCAACAACTTCCTCGCCCAGGCGGCCGACACCCGGCGGTTCAGCCCGCAAATCCTCCGCACGCTCATGAACTTTCCGTGGCGAGGAAACGTGCGCGAGCTTCGCAATTTCGTCGAGCGCGCGCGAGCCCTTGGCCCCGACGAGGCCCTCGCCATCATGGGTGGAGGCAGCATCACGCGCGGCACGAGTCGCTCGCGGAGCATCCTGCCGTCCCTCGTGGAGGAAGGCTCGATCCCGCCTCCTCCCCTCGCCCCGCACGATTTACTGAGCTCGCCGGTGCCGAGCGAGAGCGCCCGACCCGCTCCGGTGTCGGACACGCGCGAGGTCTTCCGGCGCTCCTACCGCGACTTCCGCGAGGCATGGATCGAGCAGGGCGAACGGGAGTACGTCCGGGAGTTGCTCGTCCGTCACAATCGAAACGTCGCGGCCGCTGCGAAGGATGCCGAAGTCGACCGGACACACATCTATCGACTGATCCGCAAACACACGCTGTGACCTCGCGGGAGTCGGAACATCCACTTCCAAAAGCCGTTCGCGCTCAGCTAGCCTGATCATCGTGGGAGATCAGCCTGTCGTCACACGACTAGGAAGGTATCGGCTCATCGCCGAGCTCGGTCGGGGCGGAATGGCGAACGTCTTTCTCGCCGTCACCGAGGGCGCGGGGGGCGTCCAGTTCAACAAGCTGGTCGTCATCAAGCGACTTCGCGAGCACGTCGCCGAAGATCCCGAGTTCGTCACGATGTTGATCGACGAGGGCCGCATCGCCGCTCGTCTCAACCATCCCAACGTCGTCCAAACACTCGAAGTCGGTCGCGAGGGCGGCGAGCTCTTTCTCGCCATGGAATATCTCGACGGGCAAGCGCTGCACCGCATTCTCACGCGCGGCCGCGAGACGTTTCCGCTGGCCATGCATCTCGCGGTATTGACCGACGTGCTCGTCGGCATCCACGACGCGCACGAGCTCAAGGATTTCGACGGAACGCCACTCAACATCGTTCATCGCGATGTGACGCCCCACAACGTCTTCGTGACCTACAACGGTCAAGTGAAGGTTGTCGATTTCGGCATCGCCAAAGCCGAAGGGCGCGCGTCCGAGACGCGGAGCGGCACGGTCAAGGGCAAGATCCTCTACATGGCGCCGGAGCAGGCCCGAAGCCTCGTGCTCGATCGGCGCGCCGACATCTTCTCGGTCGGCGTCATGCTCTACGAAGCATGCATCCGCGGACGCATGTGGCAGGGCATGGCCGACGCGGACGTCGTCCGGGCCCTGCAAAACAGGACGTTCCCGCGGTCGCCTCGCGAGCTCGCACCGGACACGCATCCCGAGCTCGATCGCATCTGCCGACGGGCGCTCGCCGCCGAACGGACGGAGCGGTACGAGACCGCCGAGGAGTTCGCGGCCGACCTCGACGCCTTCATGAGCGCGCACCTTCCGCGCCCGAGCAACCGCGAGCTCGGAGCCTGGCTCTCCACGCTCTACCAGGACCGACGCGAAGTCACCCGCAAGCTCATCGAGGCGCAGCTCGCCGATCTCAAGCGCGAGGCCGAGGACGTCACGATCGTTTCCGTGGCCGAACCTATCGACGTGACCGGCGAGGAGGCCACCGACGGCACCACGCAGGTCCTCTCACCGCGCAAGAGCCCGAACGACGCTGCCGCCGAAGGCGACAACTCCGATTCGGCGACGCCACGCCGAATCAACCGTTTGCGCGTCGGTCTCTTCGCATCGGCGGCTGTGGCGGCCGCGGCAGTCATCGGGGTGTCGGCGGCGACGCGGGTGCACCGACCGTTCACAGAACCTCCGCCCGCGAGCGACGCCGGCGCGACCGACGTGACGCTCATCATCCGTGCCCTCCCCCACGAGACTCGATTCACGATCGACGAAGGCGGCCCGGTCGAAAATCCCTACATCGGCAAGGTGAAACGAGACGGAACCGAGCACCGAATCACGGCAACGGCGCCAGGATTCGAGCCGCGATCCCAAACGGTGAAGTTCACCGACGATGTCTCGCTACGGTTCACACTCGGACGGGCCACACCGGACGCCGGCCACGGTCCTTGAACGAGCGTGGGAGTGGCACGCCGAGCCTTGGCCTGAGTTCTGCATCGAGCGGACGCGATGCGTTCGTTCGTTCGACGTTGTGCACTGGTAGTACTCACGAGCGTTCTTACGGGAACGAGCTTCGTCCCCCCGGCGCAGGCCCAGGGCGGCCAGCCATTTCCAGGAGCGCAGCCGGCCTCTCCCGAAGCCCAGGAGGAGGCGCGTCAGCGATTCAAGCGCGCCTTGGAGCTCGCCGACGACGGCCAGTTCGATGCAGCGCTCGTCGAGCTGAAAAAAGCCTACGATCTCGCCCCGAGCTACCGCCTTCTCTACAACGTCGGCATCGTCTATCAGCAGCTGAAGGACTACGCGCGCGCGCTCGACGCCTACGAGCGATACGTCGAAGAAGGCGGCGCGGGCATCGCTGAAGATCGCCTGGCGGACGTCAACGCGCGTATCGAGCGTCTGAAAGGCCGCGTCGGCCACCTCGACATCCGCACGACCGAACCTGGCGCGGAGGTGACCATCGACGATCGCGTCGTCGGTACGACACCGCTCCGGCCGGTGCGCGTCAACTCCGGGCAGCGCAAGGTCACCGTGCACCTCGCCGGTCGCCCCGCGCAGTCGCGCATCCTGGACCTCGCCGGCGGCGAGACGAAGGTGACCACCTTCGATCTCGTCGTCGCATCGACCACGCCGCCGCCTGAACCGAAGAGCATCGTGCCCTGGGTGAGCTGGGGCGCCACGCTCGCCGTCGCCGGCGGAGCGGTGGCGACCGGAATCATCGCGTCGAACAAGGCGGACAAGTACGACCAGCTCGAAAATCAGTTCAACGTCGACAAAGCCACGCTCGACAGCGCCAAGAGCAACGCTCACACGTTCGGACTCGTCACCGACGTCCTCGGCGCCGTCGCTATCGTCGGCGTCGGAATCTCCACCTATTTCACCATCAAGCCGCCGAAGGTCTCCCGAGAGACGCCGCCAAAGGTCTCGTTTCACACGAACGGCCTCGGGGGTGGATTGCAATATCGATTTTGAATGAATTCTTGGTTTCGCGATGATTCGGTACGATCCATCGCGACCATCCATGTGACGGGTCTCGCGTAGGAGCGCCAGGCCTCTACGAACCTGGCCGGCAGCGAGTCGATATGGCGTTTCATCACACGTTGCGAACACTCCGCGCGATGCGCTTGCAGCGGCAAGCGTTCCTCGTGCTGCTCTTGGTCGGCCTCGTCACGGCCTGGGTGACGTGGCTCGTGGAAGGCAGCATCGCGCTCTACGTGCGCTCCGACCGCGGTCGACTCGAAGTTTCGCAGAGCGCGATCGTCGTCAACGCGCCGGTCGAAGGGGTCGTCGTGGAGTGTGCCCTCCCCCTGGGACGGCACGTGGCCGAGGGGGATTTCCTGATCCGTCTCGACGCACGCACGTTCGAGCTCCAGGCGGCCGAGAAGCGTGCAGAAGTCGCCTCGTGCAAGGCGGCACTCGCCGGTTTGCAGCGACAGCTCGCGTCGGAGAAGGCGGCTCGCGACGCGGTGGTCGAGCTCGTCTCGCAAACCGCGCGAACGGGCCGAGCGCGCGTCTCCGCCGAGCAGCAGAGTGCGGAGTGGAAGCGCAAAGAGAGCGACGTCGTCCTTCGCCTCCGTGAAGCCAATCTCGCCTCCAAACTGGAGGAGATGAAGGTCTCGTCAGAGGTCAATGCGCTCACGATGCAGACCGCCCTCGCCTCCGAACAAGCGGCGCTCGACACGTCGACCGCGAAGACGTCGCTACGCGACCGCGACGCGAAGATCACGGTGCTCGAGCGGCAGGTCGTCGAGAAAGAAAACGAGATGGCCTTGCAGGCTGCGAAGCTCTCGACACTCGAATTCGAAGTGGAGCGTCGGTCCGTGCGGGCGACGACCGCCGGCTCGCTCATCGACGTCGTGACGTGCACGCCGGGCATGACCGTGATGCCCACGTCGCGACTCGCGACGCTCTTGCCTCACGGCGAGGTGCACATGGTCGCGTTCTTCAAGCCGAGCGACAGCGTCGGGCGCGTGAAACGGGGCCAGACAGCCATTCTCCGCGTCGAGGCGTTCCCATGGACGCAATACGGCACGCTCACGGCGCGGGTGGCCGAAGTCGGCACCGAGCCTCGCGACGGTCTCGTGCGCGTCGAAATGAACGTCGCCAAGCAAGAAGGCATCATCCCCTCGATGCATGGCATGATCGCGACCGCCGAGGTCGAAACGGAGCGTCTCTCCCCTGGACGCCTCCTCTTGCGACTCGCAGGGCAGCCCTGGACCGAAGCCCCCGTCGCCACCGAATCGTCTGCACCCCCGTCGCCTCTCGAGGCCGCTCGCTAGCCGAGCACCGCGCATGCAGCGTTCTTTTCTCGCGCCCGAGACGCTCCAGATCTCGATGATGGATTGTGGGGTGGCGTCTCTCACGACGCTCCTCGCCGGCTATGGCGTCCACGTCAACTACGAGCGCCTGCGCGCAGCGTGTCAGACCACCGTGGACGGCACGTCGATCGATGCTCTCGAAGACGTCGCGAACGATCTCGGCGTCGAAGTCGTCCAGCACCTGGTGCCGCTGCAGTACCTTCCGGAGGCGCTCGAGGGGCGCTTGCCCGCCATCCTCATCACCAGTGTCGAAGGGCAACCGCCGCATTTCGTCGTGCTCTGGAGGCGGATCGGGCGGTGGCTCCAGGTGATGGATCCGGCGTGCGGTCGCGTATGGACGACGCCCGAGAAGCTCGCCGCGGACTACTACATCGGAAACATCCAGCTCGAGGAGGAGGCGTTCCTCGATTGGTTCCCGACGAGTGTGTACAAGGATATCCTCCTACGCCTCGAGCGGTCGCTCCTCAGTGGCGCCGTCGCCGCGCAGGTTCGAGGCGAGCTCGAGGCGCCCCAGACCCCCCGCGAGCTCGCCGCGCTCGACTCGGCGCTGCGAATGACCGCGCGCCTCGGCGACGTGGAAAAGCAATCGGCCCGGTGGCGCAACGAAGCGTTCGAACGCATCCGTCGAGCCGCTCTCACGAACCCCGAACAGATCCCTCAGGTCTTTCGCGGCTTCCTTCCGAACGACGACGGCACGGTACACGTGCGCGCAGCCGTGGCCCTTGCCCCCGAACGCGCGAATCACGCGGTGAAGAAGCGCGCGGCCACCGAGCTTCCTGCCGCAAAGCTCCTCGTGAGGAAGGAAGAAACCGGCCGTCAGATCTGGAAACGGCTCCTCGCGCTGCTCGCCACCGACGCGCGCGTGCTCGCACTCACCACGGGCGTGGGTCTTTTCGTGACGGCGCTTGCGGGCGCTGCGGAGCTCCTTCTCTACCGCGCTGCGTGGGACGCGCCTCGCGCGCTGTCGACCTTCGGGCAGCGTCTGGCCGGCGTCTTCGTCATCGCGAGCCTGCTCGTCCTCGTCATGCTCCTCGAAGGCGCCCTCCTCTGGGCCAGTCGCTCGCTCGGGCGCTATCTCGAGGTGCGACTCCGTCTGCTCACGAGTACTCTCCTTCCGCGCGCGGACGACGAGTTCATACGCTCGCGCCCCACGTCGGACCTCGCCTATCGCGCGCACGCGTTGACGCTCGGCCGAGCGCTTCCGGCGACCATGGTGCGTCTCGTTCAGGAGGCGGCGAACCTCTCGATTTCGGTCGCCGCACTCGCGCTCATCGATCTTCCGAACCTTGCCGTCGCAGCGGCCGGCATCGTCGCCATGATGATCGCGCTCTTCTACGTGCGGAGCCGGTTGCAAGCCGTCGACCGGCGATTCCAGACGCACGGCGCACGCCTCCTCTCGATCTTCCTCGATGCGCTGCGAGGCTTCCGCCCGCTACGGCTCCACGGCTATCAGAACGCGTTCCGCGCAGACCAAGCACGCGAGCTCACCCTTTGGCAGCAAACCGGTGCGGTGCAGACGACGACGACCGCAGGGCTCGCATCGTTCGAAGAGGCGCTCGGCACGCTCGTGCTCCTGGCGCTCTTTCTCGTATACACGGTGCGGTCGAACGACCCGCGCGTCTTCGTCGTTCTGGCCTTTTGGGCATTCCGCATTCCCGCCTCGCTGAAGGTACTCTTCTCGCTCGTCGAGGCTTGGCCGGCACAGCGGAATGCCTTCACGCAACTCCTCGAGCTCGCGAGCTACGTCTCGGAGTCCGAGGAGGAAGCGCCGTCATCCATCGCCGATGCCACGATCCCGAACAGGGGAGTCGGCATTCAGGTCGACGGGCTCTCCGTCGTCGCGAACGGCCAGACGATCCTCGACACGGTAAACCTCGAGATTCCGCCGGCGCAACACGTGGCAATCGTCGGTCCGTCGGGCGCCGGTAAGTCATCGCTGGCAAGTGTTCTCCTCGGTCTCTACTCGCCGAGCGAAGGAAGGGTACTCATCGACGGCGCGGTCCTCGACAAGCAACGCCTCGCGCTCCTACGCGAAGAGACCGCGTGGGTCGATCCCGCAGGGCAGCTCTGGAATCAGAGTCTCTTCTCGAATCTCGAGTATGCCTCGCGCGGTCGTCGCCAGCGCGGTCTACTTCCGACCCTCGAGATGTCCGACCTCATCTCGGTGCTCGACGGCATGGAGCAGGGTCTGAACACGCAAGTGGGGTCGGAAGGGCGCCTCGTTTCGGGCGGCGAAGGACAACGCCTGCGGCTCGGCCGAGCGCTACTGCGGGAAGGCGCGCGCTTCGTCGTCCTCGATGAACCGTTCCGCGGCCTCGATCGCGTCAGTCGAAGACGGCTTGCGCTGCGGTCGAGACTGGCGTGGCAGCGCGCGACGATGCTCTTCATCAGCCACGACATCGGTCATGCACTCGACTTCGATCGCGTGCTCGTCGTCGAGGGAGGCCGGATCGTCGAAGACGGCCATCCGCTCGAGCTCCGCTCCAGGCCTTCGCGATTTGCAGCCCTGCTGGCGGCCGAGACCGAAGTGCTGAACGATACGTGGGCGACGAATCGTTGGCGAAGACTGCGCGTCGAGGACGGCGAGGTGCGCGAGGTGAACCCGTGAGCCAGAAGCTCCGCAACCTGCTCTGGCCGCCAACCGAGGTCCACCGCGCCCTCGAAGCGCTCTTCATGACAGCGGAGCTCTCGCGCGGTGCCGCGGGTCTTCCCAAGCTCCCCGCCGTCGATCGCCATATGCTCGATTGGCTCGTCAATGCTCCGCGTGCCGTCGGCATCGACGGATCGCTCGAGCGTCTCCCCAAGTCTGCACTGCTCGAAGAGTTCGCGACGCGAGGGACCTTCGTCGTCACGGTCCCGTGGGTCGAGAAGGGCGAGGTCGTCCCCTACTTCATGGCCCTCGTCTCGGAAGGGCTACGATGCCGGGTGGTTGCCCCTTCGAACGACGAGGTCGTCTCGAATCCTGCCGAGCTCTTCGACCTGCTCGACGAACAGGCCAAGACCACGGGCGGTGACTTGCGCGACGTCTTGCGCGATCTGCCGGGCGCAGTGGACGCACTCGACGCGCTGTATCGCCGCGATCGGGTCGACGGCTTCGCCTTCGGCGTCGTTCGCTACCGGCGCGACGGAGCATCGGCCTTCACGGATCAGCTCGACGCGCTCTCGGGCAGACGCTTGCTCTACGGCTTCTGCGTACTCTCGCTTCTCGAGCTCGCGCTCGGAGCAGGCGCGGCGTTGACGCTCGGCGAAGCCGCGGTCGAGGGCATCGTCGATCGAGGACGCATCATGGCTTGGGCCATGCTCTCGCTCGCGAACGTTCCACTGATGTACTGGTCGACATCGATGCTCGGCGGGCTCACGGTTCTTGCCGGCACCGCACTCAAACGACGTTTGCTCGAAGGGGCGATCTTCGTCGACGAGAAAATCCTCCGTGCCCAAGGCTACGGAGCTGCGCTGGCGCGCCTGAACGAGGCGAGCGTCGTCGAGCGAACGAGCCTCGCCGAGATCTTCGCGCTCATCACACCGCTGTCGATGTGGATCAGCGCGGCGTGGCTCTTCGCGCGTACGCCGTGGGCAGCCGCCCTGCTCGGCGTCCAGGTCGTCTCGATGGTGGTGGTCGGGTTGGTCGTCGCACGCCTCGTCCGCAATTACGATGCCGCCAACCTGCAGCGCCTGAAAATCACCGAGGATCTCATCGACAAGATCGTCGGACATCGAACACGCGCGATCCAGGAGGCCGCCTCGCAGCGTCACGACCAAGAGGACCGCGCGCTCTCCGCGTACGCCGCGACGGTGGCTTCACAAGACGGGCTCGTCGTCGCGCTCTCTTCGCTCAAACGCCTCTTCGGTCTCGCGGCTGCAAGCGTCCTCGCCGTGGCGTTCGTGCGTGGGGCAACAGCACCGGAGCTTCTGCCGGCGGCCGTCGGCGTGTTCCTCGCGATGCAAGCCATGACGGCCGCGACCGCCGCCGTCGAGCGCGGCCTGGGCTGGGCCGCAGCACTGCGCTCGATCGGTCCGCTGCTCACGGCCGGAAAAGAGCGGGAGCGGCCACAGCGCGACGTCGACGCCGAACAGGCGGGTCACCAGGTTCCCACCGTCGTCGCCGCGTCCGCGGTCTCGTTCTCCTATCGGCAGGGTGGACGGGTCGTTCTTCGGAACACGACCCTCCGCGTGAGGCGTGGCGAGCGAGTCTTGATCGAGGGCCGATCCGGCGGCGGCAAGACAACCCTCGCCAAGCTCATCGCGGGCGAGCTGCGCCCCAGCACGGGCTCACTCCTCGTCGGAGGTCTCGACGCATCGACGATGTCGCAAAGCCAGTGGCGAAGGCTCGTCGCCTCAGCCCCGCAGTTCCACGAGAACCACGTCTTCAACAACAGCTTCTCGTTCAACGTCGATCCCGCCTCTGGTCGTGAAGGCCTTACCGCATCCGCCGCCGAACTTTGCGAGGAGCTCGGGCTCGACGGCGTCCTCTCGCGCATGCCGGCGGGCCCGGCGCAGCTCCTCGGCGAGACAGGGTGGCAGCTCTCCCACGGCGAGCGAAGTCGCGTGTTCATCGCCCGAGCGCTGCTCCAGGGGGCAAAGGTCGTCGTCTTCGACGAGAGCTTCGCCGCGCTCGATCCCGTCACCATGCAGCGTGTGGTCGCCTGCGTCGTGCGACGTGCCCCGACGCTGTTCGTGATCGCTCACGTCTAGCGCGCGAGCACGGAAAGGGCGGGCACGAGGAGAAGGTCTTGCAGGAAGCGTTCGACGGCCGCCTCCTGCGCAGCGGTCACGTCCGCGCTTCGATGGACCAGCCGGCGCGCGAGCTCGTTTCGAGGCACTCCCTCGAGAAGGAGCCGGATGGCCGCCATCGCATTCTCGCCGAGCTCGACGCCGAGTGTATTTTCGCTGCCGTCCTCCGTGCGCTTCGCCATGCCGACGAATCCACGCATGAAGGTGTCGACCGCCGGCTGGTCCGGATAGCGGGAGCGAAGGAACTCGAGGACCTGGCCGCGGTCGTGCGCGTTCAGGAGAGCGGCCAGCACGAACCGCTCGCCCACGTCCGTCGTTCCTTTGCGGCTCAGTGCCAGGTCACGCCCTCGGCAGATCTCGTCGATGGATCGGAGAAGCTTGTCGACATCGGCCTTTCCGTGACGGGACTCGCAGACGCCCCGGCGGCTCTCGAACTCGGGCCCTCGTAGAGATCCCAGCTCCTCCATGCACCATCGCGCATGCGAATCGAGGAGGAAGAACGTATCTTCCAGTGTCGCATTCGTGAGGGCACGGTCGACGGCGTCCAGGTAGCACTCGGTATCGACCCGTGCGAGCGACTCGAGCGCCTCGAGCTGGAGGTCCCGTGCACGCGGCTTGTAGAACGGATCGAACGCGACGTGTGGCGCCAGGTATTCGTACTGCGGAGCGGCGTCGGGATTCGAACGCGTGCGAACAACGACCGTCGTGGAAGGCGCTTCGAGATGGAAGAGCGCGTGCGCGAATTCCCTGCCCGGCAAGATTCGACGCGTATCGCCGACCTCGAGCACCTCGCATCGTTCGGTGTAGACCTGACCGAGCAAGAAACGGCTGTTGACCCGACGCGTGCATTCGAAGCGCCGAATGGCGTGCAGACTCGAGCCACCGAGCACCTGGAATGCACCGCAGAAGCCGTGCTCGTGCGTGGACGTCGTCGCGTCGAACCAGAAGTAGACGTCGACGACGAACCGCGCGGTCGCGAAGAGGGTGAGCGGAGGTTCGCCGAACGTCGACTTGTCCGTCAGCTGCGCGGGCAGCTTGCCACCACTCGCAACGTCGTGAAGCAACTCCACGGGACGGACAGAGAGGTAGGCTGGCGTTCGTTCGAGCGCTTCGTGAGCGATGTCTGGAAAGCGCGTCTCGTCGTAGTCGACGGCGCGAAACGCACGCTCGATTCGTACGCCCAGCTCTTCGAAAAATACGGCGGCCGACATGGGGTTCCGATCGTCGATGGGAAATCGATCAAAAGCAACGAGGCGGGTGAGTCGTTCCGCGATTGGCACCTATCGCGACGACGCCTGCTCCTCGAGGCACAAACGCCAAACGGCCCACGAGTCCACTCGGAACTCACGGGCCGGTCGGTCGCGTTTGGCTTGGTTCAGAGAGTGACGGGGGAAAGGCAAACGGCCTGCAGGTCCCTCGAACCGCAAGCCGTGACGCCTCTCCTGCCTTTGGCTCAGCGCTCCGTGATGGGGCCCGAACCGCCGAGCGTACGGCTCATCGCCGCCTTCACGCCCGTACGGACCTTGCGCGCACGACGAATCTCGAGCTCCAGCGCCGGCTGGCTCTCGTTGACGTTGGCATTGACGTTCGATTCGACGGTGACGGTGTTCGGCTTCTCCATGGCATCCTCGCTGACTAGCACCGATTCCTCGGTGTTGATTGATACGGGCGCCGCCCCTCGCTGCGCTCGATGCTTTCTGTATTAGCAACGCTCAGGCCAAGTTCATCGAGCGTTCGGCCCAATACATTCCAGCTACTTATAGGCGCCCCCCAAGACGGGGCGTGCATCGCGAGTGCACTCGGTGCATTCCGAGAACAACTTCGTTTCACCCCGGTGCAATGATCGCCCACGAGTGGCCGCCTCGCTCGGGCACAAAAAGCAAACGGCCCACGAGTCCGTTCAGGCCCCGCAGACCGTAAGCAGCGAGCGATTCGCTCAGAACGTGATCGGAGTCCTACCGCTCATGGTGCGGCTTCCGTCTGCGAGACCGGCCTTGACGCTCGTGCGAATCTTGCGCGAACGGCGAACCTCGAGTTCCAGCGTGGGCTCGACGGTGGTGACGTTCTCGTTCGATTCGACGGGGTTCGTGTTCAGCTTTTCCATGATGTCCTCAGTCGGTATTCGCCGATTCCTCGGCGAGTGGTCGGATCGGCGCGGCGCCCCTCGCTGCGCTCGACGACTTCAACCTAAGCAACCGACATTCCATGAGGTTTTGACACACCGAGTGACACTCGACACGATGTCGATTCACGATCCGAACGTGAACGATCCGACTCGTGCACCATCCGTTCACCGAGTGCATCCGTGGAAGAATGAAGTCTCACCACCGTTCAAGGCGTGTGTGTATTCGCTTATCCCCGCGAACGGGCAGGCGCTTTGCACCACAAACGGCGACGGCCCGCGAGCCCTGCAGGATCCGCGAGCCGTAAGCGAGTCTTGGGCGAACGACGTGTCGCTCCGCCGTTCAAAGCGTGCGACTCACATCAATGACGACGTCGTCTCCCCACGCGCCGAGCCAGCGAGAGAACCGCGACGGCCGCGAGGACGGCGGATGCGTTCGACGTGACCCGCGCGCCGCCTGCCGAGCGGACGGCGCACGACGTCCCACCGCTCGGCGGTGTCGTCGCGTCGAGGCAGACGCTCGAGCCGCTGCCAGTATCGGTACAGACGAAGGCACCGCCGCAGTCGGTATCGGCCGCACATGTCTTCGAACACATCGATTGAGCACCGACGCCGACGCAGAAGTTCGAATTGCAGTCGTTCGAAGACTCGCACAATCCGCCGAGCTCCGCCGGGACGGCTCGACCTGCGCGCGGAGGCATCTTTCCAATCGACTGGAAGAATCGCTCGACGAAGTTGGTGTGCCGAGCGAACGGAATGGTCAAGGTCATCCCGTTCGCGCACGGCGTCCCGACGGCGGTCTCCGATGAGGGAAACACACCCGACGACGTCACTCCCAGCACCGCGCCGCGCGCATCGAACAGCGGCGAACCGCTGTCCCCTTCACAGGCGGTTACCGACGAGATCAAGTAAGCTCCGTCGGAGGAGAGGTTATCGCCGTGCGCGTTCTTGTACGTGCCAGCGCCGAGTCCAACGACCGTGCCCGTCCCACGTTGGCGGGCCTCTGGGTACGTTACGCTTTCGTCCGTCGCCCTGCCCCATCCCACCAGTGTCACCGGATCTGCGACCTTCGGCAGCGTATCGAGCTCCAACGTAGGAATCGAAACGCCCGTCACCGGTTCGGTGAGCTCGAGCCCGGCGATATCCTGATCACACTTGTCGGAGTCGAAGTCGACGACGACTCGTTTGACCTTGAAGGAGCGAACCTGCGTCGAGGTCGGCCCCACGTAGATCACGAATGTTTCGATCGGATAGGTTTCGCTCCCCAGAACGCATTGCGACGCGGAGTTGTTCACCAACCCCGAAGTGACGCAGTGGCGCGCGGTCAAAATCAGCGTAGGCGCGACGAGAACTCCGGTGCACTGAGTCGGGACTCGGGGGCCACCGGTTCCGTAGATCTTGATCACCGCGTCGTCGGTTGCCGATGACGTCGTCCCCCCGAGGATGGCCGAGCGCTGCATCGACGTCGGCTCGACTCCCTCCGACTCGTCGTTCGGCGGAGCACATGCCGCGAGCGCGATGACGAGGGCGCTCGAAACGAGCTCACGGACAGGCGATCGAGCCATTTTCCACTCCTGTTTCGGCGAACGTCATTCCCGTCCGAGTCCACACCTGCGCAGGAGACGCGGTATCGCTCGACATGCAATACAACGCGCTCGTCCCGCCCAACGTCCCATTCGGAGCGAAGACGATCGACGGATTGATCGTGCCGATGAGCTTCGTCTTGATGGGCGGAGAGTTACCGAGCAGGCTCACCGCGGTCGCGATCGTGTCCGACTTCACGTTGATCGCGTTGTCGCCGGTCGTGGCGACGCCGACGCCGTCGAGGTATTGGCGCGCGTTCACTGTAACCATCGACGTGTTCGCGCTGCTCGCCCCGGCGAGCGCTGCGTAGGCCGCGAGCAGACCACAATCGGCCGTCCTCGCGACGGACGGTCCGGTGCGGGCGCTACGCGAAAGCAGGTCGCTGGCGACAGCCGTATAGTTGTCGTCTGTCGTCGAGTTTCCGACCCAATCGACCGCGAAGAAGCGTTCCTTGTGTTTCTTGTTCACCGCGGCGAAAGACTCCTCGACCCTCGAATACCGCCCCATCAAGAGGAACGCCGGAGGCTCTTGTCCTTGGTTGATCCCGGGCCACCGGTTGTCGGTACTCGTGATGAACTCTGCTGCCACGACTCCAGCGGAGAGCACCACCAAGTCGGCCTTCTCGAGCGCCACGGCCTGCGCAGACTGCACCAGCGTCGGAGCGGCGTTGCTGTTGATCGCGGTGGTCATCGAAATGACTTTGTAGTTCGATTGCCCAGCCGCCGGCTGGCCGTTCAGCTGCAGGCCATCTTCGAACTTCGCGAGGAAGGCTTGATCGGCCTCGTCGCTCGTCTTCACGAGCACGACCTTCACTTCCGTCTTGCTCCGCTTCGACGCGACGAGTTCGGCGACGAGCGCGGCCGCACGCTGAAACGGCTTCACGGCCAGATTCAGGTTCGGAGCACAGCTGTAGACGCGTCGGCGCGAGTCCGGCTGATCGACGAGGAGCGTGTCGTCGATCGTCGGAGCGAACATCGGTGTATCGACGCTGTCACCGGCCGCATACTCACGAAATTTCGCATTCGTGAAGGGGCCGATGATCGATTTTGGCCGTAGCGACAAGAGATGAGGAAGCGTCGTCGTGAGCTGGCTCTCGTCGCACTCGACGATGGCGATGGCCTTCGTGTGCGCTCCCGCCTGGGCACGCGAGTTCCACTCCGATGCGAGCCATCGGAGTGTATCGTCCACTCGCCCGTACTCTTCCGCCGCCGCGCCGGCGTGAGGGACGAGCGCGCCCAACAGCAGCGTGTCGTCGTTCTCCACCGGCCCGATGAGCGAACAACTCGAATTCGACGGCATCAACGGAAGACAGGCGCTGTCGACGCAGCGGGAGGGCGCGTTCAAACGGGCGCGGCAGTCCGCGGAGCTACTGCACGCAGAGCCGACCGCAAGCCCCGCCTCGGGAGCTACGATCGCTTCGCACAAGCCCTCGTTCGAGCACCGACTCGTCGAGAATTCGGCTCCGCGTGCTCGACAATCGGCGGTCGACGAGCACTGAATGCCCGAGCGTGCGACGATCGATTCACAGTTGAGGATGCCTCCGGCGAGTGCGAGCAAACCGCAAAACGCGAGTGTCCCGAATCGGGTCATACGAATTCAGACCTCGTCAGTCGTTCGGAATGAGGGCGACGTGATAACTGGCCGGCATGTACGCGCCCTTGTCGTCGAGCTCCGGGAAGACCGGACTCCCGAAGAACAAGAATGTATACGCTTTACGGTCCTGAACGTCAGCAACCTTGAGGCCATTCGAAAGGGCATCGATGCTGGCGACCGAACGCTCCCGCACGGGCGAGTTGGCGATTTCGTAGGTCCAGGCGAGGGAGGTCATGGTCTTCAAATCGGTGACCTCGGTGCCAGGTGCCGGCACGAGGACGCCGCTATCCTGGAAACCGTGCGCGCCTCCGTCGAATTCGGTACCCAGGATGGGCTCGCTGCGCACACCACCGTCCGCCGCCGGGTCCGCGTAACGAATGACCGGCAGCACTACGGGAGGCATGTCGTTGAGGTCGATCGCCTTCCACTTGGTGCCCGACGAGCCGAAGATGAACTGGGCGCGATTCTTCCCGGCGGCCGTGGCCGGCGTCGGGTCGAGCTCGTACGCCAACGTTTGGAGGTAGGACTTCGTGCCGTCGAAGCCACCGTCCTGCCCGATGAGCGTCCCTCCTGGACACTCCCCGGTGGTGTAGTCCGCGTTGACCGGCGTGGCCCTCGGGCAACCGGTCGCCAGGACGACGTACGACCGATCGTCGCGGAAGAAGGTGCGAGGAAGCGGTGCAGCGAGCTCGAAGTCGACGCCGTCGAGGAGAGAGCCCGTGCCAGCGTCGGAGTCGCGCACTTCCTTCACGATGTCCGTGCAGGACTTGGTGGAGAGGTCGAACGCATCGAGGGACGGTGCGTAAAACAGAGCCACCCGGAGAGACCGGCCGGCGAGCTTGCCTCCGGCAACGTCGAGACGGGCGAACTCACCGGCCGCGAGCCCCTTGGGGTTGTCGGGAAATGCCGGAGCATCGATCACGTCGGCAAACGTGGGTTCATCGGTGGTCGTGCTCGAAAGGAGACAGATGCGGACGGCGCTGTCGATGGAGGTAAGGTCGCTCGCGAAGTAAACGCGGGCACCGGGCGCGCTTGCGTCGGGCTGCGCGACGTCTGGGGTCGCGGCGTCATTGCCAGGCGTTACCGGGGCCGAATCGTTGCCACCGGCGTCGCCGCCGGATTCGACTGTCTCGTTCGTCGTGTCGTCCGAGCAGGCGGAAGCGAATGCGACCGCGGCCGCCGTCGAAAGGGATCCCAGGAACAGAAGAACTCGCTTGTCCACGTGTACGCCTCCTCAGCGAAGAAAGATCTCCCGCGGGTACGCGCGGGGCAGGCGGTTCATCCCGACCGCTCGTGTCGCCGCCGCCTCGAACCGAATCAACCGTGATTCGAGTGTCGTCGGCTGCTGACGAACAGTTGACGAACAGTCGCATGAGTCGTGCCACGCCTTAAGAACGACGCAGTGACAATCACCCTACGCGACAAAGCGCGTGTCTTAGCGTCTAGTTCGACTCGAATTTTGGCATTCGGTGAACCATTCGTTCACTCGGGAATGAACAACCAGGACACTCCCGTTCAACCACGCAGCGGGGTCCGCCACAGATCGACCGGCGTCGCCACGATGAGCGCTCCCCTCGCCGACGGCGCATCTGGCATGAATCACGCTTGGTATTCTCGACCGCAATGAAACATCTTCGGTGGGCCGACTTCTGCGTGGTGCGCTCCGCGCTCCTTCCCGTCGAATTCGAGCTTGCCGCGAATGGGACTCCGCTTGCGGAGGCGTCGAAGAAGCTCCTATCGGATGCGCTCGTGCGACGTGCCTTGCGAACGGCATCGCCGTCCATCCTGGCCGCTCATGACGATCCGAAGCGCGCGACGGCGTCTGCCCACAACGCGCTCGTCCGCTACGTGGAGCGCATGCGAGGGCGAGCGACGCCGTTCGCGCTGTTGGCAGGCTACAGCGTCGTCCGAGCGGATGCCCCCGAAGCGCGCGGTGTCCGCTTGGTACCGAGGGAACAGTATCGCCATCGCGTTCGACTCGACCTCGACGCGGTCGGCGCCATCGTCCGCGACGATGCGATCGCACGTTTCGCCGAGGTGCGTTGGAAGGCCAAACGAGACGTCATCCGGTTTCGTGACGTCATCCGTGTGGTCAAGCGCAATCCCGACGAATCGCTCTCCTACGATGATGTCGCCCGCACGCCGGCGCTCGATGCCGTGCTGAGCTGCGCGCACGAGCCGCGCACCGTCACCGAGCTCGTGGCGACGATCCCCGGGAGCCATCCGGAGGCGTCGAAGCACGCCTTCGTGAAGCGCATCATCGAGGCCGAGATTCTCGTCCCAGAGCACTTCCCGGCATTGCTCACGCACGACGAACGCCGGCCGCTCACTTCGATCCGCAAAGCGGGCGACCTCCTCGAAGCGAGCACCACGATACGGGACACGGCTCTCGGAGACGTCGTCGACGACAAGCTCCTTCGCGTCGAGCAGGCCCTCGGCAAGGTCCTTCCCGCGGAGATGGGCTCGCGTCTGATTCACGACCTCGTCAAGCCAATCGAGGGCAGTGGTCTCCTGCGCGCCGGCGCAGACGCCGAGCTTCGCAAGGTCGCTTCGCTGTTGTCGTCGCTCGAGTGGCGCGGACGCGATTCGCGTATCGACGACTTCCACGCCTATTTCAGCCAGCGGTACGAGAATCGTGAGATGCGTCTCGTCGACGTGCTCGACGAGGACCGCGGATACAACTTTCCCGAAGAGCCGACCGCGACACCGGATCCACGCGTCAAACAGTGGATGGCAACGCGCGAACGCTGGCGGCACCGCACGCAAGCTCCGGACGTGCGGAGCGTCGAGCTCACGGACGAAGACATCGCACAGCTCTCTCGGACGTCACCCGCACAGACGAGCGGAGCGCTGCTCTGCAGCCTCGCCCTCGACGAAAGCGGTGAGCTCGAGATCTGGGCTCCCAGCCTCTACGGCGCCCCCGGCTCGCACATGTTCGCGCGCGGGACCGGCGCCGACAGCGAGCTTCATGAGTGTACGCGGCGCTGGCTCACCGAAGCGGCCGGGTTCGAGCCGTCGGACGTCGAGGTTGTCGACCTCTCGTATTTCATCGTGGGAAAGGCCGCCGCCATTTCTCAGTATCCGCCGCTCCTGCCGAACGAGCTGACGCTGACTGCCGCGACCGAAGCAGAGACGAGCATCGATGTGAACGACTTGCTCGTCAGCGTAGGAGCAAAAGGGTTCGTCCTCCGGAACGCGCGCAGCGGTCGTTACGTGGCTCTCCGGACCACGAACGCGGTCAACTACTCCCTGGCCGACACGACGAGCCTCGTCCGGTTCCTCGGCGCCCTGCAAGGTTTGCAAGCGTCGTTCGGTACCATGGCCTGGCCGGAGGACCGTAACGTCCCATTCTTCCCGCGGCTCCAGTGGAAGCGCCACGTGCTCGCCTGCGCGCAATGGTGCCTCGAGGGGCCGGGCGTCGAGCGAATGCTGAAGGCCGGCACCGGCGACCAGCTCGAAGCCGTCCGCGCGTTGCGCAGCGAGCATCGACTACCGCGTCACGTCCTCTACCTCGAGAAGCACGATCATTGGCTCCACATCGACCTCGAATGTCCGTTGAGCGTCGGCGCGTGGCTCGACATCGCGAAAGCGCCCGTGCTTCTCCGCGAGCAGTTCCCCGTCGAACGCTCCGCCGTGCACGGGCCCGAGGGCCACTTCGCACACGAAGTGGTGTTTCCCTTCTTCGGAGAAGCCGCCACCGAGAAGCCGAAGCATGCCGCGACCGCCCCGCGCATGATCGAGCCGAGCATCATGGACACCGTGCCCCCGGGCGGCGAGTGGCTGTACGTCGAGCTCCTCGGCAGCCGGCAGGAGCTCCTGACGATCGCGTGCGAGCTCGTCGAGAACGTCCTCGCGCCACACCACACGGGCGGCAACATCGAGCGCTGGTTCTATCTGCCCTACGCCGATCGCGAACCTCGCCTACGCATCCGCGCGAAGGGTGATGCGAAGGCGTTGCTCGGTGACCTCTTCCCCGCTTTGCGCGCGGCGGTTGCCCCCGCCTTCAGGAACGGCCTCGTTCGCGACATCGCCATCCGCACATACGATCGTGAGACGTACCGCTATGGCGGAGCGCTCGGAATGGATCTGACGGAGGCCGTCTGGACGCAGAGCAGCATCGAGGTCATCGCGCGAATCGGTGAGATCGGTGACGTCTTCGAGATGGCGGAAGAGGAGCTCGTCTTGGAGCTCGTTCGCGTCCATACGTGGCTTCTCGACCACGCGCTCGAGGATCCCGCCACGAAGCGTGACGTCGCGGCGGTTGCCTTTCGCGGTTACGCGCGGACCGAGACACCACTCGATCTTCGAAGAGCGGGCTCGGAACTTCATCGAAAACTCCGCGATCGCCTCCCAGCGGAGACGACCTCACTCGACAACGCGGAGCTTCGAGAGACCTTCGCCGCGATTCGCGAAGGCGTCGACCGTGGAGCGATCAGCCAGCCGTTGGCCGATCTCCTCGCGGACTACCTCCATACGCAGACGATTCGACTGACCACGGCGTGGCACTCGAACACGAAGCTCGAGGCACTCTCCTACGTCGTCCTCGAGAAGGTCTACGCCGCGCAGGCCGCGCGCAAGCGTTGAGGTCGAGACTCAGGTAAGAGCGCCCTCGAAGGTCTCGTCCACGAAGTGGAAGAAGCAGACCGTCGTACGATGTCCATCGGGCTGTGCGTCTCGCCAATGCGGAAGGTCCGTCCCTCGATAGAGGACGCCGTCGCCGATGCCGAGACGCACGGGCCGCGCTTCGCCACGCACTTCGAGATAGATGGGCCAGGCCGTGTCGGCGTCGGTCTCCGGATCTGCGTCGAAAGGAACGGAGAGATTCCAAACGCACTGTGCCCGATCGGTGTGACGGGCGAGAACCGCACCAGGCTCGTAGAGACCCAAGTAGCAGTAAGACGCCTTGATCGGTTGGGGCACAATCCGATTCAACAGGTCGACGAGCTGACTATGCACGAAGCGCGCAACGTCTTCGTTGTGACACCAGCTGCGCTTCGCCACCTGTCCGTCATCGAGCATGAAGGCGCCGGCGAGGCTCGCCGCTCGGTAATAGCGACGCATGAGCTGCAACTGAATGGGATTCAGCAGGTCGCGGATGACCACGAACTCGTCACGTTCGAGACTGGCCCGACAATCACGGACACGCGCCTCCCACGCCTTTCCCCTCGACTCGGACCAATCCGAGGGAACGACGACGTGCGCACGTCGCAAGATCTCCGACCGAAGAATGGTGTTCGCACGACTGGGAACGAGGTCGGCGAGGTCGCCTTCGGGGACCGACTTTCCTCGCAACGCCTCCAAGGTCTCCGCCGTCTTCTCGGGCACACGATAAGGCGCGGCGACCTGTGTTCCAGGATCGACGATCCAGAGAACCGTGTCGTCATCGCCGATGAACGACGCTTGCTCGACCCGACCGCGGAGCTCCTCGGGAATGCTGCCCGCGCCGTGCTGCACGTGCGCGTTGGGATTTACGACGAGAGACTCCGGCGCGACGGTAGCGTCGAAGTTGAGGACGTTCGGCGCGGGGATCAAGTCTTGGTTCTGTGGCCAGCCGAAGTCGTAGCCGATCGGTCCCGGCTCTTCGTCCTCGGGCGTGAGCATGCCGAGCTGGACGAGCCTCTGGGCCAGCTCCGGCCCCGGCTCCACGGGCGCGTCGTCGTCGAGGGTTGCTGCGAGAAGGAATTTCGCCATTTCGAAATTCGCGGCAGAGTCGGACTCCAACGTCAGCGTCTGTGCGCCGATCCCCTTGCGATTCCAGATAGCGGTAATCTTCAATCGCAGCGTCGGATTGATGACGACCGACTTCTTCTCCGACGATGTGCTCATGACGACCGCCTGTCTTCGGAGAGCCTGGCTCGCATACGATGACTTCGTCGTTTCGACTCGCGCACACCGACGAGGACGACGGTGACGTTGTCCTTCCCTCCCCGATGATTCGCGGCCTCGACGAGGCTTCGCGCGGCAGCGTCGAGATCGGACTGTTGCGACTCGAGAAGCGCCTTCGCCTCCTCGTCCGGGACCATCTTGTTGAGGCCATCGGAACACAATAGATAGAGGTCATCCGACTGAGGACGGTCGACGACGACGTCGACCTTCACGCGAGACCGCACGCCGAGCGCGCGCCGTACGTAGCCGGAGAAGCCTCCGCTGATTCCTTGCGCACCGAGCGTATGATCGGTGGTTAGCAGCTTGAGCTGACCGCCTCGAAGACGGTAGCAGCGACTGTCGCCGACGTGAGCGATGAAGGCTCGTCGCTTCCGCCGGACGAATCGCGCAGCCACGATCGTCGTGCCCATTCCGTGATATTCGGGCTGTTTCGCGGCCTGTTCGTGAATCATCTCGTTCGCAATCTCGATTGCGGTGACGAGTTCGCGTGCGCGTCGAGGACGCCGAGGGTGGTCGACCGTTTCGATCGGGCCGGTGGAGAAGACATGCTCGATCGAATCCACCGCGATTCGGCTGGCCACGGCACCGCCTGCGCTGCCTCCCATGCCATCGGCGACCACGAACAACGACTGGGCCTCGTCGAGCAGATAGGCGTCTTCGTTGTTTCGTCGGCGCATACCGCGATCCGATTGCGCAGCGGCGGTAAGCAGGAACAGGTCCGAACTCCCCGTCGTCTCGTCGCCCTCGGCATCTGGCTCGAAGATCGTCAACGAGCCCGAAGTCGTCATCGTCTCGTCCGGAGCTTCGCTGTTGGCGAGTTGCGGGAGCGTGGCGGGCGACTTCATCGACGGGGACATTCTGGTGAGGTCCGCGTCGTCGGCCTCGTCGTCGGACGGGCGTGCAGGGGCTGCCTTGCGCACGGACACCGAACGCGATGCGCGGGGACGAGCCCGACGCAGTTCGAGAACGATGAGTGTCAAGGCGACGATGAGGACCGCGACGGCGAACAGAACAGTCGAGTTGTTGCCCACGTCAATGCGCTCCTACGCAGTCGAACCTTCGATACGTGCTCAGTGCTTTGCCGGTGCCCAGGGATCGTCCTTGTCGAGATTCGGGCCCGTCGGCTTCGACGTCGGCGGTGGAGGTGGTGGAGGCGGCGGCGGCGCAGGCTTGGCCTCGACGGAAGCGACGGGGGAGTCGACACTGCCGGCGGTGGAGCGGGATGCACGACCTTGGACGCCGGCATCCAGACCGGAACCTTCTTGGTCTCCTTCGTCGCCTCCACCTTCCCGCTCTTCGCGCCCGAAGGCTGCGAAGCGGGTTCGGGATCCAGAGCCAGATCGACGGTCATCTGCGCGCCCTCGATCGTGATCCACTCCGACTTCGCGGAGTAGCCCGCCACTTCGCCACGCACGCGGTGCTTGATGGAATTGCGCGGCAACGTGGTCGTGGCCGGATTCGTGTCGAGCGGCGCGTCGTCGAGGAAGATCTTGGCATCCGGCGGCGTCACTCGAATCGTGACCTCGCACGAAGCTTGCGACGAGGTCGACGCTGCAGTCGCCGCGATCGAGGGCTCCTTTCCTCGAGCGAGTACGACGACGAGAGCACTCGCGGCGACGACGGCGACCGCGCCGAGCGCCCAGAGTCGCCACTTCGAACGCGGAAGCTCGGGAACCGCCACGGTCTGCGATTGCGCGAGCGCGCTCGCGGCGCCGGCGGAGCCTCCTGTCGACGTGGTCGTCGGGCTGAAGACGGGAATGAGCGAGCTCTTCTCCTGCCCGACTCGACCGAGCTCCGCCTCGATCACCGACTTGAGCTTTGCACGCTTGTCGGAGAACAGATCGGCGACGAACTTGCCGAGCTCTTTGGAGGTGGCCCGCAGCTCCGGGCGTGAGGCAACGTACGAATCGATGGCTGTCTGGAACTCGGCGGCCGTCGAGAAGCGAGCCGATGGATGAAGCGCAAGCGCCTTCATACAAATGGCGTCGAGCTCGGGAGAAACCTCCCGCACGCTGCTCGGGGCGGGATGTTCCCCGTCGCAACACGCTGGAAGATCTCCGCGTCGGAGAGCCCCTTCCAGAGCCTCCGGCCCGCAAGGGCCTGCCACAAGATCACCCCGACCGCGAAGACGTCGGCACGACGATCGATCTGTTTGCCGCCGAATTGCTCGGCCGGCATGTAGGCGCACTTCCCCTTCATCACGCCGGTACGCGTGTCGCCGGTGGAGTCCGCGGCCTTCGCGATCCCGAAGTCGAGCAATTTGACGTGCCCCTCGTACGTCACCATGACGTTGTGAGGGGAAACGTCGCGATGCACGACGTTGAGCGGAATACCGTCGAAGTCCTTCAGCTCGTGCGCGAAGTCGAGCCCCTGCAGCATCTGCGCGATGACGTGCAGATGGAGCTTGAGCGGCATGTCGAACTCGCCGCCCGCATCGCTCTGGGCCTCCCCTTCCTGATCTTTGCGGAGCTTCGCGAGACGGCGCACGATGCTCTCGAGCGACTGCCCGTCGAGAAACTCCATCGCGATGAAGTGGTGCTCCCCGTCGAAGCCGACTTCCGTGGTGTGAACGACGTTCGGATGGTCGATGCGGGCCGATAGCCGCGCCTCCTCGAGGAACATCCGAAGGAAGTCCGCTTCGGACGCGAGCGCGGGCCGGAGTCGCTTGACCACGACGAGCTTGTTGAAGCCTCCCGGCCCCTGAATCGCGGCAAGGTAGGCGGTCGCCATTCCGCCGCGACCGAGCTCCGCAAGCAGCGAATACTTCGGTCCGCTGATCGGGAGGCTGCTGCTGGCTGGATTCTGCATCGCCATCACAGGCCGTGCTTTCTCATCAGGCGATAGATGTACGTACGGTTGACGCAGGCTTCGCGTGCGAGAGCCGCAACGTTGCGGTCGTGGCGCGCAAGCATGTGGACGAGGTATTCGCGCTCGCCGCGGTCGATCCACTTCTCGCGGAAGATGCGAAAGTCACCTTCGAACGGAACCGCCGGCTCGTTCTCCGGTGGCCGTGAAGGCATGCGCTGCCGCCCGAACATGGACACGACGGACGCGCCGGTGCCCGTGCCGGTGCCGGTCGACGTCCCGGTGCCGGTCCCATTCAGTGACATCTCGACGGGCGTGGTGCCGCTTTCGGCGTCGTCGTTGTCCTCGACGAGGGTGGGTAGCCCCAGAGGGCCCGGCGGCGGAAGGGTCGGTCGCGTCCGCGGCGTCGAATGGGAGGTAGGAGCCTCTTCGTCCGAGAACGTGGAGCGAATGACGGGACGAAGCGAACCCTCGCCGAGGGCTCGCGCGCGTTCGACGTGGTTGCGAAGCTCTCGCACGTTGCCGCGCCACGGGTGCGCCGCGAGGCTGGCGATGAACTCGGGGCTCAGCTTTTCGCCCTCGAGGAAGTGCTCCACCAGAAACTCGATGTCTTCCTTTCGATCCCGCAACGGCGGCACGCGGACCGGAAGCACGCAGAGGCGGAAGTACAAGTCCTCGCGGAACTCGCCGCGCGACACCATGGAGAGCAGATCCCGGTGCGTCGCCGAAACGAACCGCACGTTGACCGGTCGATGAATCGACTCACCGATGCGTCGAACGGTGCGCTGCTCGAGGACGCGCAGGAGCTTCGGCTGCATCGAGATCGGCAGCTCGCCGATCTCGTCGAGAAAGACGGTGCCGCCCTCCGCGCTCTCGATCGCACCCGCACGCGCCTGCGCGGCTCCCGTGAACGCGCCCTTCGTGTGTCCGAACAATTCGGCGTCGAGCAGGTTCTCCGGAAGGGCCGCGCAATCGACCACCACGAAGGGCCCTTTGTCGCGGAGGCTGGCGTCGTGGATCGAGCGGGCCACCACCTCTTTGCCGGTACCCGTTTCGCCCGTGATGAGGATCGATGCGTCGGTGGGCGCAACGCGAGCGACGAGCGCGAAGAGCTCGCGCATCGCTTTGCTGTGACCGACCATTCGGTGGAACCGGCTGCCGTTCCACAGCTCGACGGGGGCCGACACGGCATTCGAGTACTCGACGAAGATCGACGTCGTCCCGAGTTGAATCTCTCCGTTTCCCTTCAGGATCGACTCTCGCGTCGACTTCTCGTTGACGAACGTCCCGTTGCGGCTCGAGAGATCGCGCACCCAGAGCCCTTCGTCGCGCGGATCGAGCTCGGCGTGAATGCGCGAGACCGTCATGTCGTCGACGACGAGATCAGCGGACGACGACGCTCCGACCACCATCCGTTTCTCGATGTACGTCTCGTGCGCTCCCGACCGATCGGCCCACGAAATACGTGGAAATCGGCGCGTCGAAAGGACGATACCCATGGGCGTCGGCGAGCGAACGAACATCCCTCTCAACTTCCTTCACTGCGAACCAAAACTTCGGCGGACACCGCGCTGAACCAGCCTCACCCGCCCACGAGCACGCGCGTAACGTCGCGATCTCGAGCGATCACGAGGAGAAGAGGCGCTCGCGCGCCCGCCTCTACACCAGCATGATCGAAGCACGGAATGCCACTTCGAGCGTCGAATCGCTCTTGCGAGGCACCATGAATGTACCTGCAATACATCGGATACGGGAGACGGACGGGCGCCAGCTTATTGCGAGATGCCGTCACAAGTGAGGATTCGTCCGTCGCAAAGCATGAAACATTCCACATGTCGGTATCGCGAAGATCGCTGCCGGCACCTCTCTTCTGTGTGGCGGAGCGAGCGACACGACGCAGGCCTGTGGCGTCGACCGCGACACGTCGAGCATCTCCCGCGACGGGCTACGCGAACTGCCGCGACGACACGCTTGGTGTCGAAATCATGACGGAATTATGGCCTCCGCACCGGAAGCTCCCGCCGGGTCTGCTCATGGCACTCGAAGGAGCAGGGAGCTCGCGCCGAGCCGCCGGAAAGCTCCCGAGCTCCCGAGAGCCCCAAGAGCTTCCGAGAGCTTCCGCGACTCGATGATGGGCTCCGCGTATTCGTGCTTTGGATTGCTGCCACGAATTGCTCTCCCATTCGCCATCGAGATTCAAACCAACGATTCGGGCCGAGCCTGCACGTCGGATACGCACGAGGGTCTGTTCTCAGGGCAATTCCGCAGTTCCCGCTCTCTCGGACAGGTATGCCGACGCCCCCGTCACCCCGCATTATACAACGTACATCAATTCACGATTCGGCCTCTCGTTCGACTTCTTCTCGCGTGGAAGCGCCGGTGGCACGCACTTCAAGTGCCACGAATGCCGTTCAGACCCTGGCGATGAGAAACGCGGACGGCAGACGACGATGAGTGAAGAACACTTATCGGGATAGCTCGATGGCTGGGTACTGATCGGGATAAGGCGAGACGACGCGCTCCACCCGTCGTCGGCGCTCGCCAACGTGAAGAAGATGCAGCCCCCGGCCGAGCTTCGCTACTTCTTCGAAGCGGACGGCTTGGCGCTCGGAGGGGCTCCCTCGTACGGATTGGGAGGGGGCGCCACCGTCTTCGACGACGGCACCGACGTCGTCGCGCGAGGCGAGGGCTTCGCTTTGACGGCAGGTGCCGCCGGCTCTGCACCGAGCTCGATGGCAACGGAGTCCGCCGGCGCGGCGGGCGCGACGAGCGGAACGTTCGCGAGCGCCGTCACGGCGGACGTCAGCGCGGGCGCCGGGGGAAAGCCAGGAGGCAGGCTCGATGTCGTGGTGCGGAGGGAAGGCGGATCGTCGGACGTGCCCGCGATGACGAGCGCCGCGGTGCCGAAGACCACGCAGACACCGAGCAGCACCATGCAGACCCGCAGCGCGAGACTGGGCTTCGAGGCAAGCTCCCCGACCGCGAGGCGGGTCGGCGCGCGCCGGCGCACGTCGAGCTCCTCGGGCGAGTAGACCTGATACGAGAGCGGCGGCGGACCGGCGGGCGTTGACTCGACGGGGTGAACGGCACCCCAAGGTCGCGACTCGTCGGCGGGGTGCCGCGAGGGGCGAGAAGCGTAGGTGACGGCGGCGCGAAGGCCTTGGGCGTCGACGGAGGGGGCGGCTCCTCGATGACGACGGACGGACCGATGACGACGGGGGAGGCGGGGCCGCAACGACGACGCGCTCCGTGTCCGTGTTCTCGAGCGTGCTCTTCGCGGCCGCTTGTGCGACAGCCGCTGCGCGCCGCGACTCGGTGACCGAAGGAAGCGTCGTCGAGGTCGTGCTCGTCTCGGCCGGACGAGGCGATGCGGGACCCCGCGTTGGTACGCGGGCTGGCGCGGCCGATGGCGACCGCGGCGACGGTGCTGGCGACGGTGAGAACACCGGCGGTGGGGAAATCTTCGTGAAGGCGTCGGTCTCGCCGGTATCCTCCGGCCCCGGCATGCGCCTCGGCACATTCAAGACGGTGGGCGTCGGCACCACGAGCTGTGCGGCAGCAGGCGCGGGCTTCGCGGGCGCGGGCTTCGCCGGGGCGGGTGCAGGCGCGGGCTTCGCGGCTGGCGCAAGCTTCGCGGCGGCCGCAGGCTTCGCGGCTGGCGCAGGCTTCGCGGCGATCGCGCCTGGCCCAGACTTCGCGGCGATCGCGGCTGGCCCAGGCTTGGCTGCGACGACGGGAGCCGCCACCGGGGCCGCCGGAGCAGCGGGCACGGGAGCGGCAGGAGCCGCGGAAGCCCCCGGCTTGGGGATCCGAGGGGGAGCGCCGGTCAGCCTCGGCCTCGGAGGAATCGTCGGACTCGCGTTCTCGGCCGGTTTCGTGCCGGTCGAGCCGAGGGGCGGCGCCGCGGGCGCCTTGGTTCCATCCGACTTGCCAGTGTTGCCAGACATCGAGACTCGAACGCGTGGTGAGCAGGAATCGCACCATGCTCGATTCCAGGTTTACTGAAGCGTACCTGTCCCATCGTAACCCGATGCGGGCGGTAGGCGATCCAACGGAGATCTGAGTCGAAGAAGGTTGTCGCCGGAGGGCCTGACTGCAAAGAGGAAAACAGTCGCGTGGGGCCCGTCGCGGCGCGAAACGGATCGCCGACGATCCAGGTCGAAGGCGCATGCTTTGACCACCCAAAGTCGCCTAGAGTGAGGGTGGCCGTGGGCTTTTTCCGAAATCCGACCCGCGGTTGAACGGTCAGGTCAGGGTTCGTGGACAAAGCCGAACGACGCCAGCAGATTCTTCTCAACGCACGCGACGTCTTCGCCAAGCGTGGCTACCACGCGGCAAAAATCGACGACATCGTAGCCGCTGCTGGGGTGGCTCGTGGCACCTTCTACCTCTACTTCGAAGACAAGCGCGCGATCTTCGAAGAGATCGTCGACCGAACGTTCACTCGGATTGGTATGGCTGTGCTTCGGGTCGAAACGGAGGACCCTTCACGGAGCGTCGCGGCCCAGATCAAGGAGAACATCCGGCGAATCGTGGGGGCGCTCATCGAAGATCCGGCAACCACGAAGATCCTCCTCTCGGACGCGGTTGGCCTCGACCCCGCGTTCGATCGCAAGCTCCTCTCCTTCTACGAGGAGATCGGCAAGCTCCTCGAGGCGTCGCTCATCGACGGTCAGTCCATGGGCATCGTTGCGCAGGGCGACGCGCACATGTTCGCCATCATGACGCTCGGCGCGCTCAAGGAGATCATGTACCACGTGGTCATGCGCGGCCTCGAGTACCCTCAGGAGCGCATCGTCGAAGAGATCTTCTCGTTCCTCAGCGCCGGCTATCTGCGCATCCAGCCCTAGACTCGCCTGGCGACGGGGCGATGGGATGGAATCGTGAGCCGGTTCGGGCGTGGCACGGCCTCTGACACGCGCGGCGCTCATGGCGTGCCGGCGTGGGTCACTCGTTCGGGAGGCATGATGATCGAATCGAGAACTCGTGTTTGGTCGAGCGTGACTGCGTGCACCTTCGCGCTCCTCACCTACCTCGCAGGTTGTTCGGACGATAGCTCGAGCGGCGCATCGGGCAGTGGAGACAGCCGTACGTCTTCGAACGGCGGCGGTGCGAGCGGCTCGGGCGGCGCGAGCGGGGGCTCCGGTTCGACCTCCGGCTCGGGCACCGTGCCCGTCCCCGACACACTGAAGAATCCGACCGATGGCCCGCCTGCCGGGAATCCGAATCCCGAATCAACCTGCAGTGTGCCGACCGAAGCGGGGCTGGCCGATGTCTCGAGTCCCCGCACCGTCGTTGGAACGGGCACCCCAGAGAGCTGCACGAGCAAAGCGTTCGTCGACGCCGTCGCCAAGGGCGGGGTCATCACGTTCTCCTGCGGCCCCAATCCGGTGACCATCACGCTCGACGACACGGCGAAGATCGTCAACAGCACGGGGCCGGAGATCGTCATCGATGGCGGGGGTCTCGTCACGCTGAGCGGAGGCAGTACGCGCCGCATCCTCTACATGAACACGTGCGACGAAGCACAGGGCTGGACGACATCGCATTGCGATAACCAGGATCACCCGCGGCTCACCGTGCAAAACCTCACGTTCGTCGACGGCCATTCGAAGAACGAGACGGAGTACGACGGCGGCGGCGCGATCTGGGTGAGAGGTGGCCGCTTCCGGGTCGTCAACTCACGCTTCTTCCACAATGCGTGCGCGGATACCGGCCCGGACGTCGGAGGCGGAGCCATTCGCGTGTTCAGCCAATACGACAATCTGCCGGTGTACGTGGTCAATTCCACGTTCGGCGGCAAGGACGGCTACGGCAACACCGGCTCGGGCGGCGGCGGTATCAGCAGCATCGGAGTATCCTGGACCATCATCAACAGCCTCTTTTCCTACAATCACGCCGTGGGCCACGAGACCGACGGCGGCGGTAGCGGAGGCGCCATCTACAACGATGGGAACAAGATGACGCTGTCCATCTGCGGTACACGTATCGAGCACAACGAGGCAAACGCCTTCGGCAGCGCCATCTTCTTCGTGAGCAATGACCATACCGGCGACGTCAAAATCGACCGTTCGAACATCACGAACAACATCGGCGGCTCCTGGTACCCGACCTATCCGCAGATCTCGAATCACGACGACACGCCCATCGCCGTGACGAACTCGACCATCCAGTAACGCGGCAGACGAGCGCAAACGAGAGCAGACCAGCACGACGAAAGGCGGCCGCCATCGAGCGAGCCGCCTTCGCCGTATTTCGAGGACGTGCCTCGTCCGCCCTCGCGCTTACCGAAGGTTCGAGAGTGGCCCTTTGCAAACGGCTGGATTGCCGAACGAGGTGATGTTCACGCCCATCGCATTGGCGAGGGAGACGTAGAGGTCGTTGTGAGCCGTCCCCTTCGCATATTGGAGAAAACGGCCGGTACGGAAATAGCCATTGGCGCTCCCGGCGAGAATCCAGGGAAGGTCGTCCGTCTCGTGGTAGCCATTGGCAATCTGCCCGCAATAGACGACCACCGTCGAGTCGAGCAGCGTGCCGCCGTCGCCGCGCGGGACGGCTTTCAGATACGAGAGCAGGTCTGCGAACATGTTGGCCTGCGCAATGTCGAGTTGCTTGATGAGCTCCTGCGCTGCTGGCACGCTCCAGAGGGCGCCGTATCCGCCATATTGGTCTTTCCCCGAGCACTTGTGCGCGAGGTCGTGCGTATCGGTATGCGATAGGCCATTCCCGTAATCGGCGGCCTGATAGCCGAAGACGTGATCGATGCTTCCGTAGCCGGGCAAGTGGAGGACCTGGACGCGCGTGAGGTCGCACGCCAGCGCCGCGACCGCGAGGCGTGCTTGCACGTCCCATCCGAGCTTCACCCATGCCCCGCGCTCCGTCTGGGAGGCATTGCTGACGGGAGAATGGTCGAACGTCGTGACGTCGGCTTGCAGAGCGGCGTTCGGCGGCTGGCAGGCAGCGCTCACGCCGAGCTGCATCTGCGCGCGGAGATCGCGAATCGTCTGCGCGTGCTGCTCGAGCTTCAGCTTGTCGGCCTTCGAGAGGCGCGCCTTGATGTTGCCGTATTCGCCGAGTGCGAGGTCGAGCGACGCCTGCTGTCGCGCAATTCTGGCCGCAATGGCCGCTTTCTCCGCGTCCGACTGCTGGCCAAGATCCGTTGGGAACTTCCCGAGCACGCCCTTGGCGTCGTAGAGGCGGTCGTTGACCTGCCCTGCAGCGATGTACGAAGCTCCCCCCTCCCCATCGGGCGCATTCGTAAAATCGAGATCCCACGACGGATATCGAGTGACCGGCGCAGGCGCATTGATGGCTTTCGCGATCGTCTGATCGATCGATGGTCCGCCCGCGAGCGAGCTCGTCAAGCGAGAGGCGGCCGTGAGCGCGTGCGTTCCACCTCGGATGTGTGCGTTGTCCGCGTCGGTCGGGTCCGCACCTTGACTCGCCATCGAGATGCCGCGCGTGAGGACGAGATCGTTCTTGAAGGGTCGCAGCGCGTCGTGGATGGGGCCGAGCTCGAACGAAGTCTCGGTCGGCGCGGGGTTTCCCACCGTCGCGATCGGGTTGTAGAACTCGCGAACGGTTCCCATGTTGTAAACGAAGACGATGCGCGTCGGGAACGTGGGGTCCGCGGCGCGAGCCTTCTTCGCGAAGAGGCTCGGCAGCATGGCGCTCGTGGCGCCGGCGGCTGCGAGCTGCAGGAGGAGGCGTCGCGAGAGTCCGTGGATCTTCATGGGGTCACCGTCCTGAATCGAAACGCCGAGCTCTTCACGATCGAGAGCAGAAGGTTGCGAAACGCGGGTGTCGGCCCGAGGTCCGCTTGCAGCGGCTTCACGAGATCCTCGGTTGCCGCCGAGGCATCGATCCCGAGCGCGTACTGCATCCAGTTCCTGGTGATGCAGAACGAGGAGCGCTGGCTGTTGGCGATCTTCACACTGAGCTCGCCCACGCCGACGAACGCGCCATCGGCGTCGCCCGTGCCGATGAGCATGCCCGTCGCGTCGACAGGCTTGCCGCCCTCGCTATCACGCCATTTGCCGACGGCATCGAAGTGCTCGAACCCGAAGCCCACGCCGTCGATCAGCTTGTGGCAGCCGGCGCAGCTGCCTTGCTCGTGGTGCGCCTGGAACCGCTCGCGCGTCGTGGTGGTCTCGACGTTCGTCGCGGCGGGCGGTGTGTTCTTGACGTCGGGTGGCGGCGGTGGCGGCGGTGAACACAGGAGCCGGTCGAGAACGAAGACACCGCGAAGGACCGGCGACTCCATCGTCTCGTGTCCGAAGGCCGAGAGCAGGCCCACCTGCGTGAGCAGCCCGGACCGCTGCGAAGAAGGCACGGTCGTCATCGTCAATGCGGAGCCGCCCCCGGCGTTCAAACCGTAATAGGGCGCGAGCAGATCGTTGACGAACGCATGGCTGTCGGTGAAGAGCGCCGCGAAGTTCCCCTCTTCCCAGAAGACGTGATCGGTAAAGCGAACCGTCGCTTCGCGCATCGTCGCCGCGGTCGTGTCGGACCACGTCGGGAAGAGCGTGGTGTCCTTCTTGATTTTCTCGAGCAGGTTGAAGCGCAGCCACTGGTACTGCATGTGAGCGACCGACTCGTGGGCGCGGGGATCGTCGAGGATGCGCCGCGCCTGGGCATCGAGCTCGTCGGGGTCGAGAATCCGATCGTCGTCACCGACCGCGCGGAGCGTGGCGTCGGGAATGCTCGCCCAGAAGAGCGTGGCCAGGCGCGTGGCGAGCTCGTTGCCGGTGAGTCGCGCGACGTTGGGATTGTCCTCGACCGGTGTTCCCTCTTCGATCTGATAGAGAAACGCGGGCGCTTGAAGGATGCCTTCGATGACCGCGCCAATGGATGTCGGAACATCGTTCGCGGCGCGAAGCGATTGCCAGGCCGTGCCGAGCCGCGCTCGCTCGTCGTCCTGAAGGGGATGACGGTAGGCACGTGACGAGAGATCCGTCAGGTAAGTGGTCGCACACGCGTCGTCGACGGCGCTTGCGGAGCACGGCAAGACCGCTGCGAGCTTCGCCACGACCGCATTGGCGATGGCCTGGCCGTTCGCCTGATAAGCCTGAATCAGCGTCGCAGTCGGCGCCTGCGCGACCGCGTTGTTGTCGTAAACGACCGACGTTGGCGCCGATGGCAAGGTCAGCGCCGGAATCGTGATGCCCGGAAACAGGTCGCGAACGCTGTTCGTATACGCCAAGCTCGTGACCCGCACCACTTGCGGCGTGACGACAATCTGACCATTCACCGTGGGTGCACGGGTGGACCCAGGACCAGAGCTCCCGCTGGAGCCATCGTCCCCGCCGCCGATGATGCCGGTACACGCCGCGGCGAAGAGCGGAAGGACGAGGATGGGAACCGATCGCATGCCCCTCAGAGGCGTGCCGGCTCGAAATCGGCTCAACGATCGAGCAGGACTAAGGCGTCACGACGCCGTATTCGTAGGTTCGCCATTCGGGGAGCGACGTCGCCTCCTGCCAAAGGTCCAGGGTTCCATCGCTCTTCGTCTTCGTGAAATAGACGCTGGAGAGCGCCTTTCCGTCGGCGTCGCCCAATCCTCCGAGAACGTAGATGAATCCGTCGTGGGCAAGGGCTCGGTATTGATACCGAGGCACGGGGAATGGCTCGACCTGCTGCCAGGCTCCGAGAGCCCCGTCAGTCCCCACGTCGGCGACGTAGACGAGATTGGAACCAGAGGATGTGTCGCTCGACGTTCCGACCAGATACAGGCGCTGGCCGACGGTCACGACCTGGGGGATCGCGTTGGATGCCCCAACCGGTGTCGCGGCGATCGCTTTCCACGCCTCGAGCGTGCCGTTCGCGCCGATTTTCGCGGTCATGGCGCGTGTGCCGGGACCGAACCAGAAGGCGTGGTCACCGACGATGGCCTGGGAGCCATACCAGGTGAGGGTGCCGCTCGTGAGCCCGTCTTGAGGCACCCATGCCCCGATCCGTGACGATTGGATCGTCGCGATGTTCACGGCGTCGGTCGAGGGCGAGAAGACATAAAGACGTTGATTGGTTCGACACGCCACGCTGTCGAAGACTCCGAAACTCAACGTGGGCAGCGTTTGGAACGACGTCGTCCCCGCATCCGCGAGCACACGAACCGAGAATGCAGTGGTGCTCCGCTCGACACCGTTCACCCCGGCTCCCCCGAGGACGTACAGCGAATCACCAAGCGCGGTCACGACATGACGTTTGCGAGGTTCGGGGAGGTCCGTCGTGCCAACCCATGCGCCGAGGGATCCGTCGTCGTTGATCTTGGTGATGAGCACGCGTGAGGTGGCTTCGCCCTGCGGTTCCGTGGGCCCTCCGACGGCGAGCAGGAAAGAGAGCCCCCATCCGAAGGCGCTGGCGCATCTCCATCGCTATCCGCATCGACATCGCCCGTACCGCCCTCGGTGTGCGCCTCGCCGGAGCCGGCCTCCGAGGGCGTAGAAAGAGGGGAGTCTGTCCCGGTGCTCAGCCCGTCGGTCGACGTCAGCAGCGTGCAGCCCCCTCCCACCGCCAAGGACAAAGCCAGCGCCAGCGCCAGCGCCCCGAGCGGCCACGTACCGCAAAAATGCATCGATCGTCGCCCTTCTCGACTGCAGACGCAGTCGCCCACCGTTTGTCCGAGGCTGGCGCGAGACCAAATCGGCTCAAGAAAAATCTCGATTGCCACGAATTCGGCCGAACGGGTGATAGGACAGAATGAGCGGTCATTTCCTCCGATCGAATTTTTCTGACCCGGCGGGCCCCGATGAGGGCCTCTCCCTCCCAGAATCGTGACGCACGCGCTGGAGCAGATGGTCGTGGAAGACGACGCCCTCGTGAGAGAGGCGCTCGCCGGCAATGACCGTGCATTCTCCACGCTTTACCGACGGCATGCGCGGTATGTGGCAGGCATCGTCTACCGACTTCTGGGGAGCGACGCCGATCTCGACGACATCGTCCAAGAGGCGTTCCTCGACGCCTCGCGCGCACTCGACACGCTGAACGACGCGGCCGACTTCCGGCCGTGGATGGCACGCATCGTCGTCCGGCGCGTCTACAAGAGGCTCGGCCGCCGGCGCCGCTTCCGCTGGCTCCTCGGCGCCGTGAGCGACGTGGCTCCCCGAGTCTCCAACCCTGCCGATCGTGAGGTGGTGACGGCACTTTACCGCGTGCTCGAGTCGCTCTCGCCGAGCCTCCGCATACCGTGGACGCTTCACGTGGTCGAAGGTCAGACACTTCCCGAAGTCGCAACGACGTGCGAGACGTCTCTCGCCACCGTGAAACGGCGAATCGCGGAAGCGTCGACCCTGATCGAACGGAGAATGGCATGAACCGGCACGACGTTTCGAAGCGCGTGCGCGACGCCGCTTCTACGATCGACGTTCCGTGGGACGACGTGCGTGAGCAGCGCGTGCTCAACGGCGTCTTGGCGCGCCGGCGGGAGGAAGCCGCCGAGCCGGCTCGAACCGGGCGCGAGGGTGCGCGCGGGCGGCTCGTGGTCCTCGCATCCGCAACCGCGCTTCTGACGGCTGCGGCGGCCGCCGTCGTGTTCTTCTTCGTTGCGCATCGTCCTCGCGTCGACGATGCCCGGACGGTTGCATCTGCATCTGCATCTGCATCTGCGTCTGGCAGCGCCGAGTCGAAGATGGCCCTCGCCGATGGTTCGGAGGCCGTTCTCCATCCGGACGCCGCAATCGTCGTCGAAGAGCAAGAGCCACGACGGGTCCGAATCGCTCAGCAGCGCGGGCGCGTGCGCTATTCGGTCAAGCCGAATCCCGCGCGCGAATTCTCGGTCAAGGCCGGAGACGCGACGGTCCGCGTGCGCGGCACGATCTTCACCGTCGTCCTTTCGGACGACGCCCTCGAGGTCTCGGTCGAACGCGGCCGAATCGAAGTCGAGCGAGACGGAGCGCGCCGGGATGTGAGCGCGGGAGAATCCGTCCGATTGTCCTCGCCCCGAACGCCGGACGCGCCTGCGAACGCCGATGGAGCTCACACGCCTGGTGGGCACGATGCGCCAACCTCCAGCGCGGCGCCGCCGGCCGAACCGCAGGCACGACCGCGCCAGGCCTCTGTTCTTTTGGGCGCCGCGGATCTGCTCGCCCAGGCCGACACGGCGCGCGCGGCGCAGAAGCCGGCGGAAGCCGCGAGCGCTCTCGAGGCTTTCGTGACCGCCTACCCGCACGACACACGCGTGCCAAGCGCGCTCTTCAGTCTCGGCCGCGTGGAACGCTCCCGCGGGCGGGAAGCCCAAGCGGCGCGGGCCTTCGAGCGATGTTTGCAGGCCGCACCGCGCGGGCCGCTCGCCGAAGATGCCCTCGCCGAGGCCGCAACGTCGTATGCGACCGCGGGAATGACCGAGCGCGCGACGACCCAGGCACGCGCATACCTCGACCGCTATCCTACGGGCAGTCGAATCGCACAAATGAAGGCCATCCTCAATCCGTGAAGTGTCCCTGAAGCGTCCGTGAAACGTCTCTCTCGACTCTGTCTCGTCACAGCCATCGTTGCCTTCACGGCCCCGGCGAGCGCAGGCTCGCGGTTTCTCGATCTCTCGACGGCCGAGGGCTGCTCCGGCCTACGCCTCGAAGAGGTCGAACGAGTGCTGCGCCTCGAGCTCGCCGCCGCGGCCAGCACCTGGTCGACCGATCCGATCGGGGTCGAGCTGCAATGCGAAGACGAGCACGTTCGCGTCGCCGCCACCGATCCTCTCACCAAGAAGCGACTGACACGTGAGGTCGATCTCTCGGCGGCACGCACGGATCGCGAACGCACCTTGGCGCTCGTCGTCTCGCAGCTCTTTCTGACGTCGTGGTCCGAGCTCCTCCTGCCGCCGCCCGAGCCTGTCGTCGCGCAAGCGATGGGCGCGCATGTCGACACCTCCGCCGGCGACGGCGCCAAGGAGAGTGCGCGCACGGCGCTCGCGGTACCGTCGTTCGCGATCGGTCTCGATGTCGTGGGAGGGCCGAGGGTTCGCGCCCTCTCGGACTCCGCGCTCGTCGGGGGAAGCGGCGCCATTCGACCGACGTTGGTCTTCGCCTTCGCGAAGCGCCTGCGCTGGTTCGTCGAGGTCGGCTTCGAAGGCGGCGGAACGCAGCGGGCGAGCGGAGACGTCAACTACACGCTTCCTTCGGCGTCGGCAGGACTCGCCTATCGCCTGCCGCTCTCTTCGGCCATCGCCCTCGAGGTGGGCGCCTTTGGCGGCGCGGGCGTGCTCGACATCACGGGGAGCGCACGCGGTGGAGGCATCGGACAGTCGGCGTCTGGCGTCGTCGCCGAGGTCGGAGGACGGATCGGTCCGATCGTGCGCGTGCTCGGCGCGCGCGTGGGCCTCGAGCTGGCAGCCGGAGCCATGCTTCCACGTGCTGTTGGCCGCGTCGAATCGGGAGAGGACGTCGTGCTCAGCGGCGCGTGGCTCGGAGCGAACCTCGTCGTGGGGTTCGGCGCCGAAGGAGGCGGCCGATGAGAAGACACCTGGGCACCGTCGTCGTCTTGGTCGGCCTCACCGCATGCGGGGTCGACGGCGTCGTTCTCCGCGATGGGCCGGATGGCAGCGTCACGCCGACGACCGACGGTGGCGGGTCCGTTCTCGCCGATGGTGGCGCGAGCGGGCCTTTCGCCATTCAGGCTTCCCAGGACTACTCGTGCGCGCTCGTCGCCGGGCGCGCGTACTGTTGGGGCCGGAACGACACCGGCGCTCTAGGCACCGGCGACACGATCGTCCGCCTCGCTCCGTCGAGCGTCGCGTCGGGCGTCATCTTCGAGGCCCTCGCGCTCGGCGCAAACCACACGTGCGGGCTCGAACGTGACACGGGGCACGTGCTCTGTTGGGGCAACGGCATGCACGGTCAGCTCGGCCAAGGACGGACGGTGAACGAGCTCACTCCGGTTCCCGTGAACCTGCCGGGTCGCGTGAAGGTGGTCACCGCGGGCTACGACCACACGTGCGCGATCATCGAGCCCGGCGCGCTCTATTGCTGGGGAAGCAATGCCGAGGGTCAGCTCGGGCAGAACGACGACATCGATGCCCCCGACGCGCTCTCTCCGATCCGCGTGGGCACCGACAACGACTGGATCGCCGTCTCCGGCGGTCAGGGGCATACCTGCGGGATCCGCACGGCCGGCACGTATTGCTGGGGCCGAAACGCGCACGACGAGCTCGGAGTGGGCACTGGCCAGCCCGCTCAGATCCGTGTTCCCAGCCTCGTGGCCGGCGATTACGTGACGGTCGAGGGCGGCCAGGACAGCGCGATCGCGATCGGCCGTGACGGGACGGTGCACGAGTGGGGAGACGACGACACCCACCTCTGGAGCGGCTCGGCCCGCCTCTCGACGCCCGGTCAGACGCCGGGGCTCGCCTCTGCACGCGAGGTGAGCACCGACACGTTCTCGAGCTGCGCGCTCACGAACGGCGGTCACGTCTCGTGCTGGGGCCGCAACATCGAGGGCCAGCTCGGGCTCGGCGACATCGACGACCACACGTTTCCGACAGAAATGCCGTCGCAAGGCATCCCCTTCAGCCACGTCAGCGTCGGGCGCTTCCACACGTGCGTGATGACCGAGGACGGGCGATTCGGTTGCGTCGGCAAGAACGACATGGGCCAGCTCGGCACGGGGGATACGGACCGCCGAAATACCGTCACGCTGATGACGATCTCCATCAGCTTTCATTGAGCGAGGCCCGAGCCACACACGCCAATCGAAAGAAGCTGAGCCGATCCGAGCGACACGGGCCTCTGACAGGGCACGGAGGCCCGTACCCATGCGCGATGCCCGCTCGCTATCGATCGTCGCTCTCTTCTCGCTCGTCGCCGCGACGGCGCACTGCTCCGATGCCAGTGAGGCCCCCGCAACTGTGGATCCCGAGAGGACGACGGGCGACGCGATCGACGGCGGGGGTGCGGGCCAAACGCCAGGCTCGCCGGGCAGTAGCGGAGAGGGCGGAGCACCGTCGACGCCCGGGCCGTCCAACAAGGCCGATCTCTTCGTCGCCGTCGGACACATGGGTCGCTCGGTGGTCTCCTGCGACGACGGTCTCACGTGGATCCACGATCGTTCGGACAACGACAACGCCCGCTGCTGGGTGGACGGCGACCCGAACTACGTGGAGTGCGACCACACGGCTTCGAGCTCGCCCAACGGAGGCATCACCTACGGTGACGGCTATTTCTATGCGTCGTATGGCTGGGGCCACGACGGCAGCATCCGGCGTTCGACCGACGGGTTCACGTGGGAAACCGTGAAGAGTGACGGCTGGGGTGGAGGTGTCGCCTATGCCAAGCAGAACGTCTTCGTGCTCTGGGAGGGCGATTGGGCGAGGTCCACGGATCACGGCACCACGTGGCAACCGGTGACGTACGGCGGGATGTGGGATCTCGATCACGCGTTCCCTCGCGCCGTCGGAGATCGCCTCTTCGCGGTTGGTCGCGCGGGCGGCGCAGTGAAAGGCCTTCTCAGCACCGATGGCGGCGCGACGTGGGCGACGGCAAGCGGGCTTGGACAAGACACCGCCAAGTCCATCGCCGAGGGCAACGGCGTCCTCGTTGGCATCGGCGACCAAGGCGTCGCGTCACGCTCGACCGACGGAGGAAAGATCTGGGCGTCGAAGACCGTCGTGAGCGACGGCTCGTGGACGACGAACCTCCTCTTCGACGGCACCTCGTTCGTGGCCTTCGCGGGCAACGTTCGATGGACGAGCCCTGACGGCGTCGCGTGGTCGCGGTCGGCCCCGATCGCCACGCTGCCGTCCGGGTGGACCGCCGCGGTCGGCTTCAATCCGAAGACGAAGACGTACGTGGCGATCCTGAACGAGTGGGCGAATTACTACGAAGACCAGAAGGCCTATCGGAGCTCCGATGGACTCACCTGGACCACGCTCGACGCCGGCCATTTCAAGGGCGGGCATCCCCTCTTCAACATCGTCGTGGGTCAGGTCGACCCGGCCGTCTGCCCGTGAGCGAACTCAGAGCGTGACGAGCGGACGCGCCACGACGTGGCGAACGAAGTTGCGAAGCAACGAGGCGCTACCGGGGGCGTCCACGGCGCGCGCGAGCATGCTCGTCGAGTCGCCACCTTCGGCGTGGATGAGATGGGCGCGCGCCGAGATGTAGCCGCGCATCACTTCGCCATCGAACTCGGGATGGAACTGCACGCACTTGATGTGCGAGCCGATGCTGTACGCGGAGTTCTCTTCGAGAGCGGTCGACGCCAGCCGGCGCGCGTTCGGCGGCAGCTGGATCACCGAGTCGACGTGGGTGTGGTTCGCGTGGAAGCGCTCGCCCACGTGCTCCAGGATGGGATCGCGCGGATCGTGGTGATGAACCTGCACCTCGACGGTGCCGATCTCGCGCCCCCGCGGATTCTTGGCGACCGCTCCGCCGAGCGCTTGAGCCACGATCTGGTGACCGAAGCAGATGCCGAAGAGTGGCGTCTTGGCGTCGGCGATGTCTCGAATGAGCGCTTCGGTCCGAAGCATCCACGGCGCGCGCTCCGTCACGCTGCTCGACGAGCCGGTGATGATGAAGGCCGAGGCCTCACCGGCGTGCGGCAGAGGGTGATCGGTGCGCACGTCGTGCTCGTGCCACTCGCCCGACCACGCGTCTCCGACCTCACGACGTATCCAGGAGAAGAATTCACCACGTCGGGCCGCAACCTCGGGCGCGGCGTTGCCAGTGCGCAGAACGATGAGCCTCACCTTGGCAGGTCTACCACTCGCGGACGGCCCCTTCGAGCTCACGCATGACAATTTGTCCCGGACTTCCGAAGCTCAACGGGCTGCCGAGGATCGACGCTTGGGCTTCTTCTCCTCCGCGCCCGCGTTCGGCTCCCGCGCATTCCGCGCACGTTTCGGGCTCGGGCTCGAGGTCGCAGCTACAGCCTCGGCGGCGGCGGCTCGCCCCTCCGTCGCGGTCGGCCTAGGCACGACTGCCACGACTGCCACGGACGCCGCGCCGGAGTGAGGCGCCACGGCGCGCACCAGCTTCGTCGTGAAATGCTCGTGGAGAGCACGACGGAACGCGATCATGATCGGCTCGAAAAGCACGGTTCCGAGCACGGCAAGTTCGAGCGAACCCTCCTTGTCGGAGAGCAGCATCGTGCGGGTGCTCTCGTTCTGCTCGATCTCGACGCGCGCGAGCGGCGTGAGCATCTCGAGGTAGAGCGCAAGCTCTTCGAACGTGAACGAGAACCCGAAGCGACGGATGCTGGCGAGCGCGCGAGCCGCCGTCTCACGCGAGCCCGCTTCGTCGCGCACCGAGAGGCGCGCCTTGCGAAACAGCTCGGCGACGTCGCGACGTGCCTGGTGGAGGATGGCATCGACGCCCGGCGCATCCGTCGCCACGGCCAGAGCGTCGATCGCCGGCGCAATCGCGTCGACCGCATCGGCACGTGGTGCCGTCACGGCCTCGAACGCGCGCCGCATGGCGTCGATCGAAATGTCGGCGTCGCGCATCGCGCGAATGACCGCGAGCCTCCGGACGTGGCTCTCGTCGTAGTACGCGCGGTGCGGCCGTGAGGCGTCGCCAGGAGGAAGAAGCCCTTCACGCAGATAGAACTTGATGCTCGCGACGGACACGGAGGTCGCTTCGGCGAGCTCCTGGATGCCGAAAAACGCGGGACTCGACGATTTCGACCGACGCACGGGAACAAAACGATAGCCGAGGTATCCGATAGCAATACTATCTGTTTGTCACCAGCGAGGTCGGGGATGGAAAGTGCGTTCGGACGTTGGCAGTCGCGCTGGCGTTGGTGGTGGCGGCTTCGTGGCCTGAGTCCCAGCGAGCGTTGGGTCTCAGGAGCCGTCGCGGTGACCTTGGTTCTCTGCGCCGTTGGCTATCTCGCGAACAAGTGGGACGTCGCACGACGAAAACGAGCGCTTCGTGAGTACGTGCGCGAGGAGGCGAGCGTCTTGCCACCACGCCCTATCGCACTCGTGCGATCGATGGACGATGTCGTCCTCGAGGCCGCCCGAACGCCTTGAACCGGCGACTTCACCGCCCCGGAGCTGGTGACATCCGCCGCACGCCTCGAGCTCCTCGGACGAACGGCGCTCTTCGTACGCGCCGCGTTACCGGACGTCTCGCGACTCGACGCCATCGGCGCCGCTGTTCGTCGCTCGGAGAAGGACGCCTTCGTCCTTTGTCTGCGCAAGCCCCCCGCGAGCAGCGCTCCCGAGGACATCCGCGAAGCGGCCACGCGTTACTGGATGGGAGGCGCCCTCTTCGAGGACGCCACCCACGACGTTTTGCCTCTCCACCTCGTCCACAAGGGACTGCGTCCGCTCTCGCGCGCGTTCGCCGAAGAGCTCAACGAGGCCGACGACCACCTGTTCGTGCGGAGGCTCGAGGAAGAGTACGAGCTCCGCATGCCCTCGTCACTCGCGATGGGGCGAACAGCCGCCAGTGTCGACCTGCTCATCGCCGTGGTCGACGAGCTCCCGGAAGGCATGCCCGAGCCCGAGATAGGCAAGAGCCTCACGGCCACGCGGCGTCCGGCGATTCTCCCGCTCATCGAGGATGCTCCGCACTTCGTCAGGGCCGTGGTCTGGAGCGCCTCGACGCGGAGCGTCGTTCTCCGGACCCGAACGATGGTGGACGCCCGCGCCATCGGGGGAGCGAACACGGCCATGATCGCCCCGCACGTGCAGGGCTGCCAGGCTGCGATGGCTCTCCGCACGGTCCCGTTGGCGCCAGCCCCCTGAGCCGGGACTCCTTGGCTCGCCCGGGCCCGCGGGAGCTGCCCCCCTCACGCGTTAGTTGCGGGAACACACCCGGCCGTGAAAGACTTTTGTTTCCGTGTCGGCCGCACCCCGTAGCGAACCGCCTCCCCATACGAAGCAACTCCCTCTCCCGCTCGACGACTTCGGATCGCGCGAACGCGGGCCGGGGATCGCCCGGCAAGACCGCGTCTTCTGCAACCGCAATCTGAAGATGAGCGGGATCAGCTGGGTGGGCTTCGACATGGATTACACGCTGGCGATCTACGATCAGCCAGCGATGGACGACCTGTCGATCCGCGCGACCATCGCGAAGCTCATCGCGCGCGGCTACCCGGAGTTCATCAAGACCGTCCCGGTGTCGACCCAGTTCCCGGTTCGCGGGCTACTGATCGACAAGCGCTTCGGCCACGTGCTCAAGATGGACCGCTACAAGCACGTCCACAAGGGCTACCACGGCTTCCGTGAGCTCACGAAAGAGGAGCTCCGCGCGCTCTACCACGCGAAGAAGATCCGGCCGGCGACGCCGCGCTACCACTGGATCGACACGCTCTACGCACTCTCCGAGGTGGCCACCTACGCCGCCCTCGTCGACGCGATGGAGAAGAAGGGTTACGCGGTCGACTACTCGCGGCTCTTCACCGACATCCGCGAGTGCATCGACGAAGCGCATCGTGACGGCACGATCCTCGACGAAGTGGCGGCGAACCTTCCGCACTTCGTGCATCGCGATCCGAATCTCGCGCCCACGCTTCACAAGCTGCGTTCGTCCGGAAAGAAGCTCTTTCTCCTGACGAACTCGCGCTGGGCGTACACCGAGAAGATGATGACGTACCTGCTCGGCGGGGCCATGGCGGAGTACCCGACGTGGCGAAACTTCTTCGACGTCGTCATCGTCGCGGCCACCAAGCCGATCTTCTTCACCGAGCGACGCCCGCTTCTCGAGCGTGACGGCGAGACGCTGCGTCCGGTCACCTTGCCGCTCGAACGCGGGAAGATCTACGAGGGCGGCAACCTCCAGGAGCTCGAACGCGCGCTCGGCGTCACGGGCGACGAGATCCTCTACGTCGGCGATCACATCTACGGCGACATCCTTCGCTCCAAGAAGGACAGCGCGTGGCGTACGGCGATGATCATGCAGGAGCTCGAGACGGAGATCGCCGCCTACGAGTCCTGCAAAGAAGACTTCGCCACCATCGAGTCGCTCGACGATCAACGCGAGCACCTCGAAGACGACCTCCGCTACTACCAGGCACGCATCAAAGAGCTCACGCGCCAGATCGAGCACCGGACCGGCGAGAGACTCGAAAAGAGCGACCGCCAGAGCGCGCGCGACCTCGCCGCCATGCTGAACGCCGCGGACAAGAGCGGCCTCAGCGGAAGCGTCGCCGAGCTGGAAGCCGACCGCATGCGGTTCAAGCGAGCCGTCGAACGCATTCGTGGCAAGCTCCGCCAGATCGAGGCGGAAGTGAGCGCGCTCGACCGACGCATCGACCTTCGCTTCCATCCCTACTGGGGCTCGCTCCTCAAAGAAGGCAGCGAGCAGTCGAGCTTCGGCAAACAGGTCGACGACTATGCGTGCCTCTACACGTCGCGGGTCTCGAACTTCCTCGCGTACTCACCCCAGCAGTCGTTCCGCAGTCCCCGAGACGTGATGGCCCACGAGATCGGGATGTAGTACGGAGCGGGCATGCGCCCGCGCGGCCTCATCAAGAGCAGCCCCGACGATTTCGTCGTCGACGAGATCCCCGCCTACGAGCCCTCGGGCTCCGGCGAGCACTTGTATGTACACTTCAAGAAACGCGGACTGAACACCGACGACGCGGTGCGTGCGATCGCCCGTGCGCTCTCGGTCGACCTCCGTGAGGTCGGCGTCGCCGGACTGAAGGACAAGTTCGCCGTCACCACGCAGTGGATCAGCCTCCTCACGCGCGACGCCGACGCCGAGGTCCGCGCCAAGAGCCTGGAGCTCGAGGGAATCCAAATCCTCGAAGCGAGGCGGCACGGCAACAAGCTGAAGACGGGACATTTACGGGGCAATCGCTTCCAGATCGTCGTGCGCGACCTGCCCCTCACCGCCGAGGGAGACATTCGTGCGGCGTTCGAACGCATCGCGAAGGAGGGCGTGCCGAACGCCTTCGGAACGCAGCGCTTCGGTCGCGAGGGAGACAACGTCGAGAAAGCTCGAGCGTGGCTCACGGGCAAGGCGCGCGCTCCCGGCAACCCTCGCCTACGGCGCTTCCATTTCTCCGCCTTGCAGTCCGCCATCTTCAACGCCGTCCTCGACGCTCGCGTTGCCGATGGAACGTGGAACGTTCCGCAGGCGGGGGACCTCCTCCGCAAGGAGGATACGGGCGGGCTCTTCCTCTGTACGGACGTTCAGATCGACCGTGAACGAGCGTCGCGGGGCGAGGTGTGTCCGACCGGACCCATTCTGGGCGATCGAATGCGGCAACCCGAGGGTGACGTGCGGGCGCTCGAAGAGCGGATCTCGGCCCCGTTCATCGAGGGTGTGGACCTCCATCGAGCGCGGTCGCTCGGCGAAGGCACGAGGCGTGCTCTTCGGCTTGCTGTCGACGAGCTTGGTGTCGACGCTGTTTCAATCGCTGAAGTGATGGACCCTGCAACGAAAGCTCGTGGGGAACAACCGTACGCATGCCGCGTTTCGTTTGTGCTACCCAAGGGTGCCTACGCCACCACGGTCCTGGCCAATGTTTTCGATCCGCTCGACGTCTTCGAAATCCAAGAGGCGAATTCCTCGAAGGATTCGTCAGCGACGACGGAACCCAGTGACGGCAGTGACTCGAATGACGAATGACGTGAGTGGCCGCAACGGAAGCGCAGTCGAAGCAGAGATCGACCACACGCTCAGGGAAAAAGACGAATGATCGAGCGAGTCAAGTCCGCGATGGTGGGGTTGGGGGCCAGCTGGGTCCTCATCTTGATGTTGGTCCTCAGTGTCGTGTCGCTCGCCATCATGCTGGAGCGATTGTGGCTGTACATGTCCCTCCGCGACGACGTGCCGAACCTGATGCGCGAGCTCGGTCGGCTGCTTCGCGCAGGTGACCTCGACGGTGCACGCCGCAGGCTCGAAGCTTCGCCCAGCGCGGAGGCCGCGGTCGTCATGGCCGGCATCGTCGAAGCGCCCCAGGGTGCCGATGCGGCCGAAGAGGCCATGGCCGGTGCAAGCGCGCTCCAGCGCGTGAAGCTCGAACGCCGCCTCGCCTTCCTTGGAACGCTCGGCAACAACGCTCCGTTCCTCGGTCTCCTCGGCACCGTCATCGGTATCGTCGGCGCGTTCGACGAGCTCGGTAAGCAGAAGAACGCGACGATGCAGGCAGCCTCCTCCGCCATCGCGCCGGAGGCGGTCATGTCGAACATCGCCGAGGCGCTCGTCGCCACCGCCGTCGGCCTCCTTGTCGCCATCCCGGCCGTCGCCGCGTTCAACGCGTTCCAGCGCGTGGTCCGCACCACGCTCGCCAACACGGACGCCCTCAGCCACGTGCTCCTCGCGCACCTCAAGGCGACGGGCGAGCCGAGCGCGGAAGCCGACGAGGCCGTCGAGGCCGCGGCTTCCCGTCCGAGCCCGAGCAAGCGTTCGAAGGGCGCGTCGAAAGACGCCGACGACAACTGACGATAGCGTCACCGAGCACGTAGGAGAAAGCCGTGGCAGGAGGCGCTCAGGAATCCGAGGACGCGATCGTCGGGATCAACGTGACCCCGCTGGTCGACATCATGCTCGTTCTTCTCATCATCTTCATGGTTACCGCGAAGATGATCGTTTCGAAGTCCGTCCCGCTCGAGCTGCCCAAGGCGGCCAGCGGATCCGACGTGCAGACCGTCTTCAGCATCGTTCTCGCGGCCGACGGCACCACGCAGGTCGACAGCAAGAACGTCCAGAACGACGATGCCGTGTTCCCGCTCGCGAAGAGCGCCGAGGAAAAGAACAAGGAGCTCCGCGCCGTCATCAAGGCGGACACCGCGGTTCCTCACGGGCGCGTGATCCACGTCCTCGACCTGCTCAAGCAGGCGGGCGTTCAGAAGATCGCGTTCGGCGTCTCGCCGATCACCGGGGCGGCTCCGGCTGCTGCTCCGGGTGGCGGCGCACCCGCGCCCGCACCGTCAAAGTGACGCGTCCAGAGACGACCCGTTCGGCGCGTTGACGCGGGACGGGTCTCGGCGCGGCCCCTCGGGTCGCGTGATCGGGCACACGCCCCGACCGGTTTCGAAAACGAATTTCTTCTTCACCAAGGCGATGCAGGCGAGATGGGTGCACTGAACGGAGCGAACGCGGGGGGAGCGCGATCGGTCGTCGTCCAGACGCGCAACGACACAGATCCGTTTGCCGGAGTTCTCGACCTCGGCTCACGCATGTCGGTCGCCGTCACCATCGCCCTCGCCATCACGCTGCACGCTGGCGTCGCCGGCGCAGCGGGCGCAGCGATGTTGCTCGAGGACATGTTCGCGTGGGCGCGCATGGTCCGCTCGGCGGTCAGCGCGAACCTCGCCCAGACCTACGAGATCGAAATCGCCAAGCCCGAAGAGCCCCCGCCTCCTCCGCCCCCCGAGCCGGAGCCGGAGCCGGTGAAGGAGCAGCCGCAAGAGGCGCCGCCGCCTCCTGTCGCGAAGCAGGAAAAGCAGGAGGCGCCGACTCCCCCTCCCCCGCCCGCCGCGGCCGAAGCCGCCAAGGTCCTCACGCAGGAGCCTGCGAAGGACGAGCCCGTCGACCTGACGGGCAACACCTTCGTCACCGGCTCGGGGAGCACCTACGCGGGTGGCACCACGCAAGCGGGAGGCACGAGCAAGACCGCGGTGTACAACGCGGCGGCGGCGGCCACCGGCGTGCCCGGCAGTACCGGTACGGCGCCCGCCCCGCCCCGTCCTTCCGTCGATCGCTCGCGCGGCGCAGGCCTTCTCGGTAGCGACCGCTGGGATGACTGCCCGTTCCCCGGCGAAGCCGACTCCGAGCAGATCGACCAGGCTTATGTCATCATCCAGGTGAAGGTGAAGGCGGACGGCACGGCTGAGACCGTCACCATCGTCCAGGATCCCGGCCACGGCTTCGGTCGCGAGGCCCGCAAATGCGCCATGCGCAAGCGCTACAACACTGCGCTCGACGTCGAAGGCAACGCCGTCGGCGGCATGACCAAGCCGTTCCGCATCAAGTTCGAACGATAGGCCCACGAGCGTCGGCTCGGTCGATTGCTTCGGGCGGGAATTCGCCGTAAGCGATGGAGAGCATGTCGAGCGGTGGCCAGAACGAGTTCCGTGAAGGGCTCCGCGAAGAGCTTGCCAGCGTCGCGGCGTCGCTGCGCGCGTACCTCGAATGGCAGCAGGACACCGGGGCAACGGGCATCCCGCGCCGACCGCGAGGCGCCGCGCCTGTCCCTATCCCTGGCCCTGGCCCCGCCCCCGTTCCCGAGACGGGAAGCAACGCTGCACGTCCGTCGCCGCCCTCGCCACCTCTGACCCATCCGGCCGCCGCGCCGCCGATGCCCGCGCCGGCTCCCGATCCCGAGCCGATGCCCGTGTCGGCGCGACACGCTCCGATCGATCCGGCCTTCGCGCAGGCGCCGCCGCCACCTCCGGCTCCCGTAGCGGCACCTGCTCCGGCGGCCGCGCCCGTCTCCGTGCGTGCACCGGTGGTGACGGGACCGCCGCGTCCTCTGCCGGTCATCGCCGCCGAGGTCGTCTCGTGCACCAAGTGCGAGCTCGCCAAGACTCGAACGAACACCGTCTTCTCGCGCGGCAACCCCGAGGCGAAGCTTTGCTTCGTCGGTGAGGCGCCCGGCGCCGACGAGGACGCGCAAGGCATCCCGTTCGTCGGCCGTGCCGGCCAGCTCCTCGATCGCATGATCCAGGCGATGGGTCTCGATCCCGAAAAAGACGTCTACGTCTGCAACATCATCAAGTGCCGTCCGCCGGGCAATCGAAAGCCCGAGCCCGAAGAGACGGACGCGTGCATCCCGTACTTGCACGAGCAGATCGCGGTGGTCGATCCGAAGGTGATCGTCGCGCTCGGGAACACCGCCGTCGGAACGCTGCTCAACACGAAGCTCGGCATCACGAAGGTGCGCGGTTCGTGGAAGCTCTATCGCGGCAAGATCCCGGTGATGCCCACGTACCACCCCTCGTACTTGCTGCGGCCAAGCGCGCAGCAAGGCGAGGCGAAGAAGCAGGCCTGGGACGATCTCCAGGCCGTCATGAAAGAGCTCGGTCTGCCGCCCAAGAGGGCCTGAACGCTCATCGCGCTCCGTCGCGTCGACTGCGCATCGGACGCTCCGCGGAAGGGACAAGTCTTGGGCTCTCGCGATCCCACGCGAGGGAGTCTGGACGGCCGACGGTCGAGTATTCCGGAACAGCTGCGACACTGAAACCCTCTGCGGGGCGGCAGCAGCAGCTCCTGCGCGCGTTCTGCGTGTGAGCAAACATGACTCGGCGCCAGTTTTCCCCCCGAGCTCGACTCAGGAGTGTAGCGTTCCGCATTTGGGGCGGATCCAATCTCGATCGCCGCCTCTCGGAGACAGCGTTCATGAAGAGAATCTTAGGTTGTGTCGTTTCGCTCGGCATTCTTACGCTCATTGCCTGTGGTGACAGCGCTTCGGACGCGTCCGACAACACTGTTCCCAGCACGGGAACGGAGGGCAGCTCGCCTGGCACGCCCGACGCCTCCGCCACGTCCGACGCCTCCGCCACGTCCGACGCCGCTGGCAACACCGATTCCGGGGCAACGCCCACCTGCTCGGACGGCGTGAAGAACGGCTCCGAGGTCGACGTCGACTGCGGCGGCTCCTGCACGACCAAGTGCGACGACACCAAGAGCTGCGTGGCTGCCACCGACTGCAAGAGCGGCGTCTGCACCGCCAAAAAGTGCACCCCCTCTGACTGCAACGACAACGTCAAGAACGGGACCGAGACCGACGTCGACTGCGGTGGCTCCTGCACGACCAAGTGCGCCGACACGAAGTCCTGCACCGCGCCCGCCGACTGCGCGAGCGGGGTCTGCACCGCTGACAAGTGCGTGGCCCCGGCCTGCAACGACAACGTCAAAAACGGTACCGAGACCGACGTCGACTGCGGTGGCTCCTGCACGACCAAGTGCGCCGACACGAAGTCCTGCAGCACCGGCGCGGACTGCGCGAGCGGCATCTGCGACGGCGCTCCCAACCTGACCTGCCGGCTGCCAACCACGTGCGCGGAGCTGCACAAATTGGTCCCCGCCGCAGCAAGCGGCGTCTACACGCTCGACCCCGACGGCGCGGGCGGCAACGCCCCCTTCGGCGCGTACTGCGAGATGACCGCGGACGGCGGCGGGTGGACGCTCGCCGTCAAGGCCGACGGAACCCAGAAGACGTTCACGTTCAGCAGCCCGCTCTGGACGACGAACACATTGCTCAACACGGACAAGGCGGATCTCGACACGAATGAAGCCAAGCTCCAGAGCTTCAACAGCGTCGCATTCACGCAGATTCGCATCGCGATGACGCTCAACGGCACGACGAACACCCTGGTCATCCCGGCCGCCTATTCGTCGCTCGTCGACCTGTTCTCGAACGAAGGCTACGTCGCGACCGGCCTCGGCCGTGGCACGTGGAAGGGCCTGCTCGCCGTCTCCTCGCTGCAGCCGAACTGCAACATGGAGGGGTTCAGTCCGAACCCGACGAACAACACCGGGTGGGGTAGCGTGCGCATCGGCATCCTCGGCAACGAGCAGGAAGACTGCAACACGCCGGACTCGTGGCTGGGCATCGGCGGCTACGGCGCCCCGTGCGGCCCGTTCAGTGCGGACGTCGTTTCGGTCGGCAACGTCGCCGGCTGCGGAGGCGACAACGGCGACGTGGCGACGGCGGCGTTCGGCGCTGTCTTCGTCCGCTGATGTAGACGCCTCACCGATCCGCGCCCCGCGCGCGCGCACGTCTCGAGAGAAATCCTGACCGTGCGCGCGCTCAGGCGCAGAGAACCAATCGGTGGCCCCTCGCTGCAGGTGAACGGCTTCCGTCGGGCGCCCCAATGGCCCGGGAGAGCTACTCGACGGCGTCGCCCGCTTTGCCCTGCGGGCGCTCTAGTGGTGATCGGGCGACGGCGCGAAACGCGATCCCCGTGATGCCCACGTACCACCCCTCGTACTTGCTGCGGCCAAGCGCGCAGCAAGGCGAGGCGAAGAAGCAGGCCTGGGACGATCTCCAGGCCGTCATGAAAGAGCTCGGTCTGCCGCCCAAGAGGGGTTGAGCGAACCGACGGACCTGCGCGCTACTCGATCGTCGAGTTCGTGACGTTGGGCTCGCCCGACTTGGCGATGATGAACATCCCAGGATAGTCCGCCGTCTCGAACGTCCCCTTCGGGTTCTTGCGCAGCGTCGAGTCGGTGATGGTGAGCGAGCCGGTCTTGTCGTTGCTCACGTAGAAGACCGCGCTGCCGCCCTCGTTGGCGTGGTTGTTCTCGATCCGCGTGCCGCACATCGAGAGCGTGAACGTGTTGCCGTCGTTGTAGATGGCGCCGCCGTTGCCGCCCTGGCCGTCGTTCGCGCCGTGGCCGACGGCGGTGTTGTTTTGGAACAGGCTGTTGACGATCGTATACGAGGTGCCGATGCTGCTCAGCGCGCCGCCGTTCGCGCAGGCGTTGCCGAGGTTCTCGCCGCCGAAGGTGCTGTGCACGATGTAGACGGGGCGCGTCTGGCTCGTGCCCTTCGAAGGAAAGTCGAGCACACGAATCGCGCCGCCCCCGAGGTCGGAGCCCAGGTCGTCGCAGACGTTGCCGAAGAAGCGCGCGTTGTACGCCTTGAATCGGCCGCCGCGCACCCAGATGGCGCCGCCGCCAGCCTGGTTGTCGTCGTCAGAGAGGCCCTTGGAGCTCCCGTCGACGAACGTGATGTTCTGCACGGTGAGCGCAGGCTTCTCCTGGTCGTTGCAATCCGCGCCGCCATGAAGCTCGGGCGAGCACGAGTTCTGGTAGAGCATGCGGACCTTCCCCCCGCCGCTCAACGTGACTTTACCCCCGCCATCGATGACGACCTTCGGGCCCTTGTCGTTGTAGACCTTGGCTGTCTCCGTGAGTGTGATCGTCACCGGATCGGGACCGCAATCGAACGTGATGACGCCGCCGTTCGCCACCGCACTGACGAACGCCGCGCTCGTGCAGCTCGCGGGCGTTCCCGTACCGATCACGGTGGTCGGCGAGGAGACGTCTTCAGGGCCTGCCCCGGCGGGGATCGCGCACTTGCCATCGGGGTTGCCGGCGAGCGCTCCGGCGGCGGGAGGCTGCGACGGCGGCTTCGACGGATCTCCGGGACTCGTTCCACCGCCACCGCCGCTCGAATTCGAGCTCGAGCCCGAGGGGCTGGCCCCATCGCTCGAAGCCTCGTCGCTGCCGCACGCGAGTGCGATTGCGCCGGCGCAGATCCATCCGATGGCGTAGGTCACCGTCCGAGCTCGCATCGAGACTACCTCCAGCGAGAGAGTATCTCGTGCCGAGCTCGCGTTCAGCGATTCTCGCCCTTCTCGCCCTTTTGCGGCGCGCGCGCGAGTCGAGCTATTTGTGATCGGGCGCGGGCGCGAAACGCGACGCGACATCCGACTCGCGGTTTGCCGCGGCGAACGCGGCCTGAGCGAGACGCTTGTAGGCGTCGACGCGCGTATAGACGTGGTTGCCGTGGCCCGTGCAGCTGCCACCGCGCGAAACCACACCTACGATTTCGCCCGAGAGCACATCGATGGCAGGACCGCCGGAGTCGCCACGGCACGTGGCCTGGTCGACCTCGAACTCACGCGGTCCGAGAACCGCGCCCGTCTCGGCGTTGGCGCTGGGGCCCGTGGCGAGCACCGTGCTGTTCGTACGCGCGACCTTGTGGCCGACGACGTTGAGCGGCCCGCCGCCGAAGCCCACGGGAACGATCGCGTCGCCCGCTTCGACCGACGAGTGCAGGCGCATCGAAAGAATGGCCGCGTTCTGGATCGGCCGATCGAGCACGAGGAACGCGACGTCGGCGTCGCAAAGCACCTGTCCCGTCGGGTGAAGCGTTCGCACGGCGCGAGCAGCAGGCGCATCGACGTCCGGACGCACCTGCGTTCCCGTGTAGACTGCAATCGCTGCCGGATCGACGTCTTCGGCCAGATGATCGCCGTTGTGCGATCGACCGCGCGCATCGCACGACGGCGTTGCCGTCACCGCGCGCGACACGCAATGGCGCGCCGTCAGCACGAGGTTGGGCGCCACGAGCGCACCGCTGCAGAGCGTCAGGTGCGAGGGCGCGTCCGCCATCGTCGTGGCGATCGCCACGACTCCCGTTGAAGACTCCTGCTCGACCGCACGAATCATGCGATCGTCGGGAGTCTGCTGCCTTCTCACGCAACCTGCGCCGACGAGGATCGTGGCGACGGCCGCGAGAGTGATGAACGGAGAAACGAGCGCGTGACGTAGGGTGTGCGTCATGTGCAACACGGGAACGACCGGCAGAAACTTGCTGCCTCCCGCTCTCCTCAATGTTGAACGATCGAAGACGATCGTGCGAGTGGTGCCGGTCGATTTTGTCTCGGAAAAACAGGCCTACACGGTGTGTGGACGCCTTCGATGAAGCACGTTGCACACACGCGACTCGCGCCCTCGCACGACGTCGAGAGAGAGCGTCGCACCCATCGATCGACCGACTCGTCGATGGTCTCGACGATCGAAACGGCAGAGCGAAAGGCGCGCTTAAGTCAGTCGCGCAAGCCCTCGAGCTGAGCGTTCAATTCGGCACCGACGAGGATCGCGAGGCTCGTGAGCCATAGCCACACGAGCAGCACCGCAACGGCTGCAAGGCTGCCGTAGAACACGGCGTACCCCGCGAGCGTGCTCACGTAGAGACCGAAGCCCCACGAGATCACGAGCCAAAGCAGAACGGCCAGAACGGCACCGGGCAACACCCTTCGTTGAATGCCGCCTGGATGAGTCACGGAGAACCGATAGAACACCGCGAGCACGGCGACCGCGAGCGCGAGTGAGCCCCACAGCGCGAGCGCGCGACTGCTCGCCGCCCGAAGGAGCTTGCCCGTCTCGGGCGCATAGACGAGCACGTCCCACTGGACGACGCCCCACGATGCGACCGCGATCACCACGAGGGCGACCACGACCCAAGCGAGCCCGAGCAAGCGCTTCTTCCACCACGGCCGTCGCGGTGCACCGATGACGGTCTCAAGCGCGTTGATGAGCCCGTGCGTTCCGCCGGAGGCCAGCCAGAAGAAGCTCACGGCGCTGATGGGCGCGAGCCCACCCGCATCGCCGAGTCGCTCGAGCTCGTGATGGATGATGCTCGCAGCCGAGCCCGGGACATTGCGGAGGAGCGGGCCGAGCACGACCGCGGCACCGTCGTGCTGAGCGAAGCGCCCGACGACGTAGCCCGCGAACACGAGCGCAGGCAGGAGACTCAGGAAGAAGTGGAACGCCATGGCCGGCGCCGCGTCGAACGCGTCGTGGAAGACGAGGCCCTGCCCGAGACGGATGACGGTGCGAAGCACACGCTGGCAGCGGGGGGCATCGGTCGGGAGCGGCGGCGCGATGCGGCCGCGCGGATGCAGAACCGGGGTGACCAGAAACGACGAAGGCTGCGACGACGGGTTCGTCACGAGCGCAAGAAGAACGCGGCTGCCGACCTTTCGTCAAACCCCGTCGCGATCCGCAACGTGTTAGCGAGCGTTACAGAGCGTCGACCGGGTGCGTAGCGGTGCGCTAGGCTGACCGGCGTGAACGCCCTTGCTTCTCGCTGTCCGAGGCGCCCATCGCGAACCAGGCACGTGGCCCGCCACGCCCTCACGAGCCTTGCATCTGGACTCGCCGCAACCGCCCTCGTGGTCGCGTGCAGCAGCGACGGCGACTCGTCGTCGGACAACGGGCCCACCATGACGCCGTCGAGCGAGGCAGGCCTCGTCGATCGCGCGCGCCTACCCGCGCCTCTTCATCCCGATGCCTCGTGCCCGGTGACGATCGACACGCCCGAGCTCCTCCCGGGCACGCACGTCCCCGAAGGCACACCGATCACGTACAGCTCGAATCCCCCCTCGAGCGGGCCGCACTACATCATCTGGGCGAACTTCCAAGAATTCTCGACGCCCGTGGAGCTGCCCTACCTCGTGCACAGCCTCGAGCACGGCGCCATCCTGCTGCTCTACAAGCCCTGCCCGGATGCGAACGCGTGCGCGCCGATCGTGGAAGGCCTGCGCAAGGTGCGCGAGGCGGTGCCCACCGATCCGCTCTGCGACTCGGAGACTCGCGTGCGCGTCGTCATCGCGCCCGATCCGCAGCTCGACGTGCCCGTCGCGGCCGCAGCCTGGGGATGGACGTACAAAGCCGATTGCGTCGATCTGCCGACGCTCACCGACTTCGCCAAGGCACACTACGCCCAGGGCACCGAGAACCTGTGCGCACCCGGTAAGGCGACGTTCTAGCGGCGTCAGCCGACGCGCGGGCCCTTCGGGGGCTCGGGCGCGTAGGCATCGTCGTAGGGCTCCTCCTTCTTCGCTTCGTTCGCTTCGCGTGCGGGCGGAGCGGGAGGAGGTTGGTGAGAGGACGGCGCGGGCTTGTCCGCGGTCTTATGGAAGACCTTGTCGATCTCGTTGCCGATCGACTCGAAGGCCTTGCCGACCTCCTTGGCCCCTTCCTTCACAGCCTCTTCGATTTTGTCCGTCGGAAGCTGCTCGACCGCTCCCTTGGCCGCACGGAAGAGGAGCCCGAGGCCCTGCTTGAGGTCGTTGACCGGGTTCGGCTTGTCCTCACTCATGGCCGGATCATGTACACGGACCGCAAGGCTGTAAAGCCGCGATGCTCGAGGTTCGCAGGGACTTTGCAGAGACGGGGGCTTAGCCCGCCTTCGCGCGCGCCGACGAGGGCGGCTGCCAGATGCTCACGCGGTCACGACCGCCACGCTTGGAGACGTAGAGCGCTTCGTCCGCGGCCTTGAAGAGCTCGTCCCAGGTCCCGCCCGCCTCGGGGAAGGTGGCGATACCGACCGAGCAGGTGACCTTGAGCGGTCCGTTCGGTGACTGGAACACCGTCTTGGAGAGCTCCTCGCGGATGCGTTCACCGAGAAGCTGCGCGCCCGCCTCGTCGGTCTGCTCGCAGAGGACGACGAACTCCTCCCCGCCGAAGCGCGCGACGACGTCGGTGGTGCGCTTCACGCGCTTGAGGATCTCCCCCAGGCCCTTGATGACGACGTCGCCGACGTCATGGCCGTAGGTGTCGTTGACCTTCTTGAAGAAGTCGATGTCGGTCACGAGCACGGAGAGCTTGCGACCGAAGCGGTGGGCGGCGGCCACCTTGGCCGAGGCCTGCTCGAGCATCGCGCGCTTGTTGAAGAGGCCCGTCATGCCGTCGGTCGTGGCCATGGTCTCGAGCTTGTGGACCATGCGGGCGTTGCTGAGGCTGACGGCGAGGTGGCTCGCGAGGACCTCGAGGGTCGGGCGAACGGTATCGCCGAAGGCCTGGCGACGCTTCGCGCCGAGGATGAGCGTGCCGAGCGGACGGCCGTGGTGGAGAAGGGGCAGAACGAGGAGCGACGGAATGTTCGGCCAGGGCAGGCGCTTCGTGAGCACCGTCTGGTGGGCCGCATCGAACTCGCCCTTGTACGGGAGCGGGAAGCGGTTCGTGACCACCATCGAGACGAGGCCGGTGTTGTGCTTGAAGCGCTGGCCGACGAGATCTTCGATCTCGCGGTTCTCGCTCTTCGCGGCGCAGACCTCGTGCATCTTGGTCGTCTCGTCCCAGATGGTGACGGCGGCGAGGTCGAAGCTCGCGATCTCGCGAGCCGCGCGAACGCCGGCTTCGACGACGTCTTTCTCGCTCAGCGCCGCGCCGAGCGCCTGTGCGGCACGGTAGAGCTTGCCTTGCTCGACCTTCGCGCGTTCGAGCTGTACGAAGACGCGCTCGTTCTGGATCGCGCGGAGACAGTAGCGGGCGGCCTGGGCCGCGAGCTCGTGTTCGTGCGGAGAAAACGGGCGATTGTCGACGCGGTCGAGGGCGAGAACACCGCGGACGATGCCGTCGTCGATGACGGGGATCGCGGCGAGGGCGCGAACCGGACAAGCGCTCGCGTAGTAGGGAATCTTGTACGAGGGACGCAGATTCTCCAGAAGGACGGCCTCCTTCTTGGCGAGGACCGCTGCGAGAACGCCGTCACCGATCGAGAACGGAGCGTCGTGGATGTCGTCCGAAGCGGTCGAGAGCTCGCTGATGCGAAGGTGCGTGCCCGAGTCGGTGCGCCAGAGGAGAACCGCCGTGTGCAGGTCGAGGCAGCGGCGAAGCAGCTCGAGAGCGTAGTGCACCGACTGGTGGATCTCTTCGACGCTCGACCGCGCGAGGCGCTCTTCGGCGTCCTCCTTCTCCGTCCGCGACTCGCCGGCTCCGAGCAGGCGGTAGCTTCGTGCGTCGTCGCGAAGGCGCTTGAGCTCCTCTTCGACGCGCGAGCGGGCCGTCAGGCGAATGCGCGCGACCTCGGCCCGCAAGAGCACGAGATTCAGCAGCGCGAACGCGCAGGCGAAGCCCGCCTGCGTGGCCAGGGACTCGAGGCTCGGCTCGCCGAGCGTCTTGTAACGAATGACGGCGTCGAGACCGACGACCCACGCCACGACCGCCAGACCCGGAAGCGGGCGACCGAACGACGCCACGAGCGCGACGAGAACGTAGGTCGCCGGCGAGAAACGCCCGGAAAGGGTGCCGTCGAAGCGGAGCAGCGCTGCGTCGAGGCCTACCGCGAGCAGCGCCCCGAGCTCGAAATCGAGCAGGAAGGGAGCGTCGCCCGTCAGCCGCAGCTTCGAGCGGAGACGCTTGGTGAGGAGGAGCCCCCAAAGGACCGCGGCGATCGCCGGGACCGGCCCGAGGGGTGCGGTCGCGCCGCCGAGAACGACGTAGGTTGCAAGCCCACACGTCAGCGCGATGCCGAACCCCGCACGCGCAATGCGTCGAACGAGGAGCGTCGCACGGACGAGGCCATCCATCGGTTTTGCCGTATCAGGACCTCGAGCGCAGGGCCAAACACGTAGCGATCTGCGCAAGTTGTTTGACAACGATCGGCCTTGTGGTCGCGTCGTTCTTCCGGTTGGAAAACGGCCTTCAGGTGCGTAAAAAGGTCGGGTGAGCGACACCGAAAGTCCGCGGCAGCCCGTGGATGGCGCCGAAGCCGAGGCGCGGGACGTCGCTCGTGCCGAAGCCGTGCCGCCGAGCGCCATGAGTGGCGCCCCGATCACCGCTGCCCTCATCGCTGCGAACGCGGGCATCTTCGCCGCGCAGGTCTACCTGTCCGGCAAACCGACGTACGCCCTCTCCGTCCCCGCGGGCATCCTGCGCTGGCTCGGCGCGAACGACTCGCTCTACACGATCGCCGACAGCCGCCTCGAGACGCTCGTAACCTCGTGCTTCCTGCACGGGTCGATCTTGCATCTCGCGTTCAACCTCTTTGCCCTCTGGCAGGTCGGTCCCATCGTCGAACGCGCCGTCGGCCCGGCCCGCTTTTTCACGCTCTACCTCGCCGCGGGGATCGCCGGCAGCGCGTCGAGCGCGATCTGGGGTCGCTTCTTCGGGCAGACCTTGAGCGTGGGTGCCTCGGGCGCCGTCTGCGGTCTCATCGGCGCCGCGATCGTCCTCGGCCTCCGCACCGAGGGCCGCAAGAGCGAGCTCGCCTGGGGCATGGCCCGATGGCTCGGGCTGCTCCTACTCATCGGACTGCTCAAATACCTTCGTGGAGACATCGTCCAGGTCGACAACGCCGCCCACGTGGGGGGCGCGCTCGGTGGGGTCATCGTCGCCAACGCGTGGAGACGCGGCGCCACCTACTCGGCTCGCACGCAGCGCGCGATCGTGGCGGCGTGCGTCGCGCTCATCGTCGGGAGCGGCGTGGTCGTCTACGTCCGCGACCGCACCGATCCGCTCTTGTTTCTCGACACCGAACGCCGGATGAAGGCGGCCATTGACGCGATGCGTGACGGGCGGTGCGACGACGCACGCACGGCCATGCAACGCGCGATCGCCATGGATCCCCAGAGCTCGTCCATCCGCGCGCTCGACGACGAGATCGCGCGCGAGTGCCAGAACAACAGCGAGCACCAGCGAAAGCCGGCGTCGCGCTGAGATCAGGCGAGCACGTCGAGGAGCCGCGAAGACGCGCGGTAGAAGCCTTCGAGCGCCGTGCGCACCTCGCGACTCCTGTTCGCGCGGCTCCGCACGAGCGCGTGAGGAACGCGGAGAGCGAAGAGCGACTCACGCGGGACGCGCGGGTGATGCCCGCCTTCTTGCGCGTCGGCGAGCGCGGCCTGGGCTTCGGCACCGAGCAGGAACGGCAAGAGGAACGCGAGGTCCTCACCGGAGCGTTTGGGCGCGAGCACGTAGAACTCGGTGGAGAGTGCCACCGGTCGTTCCTCGACCCCGGCGCAGCTCGCCAGCGCGGACGGATGAACGAGCGCGATCTGGCGTAGGTACGGGCGAAGACGGGAAACGACGAGGTCTCCGACGACCGCCGCTTTCTTCGCGCTCTTCGCCCCGCCTCCGTCACGAAGCGCCGCGGCGATGTCGAGCACGCCCTCACGCGCGTGCGTGGTGTCGAGAACGATGGCATCCGGCTGCTTGGAGGTCTCGATGCGTTCACGCCGTTCGACCACGAGGTCTCCGAGCGGTACGCCGTCACCCGCACGCATCGCCGCAAGATGTCGCTCGGGCGCGAGGACGACGTCTTCACCGAGCTCGGCGAGCGTGCGGATTGCCACCTTGGCGGGAACCTTCTTGCGCGCGCGGGTCATGACGAGAAGCCCTCGGCGGAGAGGAACGGCGCGAGGTGGGAAATTACGCCTTCGAGGTCGTGATCGAGCGCGCCTCCGGCACCGCGAACGATGGGATCACCCGCCGAGTCCTTGCCGGCTTTTTCACTGACGACGAACATCGTGCGTTCGGAGGGATCGGCTCGCTCGCCCTTGCGCCGTTTCTTCGCGAAGAGAACGAACGTGCGCTGGGCGGTGTGTGGAAGAAACGTTTCACGCGGCAAGCCGACCACGGCAAAGAGCCGCGCGCGTTCGGCGAGCCAGCGCCTGAGACCTCCGAACGACGCGCCCGCCGCCTTGTTGTAGGGCAGAACGATGCCGAGCCGCCCACCGGGGCGAAGCAAGTCGAGCGAGCGCTCGAGGAAGAGAACGTCGCGCTCGGGCGTGCGCACCACCTCGGCCACGGCGAACCCGTCGGCGTCGGCACGACCCGCGAAGGGCGGGTTGGTCGCCACCACGTCCGCCTTTCCCGAGCGCATGGAGCCAGAGCGCAGGCCATCGGCGCGCACCACGCTCTCCGCACTCCTGCCCTGCGCCAAGGCCGAGAGGCGGGCGACGCGAACGGCACGCGGGTCGATGTCGGAGCCGAACGTCGACACGCGCGCACGAGCACGTGCGTGAGCGAGGAAAGCGCCGGAACCGCACGCCGGGTCCACCACGAGCTCGCCCGCGCGGGGTTCGAGCGCCCGAACAACGAAGTCGACGACGTGTCGCGGCGTGAAGAACTGCCCTTTGTCGCCTTTGGCAATGCGGGGAACGAGCGACTCGAAGACGGCATCGAGCGCCCCTAGGGCCTCGCCGCGGCGCTCACCAGTCGGGAGGGCGCGCGCGAGCAAACCGTCGACCTGGGCAAGCAAGGCGTCCGTGGCGTCGCGCGGCACCGACACGTCGAGCTCCGGATGTGCCTCGGCGACCTTTTCGATGACGGACCGGAGCGACGTTCGGGCATTGGCCTTGCCGTCGCGGCCCCGCTTGGCCAGCACCCGCGAGGCAGCGAGAGCGAAAACGAGCTCGAAGGTGTCTTCGCCACTGGTCGCCAGAACGACCTCCTCGATGTGCGAGACCACCCGGTTATCGCTCGATCCAGGGCTGTGCCGCTTCGGCATGCGCGAGACCCTACTCCCAAATCACGATTTCTTACGACTTCGTCATCCCGTCGGCGTCGTGTTTCACGACGTCACGTCACGTCGCACTGCGTCGCATGACTCGATGGCAACACGCGAGCGAATTCCGACGCGCATTCGAAACGAAGACGTCCGTGAATCGTTCGCCGGTTCAGTTATTCTGAACGACGATGCGGTTGTCCTTTGCCTCGCTCGTCGCGTCGACCCTCCTCGCCAGCTTCGCTGGTCTGGCTACCGCGAGCTGCAGTGATCGAGAGAATCCCCATTTCGCTCAGGGACCGACGGGCGCCGAGGCGGGTCCTGATCCTGAAGAAGAAGTGGGCCCCGATGGCGGTCCGCCGGTCATCACCGGCGATCCGACGAAGGGCATCCTGCTCGAGGGCACGGTCATCGGCGAGACGGGGCCCTACGAAGGGCAAGTGCTCACGCTCCCGAACGGCACCATCGCCTGCGCCGAGCCGGGCACGACATGCTCCGAGGATCCGCTGGCCGACGGCGTCGCGCACGTCATCGTGAACGGCATCATTGCGCCGGGCCTCATCGACACGCACAACCACATTCTCTTCGACATCTTCGATGATTCGGACTGGCTCCCGCAGCACCCGTACCAGAATCACGACGAGTGGACGCTGGACAAGAACGAGCCGCGCTACACGGTGATGGTCGACGTCAAGCAGTGCTTGGCGGATGCCTCGCAGGGCAAGCCCACGTGGTGCCCCGCCAAGTACCACGGCGCCGGCAGCCTCGAATGCGAGATGGAGAAGTGGGGTGAGCTCAAGGCGATGGTCGCCGGCACCACCTCGGTCGTCGGCCTCGCCGGCACCGCCCTGCCCTGCTTCGCGTCGCTCGCTCGGTCGATCGACACGCAGTTCAACGGGCTCGATGCCGACAGAGTTCAGACGGCAGCCATCACGCCCTCGAAGACCACGGCTGACGGCGTGTGCAAAAACTACGCGAGCGGCAAGACGGCCGCCTACCTCATTCACGTCGGCGAAGGGCTTGATCAGAAGGCTCGCGACGAGTTCACGAAGCTCGGCGCCGCGACCACGACACCGGAGTGCCTCTACGCTCCTCAAACGGCGATCACGCACGGCACGTCCTTCACGGCCACCGAGTTCGCGGCGATGGCCGCGCACCAGATGAAGCTCACGTGGTCGCCGGCGTCGAACGTCGCGCTCTACGGCGACACGACGAACATCCCCGCCGCGCTCGACGCGGGGCTCACCATCTCGCTCGCTCCCGATTGGTCGATGGGAGGCAGCCAAAACATGCTCGACGAGATGCACTTCGCCAAGAAGTGGAGCGACGAGCATTGGAAGGGTCGCTTGACCGCGAGGGACATCGTGACGATGGCGACGGTCAACGCTGCCACCGTGCTCGGCCTCTCTGATCGTCTCGGCACCATCAAGGCTGGCATGCTTGCCGACCTCCTCGTCCTCAGCGCCGACGAGACCGCGCGCAAGACGCCTTACGAGGTGCTCGTCAACTCGACGCCGAAGAACGTTCGCCTCACGATGATCAGCAGCCGCGTCGTCTACGGTGACAGCGAGCTTCGCAAGATCGCGACCGGCGGAGGCCTCTGCGAGGACTTCGACGCGTGCGGCTCGTCGAAGTTCATGTGCGTCGCCGAACCGGGCAAGACCGACAACAAGCTCGGCCAGACGTACGCCGAGATCAAAGGCGCGCTCGAAGCCGCACTCATCGAGATGGACACGCTCCGCCCGGCGGGGATCGGCGGGAATTTCAGCCCGCTCGCCAGTGTGGTGGCGTGTAAGTAACAAACATAAAACTACACGCCGTCGTCTCGCGAGCGTCCCCTAAGTCGAGCTTACTGGGCGCTGCATTTTGCCATGGTTAGATGCGGGCCGTCATGGCGTTCCCGCTGCATCGCTCGCTTAGTCCTGTCGCCTTGGGTTTGGGCCTCGCCGCTTTCGTCGGCTCGCTCGGCGTGCTCGCCGCATGCGCGAACGGCGGCAGCGACGCCATCGGAGCGGATTCGCCCGAGCAAACGTCGTCGCCGACCGATCCGGAAGAGTCGTCGGCACGACTTCCTTCGGGCTCGAGTGACGACGACGCGGGTAGCAAGGGCAAGACGAAGAGCGACGCGGGCACGAGCTCGAGTAGTTCGAGTTCGAGTTCGAGCGGCGGATCGACCAGCAGCAGCTCCAGCTCCGGTGGAACCTCGAGCAGCAGCTCCAGCTCCGGTGGAACCTCGAGCAGCAGCTCCAGCTCCAGTTCCGGAGGAACGTGCGCGACGACGGCCCCGAGCAACGTGTGCGGGCTCACTCCTCAATGCGGTTGCGCCGCCAGCGAGACGTGTGATGTCACGAACCATACGACCGGCGCAGCGGCCTGCGTCGCGGCAGGGACAGGAGCGCTCGGCTCCGTATGCACGACCACCTCGGATTGTGCCGCGGGCAACACCTGCCTCTTCGGCGCGTGCCGCCCGTACTGCGACACGGCAGGCGCCGCGTGTACCGGAACGGGGCTCGGCGGCTGCCAGCAAGTCTACAACTCCAGCGGCAAGGCACTCAAGAACACCAAGGTCTGCGCCATTACCTGCGACCTCCGAAATCCTTCGGCGGCCTGTGGCACCAACAACTGCATCTGGGACGCGACCCAGGGCCAAACCGACTGCGACCAGGCGGGCACGCACACGCTTTACAGCTCGTGCACCTCGGCGAGCGACTGCAAGCAAGGCCTCGGGTGTGCTTACGACCCCGACCTGCTCGACAACGTTTGCGAGAAGTGGTGCCGTATCGGCAAGAGCGACTGCGGGAGCGGCCTGACGTGCGTTGACGTCTACGGCGCCAACGCGCCCGTCGTCGGTGGTGTAAAGCTCGGCCACTGTCAGTGAGGCACGCGCGAGCTCTTCGCCTTCGAGCCTGATCTGAACGGCTCGTAACCCTTCGAACGCGCCCCCCGCGATTGCCCGAACGCAGGCAGTGGCCTAAGGTCGGCGTCATGAGCCCGCTCGATCTCGTGCGAATCGAGGATCTCGACGAGGCGTGGTCGATTCGGAACCGCGGCGCTCAGCTCCGAGCCCTGCGTCGTGCCGGCGAGCAGCTCCACGACAAGCTCGCGAGCGGTCCGCGTGCGGTCTCCGTTCGAACTCTGCCGCTCACGACTCTCGCTTACCCGACGCGCTATGCGTTCTGGTCGGCGGCGTTCGCGCCCGCTCCGCTCGTGATGCTGACGCACCGCTGCGTCCTCGTGCAGTTCCAACGGCGAGGCGAGCTCGTGAACCTGCTTTTCAACCCGACCGACGTCGCCGCCGCGAAAGCCACGCCCTTCTTCGCGCGCTTGATCGAAACGCTCGGCACGCGCCTCTCGGATGCGGTCGCGGGCAAGTTCGATCCCATCGAAGCGCAGTTGATGCGACTCGGCGTGGCCCCGGAAGACATCGACTACGTCGCGTTCGATCACTTCCACACGCAAGATCTCCGAGGCCTGCTCGGAACCGCCGACGGCTCGCGTCCACCTCGCTTCCCGAAAGCGAAGCTCCTCGCCCCGAAGATCGAGTGGGACGATTGGGACGATCTGCACCCGCTGCAAAAGGCGTGGTTCGTCCGCGACGGCAAGCAAGGCGTGCGCGAAGACATGGTCGTCTTCACCGACGGTGACTTCGTCCTCGGCGACGGCGTGATGCTCCTTCGAACGCCCGGGCACACCTCCGGTAACCAGACGCTGTTCGTCAACACGGACTCCGGCGTGTGGGGCATCAGCGAGAACGGCACCTGCGCCGACAACTGGTCGCCGCTCGACAGCCAGATCAAAGGCCTCGCCTTCACCTGCAAGAAGCAGGACCTCGACATCGTGCTCAACGCGAACACACCGGAGCTCGGTGCAGCGCAGTACACGTCGATGGTGCTCGAACGAACCATCGTGGACCGCGTGCGGCGGGCGCCGGCGTTCGTTCAGATGTTTCCTTCGAGCGAAGTCACGCCCAGCGTGATCGCACCGGGACTCGCGCCGACCTTGCTCCATCGCGCCATCACCCACGGCGAGGTCGCCCGCTCGATTCCTCACGAGCCCCACGTCCGCATTTCGGTCGATTCCGTCGAGGCAGCAACATGACACGCGAGAATCCGAGCGACGAGTCCGCGGCCCCCATCGACGCCGCGCGAGGTTCGTGGGGTTTTCCGGCGTTCGCCAAGAACTTCCCCGCCGATCCCGAGCTCGATGCGCTCGTCGTCGCGTTCACCAATGGCAACTACGCGGAGGTTCGCGCGCGTGCTCCGAAGCTCGCGGCGAGCGCCACGGACGCTGCGGTGCGCGAGGCAGCCAAGACGCTCGAAGATCGCACGAAGCCCGACGAAGCGGCCAAGATGCTCTTCCTGTTCGCAGGCGCCCTTCTGGCGTTCCTGACCGTGTGGTGGGTTCTGCACGACGGACCGGACGATCACGGCGCGTCGCGACCTGCGACCCCCGCGCCGACCGTCGAGATCGTCAAGTAGCGCGCGAGACGCCGCGGGGAGAAGGACGGCCGAGCGGGCAGGCTCTGCTATAGCGTTTGACGATGGGTCGCCTGCTTTCTTTCGCTTCGGGCTCGTGGCTGGGCGCGTGCCTGGCACTCGCGCCCACGTTCGTGCTCGGCCTCGGAGCATGCGGCTCCGATTCGAGCACCACGGAGAGCGGTCCCACGGTGACGAGCTCGCTCTTCGTCGTGCCGAACGGCCTCGACGAGCTCGACGGCCTCCACTTCTTCGACCATCCGTGGCCGAGCGATCGCAGGCGCGATTCCGATGGCAGCGCCCACTGGACGGGATGGCCCAATCCCGTCTCGTTGCCGCTCGTCACGCAGTACATCGACGACACGAAGGGGCTCCTCCACGGATTCTCGGCGGCCGCCGCGGCCTACCTTCGCTTCACCGGCCCGATCGATCCGGCAAGCCTGCCCGCAGATCCGTCGGCGTCGATCGCAAGCGATGCCGCCGTTCAGATCATCGACGTCGATCCCGCCTCGCCCGAGCGTGGCACGCGGAGGCTCGCCCAGTTCCGATGGCAAGGGAGCGAAGGCGTCTACATCCCTTCGAACACGCTCGCCATCCTTCCCATGCTCGGACGGCCACTTCGCCCGTCGACACGCTACGCAATCGTTGCGACGAACAAGCTTCGCGCTGCGGGTGGCGGTCCCGTGCACGTCAGCGCCGAGCTCCAAGAGGTTCTCGGCGTGACGCCCACCACGGCGCATACGTCGGCCGTGCATGATCTTTTCGCGCCGGCGATCGCGGAGATCGAGAAGGCCGGCGTGTCAGCCAACGACATCGTGCATCTCACCGTGTTCACGACGAACGATCCGACGAGCGAGACGTTCGCGATCATGGATGACGTCCACCAGAGTGTGCCGGCGCCCACCGCACGCGACTGGCAGCACAAGGACGCCAGGACCGACTACGACGTCTACGAGGGCGTGTACGGACCATCGCCGAACTACCAGGCCGGCAACATTCCCTTCAAGCAGCCTGCCGACGGTGGCGGCTTCGTGTTCGAGAACGGCAAGCCGAAGCTCCAGAACACCTTCGATCCGCGCTTTGCGCTGGCCGTGCCGAACGCCACGAAGTGTCCGATGCCGAGCGCCGGGTATCCCATCGTCATCTACGCGCACGGCACGGGCGGTGACTACCGCTCCTTCATCGACGACGGCACCGCGCAGGCGCTGGCGCAGCGATGCCTGGCGTCGATCGGAACCGACCAGATCTTCCACGGGACGCGTCCTGGCGCGCCGGCGCCGAACGATCCCTCCGCCGAGACGACGATCCAACTCCTCTTCTTCAATATCAACAACCCGCTCGCGGCACGCTCGAGCAATCGACAGTCCTCGGTGGACGTCGCGCAGGAAGCTCGCCTTTTCGACGAAACGCACGTCGTCGTACCGGCCGCGCAATCGGTCACGGGTCAGGACATCGCCTTCGACGCTTCGCGCATTCTGTTCTTCGGCCACTCGCAAGGGGGCCTGAACGGCCCGCTCTTTCTCGCCGGAAGCGGCGCGGCGCGCGGTGGCGTCTTGAGCGGCGCAGGCAGCGTGCTCGGTGTCGCGCTTCTCGAGAAGACGCAACCCGTCGACATCGCCGCGACGTTCCGCTTCCTCGTCGGTTTGACCCCGGAGACGGGCGCAGAGCTCGACGCGTTCCACCCGATCATCACGCTCGCGCAGTCACTCGTCGACACAGCGGATCCCATCCATTACGGCGCCTTCATCACGCGCGCGCCGCGTCAGGGATTCGCTCCCAAGAGCATTTTCCAGACAGAAGGAATCCGCGCGGACGGCACGGGCGACTCGTACGCGCCGCCCCACGGCATCGAAGCGCTCGCGGTCGCCATCGGCCTTCCTCGCATGGCCCCGGGCATTCGTCCGATCCGCGAAGCGGGGTGGGTCGGCATGCCCGACGTCACGATTCCGGCGGATGGTCTGAGCGGAAATCTCGCGTCAGGACAGGCAAGCGGCGTCATCGCACAGTTCATCCCTGCTCCGAAGAGCGACGGTCACTTCGTCGTGTTCGACGTGCCGGCCGCACGAGCGCAAGCGGCGCAGTTCTGTCGGAACCTCGCCGACGACCCGAAGGGACGCATACCGGCGCCCTGACGCGCGCGACGTCGCCCGATTCGTTAGCGATTGTTAGCGCGCGCTGTTGCCCGGCGGGCAACGCACCGTTGCTTCGTAGGGTCTGGCTCTTGGCGTGTCAGCGGGTAGCATGCCGTGCGCCATGGCCAAGAAGCTCAAGACCACCTCGCCGACGTGGAGCCATGATCGCGGACACGGCTTGCGCAACGCGTTCGGAGAGAGCGACGAGCTGCGCGAGTTGCACGAACTGCACGAGCTGCCTGAGCTGCCTGACGAGGTGACGAAGAAGGAGATGCCTTCGTCATCGAGCGCCTCGAACGACGAGACGCCTCCGCCTTCACGCCCTAGCGTCGGCGACATCGCTCCCTGGTAAGCGCCCATCACGCGCGGGCGCGTCTCCGTGCGGGTCGCGACGGACGCGGTGCGCTCCCCTCTTCGGAACGCGCATCACCTTGCGTTGCCGAGCCGGGCGCAAACAGCGGCGGCAGTCGCGCGACCATCCAGTCGATGAACGCGCGGACCTGAGGAGGCACGAGGTCTCGCTCCGGATAGACGAGCGCCATGCGGCCCTCCACCCGAAGAAGCGTCGACATCACGTGCACCAGCTCCCCGCGTTCGACGTAGCCCGCCGCCGCCACCGCAGGAACGAGCGCGATCCCGCGGCCGCGGGCTGCCAGCCGGCAGAGTAGCTCCGGGCTGTTCGAGAAGAAGGCTCCCTCCAACGCAACCTTCTTCTTGCCGATCGGCCAATGCGTCTGAGGGAGCTCGCCGCGGGCGAAGCCCATGAGGCAACGATGGTGACTCAGATCGCTCGCGCGGCGTGGTTCGCCGTGCTCCGCGAGATACGCGCGCGATGCAACCGCGACGAGGCTCGTGCGAGCGATCGTCCTGGCAACCAGCCCGGGCTCGAGCACCTCGGTCGCTCGGAGCGCAACGTCGTAGCCCTCGCGCCTCAAGTCGATCATGCGGCTCGAGAAGAAGACGTGGAGACGCACCGCGGGATGGGCCTCGGCGAACTCGGCGATCGTGTCCAAGAAGCGTGCACCGGTCATCGGCGGCAACGACACGCGCAGGTCTCCCGAAATCGGATCGCCGGGCCTTCGAATGCTCGCCTCCGCCTGGCTCACGGCGTCGAGCACGATGCGGGCCTGCCGGTAGAAACTCTCTCCCGCGTCCGTGAGAAGGAGGCTCCGCGTCGTTCTCCGAAGGAGCCGGACGCCAAGTCTTGCTTCGAGCCTCGCCAGGCGCTTGCCGATCGTCGCACGCGGGATCCCGAGCTCCGCCGCCGCCCGTGTCAAAGACTGCGCGTCGACCGCCTTGGTGAACGCGAGCAGCTCGGCATTTTCGAGAGGATCGTTCATTAGGATCCTTTCGTAGCAGATGTTGCTCTTCCGCTACGCATTGTCGCAAGTGGAACGAGGGTGCAGATTCCGTGGTGTGACGCTCACCACGCCAACGACGTGGAGAGCTCGAACCGCGTGCACGCGTTTGCGTGACCTTCGGAGGTTTCAATGATCGGTGTCATCGGAGCGACGGGAAACGTCGGCAATGGAATCGTGCGCAAGCTCGTGGAGGCGGGCGAAGACGTCGTCGCAATTTCGCGACGCGGTGGCCAAGACACGCCGCGAACAAGGCACGTCGCCGCCGACTTGGCGCGTCCGGAACAGCTGCGCGACACGTTGCGTGGAGCACAGGCCGTCTTCCTCATGGTGGCGGGCTCGGGTGCTGGACTCGATGCCCACGCGATCGTCTCTGCGATTGCAGAGTCGGGCGCGCGACGCATCGTGCTCTTGTCCTCGATCGGTACGCTCTCACGCCCCAACGCGATCTCCCACGAGCCGCTCCGCGTGCTCGAGGCCGAGGTGAAGCGTTCCGGGATTGGTTGGACCATCTTGCAGCCTGGCGGCTTCGCCTCGAACGCCATGGCGTGGATTGCAGGCGTACGCGCCCAGCGCGCGGTCGCCGCGCCCTTCGGTGACGTCGGGCTCCCGATCGTCGACCCCGACGACATCGCCTCGGTGGCCGCCGTCGCCCTACGCGACGAGCGCCACGCGGAGGCGCTCTACACGCTGACCGGGCCGGAGCGCATCACACCGCGGGAGCAAGCAAGGGCGCTCGGCAGCGCCATCGGCACACCGCTCGACTTCCTCGAGCTCTCACGCGGACAGGCAGCCGAAGCGTGGCGCGCCTTCATGCCCGAGACGGTGGTCGAGACCACGCTCGACGCACTCGGCACGCCGAACGACATCGAGCGACGCGTCAGCCCCGACATGGAGCGCGTGCTCGGCCGACCGGCGCAGCCGTTCTCCGCTTGGGCCGAGCGCAACGCGAACGTCTTCCGCTGAGCCAGTCTGCTCGCTCGAGCTGGTCTCGACCAGCCAAGCACCGCCGCGCCGGGCGGTACGCGAAATGCGTCCATCCGGCGCCGGCACGACCGGGTGGGGAAACGACCGGGAAGGGAGACGACCATGAAGATCCTGATGGTACTCACCTCGCACGATCAGCTTGGCAAAACGGGTCGCAAGACGGGCTTGTGGCTGGAAGAGTTCGCGGCTCCGTACTTCGTATTCAGAGACGCGGGTGTGGATCTCACGCTCGCCTCTCCGAAGGGCGGGCAGCCTCCGATCGATCCGAAGAGTGATGAGCCCGAAAATCAGACCGATGCGATGCGTCGTTTCAAGGAGGACAAGGAAGCGCAACGAGCCCTGGCGAACACCAACAAGCTCGCGGACATGAAGGCCGAAGACTTCGACGCTGTCTTCTATTCGGGCGGACACGGGCCGATGTGGGATCTCGCGGAGAGCCCAGTATCCATCGCTCTCATCGAGTCCTTTTACGATTCGGGCAAGCCCGTCACGCTCGTCTGCCATGCGCCCGGCGTACTCCATCACGTCAAACACGATGGCGAGCCGATCGTGAAGGGCAAACGCGTCACGGGCTTCACGAACGACGAGGAGGAAGAGGTCCACCTCACGGACGTCGTCCCCTTCCTGGTCGAAACCGAGCTCAAGCGACTCGGGGGTGTCTTCGAGAAGGTGCCGAACTGGCAGCCTTTCACCATCGAGGACGGCAACCTGCTCACCGGCCAGAATCCCGCGTCGTCGACGTCCTCGGCCAAAGCGCTGCTGAAGCATCTCTCTGCGCCGGCCTGAAGCAAGCCGCCCCGCGGAACGAGAGCGAACAGTCTGCGCAAGAAGCTCGGCAGCCTGTTTCTCCTTCGTCCGCTCGCGATACGACAATCGTCAGCGCGCGCTGCGGTCGCTATGCTGCCGCGTCCGTCGCTCGAGCGGCGGAGCGAGGTTCGAGGCATGGATTACTTCACGGCCGCGCGTGCTTTCGTCCGCGCCGCGGAACTTCGTAGCTTCAGCAAAGCGGCCCATGAGCTCGCCGTGAAGGTCTCCACCGTCTCGCGGCAGGTTGGCGAGCTCGAGCGCGACCTTGGGATTGCCCTGTTCAACCGCTCGACGCGCGGCCTCGCGCTGACCGAAGGCGGCAAGACGTTCCTCGTGCACGCGCGAGCGGCGCTCGAGACCATGGACGAGGCACGCGCGGTCACGATGGCGCTCAACCAGACGCCCAAAGGCGTGCTGCGTGTGACGCTGCCTCCGGCGTTCGGGCGCCGCCATGTGCTCCCGCATCTCCCCGCATTCTTCGAGCAGTATCCCGACATCGACGTGGACGCCGTCATTACCGACGAGGTCCTGAACCTGATCGATGCCGGCATCGATCTGGCAGTGCGCGTCGGTGGTTTGAAGGAATCGGGACTCATCAGCCGTCGTCTCGCCCCGCATCGTCTCGTGCCGTGCGCACACGAGGACTATCTGGAGCGAGCGGGCACGCCGACCCATCCGCGCGACCTGGCCAAGCACGTTTGTCTGCGCGGAACCGGACCAAAGCAGAACGCGTGGCAATTCGGACGCGGCGGGCGCTCGTTCGTCATCGAGCCGCCCGGCCGCTTTCGCAGCAACGACCTCCAGGCTCGCCTCGAGATGACGCTGGCCAGGGCGGGCATTGCGCTTCTGCCCGTGTGGCTCTTGGACGCCGCCGCCGAGGCCCAAGGCCTGCGACGGATCCTCCCCGGTTGGACGGTCGATGCCGGCGACGACGGCGCAGCGATCTGGTTCCTGTATCCGCCGAAGAAGACGGTGTCGTCGAAGGTTCGCGCGTTCGTCGACTTCTATGCGGCGCGGCTCGGACCGGCGCTGGGCTGAACGCCATTCCCCGTCACGCAAAACTGAATTCGACGTGACGGCCTTCTTGCGAGAGGCGGCGCGGTGCCAGATTGCCCGTGGATACCCCGTCCCGCCCTTCCAACGAAGGAGTTCTCGATGTCCGCAATTCCGCAAGCCGACGTGCCGTTCGACCCTCGAAGCACGCACGCGGCCGATGAAGCCGAGTACTTCGAATACACCTCTTCGGCCAACCCGATCGGCGCGGGGCTCATCCAGCGGATTCCGTTCCGCAGCTTCCCCGCCTCGTTGTACGAGAGCGGCCCGACCCGCGCGATCGTCCTCGACCTCTCGGCGGAGCTCGGCACTCCCATTCCAGCCACGGGCCCTAGCCTTCGAGCCCATTTCCTGCGGGTGCTCGCAGGCGAACGGCTGCACCTCGACGACGTCCCCACCACCTCGCAGCTCTTCTACGTCATGCGTGGTCGCGGCGAAGCGCTGCAAGGCGACCAACGCGTCCCGTTCGGTGCGGGTGATTTTGTGGCATTGCCCGGCGACCACACCGTGACGATCGCCGCCGACGAGGAGGCCGCGCTCTACTACGTGAACGACGCGCCGCTGCTCGGCTATCTCGGCGTGGCACCGACCGGCCCGCGCTTCGCGCCGACACACTATCCGGCGTCGCGCGTGCAGGAAGAGTTGCGCAAGGTGGCCGGCGATCCCCGCGCGGCCAAACGCAACCGCGTCAGCGTACTGCTCGGCAATTCCCGTTTTCCGCAGACCCGCACGGTCACTCACGTGCTCTGGGCGATGTTCGGTATCGTCCCCGCGCATGCCGAGCAAAAGGCGCATCGCCATCAGTCGATCGCGCTCGACCTCGTCGTGGACTGTCAGCCGGGCTGTTACAGCATGGTCGGCGAGCTCGACGCTCAGGGGCGCAGCGTGCGTGAGACACGCGTGGATTGGGAGCCCGGAATGGTCTTCGTGACGCCCCCCGGCTATTGGCACGCCCATTACAACGAATCGGACCAGCCTGCCCTCCTCGTCCCGATTCAAGATGCCGGGCTACACACCTATCTGCGTTCGCTCGACATCCGTTTCACGCAGTGACCGACACTCCACGTCTTCGCAATCAGGACCACCTTGCCATGAGCGATACGCCTTCACGACCTCGACCGCCCTTCGATCCCGCTCTCGCGCCTCTTCTGCCTGCTCTCGAGCGTCACTTGCCGGTCAGGATGACGGCCGATCGAATCGCCGAGTTCCGCCAAATGAAGATGCCATCGCTCGAGGAGCAAATCGCTGGTCGGCCGATCACGGCGACCGACTATACGATTGTGGCTCCTGACGGCGTCGGGATCGACGTGACGGTCATCGCGCGCAAGGACCACGTCACGCCGGGCCCCGGCATCTATCACGTCCACGGCGGCGGCATGGTCATGGCCGACCGCTTCGCGGAAGCCTCCGTGCTCGTCGACTGGGCCATGAAACACGACGCGGTTTGCGTCACCGTCGAATACCGGCGAGCGCCCGAGTCGCCCGATCCGATCCCCGTCGAGGATTGCTACGCAGGACTCGAGTGGATGGCGTCCCGTGCGCGAGAGCTCCAGTTCGATCCCAACCGTCTGGTGATCTTCGGAGGCAGCGGCGGAGCAGGACTGTCCGCCGGGACCACGCTCTTGGCCCGTGATCGTAAAGGGCCAAAGCTCCTCGGTCAGCTGCTCCAGTGTCCGATGATCGACGACCGCAACGAGACGCTCTCGTCGTACCAATACGACGGAATCGGCGTCTGGGATCGGACCAGCAACCTGACGGCGTGGACCGCCGTGCTCGGGGACCGGCGTGGAACCAACGACGTTTCGATCTATGCCGCGCCCGCTCGCGCGACGGACCTGAGCGGCTTGCCCCCGACCTTCATCGACGTCGGCGCTGCCGAAGTTTTCCGAGACGAGGCCGTTGCGTACGCGAGCGCGATCTGGGCAGCCGGCGGAGACGCCGAGCTCCACGTGTGGGGAGGCGCCTTCCACGGCTTCTACGCCATCGCGCCGGAGTCAGACCTCGCCAAATCCTGTGTCGCCGCTCGAGAGGCGTGGCTTGCCCGTCTGCTGAGCAGGGCCGTGTAGCGAAGGTCGCCGGGAGGTGCGCGACGTGGCGATCGGGTGACGAACACGCGTTGGACCCGGTCGCACGCCAGAGCTCGCGGTCGGAGTGCGGTGCTTGCCGATGCTCGGACCTCCAAGGCTGAGTTTGATTTCGAGACGGCACGCCCTTACCTCGGCGAATCCTGAGCGTGCCATGACACAAATCTGACGTTCGAAATTGCAGGGTGCGGCGCGTGCAGTTCTTTCGCTATCGCGAGGACCGACTTCCGGTCCTGTTCTTCACCTTGTTCTTCGCGTGTGACGTCATCGTGTACGCGCTCGTCGACTCTACGCCGTGGCTCGTCGTCTGGGCTGTCCTCGGGATCGTGCCGAAGGGCGCGGTCTGCGCGTTCAACCATCACCACCAGCACCTGAGCGTCTTCCGCGTACCGCTGCTGAACCGGCTGCTCGAAGTGATGTACGGCATCCAGACCGGCATCACGAGCCACGGGTGGGTGCTGCACCACTCGATCGGACACCACGTCAACTATCTCGATCAGCGCACCGACGAGTCGCGATGGCGTCGTGACGACGGCACCCCGATGGGCGAAGGGGAGTATTCGCTGGTCGTGGGAGCGACGGCCTATCCGCGTATGTGGAAGGTGGCCACGCGCACCGGCAAGTACCTCCGCATCTTTCTCGTGATGGGCGCAGTCACTCTCGCCATCGTCGCGGCGGCCGTTGCCTGGCGCCCCCTGCCGGCTTTGATTGTCATCGTCGTCCCGATGGTCGCCATGCTCTTCTACACCGCGTGGGCGACGTTCACCCATCACGCGGGCAAGAAGACCAGCAGCCACTTCGTGGCATCGAACAACATCCTGCACCGCGGCTACAATCTGGTGACGGGAAACCTCGGCTATCACACGGCGCACCACTACCGACCGGGCGTGCACTGGTCGCGACTGCCTGCGTTGCACGACGAGATCGCGCACCAGATCCCGGCGGACTGCTACGTGTGCCCCGGAATTCCGTGGAACCTGCAGCAGGAAGTGATCGGGCCCCCCCCGGGGATGCCTTTTGCTCCCGGCTCGAGCACCGCTGACGACTGCGAGCCCGCCGTCCCCACGGCCAAGAGCTTCGCGAGCGCTTCGCTCGTCTGAGGACTCAGCGGCCACGCCCGAGCAGCGGTAGGCTATAGAACCTCCGTGGCACGACAGGACGACATTCGAGACGAGAACGGCAGACTCCTCCGCGAGCTCCACGGCGTCACGCTCGCAGCGATCGTGGAGTATCTCGTCGCGCACCTCGGCTGGGAGGCGCTGGGCGAGCGAGTTCCGGTCAACTGCTTCACCTCGAATCCGTCCGTGAAGTCGAGCCTGACCTTCCTGCGAAGGACGCCCTGGGCGCGCACGAAGGTCGAGCAGCTGTACATCGAGCTTCGCTCGCGAGAGCTCCAAACGCGCGGCTGACCGCGCCACGTGACTCTCCGGGAGCGCGCGGCAGCGGCTACAGGTGACCGAGCGGTAGGCCTTGCTGTAGCCTGCGTCGCTTGAGCACCTTCGCCGCCCCGCCCGCCCGCGATTCTTCGTTCCTCTCGTCGTGGGGCTCGCGCGCTCCGCGGGCCACGGGCGATGCGACCGATTTCGACGATCTCGTCATCGGCTCGGGGGTCGCCGGCCTCACCGTCGCAGCGCTGCTCGCCAACACCGGTCGTCGTGTGGCCGTTCTGGAGGCCCACGACACGCCGGGCGGTTATGCCCATTCCTTTCGAATGAAGGATTACCGCTTTTGCGCGCAGGTCCATTACATCTTCAATTGCGGCGAAGGCGAGACGATTCACAACGTCCTCACGAAGCTCGGACTCGCCGAGAACGTGCCGTTTCTGAGGCTCGATCCGGAAGGGTTCGATCACGTCGTCGTCGGCCGCGAGCGCTTTCGAATCCCGAACGGACTCCCCAAATTCATGGGCCGCTTGCTGCGACGCTTTCCCGAAGCGGAACGGCCGCTGCGGCGTTATTTCGAGGTCGTGGAGCTCCTCGGTCGCGAGCTCGATCGGCTCGACGCGCCGGTCGATCGCCTCTCGCTTCTCTCCCTTCGCGCCCTCGCTGCGGTCGTTCGAGCACGGCACGTTCTTCGATACATGCGCTGGACGCTTCAAGACCTCTACGACGACGTTCGTATGCCGCCGAAGCTCCAAGCCATCCTCGCGGGGCAATGCGGTGACTACCTCCTTCCCCCACGCGACGTCTCGCTCTTGCTCCATGTTGCGCTCGTCACGCTCTACGACCGGGGCGCTTATTATCCGAAATATCATTATGGCCACTTCGTCGAGACGCTGGCCGACGCGGTGCGACGGCGCGACGGTTCGGTCGTCCTTCTCGAGCACGAGGTCGACCGAATACACGTGGAAGCCGGACGTGTGGTCGGGGTGACGACGAAGAACGGAAAGCGATTCACCGCGCGGCGCTACATCTCCAACGCAGACCCTCGGTTGACGGCTCGTCTCGCCGGCGAACATCACCTTCAGGGCGATCGGCGGAAGCTCGATTACGAATACTCGTCCGGCACCGTGACGCTGTATCTCGGCATTCGCGGGATCGACCTTCGCGAGCACGGATTCGGCTCGTTCAACGTTTGGCACTACCCTCACGAGAACATCAATCGCATCTACGACGAACAGCGCCTTCGGCACGACTTGTCGGATCCATGGCTGTTTCTATCCACGCCCACGCTTCACTCCGACGAACCTGGGCTCTGTCCGCCCGGCGATCAGATTCTGGAGGTCGCGACCTCGTGTGACCACGCGCGACTCTCGCGACTCCGACGCGACGACCGGCGCGCGTACAACGTCGAGAAGAAGAAGATTCGGGAGGGAATCCTCGACGTCTTGGAGCAGCGCTACGTGCCCAATCTGCGGCGCCACCTGGTGATGCGCGTCACGGGAACGCCGTCGACCAACGAACGCTTCTGCAGGGCGCCCGAAGGCAACTCCTACGGCGCCGCGCTCACGCCGCGCAACGTCGGGCCGAATCGCGCGCCGTTTCGGACGTCGATCGACAACCTCTGGATGGCGAATGCGACCGCGGGCCTACCGAGCGTCTCCGGGGCGATGGGCGCCGGCGTTCGCCTCTACGAGGAGCTGACGGGCGACCCAGTATAACGCGACCCGTTCTAGCCCGAGCTCGGGTGTCGCATGCCGCGTGTCGCGTGCGAGCGCCCGCGTCGCCGAAGCGGTTCGCGCAGAATTTACGCGTTTCATTCGTTGCATGACGCAACGATTTTTCGTGAGCCCGCAGCGTCCAAAACGACCTCTCGCGATCGACGACGAGCGATCGCGGCGGCGTCATTTCGGTTCTCACGTACGCGGGCACTTTGTGCATGCAAACGTGCTCGCAAAGCTTCCGCTCGGCGCGAATGGGACTAGTGTGGGCCCAAATTTTCGAAGCCGGCCGGGTGCGTGGGGTGCCCGGGCCGGCCTCGATGAAACGAGGGACCAATGACTTCTTTCCGTGATTCGCATGATTCGCATCGTGCGCCGCTTTTCACTTCCTTTCCCTGGTCGGGGCCGCGTCTTCGCAGCCGACTTCAGGCTGGCGCTGCCGCCCTCGCCTTCTTCGCGACGATTGCCGGCGCGAGCGCAGCGAGTGCCGCCGAGACCGTGGCGTACGAGGTCACGACGACCGCGGGCAATCAGAACTATGAGAACTCGATCGGTATGGATTTCGACGTAGCGAAAGCCGTCGATGTCTACGAGCTGGGCGTTTTCGACGACGGAGCCGACGGATTTGCCCACGAGCTGACCGCGTACATCTACGATCGCGACACGCAGGCGCTGGTCACGAAGCTCACGTTCGCGCCGGGCATGACCGGAAGGCTCGTCGGTAGTTCGCGATTCCTGCCTCTGCCGTGTCCGCTCCATCTCCCGGTGGACTTCCACGGGAGCATTGTCGCCGACGGCTTCTCCGACGCCGACCACAACGGCAACCGAAACCTGTCCCCGACGCCCGACGCCGACGCCTGGACGACCCACGACGGCGGTGGCGCTCTCGTCTTCACCGGCAAGTCCCGCTACGGCAGCGCGCCGAACGCCTATCCCACGAGCGTCGACGCCTACGTCGACAACTACGCGGCCGGCTCATTCGTCTTCGCGGAGGCGTGCACGGCGAATACCGACTGCACGAACACCGCTCGACCGACCTGCGCGAACGGCCTCTGCGGCGCGAGCACCGGCTCGTTCTTCGCGGGCTGCACCGGCGCGACGGCCTCATGCGATACGACCACGGCGACCTGCGCGGCCTGCAGCGCCGACCATCCGTCGACGGCCGCCATGGCCTGCCGAACGGCGGACATGCCCGCGTGCGTGTCCGGTGCCTGCGTGCAGTGCTCGGAGACGAACACCTCGAAGTGCACCACCGAAACGGCTCCGGCATGCGGCGAAAACCACGAGTGCGCCGCTTGCCAGACGGACTTCGGCGGAACCGGCCCGGCCAAGTGTCCGACCGCCGAAAAGGGCAAGTGCCGAACCGACGGCAAGTGCGCCGTGTGCACGGGGAACGCCGATTGCGGAACGGACGAAGTCTGCAACGCGACCGGTGAATGTGTCGACGCCCCGAAGGACGGTGGCACCGACGGCGGGACGGATGCGGGCACCGATGGCGGCAAGGACGCCGGCAAAGACGACGCCGGCTCCCCTGGCACCGATGCCGGAAAGGCCGACAGCGGCAGCAGCACGGGAGGCGACGACGACGGCGGAGCCGTGACGCCGATCGAGCCGAGCGCATCCGGCGAAGACGACAGCGGCTGCTCGGTCTCCTCGTCGGGCACGACGGGCAGCTCGATGGCCGTCCTCGGGATCGGCGTCGCGCTCGCCATGGCGATGCTTCGTCGCAAGCGCTGATTCCCCCAGCACCTCACGCGAAACGACGGCCGGAGGCATTGCCCTCCGGCCGTTCTTCGTTTGCGGTCCCCGTTCGCGAGCGCGCGCACGCCCGGTGGGCGCTCGGTCGACGTTTCGTTCTTGGCACTCGACGTGTCAGCCAAGTACGAATTTCGCGAGAATAGGAGTGGTCGTTGGAATTGCCGCTCGCTGCCAATAGGCCGCAACGGCCTCGTTCTTTCGAAAGTTCGGGTCAAGACCATCGAATCGTGCAAAGTCATGGTCGCCTCGCGACGTGACGCGAGACGCGCACGCGCGCCAAAACAACTCTTGGGCTCGCACTCGGTGGTGCCATGAAGATCCCTGCCGTCTTCGCAGTCTCGTTCGCGGTTGCCTCGCTCGTCCATGCGTCGCCGGCCAACGCCGCGCCGCCGTCGGGAGCTCACCCACGCTTTCTCCTCGGCAACGCGAAAGCACAACTCGTCGCCAAGAAGACGGAGCCCGAGATCGCCGGCCTCGTCAGCAAGTGCGCCGGCAAGGCCGGCTCGACGATCGCGTCCGGCTATCAAGGTTGGGACTGGGTCACGCAGATGTCGACGTGCACCATCGCGTGGTACGCCACCGGTGATGCAGCCCATGCAACGCAGGCGGTGAAGTACTGGCGCGCGCTGCTCGACGACAACACTTCCGTCGGCGACAAAGGCGGCGGTGCAACGGGGTACGGGGGAAAGCCGATTGTCTCGCAGGACGACGGGTATTCGATGCGCACGTATGGGGCGTACGGCGCGCTCGGTCTCGATTGGCTCTACGACGCGCCGGGCGTCGACGAGACGTTGCGCCAGCACGCACGGGATCTCTTGGTCACGTGGCACAACTGGTATGCCTCGAGTGGCTACCTCAACGACGTCCCCGAATCGAACTACTTCACCGGCTACTTCCTTGCGACGTGGGCAGCCGCCATTGCGGTCGGCACCGATGCGCCGAGCGGCAACACCCTCTGGGATTCGGCCAGCTCACTCACGGATCGCGTGAAGACGTCGATGCAAAGTGGCTTCCTCCTCGGTGGCGACTGGATCGAGGGCTCGCAATACGGTGAGCTCGCGGCATCGAGCCTCCTGGTCGCCAGCGCAGCCGCGGCAGAGAACGGTTACGGAGCATTCGCCGACAAGTACGCTCACGACGTCGTTCTCTTCCACCTCCACGCGCTGCAGCCCGGCGACAAGTTCTTCGACAACGGCGACCACGAAGACCACCCGGTGGACGCCGCAAGCGGCTCGGTCTGGGCAGCCATGCTCTCGGCGCCTGCCGCGCCCGTGTCGGGATGGGCGCAGCAATACGTCACGCGCATCGGCGATTCGTCTCCCACGCCGTGGGTCCGTGCCGTCGCCAAGGCCAAGAGCACCACCTGGGCTCCCGCCGATTGGACCACGGCCAACGGTCCTCTCTCGTACTTGTCGTCAGGAACGGGAACGGTGGTGGCGCGTTCCGGTTGGGGCGAAGACGCCGTTTGGGTCTCGTTCCAGTCGGCGGGTCGTTCCGATGCTGGACACCAACACAACGACGCTGGCCACTTCGAGATCTTCCGTGGCAAAGACGCGCTCGCGATTACCACCGCCGATTACGGCACATGGTCGAGCGCGAACAACAATACGTTCCTCGTTGACGACGGAGGACGGAATAGCAATTACCCACCGTGCCAGGGCGCGAGTGGTGACCCGAGCAAGGTGCGAATCTCGCGCTTCGCCGACGTGAACGTGGCGGTGTGGGCGCGCGGCGAATTCGGGGATTCGTATGTCAGCAATCACGGAAAGAGCTCGGTCCAAACGGCACTCCGTGATTGGGTCTACTTGCGTCCGAACCTCGTCGTCGTGAGCGATCGCGTGGTCGTCGACCAGCCTTCGGTGTCCGTCACCTTCGCGCTGCACACCTCCAAGCAGCCGACGATCACGGGTTCGGAGCTCACGGCCGACGTCGGCGGTTCACACATGAGCAGCCAAACGCTGCTGCCCGCCACCTCGACGCGCAGGACCGTCAACGAGCCGACGGGAGGTGGTGACGCGCCCTGGTCGAACAACGACACGTACGCTCCCGCGTTCCGCGCCGAGGAGAAGGTGTCCGGCGCGACCACGGCGAACTTCGTGCACGTCCTCTCCGCGCTGGCGACGGGAGCCACGGCCCCCGCATCGAGTATCGACGTCCAGAGCGGCGCGCGCGTGATTCACATCGCGGGCGATCCGTCCCACGTCGTCGTCGTTGCCGACGCGGCCAGCGCGGCGGACTTGACGCTCCCGCTCTCGTACTCCGTGCCGAACGATCCCCATCAGGATCACGGCGTCTTCGGTCTGCCCGGCAAGAACTTCGCGGTGTCGGTGACGGCCGACGGCACGAACTGCAAGATCACGCTCACGGCAGGCACCGATCCGAAGGTCACGAGCACCGATGCAACGGCCGCCTTCCACCTCGACGGTTGCGCGGTCGGTACGCCGCCCGGACTTCCTGGAAATCCGGAGGGCGACGGCGGCGCGCCAGGCAACGGTGCCGACGGCGGCGTGGGCGCGGACGGCAGCACGACGACGACGACGACGAACGGCGCAAATGCGACGGACGCCGCCGACGATTCGGGCTGCACCTGCTCGGTCGGCCCGGTGTCCGTCCCCAGCCCTCGCGGCTTCGCCCTGATCGCCGTCGGCCTCGCCTTCGTCGCACGGCGCGCCGTCCGCCGCGAGCGCCGGTCCGGTTCACGATAGCCGCCTGTCGCGGACGGCGGCGGCGTTCGAACGGCGAGCTGCGCTCAAGCTCTCCAGTTCGAAAGCTCGCCGCCGTACTTCGCATCGCCGAACGTGGTGACGTCGCCACCGAAGGCGTTGGCGATGCCGGTGAGCAAGCCGTTGTGCGGAACACCTTTGAAGTCGAGCATTCGCCCGCCTTTGAGGTACCAGCTGCCACCGGCCACGTACGTCGGAATGTCGTCGAGACCGTGGCCGTCGGACATGTTGTTCATGAAGACGATCATCGTGTTGTCGAAGACCGTGCCGGCGCCCTCCGGGATGCTCTTCAACTTCTCGATCGCATACGCGACCATCGCGTTGAAGAACGTGTCGACCTTCGCCTTTTGCGCCGTGAGCGAGGGCGAGTTTCCCCAGAAGTGCGCGAGGCTGTGGTGACTGCCACCCTCGGCGCCGCTCGGGTCGGCGGCCAGACCAACGGTGCCCTTGAACTCCGGACCGAGGAACGGAAAGCACACGAGGTCGTTGGCCGGGCCCATCATCATGAGTGTTGCGACGTTCGTCAAACCGCAGGCAAACGCGGTGGCGGCGAGGTCGATCTGCATCTTGAGGATCTTGTCGAAGTTGTGGTCGCTCGGCTGGATGCCGATGCCAGACGTTTGCGCGGGGAGTGAGCACGCGGCGGCCGCGATCGACAGCTCCTTCTCCAGGTTCGCGACGGAGTCCAGGTGGACCTGGATCTTTGCCTTGTCGTCGGCGCCGACCTTTTTCAACATCGCATCGAGGTCGCCGGAGACACCGTCGAGCACGCTCTTCTTTCGCGCGCGCGCGGCGGCGAGCTTTCCGTCGTTGCCGATCCCGAACCCGGCCAGCCGCGAAAACACCTTGTAGGGATCGATCTCGGGCGGATTGTCGTTCGGCACACCGTTGACCGCCGGGCCGTTGAACGAAAGGGCGCGCGAGTAGTAGTCTCCGTGGACGAAGTATGCGCTGAGTTGGAGAGAGCGGATCGGCGTCGGCGAGAGTTTCCCTGCCACGAACTGATCGACCGATATCGAATTACCGAGCGGCTGCGTGAATCCGTCGTTGATGACCGGCCCAGGTGCATCCATCGAACCAGTCAGCAGGTACGGAAGCGAGGTGTGTCCCGCGCCGTTGCGGGGAGAATCCTTCTCTGCCTGGATCGACAGGCCCTTCAGAACGACGAGATCGTTCTTGTGGGGCGTGAGCGGCGCGAACTGGTCGCTCAACGTGAGACTCGTCGCGCTTCCCGTCGGCCACCACTTCGGCATGACGCCGTTCGTCGACTGCAGAATCAACAGGCGCTTCGGATACGTCGGTGTATCTGCACGCCCCTTCCGTGAGCTGAGGAACGGGACGAGCATGAGCGCACCGCCGGCGGCAGCGATGAGATTGCGGCGTGTGATTCGGTGACTCATTGAAACTCCTCGCTCGAGAATCGGAAGACCACTCGCTCGTTCGCGTTGCGGCCCTGGGCGGTCACGGACTTTCTCCTGCAGCCGGGACGCGATAGCGGAAGGCCTGTGACGTCGCGACGGCGACGAGCAATTCCTGAATATCGAACTTGGATTTCGCAAAGGCGTCGTCGACCGCCTGCAGGGTCGCCGTATCGGCGTCGCCCTCGCGCCGCATGAGCGCGTAACGCAACCAGTGCCGCGCAAAGCAGTCTTTGGCGTCACGGCTGTCGGCAATGGCACGAACGAAGCCAGGCGTGTCCTCGAACGTGATGGTTGCCCCCGACGGGAGCGTCAAAGAGCCACTCGCGTCGATGGGCAAACCGTTCTCCGTCGCGACGTATCGACCGATGGCGTCGTAATGCCCGAATGCGAAGCCCGGCGGATCGAGCTTGTCGTGGCACGTATTGCAACCGGGCGACGCGTGGGTTTGTTCGAAGAGCTGTCGAATGGTGATCTTCTCTCCCGGCTTCGCGGAAGGCGGCAGGAACGCCTTCGGGGGAGGTGGAAGCACCGCGCAGAGGATCTCCGTTTGAACGAGCTTGCCTCGCTTCACCGGATTCTCGGCCGAAGGATCGGACGCGGTCGCGAGCACGGAGGCATGAGTCAGGATGCCGATGCGCTGCGCAGGATCGAGCTCCACGCGCTGGGCGCCCGTGCCGCTCGGAGGCTTCACGCCGTAAAGCGGCGCAAGAGAGCCGTCGATGATCGAATACGATGCGGTCATCAACGACGACCAGCTGTGATCTCCGTCGAGGATGACGGAGGCGGCGAACGCTTGCGTCTCCTGCTGCATCGCCGTCGCGACTGCCACGCTGTAATCGGGAAACATCGCCGGGTTCTTGGGTGCCGTCGGAAGACTTCCGATGCCGAGCCATTGCGTGGTGAAGTCCGCAATCATGCCTCGCGCGTTCGGAGTCGCGAGCAAACGGCGCGCGTGGGCGGCGACCTTGTCGACGGTGTCGAGCTGGTTCCGATCGGCATCGGCGGAGAGCGCGGCGTCGGGCGGGCCCTTCGTCAGATAGTAGGAGAGGCGCGACGCGACCTCGTAGGGCCCCAGTTTGACGAGGCTGCCCTCGAACTGGAGCGGCATTGCGGCTGCTTCCCAGTGATAGAGGAAGCTCGGCGCGTTGAGGATCACCTCGTAGACCATTCGCATCGCGGTCGCGAAGTCCGAGCTCCCACGCTGGGTCGCGAACACGCGATGCAGCCGCGTGAGCTCGTCGGCAAGCGGCGGCCGTCGATAGGCCTTTCGCGTGAAGGCGGCGATGGCTGTCTGCGCGCAGGCGTCTTCACCTGTCGCTGGATCGCACGGAAGGCTCGCGACCAGGCTCGGTTGGAACGCCTCGAGGATCTGGTCCGAGGCGTCGAGGAGCGTGCTCAGGTCGTTCTGGTTCATCAATCCCGGTCGAACGAACCCGCTGTCGTTCTTGGGATCGGTCGGCAGGCTCACCGTCGGCCGAGTCGGGAGCTCGAGGATCTGGGCAATCGTGTTGAGGTACTCGGTCGACGTGAGGCGCTGCAGACCGAGCTGCCCGGCGCTCCCGGCGCCTGGCTCCGATCCGTTCCCGTTTCCGTTTCCGTTCGGGTCGTCTTCACCGATATGCCCGATACAAGCCGCGGTCGCTGCGCACAGAATGGCGGTCACGCCGAACCAGGGAGCGCGGATCAGGTTCATCCTCGATTCGTTCCCAGACGCCGCGTCTTCCGTGGCTCCAAAATCGAATGAATCGACAAGCCACGCACGGAACGAATTCATCCGCAACGAGGAAATGCGGATCGAAACCTTCCGTCGCTCGTGGCGAGAGCGCGACGCGCTCGGCCACGTCGGACAACGCGCGCGTCGACGTCGGTGACGAGATCATGGCGACGCGCGACACGCAAACGGTGACCCCGTCGTCACGACGTCGAGCCTGACGCGTTCGCGGTCGGCCGGTCGGACGGTCGTCGGGAGTTCGTCCGAAACACCGGGGATCCGACGGTTCGACACCTTCGGAGCCTCAAGGCTCCTGACGCTCGAGTGGCCGGCCGGTCTCGACTATGCTGACGCGTATGGCCAGCCGACCGATCGCCCCTGGGGACATCGTCGCGGCCAAGTTTCGCATCGATCACCTGCTCGGCGAAGGCGGCATGGGCGTCGTGTTCGGCGCACACCACCTTACCCTCAACGAGCGCGTTGCCATCAAGGTGCTCCGGCCGGAGGCGACCAGCGAGCCCGAAGCGGTCGCGCGCTTCCTGCGCGAAGCTCGCGCTGCGGTGAGGATCAAAGGGGAGCACGTCGCGCGGGTGCTCGACGTCGGAGCGCTCGACGACGGCACGCCATACATGGCGATGGAGTACCTGGAGGGTGCCGATCTCGCGACCGTCGTGGAACGTCAAGGTCGCCTGCCCGTCGCGGCCACCATCGATTACGTGATGCAGGCTTCGGAGGCGCTCGCCGAGGCCCACGCGCTGGGCATCGTCCATCGCGACGTGAAACCGTCGAATCTCTTTCTCACCAAGCGCGTCGACGGCACGCCCTGCGTGAAGGTGCTCGACTTCGGCATTTCGAAGGTCACGAACCTCGCCGAAGGGCCCGAGTTCAGCATGACGCAGACGCAGGCCGTGCTCGGATCGCCGCAATACATGGCGCCGGAGCAGATGCGGTCGTCGCGCCGCGTGGACGCGCGCACCGACATCTGGTCGCTCGGCACCATCGTCCACGAGCTCCTCACGGGCGAGCCGCCCTTCTCCGCGCAGACGATGACGGAGCTGTGCGCGATGATCCTGCAGGATCCTGCTCCCTCGCTCCGTGCGCGCAGATCCGACGTGCCTCACGCGCTCGACGCGATCGTCGCGCGATGCCTCGAAAAGGATCCCTCTCGAAGGCCCGCGAGCGTGCTCGAGCTCGCGCAACAGCTCGCCCCCTTCGGCACTGGGATCGCGCACGCCGCCGCGGCTCGCATCGTGGGGGTCGATCGACACGTCGGGGTGAGCGGTCCGCGATTGCAGTCGCAAGCCTCGACGCCGGCGCTGGCCAGCTCGAGTCTCACCCAAGGGCCCGCCGGGGGGTTTTGGCGATCACGACGCGTCACACTCGTCGCCAGCGTCTCGGCGGCGCTCGTCGTTGCCATCGGCGTGATCTCGCTCAGCCTGACGAGACTCCGCGGGCGGACACGCGTCGAGCCCGTGCCCGTCACCGACGTTGCGCTCGGAACACCGTCCGCGACGGCATCGGCGACGACGCTCGCGTCCGCCACGGCCAACGCTCCGGCGCTGGCGGAGGAGGTCGCCAACGCCGCCGACGCCGGCCTGGTCGCAGAGACGCCCGCACCTTCGGGCAAGGCCGTCGTGACGAAGAAGCCCGGCGTTCGTCCCCTCGCGACGAGCAGCGCCGCATCGAAGGCGTCCGGAGCCGCACCGCCTCCCCCAACGCCCCCCGAGCGGCCGGCACCTGTACCTGCAGCCACCGCTTCGTCTCGCTACGACTGACGACGGCGAGGGCGCACCGCGTTATGCTGCCGGGCGATGAGTGGCGCCCGATGGCGTTCGCGGTGGGCCATCGCGACGAGCTTCCTTCTTCCTACGCTCTGCATCTGCTCCTGTCTCGCCGCGTCGCGTGAGGCGTTCGCAGCGGATGCCCCCCAGACCGGCTCGGCCGCGTCCGCCGAGGAGCTGTTCCAACAGGCGCGCGTCCTCGTCGAGAAAGGTCGCTACGACGAGGCGTGCCCGAAGCTCGAAGAGAGCCATCGCCTCGAGCCCGCCGTCGGCACCCAATTCAATCTCGCGGATTGCTACGAGCACCTCGGACGCGCGGCGAGTGCGCACGCGACATTCTTGAAGGTCGCGGCCATCGCACGGGCGGCCGGCAAATTCGAGCGTGAAAAGAGCGCCAATGAGCGTGCACGAGCCCTCGAACCACGGCTCGCGAAGCTGCACCTCGTCGTGAAAGCGAGTGCTCCCGGGCTCGAGCTCCGCCTCGACGATGCGCCGCTTGCGCGTGAGGACTGGCAGACGCCCTTGCCCGTCGACCCGGGTTCCCACCGGGTGACGGCGGCGGCCCCCGATCACCGGACGTTCGAGACCACCATCGTCGCCAAAGAGAGCACCACGCTCGATCTCGATGTCCCGCCACTCGTCGACACTCGGCCCGCGGTCACCATCCCGACGACTCCCGCGCCATCGTCGCCCCAGCGAACGCTCGCGCTCGTGACCGGCGGTGTGGGTGTCGTCGCGGTCGGCGTGGGGACGGTCTTCGGCATCCTCGCGCTCTCTCACCACTCGAACGCCGAAAGCGCGTGCGCTTCCGACATGTACCAATTTCGATGCCCCACCGAAAACGGCGCTTCGGAGTGGAATGCCGCGCGCACGGCGGGCAACCTTTCGACGGCCGGCTTCATCGCCGGCGGCGTTCTGCTCGCCGGCGCCGCCGTCCTGTGGTTCACCGCTCCGCGCGCACACACACGCGTGGGCGCTTCGGCATCGGGCATCGTCGCTGCGGGGACGTTTTGAGAGCTCGTCGTTTCGCTTCCTCGATCGTCGTCGTGTGGGCCGCGTTCGGCTCGTGGCTCGGATGCAACGCCATCCTCGGCAACGAAGCCGCCGTGTTCGACCCGATCGATTCGCTGGGCGCCGAAGCCGGTCCCGGTCCCGACGTGGTCACGTCGAGCGATAGCTCGTTCCCCGACTCTGCCATCCCCAACGACGGCAACACGTGCGTCGACGTCGACAAAAATCCCGCGCATTGCGGGCGATGCGGGCACGACTGCCTCGGCGGCGCCTGCGTCTCGGGGCGATGCCAGCCCATCCTCGTGGCCTCGGACAACGAGGGGCCTAGCGCCATCGCGATCGACCACAGCCACGTCTACTGGACCAACAGCGAGACCGGCGAGCTTCATCGTGCGCCGATTGCCGGCGACGCAGGCAGCGAGGTTCTCTACGCGAACGACGCCGGCTTCGGCACTCGGTTCGACGTCCATGGCGAAAACGTCTACTTCGTGCGCATTGGGGACAGCTCGATCCTCCAGTGTCCGAAGTCCGGCTGCGGCTCGACCGCCCCCACCCCGATTGCGACCGCTGCACAGGTCCCGAGCGCACTCCTCGTCAACGACGCGGGCGCTCTTTTCTGGACGGAGCTCGATCCCGACGGCGGCATCGGCACCTGCGATCTGCCGTGCACCGGCACGGTCACCTACCGCGTCTCCCACGAGACGAGGCCGACGTTCTTGGCCGTCGACGGTCCGGCACTCTTCTGGACCACGCTCGGCCCGTCGCAGGTCCGCGGGCAGTCTGCGCCGGGCGACGAAGCCCGCACGCTCACGAGTAAGCAGTTCCTGTCCGACGTGAAGGTCGCGGGGGAGCGCGTCTTCTACACGAACCTCGGCGAGGCCGCGCGCGTCGTCTTCCGTGACGGCGGCGGCGACATGGCGCTGCCGAAGGCCGGCACGAACATCGGCCCGCTCGCCACCGACGGCGCGGACGTCTACTTCGCCGAACAAAGCGATCAGGGCCGGATCTTCCGCTGCCCCGTCACTGGCTGCGCCGCTGCCCCCGAGGTCATCGCCACGAGCCAGGGGCGTCCGACGGCCCTCGCCGTCGACGCCGTCAGTATCTACTGGACCAATTCGGGCGCCACCCAGACCGACGGCGGCACCGCCGGCCCGGGCGTCATGCGCCTCGCCAAGTAGTGCAACCTCGCGGCTTCACGCGCGCAGCAACCGGCGCAGCTCCGCGATGCCTGCTTGGAGAATGTCCGCTCCTTCGCTGACGGTGACGTCGGGTCGAAAGAGCGACCGAGGAGCGTCCCAGACGTCGTACACCGGTTCGGCGGAGTATTGCGCCTGGACGCCCGTTCGATCGAGGCGAAGTGCAAAAACCGCCGCGCCGAGAGCCGCCATGCGCGTGCCGACGATCCGCGCGCGGCCCAGCCCGCGCATGCCCATCGGAAAGCCTTCGGCCATGCTGCCGCTCCAGCGATCGACGAGCACGACGACCGGCGCGCTATACGTGAATGGCCCGCGCGGATCGACGTATTCGGTCCACGCATCCCCAAGACCGCGCCGCTGCGTCGACGCATCTTGGCGTACGGCTTTCGTTGGGTGATGAAGCGGCCCATGATCGGACGCGCGACCGCCGTATCACCGCCGCCATTCCGACGAACATCGATGATGAGTCCTCGGGTTTCGCGCAGCTGGGCGAGCGCTCGATCGAAATCACCCGAGGCATCGCGATTGGCGAACGTCGCGATACGAATGTAACCGAGACCACCATCTAGCAGGTTCGACGAGATCGGCACCTCGGGTGTCTTCGCGGTCGACGAGAGCGTCACCGACCGCGTCGTCTTGTTCTGCGCATCGCGGATCGACAGCACCCGAGGTTGGCCGGTCAGGCCTGCAACAGCGACGTTCCACGCATACGACTCGGCTGCAGGATCGGGGCGTGCGAGACATCGGGGCATATGCTTTGCGGCCACGGTGGCGATGGCGACGTTGTCGATGGCGAGGATCTGATCGCCGGGTCGAAGTCCGACCGATGCCGGGGAACTACCTTCCTCGACGGCGACGATCCGCGCGACGTCGGCCACGCGCTCGACGACCAAGTCGTATCCGGGCCAACGAGGAGCTCCCGGGGGCGGCGACGACAGATGGGTGTGAGCGTCATAAAGCTCGGCAAGCGTGGCGCGCATGACGTCGACGAACTCCTCGTCCGTCCGCGCCGCCATCGCCAGCGGTCGATAGACCGTCCTCACTTTTTGCCAGTCGGTCGTCTTCTCCGCAAAGTAGCAATATCGCTCCGCGAGCGTTCGCCAGAGCTCGTCGAAATCTTCCTCCACAGTCACGTCGCTCGGCGGTTCGGCGGCGTAGGCCCGCGTGGAAGCCAACGCAACGGCACCACCGCAAAAGACGCGACGACCGATCTTCCGAATTTTCACGCCGTCCAAGCTCCTCCGGCCCGATGGTACATGGGCCCCGTCTCTCCGTCGGGTGGCCCACCCGGTTAATTTCAGCCCAAGGGCGATTCTCGACTTTTTCGTCGGGCGGCGAGCGGCCGGGTCGATCCGACGACGATTTTCGATAGTGATGCCCATGCCGACGCACAAAACGCGAAGGGCCCCCGAACGAGGGCCCTTCACATCACACGCCGCGGTGGACGGTCAGACCGGATCGCGACGCTTGAGGATGACGAGCAGCATGCCGAGCATGAGGACCGTCATCGCCATGAGAACCGCGATGGGCAAAAAGGCCTGGTCGTAGTTCACGAAGCCCCACGCGCCCTTCAGCGTGTCGGAGCCCATCTGGGCAATCGCGCACTGGAAGTGGCCGCCGAAGACGTAGTCGGGCGGGCTGTTCAACGTGGGGTTCTGAAGATCGATGAGCCATGCCGGCTGCTTGGCGATAGCGAGGCGCTCGTGCGCGATCGACCCCTCGAAGCCCCAGCGCGCCGGCATGATGTACATGAGCGGCTTGAGCATCGGGTTCGTGGTCATCGGCACCATGAGGCCGCCGAGGACGACCTGCGGGATAAGCGCGATCGGCGTGAGCGACATCGCGGCTTCCGCCGACTCGACGATCGTGGAAAGCAGGAGGCCGAGCGCCGTCGCGTTCATGGCCACCGCAATGATGACGGCCAGCTCGGAGAGGAAGGCCAGGATGCCTCCGTGGAAGCCGAGCGTGAAGAACACGATCCCGAGCAACACCGTGCACTGGAAGATGCAGATGAGCGTCAGGATGATGTACTTCGAGAACACGTAGTTCACGACCGAGAGATTCACCATGCGCTCACGCAGGTAGATCGCTCGTTCGGTGACGATCTCGCGCGCGGAGTTCGACGTGCCGAACCAGACCGCGCTGACGACGACGAAGAACATGGCCGCCGTGTGGTCGTTCGTCGTGAGCATGCGCGCGAGGAGGTCCGACGAGCTTTGCTGGTTGCCCTGGACCTTCTTGCCGAGCTCTTGCAGCGCTCCGAGGCACCAGAACGGCACGCTCTCTTGCTGCCCGGCGAAGACGAACGCCAGCATGATGCCGATGACAGGCGCCTGCAGGAACATGATCGCGGCGCCGGCGCGATCGCGAATCTTCACCTTCCAGTAACGACTCATGAGCAGCGTGAGCTGCGTCATGAGGGCTACCGCCGGCCGGTGAGGAACACCGCGTGCGGCAGGCTCGGTGCCGACGGCGCGGCGACCCGAGTACATCTGCTGGAAGACGGGGTTCTGGTTGTTCATGAACTCCGAACGCCAGCCTCTCGCCGCCTCGAGTCGGGCGGTGTTTCGGGAGACGTTCGGGTCGCGCGCCTTCATCTGGTCCTGCACGACACGCTCACGGATGTTGAGCATGTCGAACATGTCGCGCGGGTTGTCGATCGTGCGGTTCTGCGCTTGTGGCAGCGACCGATACGGCCCTTCGCGCTCGATGATCGAGGCGAAGAAGCGGTAGCTCGCTTGACCCGTAGGACCGAAGTACGTCGGGATACCGCCGTAGCCCATGATGAACGCGAGATTGAACTTCTCGTATTCGTCCTTCGCGGGCTGGTGGATCGTCATGATGATCGTCTTGCCGGTCTTCTTCGTGAGATCGTGCAAGAGATTGATGAGCGCGGTCGTGTCGTCGGCGGCGAGACCCGAGGTGGGCTCGTCGAGGAAGAGGATGACCGGGTCGGTGACGAGCTCGAGCGCGATGTTGACGCGCTTACGCTGACCACCGGAGAGAACCTTCTTCTCGGGCTTTCCGATCTGGAGGTTCTTCACGCCCTCGAGACCGAGATCGCGCAGCGTCTGCTCGACGCGCTGGTTGATCTCCTCCTCCGAGTAGTCGTTCGGGAGGCGGAAGCGCGCCGAGTACTTCACGGCCTCGAAGACCGTGAGCTCGGGGTGGACGATGTCGTCCTGCGGGACGTAGCCGATGACGCCGCGGAGCGCGTCGTAGACGGCGTAGAGGTCGTCGCCGTTGATGCGGACCTGACCGCTCGTGGGCGGCAGGTAGCCGTTGAGCGTCATGAGGAGGGTCGTCTTGCCGGCGCCCGACGGACCCATGAGCGCGATCATGTCGCCCGGCAAAGCCTTGAACGACACGTGGTCGAGCAAGGTCTTCATCTGGGCCTTGTTGTCGCGATCGGGAACCTCGAGGAAGAGGTCCCACGCTTCGATCTCGTAGAGCGGCTTGCCTGCCCACGAGGCCTGCTGATCTTCGACGACGACGTTGACCTGCTGGCCGGCGATATGGATCAACACCGGCATCGGGCCGATGTAGACCTTCTCCCCGTTCGAGACCTGAACGCGCTGGCCCTTCGCGAGGCGCTGGCCGCGCACGAAAGTACCGTTGCCGCTCCCGAGATCTTCGAGGAAGAGCGTCCCGCCCTGGTCGATGATCTGCGCGTGACGCGCGGAGACCTGCGGGTGCGGGACGACGATCTTGTTCTCCGGCGTTCGTCCGATGGAGATCACGCCGCCCTGGAGCTGGTCGAGCTTCAGCTCGCCGATGACCGTACGGTGCTTGCGGGGCGCATGGTCGCCACCGCCACCGCCACCGCCACCGCCCGCGGCAGGCGCGCCACCGGGAGCATGCCCGTGCGCGCCCGTCGGAGCTCCGCCGCCGGCGAACGACTGCGCGATCTGACCGAGCAGCGGCACGGGAATCGGAATCGGCCCGAACGCGACGACGCCGTTCGGATCGAGCGGCACGGGCTGGTTCGGCGGAATGCGCTGACCGCCGACGTAGGTGCCGCTCGTGGAGCCGGAGTCCTGCACCATCATGCGGTCCATCATCACGGTCGCGTGCGTCGCGCTGACCGCCGCGTTGGCGATGACGAGCGTGGCGGTCGCCGCTTCACGGCCGATAATCAGGTGCCCCGGGGGAGCGCTCAGCTGACCGCGCGCCATCGCCATCATCACGATGGCGGGGTGCGACAGCGGTAGGGGGACCTGACCGAGAACGAACGGGGTGCGGAAGTCGAAGGGCACCGGCTGGTTCGGCGCCACAGGCGCGCCGTTCGCCGTCGAGGGGCCGGCGCCTCCATCGAGGAAGGCGAGCTGGTTGCCTTGCTTGACGATCCTCGCGTGACGAGGAGCGACGCCGGGCCCGTTGAGCACCACGTCGTTGTCGGGTGCACTGCCGATCGAGACTTGTTCCTTGCCGAAGCCGGGAATCATGAGGCGGCCATCCTAACCCGGCCGTCCTCCCAACGCGCGCCCGAGTCGCATGGAGAAGCGTCGAAATTCAGCCCGGTGACCGGTCGCCAAGCGTCGCCAGGCGCGTCAGCACAGGCGTGACGCAGCGGGGCCTCCCCACCTACGAGCGGCTATTTCGCGGGGACGAGGCGCATGTTGCACTTGGGACATACGCCCGGTGTGCTCGAGGTCACTTCCGGGTGCATGGGGCACGCGTACGTCACGGCGGCGTCGCCGGTCGTGCCCGTTTCCCCACGGCCCCCTTCGGCTGAAGCCAATTCGGCGCCCCCCGTATCGTGAGAATGGGCGTCGTGCGAATGCCCGCCGTGCGCGTGCTCGTGGGGGTGCGCTTCATTTCGCGCCTGAACGGTGGAAACCGCCGGCGTGCTTCCCTCGGCAGCATGGGGGTTCGACGGATCATGCGGCGACGCCGAAACCGGCGCGGGGCCGAGAGAGCAGGCCGCGAGCGGGAGCGCCATTCCGAGGAGCCGTGAGCGAGCGATACGACCGAGCTTCATCACGCCACCTCCTTCGCGGAATAACCGGCCTCTTCGACGGCGCCGATGAGGGCCGTCACGGCGACTTTCGAGGGGTCGTGCTGCACGCGAACCTTACTCGTTCGCCCAACCGCAAGCTCGACGTCGACAGATTCGACCCCATCGAGCTCGCGAAGCGCCGCGTTGACGTGGCGAACACACGACGCGCAGGACATTCCCTGGACATCGAGGACGGTAGCCTTGTTCGTACTCATGTAGGTAGCTCTCGACTTTCGTGGCAGGCGCGGTGCGCTGTTTCGAGGAGGCAGACGCAGACGCGCCCGATTTCTTACAGAGCGAAGCGACGAAGGCGCAGGGAATTGGTGAGCACGGAGACGCTGGACAGAGACATGGCTGCGCTCGCGATGACCGGCGAAAGGAGCCAGCCCGTCCACGGGTAGAGCAGGCCGGCGGCGATGGGGATGCCGACGACGTTGTAGACGAACGCCCAGAACAGGTTCTGGCGGATGGTGCGCAACGTCGCGCGCCCGAGGCGCAGCGCCGTGACGAGGCCACCGATGCCGCCGCGCAGAAGGGCGACGTCCGCCGCGGCGACCGCGACGTCGGCCCCGGAACCGATGGCCACGCCCACGTGCGCTCCCGCGAGAGCGGGCGCGTCGTTGATGCCGTCGCCGACCATCGCCACGACGTGTCCTTTCGCGCGCTGCTCGGACACGATGCGTGCTTTGTCTTCGGGGCGAACCTCCGCGAACACGGTCGCGATGCCGAGCTCGGACGCGATGGCCTCGGCCGTGCTCCTACGGTCACCGGTGATCATCGCGGTGTCGATGCCCATCGCCCGGAGATCCGCGAGAGCGGGCGCGGCTTCAGCCGCCGGGCGATCGGCGACGGCAACGAGCCCCGCGAGCCGATCGGCGCGTGCGACGAAGAACGGCGTCCGACCCTGGCGGGCGAGGTTCTCGGCCTCGCGCGCAAGCGGCTCGGGATCGACTCCGCCATCGCGCAGCCACGCGGCCGTGCCGACGCGAACACGTGCATCACCGATCGTCGCTTCGACGCCAGCTCCCACGACACTACGGAAGTCGTACGAGGGCGCGATGGCGAGCGTCTTTTCTCGCGCAGCCGTCACGACCGCGCGCGCGAGAGGATGCTCGCTCGACGACTCGGCACTCGCGGCAAGCGCGAGAAGCTCGTCGCTCCCCTCGCCCGTCACGCTCACCACGTCCGTGAGGGTTGGTTTGCCCGTCGTCAACGTGCCGGTTTTGTCGAAGAGCACCAGGTTCACGCGGCTCGCGGCCTCGAGCGACGCGCCACCCTTCACGAGCACGCCGAGCTCTGCACCGCGACCGGTTCCCACGGCCACCGCCGCAGGCGTGGCAAGTCCGAGCGCACACGGGCATGCGATGACGAGCACCGCCACGAAGCGCTCGATGGCCGTCGCCACGCCCTGGGAGGTCGGGTCGAGCGCGAGCCAGACCGCGAACGTCACCGCCGCGATCGCGAGCACCACGGGAACGAACACGGCACTGACGCGATCGGCGAGCCGGGCGATGGGCGCCTTGGAGCCTTGCGCCTGCTCGACGGCCTCGATGATGCGTGCCAGAGCGCCTTCCTTGCCCGTCTTCGTCACACGCACCGTGAGCGCGCCGCTCTGGTTGAGCGTTCCACCGAAGGCTGGCGAGCCCTCGGTCTTGTCGACAGGAAGGCTCTCGCCGGTCAGCATCGACTCGTCGACCGCCGAGCGTCCACGCACGACCTCGCCGTCCGCGGGCAATCGTTCACCGGGGCGTACGAGAATCGTATCGCCAGGCAGGAGCGTCGCGGAGGGCACGTCTTCCTCGATGTCGCCGCGCAGGCGATGCGCGGTCTTCGGTGCGAGCGCGACGAGGCCTTTCACGGCGTCCGCGAGGTGCTTGCGAGCCCGAGTCTCGAGCAGTTTGCCGAGCAGGACGAACGTCAGAATCGCCGCCGCGGCTTCGAAGTAGAGGTGCGGGACGAGACCGTGCGACGCGTGGGGAAACACACCGGGCGCGACGAGCGCGACGGTCGAATAGATCCACGCGGCCCCCGTTCCGATCGCGATGAGCGTATTCATGTCCGCGGCGCGATGCGCGAGCGCGATCCACGCGAGGCGGAAGAAGCGTCGGCCTGGCCCGAAGACGACGGGGGTGGCGAGCAGGAACTGCAACCAGCGCCCGGGCAGCGTCGTCGTCCATGGCCAGAGCCCGTGCGACATGGCCACGACGAGGAGCGGAACGGTGAGCACGGCCGCGAAAGTGACCGATCGGCGGAGCTCACGCTGCTCGCGCTCCTCGGGCTCGCTCGCCTCTTTGGTCTCTTCGACCGGCGCGGGACGCACGAGCTCGTAGCCGGCCTTGGCGACAGCCGCGGCAAGAGCATCGAAGGTCGTCGCGCCTTCACCGAACGTGACCGTGGCGCGCCGCGTGGCGAGGTTCACCTGCGCCGAGCGAACGCCGCCGACGTCGTTCAAGGCCTTTTCGACGCGCCGAACGCAGGCCGCACACGTCATCCCCTCGACCGGGAGATCGAGCCGCGTCTCGGGAACGTCGGACGCGTTGAGCGAGGGGGACTGCATCGGAAGGGCTGCCATCATGCCCGTGCAGACGCCCGAGCCGTCGTTCTCTTACGGTCCTTTCGGCTCAGAGGCTTCCGCCGGCCGCACGACACGCCTTTTCGTAGGTTTCGACGAGGTTCGCGGGCTTGCCGGCCTTTTTGGCCCAGCGAGCTCGAGCACATTCGCGGGGCTCGCCGTTCGGAGGCGACGCATCCGGATCGAGCCACCACTTCGCCGCGCTCCCACTCGGGCTCGTGAGCGGCGGTACGGGCGTGACGTCGGTGGTGACGCTTGCGTCCTCGTTCGAGTCGGTCGACGCCGCGGCGTCGCGCATGCCAGCGTCGTTCGCGACGATCGGAACGTTGACGTGCTTGGGCTGGTTGAGCGTCCACACGAGAACGCCGGCGATGGCGAGCGCGATGAGAGCGAGCCCGATGCCGATGGCGAGCGGTGCGCGCGACCGCCCTGCCCCCGCCTCCGACGGACGATTCGGAGCCGGCGGAATACCGACGACCGCGGACACGGGAGGATTGCCCCCCACCGGCGTTGCCGCGGGCATCATGTGCGTTCCACCCGCAGGCATGGCGGCATGCGCGGGAGCCATCTGCGTGCCACGCGGACCCGACGCGCGATCGGGCGGCACGGCGTGCGCCGTGAGCTGCACGGTCTTCACGAGGGTCGCCGACTCGGAGACGGCCGCCGAGGCCTTCATCCGGAGCACCATCGCCGTGATGTTGTCGTGGCCTCCTCGTGCATTCGCGAGGTCGACGAGCTGCCCGGCAGCCTGCTGCGCGGGCTTGCCGCCGGCCGTGTCGAGGATCTCCGCGGGCCCGACGAGATCGCTGAGGCCGTCGGAGCAAAGCACGAGCACGTCGCCTGCGACGTACGGAATCGGCTCCGGTCGAAGCTCGACCTCCACGTCTTTGGCGATGCCGAGCGCGCGCAGAATCTTGTTCGCGTCGGGATGCGATGCGGCGTCCTCGGCGCGGATGATGTTGTGCTCCACCATCTGCTGGACCATCGAATGGTCCTTCGTCACCTGCGCGATCGCCCCGGCGTGCACGAGGTAGATTCGACTGTCGCCAACGTGGGCGATGTCCGCGCCGCCCGGGTGGACGAGCGCGGCGACGACGGTCGAGCCCGGCCGATGGCCGCTCTCGTTGGTGGGCATCGACCACACGCGTCGATTCGCTTCTTCGATCGCCACGCGAAGCGCATCGCGCGGCTTGGTCATCGGCGGAGCGCTCTGCACGAGCTCGACGATCGTCTTGACCGCGAGCTCCGAGGCCTCCTTGCCGCCCGCATGACCGCCCATGCCGTCACACACGACGGCGAGCAGACCGAGCGCGGTCTCGACGTGCCTTGCCGAGTCTTCGTTGACCTGCTTCTCCGGATCACGACCAGGGTCGGTCCGGAAAGCGATCTCGACGGCAGGAACGTTGGCGCGCTCGGTCACGAGCTTTTCCTCTCAATCGATGCGGACGCTGAACTCGACGGGCCCGAAACGAAGGGTGCCGCCAGATGCCACAGGAGTCCAGACGGCAGGTTGGATGCGCCCGCCGCCGACGTAGGTTCCGTTGTTCGAGTTCTCGTCGCGAACGAAGAGCTGCACACCCTCGAACTTGAGGGTCGCGTGCACACCGCTCACACGAGGCTCGATCAACGTGATGGGACACTGCGCAGGATCACGTCCTACGCGAACCTCGACACCGGCGCGGATGGCGAACTGCCCAGCCGCGCCGATGATCGTGGCGCCGGTCGGATTGCCGACCGCGCCGTACGGATTAGGCGGAGGTTCGAGGGGAGACGGAAGCGCTCCGGTGAGCGGAAACGCTTCGGGCGAGGACGCCTGCCCCGCGCCCGACGCGGCGGAGGCGAGGTCGCGCGGCAGAGGCTGACCGCACGAGAAGCACACCGCCGACTGACCAGGCGTCGCCATCGTGAGCATGTTGCAGGCGGGGCAGCGCACCTGAACGACCGGCGCGCCCCCCGCTACGGCTAAAGGGTAGCCACCTCCTTTCGGTTCGGGGGGAGGTGGGACGGGGGACGGGGGGACGGGGGCCGGAGGCGCGTAGGCCGCCTGCGCGAACGCAGGAGCTTGGGCCTGTGCCTGCGCGACAGGCGCCGGCGCAGCGCCGTACACCGCTGCGGGAGCTTCCTCGGCGGACGCACCGTAGCCACCGCCACCGCCGCCCGAGCCGTAGTTGCCACCGCCATAGCCACCGCCAGGCTGGTTGCCACCACCGTAGCCGCCGCCACCGTAGCCCCCACCACCGTAGGGCGGTGCACCGCCACCGGCGACGACCGGCTGGGGCGGGGGCTGGTTCGCGCGCTTGCCACCCTTGCCACCGCCGCCACCGCGCAGGAGCACGACGAGGAGGAGCAGGATGACGACGACGATGCCGGCGGCGCCGAGGATGATCGGAAGGTTGAGCGGCTTCTTGCCGGCCTTCAGCGAGAGCACGGTCTCGGCGGTGACACCGCTTCCGCGCTTTGCCCTGTTGTCGTAGAGGACGACGCGTGTAACGGCAGTCTCGCCCGAGCCCTCGATGATCTTATCCTCGTCGGGGACGTTGAAGACGGCGAACGTCTCGCTCGTTTCGAGCGCACCGCCGCGCATGTTCTGGGCGATGAGGTTCGCCATGGCGGCCTTGGCCACCTCGGGATCGTTGCGATTGACGTTCGTGTCCGGCTTCGTGCCGGCGGGAACGAAGTACGCCTCGGCGCGGCTCTTGTCGCCGGCCCAGCAGAAGTCACCGTAGACGCGGAACGTACCGCCCGGGTGGACGGGGTTCTGGGCGGCCTCGGCCTGCGTCTGCGCGACGTTGATGTTGAGCGGCCAGGCGGTGGGGTCGACGCCGATCGGCACGTCCTTGAACGACCCGTCGGGTCCGATCATGGGCGTGACGTTCTGGAAGAACAGATTGAACGACTGTTCCGGCGTGGTCGCGAGGCAGCCGAGGCGCCACTTGACGACCCACATCTGGTTGAAGCGCGACTTGACGAGACCAAGAATCTTGGTGGCCTTCGTCACGCCCTGACCGGTGCGCACGATGTCGAAGAAGCCGCCGATCTCGACGTTCGCGAGATCCTGCATGAACTGCATGTCGTTCGACGCATACAGATCGTTCGTCAGGCCTCCCGAGTTCGGGAAGAAGATCGAGATGACCGGCAGCGGCGTCTTCGGCGCAAGCGGGTTGTTCTCGGGGAAGCGGCCATTGTTGAAGTACTGCTTCATGGCCTCGGCGCTGACCGCCGCGCTGCCCGCGTCTTCACGGCCCGCGCCGTTCGACAGGAAGACCATCGCCTGGTGCATCGGAACGCTCTGAATCGCGCCCGAGTTGCCGATGTCACCGAACGACTGCGTGATGCTCTTGATCTGGTTGAACAGCGGGCGGCCGCGCTGGTGCGAAGGCGACGTGCTCGGGTTCGCGTTCAGGATGTTCACGAGCGTCGCCTTCTGCGCCGCGGGAACCCACGACGAGTTGGCGACGTACGGGCTGATGCGATCGTCGAAGATGATGAGCTTCGCGATGTCGTTCTTGCCCATCGTGCCGATGAACTGGTTCGCGACCTGACGCGCGTCCTCGTAGCGGGCGCCCATCATGCTCGATGCATCGAGCGCGATGAGCCACGCCGTGCCGACCAGAGGGTCGTTGCCGGCCTGCGACCACTGCGCCTTGCTGTCGAACTTCGCGGGAAGGTCGCTGCCGTCGACGCGCACCGTGAAGCGGGCGTTCGCCTCGGAGAACGGGAACGCCTTCCAGAGGACGTTCGGCTTCTCCACCGCTTCGGAGATGCAGTCGAGGAGCGGGTTGCCCTTCTGCTGGCCGCAGCCGGCATTCGTGACGACCTCGCTCATCGGCGAGAACTGCACGACTTCGACGACCGTCGTGAGCAGCGGCTGCTGCCCGGCCATACCCGCCCGCGGATCGATGCGGAGGATGTTGGCCTTCGGCGCGGCGCTGGCCGACGTCGCGAAGGACAGCGTTCCCAGGAGCACGACGAGCGCCGTCCAGAGGGAGGACTGGCGTGATTCACGACGGGCGCGGCTGGGGCGGCTGGGGCGGCCGGGGCGGCTGAGACACGAGGCGTTCGGTAATGTTCGCTTGCTCATTTCGAAAGGCTCGACCTTTCCCGCATGCCGACGGGCGGACACGCGGCGCAAAAGCGAGCGCAGCGTACTACAGAACGCGGAGCGCGATCAGGAATGGGGCAGCGCCAACGAAAAGAGCGAGGTCCGCTTGCGCTGGGCAGCGGCCTCGCTCTCGTGTGGGTGTGCGCTCGAAGGGCTGAAAAGCGCCAGTTCAGACGCGCGTGACGATCTTCACGATGGTCGTGAAGCCGCCGAAGCGGACCTTGTCACCGTCACGAAGGTCGCGCTTACCGTTGAAGCCAATGTGCTCTTCGTTGACGAACGTGCCGTTCGTCGAGCCCGTGTCTTCGACGGTGATCGTGCCGGCCGTCGCGTCGACGACGAGCGCCGCGTGGCGGGACGAAATCGTCGCGTCGGACAGGGGGATGTCCACTTGCTCGCCCGAATTCGCACGGCCGACCGTCTTGCGTCCGCCCTGGAGCGGCCAGAAGTCACCCTGCGTGTTCGCTTGGTACGCGACGAGGAAGCCACGGAGCGCGTTCGGCGGGAGATTCAGCGGAGGAGCGGCGGCGGGCGTGGGAGGCGCGCCGTAGCCAGCGGCCTGCGGAGCGGGCGGCGGGGGGGCGCCGAATCCCTGCTGATCCGGCGGGCCGAAGCCAGGCTGCGGGGCATAGCCTTGCGCCGGCGGAGGAGCGCCGAACGGCTGCTGCGGAGGCGCACCGAAGGGCTGCTGCGGGGGCGGGAATCCGCCCTGGGGCTGGCCGTAGCCACCGTACTGCGCGTTGGGATCCGGATATGGTTGACCATATCCCTGCTGCACGGGATCAGGCGCGTAGCCCGGCATGCCCGCCGGAGCGCCGAACCCCGGCTGCGGAGGAGGCGCGCCAAACCCCGGCTGCTGACCGTACTGCGGCTGCGGCGGGGGGAAGCCACCTTGCGGCTGGCCGTAGCCACCGCCGTACTGGTCATTGGCGAACGGCATCGCGTCGAGCGCGATGGGGTGACCGTGCGGGCAGTAGCTCTGGCCCGGAGCAATGTCGTGACCCATCTGACAACGCAGCGGCGCGCCCTGACCGGGCGCAGGAGCGCCGTAGGCGTTCGGCGGCGGAGCACCGAAGCCACCTTGCGCGGGAGGAGGCGCGAAACCTCCGGGGGCGCCAAAGCCTGGCTGGGCGGTCGGGGTCCCGCAAATGTTGCAGAACTTGTCCGTCGGCTGAGGGGTCGCACCGCACTGCGGACACGGATTCATTCGTCGCTCCTGAGGCGTCACGTCGGATTGTCCAACGGGCCCCGGCAGCATATCGGAGAACCGCGGAAAGGCGAAAGAGCCGAAGGCGATGGGGCACTGCGCCAAAAAAAGCTAGCTCTGCCAGCCCGCAACGCACTTCAGGAAGCGCGTGCGCGTGGGCGAGGACGCTTCTTCTCGCCGCTCGAAGCCTTCACCTTCCGCTTCGGAACCGTCGTTGCCGTGGGCGGGAGAGCCTTCGGTTGCGGGGCAGCGCCGATCGCCGCGATGGCGGCTTCGAGGACGGCGCGCACGGGCACGTCGTGCTCGCGCGCGGCCGCTAGGCATGCCGAAAATTCCGGCTTGCGGGACGGAGGACCAAACGGGCCGGCCGCGACCTTGACGGGGATCGTCCCGTACGGCGTCGCGACGTGTTCGACGTGCCGGGGCCTCGTCACGCGCGCGACCTCGTGACGGCGGACGCCAATCGTCGTGCTCTCGCGCAGCATCACGGCGGCGATGTCGTCGGCCTGCGCGAGCGGAGCAAGCGCGCAGAGCTGGAACGCCGGACGCCCCTTCTTCATGGTCATCGGGACGACCCACGCATCGAGCGCGCCCTCGGCGAGAAGCGCGTCGATACAATGACCGAGGAGCTCGCCGGTCGCATCGTCGATGTTCGCCTCGAGCACGGCGTGCGTCGTGGTCGGCACCATCGACGTCGCTTCGCCGAGCACCACACGAAGGAGGTTCGGTCGGTCGCGGAGGTTCGCGGTGCCCGCGCCCCATCCGGTTCGCTCGGGGGCCATCGCCGGCCATTGCGCGGAGCCTTCTGCGTGCGCCGCGACGATCGCAGCGCCGGTGGGCGTGACGAACTCGAACGCGAGGCCGCCGTCGTAGGTCGGCAGTCCATGCAAGCACTCGACGACCGCAGGCGGCGGGAGCGGCAGCACGCCATGACGCGCCTTCACCCAACCGTGGCCCATCGGAAGCGGCGACACGACGACGCGCGCACCGAGATACTCGAGGGCCGCCGCGCTTCCGACCACGTCGACGATGGCATCGACCGCACCGACTTCGTGGAAATGCACGTCGTCGATCGGCATGCGATGAACCCGCGATTCCGACTCGGCGAGCTTCCGGAACGTGGCCTGCGCCCGCTCTTTCACCCCGCGCGGAAGCTTGGACGCATCGAGCATCTTGCGGATGGCCCCGTAGGTCCGCTCCGGCTGCTTCCCGTCGACGTGAACGTCGAACGCGGTCGCGACGATCCCACTGCGCTCACGCGTACCGAAGTGCACGTGAAAGCCCTTCAGCGGAAGCAGCGCGACGGCGTTGGTGACGACCTTCTCGGGTACCCCGAGGTCGACGAGCGCCGCAATGATCATGTCCCCCGCGAGCCCACTCGGAGCATCGAAGAACAGGGTCTTTCCATGCCCCGCACCGAGCTTCAGACCCTCGCGGCTCCCCCCGTGCGCGTGCACGTGTCCATGCCCATGAGCGTGGCCGTGCTCGTGATCGTGATCATGTCCGTGAGCATGCGCATGATCATGAGGATGCGCGTGTCCATGAGCATGCGAATGGCCGTGCTCGTCTTCATGATCATGGCCTGCGCCGTGCGCATGGAGCTCGTCGTCGGCGTGGGCGTGATCGTGATGCGCGTGAGCATGGGCATGTTCGTGCCCGTGTTCGTGCGCGTGCACGGTGCCGTCGGCGTGACCGTGCGCGTGCGCGTGGACGTGGCCGTGCGTCTTCGCGCCTTTGATCTTCTTCTTTTTCGCGCTCACGGCGTGCTCCGCGCGGCGCGGGCGCGTGCCCGGAGAATGCGCACCGCCGCAAAGGCCGCGCCGAACCCGTTGTCGATGTTGACGACCGTGATGCCCGAAGCGCAGCTCGTGAGCATGCCGAGCATCGCCGCAAGGCCGTGGAATGCCGCGCCGTAGCCGACCGACGTCGGGACGGCGATGACCGGCACGTCGACAAGACCGCCGACGACGCTGGAGAGCGCGCCCTCCATGCCCGCGATGACGATGATGACGCCGGCCTCCTCGAGGAGCGGGCGCTTGTGGAGCAGGCGGTGAAGGCCCGCCACGCCGACGTCGAAGATGCGGTCGAAGGTGACGCCGAGCATGCGCATGGTCTCGGCGCATTCCTCGGCCACGGGCAGATCGCTGGTTCCCGCGCTGACGAGGGCGACCTTGGTGTCCGAGAGAGGGACGATGGGCGAGCGCTCGAGCGTGCAGGTGCGCGCCATCGGGGAGTGTTTCATCCCCTCGATCTCACTCACGACGACCGCCGCCTTCGCGTCGTCGACGCGCGTGACGAGCACGTTCTGGCCGGTGCGCGCGAGCTCCTTCGCGATCGCCACGATCTGCGCCGCCGTCTTGCCTTCCCCGAGGATCACCTCCGGAACGCCCTGACGGATCGCGCGATGGTGGTCGACGTGCGCAAAGCCGAGATCGGCGAACGGCAGCTGCCGCAACTCCGTCAACGCATCTTCGATCGGCGTACCGCCGGCTCGTACGCGCGCGAGCAGATCCTTGAGTCGAGCTTCGTCCACGCGCGCTCTTTAGCATGGGACGAGAAACCGTGGGTCGGGTCGACTCGGGCGCGACCGTAGCCCCGTTCTCCGGTTCGAAGCGCAAAAATGGGCTGGCTCCGCTGCCGAGACCTCGAGAGCACTCGACCGATTGCTCCTGTCCGCCCGTCCGCTTGTCCGCTTGTCCTCTTTGTTGCCAATTTCCGTCGCCGCGCTTCGTCGCTCGGCTCGGAACCGGACGGAAATACTCGGTCCGCGAACGGTTCGGTGCTCTACAGCGCAACTCGGTTGCGCTGATTTGAAAAGTCAAACGGAGATCGCGACAGACTTGTGCAAAGGACCGTGGATTCGGGGCCCTCGCCCATCGTGGGCCCCGAAATTCACGGTCCATGCAAGTGGCCGCCGCAGTAGTCTGCCGCGCCATGCCGCTGCCTTTCGCGATTCCCGTCGGTCTCCTCGTGGGGATGACGCTCGCGTGGCTCGCGCGGAGCGAGCTTGCGCGCTCCGAGGTTCCGCTCGTCCTTGCTCGTCCGTTCCTCGTCGCGCTCGGGCTCTCCGTGCTGGTGTTCGCGCCCGTCGTCGGCTACTTCGCCGCCTTCCACGGCGATTGGGCTTACCTCTATCTCGTCCGCTGGAACCGCGTTCCGTCCGCGCTGGATCTCGCCTTCGTCCTCGTCGCGGCCGCGCAAATTCCCCTCGGCTTCGCGCTGGCGTCACCGTGGGCGATTGCCAAGCGAAGCTCACGCTTCCTGACGGCGTCGGCCATCGCGCTCGGCGTCGTGCTCGCGGCGAGCGCAGTGACTGCGCGGCGGCTCGGGGTCAGCGCCACGTATGCCCAGTATCAAGGAGGATTTGGCGCGGTACCGATTGGACGCAGTCCGCTCGGGCGCGGGGTACTCCTGAGCTGGGCGGTCCTGGCAGCCGGCTACGCATGGACGGCGCACGTGCTTCGGTCGGCGCGTTCGCGGCGTCCGTGACGGGCTCGGGCGTGCTAGAACGAACTGGCTATGTGGGTCCGCGGCGCGGCCATCCGTCCTGTTCCACCGTACGCGGTCGTCGATCGTCGTGTGCTCGATACCATCGAGGACGAGCTCGCCGAGAACGGGCAACGTACGAAGTCGGATCTCGATGACGCCTTCGGGCGCTTCGAGAACACGCAGCCTGCCCTCGCCCACGAAGCCGCGCAGGTGCTCGCGCGCCCGCTCGATCAAACGGCGCTCGCCCTCGGGTACTTCCTCACGATCGCCGTGTGGATGGCGTTCGACCGCGCGTTCGGAAGCCGCCTCGCCGAGGTGACGGAAGACGAGCTGCGGGCCGCCGAGAGCGCGCTCACGCTCGAAGAAGAACTTCGTGCTGCGCACGCCAACGAGCCCCTCGAGCTCGACGACGTTATGGCGATCGAGCAGCCGGGCGTTCTCGGTTTCATCAATGAGCACCTCGAAGCGGCCCTCGAACCGAGCGATTCGCGCGAAGAGACGCGCGAGGTCGACGTCGACGACGTGCACACGGTCTATCGCACGGTGCTGATCATGACCCTCGCCCTCTCCCACGCGGTGGGAACGGCGTCGGGAGCGAGACCGCGCGAGATGCTCGCGTAGGCGGTTGCGCAAAGCTCGCGACTATTTGTCGCAAACACGCTCGGCGCGGCCCACGGCCCCGCTGCACCTACTCGAAACCACACAAAAAATTCTGCTGTCCCGTCACGTGGTCGTTGCTGCCAGACGCCTAGCGTCGAGCTATCTTCACCGTGATGTCCCATACGACTCGTCGTTCCAGAGAAGACGAGCGGAGATTCGGCGTCGTCGTCGGTGGGAAGTGGCGCATCGATGGCTTCTTGGGGAAGGGTTCGACCTCGTCGATCTACTCCGCAACCCACGAACGCGGCGCTCGCGCCGCCATCAAGATGCTCCATGCATCGCGCGCCCGTGACGAACACGCGGTGCGTGAGCTGCTCGACGAAGCGCGTCTCGCGCGCGCGGTCGATCACCCGGGGATCGTTCGCGTCATCGACGACGGCGTAACCGAAGACCGATGCCGATTTCTCGTGCTCGAGCTCGTGGATGGCCCCACGCTCGAAGAGCGGAGAGAGGCGCGCGGTGGTCGGCTTCCGCTGCACGAAGCGATCGCCGTCGGCGATGCGCTCATGTCGGCGCTGGCGGCGCTCCACGACGCGGGCATCGTGCATCGCGACCTCAAGCCCGACAACGTCCTCTTGGGCCGCGATGGGGCCATCAAACTGATCGACTTCGGCCTCGCGCGCGAGATGGGCGCGTCCGCCGAACGCGCAGAGGCTCTCCTCGTCGGAACACCTTCGTTCATGCCTCCGGAGCAAGCCCTCGGCTTCTCCGAGCGCATGGATGCGCGTTCGGACGTCTGGGCGCTCGGCGCGCTCCTCTTCTACGTCCTCACGGGTCAGACCGTTCACGAAGGCAAGCACTCGCGCGCCATCGTGCTCGCGACCGCGTCGACGCCCGCTCGTTCGCTCGCCACCGTGGCCCCCGACCTGCCTCCGGCCATCGTCGAGGTCGTGGATCGTGCGCTTCGTTTCCGACGCGCCGAACGCTGGGCGGACATGCGCGCGATGCAGCACGCCTGGCGCGCAGCGTACCCCGACTGGCTGCCGACGATTCCCCCAGACACGCGTTTGTCGGAAGCGAGTCTCGTCGTCGGAACGCCGATGAGCCTCGTGATCCCCGGGCCGCCGAAGATGCCCGAGGTCGAGACGGCGGTTTCCGCGGATCCCGCGCCGCGAAGCACCATCCCTTCGCGCCATCGAAGCGAGCGGACCAAGGCGCGCCTTTTCTTCGCAGGACTCGTGGCGGCGACGGCCGGCGCGGTCACGTGGGCGGCGGAGAACGGGTCGCTCTTCCCGTCCGCCACCAACGCGAGCGTCACCTCGCTCGCTCCCCCACCCCCTGTGACCGCAACCTTCGCCGCGTGGCCTGCCGAGCTTGGCGCCCACGATGCGGGGCTCGGCCAGCGCGACGGCTCGCCTCTCTGAGACCGATCGGATTCGCGTCGAACGTCATCTCGCCCTTCTTCCGCTGCGTGGTAGCGTCGCCGCCATGCAGACGGAAGCGATGGTCATGCGCGCCACGGGCGGTCCCGAAGTCCTCGAACGAGCGACGATCGAGCTCCCTGAGCCCGGTCCACGCGAAGTCCGGATCCGCGTGCATGCGGTCGCGCTCAACCACATCGACCTCTGGGGCCGGCGCGGGCTTCCGAACTACCGCTACGAGTTCCCGCATCGTCTCGGCGCCGACGTCGCCGGCGTGGTGGAAGCGCTCGGGCCGGGCGCGCTCAACGCAAAGGTCGGTGACCGCGTCGTCGTCAACCCTGGCCTCTCGTGCGGTGCGTGCGAGCGATGCCTGCTCGGCGAAGACACGTTCTGCAAAAGCTACCGCCTGATGGGCGAGAACGCGCAGGGAGGATACTCGCGCCACATCGTCGTGCCCGACGCGAACGTCTTGCCGATGCCGAAGCGCCTCTCGTTCACGGAGGCGGCCTCGCTCCCGCTCTGCTTTCTCACGGCGTGGCAGATGGTGGTCCGCAAAGGCCAGGTTCGTCCGGGCCAGACGGTCCTCGTCCAAGCCGCGGGCAGCGGTGTTTCGAGCGCGGCCATCCAGATCTCGAAGATGCTCGGCGCACGTGTCATCACCACGACGAGCACCGACGAGAAGGCCGCCCGCGCCCGCAGCCTCGGGGCCGACGAGGTCATCAACTACACGTCGCAAGATTTCGTTGCAGAGTGCAAAAAGCTCACGAACAAGAAGGGCGTCGACGTCGTCATCGAGCACGTCGGCGGCGACGTCTTCGCGAAGAGCATCCTCGCCGCCGCCTGGGGCGGCCGCGTCGTCACCTGCGGCGCGACCACAGGCTTCACGCCCACGATCGATCTCCGCCACATCTTCTTCCGTCAGGTCGAAGTCCTCGGTTCGACGATGGGCCCCAAGGGCGACCTGTTCGGCATCCTCCGCCTCGTCGACGAGGGCAAACTCCAGCCCGTCGTCGATCGCGTCATGCCGCTCTGGGACGCCGCCGATGCCCACCGCCTTCTCGAAGCGCGCCAGGTCTTCGGCAAAATCGTGCTCGAAGTGGACTAGTCCTCGCCGGAGCGAGCCACCAAACGCCCGTAGGAAGACGCACTGGAACTGGCTCCAGAATTGCTGTAGAAACGCGGCATCATGCAGCGCGGAACGGCACAGATCTTTCTGGGGATTGGCCTCATTCTCATGGGAATCCTCGGCCTGAAGCTGACCGACCTCAACCTCTGGTGGATCGCCATCGCGCTCGGCGGGGTCGTCGGGACCCACGGCGGGATCTCGATTTCTCAGACCGCAAGGGTGTGAGTCTCGTTCGAGGGGGAGCTGCGCTGCCCCCTCGAGCTCCCCCACGCTTGAGCCGGCGTTTGTCGGCGTGATTCTAAAGTGTGACGCCACCGCTCGCGAGACGTGGCCAGGCTCGGGTCAGCTAGGCTGGGCCCCTCGAGGGCTCCACGCCTACGTCCGCGTGGGCTGCGAGTTACGCGCCCGTGCGTGGCAACGGGATTGAAGCTGGCTCCCTCGAGTCGTTGGGCTACATACGAGCGCTGCAGCTGCCGCACATCTCGGCCCTTGCGTGCCGGCGGGCTCGATACCTGCGCACATCCCGGCCCCGACCGGAGCCGACGCGGTCTCAGTGCGCTGAATTCGATGGATGCGCGAAGTTCCCTCAAGCGCGGGCGTTAAGCGAGGGGGAGCTCGAGGGGGAAGCGCAGCTCCCCCCTCGAACAAGAACGAGACCGCGGGAATCGAAGAGGCATCTGGCTGGTTTCGGCCCCACCGTCCCTCGTGGTAGGACGTGGCCGGATCAGGCATGCAAGACGCCCGTGAACTGAACGAAATCGTCGCGCGCGAAAGCGCGTTCGTGGATCGAATCCAGTCCGAGGTCGGCAAGGTCATCGTAGGTCAGACCTACATGATCGAGCGGATCCTGATCGGGCTGCTCACCGGTGGACACGTCCTCCTCGAGGGCGTCCCTGGGCTCGCGAAGACGTTGACCGTCCGCACACTGTGCGACGCGATCTCGTCGAAGTTCGCGCGCATCCAGTTCACGCCGGACCTCTTGCCGGCCGACGTCATCGGCACGGTGATCTACAACCAGCAGAAGGGCGAATTCACGTCCAAGCTGGGTCCGGTCTTCGCGAACCTGGTGCTGGCGGACGAAATCAACCGCGCGCCGGCGAAGGTCCAGAGCGCCCTGCTCGAGGCGATGCAGGAGCGGCAGGTCACCATCGGCGACCGCACCTATCCCCTGCCCAATCCGTTCATCGTCATGGCGACGCAGAACCCGATCGAGCAGGAGGGCACGTATCCGTTGCCCGAAGCGCAGGTCGACCGCTTCATGCTGATGTGCAAGGTCGGTTACCCGACCCGCGAAGACGAGCGGAAGATCATGGATCGCATGACGAGCCTCGTGCCGGTGAAGGCCGAGCATGTCGTCACGCAGAGCGAGCTGCTCGACGCGCGCAAGACCATCAACCAGATCTACGTCGCCGACAAGGTGAAGGACTACATCGTCGACGTCGTCTTCGCCACGCGCGATCCGGCCAAACATGGCCTGAAAGACCTCGCGCCGCTCATCGAGTTCGGCGCTTCGCCCCGCGCGTCGATCGCACTGAACCTCGCGGCGCGCGCGCACGCGTTCTTGCGCCATCGCGGCTACGTCACGCCCGAAGACGTGAAGGCCGTCGGCCCCGACGTCCTCCGCCATCGCGTGGTCCTCACCTACGAGGCCGACGCCGAGGAGGTCACGAGCGAGCAGGTCGTGCGCCGCGTCTTCGAAGTGGTCGAGGTTCCCTGACCTTCTCCGACACTCGCCCGAATTCGATCGCCCTCGCCCCATGATTCCCCGCGAGATCCTCGCCGCGCTGCGCACCATCGAGATTCATACGGCGCGCCTCGCCAACGAGCAGCTCTCCGGTACGTACAAGTCGAGCTTCAAGGGTCAGGGCCTCGCCTTCCGCGAGGTCCGTCCGTACCAGCCCGGCGACGACGTCCGGACGATCGACTGGAACGTCTCCGCGCGCATGAACGACCCCTTCGTGAAGGTGTTCGTCGAAGAGCGCGAGATGACGGTCATGCTCGCCGTCGATCTCTCCGCGAGCGAGCGCTTCGGCACGCAGCGAGCGCCCAAGGCGCGCGTCGCTTCCGAGGTAGCGGCGCTCCTCGCATTCAGCGCGATCCGCAACAACGATCGCGTGGGTCTCATTCTTTCGACCAGCAAGGTCGAGCGCATCGTGCCGCCCAAGAAGGGCGAAAAGCACGTGATGCGCGTCGTACGCGAGATCCTCGGCTTCGAGGCGCCGCATCCGGCGTCGATGCGCGAGGAGTCGAGCCATCGCGTTCCGAAGCTCGGTGCAGCGACCGATCTCAAGAGCGCACTCGAGGCGCTCGCCCACGTCGCTCGACGCCGAAGCGTGGCCTTCGTCGTGTCCGACTTCTTCACGTCCGGATACGAGCGCGCGCTCTCGCTGGCGAGCGCGAAGCACGACGTGATCGCCGTCGTCCTCACCGACAAGCGTGACTACGAGCTGCCCGACGTCGGCCTCGCCACCTTCGAAGACCTCGAGAGCGGCGAGATGATCGTCGTCGACACGTCCGACAAGCGCGTGCGCGCGCACTTCGCGTCGGAGATGAAGAAGATCCGCGACACGCGCCAGAAGCTATTTTTCAAGCTCGGAATCGACGCGGTGGAGATCGAGACGGGCGGCTCGTTCGTCAAACCCATTCGCGATCTGTTCGCGCGCCGTGCGCGCCGGGTGAGCACACGATGAAGACGCGAGCGCTGCTCCTCGTCGCTTGCTCCGCCTTGTCGTTCGCGTCGTGGACGGCCGTGGCCGAGCGCGCTTCGGCCCAGGGGCCGGACGCCGGGATTACCGATGCCGGTGTGCCCTCCGACGGCGGTGCGCCTTCGTCGGTGACCGGCTGCGTCGAGAGCGTGCCGAAAGGCGCCGAGCGCCCCGCCATCGCCGAGACGTTTCCGCAGCGCGGCACAAGCGGCTGGGCAGCCACGCTCGCCATCACGGTGCAGCACGGCAAGGGCGAACGCGTACTTCCGTCGGGCCTCGATCTCTCGTCGGCCGTCGACGCCAAGAAGTACCTGAAGCAGGCCGGCTTCGCGATTCCCGATCAAGACGGAGGCGCTGCGGCGCGCCTTTGGACCGAGCCGGACGATCCGGCGAAGTCGCGCGCCACGACGCACCTCGATCTTCCGCTCGTCACGCTGCCGGAAGGTCCGGGCCGCAACATCATGCATCTGCCGCCGCTGCCCGTCGCTGTCGCGCGCGCGAACGGCGAGATCGCAACGGTGTGCACGCATCCGCACACGATCGTCGTCGAAGATCCTACCGCCAACGTTCCGACGGCGGAGCCGAAGGGCAATCCGCCTCCGCGCCCGCAGCGCGAAGAATGGACGTCGCTCAAGAAGGCCCTCCTCTGGGGAGGCGCGGGCCTCCTCGCAGGCGCCCTCCTCGCGTACGCGGCCTACCGGTTCTTCACGCGGCCGAAGCCTCCGCCGCCGCCCGTTCCGCCGAGGCCGCCGTGGGAGATCGCGCTCGAGAAGCTCGACGAAGTTCGTCACGCGGGCCTGCTCGAGACCGGCCGACACACGGAGTACTTCGACCGCGTGAGCGACGCCGTGCGCGGCTACCTCGGTGCGCGTTTCGGCTTCGACGGCCTCGAGTCGACCACCGACGAGATCCTCGTTGCCCTGCGCAAGCAAGGCGGCGGCTTCGTTCGCCTGGAGAGCGGCGCCGAGCTCGATCTCTTGCCGGGGCCGGCCATTCCGCTGAACGAGATCGCCGGCTTCCTCGCGGAATGCGACCTCGTGAAGTTCGCGAACCTCATGCCTTCGCCCTCGCAGTGCGCCGCTGCGCTCGACGCCGGCGAGCACATCGTGCGCACCACGTCCCCGCTTCGCGCGTTCGGTAGCGGCATCGCGAAAGAGCCTGCGCCAGCCTCCGAAGCCGTGCCCGAAAAGAGCGACGATGGAGGTGCCTCGTGAACCGCGTCGTGCGTGGCCTCACGGTGGCGCTCGGCACCATCGTCTTCTTCGCGCTCGGCCTGCTCTATCCCGCGCTCGCGCGAGGCGAGGCGTGGCTCACGTCGGTGTGGACCGTGCCGGTGCTCGCATGGCTGCCCCGCGAAGCGCGATTTCCGGTGCTCGCGGCGGTCATCCTCGTCGTGTGCTCGCTCGTCGTCTGGCGCATGACGCTCGCCGCCGACACACGCACGCCTCGTCTGCGTATCTCCAGCGTGGCGCCGCTCCTCACGGGCCCGCGCGGCCTTCGCACGCGCCTTCGTGACATGCCCGGCATGCTACGCGGCGCTTGCCTCGCGCTCTGCTTGCTGGCCCTCGGTCGCCCGCAGAACGTGCTCCGCGGCGAGAACACCGACGAGCGCGGCATCGACATCGTCATCGTCCTCGACCTCTCGGGCTCGATGAAGGCTCTCATGGATGCCGACGAGTCGGGCGCGCGTTCGCAAGGTGGTCAGATCCGCCGCCTCACGCGCCTCGACACGGCGAAGGAAGTCATCCTCGACTTCGTCTCGCGTCGAAAGAACGACCGCATCGGCGTCGTCGTCTTCGGGCGAACGGCTTACATCCTCTCGCCGCCCACGCTGGACAAGTCGCTGCTCTCGACGCTCGTGAGCAAGATGGACCTCGGCCTCATCGACGGCAACGGCACCGCCATCGGCGATGCGGTCGGAACGGCGGTAGCGCGGTTGCGTCGTTCGAACGCGCGCTCCAAAGCGGTCATCCTCCTCACCGACGGTGATTCGAACGCCGGCTCGATCGCGCCCGACTACGCCGCGCACCTTGCGCAGACGCAAGCGGTCAAGGTCTACACCGTGCAGATCGGCGACGGCGACGACGTCGAGGTCCAAGACGGCGTCGATCTCTTCGGCCAGCCGCGTTTCGTGCGTCAGCACTTCCCGGTGAATCCCGAGCTGCTCAAGCGCATGGCCAGCAGCACCGGCGGAGACTCCTTCGTCGCCACCGACAAGAAGGGCCTCACGCGCTCGATGCACAGCATTCTCGACAAGCTCGAGAAGACCCGCTTCGAAGCGCAGGCGGCGACGATGGAGGACCTCTTCCCGTTCTTCGTCGTGCCGGCGGTGATGCTGCTCGCGATCGAGGCGCTCGTTCGAATCTTCCTCGTGCGGAGGTTCCCGTGAGGTTCTTCTACGACCTCGGTGCGATGCCTTGGGCGCTCGTGGCGATTGCCTGTGCGCTCATCGTCGTCCTCTTCGCCGGCTCGCTTCTCCTGGCGTCCGTGCGCCGTGGGCGAGCCACCACGCTCTTCGGTGAGGCGAAGCTCGTCACCAAGCTCGAGTCGTTCGACGCCTCGGGCCGTCGTGCCTTCAAAAGCGTCCTCCTCGTCGTAGCACTCGCCTCTGCGTTCCTCGCGCTCGCGCGACCCCAATGGGGACGCGGCACGAAGCTCATTCCGGCCACGAACCTCGACGTGGTGATCGTGCTCGACTACTCGAAGAGCATGTACGCGCGCGACGTCGCGCCGAGCCGTATCGCGCGTGCGAAGGCCGAGGTCAGCAAGCTCGTTCGTGACCTTCCGGGTGCTCGTTTCGGGGCCGTGGCCTTCGCCGGTGAGCCCATGAGCTTTCCGATGACGAGCGACTCGGCGGCCATCAGTCAGTTCTTCCGGCAGCTCGAGCCGAACGACATGCCCATCGGCGGTACGGCCATCGCGCGTGCCCTCGAACGCGCGCGCGAGCTCTTGGCACGCGATCCGAAGTCGAAAGAGCACGTGCGCGTCATCGTGCTGGTGACCGACGGTGAAGATCTCGAAGGCGATCCCGTGGCCATCGCGCGCTCTGCGGCCGAGGAGAAGACGCGCATCGACGTCGTGCAGATCGGCGGTCGTGCGCCCGAGCCCATCCCCGACGTCGGCCCGGACGGCAAGGTGAACGGCATCCGCAAAGACGAAGACGGAAACGTCGTCACCACCGAGCTGTCCGCCGAAGGCGAGACGCAGCTCGCCGAGATCGCCAAGGCGACAGGCGGCGCCATCGTCCGCGCCGAGAAGGGCGAGACCGGCATCGACGAGGTTGCGCGCTCGCTGAAGAAGATGATGCGCGAGGAGCTCGCCGAGCACGTCGAGACCGCGTTCGACGAGGAATACATGTGGCCGCTCGGCATCGCCACGTTGCTTCTGGTCATCGAGGGCCTCGTGCCCGAGGCGCCGCTTCCGAAGCTTCCGTCGTTCCCGCTCACGGCGATCACGGCCACCGCGCTTCCCGGCAAACGCCGCACGCCTTCGAGCAAGAAGGGGGCATCGAAGAAGAAGGACCGCGGAAGCGACGACGCGAGGAGGTCCGCATGAAGACGCGAACGTTCCCTCGCCTTCGTGTCGTCGTCGCCCTGAGCCTCGCCTCCAACGCGCTGCTCTTCGCTTGCGGTTGGGATCCGTCGCGTCCGTTCGATCGCGAGTCTCCCGAGGTCAATCAGGCAATCGGTCACCTCGACGGGGGAGACGCCACCACCGCCGGCGATCTCCTTCAGACCTACTTGCAGACCGGCGCGTGCAAGGAAGGCAGCATCGGCACGCCGCCGCGCGTCCGCGCCATGGCGAACGGCTCGTTCGACCTGGGGCTCGCCATCTTCAAGATCGCCGAGCGCTACGGTCGTCGTTTCGGTGAGGAAGAAGTCGACGCCGGTCCCGCCGATGAGGCGCTCAAAGGGCAGCGAACCGAGCAGGTCGACTGTGCGCTCCGCATCGTCACCGCCATCGCGGAGGATCGCGCGGTCCCCGTCGATCTGCGCGCACGCGCGTACTACCTCCAAGGCAACCTGCACTTCTTGAACGCGAACTACGAGGAAGCCGTTCGCGCCTACGACAAGGCCCTCGAGCTCGCCCCCGGCATGGGTGACGCCGGGCCGCTCGGCGCGAGTGACGCGGGCCCGCCGATCACGCCGGACCTCGTTGGTCGCGACTCGGCGTGGAACCGCGCCATCGCGCTTCGTCGCATCGAGGACAAGAAAGACGCCGGCAACGACGCGTCGAACGATGCCTCGCAGGACTCCGGCGGCGACAGCGGCCAGAACGACGAGAACAAGGACTCCGGTAAGGACGACAAGGACTCGGGCAAAGACTCCGGCGGCGACAGCGGCCAGAACGACGAAAAGGACTCGGGCAAGGACTCCGGCGACGATCAGAACAAGCCGCCGCCGCCCAAGCCCGACGAGCAAGACGCCGGCGCCCCTCCCCCGCCCTCGAAGCAGAACCAGGACGAGCGCATGCTCGACCAGCTCGAGAACGCTCCCACCGTGCAGCAAGAGGCGGCACGAAAGCAGGGCCAGAAGCGCCGCGTCCGCGGGATGAGCGACAAGTAGCGATGCGCTGGCTTTCGTTCGTCTTCGCCATTTTCAGCGTGCTCTTCGTGGCGCGCATCGCCGGCGCCCAGCAGCAGGCGCAGGTGCAGGTGCAGGTGAACGCGACCGTCGAGACCGATCGCGTCGAGCTCGGAGACACGCTCGCCTACACGCTCCAGATCAGCGTTCAAGGCCGAACCTCACCGTCGGATCCGAAGCCCGGATCGACGAACGGCTTCAGCGTCATCGGTGCGGGCTCTTCGCCCATGCAGATGCGCATGAACATGAACGGCACGCCGAGCGAGATGAACAGCCTGACCACCACGTGGACGCTCCGCGCGGAGAAGGTCGGCACGTTCACGCTGGGGCCGGCCTCGGGAAGCGTCGCCGGCACACGCTACTCGGCGCGCGCGCAGCGTGTCACCGTCGTGCCTCGCGGCCAGGCCGGCGGACAGCGCCAACGTGGCGGCTCGCGCGGCAACAGCATCACCATCGATCCGTTCGGTGGCGGCTTCGGTTCGCTGCGCGGCTTGCTCGGCATGGACGACGAGCCGCCTCAGGAAGCGCTTCGCCCCACCGGTGACCCGAAGCTCGCGCTCGACGCGCCTCGTGGTTCGACGGCCTTTTTGCACGCCACCGTCGACAAGACGCGCGCGGTGGTCGGCGAGCAGGTGACGCTCAACGTCTACCTCTACCTCGATCCTTACTCGAATCCGGGTCGCGCCTCCGACGTCCACGAAGCGAACGCCAACGACTTCGTCAAACGGTCGCTCATCGACGACCAGGCCAACGCGCCCGACATGGGCACGGCCCTCGTGGGCGGACGCATCTGGAGCGTGAAGCTCATTCGCAAGAGCGCTCTCTTCCCGCTCCGCTCCGGCAAGCTCACGATCGACCCGATGTCGATCTCCTTCCCGCAGGGCGGCCTCGGCGTGCGCGAGTCGGAGAAGCTCTCGGTCGACGTGTCCGATCCTCCCGTCGCTGGGCGTCCCCCGGGCTACGCGCTCGGTGACGTGGGCGATTTCTCGATGCAGGCGACGGTGACTCCGCGCGCCATCGAGCAAGACGGCGCCATCGGTGTGAGCATCGAGCTCCGCGGCACGGGGAATCTTCCTTCGCAACTGCCGATGCCGGTCGTTCCCGGCGTGGAATGGCTCGAGCCCACGACGCGCGAGAAGGTCGGCGCCGTTTCGAACGACCGCTTCGGCGGAACGCGCACGTTCGAGTACGTCGTTCGTCTGCACAACGACGGCGCGATCGATCTCGGCGAGGTTCGCCTTCCGTTCTACGACGCCGACAAGCGTGCGTATGGCGTCGCCCGCGCGAGTCTCGGCATCGTAAACGTCGCCAAGGGCCTGGCTCGCGACGCTGGCGTAGAGCAGCCCGAGCCGCTCCTCGCGAACATGCCCAAGCCGCGCACGGCACTCGAGAAGCGCGGCGCGGAGAGCTACCTCACGGACTCGCCGCTCTATTGGGCAGCACTGTTCGGCTCGCCCATCGCGTGTGTGCTGGCCATCGTCCTTGGTCGCAGCGTTCGCAAGATGCGCGAGCGACGCGCGGAGGCGGCACCGAGCCCAGAGCGTATCGCGAAGACGAGGCGCGCCGAGGCCAAGGCGGCATGCGAGGGCGACGATGCGAAGGCGGCCATCGGAAGCGTTGCGCGCGCGGTCGAAGCCGTGGTGCTCGCCGCGACGGGCGTGAATCTCCGCGGAGCCTCGCGCACGACTGCAAAGTCCGAGCTCGAGGAGGCAGGCGTGTCCGAAGCCTCTGCAACGGAGGCGCTCGACATTCTTCGCGCCTGCGAAGATGCACGCTTCTCGCCCGAAGGCGTCTCGATGGCCGACGCACGATCCCTCTGGGACCGCGCGGAAAAGGTCCTCTCCGCGATCGAGGGAGGTCGCTCGTGAAGCGCACGTCTCTGGTCATCGCCGCGTTCCTCGCGTTCGGAATCTCCGGATCGGCGCATGCCGACACGGACTCCGGCACGAACGCCGAAGCCGCGGTCGACACCGAGCGAGATCCGGCGCGCCTCTTCGAGGCCTCGGTCGACGCGCTCGCCAAGGGACATGCCGCCACGGCCATCGCGGGGTTCGAGTCGCTCGGGGATCACGGCGTGGTCGATCCGGTCGTGAGCTACGATCGCGGCCTCGCGTACGCGGCTCGCGTCCGCGCCGGCGCCGAGCAGCCTGGCGATCTCGGACGCGCCACGCATGGCTTCGAGGAAGCGCGCGACCTCACGAAGGACTCCGCCTTGGCCGCCGACGCCTCGCGTGCCCTCACCGACATCCGCGCCGAGATCGCCCGGCGTCGCGCGCGGGCGGGTGATCCGGTCGAGTTCGAGCATGGCGCCTCGTTCGGACGCTCGATCGTCACCCTGCTCGACGAGAACGTGTGGGCCGTGCTCGCCGGCATCTTCGCCGCGGCGCTTGCCGTCGGCATCGTTCTTCGCGCACGCGCGACCGCGCCTCGAGCCAAGGTCGCCGGCAACACCACGGCGGCTGTCGCAGGCGGCCTGCTTCTCGTGACGTCACTCGTTCTCTACTTCGCACGCGATGCTCGACTGCATCTACGCGAAGGCGTCGTCGTGATCGAAGGCGCGCACCTCCTCGACGACCGTCACGTCGCACTCGGCGGTGTCGCCCCGATTCCGGAGGGCGCACGCGTTCGTATTCTCGACGACGGCATCGACTTCACGCGTGTCGTCGTCTCCGAGACCAAGGGCTATCTGCCCTCGAACGCCGTCTTGCCTCTCGCCAAGCGCTGATCGAGGCGCTCGAGCGTCGCAGCTAGGCGATTCGGGCGACGTCCTACGCCATCTACGACTTCGCCATTGCGAGGTACGTCTTGGCCCGCTGGCGCGAGAAGGGCACCCTCGACGCGGCTCTGTCGACCCGGCCATGAGCGCTCCACCAGCGTGCCTATCGCGACGCACGGCAGGGCAAGTCCGATGCTTGGAGGTCCGCGATCCGCGCAGGAAATCAGCCTAAAGCATAGGTCGTGCCGTCCGATTTTGGCTTGCACGAGCTCGGGTGCGACACACGTTACGCACCAAGCACGGCGCCAATGACCCGTGCACCCCGAATCACATAAGACGAAGGCAAGACGCACGCGATCGAGCTCACGGAGCGCGTCACGCGTGCCAGCCGACCCTGACGTGCGCCCCGTTCGATCGCGTTGTCGAATCGACCGAGGTGGGCAAGAGGGCCGGCGTGCACGTTTTGGACGGCTCCCGGGCTCTTGTTCCTGACTCTGCACGCACACGCGTTGCCGCGCTCGAAACGCGCGTCAGCGCGAAGGCGATCGTGCCTTCGTCACTCAAGGAGGCTGTGCATGTTCGCGCTCAGTGGGCTCGCTCTATTTGGCATCGCCCTTGCGCTTCTGTGTGTCCTCGTTCTTCTGTCCGGTATTCGCTATATCCCGAACGATCGGGTCGGCATCGTCGAGAAACGATGGAGTCTCGCAGGCTCGGTGAAGAGCGGTTTCATCGCACTCGGCGGTGAAGCAGGCTTCCAACCGGAGCTTTTGCGCGGTGGCGTCCACTACCTGTTGCCGCTGCAATACAGCGTCCACAAAACATCCCTCGTCACGATTCCGCAGGGAAAGATCGGATACGTCTTCGCGCGCGACGGCCGCCCTCTCACGGCCACGCAGACGCTCGCCTCGGGTGCGGCTTCGACCCAGTTCCAAGATGTTCGCCAGTTTCTCGCGAGCGGCGGACAACGCGGCCCGCAGCGCCAGATCTTGCGAGAAGGCACCTACGCCATCAACCTCGCCCAGTTCCTCGTCGTGACGGAGAACAAGCTTTTCTACCTATCGCTCAGCCGCGACGAAGACAGCGTCTTCCGTCAAATGGGTCAGACCGTGGCCGAGCGCTTCGGCTTCTCGCCGGTCGTCATCAAGGGCGCCGACGACCTCGTCGGCATCGTCACCGTGCACGACGGTCCCTCGCTTCCGCAGGGGCAGATCATCGCGCCCATCGTCGGCGATCAGCCCGCCGACCCGCGCTCGTACCACAACAACTTCCAGGATCCGGAGGCCTTCCTCGTGGCTGGTGGTTTCCGCGGCCGTCAGCTCCAGGTTCTCGTCGAGGGCACGTATTACGTGAATCGACTCTTCGCGACCGTGGAGATGATTCCGAAGACGGTGGTCGAAGTCGGCAACGTCGGCGTGGTCGTCTCCTACACGGGAAGCGAAGGCAGCGACCTCTCCGGCTCCGAGTACAAGCATGGCGAGCTCGTTCACAAGGGCGAGCGCGGCGTGTGGAGCGAACCGCTCCTTCCCGGCAAATACGCGTTCAACACGTATGCCGGCAAGGTCATCAACGTGCCGACCACGAACTTCATCCTCAAGTGGACGAAGGGCGAAATCGGCTCGCACCGCTTCGACGAGAACCTCTCCGAGGTCTCGCTCATCACGAAAGACGCCTTCGAGCCTTCGCTGCCGCTCTCGGTGGTCGTGCACATCGACTACCGCAAGGCGCCCCTCGTGGTGCAGCGCTTCGGTGACGTCAAACGACTCGTCGAGCAGACTCTCGACCCGATGGTCGCCGCGTACTTCAAGAACATCGGTCAGACGCGCACGCTCATCCAGCTTCTCCAGGAACGAAGCATGATTCAGGCAATCGCCAGCGAGGAAATGAAGGCTCGCTTCTGCCACTACAACCTCGAGCTAGAAGAGGTGCTCATCGGCACCCCGGCGGCCTCGAACGGAGACAAGCACATCGCCACGATCCTCGAGCAGCTCCGTGCGCGCCAGATCGCCGAGGAGCAGGTCGAGACCTATGCGCGGCAGGAGAAGGCCTCGGCCAAGGAGCGCGACCTCCGCGAGGCGATGGCCCGCGCCGAGAAGCAAAAGCACCTCACCGAGAGCGAGCTCGCCATCACCATCGAGGCGAACCAGGGCCGCGCCGCTTACGAGCGAAGCGTCCAGCAGGCCGCGCAGATGCGTACGATGGCCGAGGCGCAGGCGATGGAGATGCGCACCCTCGCCGAGTCGGAGGCCGCCCGTGTTCGCATGATCGGCGAAGCGGAGGCCGACAAGGCCGCGCGCGTCGGTATCGCCGAGGCGATCGCGATCGAAGAGCAGGTCCAGGCGTACGGCGGCCCGAAGTTCCAGGTCACGCAGAACGTGATGAAGAACTTCTCGGACGCCATCGCCAAGGCCAAGGTGGACGTCGTTCCGAAGATTGTCCTCGGCGCGGGCGCCGGAAACGGTCAGAACGGCGGCAGCGGCAGCGTGATGGAAACGCTGCTGGCCCTCCTCCTCTCGGACAGGCTCGGCGAAGGCGACCTGGCCATGATTCGCGACCCTGCTCCGCGCGATCCGGCCGTCGAGGCCATGCGCTCACGCATCCGGAGTGAGCTGACCTCGCCCGTCAACGGAGCGAACGCCGCGGTCAAACCGGCAACGCTGCCCGCGGCCAAGAGCTGAACGCAGTCACCTGAACGCGAGCCCGACTGCCCTTCTCTCGGTGGCCGGGCTCGTGTCGTTCTCGAAGACCGCGTGACGCGTCACTTCATGGTGCCGGCGCCAACGCCGAGACCGAAGGCTCGAGTGAACGAGATTCCGCCGAGGAATCGGCCGTCTTTCGCGACCACCCCCCAGAATCCGAATCCGGGATCGGTATGGATGATCGCGTTCGGATACACGTTGAGATTGAGGAAGTAATCGTCGACGTCGGCCACTTGCAGTGAGGCAAGGAGCGAGTTGTTCCGATCGATGAACAGCGCTCCCGCGAGCTGCGTGGTGACCTTGTTCTCCACCCGACCGGGCGACGTATTCACGAGCGTATCGAACTTGCCGCCCATCGCCGCGGAGATCGAATACCCGCCGTCGAGCAAGTACGAGAGGCCGCCCATCGTGGCCATTCCGCCATATCCGAGCAGTCGGAGACGCGGATGCCAGGGAATCGGAATCTTGGCAGAGTAGTAGTTGCCCTGGTTGTGCAGATTGCCCGTTTGCGGAATGAGTGCAGGCTGCATCGACCAGTCGGACACGATGATGTGTCGACTGAAGAAATCGCGAACCCCCTCGAAGCTGAAGAGGACGATGCCCGCGACATCGAACACCATGATGTCCGCGATGCAGTCGGTGTTGTAACCGATGACCCCCTTGTTCTCGATCGACTCGTTCACGAACGCCGAGGCGAAGATCGTGGCGGCCGAGAACGCCGAGGCCGCGAGAGGCGACGCCTCGCGGTCCATGAACCATTCGCGAAGCTGCGCATACGTCTGCCCGCCGCCAATCAGGTGCAGCGTGTAGTTCGGCACCCAACGGGCCGTATCGGGCGTGAAGCTGAGAGGAAGAATCTCCTGGCGGATGAAACGCCACCAGCCGCCGGTGCCGTTGATGGCCTGAGGCGCGTGCGTCACGTTCGCCCAGACGTTGCCGCCATCGAGCTGGAAGTTCTGCCCGAGCTGGCGGTTCTCACCGCGCATCTGCAGAACGTCGTAGCCGCGATTGAGGATGACGTAGAGCGGGCCGTAGAGCGACTCCGAGCCGTAGTCGTAGTGATGGTAAAAATAGCGCTTCGGCGGATCGGGCCGCGCCGCCGAAGAAACGGACGCGGATGCGAGCGCGGGAACGGGGGCGGATGCGGGGGCGGGAACGGGGGCGGACGCGGACGCGGGAACGGGGGCGGACGCGGGAACGGGGGCGGACGCGGATGCGGACGCCGGATCGGCTACGGCCCCCCCCGCTGGTTCAGCGGCCGCATCCGCCGTCGGTGCCCCCGCGTCGGGCTCTGGCGCGTCGACGGACGCGGACGGCTCGGCGTGCGCGAGGGATTCGCCAGCGAGGAAGACAAACGCGAAGAGCAGCGCGAAGGCCAGACGCGGCACGGATTCCGGTGCCTCCGATGCACGGAGTGCCCGCGCCGTCGCGCGCCTCGAACGCGTTCTCCGCGATTGCACGGTCCCCACCTCAGCCGTTGACGAGCAAGCGTCGATCGCGTTGCGTAAATGTTAGAGTTCCGCGGGTCGGAGGCCGCGGAGACCGCCGTCCCGAAAACGGGCGCGAGTTCGTAGCCTGTCTCCGACCAACTTCTCGAACACGCTCTCGAACACGCTCCCGAACACGCCCGCAGCCCGCATCCGGTCCATGAAGCTTCGCATCGTCGCGGTGAACGACGTCTACGTCCTCGACAACCTGCCTCGCCTCCGCACGCTCGTGCGGCACTACGCAGAAACCGATCCCGCCGACGCTCTGCTCGTCACGCTCGCGGGCGATTTCCTGTCGCCGAGCATTCTCTCCAGCCTCGATGCGGGCCGGGCGATGGTGGATTGCTTGAACGAGGTGGGGGTCACGCACGTGACCTATGGCAACCACGAAGACGACCTCACGAGCGAGGAACTCCTTTCGCGCATCCACGAGCTCCGCGCAACCTGGCTTTCCACGAATGTTCGAAAGCTCGATCCGGCGTTGCCGGCGTCGCAGGTCCTCGACGTCGCCGGGATCAAGATTGGCCTCGTCGGCGTCGTGATGAACGACCCCAGCGTCTACCGTCGAGCTCCCTTCGGCGGCGAACCAATGGCGTCTCCGAACACGGCGGCGCTCGCCGAGACCGAGCGCCTCCTTCATCAAGAACATTGCGCGTTCGTCATCCCGCTTACGCATCAGTTCGCCGATGCCGACCGCGAGCTCGCCGCGGCGCAGCAATCGCCGCCCTACCCCGTCATCATCGGCGGCCACGACCACCAGGGTGTCCTCGAGCAGGGCTCGGGCACGTGGATCGTCAAGGCGAAGAGTGATGCGCTCAACGCCGGCATCGTCGACATCGTCTACGACGGGGGCGTCATCACGGCGACCGCGCGGCTCGAAGCCCTCGACACGTACGCGCCCGACGCGGCCCTTGCCGAGCGCGTCGCCATGCACATGAAGCGCGTCGAAGAGCTCGATCACGCGACGCTTCTGGCGCTTCCCGAAGGGCAGACGCTCTCGTCCGTCGGCTCGCGCGCCCGCCAAACGTCGATGGGAACGTTGCTCGCATCCCGCATTCGCGATGCGCTCGGCGCCGAAGTCTCCCTCTTCAACGGCGGCGGCATCCGTGCGTCGCGCGACTACAGCGAGTACTTCACCTACGGCGCGCTGAAGTCGGAGGTTCCCTTCGACAACGAGATCGTCTGCATGCGCATCCCCGGCCGCGTCATCGCGGAGGCCATTGCGTTCTCGCGTCAGCTCGCACCACTCGAATCGGGCGGCTTTCTCCAGGTGGACGACCGCACCGTCGTCGAGCAGCCCGGCAACGTGGTGGTCACCATGGCCGGCCAGCCCTTCGATCCCGATCGCGAGTACAACATCGCGCTCGTCCGAAACTTCTTGCTCGGCCTCGACAACATCACGCCGCTCGTCCGCTTCGCTCAGGAGAGTCCCGACCGCGTTCCGAAGGAAGACAGCGGACGCGACGTGCGCCTGGTGCTCGCGACGGCGTTCTCCGTGGAGCTCTGGAAGCAACTCGGCGGGTTCGACGCGGTCGACGCGAACGGCGATGGCCAGGTCACGCCGTCGGAAGTCAGCGCCGCCGTCGCGCGCCTCGCGGGCCAGAAGCGCCCGGACATCACCGCAGGCCTCATCGTGAACGCGCTCGATACGAACCGCGATCTCGTCATCTCACGCGACGAAGCCGAAGCCGTCGAGTAGCGCGAACGACGTTCGCGGAAGCTCGCCGCGCGGGCCGACAGGCCACCGCTATCCCGCCTTCGGATTAACTGACACAAGGCTGTCAAAGCACTCCGGTAGCTTTTCTCTCACGCCGAAGTCGCCTCCCTCGAGACGGCGCTGGAAGGACGAAGATCATGGGACACCAAGCAGACGGAACGAAGAAGCACGTTGGCAGCTGTCACTGCGGTGCGGTCCGATTCGAGGTCGACGTCGACTTGAGCGAGGGCGCGAGCGGCTGCAACTGCTCCATCTGCACGAAGATCGCGTCGCTCGGCGCCATCGTGAAGCCGAATGCCTTCACGCTCCTCGCGGGTGAAGAGAGCCTCTCGACGTACGTGTGGGGCGCGAAGATCTCGACGCGCTATTTCTGCAAGAACTGCGGCGTCCACTGCTTTGGGCGCGGCCATCTCGCCGAGGTCGGAGGCGACTACGTCTCGGTGAACGTCAACACGCTCGACGACATCGATCTGTCGACCATGGCGCTCGCGTACTGGGACGGCCGCAACAACAACTGGCAGTCGGGCACGCGCAAAACGCGCTGGCCGAACACGCCTTCTGCCTCCTGACGAAAACGTGACGAGGCGCTTCTGAGACGTTGTTTCATGGGCCCGCCAACCTTGTCGCTCCCGGCGAGCACAGGTATGACGGCGCCCATGCACAACGTTCGCATCGGCCTGATTTCGGCCCTTCTCGTCTCTGGACTCTCGCTCGGAAGCATCGCTTGCGGTGGTTCGGATCAACCTGCCAAGGCACCCGAGAACACCTCGGCGACCGCGGAAGGCGCATCGGCCGGCAAGGAAGACATGCCTGCCCCGCCGGCCAAGGAAGGCGAAGCAGCAACGGCTCCCGCCGCTCCTGCAACGCCGTCGCTCAAGCTCCCCGCGTCGAGCGTGAAGCTCACGCTCGAGCCGGTCGGCAAGGACAAGAAGAAGAGCGTGATCGAGCTCGCGGCCGACGGCAACGTCACGCAGGACGGCAAGCCGTTCGCGAAGCTCGCCGGCTCGGAGGTCTCCTTCAAGGGCAAGCCCGCGATGAGCCTCATGGCCGACAACTCGATCATCACGCCGGCCGGCACGAGCTTCGGCTCGTTCTCGGGCGACGATCTCTCGCTCGGCAACAACGGCGGCAAGCTCACGATCGGAAGCGACGGCGCGATCACGCTGACCGGCGCGGACGGCAAGGCGAAGCCGCTCGGCAAAGCCGAAGGCGTCGGTGATGCGAAGCGCGCGATCCTCATCGTCGCGGCGCTCACGACGAACCCGTCGGACGGCGCGGGTGCGAGCGACGTATTGAGCGAAAGGCACGACAAGCCCGCCTCGACGGGCGCCGGCGCGGGCGGCAAGGGCGACAAGCCGACGAAGGCTGCCCCCAAGAAGTGAGCGTTCAGGTCTCCGATTCGAGGAGACCCGACGCAAGCTCCGGAGCGCGCTGGGCAGGCGTGCGCACGAACACTCGCTGAGCGATCGCCATGAGCGCCGTCACGAGTGCCGCGTACGAGCTGCCCAGCAGCGCATCGATCACCCAGTGGTGATCGAGGTAGATGGCCGAGAACACCATCGACACATAGTAGAAGGCCGAAGCCGCGCGCAGCTTCCAACCGAAGGCCTTCCAGCCCGTCAGCAGCACGAGCAGCGGGTACGCGCAGTGGAGCGAAGGGAGCGCGCCGAACACGCTCGCCGCTTTGCCGTACATGCCGTGGAAGTACGCGACGCCGAGCATATGATCCACGCGCATCAGCGCCGGCCCTTCACTCGCGTGCGTCGCGAGATCCACCACGCAGCCGTGCGAGTGAAAGTACCAGGGCGGCGCGGCCGGAAGCAGGTGGTACGTCGTGAAGCCGAGGAGGTTCAGCAGGAAGAACCCCCAAGCCAGCCGAAACATCGCCGGCCGATCCTTCACGTAGAGGAAGATGCCGCAGGCAACGGTGACGAGAACGAAGGTCGCGTAGGGAATCGCGCAGTAGAGGTCCACCGCCGGGGTGTGGTGCACGAAGAACCAGTCGTGGAGCGTCATCCGCTGGTCGCCGACCGTGATGCCGAAGAAGCGCAGCTCGAGCGCGCGTAGGTCGCACAAATGGACGCGCTCCACCGAGAGCCCGAGCTGCTGGTACGGCCGCATCGCGTCGTAGAGCACGCCGACGAGCCCGAGCGGAAGGAGCCCCTCGAAGATCTGCCGCGTTCTGTCGTGCGCAAACACGAGCACGACGGCCACGACCGCGAGCAGCACGTGCTCGGGGCGCAGATCGTGACGCAGCGCCGAATACGCCATGTAAAGAACGAACGGGGCGATCAGAAGCAGCTTGCGCACACGCGCGCGCATCGACCCGGCCCCACTCATCGGCAAGCCCACTTCACGACAGCGAACATCATTTCGTCGAGCGTCATCCCCGCGACCTCACGCTCTCGGCGTCGGCGTCGCGAACAAAGAGAGGGTGACGCACGAAACGACACCATCTCACCGATGCGGCAACGGCCGCGCAGGTTGCGCATCTTTGCGCAACGCCACGGATCCCGCAAAGCGTCCGTAAGGATGAGCGGCCCGAATCACGTCGGCGCAGCCGGGCCATCCCGAGCGGCATCGAACGTCTTGCGATCACGGTCTCACACGCAGGCCTTCCTCCTTGCGCGCGCCCCGTGGTCGCCATACTCGTCTTCGCATCAAAGGCGGGAGACGAGTCATGACGAAACCCATCTGGCTTGCTGCGGGCGTGCGTACCCCCTTTACGAAGGTCGACGGAGGCCTGGCGAAACGAGACGCGATCGCCCTCGGCGTCCCTGTCTTGCAGGCGATGGCGGAGCAAGTGAGCGGCCGCATCGACGCCGCCGCATGGGGCAGCGTCATCCCGAACCTCGGCTACAGCAACCTCGCACGCGAGACGTGGCTCGAGGCGAAGCTCGATCCGACGGTGCCGACGTTCACCGTCGTCATGCAGTGCTCGACCAGCATGATGGCCGCCTTCGATCTGGCCGGCATCCTCGGTCGAGGCGCCTTCGAGCTCGCACTCGCCGGCGGCGCCGAGAGCATGACGCACATCCAGGCTGGCCTCACTCAGCCGCTCTCCGATTGGCTACGCCACCTCTCGCAGGCCAAGGACTGGAAGCAGCGCGCCGAGGTCGCGCGTGACATTCCCACGCACGACATTCATCTCCAGCTGCAGTCGATCAAGAACCGCTCGACCGGCAAGAGCATGGGCGAGCACTCCGAAGAGACGGCCAAGCAGTGGGAGATCGGTCGCGTCGACCAAGACGTCCAGGCGCTCGAGAGCCATCAGCGTGCCGTCGCCGGTCAGGATCGCGGCTTCTTCAAGGATCTCATCGTCCCCGTCGATGGCGTCGACGTCGACACATTCCCTCGACGCAACACCTCGCTCGAGGCACTCGGTCGCCTCTCGCCGGCGTTCGACAGGACGAGCGGGCACGGCACCATCACCGCGGGCAACTCCTCGCCCCTCACCGACGGTGCCGCCGCCGTCTGGGTCGCGACCGACGTGGGGCTCACACGTCTCCCCTCGTCGATTCCGCGCGCGCGCCTCGTCGACTTCGACTTCGGGGCGGTCGACATCCAGAACGAAGGGCTGCTCATGGCGCCGGCCTACAGCATTCCTCGTCTCCTCGCGCGGAACGGCCTCAAATACGAGGACATCGCGCTCTGGGAGATCCACGAGGCCTTCAGCTCGCAGGTGCTCTACCAGCTCAAGGCGCTCGACTCGGCCGAGTTCGTGAAGGACAAGGCGAAGGTCGACGCGTCGCTCGGCACCGTTCCGCGCGAACGCATCAATCCGAACGGCGGCAGCGTTGCGCTCGGTCATCCGTTCGGGGCCACGGGCGCGCGCATTCTCAGCCAGGCCATCAAGGAGCTCTCGGCCTTGCCGAAGGGCTCGCGCGCCATCGTGAGTGTCTGCGCCGACGGCGGCGTCGGAACCGTCGCGCTGCTCGAAAACTGAATCGCCTAGGTGACGGGCGCAGTCGCGGAGCTCTCGACTCTCCGCGACTGCGAACGTGCGCTCGTCAGACGAGCTTCGCGTTGAGCGTCATCGGCGTAGACGCGAGCGCCTTCGAGAGCGGGCAGTTCTTCTTCGCCGCCTCGGCGATGGTCTGGAACTTCGCCGCGTCGATGCCGGGGACCTTGGCTTCGAGATCGAGCGTGATGTGCTTGATGCTGAAGCCTTCGCCGTCCTTCTGGAGGTCGACGCTCGCCGTCACGCGCAGCTCGTCGGCCACGTTGCCCGCGTCCGTGAGGGCGAATCCGAGCGCCATGGCGAAGCAGCCCGCATGCGCGGCGCCGACGAGCTCTTCGGGGTTGGTGCCCGCTTTGCCGTCTTCGCTCTGGAAGCGCGTATTGAACGAGTAAGGCTGGTCTTTGAAGACTCCGCTCTGCGTGGTCAGAGCGCCTTTGCCGTGGAGTCCATCGCCTTTCCAGACCGCCGTGCTCTTTCGGATCATGATCGTCCCTCCTGCGTTGGGCTGCTCGGTCTACCACTCCTGGCAGCGCGCGAGCAGCCCCGGCGGAGGCAACTTCGACGTGACGACGTCACGAGCATCCATGACGTCGCTGCGACGTCAGCCCACGGCGATGCCGATCTGACGGCGAAGCTTCGTGTAGCGGTCGGAGACCACGAAACTCATTAGGTCGTTCATCTTCTCGTCGGCGTGCGCCGTGTCCTCGAGCGAGATGACCTGATGCGCCGCCTTGAGATCGTTGGCGAGCAGAAGCCCGGCGCGCGCGCACGTGCGCGACGCAGCGTCGCTCCAGCGCTGGAGATTCGTGCGCCCGCCTTCTTCGACGAAGCGCAGGAAGTGGCCGCGCAGACGGTCGACCGCCTGCGGCTCGAGGATCGGCTCGATGGCCTGGGCGATCGGAACGACGAGCTGCTTCACCTGCGGGCTCATCGGAAGACCGGGGTTGCCGATCGAGAGCGCTGCGAGGAAGACGTCTTCGAGGCCTCGTGCCGTCGGCACGATGAGCTTCACGAAGTGCTCTTCGCGGTAGTTGGCGAGATGACGTCCCGCGAGGAACGCGAGCTCCGCGGCGGAGCGCCCCGACAGCGCCTGCGCGCCGATGCGCGACGACGGCGGTACGCCGGGCACCATCTCGACGAGCCCGTCGAAGTCCGGATCGGCGAAGAGCGCCGGCGAGTGCATGCCGAGGATAGCCGCTGCCCAATGGAAGCAGCGGACGGCCTGAATCGTGGTTTTCTCCGGATCCTGCTTGCGCGCCGGATCGAGCTTCACGAGCTGCTTGTCACGACGTAGGGCCGAGACGCGCCCGAGCAGAACGGCCGACACGACGACCGAGAAGATCTCGCCCACGAGCGTTTCTTCTTCCGGGTGGAAGAGGAGACGGCGCCACGCCTCGAGCGTGAGCGACGCGTTCGGACGGATGAGCGCAGCTTCCTTGTGCTTGCCGTAGACCTCCTGCTCTTCGGCGTTCGCCGCGCCGAGGAACGAGAGCACGTGGGCCACGCACCACTGGCGATCGACGTCGCCCGCCTTCTTCGAGAGACGGAACAGCGCGTGCAGACTCGCATCGTCGCGCGGATCGTGACGAACGCGGCGCGCGAGCTCCGTCGGATCTTCGTCGGGCACGGACGCGGCCGCCGGGGCCGCCGGAGCCACGTCCGAGAGATCGACTTCCACCGCGATGTGGGCGCGCGCCTCTTCGAGCTCACGTTCGAGCTCGGCGATACGCCCCTCGAGGAACTTCACGCGGCGTTCGAGGGCGAGCGTGCGATGGTCGGTCGCCGGTTCGAACGGCGAGATGGACATCGGCGGCGGGGCGTCGTCCATCGAGAGGTCCTTGATGACCACGCGGTGGCGCGCCTCGTAGGCGGCTTGCAGCGCGGACTCCAGGCGGCGAAGACGCGCGCGATCGAGGCCAAGGCTGTCGGCCATCTTGTCGAGCTGCGTCCGCTCCTCCTGCGTGATGATCCCGTCTTCGATCACCTCCGCGAAGAGCTCCTCGTACATCGCCTCGAGCTTGCCGAGTCGGACGTTGCCCGTAACCTCACCGAGCTCGAACCGCTGGCTGTGCTCGAACGTCGCGTCGCTCATACATTCCTCCTGAACGGGGACTTCAAAACCGGAAGTGGAGTGTCGCCCGGGTCGGGGCCGTCGCACAACGACCGCTCCTCGCGTGGGCACGGTGCGCGATGTGGGCGATGTGGGCGGCAGTCACCCACCGACCGGATGTCAGGTCGACGGTCGAAAGGGCCGGCCGTACGGGGCAAAACGCGGCCCTTGCGCCTGAGTCGCCACATTCCGTCGAAATTCGTTACTCTGGTCGCGAGTCGATGTTCGAGTCGATCGACGTTCTCTACGCCCGTTGGCAGGAAAATCCGGACGCGTCTCGCACGGCGGCCCTTTGCGACGCCTTGCGCGGATCGAGGCGTTTGGACCTCGTCGACATCGTTGGCAACCATGCCGCCCGGCAACTCGACGTTCCAGCCCTCGTGGCTGCCGCTCGCATGTACACCGACACGGGGCGCCTCGAAGACGCTCAGCAGGTGCTCATCTCGGCGGGTCGTCTCGCTCCGCGCGACGGTGAGGTCTTCCGTTGGCTCGGCGAAGTCCTCCTTCGACGCGGCGACGCCGAGCGCGCGGAGAAGGTCCTCGAGCGCGCCGTGCAGATCGGCGGGAGCGCGCAGGCGCAGACGTGGCTCACCCATGCTCGGACGCTGCTCACCACGCAGCGTTCGTCGGGCATGATGGCCGTCGCGCACGAGCTCGCGCAGATGATCGAGAGCGGAGCGCACGAAGCGCCCGACGCCGACGAGCTCGAGACGCAGATTCGTGGGCAAGACGAGGTACGCGCGGCGCTGAGCAAGGCAGGCCTGGCACTGCCAGCCGCCGGTCGTGCGCCGGCCCCGCCTCCCGCCAACCGAACGCGCCCCCTCGACGACGGTCTCTTCGGCCTCGGCCAGACAGCCGGTGTCGGCCTTCCCCAACCCGATTTCGGCGCTCACGCGGCACCACTCGGAGGCGGAACGGCGGCGTTCGGCGGAGGACCGCCTTCCTCGACGCTGATGCGCGCCGCGAAGCCGGTCTTGCCCGAGCTTCCCGTCAATCCGAAGCTCCTTCCGCAGAGGCCGCCGGCGCCTTCGAGCCACGGTCGCGTGCCGGAGCCGCGTGACGTCCTCGAGGCCCTGCAAATCGCCGGCGTCTACGAACCGGACGGCGCCGTGAGTCCCGTCGGGGCATGGGCCGCGCCCGAGCGCGGGAGGCGCCGCATCGGCAGCCTGATTTCGCTCATCACGCTCGCCGCGGTCACCGTGGGAGGCGCCACAGGCGCCTACTACTACGTGAAGGACAAGCGGGCGAAGCAGCACGTCGAGGCGGAGGCGATGCTCGCGCAGGTCGACGCCGATCTCGCTGCGAGCAACACGACGCTCCTCGAGTCCGTCGAGCAGCGTCTCGGCCAGGCGTTCGATCTCGAATCCCGGTCGCCCCACGCCGCGCTCACGTGGGTGCACGAGCGCGCGATGCTCGGCTTGTTGAAGGGCGGCGAGAACGTCGCCTTCGAAGATTCCGTGCAGCGCGCGAAGGAAGTCGGCATCCCGGAGAAGCAGCTCGCCTTCGCCAACGTCGCGTCGTTCCTTTTCCAGGGCGACACGGCAGGTGCCGCCGCCGCCGTTGCCAAGTGGGACAGCGTCGCGAGCGACGATGCATGGTTCCAGCTCGTCGCCGGCGCCACGTTCGAGCGCGCGGGCGACGCACGTGCCGTCGATCGCTACGCCGCCGCGACGAAGCTCGACCCCTCGGTCCTCGCGGCGCAGATGCTCCTCGTGCGCACCAGCGCCGTCGACGGCGATGCGGAGAAGGCGAGCGAGGTCGCCAAGGAGTTCCGTACGAAGTACCCGACGAGGCCCGAAGGCGCGGCGCTCGTCACGCTCGCCTGGGCGCGCAATCCTGCACGCGGCGAGCCGCCGGCGGAGGCCAAGGAAGTCAGCGACAAGCCCGACGCGCTGCCGATGCCGCTCAAGGCGGTTCCGTACGCAGCGCGCGCGCTTCTGGCGCTCGAGACGCACAAGATCGACGAAGCCAAGACGGCGCTCACCAAGGGCCTCGCCGTCAGCGACACGCCAGGCATCGCCTCTTGGCTCGGCGGCATTGCGCTCACCACGGGCGACGAAGCGCTCGCGCGCAAGGCGGCCCTCGCGGCGGTCTCCTACTCGGCGGTGTATCCGCCGGCACGCGTGCTCGCGGCGCGTGTCGCGCTCCTCGGTGCCCGTCTCGACGAAGCGCTCAAGGCTGCCGAAGAGCTGCCTCCTGCGTCTCCCGACGTTGCCGTGGTGACGGCGGCAGTAGCGTACGAAAAGCTCGACGGCGAGCGCATGTCTCGCGCACTCGAAGCCGTGCCCGACGATGTGAAGAAGCGGCCGTTCCTCGTGCCGCTCGTCCGTGGGCAGGCCTTGCTCGGCGGAAATCCCGCGGGGCTGCTCGGCGACAAGGCCGTTGCCATGGCCGACGACGACTTCCCGTGGGCCGATCTCGTCGCGATGGACGCGGCTCTCGACACCGGCGACCTCGACACGGCGGCCAAGATCGCCGCGCAATGGGCAGGCGATTCGCGCCCGCTTCGTGCGCTTCGCCTTGCGCGACTTGCCCGTTACCAGGGCAAGCTCGAAGACGCCGACAAATACAGCCGCGCCGCGCTCGAGGGCACGGTCACTCTGCGCACGCTGACCGAGCGCGTCTTCAGCCTGATCGCTGCAGGCAAGGCTCACGACGCCGTGGTGCTCTTCAAGACGTACCCGAACGTCGGCGGACCGCTCGCCAAGTGGCTCCGCGCGTACGCGGTCGCTTCGAACGGCAAAGTCGAAGAGGCCCGTGCGTCGATCGCGCAAGAGGATCCGCCTCCGCCGCTCTCGCCGATGCCCTCGCGCATCATCGCCGCCGCCGCTTACGGCGCAACGAAGGATGCGCGTCATGGGGCCGACTACGTGAAGTCGATCGCGCAAGCCGGCTTCGCGAACCCCGACGTTGCTGCCGCCGCTGAGAAAGTCGGAGCCGGCAAGCCCGCGCCCCCGAAGCGAAAGTAGTGTCTCGAGCGCAGTCCAGGACGAGGCGGCGAGCCTCTCTTGCTGCGCTCGCGGCTCTGATCTTCGGTGCGAAGATCGCTCGCGCCGACGCTCCCCTGCCCGCATCGAGAGCTCGGCCGCTGGCTCCTCGAGTGCGCAGCCTGTGCCTGCGCGAGGCAAGGCATACCTACGTTGTGCGACCAAACGTAAGAAAAAATCATTCTGAGTGATCGCGGGCGCGCGTTGCCGGTGATTGCGATGGTTATGGGGCGGCGCAACACGATGGCAGTTGCCCCTGCGCAGCGGACACAGAGTCGAACATTCATGTGCACACCGAGGCCCTGGTCGGCGTGACGACCGTGGCTCGATCGCACGAGACGGTCGTCGCCCAGTTCTAGCAGCGACCCACGCCTCGTATCGGACTGCCGACGAATCGACGTCGTGCAGTTACGAATTCAGCGGGTCGCGTTCGTAAAGGACGCGAACCCAAAAGATTGAATCGGCAATTGGCTCACCCCTCGGCAACGTCCGGGTCGGGTGCGACACCTCATCGTTTTTTGTAAAGCGTCATCGACGATTGAGGAGTGCCAATCGTCAATCGCGCCAGTGTCACCTTGGTTGGTTCAATCCCTTTGCGATAGGCGATTTTCTCCGCCGCATTCGCGAAAGGGAGAGGAGCGGTCACCGTATGCTTTTCAGTAGGTCCGGTCTGGTCGGCGTTGCTGTTACGAGTCTCCTTGGATCGTTCGTAGCGGTGGGATGTGGCGCGGACGGTGGCAGCGATCTGCCGTCGGAGACCCTGTCCGTGGACAGCAGCGCGCCGCAGCAGGAGGAGGACAACTCGACGCGGCTTCCCGGTCCGAGCGACGATCGCGACGCCTCCACAGGGAAGGACGCCGGAAAGGACGCCGGAAAGGACGCCGGGAACGACGCCTCCACAGGGAAGGACGCCGGAAAGGACGCGGGACCTGCACCCGACCCGGGTGCTTCTTGCACCACCGTCGATCAGATGACATCGCGCACGTGCGGAATGTGCGGCAAGCAGCAGGCCATTTGTCAGTCCGACGTCAACGGGACCCTCACGTGGAGCGATTACGGCCCGTGCCTCAACGAGGTTGGTGAGTGCATTCCCGGCGCGACGAAGGCGTGTGGGGACTGCGGTACCCAGACGTGCTCGAACACCTGCGGCTGGGGAACATGCGCGAGCCAACCCGCGAATCACTGCTCGCCCGGAACCGTCGACCGCACGGTGGCGGGTTGCCCTCAGGGTGGCTGGAAGAGTCGAACGTGCGATGGCACGTGCCAATGGTCGGGCTATGCACTCACGTGCAGCCTTCCCACACCCGTTGATCTCTTCGCGGGCGGGTACAGCTACTCGACGTACATCCGCGGAAGCGACGGCGCGCTGTACGGTTGGGGGCGCAATACCGCCGGTCAGCTCGGTGGCCCCGACACCGACGACAAGCGCAAGATATCGCCGGGGTCGTTCGGTGACATCGTCTCGGTCCAGGCGGGTGGCGGTACTTCGTCGACGAACGGCTTCGCGTGCGCGGCCTTCGGGAACGGCAGCGCGAAGTGCTGGGGGAGCATCAGCAGCTCGTACACGTTCGGCGACGGCTCGACGACCACCTCGTCGACCGGCGTGACGCCCAACGGGTTCGAGGCAAACGTCAAGCAGATGGTCGTCGGCTACTCGAACGGCTGCGGCGTGTTCGCGGACGGCTCCGCGAAGTGCTGGGGCTACAACTACTACGGGCAGCTCGGCAACGGACTCACGACGGATTCGAAGACGCCCGTCGCCGTCACCGGCCTCACGGACGCCAAACAGCTTGGCCTGGGCTACTACACCGTCTGCGCTCGCAAGGGCGACGGCTCGGCGTACTGCTGGGGCTACAACACCAACGGGATGATCGGCGACGGAACGACCACCAACCGAAGCACGCCCACCCTCGCGATCGCCAGCGGAGTCGCGTCGGTCGCGCCTGGCTACTACCACACGTGCGCCGCCATGACGGACGGCACGGCCAAGTGCTGGGGCCAGAACACGAACGGCGAAATCGGAAACGGGGCGGGCGGAAGCAGCGCATCGAACGTCACGTCTCCAGCCACGGTCTCCGGCATCGACGGGGCCGGCCAGCTCTCGGGCGTCGCCGAGGTCTGCACCGGATATGGCATCAGCTGCGCGCGACTCTCGGACGGTCGCGTCGCGTGCTGGGGCCGCAACAATTACGGGCAGCTCGGCATCGGCAGCACGACCCCCTCGTCGGCGAACGTACCGAAGCTTGTCGGCGGCATCACGGCCGCGACCAAGCTGGTGTGCGGCTACCAGCATGCTTGTGTCATCGACGTCGATAACCAGGTGAAGTGCTGGGGTGACGGCCAGTACGGGCAGATCGGTAACGGCGGAACCGCCGTTGCGACCACCGCCCAGCTCGCGACCTTCTAGTCACGCGTGATGGCGACCGACGCGATATCTCCCCGTCGCGTCGGGTCCCCCATACCGTGTACCGCGCCGTCCTGATTGGGAATCAGGCGGAGCCCCCCGGCGCTGCAAGACGCCGCTATCAAAACTGCCCCTGATTGACAATCAGGCGTCCTGTCTCATCCCACTGCTCCGAAACCAATCGTCGAGCGGTATCCAACAAAACTGTAGTTAGGAGGATTTCCATATGCGCCACGCAACCGCGTTCGTCGCGCCTCTCGCGCTGATTGGTTTCTTCGTCGCCTGTAGCAGCAACTCGTCACGAGCGACGTTCCGCGGCGACGTCAATAGCAGCGACGCCCGGGCCCCGGAGGCTGGCACGGACCCCAGCAGCGGGACCTTCGTGGAGGACGCCAACGCCCCCCTATGCGATCGGCTCGACTGCAAGGTGGCCGATTGCGGCGAAGGTCCCACCACCACGCTCGTGGGCAAGGTCTACGATCCGGCGGGAGCGAACCCGCTCTACAACGTGCAGGTCTACATCCCGAAGCTGGAGCCCGGAGAAGAGCTTCCGCCCCTGGCCGACACCACCGTCGACGGGGTCGCGTGCGAGACCTGCGCCAGCGTCGTCGTGAACCCCCTGAGGAGCGCCATCACGAACGAGAAGGGGGAGTTTACCCTCGAGAACGTTCCGGTCGACAAGAACGTCCCCGTCGTCATCCAGGTCGGCAAGTGGCGCCGAAAGTTCGAGATCGAAGTCAAGAACGCGTGTGACGAAAACAAGGTCTCCGACCGCACACTCAAGCTCCCGAGGAACGGCTCCGAAGGCGATATGCCTCAAATCGCCGTCTCGACGGGTGGCTGCGACGCGCTCGAGTGCCTGCTCCGCGGGATCGGAGTCGACGACAACGAGTTCGTCCAAGGCCACGGCGGATCAGGCCACGTGCACGTGTTCAAGGGTGAGTTGGGCGAGATGGGCGCACCGGCTCAGTCCTTCTGGAACGACGCCGAGCAGCTCAAGAAATACGACATGGTGCTCCTCTCCTGCGAATGCGGCGAGAACCTGCCGAACAAGGGCGGCAGCGCGCAGGGAGCGCGCGGGTCGATGTACGATTATCTGAATGCGGGCGGCCGCGTGTTCGCGACGCACTTTCATTACAGCTGGTTCAGGTATTCACCCTCGTACGACTTCCGCCAAATCGCGAGTTGGGGAAGCAGCGATTCGAGCTCCGGTGACTACAACGTCAACATGGACTTCCCCAATGGTGACATGCTCGCCCGCTGGCTCGTCGAGACAGGCGGCTCGTCCACCCTCGGCAAGGTCCCGCTGACCGACGCGACGGGATCGATAACGCGCGTGAACAGTCCCGCGACCACATGGATCTCGAGGCCGTCTGCCCCGAAGTTCTTGAGCTTCAATACGCCCGTCGACGTCCCCGAGGACGAGCAGTGCGGGCGCGCGGTCTTCAGCGATGTCCACGTCACGGGCAATGGAGGCCCGTCGAGCATCTCGGGTTGCTCGATCAGCGCGGGCGGGCTGAGCGGCCAGCAGAAGGCGCTCGAGTTCCTCTTCTTCGACCTGTCGTCGTGCGTGCAGAAGATCGAAGATCCGCCGACGCCCCCGACGAAATAACAAGACTCGCAAGTGATTCGCAGTCCCCATTTCACATTGGCACTCGCACTTTCGGCGGTCGTCGCTGCCTGCACGACGACCGCCGCGCCCTCGCCCTCCCCCTCGCCTGACGGGGATGCGGTTGTCGTCCAGCGGACGGCGCAGCCCTGCGTGCCGGGCGAGGTCACGCTTCCCATTGGCGCGTTCGACATGACATCGAGCGAAGGCGGAGGCAGGGCGTGCGCGGTCGGCAACGTCCTCGACGAGGACGGCAAGTTCGCCGCGATCGCGAGCGCCGGTTCCGCGACGCACGAGCTCGCAGGGCGTGCCGTGAACGGCTGCATCGGTGTCGAGTTCGGCGACGACATCCTGCTTTCGTCGTTCATCATGAAGATGCGGCCGACGCATGGCGCGTGCGGGCACTCGTGCACGCCGGGCGTCGAGACCGGCTGCGGCACGGGCTGGAAGGTGGCCATCTTCGTCGGGCCGACGCTCGAGGAGCTCGAGTTCCTCCAGCAGCTTTCGCTCACGACAGAGGACGTCTTCGAGTATCGCGTCGCTGTCTTCAAATCCAATCGTGCGCGCTACGCGGTCATCTGTCGGGAGCCGACGCCGGAGACGGGCGACGATGTCGAAATCGACGCTCTCGCCGGCTTCTGCCAAGTCCAATGAGTCCGAACGATTGACAGTTTGCGGCGGGATAGAGGCGCGCACCCCGTCCCTTCGCCTCGCCGATCGACCAGCCGTCACATTGCTGCAGGCCCTCCGCTGCAGTGGGAATCCGTAGTGGGTAGTAAGGAGCGAGATTATGCGTTCGAGAAGGTCTGGTCTGGTTGGATTCGCCATTGCTGGTCTCGTCGGCGCGTACGCGGTGATCGGGTGCAGCGCTGACGGCGGCGGCGTCGAGCCCGACGGTCTCGAGCTCGATCTCGCGGACAGTGGGGAGGACGCGACCGAGCCTGAGTCGTCCACCGTCCTTCCGCCAAGCACGGACGCATCCGCCCAGGACTCAGGCCCCAAAGATGCGGGCAAAGACGCTGCCAAAGACGCCGGCAATGATGCGGGCAAAGACGCGGGCGGTACCGTAGCCAAGGATGCCGGCGCTCCCCCGCCCACCCCGTGGACCCCCTGCACCACGGTCGATCAGATCGCCGCGCGGAGCTGCGGAATGTGCGGCAAGCAGACGGCCATCTGTCAGGAAGTCTACGGGGAGCTCGTTTGGACCGATTACGGCCCATGCCAGAACGAAGCAGGAGAGTGTCTGCCTGGCGCGACACAGGCGTGCGGAAACTGCGGGACCCAGACGTGCTCGAACACGTGCGGATGGGGATCGTGCACCGGGCAGCCCCCCTCGAGCTGCACGCCGGGAACCGTCGAGTACACGCAGGCGGGGTGTCCGACCGGCGGATACAAGAACCGAGCGTGCGGGACGGCGTGCTCGTGGGACCCCTATACCGTCGCCTGCGCTGTCCCCACGGCTCCGAACAAGATGACGATCTCCGCCACGGTCGGCACCATCGTGAAACAGCAGTACAGGTTCCCGGACGACACGGCCCCGAAGCCAAACACCTCGTGCAACGGCCTAACGACCACCAACGTCCGTTCGTTCCCCGTCGAGGTGGCGAACCCGACGTCGCAGACGGCGACGCTCACCGTGTTCAACTCGAAGTCGCCGACGACGGGCGCCGATGTCGATACGGTCATTTGGTACTACAAGGGTGAGGCGCTGCCGATGTCCGACGCCGAACGCGGCCAGTGCACCGGTACGGTGACCGACTCTTGCAGCGGGACGACTCCCATCAACCTCTGCGGGAATGCGAGCGACACGAGCTCCCTGCTCGCTGGCGTCCCGAACGTCACGATCCCGCCGAACGGCAAGATCGTCGTATTCACCGCGCTCTGGGGCTCCAGCACCAGCGCCGGAGACGGCACGATCATGCTGAACCTCAAGACGGACAAGCTTCAGTGAGCTGACCCACGTTCCGGCGACGCACGGAGCGGCGGGCTTGGCGAACCTCAGGGTGCCGCTCGCCGGACGTGCTCAGCCAATCTTCGTCGATCGCTCACGCTCGAGAGTCTGACGGCATAAGTTTCAACAAATGGATTCGTCGACATTCGACGAAGGCAGAATTCAAAACATGGCTATAACGATGACTCGGCATCGCGTGGTTCTCGCGGCTTGCGCGCTTGTCGCCGCGGTTATCGCGTGGGGATGTAGTGGCAGTGACGGGCCTTCGAATATTCCCGATTGCCAAGTTGGACAGGAGCTCTGTTCGGGGGTTTGCGTCGACGTCGGTGCCAACCGCGCCAACTGCGGAGCGTGTGGCAAGTCGTGCTCCAGCGGCGAAGCATGCAACGACGGCAAGTGCGTCCTCTCGTGCACCGGAAGTACGACGAACTGCGAAGGGGCGTGCGTTGACACGCGAGTCGACAGCGCCAACTGCGGAGCGTGTGGAACCGCGTGCACCGGGGGCGAGGTGTGCAGTGCTGGCAAGTGCGCACCGTCGTGCAGCGGTGGCACCACGCAATGCGGGTCGAAGTGCATCGATACGAAGCTCGATAACGCCAACTGCGGAGCATGCGGCAAGGCGTGTGGCAAGGGCGAGCTCTGCTCGAACGGTGCATGTGCTCCGAGCTGTGGCGCCGGCACCGCCGAGTGCGGAGGCAAGTGCGTAGAGACGGAGAACGACCCGGCCAACTGCGGTGCGTGCGGGAATGCATGTCCCGAAGGCAAGGTCTGCTCGCACGGAACCTGCTCGGTGACATGCCTTGGCGGCAGCACCAAGTGCGGTGGCAAGTGCGCGGACACGGCAGTCGACCCGGCCAACTGCGGAGGGTGCTTGCTCGAATGTGCGAGCGGTCAAGTCTGCTCGAACGGAGCGTGCTCGCTCTCGTGCGTCGGCGGGACGAAGAAGTGCGGGAACAGGTGCGTCGACACGGCCGCCGATCCGGCAAACTGCGGCGCCTGCGGAAATTCATGCACGAACGGCCAGGCATGTTCGAACGGCACGTGCTCGTTGAAGTGCGCGGGCGGAACCACGAAGTGCGGAAGCAAGTGCGCGGATACGGTCACCGACCCGGCCAACTGCGGCACATGCGGGAACGCGTGTCCGAGTGGTCAGGTCTGCTCGAACGGCGCGTGCACCCTGTCGTGTGCCGGCGGCACGACCAAGTGCGGGTCCAAGTGTGCCAACACGACGAACGATCCTTCCAACTGTGGCGCCTGCGGGACCGCGTGCACCGGCGGCACCGTGTGTTCGAACGGCACGTGCTCGCTGACGTGTGTTGGCGGCACCACCAAGTGCGATTCGAAGTGTGTCGACACGAAGAGCGATTCGTTCAACTGCGGAAGCTGCGGAACCGCGTGCGATTCCGGTGAGCGATGCTCGAACGGCGTCTGCGCGAGCGCGGGGACCGGCACGGGCGAGGTATGCGGCGTCGGCACGACCGGTTGCAGCGGTGTCTGCGTCGACACGTCGAGCAACGCGAGCCACTGCGGTGCGTGTGGCAATGCCTGCACGTCGGGCAGAACGTGCAAAAACAGCGTGTGCGTTTGCAACCCGGGCGAGTCCGCGTGCGGTACGGGCTGCGCGAACTTGTCGACGAACAGCTTGAACTGCGGTGCGTGCGGCAACGCATGTGGCGCGAACCAGGTCTGCGCCGGCGGCACGTGTATGGGGATCACGCAAGGCACGGGCGGTGCGGGCGGTAGCCTGACGGGCTCGGCCCTGCCGAAGGTCGCCGTCATGGCGGCTGCTTCGACGCAGGGGCCGGATCTTCAGGCAAAGCTCGTCGCGACCAAGCTGTTCTCTGCAGTCGATTTCGTCAGCGTCAGCAGCACCTCCACGCCCACTCTCGCGACGATGAAGACGTACGACGCGATCGTGGCCTGGACCTATTCGTCGGTGGCCTCGGCGTTCGGCGACAACCTCGCGCAGTACCTCGAGGCAGGCGGCGGCGTGGTCCTCGCCGACTACGAGTCGCAGGAGACGGGGACGTATGCACTCACCGGCCGTTACCAGACGGACTACACACTCTCGACGCCGGTCCCCTCGAGCAACTGGGTGAAGACTCCCGTGACGCTCGGCACGATCAACGAGCCCGCGAGCCCGCTCATGGCTGGCGTAACCTCCTTCGGTTACCCCTCCACCTCGTCGGCGTATCACCTGCCAGCGTCGAGCTTCAACAAGAACAACCCGGTCATCGTGGCGTCGTACTCCGACGGCATTCCCGCGGTCGTGCGAGGCGTGATCAACGGGCACACCGTGGTCGAAATCAATGGCTCGGGCGCTTCGACGACATCGTACTCGTCCGGATGGGACCCGGCGAGCAGCGGAGCCAGGCTGTTCGCGAACGCGCTGATCTTCACGATTCCGTCGCCGACGATCACGACGTCAAAGCAGCTCGATTTCGGCAACCAGCAAGTCTTCACCTCGTCCTCGCCTCAGCTGGTGACGTACACGAACGCGAGCAACGTGCCCCAGACGATCACGGCGCTCGGCCTCAGCGGCAGCCACATCGGCGACTTCGCGATGGCGCCGTCGTCCGGGCTGCCGGTCACGCTCCAGCCGGGAGATACGTTCGTCGTGAACGTGGGCTTCTCGCCTGCTGGAACGGGCCTCCGCGCAGCGATGCTCTCCGCGACCATCGCGAGCACGAACGCGCAGGCGACGACGTTGCTCACCGGCACCGGCAACTGAACGCAACCGAACGCTAGCGGGCTTGGGCGGCGCCAAACGTGCGCTGCCCAGGCCCGCGCTCGTTTCGACGCCTCGAACGTTGTTGATCATCCCGCTCCTCCGTGCTCCGTGCCTTCAAGGGCCAGATCACGAACGGCGAGTTCGCGGGCAATCAGCGCCCGGGCATCGGATGCCCCGCCTTCGCGCGGGCCTCGATCATGTTCTTCAACTCTTCGACTTCGATCGACTGATTGAGCGCCTGCTCGAGCGTGATGAAGCGGCGCATGTAGAGGTTCAGGAGCGACTGGTTCAGCGTGAGCATGCCGAACTTGTCCTGGCCGACCTGCATCTGACCGTAGATCTGATGGACCTTGTTCTCGCGAATCAGGTTCCGGATGGCGGGGTTCGGCACCAGGATCTCCATGGCGAGGCAGCGGCCCGGCGCACCGGCGCGCGGCAAGAGCTGCTGGGTGATGACGCCCTGGAGAACGAACGACAGCTTGTTGCGGATCTGGTCCTGCTGGTGGGGCGGGAAGACGTCGATGATACGGTTGATCGTCGACACCGCGCTGTTCGTGTGGAGCGTGGCGAAGACCAAGTGACCGGTTTCGGCGATGGTCAGCGCGGCCTCGATGGTGTCGAGGTCGCGCATTTCGCCGACGAGCACGACGTCGGGGTCCTGGCGAAGAACGTAACGGAGCGCGCCCTTGAACGACGCGGTGTCCGAGCCGACTTCGCGCTGATTCACGACGCACATCTTGTGCGGGTGCAAGTACTCGATCGGGTCTTCGATCGTAAGGATGTGCATCCGCTGCTCGCTGTTGATCTTGTCGATGATCGACGCGAGCGTGGTGCTCTTGCCCGAACCGGTGGGTCCGGTGACGAGGACGAGGCCGTTCGGCTTGTTCGCGATGTCCGAGATGACGGTCGGCAGACCGAGCTCGTCGAACGAGAGGATCTTGAAGGGAATCGTTCGAATCGCGCCGGCGATCGTGGTGCGCTGCAGGTAGATGTTGGCGCGGAAACGCGAGAGGTTCTTCACGCCGAACGAGAGGTCGAGCTCGCTGTCCTTTTCGAACGAGATCTTCTGCTCCTCGGTCATGATCGAGTAGCAGAGCTGCTTCGTGTCGACCGGGGTGAGCGGCGGCAGCTTGAGCGGAATGACCTCGCCGTCGATGCGCAGGAGCGGCGGCGCGCCTGCCGTGATGTGCATGTCGCTCGCGCCCTTCTCGACCATCGCCTTGAGGAGCTGGTGGAGATTGACCTTGAGTTCGCCAGCCTGGGTCATGCCTTGATTCCTTCTCGATTCCTTCGACTCAGTCGGCGCATATCAGCCAGCGCGTTAGTCGCAATGCCCTTCGGATAGGCAGAATTTTCACAGGAAGGTAGGAAGAACGGAAGGATTTAAAAATCGCCCGGCGTAAGCGCCAAACTGCGCTTGCTAGGGAATTGAATGCCCCGATGACGACGCCGTGTCGACTTGCCCTCTCCGCCAAAAAGACTTCCGACCTTCCGACCTTCCTGTGAAAAATCTCGGGTCGAATCCATCGGTGTTTGATGGATGTCTGTTTATCCGAACGGCATAGGCGTCAGTCTGCCATCGTGACGCGGAGGATTTCCTCCGTCGTCGTGACTCCGTCGAGCACCTTGCCGATGCCCGACATTCGGAGAGTCATCATGCCTTGCTTGATCGCGGCGGCCTTGAGCTCCGCAGTCGACGAGCCCTGGAGAACGAGCTCCTTGAGCGTGTCGTTGAAGCGCATGACTTCGTAGAGAGCCACGCGGCCTTTGTAGCCCGTGCCGTTGCACGTGCGGCAGCCGAAGCCTTTCACGAGACGACCCGGCGCGGCTTGGATCTGCGCCGGCGTGAAGCCGACCTCCTGCAGCGCCGCGGGGTCGATCTGGATCTGCTGCCGGCAGTCGCCACACACCTTACGCGCGAGACGCTGGGCGAGAACGAGGTTGACCGACGCCGTGATGAGGAACGGCTCGACACCCATGTTGAGGAGACGCGAGATCGTTGCCGGAGCGTCGTTCGTGTGGAGCGTCGAGAGAACCATGTGGCCGGTGAGCGCGGCCTTGACCGCGATTTCCGCGGTCTCGAAGTCACGGATCTCGCCGACCATGATGATGTCGGGGTCCTGACGGAGGAACGAGCGGAGCGCCGCGGCGAAGTTCAGGCCGATCGAGTCCTGCATCTGCACCTGGTTGATGCCGTGCAGGTTGTATTCGACCGGGTCTTCGGCGGTGCTGATGTTCGTGTCGGGCTGATTGAGCTCGCTGAGCGCCGAGTAGAGCGTCGTCGTCTTTCCCGAACCCGTGGGCCCCGTGACGAGCACCATGCCCCAGGGCTGGTTGATGGCCCACTTGAAGTCCTCGAGGGGCTTCACGTCGAAGCCGAGCTTCGTCATGTCGAGCTGGAGGTTGCCCTTGTCGAGGAGGCGCATGACGATCTTCTCGCCCCACAGGGTCGGAAGAATGCTCACGCGGAAGTCCATCTCGCGGCCCTTGCCGAGCTTCAGCTTGATACGACCGTCTTGCGGGAGCCGGCGCTCGGCGATGTCGAGCGAGCTCATGATCTTCAGACGGCTGACGATCGCGTTCTTCAACTTGAGGGGCGGCGTCATCTCTTCGACGAGCACGCCGTCGACGCGGTAACGCACGCGGAGCCGCTTTTCGTAGGGCTCGATGTGAATGTCGCTCGCGCCCTTCTTGATGGCGTTGAGCAGGATCATGTTCACGAGACGAACGACGGGAGCGTCTTCGCTGGCGCGCTCGAGCTCGAGGGCGTTGAGATCTTCTTCGTCGCCGGTGAACTCGATCTCCGACTCGTCGAAGCCGGCCATGACCTCCTCGTACGAGGGGCCGACCGAGTAATAACGCTCGACGGCGGCGAGGATGGCCGCCTCGCTCGCGATGACCGGCTCGATGTTGTAGCCGGTGAGGAACTTCAGGTCGTCGATGGCGTGGAGGTTCGTCGGGTCGGCCATCGCCACGATGAGCGAGCTACCCGCGCGCGAGACCGGGATGACCCGGTGCTTCTCGCACTGGTCCTTCGACACCAGCTTCAGGATCTCGGCGTCGATCTCGTACTCTTCGAGATTGATCGTCGGGACGCGGTACTGCTGAGACAGGAAGTTGGTGATTTCCTGGTCACTGATGAAGCCGAGCTTCGCCAGCGTGTAACCCAGGTTCTGCCCGGAGCGATTCTGCTCGTCCTGCGCCTGCCGCAGCTGCGTGAGCGAGATCAGCTTCTCTCGAACGAGCAGCTCACCGAGCCTGTTCTGGTTCGCCATGTTTGGGGACAAAGCGTCGATGATGCGACGGGATACGTCAATGGGCTCGCAGCACCGACGTGCGTGGTGACGTTCACGCCGGCCTTTCGAGAGGGTGACGCCGTCCGTCCGATCGCAGGGGCACCAGGAGTTGCAGCGTTGTGGCAGACTGTGGGTCCGCCGAATGCCGACCTTCTTCGACCGCTTCTTCGGAAAAGGACGCGCCGCGACGGCCGCTCAGGCCGCCGAGCTGCGAGGGGACCTCGCCAAGGCAGCTGAGCTCTACGGCGAGGCCGACCTGCCGGAGGAAGCCGCGCGGGTCATCCTCCTCCGCGGCGACAGCGAGACCGATCCGCGGGCGCGCCTCCAGTTCTTCGCCCAAGCCCGCCAGTTCGCACCGGCCGACTCGGACATCCACAACGAAGCCCGAAGAAAGCGGGCAGAGCTCCTGCTCGCGCTTGCCGGCGACGCGACCGTGAGCGCTGTGGCTCGCCACGACGTGCTCGAGGCCGCGAAGGACCTCGAAGCGGTCGGCGAGCCGCTCAGGGCCGCCGAAGCCTATGCGCGCGCCGGCGACAAGGAGGGCGAAGCGCGGGCGCTCCAGGCGGCGGGCGACGTCGAGCGCCTCGAGTTCCTCTTGTCGACCGAGCAGCACAAGGAGCGCATCTCCCGCGCACGTGACGACCGCACGAAAGACGTCGACCTGCTCATCGCGTGCGGCCGACGGCGCGAAGCGCTCGGTGCGCTCGACGAGCTCCTGCGCGAGATCCACAAGACGTCGAACGGAGACTTCGGCGTGCGTGTCGACGAGACGTCGCTCCGAGAGCGCGCCAACGGACTGCGCGCCCGCAAGATCGAGGCGCCCATCGTGGAGGTCGAGATCGGCGAGAGCCACGTCCGGCTCGTGCTCGGACGCGAGATCGTGATCGGCCGGAGCGAGGGCACCATCCGCGTCAGCTCCAACGCCATCAGCCGCCAGCACCTCCGGATCTTCCGCGAGGGCGACGCCGTCGTGGTACGCGATCTCGAGAGCCGGAACGGCACGCAGCTCCGGGGCGTGAACCTCGCGGGCACCTTTCCCATCCACGAGGGCCTCGAGTTGAAGCTCGGACGCGAAGTCCCTCTACGAATCACGCCGAGCGAGGCGCTGCCGGGTGCCATCGAGATCGAGGTCGCCGGTCAGCGGTATCTCGCCACGCTCGGCCCGACGAACCTGCCCGCCTTCGGATTCGAGCTGGTTGCCGGTCCTGACGGTTGGGTGGAGCTGCTCGCGCGGCACCCGGCGTTCCAGGGCGACGTCGAACTCGTGGGACAGACGACACTTCTCGCGGGTGACGCCATCGCCACGACGCGGGGTGGTGCACCGGCGATCCGGTTCGTGAGCACCTGAGCGCGCCTTCCGAGCCGCAAATCACGCGCTATTTTCGATCCCGAGACAAAGAAATGACGGGTCTATTTTCGGCCGCGAACTACTGTGTGGGCCCATGTCGGTCTCGCGCAGGCTTGGTCAAGCTTCTCTCGCTATCGTCACGCTTCTCGGAGCGGCCGTAGGCGCCTGCGCGTCGTCGGGTTCGGGGGAAGGAACCGAGTCCCCGTCGCCGAGCTCGTCGACCACGACGCCGCCGACCACGACGAACAAGACCGACGATCCGATCCCCGATCAGCCCGACAAGGCGATCACGAAGGACGGCCAGCTCCTCTTCGCGGACGGCGCGCCGATCGTCGGCCTCGACTACGCGTCGGGCGATACGAAGGGCACGACCGACGCGACCGGCAAGTTCACGTACGAAGACGGCAACACGATCAAGTTCAGCCTCGGCGACATGATCTTCGGAGAGCCGAAGGGCGCCGCGATTCTCACGCCGTACCAGCTGGCGGCCTCGGTCACGTGCGACGACACCGATCCGGTCAAAGTGCTCGTCGGTCTCCTCGAAACCCTCGACCAGGACAACAACGCGGCGAACGGCATCACGCTGCCGAAGGTCACGGCGGGCGGCACGGCCAAGGCGCTCATCCAGGCAACGGCCGAGGAGATCAACGCGTTCGTCGCGGCAAACGCGCCCGGCAAGACGCTCCCCGCCGCCGCCGACGGCCTCAAGGCGTTCATCACCGTCTTCGACGCGGAGGCCTACACGGCCGGCGGTGCGTTGGAAAAATTCGCGATCACCACCGCTCCCGTTCGCTCCCAGGGCGTCGCGACGGACGGGACGAACGTCTACTTCTCAGGCAACTACGGCTTCGACATCACCGACCCGGTCACCCTTGCGAGCAAGAAGTCGAACGCGCTCGCGATCCCCGGCGAGCTGATGCTCGCGGGCAGTGATCACATCGGCGACATCGACGTCTGGAACGGTACGATCTACGCGCCCATCGAAGACAGCAACGGTTACAAGCACCCCAAGATCGTTCTCTACGATGCGGCCTCGCTCCAGGCCGGAACTCAGTACGACATCCCGACGACGTTGCAGAGCGAAGGCGTTCCGTGGGTCGCCGTCGACGGTCCGCGCGGGTTCGCATACATGGCTGAGTGGACCACCACGCCGGTCATCCACGTCTTCGACCTCGCGACGATGACGTTCAAGCACGACATCGCGCTCTCGAAGACGCTCGGGCGCATCCAGGGTGGGAAGGTCTACAAGGGGCTCCTCTACTTCTCGATGGACGACGCGAACAAGACCGTCGGCAAGATCCATCTCGCCACCGGCATGGTGATGGACCTCTTCACCATCAACATCTCGACGATCGAGCTCGAAGGCCTCGTGCTCTATCCGCGCGCGGCGGACGGCTCGATGCTCCACACCCTCGACATCGACCGCAGCGGCGGCAAGCTCCAAGCGAACCCCGAGTACCGCCACTTCAAGGCCACGAAAGAGCCGCTCCGCTGGAAGGCGTGCCCCTGAGGCGACGTGGATCGATCGCTTCCGTGCGCTGAGGCGCTGGCGATCCAGTGCCCGGCGCACGCGCGGGAAATAGGCCGCGCGCACTCGCGAAGAAGGGCATGCAGAAGACGGCGAAGTGGCTCGGCCGCGGAAGCCTCGCCGGCGTCGGCGCGCTCTTCGTCTACACGCTCGCTACGAAGAAAAGCCTGCGTGAGGTGATGGAGACGCTCGTTCCCGAGGAATGCGTCTCCACGTACGACTTCCTCACGCGCTCGCCGAACGCGTCGTCGCCAGTGACGCAAGCAACGCAATCGAAGTAGCTCGGAAGCATCGCGTCACGCGTCCTTCACGCTCGCGCCGCACGGAAGGCACGCGTACGATGGGTGCATGAGCTCGCCCAGCACGTCGACGGATCACGCCGCAGATCGCGCCGCAACTCACTTGGCCATCAACGGAGATCGCCTGTGGACCTCGTTGATGGAACTTGCACGTATCGGCGGTACGCCGAAAGGCGGGGTGTGCCGTTTGGCGCTGACCGATCTGGATCGTCAGGGCCGTGATCTGGTCGTGTCGTGGGCCAAGAAGGCCGGCATGACCGTCACGATCGACAAGATCGGAAACGTGTTCATGCGCCGCGCGGGCAAGAACCCGAACCTCCCACCGATCGCCTGCGGAAGCCACATCGACACGCAGCCCACCGGCGGCAAGTTCGACGGCAACTATGGCGTGCTCGCTGGCCTCGAGGTCGTTCGGACGCTCAACGACCACGGCATCGAGACCGACGCGCCGATCGAGGTGATCTTCTGGACGAACGAAGAGGGCTCGCGCTTCGTCCCCGTCATGATGGGCTCGGGCGTGTTCGCCGGCGCGTTCAGCCTCGAGTCGGTCTACGCCGCGAAGGACGTCGAGGGAAAGACCGTCAAAGAGGAGCTCGAACGCATCGGCTACGTGGGTGACGAAGAGCCGGGGAAGCATCCGCTCGGCGCGTACTTCGAGGCTCACATCGAGCAAGGCCCGGTGCTCGAAGATGCGAACGTGACCATCGGCGTCGTGACCGGTGTGCTCGGATTGCGCTGGTACGACTGCGTGGTCAACGGCATGGAAGCCCACGCGGGCCCCACGCCCATGGCCCTCCGCAAAGACGCCTTGCAGGTGGCCGCGCGCATCATGCAGGAGACGGTGGCGATCGCGCTCCGCTATCCGCCTTACGGGCGCGGCACCGTCGGCTTCGTGCAGAACTTCCCGAACAGCCGCAACGTCATCCCCGGGCGTGTGTCCTTCTCGATCGATCTTCGCAACGTCGACAGCGAGCGCCTCGACAAGATGGACGCCGAAATCCGCGCATTCATCGCGAAGACCGCCGAGGAATCGGGCCTGTCGATCTCGCTCGAGCAGGTCTCGTACTTCCCGCCCTGCCCCTTCGAGAAGGGCTGCGTCGACGCCGTCGAGAGCGGCGCGAAGAAGCTCGGCTACTCGTACATGAACGCGGTGTCGGGCGCCGGGCACGACGCGGTGTACATGGCTCGCCTCGCGCCGGCCGGCATGATTTTCGTGCCGTGCAAAGACGGCATCAGCCACAACGAGATCGAAGACGCGAAGCCGGAGCACCTCGAGGCCGGCTGCAACGTGCTCTTGCACGCGATGCTCGACCGCGCCCGCGCGCGCTGAGGGCGCCTTCGAATCGACGTCAGGGAATCGAAACTCCGACCACGTCGAGTGCGCCGGAGTTTTCCTGCGTCCAGTAGACGGCCTTGTGGCCCGGCGTCGACATTCCGCCGAGGAAGGTCCTCACGGCCGCCTTCGTCGTCACGTCGTGCCAGCTCGAGGCCCACTTCGTGCCGTCCCACGCCACGGTTTTGACCGTGCGCGCGGCGCCGACGTCGATCGCGTACAGCGAGAACGTGCTGCCCTCGCCGACGAGCACGAGGCCTCCTCCGACGAGTGGCGTCATCGCCGGAATCGTTCCACCGGGCTGCCACGTCGTGCCCGTGAACCTGGCGTGCTCGAAACCGACCGATGCCGCGTAGCGCACGGCGTGCATCTCCGTGTCGCTCACGCGGAACACCGACCAGTCGTTGTAGTTCTGCGTCGCATCGACCGCGAAGACCGCGCCCCCGGTCCAGGAACCCGACGCATACACCCCGAACGCGAGGTTCGGAGGGTCAGGCTCCGCCTCTGCGTTCTCAGCGACCCAGAGAAGGCCGCCCGAGGTGAGAGGAACGAGCGTCTGCGCATTGATCCAACTCTTCGGGAAATAGAACTCGTCTTGGATGGGAGCTTGCGACGAGAAGCTGGTTCCGGATTCGGAGCCGAAACGCCAAACGGCCCCGTTGAACGTGCCCCCATCGGAGACGAGATCGAGCGCATCGACGACGATGTTGCCGCCCGCGGTGAGGATGGTCGTCGCCGGACCGCCGACGGTGGTTTTCGGTGCGCCGATGCTGCTCACTGTACGAGGGGCGTCGAAGGCGATGACGTCGCTCGGCAGTGTGGCCCGCGCATGCACGTGCGTTGCGCCGGAGCCGTCGAAACACGCGATCGCGGCATGCACGACAGCCGCGTTCGGCATCGCGGCGATGCCGACGTTTCGACCGTCGCTGCCGTGCGCGACGGGCATCGCCAAGGTGTGCGCCGACGACCAGCTCTTGAAGTCCTTCGACGAGAACGCGGCAAAGTCCTTCGTCCCGGACAGCGTGAAGAACCAATACGTGTCGTTCGGCTTCACGAAGACGAGGTGCTGCTGCTGCGCGTTGCCTGACGGCGCGGCGATACCAGCGCCCGAAACGATGACGACAGGGTCGGGATAGCCGGACGATCCACCCTCACCGTCCGCATCCGAAGCGTCGTTCCCTCCACCGCCGTCATCGAACGGTCCGCCATCGCTCGATGGCGAGCCATCTCCACCACCGGCGTCGGGTCCCGCGGAGGCGTCGGCTCCCGTGAGGCCGGGCGACACGTCGCCGCCTGACAGGCCACTCGTATCGACCAGGGCGGAACAACCAGCCGCGGCCGCTGCGAGCAGCGCGAAAACCGATAGACGATTTTGCATCGAAGCTTCAAACGCGAGCGTATCAGAAGGAACGCCCCGTTCGCGCATGTCGACCGATCGTTCGACGCGTTGTCGAGAAACCGTCCACGCGGGCTAGACTGCCTTTTCCACGGCCGCGCTTCCATAAGTAGAATTCACCAGCAATCTCGGCGGCTACGGCGGCGGCGATGGGAGCTCGCCACGCCGCCTTCGAGTCGTGCCACATTGGGGAGCGCGTCATGGGGTTCTGGTCGTTCTTGAAAGGCAAGCCGGAGAGCCCGGAGAGCGCGCGCCCGGCGACCACGACGACGACGGCGACCATCAAGCCCGTCATCGCGAAGCCGGCCCCGGCCGCGCAAGCGCCGGTCGACCCCCTCGGAACCGGCCTGCCGCCGGACATCGCCCGCCTCACACGCGCAGGGCTCGCCGGCGGCCCCACGAGCGACGAAGCCATTGCGCTGCTCGCCGAACTGCGAAGGACGCCCGACGAAGCACGTGCCGTCGAGGAGCTCGCGCGCACGTCGCAGATTCGTCCCCTGCCCGAGCCGCTGCTGCTCGCGCTCGGATCGGCGATGGTCGATCGCGGAGAGCCGGAGGCCGCCACACGCGTGCTGGCCAATGCAGGCTCGTCCGCCGCGCTCGTCCTTCGCGCCGATCTCGCCGAGCAAAAGGGCGACGTCGCCACGGCGCTCGCGCTCATCGAACGCGTACTCTTGCGCGATCTCGATCACTACGGAGCCCGTGAGCGGCATCGACGCTTTCGCACGGCGCTCGGCTTCGAGGTCGAACAGAAAGCGACGACGAGCGGCGTCACCGTCGTCACGCGCGAGCCCGATGCGCCGTTCGACTTGCTCCGTGAGGTCGGTCGCGGCGGCGCCGGTGCGGTCTACGAAGCCGTCGACCGCGAGCTCGGTCGTCACGTGGCGCTCAAGGTCTATCACCAGCCGGAGCGCGATCGCGCGCAGCTCGCTCACGAGGCGAGGGTCGCCGTCGCACTCGAAGGCCCCGGCGTGGTTCGCGTGTTCGACGTCGATCCCGATCACGGCTGGCTCGCGCTCGAGTGGGCCTCGCTCGGCACGCTCCGCGAGCACATTCACCGGAAAGATCTGACGAAGCTCCTGCCCATCGAACGCTGGGCGCTTCCCCTCGCCTCGGCGCTCGCGCGCGTCCACGCCGCCGGCTGGGTCCATCATGACGTGAAGCCGGCCAACGTGCTCGTCGCACGGGGCGGCGCTCCGATCCTCACGGACTTCGGAACCGCGAAGAAGATCGGCGAGCCGAGTCCTCCGGGCAGCCTCGGCTACGTGTCACCGGAGCGCATGGCAGGCCGGGCGAGCGAGCCGCGTGACGACGTCTACGGCTTCGGTCGCGTGCTCGAAGACGTGCTTCACGTCGTGACCGACGAATCGATCGCACGACGCTTCCGCTCGTTCGCGAGCGCATGCACGGGCCCTGATTCCGGTCGTCCCATGGACGGCCGCGCGCTCGTCACCCGTCTTCGCGTCGAGTTCCCTGGCTGAGGTTCGGCATCGCCGCGAATTCGCGTCGTTCGGCGCTCGAGCGAGCACGAGCGTGACCCCATGTGGGCATTCGGAGCATCCGATCTTCGGATGTTTCTTCGGTTCGGTCGCGCCTGCCGATGGCGGGTCGGCGAACGATCCGTTATAACGGACACACTGCCATGCCGCCCACCACGTACACCGATCTGATCGCGAGTGTTCGCCGTGAAACCCGTGAAGTTTCGCTGGATGAGCTCAAGCGCCGGCTCCTCGCCAAGGAGCCCTATCTGCTGCTCGACGTCCGCGAGAAGGAGGAGTACCGCGCCGGTTTCATCCCGGGCGCGATCTCGATTCCGCGCGGGTTCTTGGAGATTCAGGTCGAGGGACGCATCCCCGACAAGAACACCAAGATCGTCGCCTACTGCGCCGGCGGAACGCGCTCGGCGCTCGCTGCCAAGACGCTCGCCGAGCTCGGCTACACGAACGTCGAGACGGCCAACCCCGGCTTCGTTCGCTGGAAGGACCTCGGCTATCCGATGGATACGCCGCCCCAGCTGACCGAGTCGCAGCGCGATCGCTACTCGCGTCACCTTCTCCTCCCCGAGGTCGGTGAGGCCGGTCAGGCGAAGCTCCTCAAGAGCAAGGTGCTCCTCATCGGCGCCGGTGGTCTCGGTTCGCCCGCGGGCCTCTACCTCGCCGCGGCCGGCGTTGGCACGCTCGGTCTCGTCGACGCAGACACGGTCGACGCTTCGAACCTGCAGCGCCAGATCCTCCACGCGACGAGCCGCATCGGCATGTCGAAGGTGGAGAGCGCCGAGAAGGTGATCTCGGACCTCAATCCGGACGTGAAGGTCGTCGGCTACAAGGAGCGCGTCAACAGCTCGAACGTCGATCGGATCTTCGGCGAGTACGACGTCATCATCGACGGCACCGACAACTTCCCGACGCGCTACCTCGTCAACGACGCGAGCGTGTTCCTCGGAAAGCCGGTCGTCCATGGCTCCATCTTCCGCTTCGACGGTCAGCTGACCACGTTCGTCCCGACCAGCGCCGCGAAGAAGCTCGGGATCGAGCCTGGTCCTTGCTATCGCTGCCTCTATCCGGAGCCGCCCCCTCCGCACCTCGCTCCGAGCTGCCAGGAAGCTGGCGTTCTCGGCATTCTGCCCGGCGTCGTCGGCCTCCTCCAGGCGACGGAAGCCATCAAGCTTCTGCTCGGTCAGGGACAGCCGCTCGTCGGCCGCCTTCTCACGTACGACAGCCTCGGCATGAAGTTCCGCGAGCTCAAGCTGCGTCGCGATCCGAACTGCCCGGCGTGTGGTCCGACCCCGACCATCACGAGCTACATCGATTACGAAGGCTTCTGCGCGATCGGCTGATCGCCCGAGCTCTCGAATCGAGAGACCGAGAGAACCAGCGAGCGGGTCACGCCATGGTTAGCTTTCGCACATGGCGGAGCCGCCCTCCCGCAACGACGGTCGCGCGCTCGAGCGCGAGAACTCGTCACTGCTGACCATCGGCGTTCCGCTCGCGGTTCTCACGGTCGACCTGCAAGGAGTCATCGCCTCGGCGAGCGCCGTCCTCGGTGGCAGCGAAGGTCGCGCGCTCCGTCCAGGCTACAACTTCGCGTCCTGTCCCGGCACGCTGCTCTGGCTCTCGAACGTCGTTCGACGCGTCCTGTCGAACGTCACCAACAGCGGTGGAGCGGAAGGCATGGTGGACGGCGTCCGCTGCACGGCGCTGGTTCACGCGCTCGCTGACGAAACGGGCGCACCGGCCGGCGCGGTCGTCGTCCTGACTCCGCGCCAGACCACCGAGAAAGACATCGAGTCCGTCGCGCGTTACGCCGCGCACGTTCAATGGCTGGCGAGCGCGTCCCTCGCGTTCGCCGAAGCCGGCGTCGACTATCGCGCGATCATGGAAACAGTCGTACGGCGCATGGCCGATCTGATCGGCGACGCGTGCGCGATTCGCGTCGTCTCGCCCGACGGCGAATGGCTGGAGCCGGTCGCCGTCTACCATCGCGATCCGGTGCGCCTGAACGTCCTGCAGGAGGCCTTCGAGACGGTTCAACGCGTCAGGGAAGGAATCACCGCCGAGGTCTTTCGCACGCGGCGCACGTTGATGATTCCCGTGGTGACCGAAGAGGTGCTCCGTCGCATGAGGCCCGTCGCGTACCTGCGTTACCTCGAAGACGTCGGCAGCATCCTCGTCGTTCCGCTGCGCGTCGACAACCGTGTCGTCGGCGTGGCGACGCTCCTTCGCGACAGGCCGTGCAGCCCCTACGACGTCGAAGATCAGGCGCTGCTCGAGAACCTGGCGGAACGTGCCGCGTTGGCGCTCGAGATCGGACGCCTCTATCGCGAAGCCACGGACGCCATCCACGCGCGCGACGACTTTCTGTTCATCGCGGGGCACGAGCTGCGTACGCCGCTGACGAGCGCGAAGCTGCAGACGGCATTGCTCCGCCGCCTGGCAACGCCCCTTCCACAGAACGACGAGCTCATGCGAGGGCTCGATCAGCTCGAACGCCAGCATCGTCGCCTCGGGCGCCTCGTCGACGAGCTCCTCGACGCGTCGCGCATCCGCGACGGCTTCATCCATCTCGAGCGCGAGACCTTCGATATGGTCGAGCTGGTCCGCGATGCCTCCGAGTCGCACGCGAGGCCGATCGCGCGCTCGGGTTCGAAGCTCATCGTCGACGCGGATGAGCCCGTCGTCGGCGCCTGGGATCGCGAGCGCGTCGAGCAGGTGGTCACCAACCTCCTCCTCAACGCAGTGAAGTTCGGAAACGGCCGGCCCATCGAAATGAGCGTCGAGCGCGAAGGAGAACTCGCGCACGTGGTCGTTCGAGACCACGGCAGCGGCATCGCGCCCGAGGACCAGACTCGAATTTTCGACCGCTTCGAACGCGCCGTTCCCGACGGGAATTACGGCGGCCTCGGGATCGGCCTGTATGTCGCCCAGCAGATCGCCATCGCCCACGGCGGTTCGATTCGCGTCGACAGCGAGCCAGGTGACGGAGCCAAGTTCACCCTGGAGCTGCCGCTTCGGTCGTCGACTGACGGCGCCTCGAAAGAGACGCGCGCCAGCGACGGAAAGTGAAGGTCCGGACCTGCGGCTCGCAGACTATTGCGGGAGGCTCGGATGCTCGTCGACGCTCTCGGGCGCGGCTTCGCGATCGAGTCCTTTGACGGGCTCTTTGGCCGACGCATTCTCGATCGCCTCGGACCTGCCCTTGCTCGGCGGTGCCGGCGGCGGCCACGACGATACGTAGCGTGGGCTCTCGCCCGGTCCGCTCGCGTCGATCCACGTCACGTGCCCCGCCCCCGCGTCACGTACGTCGACGTGCACGAACGAGCTGTTCGGATAGTAACCACACCCCGTGTCGGTCAGCGTCTTGCAGAAGGCGACGACGTCTTCGTTCTTCACGCCCTCGAGGCGGAAGTCGATGGCGCGTCCCGTCGAGTGCATGCTGCCGATCGAGGTCGGACGGTAGCCGGAGATGATCGACATCTTCGGCGGGCCGTCGTGCTTGGAGAAGTGATCGATGATCGCCTGCAGGCGCGAAGGCAGGCGCTCGTCGGCGCGACGGATGCCCTGCGCGAGCTCCGGCCCCTTCTTCTTCGCCAGCTCGGCGGCCGAAACGACGGGGCGAGCGGCGCTGCCCGGCCGAATGAGAACCGATAGGTGCTCGATCGCGAGGGGCGCGACCGAGCCATCGCATTTGGTCAGCTCGAATTTCTCGATTTCGGGCCCGCGAATGACTTCCACGGGCTCCTTCGAGCAGGGCCGGACGTCCGAAACGGTTTGAAGCTTGGCCTTCGCCTCGCTCTTCCCCTCCGCAGATCCATGGCCCTTCGAGTCTTCACGGCGGCCACGAATCCGCGCGACGAGATCGGCGAAGTCCTCGTCGCGCTCGGTTAGGCCATCGTCCGGTTCGGACTTCTTCGGACGGCTCGCCTTGTGGCCGCCCTTCTCGCCGCCGCTCTTGCTGGCGGAAGCCTTGCTGGCGTTGGGGTCGGGCAGGCGCGGGAGCTCGCCGTTCTTGGCGTGCTTGTCGGCCTTCTCGAGCTTTTCGGCCTTTTCGACCTTCTCGCTCTTCTCGGCCTTGTCGGCCTTTTCGATCTTGGTCGTCTTCGTGGTCAACGAAGCCGGGATGAGCGTGTCGCTCGCCTTGGGCTCCTTGTGACCGGCGCCACCGACCTGCACGTTGTGCGCGTGGTGGAGCGTGGGCTTGTCCTTCGACGTGTGGTGAACGCGCGCGATGGCGGCGTTGTCATTCTTCTCACACTTGTCGGACTTCTCGGCCTTCTCGGCCTTCTCGTTCTTGGCGACCTTCTCGGTCTTCTCGGTCTTCTCGGTCTTTTCGACCTTCGCGGTCTTCTCGGCCTTCTTGTGGCTCGCGACCTTGGTGACAACGGGCTTACCGTGCGTGGACTTCTCGGCAGCCATCGCGGTCAGCGGCGCCATGGCGATCGCGAGAGCAACGATCGAAGAAACGACGGGCTTCATCAGTCCTCCTCATCCGGGATGGGTCCCGGCGCGTGGGGGACAAAGTCCTACATCCTGCGACCTCTGCCAACTAAACGACGTTTCTTTTTTCGACAGCCGCGGTATCCCCGAGTTCCTCGCGGTTTCCATGACGTCGACGACCCCTCTCTCGGTTTCGGAGTTCGAACAGCGTTTCCGCCGCCTCGTCGCCGAGCACGCGCAGAGCACCGGCAACGTCGGTTGCCTCGCTTGCGAAGGTTGCGAGCGATGCAGCGACTCCACGTTCCTCCGCGACTGCAGGAACGTCGTGCGCTCGCACTACTGCAACGACTGCAACGACTGCGCAGAGTGCTCGCACTGCGAGGGCTGCACGGGCTGCGTGTCCTGCTCGCACTGCGAGCATTGCGAACGCTGCACGCAGAGCGCCTATCTCATCCGTTGCGTGGCCATGAGCGGCTGCACGTACTGCTTCGGATGCGTGGGGCTCTCAAAGAAGGACTTCCATATCCTCAACGAGCCGTACGAGCGCCAGGCTTACTTCGCGAAGGTGGAAGAGCTCCGCCGGGCACTGCGGATCTGAGGCCCCAAACGCATGCGAGCGGTCGTTCAGCGCGTTTCGTGGGCGAAGGTCGAAGTCGACGGCGAGGTCACCGGCGCCATCGAGCGCGGATTGCTCGTGTACCTCGGCGCAGGCAAGGGTGACGGAGCCGAGGAGCGCGCCTACGTGCTCTCCAAGATCCTCGGTCTTCGCATCTTCGAGAACGACGAAGGCAAGATGGACAAGAGTGTGGTCGACGTCGGCGGCTCGCTCCTCGTCGTAAGCCAGTTCACCCTCTACGGCGACGTTCGCAAGGGCCGCCGCCCGAGCTTCGACGGCGCCATGCCTCCGGAAGAGGCCGAGCGCGCCTACGACGCGTTCGTGGCCGAAGCCCGAGCATCCGGCATCCGCACCGAGACCGGCCGTTTCCGTGCAGACATGAAAGTGTCGAGCCTCAACGACGGCCCGGTCACGATCTGGATCGATACGGCCAAGTGAAGGACGCCTCGAGCGCAGGAAGCGCTTGGTGGCGTCCCCTGCCCTGCGCCATGATGGGCGCGTGAGCGAGGGGAACACAGAGCCCGTCGAAGCTGAAGCAGGCACCGAGGAGGCAGGCGCGGCTGGCGCGACCGCTCCCGAGCCTGCGAGAACTCCCGCCGTCGATGCCGGCGACATCGACGCTCTTTTCACCTCGCTCTGGAACCGCTGCCTCGAAGCGTGGGACGACGACAAGCCTCACCAGGCGCTCCTCGACCACGCCTTGCGCAACGAGATGCTCCCCCAGCTCGCGGGCCGCTACCGCTCACTCAAAGACGACCCCGAGAAGGGCGCACGCGCTCAGAAGAAGATCGACGGCATCGTCGTCGCCGCCACCCAGATGCTGTTCGCCACGAAGACGCCCGCCGTCACGAAGACGCCGTGGCAATGGACGGCCTCTTTCGCCGTGGCCTGCCTCTTCGTCCTCGCCTGGTTGACGTACAAGATCTTCCTGCACCGGTGATCGAGGCTGCGCCCGGCTTGCTAGCGGCAGTCCCGGACGGCACGTAGCGCAGGTCGAACGAGCTCCGCGGCGCCGTCACCGAGCTTCTGCGCCTCCATGCCGACGGTCACGATGCCGAGATCGAGCGCGGGGCAGTGGAGCGAGAGAATCCCCCAGAACCCCTCGTGGTAGAAGCACGTGGTGCCTTCGATCTCCTTGGTGAAGATCCCGAGGGCGCCAGGCTCGCTCGCAGCCGTACGTGTCAGCATGGTCGTGAGCGTCTCCGGCTTCGAGAACACCCGGCCGCCGAAGAGTGCGCGGAAGAAGGCTTCGACGTCGTGCACGGTCGAGACGAGGCCGCCGCCTCCCCACAGATCCGAGGAGGCGTCGATGGTGGTCAGCGGCACACCGCCATAGGTTTGAGGTGCGCGTGGCTGCGCGTCGGCCGGGGCGGGCTCGAGCGTCTCGAGCCAGGTATGCGTGAGTCCCAGGGCTTCGAAGCGATCGAGCTCACGGAGCGCAGCGGCCAGGCCCTTGCCGGTGATCGTCTCGATGATCGCTCCGAGGAGAACGTAACCCGTATCGGAATACTCGAAGACCTCACCCGGTTTGCCGACCGGTTTTCCATGGGTCATGGCGAAGCGCACCTGCTCCTCGCGCGTCCAGACGTGCGTGGGCTCCGAGAACACGGCCTCGACATAAGCGTCGGTCTGGGCGTAGTCGTAGAGTCCGCTCGTATGGGCAAGCAGCTGGTGGACGGTGATGGCGTCCGGATCGTAGCCGCCGTCCTTCAAAATCGACGGGTACGGCGCAGGCAGGAGGCCGCCGATCGGAGCATCGAGCCCGAGGCGACCGTCCTCGACCAAGCGAAGCACGGCCGCAGCCACGAACGTCTTCGTGACACTCGCGATGCGGAACGGCGCATCGGACGAGAGCGCCCTCCCGGTCGCGCGGTCCGTACCGATGGCACTTCGAAAGTCGAGGCCGATCGTCGGGGCGTGCACCGCAAAGAGCCACCCGGGGTTTTCGCGATTGTCGCGTTGGGCGCTCTCGAGCGCGGAGCGGAGAACCGGCTCGACGGTGGCGGCCGAACACGTCGAGGCGTCACCCCCTCCCTCCGACGCGTCTGGGCTCGGAGCCGACGGGCCCGCTTCGCCGACGGGATCGTGCGCGGCGTCGCTGGTGCATGCGTTGGCGGCAAAGACATTGCTCATGAGAACCACTCCAAGGAAAGCCATGCGGGCTTGGTTACGCATGAAGCCGGTGTAGCCCCTCGAACCTGACGACCGCTTGAACGGACTTCGGGAGAACGTCTTCATGTTGCAGTTCGACGGATCGGGGGGAAGCTCGTGGATGCGGACGGAGTCTGTGGAAACGGCGCCCCATGCGCAATGGGGGGTCGCTGTCCTCGTTGCCCTCGATGGCGTGGTTCGCGTGGAGGGCCGCGAGGGAACGGCCGAGGGCCCCGTGGTCGTCGTGCCCGCCGATCTCGAGCACGTGTCGAGCGCGCGGGGGCCGGTGGTGAGCGTCCTCTTGGACGCCGACCTCCATCGTGATGCCGCCGTCACCGTACGACGTGTCAAACCATTTCGCGTGGCCGAGCCATCGCTGGTCACCGCGGCGCAATCGACGGCGAAGGGTTCCGTGCTGAGTTTGCCTGGCGCGGCGAGCGTGATGGCTTCGCGAATTCTCCCACTCGGCAACGGCACGACCCATGCGGTTCGCGATGCGCGACTGGCCGCGTTGGTGCGGGCGCCGGAGAAGGCGGAGACCGTGTCGCTTCGCTCGCTGGCCTCTCGTCTCGATCTGTCGCCGGGGCACGCATCGACGCTGTTCCACGCGCACGTCGGTATTTCGTTTCGGCGGTGGCAGCTCTGGCGTCGCTTGATGCGCGCGATTCCGTACCTGCGCCCTGGCGGCCTCGCTCACGCCGCGCAGGAGGCGGGCTTCGCCGACCAGGCGCATCTCTCGCGCACGTGCGCTCGCCTTCTGGGCTACACGCCGCGAACGCTCGCCGCACTCGGCAGCATCGTTCGCGCCCGCTGAGTCGCTCCTTGTCGAAAGGCAGAGCCAAACAACGGCTGTGCTCACACGAGTCTGCGTCACGAAGGGTTGGCGATCGAGAGCGGCTACGTTAGCGTCCGCAAAGACAGCGTGCGTGTTCGCCGAACAGCGTCCAGCATCGGACGCGGTGCTCGACAGCTGCCCCGCGTGGCGCGCCGCCTCGCGACGGCGACGATTTTCTTTTCGCTCTTGCTGCCGATCCGTCGCGCGAAGGCGGACGACGCGCACGAGCCCATTGCCATCGTGTACACGGCACCGGCATTCTGCGCGACGCAACAGACGCTCCTTGCTCACGTGCTCGCACGCACCTCGAACGCGCGCAGCGCGACGGCAGGTGAAGCGGCGCGCGAATTTCGCGTCCACATCGAACAGCGAGACGGCACCCTCAATGGCACGCTCCTCGTCCCAGGGGAGAGCAACGGCACGCCCATGCAGCACCGTGAGGTGACGAGCTCCAATTGCGCGGACCTCGTCGAAGCACTCGGCTTCTTCATCGCCCTTGCCATCGATGCTCGAGCAAGCGCGCCGGCGCCCAGGCCCGCCCCCTCGCTTGCTCCGCCTCCTCCGCCTCCTCCACCTGCTCCTCTGCCTCCCACTCCAGCGTCGCTTGCGCCCGGTGCCGAGCCGCGCCCAACGCCTCCGCCCACTCGAGTGATGGAGGCTGCGCAGGCCGTCGTGACGCGCGCGCGGGCGCAGCGGTCGAGCTTGGTGCTCGGGGTCGGTGCTGGAGGCGTGCTCGCGACGGGAATCGCTCCGCACGCTGCGATCGGCAGCCGCTTGAGTGCGCACGCAGCGCTGGAAGCATCGGACGCGTCGCTCTTTGCGCCCGCGCTCTCCATCTCTGCCGTGACGACGACCACAGTCACCGACAAGACGGTTCTCGGTGGACTCGCCCTACGTTGGAGCGCGCTCGAAGGCGTCTTTTGCCCGATCGCCATCGTCTCGCGCTTCGCCGTGCTACGGCCCTGCGCGCTCTTCGAGTGGGGCGTGCTTCGCGGAGACGGCGCGGGCATCCCCAATGCCCAACGAAACGATGCGCCTTGGCTCGCGGTGGGTACCCTAGGACGCGCGGAGCTCCCGCTGGGATACGGTCTGCATCTGGACGTCGAAGCGGGCGTTGCGGCCCCGCTCGTCCGCCAGCGCTTCGACTTCACCTCGGGAGCGACCGCCTTCTCGACGCCGGCCCTCGGCGCACGGGCTGCCCTCGCGCTCGCCGCCCGATTTTGAGTTTTTTGGACCGTGAGTGATCACGGGCGCAGACACGTGGTGATTGCCCGGAGTGTGACGGCGACGCTACAAAAAACGGACTTGCCTGCAGCACCGGCAACTCCGTATCCGAGGCTCGCCCGGGTAATGACACTGGCATCCCTCTTCGAGGAGTACGCCAGCTTCGTTGCGCGCGCTCTGCGTCGCCTCGGTATCCCCGAGAGCGACGTCGAGGACGCGCTGCAAGAAGTCTTCATGATCGCGCAGTCGAAGCTCGACGCGATCGAACCCGGCAAAGAGAAGTCGTACCTGTACGGCATCGCGCGGCGACGCGCGTCTGCGCTGAGACGCTCGCTGCGGCGCGCCCTCGTGCGGGTCGAACGCGCCCACGAAGAGCACGAGGCGTGCACGGCTCCCCTCGATAGCCCCGAACAGACCGAGCTCCGCCACGCACGCGCGGCTCTCGACGAGATCCTCGACGCGATGCCGCTCGCGCTGCGCACGGTCCTGGTGCTCCACGAACTCGAAGAAATGGAAATGTCCGAGATTGCCGAGATGGAGGGGATCCCGGCGGGAACCGTGGCCTCGCGCCTACGGCGCGCCCGCGCGCGATTCGAAGTCGAAGCCGAACGCGTGCGCGCACGACTCGAAGCGGAGGAGAAGCGATGAAGCGCTATCGCCGCGATCCGAACGTCGGGTCCCATCTCCACACGCTCGTCGAATCCGCAAAGCTCGACGAGCTCGACGACGAGAAGCGTCGCCGGGTCGCCGAACGACTTGGCCTCCTGACCGCGGCCGGCCCCGTGTCCACGGTAGTCGCGAAGAGGGACTCGACACGCGGGACACTCGGGTCCTTCGCGAAAGCGGGGCTCGTCGTGGTCGGCCTCGGCGTGAGCACGCTCTCGTTCACTCGCACGTATCAGGAAACGCTTTCCGCCCCTCCTGCTCCGGCAGACACGGTGACCGAGTCGCCCCCCAGCGCGCCGCGCATACGAGTCGGAGACACTCCGCCTCCCGTCGACGTCGTTCCTTCCGTCGACGTTACGTCGCTCCCAACGGTGCACCCGCCCCCGAACCGACATCCGGCACGGCACATCGAGCCGGCATCGACCGCGCCGAAGGCCCCCGCCGAGGAGCTCCGTCTCGAGATCGTGCAGCTCGACGACGTACGCCGTGCAGCCTCGGCGAACCAGCCACGCGAGGCGCTCCGCCTTCTCGACGTGTACGCGCAACGGTTTCCGACCGGCAAGCTCCGTGAGGAGGCCCTCGTTCTACGGATCGAAGCGCTGCACGCAAGCGGTGATCAGTCGAGTGCCGAGATCCTCGCCAAACGTCTTTTCACGAACTCGCCGGACACGCCGTATGCAGCGCGCGTTCGCGCGGCCGTCGGAAGTACCTCACGGGAGGAACCATGAGCCGGAACTTCGGGAAAACGTCGACGGTAGGCGCGTCGGCCTTCATCATTGCGGCGGTCGCCATCGCGTGTGCGAACTCGACCAATGCCTACACGATCGGTGACGAGGCGTCGTCAGCAGATTCCGGCCCCTCCTTCGCCGACGACGAGGACGGCTCGCAGGCCAGACAAGATTTCGACGGCGGACCAGGCATCTTCAACGACGGGGCGCCGCCCGTCGACGGCTCCAGCTGTCAGCCCGACGCCGGTGGCCCCGGGCCGGTCAGTCGCCTCTGCCTGCCGCCAACCGACAACGAGTGCGACGGCCTGCACGACTTGCCCACGTATCCCTCGAACGGAAGGGGCGGCAACGGATTCGACGACGACTGTGACGGCCTCGTCGACGAAGGCTGCGCATGCGACGCGGCGGGTACGACGAAGACGTGTTACATGGTCCCCGCGAGCCAGACGTTCGGCGGAGTACCGGTCGGTTGGTGCGCACAGAACTCGAAGGGAACGGTCGACTGCGTCAAGCCGAACAGCGAGTTCGGTGGCCACTGGAGCGGCCAGTGCCGTGGCGCGCAGCCTCCGTTCGCCGACGACGTCTGCGCGAACGGCGACTTCGACTGCGATGGCAAGGAACAGAACTCCAAGGCAACGGACTGCTCGTGCAAGGGAACGCCGGTGCAATGCCCGACCGACCCGCTCGAGACGGCGCCGTTCCCCTCCGTCACCTCGCTTCCACTCGCCGTCGATGCGTCGAAGTGGTTCCTCAAGCCCGGAGACGTATCGAACGCGACGAACTGGAAGTGGACCCTGCGCGGAGGCGATTGCGACAACATCCTCCCGCATCCGACGTTCGCGCTGTTCGCCAATGCCACCGCGACCGGCGCGGGCGTCGGCGTGCAAGACGACACGCTCGGACCGAGCTCCAAGGAGCACGGGCTCGTCGCCTCCTCGCCAGCCGTGACGAACAGCGTCTATCCGGCCTTCTCACTGAGCGGCGACTACCTCGTGCAGGGCGAGTTCGATCTCAATGGCCAGCACTACGCGTGCCAGCAGAAGATCGCCGTCCGCGCCCCCGGCATTCGCGCCGAAGCCTGCTGGGACACCGAGGGACAAGGTGTCGATCTCGATCTCCACTTGGCCCAACTCACGTGGGGCAACACGTGTGAAAACCGCGGCTGGAGCGGAGTGTGCCCAGGACAGGATTGCTATTACTCGAACTGCAAAGGTGCAGATTCTCCGAAATGGTATTCGGCGAATCCCGACAATTCGGTGTGCCAGGGTTGGGGCTCCAAGGCCACCAGCACGTGCAACAATCCACGCCTCGACCGCGATCTCATCACGTGTTCGGTCTCTCAGAAGGATCCCAACGCGTCCGACTTCTGCGGTCCCGAAAACATCAACGTCGACGCGCCGGCCAACGGCTCGAAGTACGCCGTCGCGGTGAAGTACTTCTCCGGTTCACTGGCATCGCGAACGCACGTGAATGTCTACTGCAACGGCGAGCGTGTGCTGTCGACCGGCTTCAACCCTGTGACGGGCAACGACTTCCCGAAGCTCGTGACCTCCGGCTCGAACACGGGCGGAGACATGTGGAAGGTGGCGATGATCTCCGCGTCGGTCACCTCCGGGGCCTCGGGTGTGAGGTCAACCCGGTGCCTTCGGAGCGCCCTCACCCGAACACCGACGGCTCGAACGCGTATTGCGTCGACAACGCCACAAGTGACAGCTCGGATTCGGTTCGCTTCTTTACCGAGGGTGGGGCCGTGCCGCTCGACGCTGAAGCCCTCTGCTTTCACTGAAACGACACCAGGAGAACGCAATGTCTTCCGCAAAGTCCTTTGCATACGCCCTCGGCATCGGAGTCGTTGGAGCATGCACGGTCATCGGCTGCAGCGCGTCGAGCGACTCTCCGCTCGGATGGGACGACGCGGATGACGCCGGCCACTCGTCCGCCATCCTGCCCGAAACGGGAACGACCAAGGAAACAACGCCCGACAGTACCCCCTACCCGAAGGCGGATGCGCAGAGCGATGCGAGCGCCGACGTCGTCGATGCCTCCGATGCGGTTGCGGACGCCGATGCGAGCGACGGCGACTACGGCGACGTCGATGGGAAGCCGACCGATCCGGGAACGCTGCCGCCCGCGGGCACCGCGTGCACGACCAACGATGCCATCCAGCAGCAACCCTGCGGTCTGTGTGGAACGCAAACGCGCCTCTGCGCACCGAGCGACACCGATCCCAATGCTCTCGTCTGGCAAGCTTGGGGCTACTGCCAGCGAGAGGTCGTGGGCGGGTGCGAGCCCGGAACCGCGACGACGGAAAGCTGCGGGCTCTGCGGGACTCGCAAGAAGGTATGTCAGAACGACTGCCGCTACGCCGTGGGGGCGTGCAAGAACGAACCCGTCAACGCGTGTTCGCCGGGAACGATCGACTACCAGGCCGGCCTGTCGTGCTCCGAAGGTGGCCGCGCCCGCGTGTGCTCCGCCAGCTGCACCTTCGGCAGCTTCGGTGAATGCTACGTGCCGGGCGAGCCTACGCTCATCCTGTCGGAGACGCAGGGCGGCAAGGTCAGCAACGAATTCACTCTCCCCGCGACGGAGACGGCCCCGCGCCTCTCGGGAAGCTGCCCCTCTGGCAGCACCTCCAACTCGAACGTCTCGTATCAGTACGTCACGCTCGTGAATCCGACCTCGAGCACGATCGTGGCGTCGGTTTGGACCGGTCAGTCGTCGCATACCGGCGCGGGCTACATCGACACGGTCCTCGCCGCGTACAACACCGCGACGAAGCCCACCACCGACGCCGCGCGCCAGGCCTGCAGCGCGGGCGTCAACGACACATGCAGCGACACCAGCGATCCGACCGCGTGCGACTCGAGCTGGGCAGGACTCTTCGGCAGCAGCCGCGTGACGATTGGGCCGAACGCGAAGGCGCTCGTCTACGTCGCGGCCTACTATGGCGACAAGTACGGCGACTACAAGCTCACGGCGCGAACCGACAACCTCCAGTGAGCACGCCTGGCGGCGACGAGCTCCGGCCCTTGGTCGGCCCCCTCGTCGCCCGCTCGTTTTAGCGAGGGCGCCGCGGGTTCGAACCGTGGCCCCGTCGCGCGCGCGCCTCGCTATTGCGCGTTCTGGAGCGCGCGCGAGAAATCCGTCGGACGGTCGGCGCGGACGCAGACGTCACGACCGTCGAGCCGGCCGCACGTCAGCTCGGGCCGCGAGCGCAGGTCCGCGGCCGTACTTGGGGCGGCCACGAAGATCGTCGCGGCGTCGAAGACGCCATCGTGCCGCTCTCGCGCGGTCTTCGCGCAGTACTCCGTGAGCGCGCGTTCGTCGACGCGAGCCGCCTGACCGGAGTCGAAGGTGAGGTGCTGCCTGGCCGCAATCGGCCCGAGGACGGCCACCGTCTCGGCGGGGTGGTCGTCTCCCTCGCACCGAAGGCCGTTCGTGTCGTAGCGCGGCGGCTCGAGCGCCATGTGCTCGTACGCACCGCGCGCGAGCGCCCAGGTTGGGCTCGGCGCCGGGTTGTCGTCGTGGAGCGTGAATGCGTGACGTCCGTCGACGCGATGAGCGTCGAGCAGTTGGACGAAGAGCGCCGTCGCGAGCATACCGCGCGCCCAATCGGAGCGCACGCGGACGACGCCGGCGATGGCAACCATGACGAGAACGTAATGAAGTGGCCAGATGAAGCGGCCAGAGCTACGGAATGCATTCGCGACCGCATGCAACGGAACGTAGGCGCGCGAGAGATCGACGAGCAGGTGCTGGCCGACCAGCACGCGGGACGAGAACGCGAAGATGGCACTCGCACCGGCGGCGGCGAAGACGGCCCACCCCCATCGCCCGAACCGCCACGGCTTCTCCCTGGCGCGCGCCGCGCGAACGAGCGCGTGGGCGAAGACAAGCGCGAGCAGCGCGAGAACCCCCACGCCGAGATATCCGAATCCTTCGTACTGACCGTCGCCGTGAGGGAGAGGCGGAAGAATCGTCGAACGCTCGGTGCTGAGTGGATCGAGGAGCGAGAGAACGTTCGCCGAGAAGTGGCCGAATCCGAACGTCTCGGTCTGTACGTTGCGCGCGATGGATCCGAGGGCAAGCCAGACGAGAAGCGGCCCGACCATCATCGCGACCGCGAACACGGCTCCGACGCGTCCCGCATTCCGAACGTGTCGGAACACGGCAACGACCGCCAGCGGCAGCGCCATGGCCAGCAGTGTCGGATGAACACCGGCGGCAAACGCCAGAACCGCGGCGCCTCCCGCCAGCAGTCGACGCGAGCGCGCAGCATCCTCTGGCTCAGCAGGAGTCAGCGCTATCTCGATGACGAGCAGCAAAATCCAATGTGCGCACAAGGCCTCGTGCGCCAGGCGGAAAGCGAGGATGGGCGCCACGACGAAGAGCGCCCCACCGAGCGCGCGCAGGGCACGCTCTTTCGTGATCACACCGGTCAGACGGGCGCCGAACCACCCCTGCAGGACGAAACAGAGCGCAAGCCAGGGGCCAACGAACTGGAGGGGAGGGGCATCTCGCGGGAGAATGGCCTTGGTGACGAGCGTGATCCAAGGATTGGCGTCGGTGAAGACGGCGCTCGTGCCGACCGGCCAGAAGTAATTGTCGATCCGCGAGAGGGGAAAGTGCCAGCCATCCCACTGTGCGAAATTACGGGCCAGAACGTGGTAGGCCCCATCGCCCCGAGCGAGCACGTCGAACCGCCGCGGGTCGAGCACACGTGTGTCGGTCAACGCCACGAAGTAGGCAAAGCCGAAAAAGGCCGCCGCGAACCGCTCCCACCGACCGGCCACGACGTCGATCATTCGGCCGATTCGCTGATTTTCGACGGCCCCCGTTCGACGAGCTGCGAAAGCGGACGGCGGCGAGCGTTGCACGCTGCTACGTATACTCTTCGTCCCTGCGTTCGTGTACGCGATGATGAATTCGTCCGCTCGGCCTGAGCTCTCGGTCGTAATCCCCATGCTGAACGAGTCGTCCAACGTCGACTCGCTCCACGCGCGCCTCGTCGCGACCCTCGCCCCACTCGGCATCCCGTACGAGCTCGTCTGTGTCGACGACGGCAGCCAGGACGACACCTTCGACCGCCTGGCGTCCCTGCGCGAGCGAGATCCGAGCGTTCGCGCCATTCGGTTGTCACGCAACTTCGGCAAGGAGTGCACGGTCACTGCTGGGCTCGACGCGAGCCATGGCCGGTTGCTCGCCCTCATGGATGCCGCTACGTGGAAACTCGTACAGCTCGGAGCCGAAGGGATCACGTCGTTCAGCATCGTTCCTCTGCGCCTGGCGACGTACCTCGGCCTGCTCGTCTCGACCGTCGCCATCGTTTCGGCGGCGTACGACTTCGTACGGACCGTGCTCTACGGCGACCCCGCGCAAGGATTTCCCTCGCTGTTCGTCGGCATGCTCTTCTTCGGCGCCGTGCAGCTCGTCAGCCTCGGGATCATCGGTGAGTACGTAGGCAAAACGTACATCGAGTCCAAGCGAAGGCCGCTCTACTTCGTGCGCGAATCGCTCGGTGGGCGGCCGCCGACGGAGCTGCCGTGAGGCGCGCGCGAGCGGCATCGGCCGTACTCTTCGCGACGCTCGCAACCGCGTCGTGCAACGAGGTCACGCCCGAACCGCTCGTGACGGCTCCGATCGTTGCCCCTGAGCCGGCTTTCGCTGGACCGCACGACGTCTTCGTCGTGGCACACCAAGACGACGACCTGCTCTTCCTGAGTCCGGACATCGGCGCGGCGATCGCCGACCCACAGGCGGCTCTGACCATCTATCTCACCGCCGGCGACGCGGGGCGAACCGACCCGACGTATTACCTCGAACGCGAAAACGGCGTCCTAGCCGCGTACGCGTCACTGGCGGGCGCGAAGAATCCGCACTGGACCGAGACGACGATGACGGTCCATGGGCACCCACTTTTGGTGCGCACGCTCGCCGAAGCCACCGTATCGATCGTCTTCATGCGCCTCCCCGACGGTGGTGGCGATGGCAATGGGTACCCCACCAGTCTGGGGACGTACGACGGCAGCCTGCGCCGCCTGTGGCGTGGCGAGATCCCTTCCCTCTCCGCTGTCGACGACAGCACGAGCTACGATCGGGAGGACCTCGTCGAGACGCTCGAGGAGCTCTTCGTCACGGCGCAACCGTCACGCATCAGCACGCTCGACGCCAGCGGCGCCTTCGGGTCCGACCACTCCGACCACGTCCATGCCGCACTCTTCACGTCGGCCGCAACGCCCGACGGCGTCCCGCTGCGCCTCTATCGCGGATACAACATCCGCCGGGAGGTGCCGAACCTCGCGGCCGACGAGAGCTCGTCGAAGTGGAATGCGTTTCTCGCCTATGCGGCTCACGATTCGGCGATCTGCGGTTCGACGGGCTGCAATTCAAAGATCCTCGACGGCTATTCGGTATTCGCAACGAGGCAATATCTGTCGTGTGAGCAGCGTGGCGGGAACGGCGCCATCACGAACACCGAGGGTCTTTGCCTCGGGGTCGACGCCACGACCGCCCTAGTCGCGACGCCGTGCACCGGATCGCCGCTTCAACGTTTCTCGCTGCGAGCCAATGGCTTCCTCGTGGGCGCTTCTCGCCAGTGCGTGACGGCCGATCCTGACGGGATCGCGCGAATGCACGCGTGCGCGCCCACGGACGATCCGAGTCCACAACGATGGTCGCTCCTTTCGGGAGGGAACCTTCTCGAGGAACGGGGCGGGTGTCTGCGCCACGCGGAGAGCGGGACGGCCGTGCTGGTCGGCGATTGCGATCAGAATCCAGCTTCGCAATGGGTCGTCGGATTCGACCGCGCCAGGGTCGTGTCGCGAAGCGATGCATACCAAGGCCGACGTCTTCTTGCCGGCGACCTCGACGGTGACCATCACGCCGATCTCTGCGCGACCCACGAGGACGGCATCATCTGCGCACTCACCCGAAACGGCACTCTCGGCACACCAACGCTCGCCACGACGTCGTTCTCCGACCGCGACGGCTTCGCAGATCCAGCGAAGGCGGCCACGCTCGCGCTCGCCGACGTCGACGGCGACAAGATCCCGGATCTGTGTGGCTGGTCAGGAAGGCCCATGTGCGCGAAGGGCACCGGGCGCGGCACCTTCGCGATCGCCGCGCCCGTTCGCGCGGGCGATTTGGGCGCCCTCGACCCGAGCTCCGTCGCCTTCGTGGACGTCGACGGCGATGGTTTCGCCGATCTCTGCTCGGCCGGAAAAGCAGGCGTCGCGTGCGCGGTCAACAACCGCAAAGGGGGATTTGGCTCGGCGCTCTTCTGGCACCGTGGTCCCCTCACCGACGCCGCGGACACCGACGTGCGATGGCTCTTTGCAGACGTCACCGGCGATGGACGCGCCGACGTCTGCCAGATCGTCCCCAGCGGGGTCGAATGCGCCTCCGCACGATGGCACGGTCAGGGCTTCGAGCGCTCGCGCCGTTGGTTCCAGGTCCCGGCAGGCACGACGTTCAGCCCCGAGAGCGTCGTCTTCGGCGACATCGACGGCGATCACGCGGCGGACCTCTGTTCGTTCTCGGCCGCAGGCGTCTCCTGCGCGACGTCGACCGGCTCGACGTTCGGCTCGCTCTTCGTTCGGGTCCGGGCCCAACCAAACGACGCGAGCTGGACGAGGCTCAATGGCTGGTTGGCCGACGTCGATGGCGATGGGCGCGCCGATGCTTGCCATGTTGGCTCGAGCGCCACGCTGTGCGCCCGCGCGCCCTGAGCACGTGCCGTTCGGTCGGAGCGTCGAGCCCGCTCGCACACTTCTCGGAACATTTCGCCCTGCGTCTGGCTATGCTGCGCGAGGCTTGGGGGAAGCCGTCACGAAAGCGCGGTCCCCATGCATACGCAGTCTCCAGCTCCTTCGGCACCCTCGGTCTCGGAGCGCACGCACGCCAGCATCCCCGTCGTCTCGCTTCGCGACTACGTGACGGGATCGGAGGACACGCGCGCGCGATTCGTCCAGGTCTTCGGCGACGCCCTCGCGGAGTTCGGGTTCGTGTCGGTGAAGGACCACGGCATCGATCCGGCGCGTATTCGCGATGCCTACGCCCAGATCGCTCGTTTTTTCGCCCTTCCCACCCCCGAGAAGAAGAAGAGCTTCATCGAAGGCAGCGGAGGAAACCGTGGCTACGTCGCATTCGGCGCCGAGCACGCCAAGAACCGCAAGGTCGGTGACCTGAAGGAGTTCTTCCACGTCGGGCGAGATCTCCCTGCGCTCGGCCCCGGCGGTGCCAACGCATTTCCTTCGGCGGTGCCGGAGTTCGAGCCGAGCACGCGCACGCTCTTCACCGACCTCGAGCGCACCGCAGGAACGCTCCTCGAGGCGCTCGCGATCTATTTCCAGGCCCCGACGGATACGTTCACCAAAATGATCGCCGGAGGCAACTCGATCCTCCGCCTCATTCACTACCCGCCCCTCAAAGACGGCTTCATTCCGGGGGGTGTGCGCGCGGCCGAGCACGAGGACATCAACCTCCTCACGCTGCTGTGCGAGAGCACGTCGGCGGGGCTCGAAATTCTGACGCGCGACGGCCGGTGGCTCGCCGTCGAAGCGCCCCCAGGACACATCGTCGTCGACTCGGGCGACATGATGCAGCTCATCACGAACGGCAGGCTGCCTTCCACCACGCACCGAGTCGTCAATCCCCCGTCGGAAGCCGAGGACGTCGTCCGCTACTCGATGCCGTTCTTCGTGCACCCCTACCCGACGTGCCCACTCGCGCCGCTTCCGTTCTGCGTGTCCGACGAGCAGCCCGCCAAGTACGACGCGACGACCGCACAGGGCTTCCTCGAGAAGCGCCTTCGCGAGCTCGGACTCTTGTAGCAATGCCGTTCGGATAGGCAGAGTCTTCACAGGAAGGTCGGAAGATCGGAAGGTTTTGTTATCGCTCCGCGTAAAGCGCCAAACTGCGCTTGCTGGGGAGTTGAATGCCCACGATGCCGACGCGGTGTCGCACGATTTGCCCGCTCACCGCCCCAAAAACTTCGGCCCTTCCGTCCTTCCTGTGAAAAATCTCGGGTCGAATCCATCGGTGCTTGACGGATCTCTGTTATCCGAACGGCATTGACTCTTGCAGTCGTCGGACGAGCAACACCGGCCCGTGTTCGGTTGGGCTTCACGCGACGCGCACGCCGGCGTGCACTTGGTGACGAGTGAGCGTGCGTCAATGCACGACCGAATCACGTCAATTTCGTGTCGCTCCCGTTCTTGCGAATGCACGAATCGCGAATTCGGCTGAAGTCCTGGGGTATCGAAACGGAACGCGCTTTGCCTATGTTCTCGGGAATGAGGGGTTTCGCATCGGTTGCTTCGGTCACGCTGGCACTCACGAGTCTGGTCGCAGCTTGTAGTTCGTCGCCCTCCCCCGAGCCTCCCTCCGCGGAGTCGCCGGCTCCTCGCCTCGCCCGAAGCGGTTCCCGCCTGCAAGTCCATGGGTACATGGCGGATGGCATCTTCGTCCTCGATGGCCTCTACGACACGAAGCTCGGCATGATGTGCGTGCCCGCCATCGCCAGGGACGGCGTCGAGCGATGCGTCCCGCGCGACCTCCGCCCCATGGGGCCCTACATCGACGCGGCCGACGGAGGGCCCGACTACTCGGACGCGTGCACGACTCCACTCATCACGCTACCGAAGTCCGCATGCGCAGACCCCGCGCGAGTGTTCATCCGGAGCCGGGCGCGAAGGCGTGGCAATCGAGACGGCCTCGACTACTGGCGCATCGGCGCCAAGACGTCGCCAACCACGATCTTTAGTCCGAGGATGAGCTCTTGCGCCGAGGGACCGCCGGATGCCACGAGCGACTATTACGAGCTCGGCGCTCCGCTCGCCCCCACGGACTTCGTCGCCTTCGTCCGCCGTGACGTCGCCGTGTCGAGCGCCCTCGTGCGCGCCGTCGTGTTGGAGGGCGAGGATGGTTCACGCCTCCAGTCTGACGAGGACTTCATCGACGTCGCGCGAGGCACGCCCTGCGAATTCGCGGTCGCCGACGACGGCGTCGAGCGGTGCATGCCCGTCTCGGCGATCCCTTACCAGGGCGGACCGTTCGGCAATTGCCAGAAAGTCGTGGCGGCCCCCGTCTACGACTGCGCACGCGGTCCTGACCAGTGCGTTCCCATCGCCGCAACGGAATTCCCTCCCACCGCGGCAGGGAGCACGCCCGCACACTCGCGGCTCGTCGAGCGCACGCAGCTCGTCGGCGGAGTGCCCGTGAAACAATCCGCCATCTACGATTCGCAGATCGACGACACATGCACGTTCGAAAAGGCTGCCGACGGCAAGGTGCGCTGCCTTCCCGCCAGTGCCGCGTTCCAGATCGCAGCCTTTGCCGACGCCACGTGCACGACTCCACTCTTCACTGCGAATGCCTGCGGAGCGGCGCCGAGACTGGCAAGGGTCATCGAAGGGTCCGCCTGCGATCCGATCGTGCGAATTCACGCCATCAAGCCAGCGGAGAAAGTGTTCCAGCGCCAGTGGGACGGTTGCGTCGAAGTTCCACAGGGTGGTGGCGAGGCGTTCGTCACGGCCGAGGAGGTTCCTGCAGCGACCTTCGCCGAGGCAACCTCCACCTCGCCGTGAACCGTGAGCCCGCACGACGGTGAACGACGGAGGAGCAGACGCCCTCCGTCGCACGTGGGAAATTGCCACGACGAAGTTGCTACACCGCGTGGCGGATCGGTCGAGCGATCGCACGTCGCTCAGGGAATGGCCGATCATTCTGCTCGCGGGAAACGCCAGATCTCGAGCACGCGCCTTGCTAACCGCGCGCCGCATGAAGATTGGGCCCGTTGGCTTCCGATCGGTCTCCACCACTGTCGCCGTCGGCCTTCAGCTACTCACGTTCTCCGCGTATTTGGCTTGTGGAAGTGACTCGTCGGATTCGGCCAGTGAAAAGCCGAGCGGACCGGCGACGCCCAGCACCTTCGGACTCGACACTCGGCCACCGAACAAGACGTGCGTGGCCCCGGGGCGGCCTGTCGGTCAGGTGAAGCTCACGCCGGCCTTTCCGAATCTCGTCTTCGAAGCGCCGGTGTTGATGCTCCAAGCGCCGGGGGATGCGAGCAGGTGGTACGTCGTCGAGCAAGGTGTCGAGAGCGGAGCGGCGGTCAAGGTGTTCGCGAACGATCCGAACGCGTCGTCCACGAGCGACTTCGTGCGCTTCGCGCCGGGCGAGGTGACGCTCGGCAAAACCCAAGAAGGTGGACTCCTGGGGTTCGCATTCCATCCCGACTACGCGAACAACGGCACAGTGTTCATGTCGTACAACGGGCACAGCGCGACGAGCCCCGTCGGCATGAACTCGGTCGTGACCCGCATGAAAAAGGCGGCTTCGGGGGACATTCTCGATCGGGCCACCGAAGAGGTCCTCGTCTCGAACGACGGACGAAAGATCGAATTCGACCAACCCGCCGACGAGCACAAAAACTGCCATCTCGCCTTCGGCAAAGACGGCAAGCTCTATATCGGCTTCGGCGACGGCGGAGAGGACCAGGGCGGCAACAATGCCCAGGACAAGTCGGGCTTCTTCGCCAAGATCATCCGAATCGACGTCGGGCCGACGGGACCGTACACGATTCCGCCCGACAACCCCTGGGTCGAGCAACCGCTCGGCGTCGGCGAGCTCAAAGAGACCTGGGCCTATGGGTTCCGCAATCCATGGCGTTGGAGCTTCGATCGGCAGACGGGCGATCTCTGGCTCGGCGACGTCGGCCAAGATTCCTGGGAAGAGGTCGACCGCGTGACGAAGGGCGGCAACTACGGCTGGCCGATCACCGAAGGCTCTCATTGCGTCGGAAGCGCCACGTGCGACAAGACCGGACTGCAGGATCCGGTCGTCGAATATCCGCACGAGAATGCAGATCTCGCGATCATCGGAGGCTTCGTCTATCGCGGGACGAAGATTCCGTCGCTCGTCGGTTCGTACGTCTTCGCCGACGTCGTCTCCGGCCGAATCTCGCGCATCGTCTACGATCCGGTCACGAAGGCGCCTTCGATCGAGGACATCGCCGTCGCGGGATTCACCCTCTCGGCCATGGGCGAGGGCGTCGACGGCGAGCTCTACGTCGTCGACTACATCGGAGGAACGCTCCATCGGATCGATCCGCTACCGGCTGGAGTGAATCCAGTCGCGGAAAAGCTTTCGGCGACCGGCTGCGTGAACAAGGACAATCCCAAAGAGGCGTCGGACGGCATGATTCCTTATGCCGTCAACATGCCTCTCTGGTCGGACGGCGCAGACAAGCGCCGATGGATGGCCGTGCCGGACGGAGCGAACGTGCAAGTCATGCCGGAGGGCGATTGGAATTTTCCGATCGGCAGCGTGCTCATGAAGCAGTTCTCGCTCGGCGGAAAGCTCGTCGAGACGCGCTTCTTCGTGCGTCACGACGACGGTGACTGGGCGGGCTATTCGTACGAGTGGAATGACGATCAGAGCGACGCCACGCTACTGCACTCACTGAAGACGAAAGCGGTCGGCAATCAGACGTGGACGTTCCCTGGTCGAAGCCACTGCCTGCAGTGCCATACCGACGCCGCCGGAAACACGCTCGGACTCGAAAACGGGCAGCTGAACGGCAACCTCACCTATCCGAACACGAATCGCATCTCGAACCAGCTCTCGACGCTCGATCATATCGGGCTGTTGACGAGCCCCATCGGGGATCCCGCGGTAGCGGCGCGCTATTCGACGCTCGAGAGCAGCGATCCCATCGACATGCGGGCACGCGCCTATCTGCACGCAAACTGCTCGGGCTGCCACCGCCCAGGAGGTGGCGTCGGCGGCAGTTCGATGGATCTGCGCTTCTCGACGCCATTCGCCAGCGCCGGAGTCTGCAACGGCGAGCCCGCCCTCGGCGCCTTCGGCATCGCGGGAGCAAAGATCGTGGCGCCGGGCGCCCCCGCGAAGTCGATCATCTCGTACCGCATGCACGGCACGGGCGCTCTCCACATGCCGCCGGTGGCGACGCATCTCGTCCACGAACAGGGCGCCGGCCTCGTCGACGCGTGGATTCAGTCCCTGACAGCCTGCCCTTGATTTGCCGCCGGACGCGGTGTCGTCACGGTCTGGCAAAGAGCGTTTCGAGTCGGGGACCGTAGGCCGAATCAGGGTACGTGGCACGGAACTTGGTCGCCCGCGCGACGGCTTCGGAATGGCGCGAAAGGCGCAGCAACGCATCGATCGCGAGCACCTCGCGCTCTTCGGCGAGAGCGCCGTGCGCGTACTGGCGGGCGTGCTCCTCGCACGTGGCAAGCGCATCCGCTGGATCACGCGCCAGCGAGGCCCGGGCGGCGCGAAGCAACGTCATCTCTCCTGCGCTGTCACGCATCGCAACGGGGCGCGACGAGCCCTGCGCGCGAGGAGCAGGCGGTAGCGCGTTGACGTCGACGGCAGGTGTCTCGAACGTCGCGACGGGCATCGGAGACGACACCACCGCCGACGGCGTCGTGGACGACACGGCGACCGGCGAAGTCATCGCCGGCACGAGCCCGACCGGCGCAGGTCGAGGGGCGAGCGCGGCAGCACCGATCGCGACGACGACGGCGCCGACCCCTACGAGCTTCAAGGGACCGGCGCCCCACGGAGTGTGCGACGGCGTTGGGCGGGCAGGCTGAGGAGGAGTGGGCGGCGCGACGGCGACGCGCACCGCACGCGCAATCCCATCGATGCGCGCGCTGCTTGGGACGTCGGCACGTGCAGCGCGCAGGGCCGCTCGCATGAAGTCGTCTCGCTCGGGCAGGCGGTCGTCGCTCATGCGCCTCCCCTTCCCAGCGCTGCACGACGCATCGCTCGCTCGACCTCGCCGCGAGCCGCATACAACCGCGAATAGGCCGTCTGAACTTGGCAGCCGAGCGCCTCGGCGACCTCGGGCATCTCGAGCCCCTCGATCTCGTAGAGAACGAACACGGCGCGCTTGTCGTCGTCGAGGGCTGCGAGAGCGTGATCGAGGGCAGCGAGTGCTTCGCGATCGATGGCAGCTCCCTCGGGCGTTTCTTCGGAAGGAAGATCCTCGTCCACCGGGTTCTCGGTCGGCACCTCGCGACGGACGTGGGCGCGACGACGATGCGCCGCCGCGACGCGAACGGCAATCCCGTAGAGCCAGGTGCGAAGTTGCCCGCGTCCTTCGTATTCGGCGAGCTTGCGATGCACGACGACGAAGACTTCCTGACACGCATCGTCGGCGTCGCGCTCGGATACGCCGAGTCGGCGCAGTGCTCGCCACACGTAGGGGCCGTACTCGCGAACGATGCGGTCCGTGTCGTCACTGCGCGAGACGTGCGCGATGCGTGCATCGTCGCCTATCTGCGGACCGCCCGGGTCCTCACTCGGCGCGGCGAGCACGGTGGGATCAGGGAGATCCAACGGCAATCCCCAGTGTGAGCATGGCGCTCACGTTCGAGCTCTCGAAGAGCGTTTGGCGGCGACCTTGCGGATCGTCGTACGCGAGTCGCGTCGGGGTCACGGGAACCACGAGCGCGGGCGCGAGTACGACGCCGATCGATCGTGAGAGCCAGAGCTCGGCCGAGGCGTCGACGGCTGCGGCAGCGAACGTCGTCGTGTAACTGCGAGAGTCGGGAAAGCCATCACCGCGACCCGAGAGCTGGCCGAGCCATCCAGAGACGCAGCCCCGAACGACGACGGGCAACCGCCGGAGACCGAGCGGACAGACACCGAACTCGCCGGAGACGAGACCGACCTCGGCGAGCGCGCCTTCGGCGACGCGATTCCTCGCCGGCAAGAACGATGCGACCCCGGCACGAAGCGTCGGCCAATGCGGGAGCGTAACGAAAACGCGGCCCTCAACGAGCCACCCCGTGTTCGGCACGAGCCCCGTGGCGCCTCCGAAAGACGCGCTCGCGCCCCATCGCCACGGCGTCTTGGCAACCGGCAAAGGAAGTCGAGGAACGTCGGAAGCGGCAGGCGAAGCCGGGGGCGCAGCAAGAATGGGCTCGGCAAGCGTAGGCTCGGCGGGCGCCGCTTCGGGCGATGGTGGGGCCGGGCGATCGGCCGCTTCGGGATCGATGAGCATCGACAAGACGAGGGCCAAGCGATCGTCGAGCGCGTGACACGTCTCGGCGGCTTGCGTGAGCTCGCGTTTCCCGAGAACGTTCCCCTCGCGATCGGCGACCTGGAAACGCACGGTGAACCGGCGCCTGTCTTTGGCATAAGCGATCGAGCCTTCGACACTCAGCTCCGCGTCGGTCGGAGGCACGAACACGCGACGTGCGAGCGTCGCCTCGACGGCATCGGCCAGCGCGGGGGAACCGATGCATTCCTCGGCGCCAGGCAGACGCACCCAGCTCAAGGCCGACGTCCGCCCGACGGCGACCTTCGGCTCATCGGCTTGGGCACGCGTGGCGCCGACGGACAAAAGGCACCCCGCGCCGAAGGAAATCCCGAATGTCCGAAGCTTTCGCCAGCGCGTGCGCATGAGGAGACGGCGTTGATTGCCCACCGAGTGAATGCCTGTGCGTCTGACGCCGTCTGCCCGTGACGAATTCACTTCGTTCGCCCGTCGCACGTTCCCGCGAGCCTGGATTCCTTGCGTTCCGTCTTTTCTTCACCGCCTCCGCGGCTCTTCTCCGTGCATTCGCTCGGGTCGCTCGTGAGAGCGGCGGTGATGGCGTGCGCGATTCCGGCGTGCGCGAACGAAGGAGTGCTCGGATCGTTTCCCACGGGCCCCCCCGATGCCGGCTCGGCGACGGCCTCGAACGAAGACGCCAACGCGGGCAACGGCATCGGACCCGAGGAGCGTGCGCCGCTCCCCGCGAGCGCCCCCATCGCCATCGCGGACGACAGCACGTGCGTGAAAACGTCCGATGCCACCGTCGTCTGCTGGGGCAACAATGCATCCTGCACGCTGGGAAACGGCGCGTTGCCCGACGAGATTCCGATGAGTCGAGAGCCCGTGGCCGCATCAGGCCTCGATCACGTGCGCGCACTCTTCGGCGGGGCCTATGCCTATTGCGCGTTGCGCGACGACGGACGCGTCTTCTGTTGGGGAGACATGTTCTTCGGCGACCTGATGTCGAGCGGCGGCACACCACTCGCGAGCGGACACTTGCCCGTGACGCCGCCGTTCGAGCAGGAAGGCCTCGGGGAGGTCGCGCAGCTCGCCGTCGGCCGCTTCTTCGTCTGTGCGCTACAAACGACGGGCGAGCTTCGCTGCTGGGGCGAAAACGACCGCGGACAGCTCGGCGACGGAACGCAGGCGACGCGGTATCTGCCAACGACGATCTCTTCGTTCGACGGCAACGTCGTATCGGTTTCGGCCTCGATGGGCGGCGCGTTCGCGTGCGCGACGACCTCGCGAGGCTCGGTGTATTGCTGGGGCGACGACCGCGATGGCCAAATCAGCGCTGTCGGGAAGCCCGGCGACCTCGTCCTCGAGCCGCTTCGCATCGACGGTCTCCCCGAACCCGCGCTCGACGTGGCCGTTGGCGCGAAGCACGCGTGCGCGAGGCTACAGTCCGGTACCGTTGCCTGCTGGGGCGACAACCAGCGCGGTCAGCTCGGGATCGGCACCACGGCGACCATGTCCGGCCCCGTCCAAGTGCTCTACCTGAGCGACGTGGTGCAGCTGACGGCAGGCGCCTCGCATACGTGTGCCGTACGCAGCGAGGGTTCCGTGATCTGCTGGGGCGACGACGCGAACGGCCAAAGCGGATCACGCGGGCCGTCGACGCGGCCCCAAATCGTTGTCGAGGCGTCGTTCGGCGCGCGAAGCGTCGCGTGCGGTTCATCCCACTCGTGCGCGTGGGGCGAGGGCGGAAAGGTTCGCTGCTGGGGCGCCGACACCTACGGCCAGCTGGGCGCCTCGAACGCGACGTTCTGATCGCCGGAAGAATTTTCATAACGCGAGAGGGCTACCCGCACGTACGAGTTATGAAGCCTCTTCGCATGCCTTCTCTCGTCGCTCTGTTCGTCGCCATGGCCGCCCCCGGCCTCGTCGTGGCATGCAGCGATGACGACACGTCGTCATCTGCGCAAACGCCTACGAAGCCCGCAGCGTCGTCACCCTCGGACGAACACGAGCCCCCTGCCCCGTCGTCGAGCAACACCACGACGCCCGACGCCGCTTCGCCCGATGCGTCCACGAGCAAAGACGCGGGCAAAGACGCGGCCCCACCGCCGAAAGACGTGGCAGGCTCGGCGGCGTGCACGGCCTATTGTCAAAAGATGAAGAGCGCGTGCGCGCGCGATTGCGATCCCGCGATCGACTGCGCCGTTCCCAAAGGCCAGTGCGCCGCCTCGACGGAGGCGTATCTCCAATGCCAATCAAAAGCGGATTGGTATTGCGGCGGCGACGGGTTTTCGATCGTCGGCAATTGTAAGCAAGACAAGTCTCTCTGCGACTGAACGTTTGCGGGTCCAGCCTGGGGTCGCCATCCGGCGTGAGAACGTGCCCGCTCCTCGTTTCGGTCGCCCCCATGCGCTCTTCTTCGAGGTGCGAACCCCCGTGCGCGCTCCGTAGAGCGTCCCACGGCCCCCATCCACGCGCCCGCGGGCGCGGAAAGCCCGCGAACTCCGGTTCTTCTGGCTACACGACGCTGGCGTGCTAGTTGAAACGCCATTCCGTGCGCTTCCCCGGACGACGCAAACACAAGCACTACTTCCCGGTCAACGAGCGCGACCCGCTCCTCCACCATGCGGGGCTCGACGTCCCCGAGGCGAAGATTCACGTCGTCGGCATCGACCAGACGCTGGTCGACATCGATGCGCGCGTGACCGACGACCTCCTCGCTCGTTACGAGCTGCCGAAGGGCGGGTCCACGATCGTCGCCAACGATCGTGCCGCGGAGCTGTACGAAGAGCTCTTCTCGCGCAAGCAGATCTCCCACGAATTCGCCGGCGGCACGGTCGGCAACACGCTGCACAACTACTCACTGCTCGCCGACGACGCGTCGATCCTGCTCGGCGTGATGAGCGACGTGATTCGCGTCGGCACGTCCGGGTACCGTTACCTCTCGAACACGTCGAGCCGCGTCAACCTCGATCATCTACAGCCCGTCGACGGCCCGATCGGACGATGCTTCGCCCTCGTCACGCCCGACGGCGAACGCACCTTCGCCATCAGCGCCGGCAAGATGAACGATCTCCGGCCGCAGAGCATCCCCGAGACGATCTTCGACCGAGCGGCCGCGCTCGTCATCTCGGCGTACCTGATGCGAGGAGACGGCAGCGAGCCGATGCCCGAAGCCACGCGCCAGGCGGTCGCCTTCGCGAAGGCTCGTGGCGTACCGGTCGTGCTCACGCTCGGCACACGCTTCGTGATCGCCGAGCGCCCGGACTTCTGGCGCACCTTCATCTCCGAGAACGTCGACATCGTCGCGATGAACGAGGAGGAAGGCGAAGCGCTGACGGGCATCGCCGATCCCCTGCTCGCGTGCGAGCGCGCGCTCGACTGGACGTCCCTCGTGCTCTGCACGGCCGGCCCGACCGGCCTCTACCTCGCCGGATACACCGACGACGCAGTGAAGCGCGCAACGCGCTATCCCCTCCTGCCGGGCGCGATTCCGGAGTTCAATCGCTACGAGTTCAGCCGCCCGGTCTTGCGCAGGGACTGTCCGAACCCGATCAAGGTGTTCGCGCACATCGCGCCCTACCACGGCGGCCCCGCACGCATCACGAGCGCCAACGGAGCTGGCGACGCGGCGCTCTCCGCGCTCCTGCACGACATCTCCGCCAATCGCTATCACCGCGCGCGTGTGCCGAGCTCGGCGAAGCACATTCGCGACTTTCTCACCTACTCGTCGATGAGCCAGGTGTGCCGCTACGCCAACCGCGTAAGCTACGAAGTACTCGTGCAATCGTCACCGCGCCTCACGCGCGGTCTGCCCGAACGCGAAGAAGGCCTCAACGAAGAGGCCTACTGGGCGATGTGAGCCCGTGGACGCCGTGTGACGCGCGCGCCCTGACCTCGTGACGTGCGCGCCAACGAAGGCAATTCACGCAGGTCGGGCCGAACGCCCCCGTGTGCTAGCGTCACCGGCGTTTGTCGGCGCGTCGTGCGGTTCTCTTCACAGGTCTGCTGTTCTTCGGACATGTGTCCCGCGCGTGGCCCGACGATGCCCCCGCACGCCCTAGGGTAGCGCTCGATTGGACACGCGCGCCCGGCGCGGAGCGCTGCATATCGGCCGAAAGTCTCGTGGCCCGGATGCGGACACGGACAGCGCACACCATCCTCGGCATCGACCGTCAAGACGCCGACTTCCTGGTCCAAGGAAGGATCGAGCCTCGTGCGGGTGGCTTCCGGACGGTGCTCTTGCTCGAGGATGCCGCGGGTCGCGAGTTGGGAACGCGAACGCTCGATTCGACGACGCGGTCGTGCCCTGCGCTCGACGAATCGCTGCTCCTCGCCCTCGAGATGCTCGTCGACACGCCGAAGCTGCGCGAGCTGGCGCGCGCAAAGCGCGAGGCGCCGACGGAGGCGAGCTCCGAACCAACGACCGAGCGAACGACGGAGGTGCCGCCCGAAGGTGCGGTCTCACCCACGTCCGACACGCCCAACCTGCCGATTCGCTCGATGCCATCGCCAAGCACGACCGCGAGCCCCAAGCGTCACTGGCGCTTCGACGTCGGCTTCGGCGCGAGCACGGCCGCAGGATTTGCGCCCAAACCGACCGTCGGTCCCGCCGCTCACGCGATGATGCGTCCCCCGGGGTTCGTCCCCATCGCTCTTCGCGGTGCGCTCTATCCGCTCGCCGTCGAACGCGTGTCGATTCCTGGTGAAGGGAGCTCGGTCCGCGCGTTCGTAGCGGGTATCGATCTCTGTCCTCTGGCACTCGCGCGCGGTCGGTTCGAAGGCCTGGCCTGCACGGGCTTCGAGGTCGGCGGACTGCATGCGGAGCCCATCGGCCCCAAGTCGAACGCGGGGGACTTGCTGTTTCCCCTCGTGCCGGTACGCGCCGAGATGCGCGCGCGCATAGGGAACTTCGTGCCGTATGCCGCGTTCACGATGCGCTTCTCCCCGACGGAGCCGAAGTTCACCTACGAGTCGCCGCCGGGGACCGACCGCGCGGCGTTCCTCGAGCCGCGGGTCACGGCCGCGCTCGACGTCGGCCTCGTGTGGCGCTTTCCATCGAAAGACTGATTCGCCCGCAGGCTGGTCGATTCATCCGGAGGGATCCGCGGCGGGCCACATTGTCCTGGTATAGGGCCGGATGACTTCGCTCAGGATGGTACCTCCGCAAATGACCGCGGCACCCGACACCGCGGACATCCGCGAGGTCGTCTTGGCGCACGGAAGGTACGTGTGGCGGCTTCTTCGCTACCTCGGCGTCCCCACCCGTGACCTCGACGACGTCTGCCAAGACGTCTTCGCCACCGTGTACCAGAAGCTCGACCAGTTGTCGGACGACGGCATCCGACCGTGGCTCAGCACGATCTGCATCAATCACGCGAAAAACTACCGACGACGAGCACGCGTCCAGCGCGAGGTGCTCGTCGACGACGTCCCCGATTCGTTCGTCGTGACGACCCCCGACGTGAGCCTCGATCGGGCTCGCAAACACAACGAGCTTCTCGCACTGCTCGATGATCTCGACGAGGAACGGAGAACCGTCTTCGTCCTCCACGCCATTGAAGACATCCCGATGGAACAGGTCTCCAAGCTCGTCGGCTGCGCGGTTTCCACCGCGTATTCCCGTTACGAGCGTGCTTACGCCGAGCTCGAAAAGAAGCTGAGGAAGCCATGACGGCGCGCGACCCTTCAGACCTCCGTGACCTGATCGCCGAAGCGCGCAACGACGGTCCGTCGTCCGAGAGCCTCTATCGCTTGGCCGACGTCGCGGCGAAACGCGCAGCGGCAATGCCCGCGAAGAACCGATCCATCGGCCGCATCGTGTCGCGCCTCGGCACGTCGGCGATCGTCTCGGCGGCCTTGCTCGGAGCGTTCGTCGCCACGAAGTCGTTCGATGCGCCTCGCAAACCGGCGCTCACGACGCGCGACGCGGTCGACTCGCCGAGCGAGCAGCGCGCCGCCGAACGAGAGACGCCGGCCCCTCCGGCCATCGCCCCCACGAACGTTCCCCCGGAAATGCCGACGATCGACGTGCGCTCCTTGCCGGCCAAGGACGACTCCGTGAAGGGCGCGGCTGCAAACGCGGGCGATACCTCGGAGGGCGCCCTGCTTCGTCGTGCCTACGCGGCAACGCCGAAGGAGCCACGACAAGCGCTCGCCCTGACCGCCGAGCACGCGCGTCGCTTCCCGAGCAGCATCTTGGCCGAGGAGCGAGAGGTCATCGCCATCGAAGCGCTCGCTCGGCTCGGGCGGGGCGACGAAGCTCGCGGCCGTGCCAAAGCATTCTTCGCCGCTCATCCCGACTCGGCCTACCGGTTGCGCGTGGACGACGCGCTCTCGAACGTCACGGAAGAGCGATGATACGTCGAGTCCTAGCAATCACGGCGACGCTCGTGCTCGCGAGCTGCGTCACCTCGAAGATCGGCACGTATTGGGAGGATCCTCCGATCGAGACGCCGACGTTCGAGCTGCCCGACGCAGACTCGGGTGACGACGACTCCGGAGACGCCGGCGAAGTCATGATGTGCGCGGTGACCACGTGCTCGCTTCCGTGGGCCACCTGCGATGCATCCCGCTTCCCGTGCGACGTCAATCTCCAGAACGACAACGAAAACTGCGGAACGTGCGGAAACCGCTGCAAGGGCCCGAGCGCCGGCAATTCCACTTGGACGTGCTTCGAAGGAGATTGCGCGTTCAGCTGCACGGGTATCGGTTTCCGCAACTGCGACGGCGACACGGAGAACGGCTGCGAGACCAGCGTTCGCTACGATCCCAAAAACTGTGGAGCGTGCGGACGCGAGTGCCCTGCCGGACAGGAATGCACCGAGGGCACTTGCTATGACCCTTGCATCGTCGCGAATCGGCCGGACACGTGTAACGGCGAATGCACCAACCTGAAGACGGACAGCTCGAATTGCGGCACGTGCGGAAACAAATGTGACCCCAAAGATCCGACCAAGCCGGCCCTCCCGTCGGACATGCACTACGGCTGTTCGCAAGGTACCTGCGGCAATGCTCAGTGCAATTCGTCGACCAAGCGCGATTGCAACAACGACGTGAGCGACGGCTGCGAGGTCACGCTCCACACGAACGATCACTGCAACGACTGCAACGACAAGTGTCCTGCAGGCAAGACGTGCATGTACAACGGCGTCTATTATTGCGGTTGCGCCGACGGCGAAACGAACTGCGGAGTCGAAGGTTGCAAACAGCTCGATGACGACCCCCTGCACTGCGGTGGTTGCAATCGTGTCTGCCCGGGCAACGGGCGCCCACACTTCACCCCCTCGTGCTCTCTCGGCGTCTGCGGGGGCGCCTGCGCCGAGCACTATGCCGATTGCGACGGCATCGTCAGCAATGGCTGCGAGGTCAACACGCGGGTCGACAACACGAACTGCGGCGCCTGCGGAAACGCGTGCGCGAAAGATCAGGTCTGCTCGGAAGGTCGGTGCCTCGTCACCCCTTGCGATGCAGGGCCGGGACCGATCGCCAAATGAGCCTCACGACGAACCGCAACGCTGCGTTCGCTCTCGGGGCAGGCATTTCTGCCCTTCTCTTCGCGTCCCTTGCCTCGTGCGCTGCGTCCAATGCGGACGACAAGAACGCAGACGACGCCGGTACCACGGTGATCGTTTCGCCAACCGATTCCGGCCTCGAGTCGTCGGCCCAGGGCGACGCTGACGCGGCCGAAGCCGAGACATCGCTGCCGCCATGCGGCGTCGGCAATCTCTGCAACGTGCCCATTCCAATTTCGATTGGATATGTCGTTGCTCTCGCCGGACGGTCGAAGAGTGACGTCTGGGCGAGCGCTTCGCGTGGCGAGCTTCTCCACTGGGACGGGCAAGCGTGGGCCCATGAAGACTCCGGAGGGCTCGACACGTTCTCGAATCTGTTTCTCACCCCCGACGAGCTCTGGGGCGTTTCGGGCAATCTGGTGATGCGACGCGGCCTCGACGCCAGCACGATCCGTTCGTTCCGATTGACACAGCGCTATATAGGCATGACCGGTGTCGTGGTTCTGCCGAGTGGCGAGCCGTACGTGAGCTTCGGAACGACGTGGAATGCCACGGAGACTCCTGCCTATCTCGCGAGGGTCAAAGACTTCGACGCCAAGGTCTTGGAGTTCTTCATCGGGCCCATCGACCCCTCGACTCTCGCCCCCGTGTCGATGGCCGCGCGAGCGCTTTGGCTCGCTCCCGACGAAACCTTGTGGGTCGTAGGAGACCGAGGAATCGTCGTTCGATTTCCCACTTCGCCGGTCGCAGGTGGCACGTTGATCCCTCTCGACTCGCAAGCAGACTTGTTCGCAGCGTGGGGCGGACACGACGACCTCTGGGTCGGGGGCAGCGGCGGCACGATCGCCCGCTTCGACGGCACCGTATGGCACGAGGAGACCACCGGTACCTCGGCGACGATCCGTGCCATGTTCGGCTTCTCGTCGACGGATGTTTGGGCCGCAGGTGACGAAGGAACGGTCCTGCACTTCGACGGCGCAACGTGGTCGAAGGTCTCGACCTTCGGCTACACGGGCCCCCTCATGACCATCTGGGGATCAGGCCCGGACGACGTCTGGATTGGGGGCGAATACGCCATGTTCCATTGGGGAGCACTCCCATGAGCGCGAGGTCGAGGAAAGTGTCTGCCCGCAGTCCGATCATCCTAACGTTCTTCGTCGTATCGGCGGTGTGGGTTGGCTGCTCGTCCGACCGCACGGAGTTCGAGGAAGCACGAACTCCGGAGTTCGCCACGAACGACGCAGCAACCGATGTCGACGCGTCGTGTACGGCCGTCTCGTGTTCACGCGATCTACGCTCCGTCCTCGATTGCAACGGCAACGTCGCCAAGATCTGCCCGCCGGAGCTGGCGTGCGGCAATGGCCAGTGCGTGGCCCCTTGCGATTCCGCGACGATGAACCAAGGCTCGGTGGGATGCGCATTTTCGGTCCCCGGTCCCAACACCAAGGCCTTCGCCCGCGGTAGTTGCTATGCCTTCTTCGTCGCGAACAATTGGTCGTCACCGGCGACGCTTCGCTTCGAGTTCGACGGGCAAGAGAAACCGCTCGACGGCGCGGTCTGGATTCCGAAGGTCGGCGATGGCGTGGTGACCTACACCAAGCTCGACGGCCCCATTCCAGCGGGCGGCGGTGCCGTTGTCTTCGTTTCGAACGAAGAGACCGGGGCCGCTTATTGGACGGCCTGCCCATCGTTCGTAAAACCGATTCTCGACAAGGAACAGGGGATCTACGCAACGGGTAAAGGACACGCCACCCTCGTCAGCAGCGATGTCCCCGTATCGATGTATTCGATGTATCCGTACGGCGGCGCAAGCAGCGTCGTTCCGAGCGCGACACTGCTCTTCCCGACCTCGTCGTTTCGCACGAACTACATGGTCGTGAGCGCATGGGGCGGTAAGAGCGACGGCTTCGGCCGAGGGGTGCTCCCCAACGCGAATGCCGGGCTTACCCAAGCGGGATTGCCAACCCTCCAGATCGTCGCGACCGAAGACGGCACCTCCGTCGACATTCGGCCGAACGTGGACATCCTCGGGGGGAATGGCGTCAGCGCCGGAAGGCGCAATCAGGTCACGAATTATACGCTCCAGCGCGGGGAGTTCTTGCAGCTCATGCAAGACAACGAGCTCGTCGGGGCGGTCATCGACTCCAACAAGCCCGTCGGCGTCTTCGGCGGACAGTCATGCATGTTCGTGCCTAGCGACGTCATGGCATGTGACATCGAAAACGACCAGATTCCCCCTCTCTCCGCCTGGGGACACGAGTACGCCGTCTTGCCGGCGCCGAACCGCGTCGAGCTGTTCACGCAGGGGGCCGAGAAGGCGCGGGACCCGAGCCCGATTCGCATCCTCGCGGCCGCCGACGACACGCAGCTCGTCTACGAACCCGCGCAGCCGGAGGGCGCGCCCAGCACGCTCTCCCGCGGCCAGCTTGGCGTCTTCTTCGCCGACCACCCGTTCATCGTCCGAACCCAAGACAGCGATCACCCGGTTTACGTCGCCTCGCTCATGACGGGCGCAGCCACGGTGATGAGCACGCCCATCGGCGATCCCGAAGTTGCCATGGCCGTGCCCACCGATCAGTGGCTCGATACCTACGGCTTCTTCACGGACTACACGTATTCGCTGAGCGAGGTCTTCGTCACACGACGCAAGGTCGACGGCGCTTTCCGCGACGTGGTGCTCGACTGCGCGGGCGTGCTCGAGGGCTGGAAGTCGATCACCGACGACTTCGAATGGACGTACGCCGAGCTCACGCGCGACGGCAAACCTCGCACCTATCCCGCGGGGTCGTGCACCGACGGTGCCCATCGCATCCACAGCGACGGCCCCTTTGCGATGACCGTCTGGGGCCTCGCGAGCTACGCGAGCTACGCGTATCCCGGCGGCACGGGCCTGCGCCCCGTCACCGACATTCACGTGCCCGTGCGTTGATCGCACGGCCTCCCATTCACACGAGTCACCGCCGGTAGCCCCGGCGGCGCCAGATTTTTCACGCGAGCGAAGCGCGACGGATCGCCTTCGCCCTGGAGGATTCCACGATGCGAACACGGTTCTTGCTCATGGGGACGTCCGCCTTTGCCTGCCTCGCGCTGCTCACAGGAGCTTGCGCGACCTCGAGTGACGAGGAGCCGACCCGCTCGGACACGGGCACCTCGAAGCCCGGTTCCCAGGCGGATGCCGACACCAACGAGGAGCGCCCGGAGCGAGATGCTGGGGACGCTAGCGCCCCCGAGACGACGGACGGGAGCGACTCGGATTCCGGCACCGATGCGGATGCCTCGGCGCAGCCGATCACGGTCACCGGTCGGGTCGTCGATCAGGAAGGAGACCCACTGAGCGACATCGGGGTCAGCGTTGCGGGCCAGGCGATGGTAACGACTGGCACCGACGGTACGTTCACGTTCTCGAACGTGACGCCCCCCTACGAAGTTCGGCTCAAGACCAACGTCGGGACAACGCCCGTCGTCCACGCCTTTACGGGCCTCCGGACGGCGACACCGCAGCTCGTGCCCATCTCCAAGCTCGATGCCGCGCCGCCCCAATTCCAAGGAACGATCCAGGGCACGCTCTCGACTCCGGTTTCGACAGGCGAGCTGGCACGCGCCTGCGTCGAAGGAGTGGACCGACCGATCTACGGCTGCACGGTCCTCTACCCCGGCGACGACACGTTCACACTCGCGGTGAACTGGACCACGGCGCCCAGCCCCTTGGCTCGCGTCCGAGTTCTACGCTTCACGCTCGATGCGCAGGGCGTCACTACCGGCTTCACGGGGGAGGGCAGCAAGGACGTAAGCCTCAGCCCGAATGCGGCCCCCAAGGTGAACGTCGCTCTCGTTGCCCCGCCGGCGAGCGGAACCTTGACGACGACGGTAACTCCGCCTGCAGGTGCCACCGGCACGGCCGCCATCGCGTTCGTGAAATTCGGTCCGTTCCTCAGCTTTCCACTCGAACAAGTGGTGATCGACTCACCGACGCCGAAATCGTTCGTCGTCCCCGGATCGACGGGCGCGACCTTCTCGGTCTTCGCTCTCGCCGCGACCGCGACGCAACAGATTGCGGGATGGGAAACCGGTCTTGCTGCCGGCGGGAATGCGAAGCCGAAGCTCGTGCAGCCACCGAGGCTCGTCGCCCCCGCCGAGGGTACCCAGGGCGTCACGATCTCCACGACGTTCGACGCCACGAACCCGGACGGCATCCCCCTCACCTTCTTCTGCGTGCCGACGCAGGAAGGGATCCCATTGCTCGCTGTCTCCACGGTCGAGTCGAGCGCGACCCTGCCCGACGTTGCCGGATTGGGCATGACCTTCCCGGTGAAGGCCGCCTTCCAATGCGGCCTCCTACCGTCGGGGACGCCCGGCGCGACCGCGGACTCGCTCGCCACTGGCGCTGGGCCCATCGGTAGCTACGCGCGACTCACGACGGTTGGCACGGGCGGCCCTGGACTCGATCCTACCGGCGCGCTCGTCACGATCCTCGACGAGTACGTGTCGGTAACGACGCAGTAGAGGGACGGGCTGTCAGGACGGGCTCAAGACCGATCGGTACTGCTCCGGAATTCGCTCCAGGAGCGAGTTGCAGTCCTTGCGGACGCAGGACCTGTTGGCAACGATCCAGGACAGGTCCTTCGCGTAGCTCGGATTCTCGGCAACGGCGGCCGCCGCTTTCGGCCCGTTCGCGCGCGCGCCTCGAGACGGCTATTGGCACGTTTGTGACGGCATCGCGTCGATCCATTCGGCAATCAGCTGCACACCTTCGACATGGCTCAAGGCGCGGCCGATCTGCGGCATCATCTTGCCGGATTCCGTGGTGTGGATTCGATTCCAGAGGATCGAGTGTTCGTGATCGCCCGGAAGGAGGTCGAATTCCCCGCCAAGGCTTCCACCGGCCGAGCCCGGACGTTTGCACACGCCGAGCGAGAAGGCGTCGGTCATGTCGTGCTGGAGGAACAGACGACTCGTCGTTCCTGCCGTGCCGTGCGTGTTGTGACAATGCGCGCAATTGATATCGAGATAGGCGCGCGCGCGCGACTCGACGTCACCGGTCGACGGGTCGAGTGCATTCGGAGCGCGTGGAGGATCGGCGGGGAGCCCATCGAGCACCCCCGCATTGGCCAGATACGTGAGCTGGTTCTGCTCAGTCCCTTCGATCGCGTTGTTCCGGTTCAGGTAGCGCGCCTTCGGGCCGATCGGGTGCATCACCTGTTTGCCCGCGTCGTCGAGCAAGTGATGGCACTGTTGGCACTGATTGCGGCTCGGAACGAGATAGTCGAAGTTCTGCGTAGCGCCCTGGAGGTCGACGAGCGAGACCTTGACGACGCGCCCGCCGGGGACGAGCGAAGCTTCGGTCTGCTGGTCGTTCCAGAGGTATGGATAGGCCTCCCAGCCCGAAGGCTGGTGGATGAGGATTCGCGTTTCGACGACGCGCACCCCCACGTCCGGGGAGCGCAGGTCCGCGGGGAAGGCAAAGGTCTTCGAAAAGATCGTGCCCACCGGAAATTCGAGAACCGATTCCGGTTGGTAAACGGCCTTGCTGCCCGGAGGAATCGTGATCGTTCGCGACTTGAGCGCGTAATCCGAAAAGAGAACGGAGTTCAGCTCGTAGGAAATCGTGCCGGACACCGGCGTGAGATGCCCCTTCCCGTCCGGACCGCCGGTGAATAGCCCGTAGCCAGACAGGGTCGAGGGTATGGCCCGCGGCCCGGCCTCGGCGTCGGCCGCGGCGCTCGCATCCTCGTCCGGGACGGCACCCGCATCGCCAGCGTCGGCCGCAGGCAGAGACTCGCCCGAGTCGACGGGCTCGACAGTGTTCGAGGAAGACGAGGAGCTGCAATGCAGCAGCAAAGTCGCAAGAGCAGCTCCCCAGACCACCGTGACTGCGTTCTTCATGACCGCCGAGCGTGTTCGACGTTCAGGGAAGCGTGACCGCGGCAACGGGCGGCGAGAAGCCGGCGCAGTTGTACGGCGCTTCGTCAGCCTTGAAACGCACCGTTGCATTCCATGCTGTGCCGAGATCACCGGCCATCGCCGCCTCGGCGGACACCGGGAAGTTGAGGTCGGCAATCACCTCGACCGTCCCCGCTGCATACGTATTGGTCTTCAGACACAGGTTGATGTCGTTCGCAGGCGTGGTGTTCGTCGGATCCGGGTCCATTCCGTCCCAGATGACCGGCTCCACCGCCTTACCACCCTGCATGTACATGCCGGCGATGATCGCGCCGAGTGGTCGCGAATCTTTGTTCGGCTCGCCGTTGTCCACCGAATCGCCGCTGCCGCCGGTGAACTTGTTGTCGTGCATGTAGACGTCCTGGGTACCGAAGTTTCCGCCGGCCGCCGCCCACTTCGCGGGGTCCGGCTCGATCGAAAGGCCGCTCAGAATCGCAACGTCCACCGAGTTGTTGTCCGTCCACGTGTTGTTGAAGAGCTCCACACGACGCGACGCGAGGATGAACGTCCCCGTTCCAGCGGGAACCTGAGAAACGGTGCTGCTCGAACCGCTGTTCGACGCGAAGTTCGGCCGATTGTTCCCGGTGATGGTGTTGTCGTGCATCCGGATGTCGGTGCCCTTCACCGGATTGCCGGGCAGGTCGAAGACCACGAGGCCCGTCGTATTGTCCTCCGCCGTGTTCTCGTAGACGTCGGCGAAGCTGGTGTTCTCGATCTCGATGCCTGCGACGTTCTGCTTGGCGACGTTCTTGCGGACGATGGCCGTCTTGGTCTGGCCGACGTAGATGCCGGCGTCCGACGCGTTGTACGCCTCGCTCTCTTCGATGAGGACGTTCTCCGACTTGACCGGGTAGATGCCGTAAGCGCCGTTGGTGATCTGATTCTCCTGGGCCCACTCGGTGCGAATGCTCTGAATCTTGACGTTCTTGGAATCCTCGACGCGAAGGCCGTCTTTCTTGGCGTTCCAGATCGCCAGATTGCGAATGACGAAGTTGTCGCCGACCGCGTCGACACCGTTGGTATTCGCAGCGGCATTCGTGAAGACGAGCACTGTGCTCGCAGTGCCGCCGGTGGCCTCGCCTTTCGTGCCCTTGCCCGCGCCGACGAGGGAGACGTTCGCCTGGCGAATCGTCAGGGCGTTGTCGAAGTTGTACGTGCCCGCAGCGAGCACGATGTTGGCGCAACCGGTCAGCGAGTTGACGGCATCTTGCAAGTTCTGCTCCTCGCCGGGAGCGAAGTTCAGAGTCGTCGTGCAGGCCGTGCCGCCTTCGTTCGTCGGTTGGCGGCCTCCGTCGTCGATCGGATTCGTGCCCGTGTCCGTGCCAGCATCGTTCGTGGGCGTCGCGGAGTTCGTCGTGCTCTCGTCATCGGAGCAGGCCCCCACGGCGATGAGCGTAACGACGAGCGACAATGCCGGAAGTCGGCGCAAAGTGACGTGCATGATGAGTACTCCCCTCGGCTCGAAGTTCGGATATCCGGGCGCCGACGACACACGCGCGCGGCGATTCCGCCGCCGATTCCGCGGCCACGTAGGACCGAGAGAAACGCGCGTCCGTCTACCGACCACCTGTTCGGCGCCATCAGCATGACACCAGGAAGACACGCAACGCAACGTTGCGGAACACGACAAAAGGTCCCGCGCAACATGGACGAGCTCGGAGATCGTCTCTCCGCGGCCTGGTGTCGCCGTTGGTTACATTGGATACGACGCAGAGCGTCGATACGCGCCCATCACGAACACGAGGCACGTCCGATCGCTTCGCGGAGCAGCCCTCCCCTGCTTCCTCGAAGAGTAGACCGACTTGTCTACCAATTATCGCTCAAAGCCAATCGTCGGTAGACTGACTTGTCTACACGCGATAGAACCGCTGCGTGGACCCGCGCGAACGGATCTTGAGCACCGCGGTGCGACTCTTCTTCGCCCAGGGGTACGCACAGACGGGGATCAACCAGCTGATTGACGAATCCGGCCTTGCGCGCCGGACGTTCTACCATCACTTCGAATCCAAAGAAGCACTCGGCGCCGCCTATCTCGACTTCGCGGCAGGGCAATGGCTGGCGAACCTCGGGGCAGCATTCGATGGCCGGCGAACGGCTCGCAGCGCCGTCACGTCTCTGTTCGAAGTGCTCGAGTCATTCGCCCTCGAAACGCGCTTTCGCGGCTGCGGCCTCCTCAACATGGCTGCGGAATTCGCCGATGCCGGCAGCGAGATGCGTGCGCGCGTGCAACGCTACAAGGACGCGCAGCGGAAATTGCTACGCGAAAAGTTCCGCGACCTCGGGGCTGCACCGACGTACGCCGATCAGGTGCATCTCCTGCTCGAAGGCGCCATCGCCGGAGCCTCGGCGCATCTCGACGTGTGGCCACTGCGTACGGCGCGAACGGCGGCCCTCGCCCTGCTACCCGAAGAGGAATCACGACGATGACGCATCCGCTCTCGACCGTCGCGCCTTGGGATCTCGTGACTTCCGGCTATGCCGAGGAAGTGGACCTCGTGATGGTGCCGGTCGCGCGCCGTGCACTCACCCTGGTCGACATCCCTCGAGCGGCCCGCGTTCTCGACGTCGCCGCTGGCCCAGGCACACTCGCTCTGGAAGTGGCTTCGCGCGTGAGCGAGGTGATCGCCGTCGACTTCGCTCCCAAGATGATCGCGACGCTGGAGACGAACGCTGCGACTCGACACATCGGCAACGTCGTCGCGCAGGTGGCCGACGGACAAGCCCTGCCCTTCGACGACGCGTCGTTCGACGCCGCATTCTCGATGTTCGGGCTGATGTTCTTCCCCGACCGCGCGCGAGGATTCTCGGAGCTTCATCGCGTCCTTCGCCCGAAGGCGCCGGCCGTCGTCTCGACCTGGGCCCCCCTCGAACGATCGTCGGCCATGAGGCTCTTGTTCGGTGCGCTGGCCGCTGCCGATCCGTCGCCGCCGCCTCCCCCTCCTCCTCGCGCAGGAGGCGATCCCTTCGCCCTCGACAGCGAGGAAAAACTTCGTCGCGAGCTCACCGACGCCGGCTTCGTGAACGTTTCGGTGCACGAGCACGAGCAGCCCATCGGACCGCTCGAGGCCGACGAGCTATGGGAGCGCCTCACCCGCGGCAACGCGATGCTCGTCTCCCTGAGAGCGCGCCTCGGCGAAGATGCATGGTCTGCGCGTGCGGAACGCGCGAAAGAATTCCTTCGTCGAGCACTGCCGGAGGCACCGAGTCTCTCGACGACGGCACTTGTCGGCGTGGGCTTCCGGCGCTGAGACCTCCCGAGCCGCCAGGCGCCGTGCCGTCGCCTCGCCCTCCTCGCGGCGAGGACGGCCCATTGGTTCGTTTGACAACCATTTGACCAGGTGCCATGGTCTTGGCGTGCGCGATCAGTTCACGTCGGACGGCATCATCCTCGACAACGCCCTGGCGTTCTGGGTCCATCGCGTTTACCAGGCGCAGCGCAACGAGATGTATCGCGCCTTCCGCGAGAAGGGCGTCGAGCTCACCCCCGAGCAATGGGCCGTTCTCGTCCGGCTCTGGGAGAGCGACGGGCGCGCACAGAACGACCTCGGCGCATCGACGTTCCGCGACAAAGCCACCATGAGCCGCATGGTCGACGCCCTCGAACGGGCAGGACTCGTCGAACGGCGCCCCTCGGAGGACGACGCGCGCTCGCGCCTCGTCTGGCTGACCCGCCGCGGTCGCGAGCTTCGCAGCGTGCTCGTCCCTGTCGCCCGGAAGCTCGTCACACACATGCTCGAGGGCATCGACGAAAAGGATCTCGTCGTCACCCGCCGTACCCTCCAACACATCTTCGCGAACCTCGAAGGCAGCTGATTCCCTTCCGCAGCCGCTGCCTTCTTCGAGCGCAATTGGTTCGTTTGACAACCAACATGGCACTTCGAAAGGAAACCTCGATGGCGCTCTTGTTCCACGCACACACACTCGATTCAGCTCCGGTCTCGACGCGCGCGGCGCTCACGAAAGCGGAGAAGACGTTCGGCGCAATTCCGACCGCCCTCGCCCTCCTCGCCGAGTCACCCGAGGTGATTGCCGCTTTCGAGCAACTCCAGGGGATCTGGGCGGCGTGCTCGCTTTCACCTCTCGAGCGCGAAATCGTCACGATGGAGGTCGCGCGCCGCAACGGCTGTACGCTTTGTGTTTCGCTCCATGCCCGCATGCTTCGCGGCATGAAAGCGCCCCCTGCCCTGGTCGAGGCATTGACGACTGGCGCTCCGCTCGACGACTCGAGGCTCGAGACGCTGCGCACGTTCACGGCCAGCGTTCTCGAACATACGGGCGACGTCCCCGACGACGTCCGCGAGGCCTTCGCTGGCGCCGGATTCTCGCCGCGCCACGCCCTCGACGTCGTGCTCGGCGTGACGACCTACACGCTGACCACCTACGGCAATCGCCTCACCCGCGCGCCGCACGACGCACCCCATCGATGACGAGCTCGGCCGCACTGGCGGCGGATTGGCGGTCCTTCAGCCGGCCTCGGTGGGACCTCGTCCGAGTTTCGGCACATTTCTGGGAACGCCTGTGAGCCTTCCGACTCGAATGGACAGGAGGCACGTCATGGCCAACGTCATCGCAGGGAGTCCAAGCACGAACGCCACCGCGCGTTCGAACGAACTACAAGGATATCAGCTCCTCCATTGGGCATTCGTCATCGTCCCCGTCATCGCCGGGCTCGACAAGTTCGCCCATCTGCTCACCAACTGGGACGCCTATCTAGCCCCCGCCTTCGCGCGCATCCTCGGCGGAGCTTCTCATGGCTTCATGCTGCTCGTCGGGATCGTCGAGATCATCGCGGGTCTCATCGTGGCGCTTCGTCCGCGCGTGGGCGCGTACATCGTCGCCGCCTGGCTCGCCTTGGTCGTCGTGAACCTGATCGTCAGCGGTCATCACTTCGACATCGCGCTTCGCGACATCGGCCTCCTTCTCGGAGCGCTCGCGCTCGGCCGCCTTGCGGCGACCCACGACGTGCGAGACAGAAATGTCACTGCACGAACGCGCGCGTGAGGATGGTCTACGCTCCAGGCATGGCTGAACGCGCCGACCGCGAGGCAACCTTCACGGACGAGGCGATCGTCGCACGCGTCGTTGCAGGCGACGTTGCCTCGTTCGAGCTCATCGTCCGCCGGCACAACCAACGCGTCTTTCGCACGGTCCGAGCGATTCTCAAGAGCGACGACCTGGCCGAAGACGCCATGCAAGACGCCTACGTTGCCGCGTTCTCGCACCTCGCGGACTTCGACGGTCGGGCGCGCTTTTCGACCTGGCTCGTTCGCATTGCCGTACACGAGGCGCTCGGTCGACTTCGCCGTAGCAAACGGCAGGCTTCACTCGATGACGAGAGCTCGGGCGAGGACATGATGGCAACGACGAGGAGCCCCGAACAAGCCGCAAGCGACGTCGAGCTCCGCGCACTGCTCGAAGCCGCCGTCGACGCGCTGCCGCTCGGCTTTCGCGCCGTGTTCGTGCTCCGCGCGGTCGAAGATTTGAGCGTCGGAGAGACCGCCGAGGCGCTCGGAATCCCGGAAGAGACGGTTCGAACACGGCTTCATCGAGCGCGCGGTCTTCTTCGTGACGAGCTTGCTCGCAAAGTCGAAGGCTCGGCGCGCGAAGCGTTTCCCTTCCACCTCTCTCGCTGCGATCGCGTCACCGAAGGGGTCCTACGACGCATCCGCAATCGCCTCGCCGCCACGCGCGACGGCTACTGAACGAGGATAGGCCGAGCGAAGCTCGTGCATTTGATGACGTTCGAATTCCGACCCGCCGACGCACCTCGCTGTCGACTCGAGTGGACACTCGCGGCCCGGCTTCGCGCGAGCGCGCCCCGCGTGCTATTTCCCGAGAGTGACGTCCGTACGCCCCGTCGCTCGCGACACGTCGTTCGCCCCCGAACAGGCGGTCGTTGCCGTTCGCTACAATACGAAGCACAAGGACGTGACCGGCTGTGCTCCCGTCACGCATACCCACGCCGCGCTCGCGTTCTACACCGGTGGTCAGGCGCGCATCGAGCAGAACGGAGAGTGGAACATCGGCGCGGGCGACGTCATGCTCGTGCCCGCAGGGGAGGCCCATCGCATGCTGCATGTGCAGCAGAGCGAGTTCTGGGGCCTCGGATTCTGCGTGCCCTGCTTCGCTGCCAACGGCGCCGCGACGCTCCTCGAGCCGTTCGAGCGCGTGCGCGACGGAGGAGCCGCCGTCGTGCGGATTCCGACGACGCGCCACGAGTTTCTCCAGAGCTTGTTTCGCGAGCTCGAAGAGGCCGGCCGCGAGATGCGCGGCGCGAGTAGCACACGCGAAGCCGTCCAGCGAAGCCTGCTCACGCTGATCTTGAACGAAGTCCAACGGGCGACCAGCACGAGCGAATCGATCAAGACCGCGCGGAGCAGCGTCGTGGTCGACAGCCTTCGCTTCATCGAGCGCAACTGCCTCCGGCGCCTGACGCTCGGCGACATCGCCGCGGCCGTCGGCAAGAGCCCCGCCTACGTGACGAGCGCGCTCACGCAGGCCACCGGGCGAAGCGCCGGCGAATGGATCGTCAGCGGGCGGATGGCCGAGGCGCGCCGACTGCTTCTCCACTCGGACGAGATGGTCGACGTCATCGCCGAGCGCGTCGGCTACGCCGATGCCACGCACTTCATCCGGATGTTCCGGCGCCAGCACGGCGCTACCCCCGCGGCTTGGCGGGTCAGCAAACTACGCTAGCCCTCCATCAAAGCTTCCCGCTCGACGCGAGCTCCATCGTGAGCTCCACGTTGAGCACCGCCGCCGCTTGAACGCCCGCGGCCGACGCCATCACCGCGCCCTGCATGCGCGTCGTGAGGTCACCTCCGGCGTAGATGCCCGGCAGCGACGTTTCGCGCTTCATGGGGTCGACCTGCACGAACCCGGCTTCGTCGAGAGCGAGTCCAAGTCGCGTCACGAGGTCGACGTGGCGCTGCGGAGGGTGCGCGAAGAGCACGTCCATGGGGACCGTGGTTCCGTCCGAAAGTAGGGCGGCCTCGAGCCGGCCATCGCGCGCAACGAGCCGCTCGACGGGTGACGTCTCGAGTCGGATCCCTGCCGCCTTCAGACGATCGCGTGTCTCTTGCGGAATATCGAAGACGTCGGCCACGACCACGGAGACATCGCGCGACCATCCTCGCGCCTGGAGCGCGAACGGCATCAAGTGCGACGCGTCCGCGGCGCGCGCGAGATACGCCCATCGGCGGTCCTGCACTTCCCAGCCGTGGCAATACGGGCATTGGAAAATCGAGGTTCCCCAGAGCTCACGAAAGCCTTCGATGGGCAAGCGCTCGTCGATCATGCCCGTGCAAAGCAGGATGCGGCGAGCCTCGACGAGGCCGGACGACAGCTCCACGCGAAACGCCCCACGCTCGCCCGTGATGGACTCGACGCGAACGTCGGATACTTCGACGTTCGAATAGGTACGCAACTGTTCACGCCCGATTCGCCGAAACTCCTCGGGAGGGGTGCCATCGCGCGTGACGAAGTTGTGGATGTGCACGGCGGCGGCATTCCTGCGCGCGCCCGAATCGCAGAGCAGCACCCGCTTGCGCGCCCGGCCGAGCGCGAGCGCAGCGGAGAGGCCACCAGGACCGCCTCCCACGATGACGACGTCATAGAGCATGTCGGATCTCCTCGATGAAGCTACTGCCGAAGCGCCAACGTGGGCGCTGACAGAACTCGTAGCGCCGGGAGAGGCGGCCGAGGAGGGCGCGGGTTTCACGCCGATCGGCGTGGTTTTCGATCGGCGTTCGACGGCCCCGTACGACGACTGCCGAGCTCAGGCCGCGGCGACGTCCGTCGCGACGGGATCGCCGGCGGGAGCCACCTGCGCGTCGGTGATGAGCTTGCGCAGGAACGGAATCATCACCACGAGGAGCACGCCGACCACGAGGCTGCCACAACCGAGCTCCGTGAAGAGCGTCGAATAGACGTGGTTCGTCGTGTGCGCGGTTCCTTCGCTCGGTTCGGGCACGAGGCTCGAGAAGTCACCTGCGAAGAGCGAGGCCAGACCGGTGACGAGCATCCACGAGCCCATCATGATGCCCTGGTACTGGCGCGGCGCGAGCTTGCCGATCATCGCGTAGCCGACCGGTGAAATCAGCAGCTCGCCGATGCTCTGGAGAACGTAGCTCCCGAAGAGCCAAGAGAACGCGACCATCCCGTTCTCGTCGGCAAACGCGATGCCCACGGGGAGCGCCAGAAACCCGAGCCCCATCAGGATGAGCGAGGCGGAGAACTGCCTGGGAACGTCGATCTTCCAGCCGCGCGCACGGAGTCGACCGAAGAGCGCGGACATCAGAGGACCGCCCACGACGATGACGACCGTGTTGATGTTCTGGATCCACTGCGGAGCGACTTCGACGCCCCAGACCTTGCGATTGACGTTGTTGACCGCGAAGAGCTGGAGGCCGCTCGGGGCCATCTGATAGAGCGCCCAGAACACGAGCGAGCCGACCGTGAGGATCAGGTAGGCCCACATGTTGTTCTTCTCGCGTGCGTCCGGATGCTTGAACGCGAGCCAGGCGAGGGAGATGGCCACGATCGCGCTGATCACCTTCACGAGCTTCTCGGTTCCGTGCGGATGCTGGAGAAGGAACCAGACCACGGGAACGAGGCCCACGAGGATCGCGAGGCCGGCGGCAAAACGAAGCCTGAACTTGCCGGCGTCGACCTCCGCCAGCGGCGTGTCGCGATCGGCCAGCGTCTTCCAGTACACGAGGGCGAGGATGATCGCGATGAAGTTGCCGATGGTCGCGAAGATGAAGAGCCCGGAGTAGTTCTCCGTGAGCTGGTAGTGGCCGGCGGCGGTGAAGCCCACGAAGAAGCCGATGTTCATGCCGGCGTAGTTCCAGAGGAAGGCCCCTTCCCTACGGACGTCGTCGGGCTTGAATCGCTGCGTGAGCATCATGTTGATGCACGTCACGTTGAGGCCACTGCCCGTCAGGAACAGCGCGAGGCCCACGTAGAGAAGACCGACCGTTCCGCCGGCGATCGCGCCGCAACCGAGCACCTGGAGGACCATGCCGCCCACGAACAGGTTGCGGTTGCTCAGGAAGCGGCCACCGAGATAGCCACCGAAGAGGTGCAGTCCGTAGTTGAACGCACCGAAGACGCCCATGATCGTCGTGGCGTCCTTCGCGGAGAAGTGCAGGTGCTTCGTCGCGTACAGAACGAGCGTCGAATAGAGCACCGCAAACCCGAGGGTCGCGAAGATCTGGATGAAGAAGAGGACCCCGGCGCCGTCGGGGATCTGGGCCAGTCGATGCTTCGTGGGTTGCGAGGATGACAAGGTAACCTCACCAGTCCGCTACCAGCGGCAGCGCCGGAAGTCGAGTCAGGCCAGCCGCCCGCGCGTCATGCCTCGGCTTACAGCAGCGTAAGCTTCGGGTTCTCGACGACGATGACGCGGTCGCGCCAGTCGACGTCGATGGGGGCCGGGGGAGCGTCGGTCCGCAGCCGGACCACGTGCGTCCCGGGCGGCAGCTCCAAGGTTTTCTCGACACGACGGTTCGTCGGTTCGAGCGGGACCGACTCGTGCAGTGACGGGCCGTCGAGCTGCAGCGTGGACGACGCCCCCGAAGCGGACCGATACGTGAAGTCGAGCACGACACGCTGGACGTGGTCGGTGGGGTTCACGAGAAACGCCTTGCCCTTCGCCTTGCCGAAGTACCAGGTCGTCGTCGCGTTCCAGTGCTTCGGATAGAAGCCGTCGTTCAGGGCAAGGAACGGCCGCTCGTTCCACGTGCGTCGGCGATTCTCGAACTCCGGGCCGAGCCGCTCGCGAAGTGACTTCGTGAAGTCGACGAGCGACCATACGAGCACGCCGTTCGGGGAGACCGCCATCGGCTCGCCGATCACGTCGCGCAAGTGCGACGAGAGAGCCTTGGCGCCATCTTCGTATCCGCTCGGGTCGACCCAGAGCGCCTCGTACCCCGCGACGGCGATCGCCTCCGGCAGGTCGGCAATCGGGGTGTCGGCGAGGTCGTGATAGCGCTGATCTCCCAAGCGACCGCGCAGAGAGCCGTAGCTGTAACGCAGCTTCTCGCTGTGCATGTACGGCAGGAGGTGCGCGTAATCGTGCATGTGGACGATCATGCCGGCCTCCGGGAAAACCGAGTACGGAAGCTGAAAGACGCTCGCGCCCTGGGGAAGGCGCTGCTCGACCGAGCGAACGAAAGAACGGTCGGTGTGGAATGCTCGAGCAAACGCGTCGTAATCGGGCGTTCCTTCGGAGGTCTGATCATAGACGCCCAGAACGGTGATCACTCCGACGACCGCGATGACTCCTCCTCGAACGACCGTAGTCCGTACGCGGACCAAGAGCCTATCGACGAGAATCGCCATTGCGAACAGCGCATAGAAACCGATGAACACGCTGATGCGGTTGTAGCTTCGAACGTCCGGGAACCCGGCGAAAGCGACGAGCGAGCCGATGCCGCCGATCGTGCCGAGCAGAAACGCGCCGACGTTCAGGATCGCGAGTGGCCAGAGGAGGTCCGTGCTGCTCGCGTCGGCTTCGCCCGTGCGCCGAGAGCTGGTTCCACGCAGCAAGACGACGAACAACACCAAGAGTCCCACCGCACCGACGAGGCCCAGGTACGCCGTTGCGTTCTCGTTCGCGAGAGGCGCCGTCAGATCGTAGCTACGTCGAAAGCGGCGGAAGGCTTCGAGCCGGTGGTCGACCGTCGGGACCACGAGCTGGAAGAGTTTGAGGCCGAAGATCTCGGCGTCCATGGCCATACGCGCGGAGATCGGCGTTCGGCCGTTCGAATGGAGGTAGCCGATGACGCCGAGATTCTGGAGCACGAACATGCCCCCCGTCAGCCCAGCGCACGTCGCGGCGCGCAACGCCGGAAGGAGGCTTCGCTGCTGCGCCGTCGCCGCAATCCCCGCGACCACGTAGGAGGCAAGCGCGAAGAACGGGAAATAGACGAAGCCCCAAAGCCCGGTGCATGCCGCCAGCACGAGCACGACGATCGACGCGCGGTCGCGGATCCGAAGGGCCACCGGCCATCGCGAATGACTCGTGGCGGGTCGCTTCACGAAGAGAACTGGCGAGCCGCGCAGAACCTCGATCGCAGGCACGACCGCCAGGGGTACGAGCGCATAGCTGAAGCCGAAGAGAATGTGACCGTAGAGGCGGTACTGATGAAACGGGAGCACCGCGAAGAGCACGCCACAGGCAAGCGCCGCGGGGAGGCGAACTCCGTACTTGCGGACGACGGCGACCGCCGCGGCGCCCGCTAGCGGATAGCCGAGAATGACGGTCAAGTTGTAGGAGAGAACCCAGTCGTGCGTCAGCGCGACGAGGAACTTGACCAAGACGAGGTAGAAGACGTCCGGCGCCGGGAAGTCTTCGAGTCCTGCTCCGTAGGGAGCCCCGAGGAACGGGTTGTGGACGTACCACCCGTTGTCGAATGTGCCCTTGAAGTGCATGGCCGCGAACGAGAGGCCGTCACCGGCCACGAGCGGGCACGTAGGGTCTCGAAGATTGGCGGTCAGAATGCCCGAGTCGGCCGCGAACGCGACGAACGCCAGAAGCGCGCCGAGCAACACCTCTGCCGCGAAGCGCACGGCGGGCGAAGGGACGAGCGTGGCCCATCGCGAGGCAGCGACGCGCGGGACGGACGCACTCTCGGGAGATGAAGCGACCGGCACGGCGGCCTTCAAGGCCATCGAGTCACGTGTGTCCATGTGGGGCGGCCATCGAATACCGCGTTCTGGCGTTCGCTGCGAGCAGGGATCGGGCCTGCCCTGGCATCCTCCGAGCGCCGGGCTCACGCCTCGAAGAACACCACCCAAGCCACGGAGATCACTTCATAATCAAGCAACCTCAGCCGCGTTCGGCGGCTGCGTACGCACCGCTTGCTCCCTGCGCCTCGGGCCGGACGCCACCCGGACGTGGTCGACGTCGACGATCGAGCGCCGAGTCCTGCGAGATTCTACTTGGCGGCGGTTTGCACGAGGAGGTCGAACAGCGGCTTCGGGTTGGTCAGATCGTAGCGCAGCCCGAAGTGAGCTTCGACGCCAGGGTTGTTCGGCTGATCGATGAGCTCGTACATGTCGACCTCGTCGATGATGTCCGCATAGTTCGTCTGAATCTCGGTGAAGAGCTGACGAATGCTGTCGTAGCAAGCGCCGTCCCCCGGGTGTCCTCCGTCGTAGATGCCGTGATAGACGTCGCCGCAGTTCACCTCGTTGAAGAAGATGTGCGTCTTGTACTTGGTCGCGGCCGCGCGCATCTGCCCGAAGTACATGTTGTACCAATATCCCTTGTCTCCGAAGTACGGATACCAGTGATAGGTGATGTAATCGAATTTGAATCCGGCGTTCCACGCCTTGTCGAGGAACCAGAGATCCCCGTTGGGGTCGCCCCCGCAACGGCCGCCAAGATCGTCCGAATTGCAGTTCGTGAAGTTGATCGAGGTCTTGATGGGCAATCCCAGCTCGGTGGCCGCTTGCTGGATTCCCTGCGCCGTCGTCACCATCTCGGGAATGCGTGACTCGACGAGCTCGGGCTGCAGGTCCACCTCATTGCCGATTTCCCAGATCTGGATGTCGGCGGCGTAGCGTTTGGCGAGGTTGTACGCCGTGATCTTCGACGTGGGGTAGAGCATCGGACGAAGCGCGATGCCGTATTGCTTGGCGAGGGGGACGATCGCGTCGAGGACGTCGGTGGCCGTCGCCGGAACGTCGAAACGGTACGTCTTCAAGCCGTTGTCGTGGAGCAGCCGGAAGATCGCTTCGGTCTGCGAGACCGGGTAGTACTGGCGGAGCGTGTGACCGTTGACGCCCCACAGCATCTTCTTCGGCTCGCTCGCAGGGGGCGGAGTCGTGGGCGGCGGAGTCGTGGGCGGCGCCGTCTGGGCCGGAGCTCCGGCGTCCGGCGTCGGGTCCCCACCCGACGGGCGCCCGGAGGCTTCGGCGTTGGGCGCCCCCTCGAGCGCTTCACCGCCATCCGATGAACACGCGCCGAGCGCAAAGACGACAGCCGTACACGCGAACGTCGCGACGAGTCTCGAGGTGCTTGAACCGACCATGGGGCCTCCGAGACGTCGCGAAGCACGTCCTACGCCAGGCGCCCAAGGCCTCGATTTTCGAGGGATCGTGCGCTCTGGTGCATGATCGGGCCTTGCACGTGGGGTGATCGATGCGATCGCGCCCGGCGCCCCTCACTCGTCGTGTGCTACTCGGTGGGGCATGCAAGAAGGCGGCGTCGCGATCGTCACGGGTGGGGCTTCGGGCATTGGTCGAGCATTGTGCGAGGCGCTCGGCAAACGGCGCTTCGACGTCGTCGTCGCCGACCGCCAACACGATCTCGCAGAGGCCGTCGCCGCCGATATCTGCAAGCGAGGGCCGGGGCGTGCGAGGGCTGCCTCGCTCGACGTCCGCGACTTCGCCGCGTTCGAGCGACTCGCGAAAGACACGGTGAGCCGCTTCGGACGCATCGATTACCTCTTCAACAATGCGGGCATCGCCGTCGGCGGAGAGATGCTCGCGTACGAGGTCACCGACTGGACCGACGTCATCGACGTGAACCTCGTCGGCGTCACGAACGGCATCCAGGCCGTCTATCCGCGCATGGTCGAGCAGCGAAGCGGCCACATCGTCAACACCGCTTCGGTCGCAGGCCTCATCCCTTCGAACATCGGCAGCTACACCGCCACGAAGTTCGCCGTCGTTGGCCTCTCGAAGGCGCTACGGCTCGAGGGAAAGTTCTCGAACGTGCGCTGCTCGGTGATCTGCCCGGGACCGATTCGCACGCCCATCCTCACGGGAGGCAAGTTCGGTCGCAATCGCATTCCCGGCTTCACCGACGAGATGGCAGAGGCGATGTGGCGGAAGTCGCGCCCGATGGACGTCGACGTCTTCGTCGAACGCATCCTCCCGCAGGTCTTCGCCGACAAGGGAATCATCATCGAGCCGAAGATCTGGCGCGCCGTCTGGCTGCTCGAGCGCCTTGCGCCCTCGCTGGGCGAGACGATCGCCTTCTTGGTCCTGAAGAAGGTGAAGGCCGACATGCAGAAGATGACCCGCGCGGCGGCGCAGCAGCCTCGCACGGGCCACACGCGTTCGAACGCGGGCGCGTAGAGCGCGCATCGTTCGGGTTTGGAGCCCCGCTCAGCTCGAGCGGGAGCTGCCCTCGTGCTTGACCGCGTGCGGAATCGAAGCTCGTCCACATGATGGGCGTTCTCGCGTCGCGCCGAACGAGCTAGACGACGGAGAGTCATGGCCGACACGGATCGAACGCGGCAAAGCTGGAACGTCGCCACGCGAAACCACAACGCCCACAAGGGTGATCAGGCGGCATTCCTCCGTGCCGGCGGCGACACGCTGTTTCCCGAGGAACTAGCGCTCCTTGGGGCGCTCGACGGCAAGTCACTCGTGCATCTGCAATGCAACGCCGGACAGGACTCGCTCTGTCTCGCTCGTCGCGGGGCACGCGTCGTCGGCGTCGACTTCTCCGACGAGGCGATCGGGTTCGCGCGCAAGCTCTCGGTCGAGAGCGGGCTCGGCGCGAGCTTCGTTGAAGCCGAGGTCGTTTCGTGGATGCACGAGACCTCCGACCGCTTCGACCTGGCGTTCTCGAGCTACGGCGCTGTCGGTTGGCTGCCCGATCTCGACGCGTGGGCGACCGGCCTTCGGCGCATCTTGGTGCCCGGGGGGCGCTTCGTCTACGTCGAGTTTCATCCTCTCGTCTGGAGCATTCGCGACGGCGGGCGCCTGAGCGGCGACGACTACTTCGCGACGGAGCCGTTCTTCGAGCCGGTCGGTGATTACGTCGGTACATCGGGAAAGGCGCTCGGGGCCGTCACGGTCGGGTCCACCACGAAGAACGACGTTCCCGCGACGTCCTACCAGCACACGCTCGCGCGCGTCGTGACGGCGCTGGCAACCGCAGGCTTTCGACTCGAACGGCTCGAGGAATATCCGCACGCGAACGGCTGCAAGGTCAGCGACGCGCTCGTCGAAGGCGAGAATCGTCGATGGGTCTTCCCGGCGGGGGTGGCCCGCGTGCCTCTCATGTTCGGACTCTCCGCGGTCGCCTGAGCGCGCGAGCGCGACGGACCGACGCGTAGGGCTCGTCACATGGCCAGAACGCGCGCCGTACGCACGGTCATGGCCTCGAGGTCGAACGGCGTCGGCACCTCGTAACGTGCGAGCTCGCGCGCGAGGCGCGGCGCATGAGGCCGCCCCGAATCCGCGGTCACCACGGTCTTGTTCGCCGACGCGAGCTTCCGAAACCAACGACGGAAGCGCGCCGAGGGCTTGGGCTCGTACCACACGTCTCCCGCGAGGAGCACGTCGACGCCGGCAAGCGGTTCCCCTACGAGATCGCGTGTGGTCACGGCGAGCGAAAGCCCGTTGGCTTGCGCGTTGAGCTCGGTCGCCACGCGCGCCAAAGGATCGACGTCGACCGCATGCACGTGCCCGCCGGCGAGCGTTGCTGCGAGTCCCACGAGTCCGGAGCCGCACGCGAAGTCGAGCACGCGAGCTCCGCGGACGACCTCGGGATGATCGAGCACCCAACGTGCGAGGGCCTGCCCGCCGGCCCAAGGTACGCACCAGAACGGCACGGCGGCATCGTCGTCGTCGAGCCAGCGAGAAACCTCGAACCACACGGGCGTGACCGACTCCGCCCAGTAGAGGCGAACCTCGGGCACGAGCGGAACCGGCGCGAGCTTCGTATGCTCGAGAACGAACGCGCGTCGCTCGTCGTCCGTCTTGCGCCGAGTCGGGCGCATCACGCGACGCGTCATGCGACGGTCATGCGACGGGACCACTCGAGGCAGGCCCTCCTGCTTCGGTGGTCACTTCGTCGGCGCGCTCCCGTTGCAGATCGACGGGATAGTACAGCACCGCGGGGTCCAGCCTCGCGCGTCGAACGTGCGCGGCGTTGCGGAAGAGCGTGCGGTTGGCGGCGTTGCGCGTACGAATCGTGCCGTGCTCGTTCGCGATCTTGCCCTCGGCAGCGGCAGTGTCGAAGTCGAGCGCCCGACACGCGGCTTCGAACCGTGGAAAGTGGAACGCGGGCCCACACGCCCACGCGAGCGAGAGCACTCCGAGCTGCGCGTCTGCGGACCAGTTGACGTAGGCGGGGAACCGCGCACTCAGGCGACGATCGAGCTCGTCCAACTTGCCGAAGACGACGCGCTCGACGTTGGTGGGCGAGAGCCGCAGCGACGTCACGCTCGCGTACGCCATGCCGCCTTTCCAGGCGAGGTCCTTGCGCGCCTTCACCTTGACCCAGGCGACGGCGATCTCGTCGCGTGTCGCACGGCGGCCGTCGGGATGCTCGAGCGGCAGTTCGAGCGCGTACTCGATGGGATCGACGAGATTGCCGATGGCGATCGTCACGAGGCATTTCGCGTCGAGATAGAGAAACGGAAGGACACCTTCGAGGGGCTTCGTGAATGCAACGAAGTTCTTCCTGACGCTTTCTCTCATTCCTTCCCCCTCGACCTCACGAGCTCGCCAGGATAGCAAGCAGAGGCTCCTCGTGACACGAGGTTCGATCAGCGCAGTCGCTTCTCGTACGAGAGACGTTCCGCACGGCTCTTCGCGAGCGCGATCGCGCGGCGATAAAGTTCGTGCGCCTCGACGGTCCGCCCCGCACGACGCTCGACGTCCGCACGCGCCGCCCAGAAAAACGAGTACTCGGCGAGCTTCGGTTCGCCGGCGAGCGCCGCAAGCGCTTCACGGCCGACGTCGAGCCCGTGAAGCTCCGCGAGGGCGAGGCCACGGTTGAGGGCGACGATCGGCCCGGGCGAGAGCGCCGCGAGCGCGTCGTAGTATTCGACGATCCTCGCCCAGTTCGTCTCCGCTACGGATGGAGCGCTCGTGTGCTCGAACGCGATGCCCGCTTCGAGGTGCCACCGAGTCAGCCGGTCGCCCGTTGCGCTCGCCGCGAGATGCTGCAGGCCCCGGCCAAAGAGAGAGGCGTCCCAGAGCGAGCGGTCCTGCTCGGCGAGGGGAACGATCACGGCGTCTTCGCACAAACGCGCCGTAAGACGAGCGGCGTTGAAACAGAAGAGCGCCGCGAGGGCATGAACGGTGCTCGGCTCGACGGCGCTGGCCCCGAGCAAGAGCTCGGAGAGTCGAAGGGCGTCCGCACACATCGCAGGATGAAGCGGATTGTCGGCATCGCTGCCGTGATAGCCCTCGTTGAACAGGAGATAGAGTGCTTGCTCGACCGAGGGCTGCCGCGCACGAACGTCGTCCACGGCGCGTGGGTCCTGCAAGTGGCCCAGCTCCTGCAAGCGTGCGCGACCGCGGTGCAAGCGCCTGTCGATCGTCTGGACGTCGACGAGAAACGCGCGGGCAATCTCGGTCGAGGAGAGCCCGCACAAGAGCCGGAGAATCAGCGTCACGTGCGTCTCCGAGGAGAGCGCGTCGTCGCATATCGCGAACATCATCGCGAGTTGGTTCTCGGCGTCCGCTTCGGGTGAAAGCGCCAGGTCGACGGCGCCCGCCAGAGCCCCTTCGCATTCGGCCTCGAGCATCAGGCGCTCTCGGCGGCGCTCCCGCCGGAGTATGTCGATCGCTCGGTTTCTCGCGACCTGGAGGATCCACGCTTTGGGATTCTCCGGCGCGCCGAAGCGCCACGCGTGCATGGCAGTGACGAGCGCGTCGTGGACCACGTCCTCGGCGAGCGCCAGATTGGAAGGGCCGAGGAGGCGCGCGAGCGCCGCGACGAGGTGGCCAGACTCTCGACGAAAGAGATCTTCGACCAGCGCCGCGGCGCTCGCGTCACTCATGCATCACTTTCCCGGCAGGAGGAGCACGGGACGAATTTCCACCGAGCCGTCGAACTCGAAGATGGGACAATCGCGGGCCAGGGCCGCGGCATCGTCGAGCGAAGCAGCCTCGACGACGAGCGTGCCGCTCACGAGATCTTTCGACTCGGCATAGGGGCCATCGGTCACGACGCGATCGCGACCGCGCAGCGTCTTGCCGCTGGGCGGATGCTCGAGGGGCTGCGCAGCGGCCAGCTTGCCGGCGGCGAGCAGGCCGTTCGTCCACGCATTCCATTTGGCGAGGTGAGCCTGAATTTCGGTGGGCGAGACCTGGCCGGGGGTCGCGTAGCCACCGCCGCGGAAAATGTACATGAACTTGGGCATCTCGAAGGCTCCTGGGTTGGAGGATATGCCCAAGGACGAACGGCTTTCCGAGAACCGGACGCGCCGCGGACGATTTCGCGCACCGAAGGAGGCCCGCCGATGACGCGTTGCTCCGAGAGGTCAACTGCTTAGCTTTCCAGGATGCCCTTCGCCATCGACGACGAGCTGCGACACAAGAAGGACGGCGACGTCGTGACCATTCGCTCGGAGCCCATCTACTGCGTCTTCGACACCCAGCCCTACTACGAGGTGACGCGGGGGGAGACCGTCGCGTGGGTATGGGAAAACGATCTCGAACCGCTCGAGCCGCTCGACTCGCAGGCCGACGAGCGCTCGGACGTTCCGCCGCCCAAAGCGTCCAAGGCGTCCAAAGCGCCCAAATCGCCCAACGCGAAGGTCGGCTGACCCTCGACCGTCAGCGACGGTTCGCGACGCTACGAAGGCGACCGCCAAGGCGAAGATGGCAGCGCCGAAGAAGAAGGCGACTGCCAAGACGACGCGCAAGCGAACCTGATCGCGCAGCGGGAACAGCATCGGCGGGCCGTGAGCGGCGGCAAGCGGAGCGCGACATATCGTCACGATCGGACGAGGACGAGCCGCAGAAAAATCGTCGTCCGCTTTGTCGACCGCGCTCGGCTTCGGCTGTCGTGCCGGTGAGGGCCTCCCTCTTGCGAGGCCCCAACCGAAAGGAGCCCATCCATGGCGCAAGCTCAGTCCAAGATCTACACGCACCTCTGGTACGCGAAGGACGCCGAGGGCGCGGCGCGTTTCTATGCCTCGATTTTCCCGAATTCCCGGGTCGATCGTGTCACGGCGCTGCTCAGCGAATCGCCGAGCGGACCGCCGGGCTCGGTGAAGGTCGTCGACTTCACGCTCTTCGGTCAGCGCTTCCAGGCCATCACGGCGGGGCCTCATGACGAGTTCAACGATGCGATCTCCATCGTCGTGACGTGCGACGATCAGGCGGAGCTCGATCGCTACTGGAACGCACTCATCGAAGGAGGTGGCAAGCCTCAGGCGTGCGGCTGGCTCATCGACCGCTACGGGCTTCGTTGGCAGATCGTTCCAGCCATGCTCGACACGTGGATGCGCGATGACGATCCGGCGCGCTCGAAGCGCGTGAGCGATGCGTTCCTCAAGATGGTCAAGCTCGACATCGCGAAGCTCGAAGCGGCGGCACGCGCGAAGTAAGCCGAAGTTTTGGCATCGTCGAGCGACGAGCGTTCGGTAGGATGCCGGGCATGTTCGTCGACGCCGCGCGCCTGCCTTCGACGATGGCCGCCGTGGCCATTTTCGCGCTGGCCTCCGCATGCGCGAAGAGCGAGAAGACGCCGCCTCCCCCGGCGGAGCCGGCACCAGCGACGTCGACCGCCGAATCACGCTCTCCGACGAGGGACCGCACCGCGCCGGATGCCAGTAGCTCGCCACCGGGGGCCGAGGCCTCACCGACGTTCGGTCCCCTGACGAACACCGGGCAGTGCAGCGCAATTCGCATTCACAAGGCCTGGCACTTTCATGGCTACTCGACGGTCGCCCCGGGCGACAGGGGCGAGCTCGTCGCGATTCATCTGACGCATCACGAACGCGGCGGCTTCGGCTTCTGGCTGCTCGACGCGAACGGCAAGCGCTTCGACACCGACACGCAGCTCGTTCGCGTCGACGCGTCGGGGGCTCCGCTCGACCGTTTCGACGTGGGCATCGAAGCATTCGAGAGCCCGGTCGATCTCGTCGTCATCGGCGCGGTGACCAAGGGCACGCGGAAAATGAAGTTCGCCTTGCGTGACGGAAGGCGCATGTTCGCGCCGCCGACGTGCGCCATCGACCTCGACGTCATCGACGGCCCCGCCTGGCCCGCCCAGCCTTCGATCGACATCGTGCGCTTCGCCACGACGGGACCGAAGCGCTACCTCGCGCTCGTGCGCGTGAAGGGCCTCTTGCCCGAAGAATGGCCCGCTCCCCAACTCCAGATCGTCAAGAACGCGGCCCGTACCGAAGCGGCCCGCGGCGAAGCTCGGGCGATCGCACGCGTCGACGCGCAAGGCACGCTGCTCGCGTCGATTTCGCCCTCGGCCGAACGCTACCTCGCCGCCGAATACGAATGGCATCCCGACGGCACGCCGGCGGAATGGGTCTCGTGGATCGCGGACGCGCGCCCGCTCCCCCCGCCCACGGCTTGGCCCGTCTCCGACGAGCTCCGTACGGCCCTCGACGAAAGCGCGGAGACGAACGCGAGAGACGGCCGGCCTGCCGCCGCCATGAAAGCCTTCGGCGCCGCCCCGAAGCGCTGAATCAGTCCCAGTAGCGTCGGAGTCGGAGCTTCGTCGACGAGTCGTCGTGGAACGACTCCCACGCGACCAATCGCCCGCGGGCGTCGACGAAGAGCTTCGGAGTCTCCTCGCTGCCCACGACCTTCGTCACGCCACTCGTGCCGAAGACCGTGCGCGGTGCCCCGTTCTCGTCCAGCGCACCGACGAAGGCCGTTATCGCATCGAGCCCGGTCGCCGCCTTCAGGCGATAAACGAAATAGAGGCGGTCCTTGCCATTCGAAAGCGTGTAGTCGAAGACGGCAGTCCCGGTATTGAAGTTCACGAGTCCGCCGGTACCGAACGTGCTGACGGCCTTGCCGTCGGTGCCATAGCGCCGGAGCCCGTGGGTCGGCGCGTCGTTGAGGCAATAGAACACGGCGTCCTCACCGAGCGGTGCGGGGTAATCGCAATTCTCCGTCGGAACCAAATTGGTTCCCTTGAAGGTGGTAGCGGCGTTGTACACGATCGCCGATTGACTCATCCCCACCTGCATCGAGGCCCATGCGGCGCCCGTGAGGGTCGAGGCGGCACTACGAAGTTGTGGCGACGTGCTGCCATCACTTGCCTGGAAGCCCTCGGTGAACGTGGCGTCTTTCGTTCCCGTCGCGGTGTACCGCTGGATGCGCAAGCCGGCATTCGGAGTGCCTGACTGAATCTGCAAGAACAGCGCGCCCGCCGAGCTTGCCAAGAGCATGGGTGCCGCCGTGACACTGGAGATCGTCTGCGGAGCCCCCTCGGTCAGAGCAGCGTCGTAGGGCACGAGGGAAAGGTTCGACCCATCACGAACGGCAACGACGAACGCCGAGTCTGACGATGCAGCCGCGATGCCGACCAGACTGCCAGGCGCTGTCATCTTGACGGGCTTTCCGAGGGTTCCCTTGATATCGAGAGGATACAGATTGACCTGCCCCCCCACCGTTTTGCCCACGATGAGTCGCCCGTCGGGTAACGGCGCAATCTTCATGTCGGAAGACCACTCGATCCCGGGGTTTCCTTCGCCGACGTTGCCCAGCCCCGTGTCGAGAGTTCCGGGCTTTCCGCGGACGATGACCGGCGCGTTCACTTCGAACGACGGACCGTCGGCCTTCGCGACGAGCGTGAAGTCGCCGTGGGTCATCGATTCGTCCACGCGGATCGGGATGTCGAGCGCCGACGCATCGGCTTCCAGGGTGACGACACTCGGCACCGTCATTCCCTCCGGCTTGCCGCCGATCTGGAACGTGAGCTTGCCGACGTTCGTTCGCTCGACCACGCGGATGCGCAGCGTGTCGCTGGTCCCGACGGTGATGGTGAGCGGGTCGGCCTCGAGCTTCAGCGAGGGGGCCGCGGTCGAACCGTCGTCTTCGTTCGTCTGAGCGTCACTCCCCGAACCACCGTCCTGCCCGAACGCGAGCTTCGGGTCGTCGCCAGTGCAGGCGGCGCCCCCGAGGGCGAACGTGCTGCCACATGCAGCCGCGACGATCAGACCGAGAAAAGGACGCCGAGCCCGAAGAAGCGCAAGCATGCAGGGAGCATGCGAGGGTCGCCATGCAAAGGCAAGTCACCGAACGGAGCGATGCGGGAAGCGCCCCATTCGCGCCAGGTGTGGGCAAACCGCCCCATCTCCAGGCTCGCCGGGAAACGCCGCAGGCTCGCGTGGGGCCAGACCAACGTGCTCGGCGGTGTCGAACACGACGACGAATTTGCGTTACGCGTACTCGCCGACATCGCGCCAGCGCGAGGTCACGATGATGCGCTACGTCGACGACGTTCGCGCGAAGCGCCCGATGGGTGCCCTCCGCTTCGGAGCGTATGCAGAACGTCGCGTTTCCGCCCTCGCAGGAGACACGCCCGCGCCTCTTCGTCGTGCCGATGCTGTTTCGTGATCCGTGAAACCGAAGGCGACGAGCGTCGTGGTAGCGTGACGCCATGATCGACCACACTGGCATTCACACGAAAGATCCCGCGAAGAGTCGTGCGTTCTACGAGAAGGCGCTCGCGCCCCTCGGCTACGCGGTGCTGATGGAGATTCCGACGGAGTACACGGGTGGTCTCGTGGTGCTCGGCTACGGCGTGGCGCCGAAGCCCGATTTCTGGGTCGCCGAAGGCACGCCCGAAGAGCCGAAGGTGCACACCGCCTTCCGCGCGGAGTCGCGAAAGCAGGTCGACGAATTCTACGCGGCCGCCCTCGCCGCCGGCGGCAAGGACAACGGCCCGCCCGGCCCGCGCCCGCACTACCACCAGAACTACTACGGCGCGTTCGTCCTCGATCCCGACGGCCACAACATCGAAGCCGTCTGCCACGATCCGGTCTGATCCGAACGCACCTCCGAGCTCGAATGCGCGGTTCCGCCCCATCGCCGCGCGACGTTACAGCGCAACACTGTTGCGCTGATTGAATAGTCAAACGGAGTCCGCAACAGACTTGCTCGGTCCACGCAAGTGGTCGCCGCAGTAGGCCGGCTCGCTGAGGAGCACGGTCCCAGGGAACGCGAAACCCGGAGTCGACGACTCGACGACTCCGGGGACGCGAATTACCCCATACGGATGGGGCGGGCCGGGCCGACGTGCGTCGCGATCCTGACGACCGCACTCGTCGCCTCTCTTCCCACCGAGGCGCGCGCCTTCGACAGCAAAGGTCACGACGTCATCGAGGCGCTCGTCTATCGAACGCTCATCGAAGGACTCGACGGCCAACCCGCGCGGCCGGAAGTGATTCGCGATCTCGTCAACGACGGCGCGCTCGTCCCGCCGGTGTGCTTCGGCGAGGCGGTAAAGACGTCCGAGGAGTGCCGTCGTGCGCCGGCCGAAAATCCCCTCCTCGACTGGCCCGAGCCGCTGACGCACAGACCCGACGCCAACTTCCGAAGGCAGTTCAGCGACGCGGGGCAATGCTTTCACTTCATGGGCACGCTCGACGACGAGCACTCGCCACCGATGGCGGGAGGGCACGTGCCTCGGGCGCTCGCGACGACTGCCATCGTTCGCTGCCGGAGTCTGCTCGACGACCTGCTACGTCAGATCGTTCTCGTCGGCGGCCGAGGAACGCGCGAGAGCGGCTATGGGCTTTACGAGCTGATGCACGCCGTCGGCGATTCGTTCTCTCTCGCTCACGCCGAACGGCAGCCCGAAACTCACGCCATCGAATTCCTTCGCGTATGGGAGCCCGCCGCGAAGCTCGCCGGCAATCGGCTCGGCGCGTACTACTCGCTGTCGCCTACTCGGCACGACGCCGACGAGCCGCGCGACCGCGCCTACGTTCGCAACTTCGCCGAAGTCGGCGGCCGGCCGTGCAAGGACCTCACCGGTGTTCCCTACGCGGTGCCGTACGCGTGCCTTTCGCAAGAGGGCGAGCTCGCACGTCAGGCCCTCGTCGACTTGCTCGTCGTCGCTCACGATCTACGCATGGCGCGATTGGCTTCGCCGGACGAGACGACGGCGGCCCCGGAGCGCTCGCCGGCATGGGTGGCCTACAAGAACCAGTGGTTCTCGCCGGTGCATGCGTGCCATGGCGAGGAGTGCACGGTGAGGCAACCGCCGGAGCGCGCGGTGTCGAACGATGCCTTTCTCGGGCTGGGAACGCGCTACGACCCGGGGCGGGCGCGTGTCTCCCTGACGGCGAACGCGCTCTGGCTTCGTTGGTCACAAGACCTCAATCCGTTCGTCTACGGCTTCGGCGCCGGTGCGGGGTATCGACGTGCGGCGGGCGTGAATCAAGCCATCGCCGAGGTCGGGCTGATCATGGCGCTTCCCGTCGGGGCCCGCGCGTCGGTGGGCATCACCCCGGCGGCCGTGCGCGTGCCGTTCGTCAACGGCGACGGCCCCGAGCTCGTCACCCAGTTTTTCCGAGTCGACCTGGTCCCGACGAAGGGCACGTGGTTTTCGCTCTTCGGACCGGCCGAAGTCGACTGGGGGCGCGTGCGGATCGACTGGTCGATCGGCGCCGCCATCGGCCTCGTTCCGCATTTCGGCGAAGTGGGGGGCGGCGCCTTGATCAAGACGTCGCGTGATCGCGCCGAACGCCACGACGACACCTGGGCCCCCGAGCCGCTCTGGTATGGTCGCTTGAAGGGTCGTCGAGCCTCCCTCTACGCCGTGGGCAGTGCGACGCCGATTCCGACGGCGACCGCACACTCGTCGGAGGAGTCCCGCGAACAAGTGCTCGGCATGGGCAGCCTCGGCGTCTCGTTCGCCTGGGACCGCGATCCCTGGCATCGTGCGCTCCCGACCTCGTACGGCGGGTCCGCCGGCCTCGGCATTCGCCGCACGACGCTCGAGGATCGCTACCTCGTCGTCGCACTCTCCGCCGAAGGCCGCTGGTATTTCCTGCCTCCGCTCGGCCTCTCGCTCGTCCCGATTCGCATCGAAACGGGCCCGCGCGTCGCCGGCAGCTCGAACGACCCCTCGCGCGAGGTGAGCGGAAACTTCTTCTTCCAAGCCGGCAGTCGCCTCGGTCTGGCGTTCACCGGCGGCATCGTGGACTTCCTCATCCAAGGCCCCACGCTCGTCTGGCATGACGAACCGTTCCAGGACGGTGAGATCGTCAGCGTCCAGATGGGAATCCGCCTGCATTGAAGCGTGCCGCGCGCCCCCGCTCCTCCAGCGCCACGAGCGTGATCGCGCCGAGCACGAGCGCACGCCAAAGGCAACGAGCGAAAGCCATTGACACAAAGGCAACAACCAATAGCCATTACACAAATGGCAACGAACGAACGCCTTTGCGTAATGGCAACTGACGAGTGGCCTTTACGAGCGCCCACGTGACGATCCTCCGACAAAAAAGGCGCGTCGGAGCGCAGCGCGACCATCACGTTTTTTTCGCGCTCGAATCGCTCTGGCCGAGGACGGCGACGCACGCGCGCATCGGAGCGCAACGCGGTCACCAAATATCGACTTTTCGCAAGCGAGCTCATGCACGTTAAATGCGCTCGAACTCGCTCTAACGGGCGCGACCTACGCGAGTTCTCTGGCATCGTAGCGGCGGCTCGAGCTCCCTCGATCCACTTGGAGAACGACTCGTCGTGCGCTGGTTTCTCACCATCCTCGGAATCTTGGTCACCATCGGAGCGCTGGCTGCCGTCAAGAGCGCTCAGATCGGCAAACTCATTAACTACGGCAAGCAAGCCGAAAAAGACGGCCCGCCTCCCGAGGCGGTCGGAACGGCGCTTTCCGAAGAGCAGTCGTGGGAAGGAACGCTCACGGCCGTGGGCAGCGTCGCCACCGCCAAGGGTGTCGCGCTCGCAGCCGACGCCGCCGGCGTCGTCACGCGCGTGTCGTTCGAGTCGGGCAACTCGGTCAAGCAGGGCCAGGTGCTCGTCGAGATCGACTCCAAGGTGGAACGCGCGCAGCTCGCCTCGGCGCTCACGCGCAAAGAGCTCGCCACCACCACCCTCACGCGCACGCGCGCTCTCGCCGCGAAGGGCGCCATCTCGCCCGCCCAGCTCGACGCCGACGAAGCGGCCCTCCAGACCGCGACCACGGACGTCGAAGGGCTCCAGGCACAGATCGCCAAGAAGACGATCCGCGCCCCCTTCGCTGGGAAGCTCGGCATCCGCAACGTGAACCTCGGTCAGTACCTCCAGCCCGGCACCCCGGTGACCGTGCTCGAGACGATCGACGCCGTGCACGTCGACTTCTCGCTCCCGCAGCAGCGCCTCGCGGACGTCACCGTCGGTCAGGCGGTGCGCATCACGGTGGAAGGTTCCACCACGCCGCCCCTCGACGGCAGCATCGCCGCCGTCGATCCGACCGTCGATCCGTCCACGCGCACGATCAAGGTGCGTGCGGACGTCGCCAACAAGACGGAAGGCCTCCGCCCCGGCATGTTCGTGCAGGTCGCGGTGGTCATGCCGGACAAGCGCAAGTCGGTCACCGTTCCGGCCACCGCCATCGTCCACGCTCCTTACGGGGACTCGGTCTTCATCGTCGAGGATCGCAAGGCGGAGACGCCGGGCGCGGCCAACACGCCCGACGGCAAGCCTGTCCGGGTCGCGCGACAGCAGTTCGTTCGTGTGGGCGCCTCGCGTGGCGACTTCGTCTCCGTCCTCGACGGAATGAAGGCGAGCCAGGAGGTGGTCACCGCGGGTGCGTTCAAGCTGCGCAACAACGCCACCGTGTTCGTCGACAACTCGAAACAGCCGGCACCGAAACTCGACCCGAAGCCGGAGAATCGCTGAGACACAGATGAAGTTCACAGACGTCTTCATCAAACGACCGGTCCTCGCGATCGTCGTCAACCTGATCATCATCGTCGCGGGCATCCAGGCGGTGCGTTCGCTGAACGTCCGCCAGTACCCCAAGCTCGAAAGCGCAACGGTCACCGTTCGCACGGCGTACGTCGGTGCGAGCGCGGATCTCGTCCGCGGCTTCATCACAACGCCCGTCGAGCGCGCCATCGCCGCGGCCGACGGCATCGACTACATCGAATCGCAGAGCGTTCAGGGCCTCTCGACGATCAACGTTCGTCTGAAGCTCAACTTCAACGCCGCCAACGCACTCGCCGACATCAGCGCGCGCGTGAATCAAGTGCGCGCCGATCTACCGCCCGAAGCGGAGGTGCCCTCGATCAACATCGAGCCCTCCGACGCGCAGATCGCGGCGATGTACCTCTCGTTCGGGTCGACGATCCTGGAGGACAACCAGGTCACCGACTACCTGATTCGCGTCATCCAGCCGCGACTCACCGCGATCGAGGGCGTGCAACGCGCCGACATCCTCGGAGGCAGCGCCTTCGCGATTCGCGCGTGGCTCAAGCCGGAGCGCATGGCCGCTCTCGGTGTCACGCCCGCGCAGGTCCGCCAGGCTCTTGCCGCGAACAACTACCTCTCGGCCGTCGGCCAGACGAAGGGCGCCCTCGTCCAGGTCAACCTGAGCGCGGCCACCGACCTTCGCTCGGTCGGTGAGTTCAAGCAGCTCGTCGTCAAGCGCCAGGGCGACTCGCTCGTCCGCCTCTCCGACGTGGCCGACGTCGTGCTCGGCTCCGAGACGTACGATCAAGACGTGCGCATGAACGGCCAGCGCGCCGTCTTCATGGGCATCTGGGTTCTGCCGAACGCGAACTCGCTCGACGTCATCGGTCGCGTGAACCAGGAGGTCAAGCAGATCCAGAGCGAGATGCCCACCGGCATGCAGGTGGCCGTCGCCTTCGACTCGACCGAGTACATCGACAACGCGATCCACGAAGTTGCGCACACGCTCATCGAGACGGTGCTCATCGTCGTCGTCGTCATCTTCTTGTTCCTCGGCTCGTTCCGCACCGTGCTCGTGCCGCTCGTGGCAATCCCCGTGTCGCTCATCGGCGCGGTGTTCCTCATGCAGGTGCTCGGCTTCACGGTCAACCTGCTGACGCTCCTCGCCATCGTCCTCGCCGTCGGTCTCGTCGTCGACGACGCCATCGTCGTGGTCGAGAACGTCGAGCGCAACATCCGCGAGGGCAAGACGCCGTTCGAAGCGTCGATCGCAGGCGCGCGCGAGCTCGTCACGCCCCTCATCTCGATGACCATCACCTTGGCCGCGGTCTACGCACCGGTCGGCTTCCAGGGCGGTCTCACCGGCGCGCTCTTCCGCGAGTTCGCCTTCACGCTCGCCGGCGCTGTCTTCATCTCCGGTGTCGTCGCGCTCACGCTGTCGCCGATGATGGCGTCGCGTATGCTCACCAGCCATCATGGCGGGTGGATGGCCACGAAGATCGATCAGACGTTCGAGGCCATCCGCAGCGCGTACGATCGTGCGCTCGCGGCCACGCTCCGCAACCGTCCGAAGGTCTACACGGTCTGGATCGCGCTCTCGATCGTCGTCGTGCCGCTCTACCTCTTCTCGCCGGGCGAGCTCGCCCCGAACGAAGACCAGGGCGGCGTCTTCGGCGCGCTCGATGTGCCCGCCAACGCCAGCCTCGAGCAGGTCACGGCTTACTCGGCGCAGGTCGGTGAGCAGTTCCAGTCCATCCCGGAGTTCGACCACTCGTTCCAGATCACCTTCGCGAACAACGGCTTCGGCGGCATCAACGTCAAGCCGTGGAAGGACCGGAAGCGAGACATCTTCCAGATCCAGGAAGAGCTCAGCATGAAGACCATGGGCATCACCGGTGTCCGCGCACCGGTCTTCTTGCCCCCTGCTCTTCCGAGCCCGGGCTTCTTCCCCCTCGAGATCGTGATCGCCTCGACGGCGAGCCACGAGGAGATCCTCCGCTTCACCGACATGCTCGTCGAAGAGGCGATGAAGAGCGGCCAGTTCGCCTTCCCGCCCATCATCGACGTCCGCATCGACCAGGCGAAGACGGACATCGTGCTCGACCGAGACAAGGTCGCCTCGATGGGTCTGACGATGCAGCAGGTCGGCGCCGATCTCTCGGCGGCCCTCGGCGGTAACTTCGTCAACCGCTTCAACATCGAGGGACGCAGCTACAAGGTCATCCCGCAGATCGAACGCGCTTCGCGCCTCACGCCGGATCAGCTCTCGCAGATCCACGTCACGAGCGCGAACGGCCAGCTCATGCCCCTCAGCGCGATCGCCACGCTGAAGGACAGTGTCGAGCCGCGCACGTTGAACCGCTTCCAGCAGCTCAACGCCGTCAAGATGTCCGGCGTCGCCACCCAGGGGCTCGACGGCGCGCTCAAGGTCATCGAGAAGGCCGCGGCGGACAAGCTCCCGCCGGGGTACCGCGTCGACTACACGGGCGAGTCGCGTCAGCTTCGTCAGGAGGGCGGCAAGTTCCTCCCGGCGATGGGCCTCGCGGTTCTCCTCATCTTCCTGGTGCTCGCGGCGCAGTTCAACTCGTTCCGCGATCCGTTCGTCATCCTCGCCGGCTCCGTGCCGCTCGCGATGTTCGGCGCGCTCATCTTCACCTTCTTGAAGTTCGCCGGTCCGCCGGGCATGGACTTCGGGCTCACGAAGGGGTGGACGACCACGCTCAACATCTACTCTCAGGTCGGTCTGGTGACGCTCGTCGGCCTCGTGGCCAAGAACGGCATCCTCATCGTCGAGTTCGCCAATGCCGCGCAGGAGCAAGGCATGACGAAGCTCGAGGCCGTCCGCGCAGCCGCCAGCACGCGTCTCCGTCCGATCATGATGACGACGGTGGCAACGGTGGCCGGCCACTTCCCGCTTACCCTCGTCAGCGGTCCGGGCGCCGTCGCGCGTAACTCGATCGGCATCGTCCTCGTCGGAGGCATGGCAATCGGTACGCTCTTCACGCTGTTCGTCATCCCCTCCGTCTACGTGCTCATCGCCAAGGACCGCCGCCGCGTACCGGCGCAGTCCGAAGCGCCGGCACCGTACGCCGAGCCCGACGCGGTCGCCGCCGAGTAGTCGGCCGTCTCAAAACCCACGAAAGCGAGCGGCGCCGGTGGTCTCGAACCATCGGCGCCGTCGTCTTTTCATCGCCTAACGCCAATGCCGTTCGGATAGGCAGACAATTTTCACAGGAAGGTCGGAAGGACGGAAGCATTTATTATCGCCTCGCGTAACGCGCCAAACTTCGCTTGCTGGGGAATTGAATTGCGCCAATGCCGACGCGGTGCCGCGCGATTGGTCGGCTCTCCGCCAAAAAAACTTCCGCCCTTCCGCCCTTCTGTGAAAAATCTCAGGCCGGATTCATCGGTGTCAGACCGATGTCTGCTTATCCGAACGGCATTGCGGCTAGCGCACTGGAATCGGGGAGACGTCGTTCACTGGACGGCTGCCCGCTCCACCTGCGTACCCGTAGCTGGCGTCTTTGCCGATGCCCCAGACGGTGAGCGAGAAGGGGCCGTCGCTCGAAGCTTCGTGACGGCCATAGCCGCATTTGCCGGCCGGGAAGGACTGCTCGACAGCCCCTTTCGTGAGGCCGACGAAGGCATATTCGTATTCCCCTTTCGCGCCGAGCGGATTGAAGTTCGTGAGCTCGCCTGCGCAGTCGAGCGTGACCGGACGGAACCCGTCGGCCGTCTTGCGGCGCACGACCACGAGGGTGGTGTTCGGAAACGTGTAATCCGCAAAGAAGACGTACCGCGAGAGGAATTGGTCCGACGGCACGACATTCACGAAGTCGGGATCGCCGGGAACGATGCCGGGCGTAGGACTTCCTCCGCCAAAGTTCGCGCCTGTCATCTGGACGCCGGCGTAGAACGGGTGCTTCGAGTCCTGGCTCTTCACCACCGCGCGCTCGTCGGTCATGAACACGACGACCTGGCCGGCCGACAGCGAGTCGGGCGCGCCCGGCGGACGTGCCGGATCGTAGGTCAACACGGTGCCGTCGGCGGCTCCGACGAAGAGCCACGGAACGTTCTCTCGCGGAGCGGACGTCAGCGATTGGACGCGCGGCTCGTAGGGCACGAGCGCATATTCCGTCCCCCACTGGGAGAGCGCCGGGATCTGCTGTTGGGTGAGATCACACCAGCCATAGTCGTTCGGAAATTCGATACACGTCGATCCACCAAAGACGCCCACGGGCTTGTTCGACGAAATCGGACTCCCGCTGAGCATGGCGAGCTGTGAGATCTGCAGGACTTGTCCGCGCGAGAGCGTCCACGTTTGAGGAACTCCGCCGCCGGCGGGCGCCACATCGGTGCCTTGAAGCACGGAGTCGACCGGACGCATCGAGACCTCCGTCCCGTCTTCGTTCGCGACGATCTGCAGCGTGCGCCAGTCAGCCAGGGGATTGGTATTGATTCCGACACGCCCGGTTTGGACGGCGATGTAGTTGGTGTCCCAGGAAGAGACCGGCAAGAGCAACGTCGCCGTCGGGTAGTAGCTCTCCGCACCGCCGTACGGAAATATCGAATACGCGGAGATGGGCGCATCCGTTTCGAGGTGAAACGCTCGCGTCTTGCTCGTCCCGTGTCGAATAGGGTCGATCGACAGCGCCGGCTTGATTCCCGAAGGGCAAAGCGGAATGGTCGGGTCCGACGGATTGTCGAGCTGAGAGAGAAAGACGAGAGCCACCTCGCCCACCGGAATTGGGCCGTTGAGAGGGGTATAGACCGGACGTCCATTTTTCAGTGCCGCCGTGTAGACCGAGCCTGACACGTCGAGCGGCTCGCTGCCGATCTCGGCCTTCAGGGTCACCGGCCGATCCCATGTATTGGCCAGCATCGCCGCGAAGCAACCACCGGCTCCGTTGCCGATGTCCTCGGCGGGCAAGGTCCAGAAAGAGCATCCCACCGAGCCCTTGGAGAGCGCGGCGGACTCGCATGCATCGACGCATCCGTCGACGCCACAACCTTGCTCCGGTCCGCACTCGGCGACGACCTTGTCGCCTTCGGCTCCGCACGTCTGGATGACCTTCTTGAGATCGGCCGAGCAGCGATATCCGCACGGCGACGTGGCGACGTCGGGAGCGCCCGCTTCCTGGAACGAGGCCGGCGCGTCGGGTCCGAACGAATCACGTTCGGTAGAGCACGCGGCGCCGAGCGACGTGGCGATTCCAGCACTCGCAAGAATCACGAACGTGTTTGCCAAGCCGAGACGGGAATGCATGTCGAGCCTCTCAGAACGTGATCTTCGTGGGAGTCGCGTGAGCGACGTAGTCCGGCCCGCTTCCGAGCTCGCCCCAGGCGTTGCTCCCCCAGCACTCCACGGTGCCCCCCTGCACCAGCGCGCAATAGCTGCTCTGGCTCGCGGCAAGGTGGACGACGTGCTCGTGAACCTCGGTCGCCGGAGCGAAGAACGCCGACGATGCGCCGACGTTCGGGGTGCCGAGCGAACCATTGACGTTGTCGCCACAACACTGGACTTGGCCATCGCTCATGCGCACGCAGGTGGTGTCGTCGCCGACGGCAATCTGCTGAGGCCACTCGATCGAATCGATGGGCGCACGCTTCGCCAGGGCTTCGTTGTCGGGCATTCCCGTGCAGAGCGCGCCACCAAAGGTGCGGCCCCAACAGAACACTTCGCCGTTCGCGATTGCGCAAGCGTGTGCGTACGGGACCTCCACCGGCCGCGGGTGATTGGGCACAGTGCGCTGGCGGAAGAGAATGGGTGAAGCGGCAAAGCTCGTCACGTTCGACAGCTCGTCGATCGGCTTCGGAACGGACTCCGGGCTCCGCGACGAGAGACGGCCCGAAAGGAATCCGAGGTCCCCTGCGACTGCGCCCCACACGAACACGCCTCCGGACTTGCCGAGGGCGAACATGGTGTTCGAGCTGCCAAAGGTCCGCGTGTAGCCGCTCGCATCGAGCTCGGCTGGGCCGGGTCCGACGATGATCCCCTCGTCGACGCCCGTGCGAACGAGCTTGCGTGACTGCGTGTCGCCCCAGCAGACGAGCGCCCCGGTCGTCAGCAGAGCGCACACGTTTCCGTGGCCGACGTCGACGCGTGACGCCGTGGCGCCGCCCAGCTCCACCTGCGCCGGAGTGGGATGCGGATCGAAGTCGGCAACCGCCGGATCGACGGCGAGGCCGAGCGTGCCGGCGAGGTTCGCTCCCCAACAAGCGATCGAACCGTCGTCGAGCAAGGCGCACGTCACGTCGCCCGCGGCGGACAGTTGAGCCACGTTGGTGAGTCCAACGACAGCGGGCATCGCGCCGGCATCGGGCGAAGGCCCACCGGACTCGCCACGACCAAGCTGCCCGAACATGTCCGCTCCCCAGCAGCGCACGGTGGCATCGCTCAGCCGCGCGCAGAAGTGATGATCGCCGGCGACCAGCTCGACCGCGCACGGACTCGCGGTCCCCGCGGTGCACGTCACCGGCTCCGCGGCACCGTCGAAGGGCGCGCGCGCATCGACGGCAGGCTTCGCATCCGAGCTCGCTTCGGGCGCCGGTCCGGCGTCGGAGACGACATCGGTCCCCTCCGACGTCGCATCTTCGGCATAGGTCGTCGGACGCTCGTCGTCGCCTGCGCACGCAGCCATACCGAGCACCATCGGGATCGCTGCCGTCGACGAAGTCACGATGCCGAACAGGATGGTCTGGACCCGTACTTTCATCGCTCGCTCACTTCTGCTTCGAAGGGTCGTGATGGAGAGCGACGTTGTCGCCAACGACCCAAAAGTCGCTCGACGACATGGCCCAGACATCGAAGAACGGGGAGACGACGGGGTACTTCGTCACCGACAGTGCAGCGGTCACCCATTCGGTGCCCGTCCAGTGGCGAATCTGCCCCATCTCTCCGAAGGTCCAGAGGTCGTTGGGCGCGAACGCCGCGATCGCATACGTGAACAGTGATTCGAGCAGGCCGTCGTGTTCCACGCGGAAGTCGTAGGTCTGCCCGCCGTTCGAGCTGGTCCCGAAGGTGATGAGTCCGTCCTCCTGCGACGGTGTTCGGCCTTGGAGAACGACGGACGTATTCGAAATGACCGCTCCGCGACCGAGGCGACCGAAGTTCCAGGGAATCGCGGGCTCGTCGCCGTCCGGCGGCGCCATGATCGGCTCGAACTCGACGGCGCCCGGCGGCCTCCGGAACACGTTCGAAATGCGAGCGAAGAGCTTCGGGTCGTCTTTGCTACCGATCAGCCAGATCCCCGTCTCCGCATTTCCAAAGAGGTATTCGAAGTCGATGTCCACCGCGGGCGTCACGTCTTGCCACGACGGCTCGCTCGACGCGTCGGCTTTTGCATAGTGGAGAACGTGCGACGGCAACCTGGCGCCGGCGGGACTCGTGACGGTTGCCCAAACGTCCGACGCGCCCATTCCCCAAATCACGCTCACGTCCCCCATCGGAATGGGCGTCGGCGCGAAGGTCAGCGAGGCAGGACTCGCCCCCGTCCCGTGGAAGAGCGTGTTCTCGCCCCCCACCCAGAGATCGGTCGGGCTGCTCCCCCAGATCGCGGTGAGGCGACCGAGCGACGTGGCGTGCACGTTCCATACGCCTTGCTCTCGGCGAAGAACGGCGCCCTGATCACTGACCGCCCAAACCACGCCCTTGCCGTCGCCCCAGACCGCACGAAGCGTCTGGTTTTTCGGCAATACGGTATGGCAGAAGCCGTCGTCCGAGCACTCGCGCGGCACGGCGTCGGCATCCGCGCCAGCGTCGCCCGCGTCTTCGCCGGGCCGAGCTCCACCCTCGGGCACCGGCGACGAGCCTCCGTCGTTCTCGGGATTCGTCACCGCGCCGTCGTCGGTCGTTGCGCAGGCGATGGCCAGATGAGCGGCAAGCGTCGCGGCACACGTGGCGACGATTCGAACAACGAGCTTCACGGCGAACCTCCCGCATCGACCAACACGCCGCCGGTGTAATGGAGCACCAAGCCGCCTCCCACGATCCAGACGTCGTCGTGCGCGCTGCCCCAGACGCCGCGCAAGTCCGGCTTCGCCCCCGCGGGAACGCCGCGAGCGTCTTGCTCCAAGTGTTGCCGTCGTAGTGGAGAATCGTTCCCTGATCGCCCACCGCCCAGACGTCGTTCGAGGCGGCGCCCCAGATGGCATTCAGGCGCTGGTGAGTCGGCGACGGCACGACTTGCCACTCGTCCGCGCTGGCATTCGTGACGTGACGAATCGTCCCGATGTCGCCCACCGCCCAGACGTCGTTCGGCTTACTTCCCCAGACGGCGCGGAGGGTGACGGCGGCGCGCGTGTCGACTTCGGCCCACGTCATTGCCGCACTGCCGGGCGCCTTCGTACCGTGAAGCGAATACGATCGTTGCCAATCGACGAAGAGCGAATTGTCCGCCACCAGCCAGATGTCGTCGGCGCTCGCACTCCACGAGCCGAGCAACATCGGTTCGCCGGGGATCCCGCGCAGCTCGAGCCCTCCGTCGTCCGTCACCTTCTTGACCAGCGTATTGGCCACGATGACGGCCCCGACCTCCTCGTCGAATACGTGGAACGGCCATCCGCCGATGCGTACGCCGTCCGCCGATGCCCCCCACATCGTGAAGACAGGCGCATCGGCCCCTTCCTCGATGGGCGTGGGGACGTGCGTCCACGCCGTCGACGCTCCCGTGAAGCCGCCGGCGTGGAAGATCGTGTCGGTGGCGCTGGCAATCCAGACGTCGTTGGCTCCACTCCCCCAAACCGCATTGAACGTGTTCGTGCGTTTCGTCGGCGTCGTCACCCAAGACGCGCCGTCCCAGTGGAGCACCGCGCCGTTGGAACCCACCGCCCAAACGTCGTTCTTCCCCGATCCCCACACCGCCGTCAGCGCAGTGAAGGCCGAGACGTCGGCAGGAACGGGACACCACGGCGCCACGTCACACCCGACGCCGGGCGCACATGACTCGTCGGCGGCGTCGCACCCCGCGTCGGCGCCTCCCTCCGCATCGCTCGCATCGACCGTGGGGGCCGGACCGAGCGTGACGTCCGACGAGGCATCGCTTTCCGAGTTCGTCGCGTCGGATTCCGCGCAACTCGGGAGCGAGGCGAGCCCCGTCGAGACGACGACAAGGGCCGAAACGGAGAACCATACTCTCGTGCGAGGGAAGATCACTTGATCCCTCCCGCATCGCATTCGGTCATGAGGCATTTGCCGTCGATGCACGGTTGGCCGGCAACGAGGTCACACGCGTTGCCGCACGCTCCGCAGTTGCCTGGGTGAGCCATCAGATTCGTCTCGCAACCATCGCTCGGATCCCCGTTGCAATCGCCGAAGCCGGGCAGGCAATCGAGCTCGCAGAGGCCTTTGCGACAGGTGCGGGCCTGGTTTGCGCCGACCGGCGGACAGACGCGCGAGCATGAGCCGCACGCGTCGGGATCGTTCAAGAGGTCGTGACACTCCCCGTACGGGCAGCGAATCTGGCCGAAGCGCGCACACGGAATCGCGCATTCGGGGCCGTTGCCCTCGTTGACGCACTCCTCGCCGATCTCGGTGTTGCACTTTTTACCGCAACCACCGCAGTTGTCGTCGTTGAGGAAGATGTCGGGCGTCTCGCAGCCGTCGGTGTTGCAGTCCGGGTCGTTGAGATCACCATTGCAATCGCCGCGCGGGAATTCGCATCTCGGCTTCTCGCATTCTCCACCACCGCAACCGTAATAGGCTCCCTCGGGCAGCTCGCACCGCCCGGTCCGGCCGCATTCGATCCCGCACGCGCCGCAATTCTCATCGTCCGAATCGAGCCTCGCGCACTTGCCGTCACAATTGGTGGACCCGACCGCGCACCCGCATCGCCCGTCGATGCACGGCTCCTTCCCGGGGCACGCGTTCCCGCACGCTCCGCAATGACGCTCGTCGGTGAGGATGTCGACTTCGCAACCGTCGTCGATCTTGCCATTGCAGTTTCGCCAATCCCTCGGATAGCCGTAGACGACGGGAGTCCAGCATTCGATCTCGCAGCTGCCCTCGATGCAGCGCGACGTCATGTGCAGGCGATCGTAATGGAGACACTTATTTCCACACGAGCCGCAGTTGTCGGCATTCCGCATGAGATCGGTACCGCACTTGTACGGCGGCCCGTCGACGGAGGCGCACGTGGCATATCCGGGAGGACATGTCGTGGCGACACATTCGAGAAGCGGCGATTCCGAGGAATCGCCCTCGCCATCCGGCGACGATGCATCGTCTGCCGTCACGAACGTGCCCGTCCCTGCCTCGGGTTTGCCCAGGTAGATGAAGCTGTCCACCGGCGAGGTGCACGCGGTTCCGAGGAGAAGACCGCCGAGCCAGAGCGCGGCGACGGTCGTGGCGACGGCGGTCGCTCGGGAATGTTTTCTACTCATGGAGAGGTCGACGCCTTCGTCACGAACGACCGAACGCGGTCCGTGTAAGGGCTATTCGGAGTCGTCGCGAGGAACTTCTCGCCAAGCGCCTTCGCACGTGCTCGTTCACCTCGCGCCATCAGGGCTTCGATGCGCATGACGGCGACTTCCCGTTCGAAGACACCGCCGCGGATCACGCGTGCATAGCGGTCGAGGACATCCAGGCAGGCCGAGGTATCGCCGCTCGCGAGGGCCGTACGAGCCCGTTCGACGAGCTCGAGCTCATCGTCGAACGACGCGGCCGACTCGGGATTTGCAGCCCCTGCTGTGCCTGTCCGCGCGGTCTTCGTCGAGGCTGCGCCGGACTTTGCATCCGCCGCGGGCGCGGCGGGCAAGTCGTCGACGCTCATCGTCGGCTGGGGAGGTGAACTCGGTTCGGAAACCTCGAGCGATGCCGATGCGGCGGGCGCAGGCGTTCTGGCTTCTACTGGCGGAGCGCTCGCCGGTGTATTCGAAGCGTGCATCACACGTGCTGCTCCGACGGCGAGAGCGACGGCGACGACGAGTCCCGTCTTCGCGGAGAAGAGCCGCCACCCGCCCGAGGCGGTCTGCGTCGCGCCCGAGGTGGGGTCCGAGCCTCTCGACGCTTCGAACTTCGACAGCGCATCTTGGAGGCGCGCCTTCGGGGGTTCGTAGTCTTTCGCGATCCGTAGTGCCTTGGCGAGTCGAGAATCACTCGACGCCTCGCTCAGGCGAGGTGGCAAACCCTGTTCTTTCATCGGAGACCTTGTTCGAAAAACGAATCTTCCGTGACACTGTCGAGAGCCGTACGTAGGTCCTCACGGGCCTTTCGCAGACGCGAAGCCACCGTTCCCGGCGGCACGCCGAGGTACTCCGCAATCTCGCGCGCGGTGAGCTCCTCGAGCTCGTAGAGAACGAAGACCTCGCGGCGCTCGGGAATCATGTTGTCGAGTGCCCACTGAATCATCGCGAGTGCCTGCTTCCGCTCGAGGGCATCGGCGGGATCGACGCCGGGAGCGAGCGGGTCCTCTTCGAGATCGTCGAGCCACGTGTTTCGGACCTGCTGGCGCGCTCGACGCCGTCCAACGTCCCGGGCGACGTTCACGCACGCCGCGCAGACGTAGGCTTTGAGGTCGCCACGATTGGCGAGGTCGTCGAACTTCCGATCGGCCGCGACCAACACCGTCTGCAGGGCGTCGTCGACCTCGCCGTCGTGGACGCCGAGGCGCTGGAGCACGCGAAAGGCGACCTTGAGCAGCGGCTCGATCGCGGTACGAAACCTGGCGTGACGGTCGGCGATCAGCTCGGCCCGCCCCATGGCTCCGTCGATGGGCACTGCTCCCTGCACATTCCTAGAGCGTTCGGTTCGCTGCGTTTGATCACAAGCGACTTACGCAGTGTCACGATCGTCGCTCCTTCGCCTATTTTTTCCGCGCGGACGTCGCCACTGTCGCGGATTGCATCGCACCTCAGAGCACGAACTCGGCCAGCAGTCCGCCCGCGATCGCGACCGCCGGCGGCTGCGAGAGAAGGGTCTGGTCGTCGAGCGCGAAGCGATGGCGGACGAAGGGCGCCGTCACGAGCCCTGAGACTCCAATCCCCCACGACGGGCTGACGCGATAGAGCGCGCGCACCGAACCTCCGAGATCGAACCAGCTGCTCGTCGACTGCCTCGCGTCGAGCGCCCTGCGCGCTTCGGCCCGTAGCACGCCTATGTTGGCCTCCGCGCAGGGCATCACCTCGAGGCGCGACGCCAGAAGGTCGAATCGCAACGGGCAGGCGCGAAGCTGGGCTGCCGTCCAAGAGAACTCGGCCGACGCCGCCGAAGCTTCGACGCTCGCCGGCAAGCTCTGCCTCAATCCCACACCGAACGATGGCGCGAGCCACTTCGGCATGCGTGGAGGCGCCGTGTGGATCTCGAAGGCCGCCCCGAGCACCGGCACCGGCCGATTCGTGATCGCCGAAGCAAGCTCGACCTTGGCCTCGACGCCGAAACGGAGCGAGCGCGTTGGCGGCGATACCGGCGAGGAGGGCGGCGGCGCGTCCAGCGGGACGGCAACGGGCACGACCGCCTCGTCGGGCAACGACTTGGAGACGGGAGCAGGCTGCTCGACCAGGGGAAGCGTGGGCGAAGTGTCGGTTTCCTTGGGTGGCGCGGGCGTCGCGATTTCTGCCGCCGGGTCGAGCGCGAGCGCCATCGCGATCGCGAGCCCGCGCGCAACGCGCTCGCAGTCGTTCGCGACGATCTCCCTTCGCGTCGCCTGTCCACTCGCGTTCTCGACGACGAGGGTCCCTCGCTTCGCCGCCCCGCTCGGCTCGAACGCGATGCGAAACCTGCGCACGCGCGCGCTCTCGTCGGCATCGAGAGCACGCCAGCGGGTCGTGTATCGCCGAACGCCCGCGAGGAACGCTTCGCGCGTCGGGCACTGCTCGCTCGTCGCGTAGCTGACGGCGACCACCTCGGCCTCCGGCGGTGCCGCAAATGCAGGCGCGCTGGTCACGGGAGCGCCGACGACCGCAAGGGCAGCACCCATGGCCCCCGCTCCGCGCGCTCCTCGCATCCCTACTTCGAGCTAGCGTGGTAGCCGCGAAGAGGTCAAGCTCCCCGCGGCCATTCCGACTTCGCCGAGGCGCCCGCCCCCTGCCCCCGCATTGGTCGCCTACTCGCCGAGCGTCCCCGCGAGCATCATCATCGGGACGATGGCGAGCATCGCGAGCGGGCCCTTGGCATTGTCGGCATTGTCGACCGGTTCCTCCCAGATCAGCGAACGGGGCCGCTCGAAGAGACGGTCACGACCATCGGGTCGGCAGTCGGCCGGTACGTGAACGCCCGGACAGTCGCATCGCCGGCGGGAAGCACGTCTGGATCGGTGACGGCCAGGCGCGCCGTGCCTGCACACGCGTCGTACACGAGCGCGAGCGCTCGGCCGGCACGAACTTCGGCCTCGATCGCCTGAACGTAGCTCGCATTGTGTTTGCGGAGGAAAGCCACGTTCCGGGCCACGGTATCCATCGACGCGCCCTCTCCGTGCTCCGCAACGACGAGCCTCGTGGACGGGTCGGCGCGCCCGACGAACCTCTCGCTGCTGCAGGCCTCGAGCGGATAGCGTTCGGGACGCGCGACGACGAGCGCGATTCCGGCGCCGCCAAGCAGCACCGCCGTCGCGAGGACGATCACAGGCGCGCGCGAAGAGCCCTCGGGAGAAGGCGAAGGCGCCACCACCATCGTGACGGCCCTTCGTTGGAACGCGAAGCCGACCACCACGGCGACGAAGGGAAGAATCGCCGCTTGGGATTGGCACGCTTCCGTGATCCACGGCGGCGTGAACGGGAGCGATACCAGCAGGCCCGCCATGACGAACAGCACGAGCGACGCGATCGGCGCACGCCGCATCTTCACGAGCCGAACCAGCCCCACCACGAAGGCCACCACCACGACGGCGGCGCACGCTCCCATCGTCAGCGCATTCACGACGCTGTAGAGCCCCAGCGTTCGCGCCCAATGCATCACGGGCCCCGCATATCCGACCTCGTGGACGAGCCGCTGCAGGAGAGCCCCGTCTTCGAGCACGTGATCGTCGGGATTGTTCCATACGTACGAAAAAAGCCCGTGCGGAAGAGCAAGCCAGCACCCGACCGACGCGAATGCCGCCTTCAGGACCGAGCTCGGGTCCGCCAGGGCGGCGCGACCGACGATGTCCATCATCACGGAGAAGCGTGCGGACGGAGGCAAGGACAGGACCTCGGGATGATCGACGAACATCCGCGTGAAGTCGTCGCGGTGTAGCGCACCGTAGAGGATGGGAGGCAAGTCCGCCCAGGCTCCACCGCTCGAGGTGTGCGACGCAATCCATCGATTCATCCCATAAGCAAGGGCGGCTCCTCCGAGCCCTGCAGACGCGAGCACGGCCCGACCGCGAAGCGCTCTCGCCTGCAGTGTGCCCCAGACGAGCACGGCGGGAACGACGAGCATCGGACCTGCGCGTGCGAGGAGCGCGAGGGACAACGCCAAGACTCCGGCGACGAAATTCGTGATTCGCGCGCGCTGACGGTTCTCCCCCGCCGCGCGCAAGAGAAGACCGAACGCGAGCGCCGCGAGCGGGTAGCCGAGCGCTTCGGTTGCTACGAATCCCGCGAACCGACGTTGGAAGAAGGCACCGAGCAGAAACACCACGAACCCGGCGCTCGCCCCGCCGAAGCGACGCGCTTCGCTCGCAGCGAAGGCCGTCCCGAACCCCATCGCGACGGCATAAGTCATGAGCACGATGCGCAGATCGTTGCCGGTCACGTGGAGGAGCGCGGTCGTCAGCGCAGCATGCAGCGGACGACGCGACGCCATTTCGAACGGCAGCCCAGCGAGCAGGCGTTGGGTATCGGAATAGAACTGGCCAGAATCGCTGTATGGATAAATGCCAAGCAGAATGGCTGAGCGCCCTTCATGCCCCGTCGACCAGAGATGAGTCACGGCGCCGCACGACAAAGCGACGCAAATCACAGCAAGGACAACGAACGCGGGACGAGCGTCGAGGGGTTTCAGGACGTACCAACTCGCCGCCAAGACGAGCATGAACGCGAATGCGTCATGGCGCGGAAGCGCGTGAAGGCCCGCAAAAAGAACGATATACAGCGTGACGACGACGGCAGCGCCGATGGCCCTCAGGGCGAGCGTCCGCGGCTTTTCCCCCAAATCCACGGCGCGCACCGTAGCTCATCGATCGGCCACGATCACGCTCCACGGTCGACTCAACGCCAGAGGTTCGAGTGCGCGAGCTCGACCAATTCGGCGCCCTTTCCATCGATGACGGTGCGAAGTGCAAAGAGCCCGAATCCCTTCGCTTGTTGGAATTCGATTCGCGGTGGAATGGATAGTTCGAGGCGATTCACGACGACGTCGACGAGAACCGGTCCGTCGAAGCGAAACGCCGCCTCGAGTGCCGGCATCAAATCGCGAGGTTCAGTCACTCGAATGCCACGGATGCCGACAGCCTCGGCCATGGTCGCGAAGTTCGGATTGTCGAGCTCCGTCGCCGTTTCGCGGAGCCCTGCAGCTTTCATCTCGAGTTCGACGAAGCCGAGCGCACCGTTGTCGAACACGATCGTCTTGATCGGGAGACTTCGTTGTCGGAGCGTGAGGAAGTCGCCCATGAGCATGGTGAAGCCGCCGTCGCCCGAGAGGGAGACGACCTGGCGACCAGGAAACGCAACCTGCGCGCCGATGGCCTGCGGCAAGGCGTTGGCCATCGAACCGTGATTGAACGAGCCCAGCAGACGCCGTTTGCCGTTCATCCTCAGGTAGCGAGCCGCCCAGATCGACGGGGTGCCCACGTCGCAGGTGAAGATGGCGTCGTCCCCCGCGAGCTCGTTCACGAGCCGCGCAACGTACTGAGGGTGAACCGATCCTCGAATGCTGCCGGGCGTCGCGAGCTCGTCGAGCTCCCTTCGCGTGCGCGCGTAGTGGCGTAACGCGCGCTCCAGATGCTCCGTCGAAGTCTTCTCCACGAGACGTTCGAGCAGGAGCTCCGCGGTCTCGCGGACACCCCCGACGACCCCGAGGTCGACGCGCGTGCGCCGGCCGATGTTCTCCTGGCGCACATCGACCTGGACGGTCGCCACGTCGGGATAGAATTGGGCATACGGAAAGTCGCTCCCCAGGACCAGGAGCAAATCGCAGCTCGTCATCGCGTAATAGCCCGAGGCGAATCCGAGCAGCCCAGTCATCCCCACGTCGAACGGATTGTCGTATTCGACGAACTCCTTGCCTCGCATGGCGTGCACGATCGGCGCCTTCAGCTTGCGGGCGAGCGCGACGAGCTCCGTGTGACCTCCCGAGCATCCAGCCCCAGCGAGGATCGTGACGCGCCGGGCCGAATCGAGCAGGCGCACCACGCGTTCGAGCTGTTGTTCCGAGGGACGCACGTACGACGGCGCGGGCGCGATCGGCAGTGCGAAGGCCGGCTCTTTGAGCTTCTGCCAAGCAACGTCGCCGGGAACGACGAGCACGGAAACCCCACGCCGGGAAACAGCGGTCTCCATCGCGATCTTGAGCATGCGTGGAAGCTGCGCGGGATCGGCGACGACCGCACAATAGTCACTGCACCCTTCGAAGATGCGCTCGGGATGCGTCTCCTGGAAGTAGTTCGTTCCGATCTCGGCCGTGGGGATCTGCGCGGCAATGGCGAGAACGGGCACCCGGCTGCGATGGCAATCGTACAGACCGTTGATGAGATGCAGGTTGCCGGGACCACAACTGCCGGCGCAGACGGTGAGTCGCTTCGTCAGATGGGCTTCGGCGCCGGCGGCAAACGCAGCAACTTCCTCGTGCCTGACGTGCACCCATTCGAAGTCGCGCTCTCGGCGAATCGCCTCCGTGAGGGCATTCAGGGAATCGCCGGCAATGCCGTAGATGCGCCGAATCCCCGAGCGCTTCAGGGTCTCGAGCAGGAACGTAGCGGCGGTGACGGAGCCCATGGCGTCGGCCACGAGCCAAGCAAAACTTGCACCCGCCCGACGGTCGAGACCGCCGACGAGGCTGCGCTCACGGTCACTCGCTCACGACCGGGTCGGCGCGCTACCGCGGGCAAACGTCACCGAGGTTGCAGCTCTCGGGGTGTACTTCCGTCGGGAACGTCTGCCCCGGGCCAGCCTTGATCACGCCGCACCAGTCCTGCGCAGCAATCTCCGCACGGGCCGCTTCGACGTCGACCTCGCAGCGAACGATGTCGTTCACCGTCGCCTCGCAGTCGTCGAGGTTGTCGACGAAGCCGCCGCAGTCGTCGCTCTGCGAGAGCGGCTGTCCTTCGTACGACGCCATGCATTCGTCGTAGCGCAGCTGGCACCTGGACTTCGCGGCCTCGTCCTCCGCCGCGTTCATGCCGTCGAAGAATGCCTGCATCTTGCACAGGTAACGGTTCGTCTGCGCGACGACGGCCTCCGAGCGGACGTAGCGCCCGTAATCGTGACAGAGCCTCGCACGCTCGACCGGCGTGAGCGCGCTCGCCTTCTTCCAAGGATCCACGGTGGTGATGCCCGACGTCGACGTCGGAGATCCCGTGGTGCAAGCGGCGACGACGACGCCGACGGCAAGTCCGACGAACAAACGAGGCAGACGAGGCAGACGAGACAAGCGAGACACCCCTAAAGCCATGCGCTCGACCCCGTGCGGCTGGAGACCGAGACTCATACACCGATATCGTCGTATCGAGTCAACCACGCGATGGCATATCCACGTTCATTCACGCGCGCTCGCCTCACCCTTGCCCACACGCGAAAGCGGGCGCCAATCGAAGTTCGCCCGTCGATTCAAGGCGTGGACGGGCAAGAGCTTCTCGAGCTCGGCCGTTGTCAGGGCGAGTTCCGCAAGCCACGCCGCGTCCGCCCCGACGTTCGCGTTTACGTCCGCGTGGCCTTGATCGCCCAGCGCAGAGCCTCGCTCAACGTTCGTCGCACGGGCATGCGCAGGACTGCACTCACGGTGTCGTGTTCGCCGCCCATGGCCATCTGCGCGAGCTCCGGGCGGACCCCGCAAAGGACCATCTGGCTGCCGATGATGTGAAGCGTCTCGTCGAACCGGCGCAAGGTGTAGGCGATATCCTGATCCACGGCCGGGACGCCGCTGACGTCGAGGATGACCACTCGCGCGCGCGTGCGCGCCGCCTCCTCGACGACGGTCTGGCAGAGGAGATCCGACCGCTCGACGTCGAGGCGACCGATGACGGGCATCAACAAGACGCTCGGCCAGATCGGGAAAACGAGATTCGAGAGACGCATGATCTCGCGCTTCGCGGCGAGGATCTCCTCCTTCGCAGCTTCGAGCCCATCGAGCACCGTCGCGTGCGCAAGGCTTACTTCCTCGGCAAGGCCTTCGGCGGCTCGGCGCGCCGCCCGCTCACGTTCGAGCTCCTCGACGCAGCGCGCGAGGTCGGATTGTACGGCGAAAAGCTCGGTCGAATCGTTCATGCGTGGTGTCCGTGTGGGACATGCACCACCGCGCACTTGCGTCGAAGACGGCGACGGCGAACGGGCCCCCCCCGCAGCGCCTGGGCACTGCGCGCGACGGACCGCGCTCTTCGACAACTTCGTGGCGAAAGATGGCGAAAGATGGCGAAAGATGGACTGTGGACTTCTTACAACGGCTTTCCGACCGTACGATAGGCCGGGCATGGGTTCACGAGCAACGTTCGACTGGAGGCTTTCGCAACATGGGTGATCGTCTCGCATCCTTCTACGAGCAGGCAGAGTCCGTCGGCGGACTCGACGCAAAGATTCGCCTGGCGCTTCTAACGCGCATCCCGTCCACGCGCGCGCTCGTCGAGCCCGATTCGCCTCAGAACGTTTCCCGATTCGAAACTGCGCTGACCGAGATTCGTCGCGAGGCCGAGAAGCGCAAGACGGCCTCGACGACCACCGCGACGCGCGCGCTACCGGGCAACGAAGAGCTGCTCTGGGGCGTTCTCTCGTCCCTCCACGACGCCATGGTCGCCGTCTTCGATCAAGACGCGCGCTGCATGCTGGCGTGGGATTCACGATCGCTCGAGGCCCGCTACGGCAACGGGAAGAGCGGCTTCGTACGCGAGACCATCGCACGGCACATCGCCGACCAGCGAGGGCGCGACATTCGTCGGACCTTCGAGGTCGGTCGTGCGACCGAGAGCGAGATGGCCGTGGCGCTCGGCGCCCACGAAGTCTGGATCTCCGTTGCGCTCTCACCCATCCACGACGACAAGGGCCGCGTCACCTCGGTCGCGGCGTTCATCTCGGACGTGACCGAGCGACGACGCGCCGCGCTCGCCCTCGAGAAGAATGCCGAGCGCCTGCGCACGCACAACCGTGTCTTCGTCGAGCTCATGAGCCAGCGAACGGCACTCTTCTCCGATCCGATGGCCGCCTTCCGCCGGCTCACCGAGGCCGCTGCTCAGACGCTCGACGTGGCACGCGCGAGCATCTGGTTTTACGACGACGCCAAGTCCGGCATCACGTGCATCGACCTCTTCGAGAAGGAGCTCGACAAGCACTCGGACGGCGTGGTGCTCGCCGCGAAAGACTTCCCCGCGTACTTCGCCGGGCTGCTCGAAGAGCGCACGATCGCCGCCGACGACGCTCACAAGCATCCAATGACTTGCGAGTTCTCGGAGGTCTACCTGAAGCCGCTGGGCATCAACTCCATGCTCGACGTGCCCATCTGGGTCGATGGCCAGATGGTCGGTGTCGTCTGCCACGAGCACGTCGGAGCTGCCCGCGCGTGGACGCCGGACGAGGAGAACTTCGCCTACCTCATGGGCAGCATCGCCGCGCTGGTCCGCGCCCATCAGCGCCAATCATCGGCGAGCTCCTGATCGACCGAACACGCTGACGTTCGCCGGCGGCAGAGCGCGCGCGATCACTTGCACTCGGCGTCGCACGTTCCCGTGCAGATGCCTTCGCACGTTCGCGCTCCGCCGTCGTGGTAGACGCACGTTCCGTCGCAGAGCCCTTTGCACGTCCCGTTGGCTTGGAGGCCGCCGCCCGTGTCAGGACTCGCGGAGCAATCGCCTTCGCATCGTCCGTAGCAGACAACCGGACCATCCGTGGCGGTGCAGCGGCCGGCGCAATTCCCCTCGCAGGTGCCCTGGCAAGTTTCGCTCGGCCTTGCCTCGGGGAGGTCGCCGTGCCCCGTGTCCTCGACGTTCGCGTCCGACGTCGTTCCCGCATCCGTTGGCGACACGGGAGCGTCGGCTCGCGTGGTCGCATCGTCCCTCTGCGTCGAAGGCGGCGACTCGGACCCCGGAGCCGCGGCGTCGCTCGAGTCGCACGCAACGAGCACGGAGCCGAGCGAGAAGAGCGACGCGAAGACGGATACGAGGAAAGGAAGAAGCAGTGTCCGGCGACTCATCGCGCGGAAGATATCGACGTAGCCTCACGCGCGAATGAGCACTTCTTGCATTTTGTCGGCGGAACTCGCCGCAGTAGTCATTCGGTGAAGCGGTGCGAGTCAGCGGAGCAGGACGAACGTGGTCACGCTCATCGGCGGCATCGTGTAGTTGAACGCGCTCCCGGTGACGGAGCTCTCGCCGAGCGCTTGCGGCGTCGGCGTGCCGTCGACGAGTTGGTAGCGCGCGACCTTCGTGTAGTCGCCGGCGTTCGAGAGGTACACGTTGGTACTCAACGACGACGTCGTCTTGTTCAACGCGACCACGTAGCATTTGTTCGGGTCCGTCGACGACTGCATGGCATAGACGGACGTGGTCTCGACGTTCGACGTGGTGGCTGACACACTGACGTCGCCGACGCGCCCTCCGGCGCCGTCGTAGTTCACGAAGAGCTTCATCGCGCCGTAGATGTACGGCGAGTCTTCACGGTCCCAGTGGGTCGCGAGGAAGACGTCTTCGCGACCGAAGATACCGAGAACGTCCGCCTCGGCGATGCCGCCCGAGATGATCTGGCCGCCGCCGTGGTTGTATTCGGAGAAGGAGATCTTGGTCCCGGGGTAATTCGCGTCGATGGTCTCGTGGAGACGCGGAATCCATCGAATGGGCGCCTTCAAGTAGTCGTCGACGATCCAGCTCGTCTCCTCGTACGTGGGGTCCCAGAGGGAACGTGGCGCCTGCAGGCGAGCAGCGATCACGCCCGCCGTCTGCTGCGCGGTTTCGTCGAGCACGCGGACGCCGTCGCCCCGCGCTTCCGATCCCCAGTGCATGTCGAGCACGTCCACGAGGCGCCTGCCATTCGACTGCTCCGCCTTCTTCATCTCCTGCAAGTACCAGGTCATGTACTCGCCGTTGCTTCGGTCGGGCGCGTCCTGCAGGCTCATCATCTCGTTGAAGCCATAAGCCACCGGGCCGAAGACCATCGCCTTGGGAGCGCGCTCCTTGATCATCGACGCGAAGCGGATGGTCCGCTCCTTCATCTCGGCATACGTCGTGGCCGAAGGATGGATGAGGGCGTGCGTGCCGTCCCAGATGCTCGGCTCGTTGTCCAGCATGTAGAAGATCTTGCGCCCCGCAGCGAGGTCGCTCTGGAACGTGTCTTCGAAGAAGTCGATGGCTTCGTCTTGGTAGACGAAGTTGTCGCCCAGGCTCGCCACCGGCGCGGAGACATTTCCCGGTTTACGATCTTTGTTTTGCCGAAACCGCGTATTCGACGGGCTTGCTTGGGCCGTAATCGGCGGATCGAGCTTGTCGGCGGCGACATAATCGACAATCGGAATCGTGACGATCGGTGCCGCGCCATACTGATACGCGAGAAGAACACCGACGCGCACGGCTTCCCCAGGAACTTCGCTTTTGGCACCACATCCCACGAGATCGCAGACGCGATTCCCGCTGACGTTACCGTTGTCCTTGCCGCCGTTGGTCGCGTTGTTTTCCCAGTTGTAGGTCGTCCAGCGATTGCCGCCCATCCGGAATGCACCGATTCCGGTCATCATGCTGGTCTCGTAGTTCGTGCCGTAGATGTACGGCGAGATTGGATGGCGGCCGGCGCTCGCGTCGATCGTGAAGGTCACGTCGGCCGAAGGCAGCGGAGGCGTGGGCGGCGGCGAGGTCGGGCCCGAGGCACCGTCGTTCGACGTCCCCGAGTCTCCTCCCGTCGTGCCCGCGCCATTCGGGTCCCCGTTGCCGTTCGCATCGTCGCCCGCGTCACCATCGCAGTGCTGCAGGAGCAAGGCGACGAGCGGAAGACTGACGATGCAAGTGAGCGTCCGACGGCGAATCCACTTCGATCCCATACGAGCCCACGACACGATGGGCCAGTTCGAAAAGCAAGGATCGATTCCGCCTCGACACGAACGGCGTGCACGAATCCGTGGGCCTGGGCGCGGACGCTACGCCACGCTCGATCGGATTGAGGACTCCAGCCCTCGACGACACGAAGGCGGCGCGAGTGTCTCAGCGCGCGTGTCCCGGAACGCCGAGCCTATCCGTGGCCGGAACGAGGTCCGGCAAGCCGCCATCCAATTCGCAATCCGGGCTCTGGTCAAATTGAGGCACCTGCTGCCAAGACTGCACCGAGCGAAATGTCAACAACCGAAGCACCGGCGGCCACACGTCAACGGACGACGGCTCCAATGCTCGAATGAGGTACGGTCGGGGCGCGATTCGCTGGCGTTAGAAGTTCGCCGGCTGAGCAGCACGAGGAAGCTCTTACGCTCACGCGCAAGGGCCACAGGCTGTACGTCGGTATCCCCCAACCATGCCCCGCCTCCGCCGTAAGGCCAGAGGGCCCTTTTCCACGGCGTCGTTTGACGTAACATCGGGACCTGATGGCGTCCCCCTCAGTTCCCCGAACCAGTCTCTCAATCAAAGGAGAGACGGTACAACGCATCTACGGCAACTACGTCCAAGGCCAGTATATTGTCAACCGTCGCTACCAGCGAAAGCTAGTTTGGTCCATCGAGGAAAAGCGGGCGTTCATTGACTCGCTGCGCCAAGGCTTCCCCGTTCCGCTCATCCTCCTCGGCGAAGCATCGTTCGACAGCTCACCTTGTTTTGAAATTATCGATGGTCTACAGCGGCTCAACGCACTCACTTCGTTCATCGAAGGCGAGTTCGATCTAGACGGCCGCTATTTCGACCTAAAATCGATCCCAGAAACAAATGTGCCACTGGCGCAGGGGCATATGCACCAGAAGACCCCGATACTCTCCCAGCAAGAATGCGCGCGCATCGTAAGCTACGAGATAGCTAATTCCATATACCGGTTCCAGTCGGAAGCAGACATCGACGAGGTGTTTCGCCGCATCAACTCCAACGGCCGCCATCTGTCGAGGCAAGAGCTCCGACAAGCAGGCGCCACGGGCGTATTCGCGCAGCAGGTTCGACACCTGGCGACGCACATCAGGGGAGATGTCTCGGCTCGGGATAGGCTTAGACTCAGCGCAATGAAGGAAATAAGCATCACGAACAAGGACCTACCCTATGGCATCAACGTCGAGAATCTTTTCTGGGTCAAGCACAAGATCCTTACACGTGAATACGTACGCGACTCACGCGATGAAGAGCTAATCGCCGACATCATCTCATTCATGATCATGGATGACAAACCATCCTCCAACTCGGATGTCCTCGATTCATTTTTCGGGGTTGACACTGGAGACGACGGCGCGGCAAAGGACCGGTTCGGCGAGATCGAATCCGCCGCAAAGAAGCGCGGAGAGGCAGCAATACGTCGAGAATTCTTGGCCGTTCATGACGCGATCCGATCGGCCCTCGAATCAGCAAATCGCACCTTTAACGAACTAATACTGAGCGGTTCGGCCGCCCGAGCTCCTCGTTACTACCAAGCCGTATTTCTCGCCTTCAACAAGTTAATCAATGAAGACGGGATGAAGATCAGCAAACCAAAGAAACTCATTGAGGCTCTCGACGGCTTACGAAACTCAATCAACATCAGCGAAGGTGGCAGCTGGAGCGCAGTTCAGCGACAGGACACGGTCAACACCATAGCAGGACGAATTCAGCCTGCATTCTCGAGACGGCGCGCGTCGGATCCGGCTACCGAGTCATGGGTGACGGAGTTCGAGAACATTCTACAGGCATCGAAGACGGAGAACGCGCTCTACGACTTCAAGATTGGCGTTCACGATCTAACTCCGGAAAAGTCCTTCAACGCGAATGCCATGGCAAGCATTGGCTGCACAATCGCCGCAATCGCCAATCAAGGGCCCCATTCACGGGGATACGTACTCATCGGCGTCGCGGATTCTCCGGCCAGCGCAAAGAGACATGGCGACATCTACGGAAGCTCTCCCATCGACTGCAAAGGTTTCCATGTAACGGGTGTAGACGACGAATCGAGCGCGAAGTTCCCAAGCCTAGATCGATACATTCAGTTCTTCACTCAGCAGCTATCGAACCAGCCCCTCCCGAAGGGAATATTGAACCAAGTATCGCAAAAACTGCGTGCGATATCATATTTCGACAAGACCGTCATCGTCATAGAGATCGGTGCAACAAGCGAGCCCGTTGCATACGACAAAGAGATCTGGATTCGCCGAGGACCGCACAACCACAAACTCAGCGCAGCGGAAGTCGTTGATCTAACGCTTCAGTTCATGCGCTCCGAGTAGGAGCGAACCTAGAGTGTGTTGGTGGCTCTGTTGATCCGTGTGACTTCCTACCGGCGAGGACTACTGGCGACGCGATGGACACTGTGCGATGCCTATCGAACGTGTGAAGCCTACGAAGACCGAGGAACCGCGTTCGCGGCCGGAGAAGCCGCCTGCCAGTTCATGACGCGCTTCACGAAAGCGAATCATTCGCTGTACTTCGAGTTCGTCGACGAAGAACGCGCACTCAGTCGCCTCGAAGCACGAGACGGTGCTCTCGTCGACTATCGGTGTCCATTGTCTTCGAGCACACGAACGACGGCGCCGCCCAGCTTGAACCACGTCGGCGCGAGCCTGACGGCATCACGTTCGGGGCAGCGGACGTCGTCCCTCGAATGCTCCTCGCGACAGAGCTTTCGAGGCTCTCGCTCGGCGACGCGACGGTCGTTCCTTCGGAAGCGCCCCTCTCGACGCGGCGCGGCTCCGTGCGACGCTCGATCTCGGACAACGCGGCTCCATCGCCGTGGAGGTCGCGCCGCACGTGGGTTTCGTGCTCGTTCGTCACTCCTTGTCCTCCGTCGATGATCCGCTCGAGAGCTATCTAGCTTACGAGCCGCGGCTCTCGTTCGAGACAAACGGAGCATCGTTGCCTCGGATGTGACCATCGGTTACATTCGGCCCATGGCAACGATGCGCGAGCTAACCTTCGTAGAGGCCGGGAAAGTCGAGTTTCGCGAGGCGCGTGTGCCGACGCTCGAAGGGCCTGGTGAGGCGCTCGTTCGACCGCTCGCCGTCTCTCGTTGCGATCTCGACTTCGTCTTCACGCAGGGCAAGGCTCCCGTCACTGGGCCCTTCCCGCTCGGTCACGAGTGCATTGCCGAAGTCCTCGAGGTGGGAGATTCCGTTCGAAGCGTAGTGCCCGGCCAGCGCGTCATCGTTCCGTTCCAGATCAGCTGCGGAACGTGCGATGCCTGCACGAAGGGGTTCACCGGATCGTGTCGCACGGTGCCGAAGCTCTCGGCCTACGGCTTGGGGCCCTTGGGTGGCGGAACCGCGTTCGGCGGCGCGATCTCGGACGTGCTGCGCGTGCCTTACGCGGACGCGATGCTCGTGTGCCTGCCCGACGGCGTGAGTCCGATCGTCGCCGCCGCGCTCGGTGACAACGCCGTGGATGGCTTTCGTACCGTCGCCGCGGCTCTCGCACGCAATCCCGGCGCGAGCGTGCTCGTCGGTGGTGGCGGAGCGCCGAGCGTCGGGCTCTACGCGGTCGCGGCGGCACGCGCACTCGGCGCCTCGAACGTGGTGTACGTGGATCCCAACGACGGGCGTGCCGCCGTTGCCGAGAAGCTCGGCGCGAAGGCCGTTCGCGAGAAGTGCACGCCCGCCCTCCGCCTCGGACGGTTTCCCATCACCGTCGACGCCACCGCGCGCGAAGAGGGGCTCCGATTCCTCCTCGGAAGCACCGAGCCGGAAGGCACGTGCACGAGCGTCGGCATCTACTTCGCCGACGTCGCCCTCCCCCTCTTCGAGATGTATACTCGCGGCGTCACATTCGTCACCGGCCGGGTCCACGCGCGGCGTGAGATCCCGGCTGCGCTCGCGCTCGCCGCTCGAGGCCTGCTCGACCTTGCCCCTGTCGCGACCACGATCGCTGCGTGGGATGCCGCTCCTGAGGCCTGGATCCTTCCGGCGCCCAAGCTCGTCCTACATCGTACATGATCGCGCCCGCTCGACGGCGGGTGGCGAAGTGTGCTTGATGAAGCGGTCCTCATGCCAGATCCAAGTCCAATCGTCGTCGACGTACCGCCGCGCTTCCGCGTGGTCACCGCGCCCTGGAGCGATGCCGTCGATGCTCGCACGATCGTCCTGACCGAGAGCCGTGCGTTCGGCGACGGCCGTCACGAAACCACGCGCATGTGTCTCCAGGCGCTCGCCGTCTTCGCGCCGCGCAGGCAGTTCCGCCTCTTCGACGTCGGCAGCGGCTCCGGCATCCTGTCGATCGGAGCCGCGAAGCTCGGGGCAACGACGTTCGGAGTCGAAATCGACGACGAGGCGAACGCCGTCGCGCGCGAGAACGCTCGGCTGAGCGACGTCGAAGCGCGGACCACCTTCACCACGAGCTGGCCCGAGGGCACGTTCGAGTTCGTGGTCGCCAACATCCTCCGCGGCATCCTGCTCGATCTGGCCACGGAGATCGTCGACCGCATGGCTCCCGGTGGAACGCTCGTCCTCTCGGGGCTCGTCTCCACCGACGTCCCGGCGATCATCGCGCGTTACTCGCCCTTGCTCCGCGGGCGACGGCCCGAGGTGTTCGAACGCGATGCGTGGCGGGCGCTCGTCTGGCGCCCGTCGCGCGACTCTTAGCGAACACTACGGCGCTCGGTCATCGTCGGCGCCGTCGACAACGCCACGCCCGCCGTCGGCGCGGAAAAGACACGCTGCACCAGGGTGGCGGCGGGCGGTGCCTCGAGGGCGTCGGCAATCGCCGCCAGCTCGCGGGCAAGCTCCGCGGCCGTCGGCCGTGCGTTCGCCTGCTTCTCGAGGCATCGATCCACGATGGTCCCGAGGGAGGGAGGTGCCGAAGGCACGACGGAACCTAGCGACGGCGGCCGCTCCGACACGTGCTGGAGGAGGTAGCTCGTCGCGTTGTTGCCATCGAACGGCCGCCTCCCCGTGAGCCATTCGAAGAGGACGATGCCGAGGCTGTAGACGTCGCTCGGCGGACCGACCGTCGAGGCGTCGAAGACCTGCTCGGGCGAGATGTACTCCGGCGTTCCGACGAGCTCCCCGGTGCTCGTCACGCGAGGTGAGTCCTGTCCGATGTCGGCACCGTCACGAAGCTTGGCGATACCGAAATCGAATACCTTCACGCACGGGGGTTCGAGGCAAAGGAGAATGTTCGACGGCTTGACGTCGCGATGCACGACACCAAGCTCGTGCGCCGCCGCAAGCGCGTCGGCGATGACCGCGCCGAGACGCGCGATCTCCGAAGGGTCCCCGGGGCCGGCTTCGAGCCTCTCGGAGAGTGTCTTGCCGCGCACGTATTCGAGGATCTGGTAGATGCGGCCATCCGCGCTGAGGTCGATGGCCAGGCTTCGAATGATGGCCGGATGCGCAACCGACGCCGCGGCCCGAGCTTCTCCGAGAAAGCGCTGGAGCAGCTGCGGAGTGGGCGGTGTTCTCGGGCTCAGCACCTTCACGGCCACGAGCTGCTCGGAAGCAAGGTCCTGGGCGAGGAAGACGGCGCCCATGCCTCCTTGACCGAGCTCGCAGACGATTCGAACGCGTCCGTCGATCTCTTCGCCGCTCGCGAGCAGCCCCGCGCTGCCGCCGTTCTGGGCGAGCTTTTCGAGCGCCGCCGCGAGCTCGTGTGACCGCTCGCGAACTTGCATGCGGAGTTGTGCGTTGAGTACATCGACCTCGCGGGCGCGCGCGACGATCTCCGAGACTTGCGCCGCGACCCGGGCCTCGAGCTCCTCGTTGAGTCGAACGAGCTCCTGCCTCGCAGCATCGAGCTCGGCGCTCTTCCGTTCGAGCTCGGCGTAGGCATTGGCCAGCGCGTCGTTCGTCGATGCCCAGAATGCCTGCTGGCGTGCGAGCTCGCGCTCGCGTCCTCGAATGCGCCAATATGCCTGTTCGAGCGCCTCGCCCTCCAGAACTGCGCCTCTCGGAGGCTCGTCGTTCGAGAAGAGCGCGTCGGGATCGAGGGCGATGCGCGACGGCGCTCCGCCTTTGGGGTCCGTGCTCATTTGAAGCGAATGTGGAACGTGGAAGGGTCGGCAGCGTTGTCGACGTCCACGTAAGAGAGATCGCCCGCGCGCATGAGTCCGCCGATCAGAACGCCACGTTCGATCGTTCGATCGAAGGTCGTCGTGCTGTGGACCTCGGCGCGTCCTGCGTTTTCGTCGAGGCTGACGAGCGAGAAGTCCCCGACCTCGGCGGCCGGCCCGCGCACGACACTGTGATAGCCGTTCGAGCCCGTCTGGAAGCCCAAAAAGTCGACACCACGCGTCACGATGCTTCGCCCCGGGCCATGCTCGTACCAGAGCGACATCATTTCGACACCGAGGCGTTCTTTGATCGGCTCGGGATTCGGAAAACGTCGCTCGATGGAGCGCACGGCGTCGAGAAAGCGCTGCGCCGGATACCAGGCTCCGAGCTCGGAGGCGATCAGCGAGTCCGCCTGCTCACCGAACAACACCTTGAGGTTCACGCACGCGTTTGCGAACGACCGAAGGAAGATCCCGGTGAGCTCGAGCTGGTTCGGACGCGCCCCTTCACGAGCGTCCCGAGTGGCCCCCTCCGCGATGCGCGACATCAGGCCTCAATCTACCGTCTTCCACGCTCGTGAGATAGACGAGATCACGCTTCCGTCGCCGTCGGCAGTTCCACCTCGAAGCAGGTTCCCAGTCCGGCAGCGCCGGAGCGGACGGTGACGGTCCCCCGGTAGGCTTCGACGAGGCGCTTCACCGTGGCGAGGCCGAGCCCGAGTCCGGGCCGGGCACGGCTCATAGGCGCGCGAACGAAGGGCTCGAAGATCGTCTGCTCCATCCCCGTCGGAATACCGGGCCCGGTATCTTCGACCTGGATGCGAACACGATCGCCGACCAAGGCAGTCCGGACCACGACGCGCCGCTCCGACGTCGGACCGTCGACGACGAACTTGATGGCGTTACGCATCAGGTTGCCGACGATGCTCGAGAGCGGCCCTTCGGGACACGCCACGAACGTCGCCGGGCACGGCTCGACGACGAGCTCGACGTGCGCGCGCTCGGCCTCCACGACGAAGTCGTTCGCGACCTCCGAGAGAACGTTGCAGACCACCGAGCTCGGATTCGTCTCCGGATGACCGCCGGCCCGGGCAAAGGCCAAGAGGCCGTCGATGATGCGATCCATCCGATCGGCGGTATTCGCCGTTCTCGCGAATTCGTCGACCACGTTCGGCTGATCGGCAAACCGCTTTTGCCCGGACTCCGCGCGTAGCGCGATGTTCGCGAGTGGGTTTCGCAGATCATGGGCAACGCGACCGGCGAAGATCTCGAGCTCGGCGGCCCGCTCTTCCGCCAGTCGACTCGCCTGTTCGCTGAGCCGCGCATGCCGGCGCGCGGCATTCACGGCGAGCACGAGGAGCACGCTGGCGAATCCTGCCGCCACCCCATCCAGCACCGTCGAGACACGCTTGATGCGTCCGTCGGTGTCTTCGATGCGCTCGCTCTCCCGTTCGGCGTCTTCCAGCTGTCGTGCGGTGAGTCGCTCGATCGTGCCCTCGGCATCGAAGACCGCCTTTCGGCTCGGAATCTGCGTCGCGCCTCGCACGTCCCCTGCGTCGAGTAGCGTAGCGACACGCTCCATCGTCTCCTCGGCGCGACGGACATCCTGCTCGACGTCCCGTTCGAGCGCGGATTGCTCGCGTTCGGCCGGTTCCGTCTGGATACGGAGCCGCAAGAGGTTCGCATCCATCGAAGCGCGCAAGGCGTCGAAGCGCGAGCGATCGAAGCGGTCGCCTTGCTCGGCTTGTCCCAAGCTCATTCCCATTCGATGGAGATCGCCACGGACCAGGGAGAGAGCCTGGCTGCGACGGCCGAGTCTCTCGATACGCCCAGCGTGGCCGCGCAGGTCTCCCGCGGCCGAGACGCTGAGGACGTGGGACGCGACGAAGACGACGACGATGAGCGGCACGACGAACGCGAGCCACTTGGCTGGAGAGAACGGCCGACGACCCACCGTGTCAGATTGGCTCGCGAGGCAACTTTCTCAAGCGCGGGCGAGCGCTTCGCACCGCGAGCTTCGAATTTTCGATTGCGGGGGCTTACATGCAACCTGGGGCGCTGAAGAACCAGCAACGCTCGCTCAATTCGGACATCCCGCCCCCTGCCATCGCTCGAGCAGAGCCTTGAGCACTGCCGGCTTCGCATTCGGAGGATCCGTCTCGTCACCCGTGGACGTCGGTTGCGCGAGAAACGATGATACGCGGGCGCAGAACGCGTCCCGGTCGATGGAAGGCGCCCACGCGTGACACGTCGAACAGGCCTCGTCGTCACCGCGCACGCGCACGCTCGGGTCGGACACGATCGAATGCAGGGTGTGCCCAGCCAAGGCAGCGCTCGCGTTCCCGAGTCTGATCGCTACCTCGCTTCCCGACGTTCGTTCCGTCATCGGACGCTCCCAGCCGAAGCCAGGATCGACCGCGTCGCTCGGCTCGACAGCGCTTGCGAGATTCCGCTCGTGAATGGCCCCGGTACGCTCGCATCGCCGCACGCCGTGACGAACACGAACGCGCACGTGGACACCGTCGCGAGCTTCGCGACCAAAACGTGCATCGCCATCCGACCTCCCTTGGTTCGAGTGGTTCGAGGCGACGCGACTACGCACGTGCTGGGCCATCTCGCACGAGCGAACGATTCCTTGGCGTCCGCTCGCGCTTTCGGTGCCACAGCGCAACGCAGTTGCGCTGATTGAAAAGTCAACGGAGATCGCGACAGACTTGTGCAAAGGACCGTGGATTTCGGGGCCCTCGCCCATCGTGGGCCCCGAAATTCACGGTCCGTGCAAGTGGTCGCCGCAGTAGGAAACGCGCTTACGAGGGCGCGCTCGCTCGCCGCCGGAGCTCTGCGTTCTCCGCCTCGAGCTCGGCGATACGGTCGCGCAAGCTCATGACGATGATCGCCGCTTCGCGCGCATCGACCTTCTGGGGAATGTGCTGCGGGCAGTTCACGTCCCAGGCGGTGACGTCGAAGAGGATGACGCGCTCGATACGCGCCTTGTAACTCGCCGGAGAGAGCTTCTTGGTCAGCTCCTCGTCCCCCTCGATCACGCGTGCGCGGCCCCAGATTTTGACGCGACGACGATGCGCGTAGTCCATCGAGAAGATGAACGCGCGATCGTTGTCGGCCAGGTTCCCCACGGTGATGTATTGCCGATTGCCAGCGAAGTCGGCAAAGGCCAGCGTGTGCTCGTCGAGTGCGCGCAAGAATCCCTTGGGGCCGCCTCGGTGCTGGATGTACGGCTGGCCTTCGGCATTCGCCGTCGCGACGTAGAAGCTGTCACGCTCGGCGAGAAAGCTCTCGAGGTCGGGCGTGATGGTGGTCTGCCAACCATCGCCCTGCTCCACGCGTTCGTACATGGCGCGGGAGCCACGACGCTCCTGGATGGCCTTGACCGTCTCCGTGAACGCCACGTCGCTGGCAGGCCGCTTCGACGTCTTCGACATCATGGGGCGTCAAAGGTGCGACCTCGAGGGCCATGAAACAATTAGCGCATCGCGCAATTCATCTTTGCAGGCTATGAAAGAATGTCGTGGACCGGATCGACGCCATGAACGCCTTCGTCGCCGTGGTCGACGCCGGCGGCTTCTCCTCCGCTGCGCGCCAGCTCGGGCGCTCTCCCGCGTCGATCACGCGCGCGGTGGCGTTCCTGGAAGAGCGCCTCGGCGTTCGGCTCTTCCAGCGCACCACGCGCATGGTGAAGCTCACCGAGACAGGGGAACGTTACCTCGCCGATTGCCGGCGCATCCTCGGTGACCTGACCGAGTCCGAGCGACTCGCCTCCGGCGAACGCGTCGCGCCGAAAGGAGTGCTCTCCGTCACGGCCCCCGTAACCTTCGGACGCCTCCACGTGCGGCCGCTCGTGGACAGCTTCCTCGATGCGTACGGCGACGTCCAGGCTCGCCTCTTCTTGCTCGATCGGGTCGTCAACGTGGTCGACGAGGGTATCGACGTCGCCATTCGCATCGCCCACCTGCCTGACTCCTCGCTCGTGGCCGTCATGGTGGGCGAAGTCCGCCGCGTCGTGTGCGCGAGCCCCGATTACCTCGCTCGTCGAAAGGCGCCCAAGACGCCCTCGGACCTGAGCGAGCACGCATGCATCGCGTTCTCGCAAGTCGTGTCGAGCGACACGTGGCCCTTCGCGGGAGGTGCAGGCGGGCGACCGCGTCACGTGAGAATCAAGCCGCGCTTGACCGTCAACAGCGCCGATGTGGCCATCGCTTCGGCCGTCGACGGGCGAGGCATCACGAACGTCCTCTCGTATCAGGTCGAAGACGAGCTCCGGAGAGGGCGCCTCGTTCGCTTGCTCAAACCCTTCGAGCTCGCTCCCCTGCCCGTTCACGTCGTCTATCTCACCTCCCGTGCGGCGGCCGCAAAGGTCCGGGCCTTCGTCGACCACGCCGTTCCCATCTTGCGCGGCGTCCTCCGACCGAGCGGCACGGGTCGTTCACGCTGAGCTCCGTTCAGTAGATCTCGGGAACGTAGAGATTGTCGGGAAGCTCGCGCCGAGCGTAGGCGGGATCGTGGACGCGCGCGGGCAGCACGATCGGCTCGCGCTCCACCTCCTCGTACGGAAAGAGCGAAAGGAGGTGGTGGATGCAGTTGAGGCGGGCGCGCTTCTTGTCGTCCCCTTCCACCACGTACCAAGGCGCCTCCGGGATGTTCGTGCGAGCGAACATCGCCTCTTTCGCCTTCGTGTATTGCTCCCAACGACGACGCGATTCGAGGTCCATTGGGCTCAATTTCCACTGCTTGAGCGGATCCCGAATGCGCATCGTGAAGCGAAACTCTTGCTCCTCGTCAGTGATCGAAAACCAGTATTTGACGAGGGAGATGCCCGATCGAACGAACATCTTCTCGAGCTCCGGTACGGAACGAAAGAACTCCTCCACCTGATCTTCGGTCGAGAAGCCCATCACCCGCTCGACCCCGGCGCGGTTGTACCAACTACGGTCGAAGAGGACGATTTCTCCTGCCGCGGGCAGATGGCTGACGTAGCGCTGGAAGTACCACTGGGTCCGCTCTCGTTCGGTGGGAGCGGGCAAGGCCGCCACGCGGCAGATGCGAGGATTCATTCGCTGCGTGATGCGCTTGATGACGCCGCCCTTTCCCGCGGCGTCGCGTCCTTCGAAGATCACCACGACCTTTTGGCGGTTGTCGACGACCCAGTCTTGGAACTTCACGAGCTCGGCCTGCAGGCGGAGCAGCTCGCGGAAGTAGACGCGCCGCTCGAGTTGGGGCCCCTCGGGCACTCGCGCCCCCTCGTCCAAGAGCTTGTCGAGACGGTCATCGTCGAGCTCCATTTCCAGCTCTTCGTCGAAGCTGTCCTCGCGCTCGCGGCGAATGCGGTCCTCCATCGCCTGCTGTTTGGCCGCTGGGCTCAGCTCACCGACGTACCCCTCGGGACGATTGAACTCCACCTTGCTCATGGCTCGACCTCTCTTCGTCCGCGCCTCGTGGACACGTGGAAGGAAGCTAACGCCGGGCCGAGAAGCGCGCCGCCGCCAGGCTCATTCGCAGACGAGATTGGCGAGCTTCAGTTCGACAGCAGCGTCAGACGCGGCTGAACACGACGGCGGCGTTCGTTCCACCGAAGCCGAAGGAGTTCGACAGCACGTTGCGCACGATCCGCTTCTTCGCCTCGCGAGGCACGAGATCGAGATCGCAGCCGTCGTCGGGGGAGTGGAGATTCAGAGTGGGCGGCACGACCCCTTCGCGCATGGCCATGATGGCAAAGATGGCCTCCACCGCCCCTGCGGCGCCGAGCAAGTGGCCCGTGGCCGACTTCGTCGACGACATCGAGAGCGTGCGCGCGTGACCGCCGAAGAGTGCCTTCACCGCCTCGATCTCCACCGGATCACCGACGGGCGTGGAGGTCGCGTGTGCATTCACGTAGTCGATGGCGTCGGGCGAGAGACGAGCGCGCTCGAGGGCCGCTTTCATCGCACGACGGGCGCCGTCGCCATGGGGATCAGGCGCGCTGACGTGGTGAGCGTCACCAGAGAGCCCGTACCCGGTGAGCTCTGCGAGGATGTTCGCGCCACGCTTGCGCGCGTGTTCGAGCTCTTCGAGCACCACCATGCCGGCACCTTCGCCGATGACGAAACCATCGCGGTCACGGTCCCACGGTCGCGACGCTTCGCTGGGACGATCGTTGAACGAGGTCGAGATTGCGCGCATGAGTGAGAATCCCGCGAGCGTGAGTCGACAGGTCGCTGCCTCGGTGCCGCCGGCGACCATCACGTCTGCGTCGCCGAGCGCAATGAGGCGCGCGGCATCCCCCAGCGCGTGAGCGCCCGTGGCACACGCGGTGACGACCGAGTGATTCGGTCCGCGAAATCCGTGTTCGATCGACACCACACCGGACGCCTCGTTGACGAGGCTCGCTGGAATGAAATAAGGCGAGATACGACGCGGACCGTCCTTTTCGAGCTTGATGGCGTTCTCGGCGATCAACGAGACACCGCCGATCCCCGAACCGATCAGGACGCCGGTGCGTTCGAGCTCGGACTCGTCCGTCGGCTTCCAGCCGGCGTGATTCACGGCCTCCGAGGCGGCGGCCATCGCAAAGAGGATGAAGTCGCTCAATCGGCGCAGCTCCTTCGCGGGTGCGAGGGCGAGCGGATTGAATTCCCCGTCTCCTTCACCGCGCGGAACCTGGCCGGCGATCTTGGTGGGAATGTCGCTGACGTCGAAACTCTCGATGCGGCGAATGCCCGATTGGCCGGCAACGAGCGCCTTCCAGCTCCGTTCGACTCCGACGCCGAGCGGTGACACGACTCCCATACCGGTGACGACGACACGTCTCATTGAATTTCCTCCGACTGCAGCGATCGAGCAATTCGTCTGCCGACCGCCAGAACACGCGCCGAATTCGGTGTATCGCCGAGCGCACGGGCGAGCACGAGCGAGCCGATGAGCACGCACCCCACTGCGATCGCGCGATCGGTGAGGCGCAAAGGACGCTCGGCGTCGTTGTCCTCGTCGAGCGTGCGACCGACGTTCTCCAGGAATTTGTTGGTGGCGCTCGCGATCGCGCCTTGAATCGTCGACGACTGACGGGAGGCCTCCGGCGCCAACGTCGCGATCGTGCAACCTTCCCCTGGATGGTCGCGGTGATCCGGGCTCAGGTAGCGCTTCGTGAACTCGGTGAAGGACACGGCGTTTCCTCGCGCGTCCGAGCGAAAGCGAGGAACGGCCTGCTCTCCGGCGCGCGCGAGGGCGGCGACGACGAGCGCCTCGCGATCGGGAAAATGCACGTAGAAGCCGCCGTGCGTCAGCCCGAGACGACGCATGAGCGACTGGATGCCGATCCCTTCGAGCCCGCGCTCGCGATACGCGGCGGCGGCCTCGTCGACGATGCGCTGACGAACCTCTTCCTTGTGCCCTGCCGGGTACCGCGCCATTGCATGACGATCATCATGCTATCGGGCAAACGTCAAGCGGAGCGATGAATTGCCCGCTCCGCTCGACGATCTTCGTGCTTCGGGATGGTCAGCGACGCGTCAGCGACGCTGGTTCAGTCGTCTTCCATCTTGCCGTGCTCCTTCAGCAGAGCGATGGCCTGGCCTGCCGTCGCGCCAGTCCAGATCTGACCGTCGACGAGCTTCGCCTTGTCGTCCTTCAAGAGCGTGACGCTCGCCACCTTCTGACAGGCATCGCAGAAGTGCATCTGGAGGTTGAGACTCCAATCTTCGCTCGTGTGCAGCACGCTGCGCAGGCCCGCGATGTCAGCGGCCTTCACGGCTTGCAGTACGCGGCCTTCGCGCTCGCCGTCTCCGGGGAAAATCACGCGGCCCTCTTCCAGAGTCTTGGTGCACGCCGCGCATTGAAGCGCCTTGAATGCCTTCGTGGCATTGAACACACCGATGATCACGAGCAGCGCACCGAACGCGTAGACCGCCCACTCAGGCAGAGCCAGATTGCGATACGCGAACCGCATACCTATGGCCGACGCACCGATCGCAGCAAACCCCAATAGCGCGGTAAAAGCAGCTCCGGCGAGACGGCTCGGATCGATGGCTTTGCGAATGACGTCGTTCATGGGAGTCCGTGTCTGACGACGAAAGTATCCCGATATTCACGCTCCCGGCCGCACGAACGACTGCGATTACCCGGTTTTCGGCTACCCTGCACGTGACTCGACGACGATGTCCGACCTTCTCGCGATGACTCTTCTGGAGAGCTCCGACGAGCTCTGGAGCGGGCGCCGTGGGAGGTGACACGCTCGTGAACGTGACCATCGACGACGTGGCGGGGCCCAGCGCCGACGACGGGGCGAGCTCGTGGGAGCCGGAGCCCGACCCGTAGAACCGGAGAACGTTCCGTGGCACCGTGGCATCAGAGCGCCTACGTGCCGTCCCTTCGGCGCCCACCAGCACCAAGCACACCAAGCACACCAAGCACCATGGTTCCGCTTTCGATTCTCGACCTCGTTCCCGTCATTCAGGGCTCCACGCCACGGGAGGCGCTGCAGTGCAGCCTCGACCTCGTGCGGCACGCGGAACGGTTGGGCTACACGCGCTATTGGGTCGCCGAGCACCACAACATGACCGGCATCGCCAGCGCGGCAACGTCGGTGGTCATCGGGTTCCTCGCCGGCGGCACCACGACGATTCGCGTGGGCGCGGGCGGCATCATGCTGCCGAACCACTCACCCCTGCAGGTCGCCGAGCAGTTCGGAACACTCGAGTCGCTCTATCCTGGCCGCATCGATCTCGGCCTCGGTCGTGCGCCCGGCACCGACCAGCTGACCATCCACGCCATGCGCCGCGATCCCCGCGCGGCCGATGATTTCCCGCAGGACGTGAAGGAGCTGCAGGCGCTCTTCGCTCCCGTACGCGCGGGCCAGCGCATCCAGGCCGTGCCCGGTGCGGGCCTTCGCGTACCGCTCTGGATCCTCGGCTCGAGCATGTTCGGCGCCCAGCTGGCGGCTCACCTCGGCCTCCCGTACGCCTTCGCTTCGCACTTCGCGCCCGCCGCGTTGCACGATGCGCTCGCCGCGTATCGCGCCCGCTTCCAGGCCTCCGAACAATCCGAACGACCGCACGCCATGGTGGGTGTGAACGTGGTCGTTGCCGAGACGGACCGCGAAGCACAGCGCCTCTTCACCACGCTTCAGCAGGCCTTCACCGATTTGCATCGCGGCACGCGAGGGCTGCAGAAGCCCCCCATCGACGACATCGATACGTACTGGACGCCCGCCGAGAAGATCGCGGCATCCAGCATGTTGAAGCACGCCATCGTCGGCTCGCCGCAGACGGTCCGCGCCGGGCTCGAGCGCTTCGTCGAAGAGACCAAGGCCGACGAGGTCATGGTGGTGACGAGCGTCTTCGATCACGACGCACGCAAGCGGTCGTACGAGATTCTCGCCGATCTGTGGGGACAAGCGCCGCGCAGCACCTGAGACGACTGCCCCGCTCCCCCGCTCCCCCGCTCCCCCGCTCCCCGCTCCATCCCAGGCCGGCGCGTGGCGTGTTCGTTGGCGTATTCGTTGCACGCTGCGACGCGTGAACGTCCTCACCGTCAACCTCGTCTTGAGCACTCTCGTGTTCGCGATCGCGGCACGGCTCTATGTGACGCCTCGCATCGGACGCATGGATCCGCGAGCCGTGCTCGTGCCGATTCTCTTGCTCCACGCCATGCGTCACCTGGGCCTCATGTTCCTGGCGCCGGGCGCGACCTACCCGGGGCTGCCGGTCATGTTCGCTCGTCCCGCTGCGTTCGGTGACCTTCTCACCTCACTGCTCGCACTGGCAGCACTTCCGGCGGTGCTCCGCCGTGCGCGCTCGGCAAAGGCCCTCGTCACGGTGTTCAACGTCGTCGGCACGCTCGACCTCGTCGTGGCCATCACGACCGCGACCGTCTCGGGAGCGCCGAAGTACATGGGCCCGGCGTACTGGATCCCGGCGTTTTGGGTGCCGATGTTGCTCGTCACCCACTACGTGACGTTCCAACTTCTACGCCGCCCCTGGCCTGTCGCCGGCGACGAGAGCCGTCGCCAAGAATGGGCCGCTCAGCCGCCCGCTTTCGAAAATCGGTGAGCGCGGTCAGCCCATTCCGATGGGCATGCGCGGCTGCATCTCGTGGGCGATTCGCTCGGCGTGCTTCTCGAAGAAGAACTGGACGAACGGCGCCGCAGGGAAGAACACGAAGGGCACGATGAGCGCCATCAGCGCGAGCGGCTTCGAGGGAACTTCCCGCGTGGGATACGCGACGCGCATGCGATCGAGCACGTCGTGGATGCCGAGGAACATGACGAACATCCAGTAAATGTTGAAGTACGGGATGAACAAGAAGCCGAGCGCCTGCCCCGGCGAGATGTACTTCTTCCACATCTTCGTATGGCGCTGCTCCGGCGGGACCCACGACCAGAATTGGTAGATCCACACCAAGTTCAAGATGCTGGTCGCGAGCAGCAGGACGTACCAGAGACCCATGAGGCCGACGGCAACGGCCGCCGCAGGATCCATCTCGCCCGCTTTCGTGTCGCCGCTCGCCGACACGATCAGGCCGGCGACGAAGCCCACGAGCGCCAGAACCTGGAGGACGCCGCCACCGAGCCTCACGTTGCGGATCCAAGGCGACGGAACGGTGCCCGCGCGCGTCTGCCCCGGTGGGACGAAGACGTTCTCGCGATACATGCCTCCGGCCATCGGCGGCGGGCCATACACCATCGGTGCTTGCTGGCCATACGATGGCTGCTGTCCGTACGGAGACGGGGAGTATGGCGACGGAGGCGGCGGGCCGTAGGGATGCATCGCCCGAGAAGCGTAGCGAGCGCACCAAACACCGCAAGCCTCGAGGCGACTTCTTGCGTTCGTTGCGCATTGGCGCCGAGATCACGTTGCGCGCTTCATCATCCGACTCTCCGGCCGCAGCGCCCACGACGCAAACACGATGGCGGTGAGGACGAGCGGCGCCACCACGTGGCCCGCGCCATCGCCAGCGAATGCCTGTGACGCTGACGCGCCCGTCAATTCGAACACCATCCCTGCATAGGCCCACTCCTTGAGTCGAGGAAAGCCAGGAACGAGCAGGGCCACGGCGCCGAGTAGCTTCCACCCGCCCAGGATGGTCGCGACGTACACGGGGTAGCCCAGATGCGTCAGGCCCTCGACGTTCTCCTGCCGCTGCACCAGTTGCGCCAGCCCTCCGCTGGCGAACACGAACGCGATGATGGCCGTTGCAACCCAGTATCCGATGACCCGTCGTTTCACGATCGCCTCCTTCGACGGCCGTGTCCGACGGCTCGTCAGCGCGTTGACGGATGCGACCTCACCGATGTGACGAGTGCCGGACCGATTTTCTGGATAGCCCGGAAAAAGGAGGCCTTTGGCTCCAGGGAGGGTTGGAGCTGGATGTGCGCATCGTCGGTCTACCGAGCAGGACGAAAGCACCTCGTGGGTTGCAGCGCGGCGGTCCGCTCGACGGGCGTGCGCGGCTCGTAACAGCCCAGGCTCTTGCCCATGAAGCTGCCGACCCAAATGGTCTCACCGACCTGAATCGCGCCCGTCGCCGCAAGGAAGCCGCTCTTGGCGGCGGAGGCGTCGTCGCCGCGAAGGATCGGAGTCATCGACAAGATGTCGGCGTCGACACGCGCCACGACGAAGCCCTTCGGACAGCGCTCGGGTTCGCAACCGAAGAGCTCCTCCGGTGCCGTGGTCTGCCCGGCGAGGAGCAGATCGCCGGCGTGCGTCCATCGGAGGTTGTCCGGCAGGAACGGCACCGCGACGGAACGCGGCCTATCCGTTGCGTCGCTCGCGAGCGGGATACGCCAGAGTCGCCGCCCGGCCCATTCCGCGACGACCACGTGTTTCCCGTCGCGCGTGACGATGATCCCGTTCGCCCCCGAAAGGCGAGGCGTGGGAAGCTCGGTCCATCCCGCCGCCTCGGACCATCGCCACACGCTGCCGGTCGGCCGAGCAGCTGCGAACTTGGCGACGAAGTCGGAATCGCGCGGATCGAACATGCTCGTCATCACGAAACCACCGTCGGCGGTCGCGGCGACGCCGTTCGCCGACGTCCCGGCGGGGAGAACGACACGTCCGACGAACCGAATCACCGGGGCGTCGTCACCACGAGCCTCGAGCGAAAAGCGATCGATGAATTCCCCGCCTCCGTGGTCGACGACGAGCAATTCGAACTTGCCATCGCCAATGGGGCGCACATCGATTCCGTGAGGCGCAAAGACGGGCGCGGAATCGCCAGGCGCAGCGCTCGGAGCCGGACGAGGCCACAACGAAAGCGACTCGGTCGGATACCGTACGTCGACAGCGAGCAGGGCGCCGGGAGCGCGTTCCGACTTCATCGCGCTGACGAGCACCCAGGGAGTGTTGGGGACCCGAATGAGGTCTTCGGGATTCCAAACGCCCGTGACGAACGGCCCAGGCACGAGGTCGGTCGACGGAACGGCGGTCGAGCTCCCAGGACGAGGCCCCACGGCTGCGCCACAGGACACGACGAGCCACGCGAGCACGCCCACGCCGCCACGGAGCCATCGAAACGTTCGCTTCATCATGCGCGAGGAACCTACGGAAGCGCGCCCGTCCGATAAACCGCCGCCAGCTCCGTTGATTGCGGAGCAAAACTCTCTAATGTCGGGGCATGGATCGCCTGACCGCCATCGTCTCGTTCGTGCGCACGGCGGAGACTTCGAGCTTCGTGGCAGCCGGGAGGCAGCTCGGCATTTCCGCGTCGGCGGTAGGCAAAAACGTCGCCAAGCTCGAGGAGAAGCTCGGCGTGCGGCTGTTCCATCGAACGACGAGGCGCGTGCGACTGACGACGGAAGGCGCGCTCTACTACGAGCGCTGCCATCGCATTCTGGACGACTTGGAAGAGGCCGAGAACGTCGTGACCGACGCGAGTCAGGTTCCGCGCGGGCTCTTGCGGATCAGCACGCCGACGGTGGGGTACCGCTTCCTGCTCCCCGTTTTGCCCGAGTTCACCGCGCTCTATCCGGACATCGAGCTCGATCTCGACTTCGACGATCGCATGGTCGATGTCATCGAAGAAGGATTCGACGCGGTCATCCGGAGCGGCAATCTCCGCGATTCGCAGCTCGCGTCTCGACGTCTCGGCGCCTTTCGCTTCGTTCTCTGCGCTTCACCCGAATACTTGCGAGCGCATGGCACGCCTCGCTCCGCCGAAGAGCTCGAGCGCCATCGGCAGATTCACTTTCGAATTCCCACCACGGGAAAACTGCAGGAGTGGCAAGTGAAGCGAGCCAGCGCGGAACGCCCGCTTCGCGCCCGCACGGTACTGACCTGCAACAATTGCGAAGGGCTGCGGATGGGCGCGATCGAGGGCATGGGCATCGCGTACATGCCGGACTTCCTCGCACGCGAAGCCCTCGACGATGGACGACTCGTGAGCGTTCTCGACCCGCTCCTCGTCAATCCGCACCGCTTCTGGTTGCTCTGGCCTTCGAGTCGGCGGCTCTCGCCGAAGCTCCGCGCCTTCGTCGATTTCGTCTCCAGCCGCCTTTTCACTCCTCCTACCGAACGGGAATCGCCCCGACGTCGTTGAGTGGCTTCGTTCCCATCCCCGCTGGGAAGCCGTAGCTCGCGTAGCGATCCCAGCCCCAGACCGTGAGGCCGAAGGGAGCTTTGCTCGACGCGCGGTGGACGCCGTTGTCGCAATTTCCCTGGGGGAAACCTGCACGGACGAGATCGACGTAGGCCACTTGATAGCCGCTGCCGCCGACCGACTGCCAGTTGCCGACCGTCCCCAAGCAATCGAGCTCGATGTCTTCGTATTTGCCTTCCGCGGGCGCACGAACGAAGACGAGATTCGTGTTGCCGTACGTGGGATCGGTCAAGAACACGTACGACGAGAGATACTGGCCAATCGGCACCACGTTCACGAACTCGGGATCACCGTCGTTCGTCGAGATGGGGCCGCCGGCCGTCATGTACGAGGCAACGTAAATCGGATGTGTCGGATCTTGGCTGCGGACCACGAACGGCCCCGGGGCCCAGAACTCGGCCCATTTGCCTCGATCGAGTGTCGTGGGAGCACCGGGCACGGGCGGATCGTACGTCAGCGTGGTGCCATCGGCGGCGGCGAGGATACGCCACGGCGTGGTCTCCGGCTCGGCGGGTCCCTGGCGATCACGATAGCGCGTGGCCACGTAGCCATCGCCGAGGAGCCGAATCGGCGGCAGCTGCTGATGCACCGTATCGCACGCAGGTGACGTGTTGGGGATCGTGATGCACGTCGTGCCTCCGACGAGCGACACGGGCTTGTCCGCCGCGACAGGCGTACCGTTGACCTCTTCGACCTGGGTGAACTGGACGAACTCGCCACGTCGAAGCGTGAGTTGGGTCGTTTGCCCCTTCTCGACCTGCGGAGCGCCGCCGGCGCTGCTCAAGGTGGCGGTGGGAACGAGCGTCACGTGCGTGTCGTCTTCTTGCGCGAGGATCTGGAAGTACGGCAGCGCGCCTTGTTTGGCCGTATCCGAATCGGCCGAATAGCCATCCATGGCCAGGTTGTCGGTGGCCCACGCCGAGGTGGGCAAGAGCAGCGAGCTGCTCGGGATGTAGCTTGCGGCTCCACCGTACGGATAGATGTCGTACGCCACCACGGGGGCCGATGCCCGCACGTGGAACGTCTTGCCATAACCGCTTCCACGAACCTCCGTCTGCCCGATGATCGCGGCGCCCACGCCCTCCGGGCAAGGCGCGTAGGTGTCGTTGAAGTCGTTGGGTTGCGGCGGCTGCTGCGCAAGAAAGAGAACCGCGAGCTCGCCCGCCGGAAGCTTTCCTTCGGGCAGCAGGTCGTAACGAATGTCTTTTCCACGCCCGCGAGGAATACGGAAGTAGCTCGAGGAAATGGATTGACCGTCGTATTCGACGCTCAACGTGACCGGCGAATTCCAGGTATTCGCCACCATCACGGCGTAACAAGAGAAGTCGTAATCGGGAAAGAACGTTCCGCGCGCCGACGGTTTGGCGGCGAAGTATTCGCAGCCCACGGTGCTCTGCGTCTTCAACGCAGCCTCACAACCGGGAACACATCGATTGTCGAGACACGAGCTATCCGAATCGCACGCCGTGACCACATTGCCCTTACAATCGACGATGGCACGCCCGTCGGCTGCACACGCGATGGTGCAGTCGGCGGGTGGAAACTGCTGCTGGGGCGGGTCGTCGAAACCGTCGTTGCTCGAACTGCACGAGGCGCCAAGAGACAGGGCCGTGAGCGCACAAGCCGCCGTGGCCGCGCGAGCGAACGGACGTTGTCGCGAGCGACGCGCATCGGCGCCGAAGACCTCCGGTTTGCTCGCGAAATCATGGCGAGCAGTGCACGACAGCGCGATCGGCGCGACGGAGCTGCGCTGGAGCGATGGCAAGAGAAGCGACGAACGACGACTCATGGCGAAATCCCCACGGTCTCAGGTTGGAGATGAGTAAGCGGGTCGGCTTTTCCGATCCCGAGCTGGCCCAGCGAGTTGCCGCCCCAGCACTGCACGCCGCCGGTGACGAGCACGGCGCACGTGGCCGAATCCATCGTCACCATGCGCACCGGTCGTGCCGAAAGTCCGGCCACGACAACCGCTCCGAAGTGAACCTCCGAATCGCCCCCACCGAGCTGCCCTCGTGTGTTGTCGCCCCAGCATCTGGCCGAGCCGTCCGAGAGCGTGGCGCACGCCGTTTTCCTGCCGACAGCGATCGTCTGCGCGTAGACGCCCTTCGGCGCGCTCAGCGCGACAGGCGACGGATAGACCGAAGACGTTCCGTTCGCGCCCACACCCCAGCAGTGCACCTGCCCATTCGCGATGGCGCACGCCCTTCCCTCACTGGCCGCCACGGCGGACGCGTGTGCGAGATCGATTCGCCCTGGGGGCGCGACATCGAGCGAAACTTCGCGCCCGAGCACGCCGACGCCCGGCCCGAACATGTCGCCGCGCAATCCCCACGACTCCAGCGACGCATTCGATGCGAGCGCGACGGTGCCGCGATCGGCAAGTGCCAACGCATCGAGCTTACCGACCGAGTCCAATCGCGACGGGCCGAAGGGCACTCCATCACCGAGCGGCTGACCGGGCATTTGGCCCGATACGTTGTCGCCCCAACAGGTCATGCCCGATGTCGTGTGGGCTGCACAAGCCATCGAACGGCCGATGGCGATCGAGGCCACACCGGAGGCGCCCTCCACGGCCATCGCCGTCGGCGAAGATTCGACATCGACCGCGCCGTCGACGACGCGCCCCAGAACGCCGAACGTGTTGGAGCCCCAGCAGGCCACCGTCCCGTCCGAGCGGCGGGCGCAGTACGCATCGCTCGGAACGGAGATCGCCCCCGAGAGTTGCGTGACGTTCGCGAGCCCCGCAACGGCACTCGGCGTGCCGGAGAGATCGCCGCCTTCCGGTCCGCGACCGAGCTCGCCGGACGCATTGCTTCCCCAACAGCGAACGGTGCCGTCTTCCACGCGCGCACACACCGAGGAGGCCCCGGCGGCGAGCTCGAGGACGCACGGCGTCACGCTGCAGGCCACAGGGTCGACCGCGGCGTCGACGATGACCTCCGCTCCCGTATCGCTCGCGGCGTCGTTCACCGCGACGTCTGCACTTGCTGCATCGGTGGGCGTGCCGCCGGCGTCGTTCGAGGGCGTCTCCCGAGGAGGAGTGTCGTCGCTCGAACTGCAAGCCACGATAGCGAACGCACACGACGCCCAAATGCCGAAGCCGAGCGTCGTCCATCGAACGAGACGTGTCGTCGTCTTCATGGCGCCTTCCTTCGCAGAGCGATGCCTTCACCGACGATGAAGAGCTCGCCTGCGCTCGATCCCGTGACCGACGTCAGATTGGCCGTGAGCGGTGCTCCGTTGAAGACGAGCGCGAGCGGCTTCCACGACGTTCCGTCGTAATGATAGATGCGGCCGACGTCACCGACCGCCCAGACATCCGTGCTCGAACGAGCCCAGAAACTCCGCAGAGGAATCGGCGGCTGGAACGCGTCGAGCTCCCAGCCCGTCTCGGTCTCCGCCGACTTCGCGAATGCGCCGGCGGCCGACCACCAACTCACTCCCTCGACGGCAGCCCCGGCGGTCACGTCATGCACGCCGAAGGGCTGGACGAAGGACGCATCGAACCGCGCGAACAGCCACGACGGCTCTCCACCGTCGCCGGCGACGAGACGGCCCACGGCGCCGAAGTTGTCGCCCCAGTCGGGGTCGAACACCGAGCCGCCGACGTAGACGTCGTTCGGGCCTCGTCCCCAGATGCACGAGAAATCCCCTTCGACCGTCCCGGCGGATTCCCATTCGCCCTGCGCCGACGAGCGGAAGATGCGCCCACCGCCGCCCACGATCCAGGACTGGTCGGCATTTGCGAACCAGCTGCCACGTAGGTCCGCTTCGAAGGCCTCGGTCGTGAAGGACAGCGCAGCAGCATCACCGCGAAAGACGACGCCCTGCCCGTCGACATCCGAAACACCGACGGCCAAGAGCTTGCCGGCGCCATTGCCGGACAGCGACACGAGGCGAACGTTCCGCGCACTCGAACCGACGGCGAGTTGCACTTGCCGCTCGACCTTCCATGCGTCGTTCTCGAATCGCAGGAGCTGGGTCGTAGCGCCGTCGTCACGGCCGGCAACGCCGTTCGCGATGGCCCACACACCCACGGTCGAATCGGCATAGACGCCCGAAAACAGCCATTCCGAAATGCCATATCCGGCGGCGTTGGGGAGGTCGACGAGACAGAATTCACCGCTGCAGCGCAAGACCTCGCCATCGACGCGCGCGTCGCTGGCGTCCGCAGCATCCGCGGCTTCGACGTCGGGGAGCTTGGAGCCGCCATCGACCGGAGATTCGGTCTCCCGCGGAGGCTCGTCGTTCGACGTTGCGCAGGCCACCACGAGAACCATGCTTGCGCTGGCCAAACACGCCCAGCCCCACGCGCGTGGGGCGGATACGAAATACCGAGTTCGCTTCACGGCGCGTCTCCTGACGTGCTCGCCGTTCGAAGGACCACACCTTCTCCGGCAATCCAGACGTCGTGCCCTGCTCCGGTGACCGAACGAAGTCTCGGACGGCTCGTGGGCACGAAGGGAACGGGCGCGACCGACCATTCCGCGCCGTTCCAATGAATCACGGCTCCGTGGTCACCGACGGCCCAGATGTCGTTCGCCGAGGCGCCCCAGAGGCCGTAGAGATCGTCCGTCACTGGAGAAGGAACGACGGTCCACGCTTCACCACCCACCCAATGGCGAATCACGCCTTGCGCGCCGACGGCCCAGACGTCGTTTTCGCCGGATCCCCAGAGCGCCTTCAGGCCTCGCAGGGAGCTCGAATCGGTCTCGACGAGCTTCAGACGCGGAGGCCCGCCCCCGTCACTCCCGCCATCGGCCTCGGCTCCCGCGCTGCGGTAGATCTTGCCGTCGTCGCCCGCGAACCATTGCGTGGTCGCGCTCTGTACCCAGACGGCGCGGAACGTCGGGCAGCCGCGCGACGCGTTGTACCAGGTGCACGAAGGAGAGACGGGCCACCACTTCGCCCCTTCCCCGTCGGCGTTCGTGAAGCGCCAGATATCGTCGCCACCGAGCGGGTCGTCCCACGACACAACGACCTCACCGACCGCGAAGGCTTCGGCCGTTCCGTAAGGGGCGATGCCCGTGACCATGCCCGAGAAGCTGCCGTCGACAATGGGTGCGCCGCCGTCCTCCGCCGGACGATCGAGCGCGAAGAACGAATGCCCGTTGCTCGCGGCCCAGACCGTTCCATCCGAGAGGCCCGCGACGGCGAGCATCGTGTACTTCGTCCCCGTCGGGATCTTCGACCAACCGTTGCCGTCGAAGTGGGCGGCGAAGCCCGACGAGCCCACGAGCCACACGTCCGTCGAGGAACGCGCCCAAATGCCGTTGAGCGAACGGGTATCCGTCTCCGGAACGCTGACTCGGCAAAACGCTTCGGTGCAGCGAGAAACTGTGGCGGCATCCGCAGCGTCTTCGAGCGAGGCATCCTGGCCGTCCCCGGAGTCCCGTGCGCCGGCTTCGAGTTGCGTCTCGGGCGTCTTCCCCTCGGGCGCATTGTCATCGGACGCGGCGCACCAAAGCTGTGTGCCCGCAAGCCCCGAGAAGGCCGCCAGGCGAACCAGCAGACGCGAGGTCGCAGGGACGCGCTTCGTGAGGTTCGGATTCATCGCGTCGGCCCTTCCTCGCACGGCTCCACGAGACAGGTTCCCTGCACGCACGGCTGCCCGACCGAGAGATCACACTGCACGCCGCACGCACCGCAGTTGTTGGGGTCGGCGTTCACGAACGTCTCACACCCGTTGCTCGCCACGCCGTCGCAATCCGCGTAGCCGGGCGCACACTCGATTTCACACTGACCGAGTCGGCAAACCGTCGTGGCCGGATATCCGGCAAACGGGCATCGATTCTCGCATGCCCCGCAGTTCGAACGATCGTCGTCGAGATTGGCGCAATACGAGAACCCGAAGGACGACACACAGAGCGTCTCGGCGGCGGAGCACTTGCACGTACCGAATTGGCAGAACTGCCCCGGCGCGCAGGCGATTCCGCATCCACCGCAATTCGAAGCATCCTCGTTGATATTGATTTCACAACCGTCACCGAGATCGTCGTTGCAGTTCTTGAAACCGCCCTCGCATTTCTGCTTTCCACACGTACTGTCGACGCAGCCGTAGCGCATGTTCGTCGGCGCGGGTTCGGAGCTCTCGGGACAGACGTTGCCGCACGTGCCGCAATTGAGGTCGTCGGTCGAGAGGTCGAGACATTCGGCGCCACACCGCGTCTCGTCACACGACGACAATCCAGCCGGACATCCGCAGCTGCCGAGAATGCACGGCAATCCGGCGGGACAGGCGATTCCACATCCACCGCAATTCTTGGTGTCGCACTGGAGATCGACTTCGCAGCCGTCGGCGACGTCCTTGTTGCAATCGGCCGTGTGCTTGGTCTTATCCGCCGAACACGACATTCGGCACTCACCGGATTGGCAAAACCATTCGGCGCCGAAGACGGCGCGGGCTTCTTCGCCGTGCGGGCACTGGATCCCGCAGGCTCCGCAGTTGTCGTTGTCGGAGTCGAAGTTCGTTTGGCAGCGGAACGCATCGTCCGGACACGTGCCGTACGGAACGGGGCATTCGGTGGCGACGCAAAGAGCACGATTGCTGCTCTCGCTCGCGTCGGGCACTTCACCGCCCTCGCCCACGAGGCCCGGCGTTCCGGAATCAGGGTCGTCGAATCCGCCGAGCGCCACGGGATCGCCGCACGCCGCGGCCGATACCGCTGCGAAAAAGGCAATTCCGAGCATCGCGAGAATCGCGACGTTGCCGTGTCCTACTCGAGTCATCGGTTCTCCACGCCGCGCTATGGCCGACGGCGAAGACGTCGATCAAGGATTCGTCGACGCCTGGATACGTTCTTGGACCGCCCGCACGCGTCGTGCTTGAGGTCCTTTTGGATGAACGGAGAGAAACGCCTTCGCGAGCTCGCCGGCGCGAGCCAAGCGTTCGTTACCTCCGGCTTGGACCAGCGCTTCGATGCGAAGCACTTGGGACTCCGGCATCAACGTGCCCGAGGCGAATTCGCGATCGTGCGTATCGAGGATCCCCATCGCACGAGGAGCATCGCCGCCCATGAGGGCCGAGCGTGCGCCTGCCAAAAGCTCGACTTCGCGCGCGAGACTCGGTTCCGACTCGTCGGCAAGAGCCGGCCGATTGGCGGCCGTTCGTGCGCTCGTCGTCGCCACGGGCTTCGCCGAGGGCACGGCCGGAAGGTCCTCGACGCGTGAGGAAGGAACGACAGGAGCGGCAGGCTCCGCGAGCGTGGGCGCCGCCACGGGCACCGCTTCCGCGACGTGCACGCTCTCGGAGCGCTGTTCCACGCTCGGCGACGGAGGCTTGCGATGATCGATGAGCTTGAAACCGAAGCCGGCCACCACGATCGTCGCCGACACGAGGAGGCCCTTCGGCCCCCACGTTCGCGCCCACGTCGAGAGCGACCCCATGGCGACCGTGCCGCTTCCCGGTCCCGCCAGCCCGAGCGACTCGAGGATGCGCCCTTCGGCGCCTTCGGGCGCACGTTCGCGCTGGCCGGCGCGAAGCAACGCGCGCTCGAACGCGTCCGAGCTTTGCTTCGTGATCGGGGTGAAATCGTCCGAGCTCAAGGTTGCCTCATCGCGCGCTTCATCCGTTCGACGGACGCGTGGAAATGCTCTCGTGCACGCCTCAATCGCGAGGCGACGGTGCCGGTGGGAATGCCGAGGATCTCGGCGACCTCCGCGGTGCTCAGCTCCTCGAGCTCGCAGAGCACGAAGACCGCCCGCGGATCGTCGGGCATCGATTGCAAGATGGAGTCGAGGAGAGTGCGGGCGTGCTTCTCGTCGAGCATCGCCTCGGCGCTCGGCGTTTCGTCGATGGGCTCTTCGACGTCCACGTCGGGAATCTCGCGCCGCCGTGATTGGGCACGACGAACCTCGGACGACACGCGAACGACGATGCCGAAGAGGAAGCTGCGTTCGTGCTCCTCCCCGACGGTCAAGAGCTTCCGCGACAGAACCATGAAGACTTGCTGCGCGGCGTCTTCGGCGAGGTGTTCCGCAACGCCAAGGCGCCGAAGATTCCGCCAGACGAAATCGCCGTATTCATGGACGAGACGACGTAGCCGGGCGTCGTCCGCCCTCTCCGTCGTTCCCGATGCCCGCAGCAGGGCTCCCGGCGATGCCAGCCCCAAGTGACCTCCCTGTTCCAACCGTGTTCAGCGCGCGATGGCCGGCGATCGGCCGACTGATCACGAAAAGAGCGCCCACGAGCCTTACACCCGGGAACTCTCCTGACTAGGCGCGGAGGGCCGGTGACTCAGGGGAATGTCAGGCCGACACCCACGTTTCCGACGAGCATGACCGCGGGCACGCGATAGACGGGCAGCTGCGGGCGAAAGAAGAAATCGTCGCGAATCAGGGGCACCGTCAGGCCGAATGCCGCTTCGAGCGAGAGCGGGCCCACGACGAACCATCGCCCTTGGAGCAGCCCACCGATCGAAGCCCAAGCGCGACGTTCGTGGAGAGCTGGACCATACGCGGCCGACGATGCGTCGACGGCTCCGACCGAAGCGTCGAGACATGGCCGAAGCGCGAGCGGTGGCGATCGGTGAGCTCTTGCATTCGAGCCCATCGCCGTAACGCAGCCCTCGAGCGACGCCGTGTTCAAGCGGAAGAAGGCCGGGCGGCCGTCGGGATCGGCCGTGAACGATTGGCTGCGCGCGAAGCGAAGGCGAAGCGCCGGTTCGAGGAACGTGTGGAGGTCGCCTTCCACCCAGACCGATTCACCGAGTACGAGCTCGCCCAGGCCGTAGGCGTCGAGGCTCACTCCGACGCTCGCGCGAAGCCCAGAGCCGCGCGTGGAAGCCGAAGCCTGTTTGCCAGTCGGCGTGGCTTTCGTCGTCGACGCATCGCTTTGCAGTGCGCCGTCGGAGCTCGCATCACGAGCCCCCTTTGGCTCGTGGGCGCCCGCATCGTTGGCTACCCCCACCTCCGCCGGTGGGGCCTCGTGGACCGCCCCACCGGCGGTGGCCAGTGGGTCGATGGTGAGCGCCGTGATGAGCGCCACCGCGGCGAGGACTTCAGAGCACGTTTTTCCAGGTACGCGGCGTTCGAGCTCGTCGTGCTCTTCGCCCTCGAGGGCGGGCCCGACGAGGTCCAGCCGAGCGACGAAACCATTGCCCGATGGCGTGATACGGACCACGAGCGACCGCGCGGGCTCGCCGGGCTCGGCTCTCCTGACACGCGCGGTGTGCGCGCGCACGCGATCGAACAGCGTCGGACTCGAAGGGCACGCCTCCGGAGCCGACAGCTCGACGCGGAGAGGTTCGAGGTCTGTCGGAGCCGCGGACGAAGCCGACGCGACGACGAGCGCGATGGCAGCGATGCCGGCGATGACGAACCATCGCACCGCGCGGATGCGACTCGGCGAAAACCCTCTGACCACGAGCTCCGGCCCGAATCTACCACTACCCGCTCTCGAGCATCGCCTCACACGCGGAGCTTCGGCGCTTGGCGAAGGGGGTGCGCTGTCGCGCCGTCGACCAACGTTTCCGACTCGAGCTCGCGCATTGCCTGAGTCGCATCGGGCACGTGGGTTGCACCGTCGGCCGCCCGTAGCGACTCCCCGCATCGACTCGCAGATGCGCAGCTCGGAGGTCATCCCATGCCCGAACCGGAAGTCTACGACGCGGTGGTCATCGGAAGCGGTGAGGCCGGCAAGTTCATGTGTTGGCACCTCGGCTCGCTCGGCCAACGCGTCGTCGTGGTCGAGCGACGCTACCTCGGCGGCGCCTGTCCGAACATCGCGTGCCTGCCGAGCAAGAACGTCATCCACACGGCCAAGGTCGCGTCGTACTTCCGGCGCGCCGAAGAGTTCGGCATGCGCGTCGACGGCTTTCGCGTGGACATGGCGGGTGTCCACGCGAACAAGCAGCGAATGATCGAGGGACTCCACGCCTTGCATCGCTCGAAGTTCGAAGCCAGCCACACGACGTTTCTCTGGGGCTCGGCCAAGTTCGTCGGCGATCGAACGGTCGACGTCACGATGAACGACGGCAGGGAAACGCGCACGCTGCGTGGCACGCGCGTCTTCCTCGACATTGGCTCACGCGCCACGCTCGAGCCCATCCCTGGCCTTGCCGATGCGAAGCCACTGACGCACGTCGAGGCGCTCGATCTCACGATACTGCCCAAGCATCTCGTGATCCTCGGCGGAGGCTACGTAGGCCTAGAGCTCGCCCAGGCCATGCGCCGTCTCGGGAGTAAGGTGACGGTCCTCGAGCGGAGCGAGCGCATCCTGCCTCGCGAAGACGCCGACGTGGCCGATGGCATCGCGCAGGTCTTCGCCGGCGAGGGCATCGAGATTCTCACCCAGGCGAAGGTCTCGCGCATCGAGGGTCGTTCGGGCGATGCAGTCCGCGTCGTCGGCACGATCGCCGGAGAAGAGCGCTCGATCGCCGGCTCGCACCTTCTCGTGGCCACGGGCCGAACGCCGAACACCGACGGACTGGGCCTCGCGAAGGGCGGCATCGCGCTCACTCCGAACGGCTACGTGAAGGTGAACGACCGACTCGAGACGACGGCCGAGAATGTCTGGGCCATGGGCGATTGCGCGGGCTCGCCGAAGTTCACGCACATTTCGTACGAGGACTTCCGCATCGTTCGCGACAACCTCGATGGCGGCCATCGCTCGACGGTTGGCCGTCAGGTGCCCTCGTGCATCTTCACCGATCCGGAGTTCGCGCGCGTTGGCCTCAACGAATCGGAAGCGAGGGAGAAGAAGATTCCCTATCGCCTGGCGAAAGCGCCGATGGCAGCCGTGCTGCGCACGCGCACGCTGAACGAGACCCGCGGTTTCCTCAAAGCGCTGATCGGCGCAAAGGACGACAAGGTGCTCGGCTTCACGGGCTTCGGTTGGAGCGTGGGCGAGCTCTTGCCGCCGTTCCAGCTCGCGATGAAACACGACCTGCCGTACACGGCCATCGACGATCTCGTCGTCACGCACCCGACGATCGCCGAAGGCCTTGGTGTCGTGTTCTCCGGCAAACTCGTGCCGATCTCTGTCTAGCTCGGCTCGTTGGACGTCACGCCTTCGCGGATGAGCACGAACGGCTGGACGACGAGCGACGTCCAGGCCGGGCCTTCGATCTTCGACCACGCCTCGATTTGCTCGAGCGTGGGCTTGCCGATGAGCCCCTTTTCGATCCACGTGCCTACGCGCGCCTTGTCGTCGCGGGCGACCGCTTCCCCGACCTCGAGCAGGTCGAGCGACGGGTCCACGAGGATGACCGCGCCGCGCGCGAGGTGAGCCCGGATGTCCGAAAACTCGATCGGGCCCATCGATGCCAGAAGCGTCTCGCGCATGGCGCACGCCTAGCGCGCTTCGCAACGCGCCGCCATGGCCGTGCGCCGTGCGCTGTCATTGATATCGAGCCGAGGAGGGGCTGAGCTTGTCGCAGCGGCTGCGATTGCTCGCGCGCCCCACACGTGGAAGGCTTCGCGAGAGGATCTCCAGCATGGCCGATCAGCACGCGAACCCGACCCGTGAAACGCCCCTCACCGACGACGACGTCCGTGCGCCTTCACACGCCGAGCGTGCGCGTACGCTCGTCTCGCAGCAGACCACCGGCACGCTCTCGACATTGGATCCCGAGGGCTTTCCTCACGGCTCCTACGTCACGTTCGCGCTCGACGGTGCCAATCCGATTTTCCTCATCAGCAAGCTCGCCACGCACACGCAGCATTTGCTTCGTGACGCGAAGGCCTCACTCATGGTCCACGAGTCGCGCGCCGAAGATCCCCTCGCGAACGGGCGCGTCACGCTCATCGGCAATTGCGCGAAGGTCGAAGATGCCGCCTCCGCGCGCGACGCCTTCCTCGCGCAGCACCCTCGCTCGGCGTACTACGCCGACTTCGCCGACTTCGCGTTCTACCGCCTCGAGCCGAAGACCGTGCGCTACATCGGCGGGTACGGCCGAATGAGCTGGGTCGACATCGAAGACTTCCGCGCAGCCTCGCCGGATCCGCTCGCGCCCGACGCCGAGGGCATCCTCGAGCACATGAACGACGACCACGCCGAAGCGCTCGTCCTCTACGCGCGCGCATTCACGCGGGCGGTGGATGCCGAAGATGCGCTCATGACCGGCATCGATCGCTACGGCTTCGAGCTCAGCGTGGGCACGAAGACCGGGCGCCGGCCTGCACGCATTGCCTTCGACAAGGAAATCGCAACGCCGCTCGAAGCACGACAAGTGCTCGTGGCCCTCGTCAAGCAAGCGCGCGCGAAGCTCGCCTGAGCGAAGGTCAGACCAGGCGAACGGCGAGGCGCATCGCTTCGATCATGCCGCGTGGATCGGCCGTGCCCTTGCCGGCGCGGTCGTACGCCGTTCCGTGGTCGACGCTCGTGCGTACGATGGGCAGGCCGAGCGAGACGTTCACCGCCTCGCCGAAGCCGAGGAGCTTCATCGGGATCGTGGCCTGGTCGTGGTACATCGCGACCACGGCGTCGTATTCCCCCTTCGCCGCGAGACGAAACGCGCTCTCCGCGGGCACGGGGCCGACGAGCTCGACGCCGATCTTCGCTTTGGCGAGGCGCTTTCGTGCGAGCTCGATACCCGGCTCGATCGTGCGCGTCTCTTCGTGTCCGAGGAGACCATTCTCCCCCGCGTGCGGGTTGAGCGCGGCCACCACGACACGCGGCTTGCGCGACTCACGATGGCGGACTCCGAGACGATGCACGAACGAGGCCGTCCAGAACGCCGCGCGCGCGACTTCCTTTTTCGTGATCGCCTTCGGCACGTCGGCGATGGCGAGGTGCGTGGTCACGAGCGACGTGGTGAGCACGTCGGTGTGGAAGGCCATCGTGACCTCGGGCGCACCGAGGCGCGCCGCAAGGTGTTCGGTGTGCCCGAGAAAGCCTCGTGAGCCCTTCGCGCCCGAATGCGCGATGGCGTCTTTGCTGACGGGCCCAGTCACGATGGCATCGGCTTCGCCCGCCGCGACGAGATCGGTCGCAGCGTCGATCCAATGCAGCTGCGCGGCACCTCCGGCGCGCGAAGGACGACCGGGCTTTCGATCGTCCGCCCCGAGCGGTCCGCCGACCTGCAAAACGGCAAACCGCGAGCGTGGGAGATCCCAAGCCTCCGCGGCCGAGTCGACCTGCACGAGCTTCGCCGGATCGACCTTCACGGCCTTGGCTGCCGCCCGAAGGCCGGCAAGATCGCCGACGAGCAGAACGCGCGCGCGATCCCGCGCGCCGAGCTTGGCCGCAGCAGCCACGCTCACCTCGGGGCCAACGCCCGATGGACACCCCACGCTGACGGCGAGCCGCGCAAACTTCATTTGGGCTTCTTTCGCGAGAGCTCCATCGAGCTCGCGTCTTTTCCGGCGACGGGGCTCGGGAGCTTGTAGCCCGCGCCGCGCAGCGTCTCGAGCGGAAACGCGTCGCCGAGCTTCATGCGCAGACGGCGTACATGGATGTCCACCGTGCGCGCGCCGCCTTCGTAGCGAGCGCCCCACACGCGCGAGAGGAGCGTGTCGCGCGAGAATACGCGACCTCGGTTTTGGGCGAGGAACGCGAGCAGCGCGAACTCTTTGGCGGTGAGGACGATCGATCGGCCGTCGACGAGGACCTCGTGTGCCGCGCGGTCGACGAGCAAGCGCCCGACCTTGAAGCGCTCCTCGGTCGAGAACTCGCTGCGACGCCATTCGAGCTGACGGATCCGCGCGTAGAGCTCGACGGGCGTGCACGGCGTGACGATGAAGTCGTCGAAGCCGCTCGCCGGGTCGAACGTGGCGATCTGACGAGGCGAGACGGTGACGAGCGCCGGCGTCTCGGCGAGCTCGATCGTCTTGCGGACCGCTCGGAGCGCGGCAACAGCGAGGTCGGGCCGCTCGCCGGCCTCGATCACGATCACCCGTGCGTGCGCGCCCTCCTGGTCGAAGAGCGACGAGCCTTCGTCCCAGAGGTCGAGGGTCCGAACGTCGGCGCCGAGGGTGCGGACGAGAGCAGCCGCCCCCTCGGGCGCTTCGAGGTCAGGCCCATGGCCGATGACGACGACGAACGAGCCCATGGAACGTGGCGCGGTTTACACCAGACCGACACGCGAGGCGACAGGATTATGTCGCACCGCGTCAATCCGGATGGCTGCGCGTCTTTCAGACTTTCGTTCCGCCGACGGTGATCGAGCTGATCTTGATGGTCGGGCAGCCGACGCCGACCGGCACGCTCTGCCCGTCCTTGCCGCAGGTCCAGATGCCGTCCGACGTCTCCACGTCGTTTCCGAGCATGACGACCTTACGGAGGACGTCGGGACCGTTGCCGATCAGGTTCACGCCCTTGAGCGGGGCGGTGATCTTGCCATCTTCCACGAGGTAGCCCTCGGTGAGCGAGAAGACGAAGTCGCCGTTCGAGATGTCGACCTGACCGCCACCGAACTTCTTGGCGAAGATGCCCTTCTTGACGCTCCTCAGGATCTCGCCCGGATCGTGGGGCCCGGCGGTGAGGATGGTGTTGGTCATGCGGGGCATGGGCGCGCACGCGAAGCTCTCGCGGCGGCCGTTTCCGCTCGGGCCGAGCTTGTAGTGGTGGGCGCTCAGGCGGTCGTGCATGTAACCGACGAGCTTTCCGTTCTCGATGAGGACGCTCGAGCGGGGCTCGTTGCCCTCGTCGTCGACGTTGATCGATCCGCGCGACTGGAGGAGCGTCGCATCGTCGATGACGGTGCAGAGCTCGCTGGCCACGAGGTTCCCGATCTGGCCGGCGTAATTGCTCGTGCCCTTGCGGTTGAAGTCGGCCTCGAGGCCGTGACCGACCGCTTCGTGCAGGAGGATGCCGCTGTCGCCGGGGGCGAGCACGACCTCCATCTGACCGGCGGGCGCTTCCTGCGCGTCGAGCATGAGAATGGCGAGCTCGGCGGCGTTCTTGGCGTGCCACTCCGGGGATTTCCCGTCGAAGTAGCCGATGGTCGTGCGCCCACCGCCTCCGGAGCTGCCTTCCTGGCGCTTGCCGTTGTGCTCGGCGATGACGCGAACGCCGAAGCGCATGAGCGGCTGCACGTCGCGCGCAAGCTTGCCGTCGCTCGTGACCACCAGGATTTCCCTGATTTCCTCGGCGAACGAGCACTCGACCTTCAGAACGCGGGGGTCGTGGGCGTGGGCGGCGGCCGCGGCGCGCTCGAGAATCTTCCGCTTCTCGATGCCGGGCACGTCGAGCGTCACCGTGTCGAGCTCGTAACGGCTCGGTAGCGATCGGACCTCCACCTTCTGGGGGACCGGCGCTCCGCCGCCCGAGGCAATCGAGGCGGCCGTCTGGGCGGCGCGCTCCATGGCTTCCCAATCGAGCTTCTCGGTATAGGCGTAGCCCGTGGCGTCACCCTGCTGGGCGCGGACGCCGAGGCCCATCGAGACCCCGCGCGAGGCACTCTTCAGAATGCCTTCGTCGTAGACGAGGCCGCCGGCGGCTCGGTACTCGAAGAAAAGATCTGCGTAGTCCGCACCGCGCGAGAGCGCGACCGCGAGAAGCTTCGAGGCGAGCTGAGCATCCACCTCGCTGGCACCGCCCGGACCGAACGGAGCCTTGTAAAGCGCAGACTGTGTCGGCATGGCGAGCAACGTAACCGCGAACGCACGCGCGGGCTACGTCGACCGCTCGAACCCGACGAACCACCAGAACGCTGGGCTCATGGGCAGGGGCAGCCCTATAGTGCGCGCCCAAGCAACGAGGGCGCCCAAAAACGAGCCCCAAACGAGCCCAAAAACGAGACCGGTCATCGACCGGTCACGAGACCGATCCGATGACGCAGCTCTTTCTCGCTCTCCACATTTTCGCCAACACCGTCTGGATCGGCTCGATCGCCGCCGTCGGCTGGCTGACGGCCGCCTCCTCCCGGACCGAAATCAGCGAGCGGGCCGATGCCATCGCCCAGGTCGCGCTGCAGCTCTATCGACGGGTGGCCGTTCCAGCCTTCCTCATGAGCTTACTGTTCGGCGTGGCCCGCCTTCTGGAGGCCCCGGGCGCCTACATGCGCCTTCATTGGTTCCACGGAAAGCTCACGGCCGCCTTCGTGGTCATCACCCTCCACCACTTCATCGGGGCGAGGGCACGCAAGGCCGCGTCCGGAAGTAGGCAAGCTGGCAGAAGTAGCGTTATTCTGACCGGTGCCACGTTGGCGTTTGCCTTTCTCACCGTCATCTTCGCCGTGCTCAAGGGGATGCTTGTTCCGTGACGTCGGCCTTGAAGAGTCTCCTTTACGCGACGATCGGTCGTGAGGATGTCGTCGCGAATGTCGACGCGATACGCTGCTGCTCGGTACGGAAAGTAACCCGCTTGTCCCTTCGCTCTTCACCTTCCAGCGCGCAACGCGAGCAACACACGCAGGTCCGATCCGCTCGGTCCTCGTCGCAAGGGAGCCCCCGTTAACGTGGCGATTGATCGCGACAAGGTGCTCCAGGCCGCCCAGAAGTACGTCGAGAAGAAGAAGTACGACAAGGCCGTCCTGGAGTATCGCAAGCTGATCGATGCAGATCCGAACGACGCTCGGACTCTGCTCAAGATCGGTGACCTGCAAGCCAAGCAGGGCCTGCACGCGGACGCCATCTCGACCTACGAGAGCGTCGGGCGCCTCTATGCGCAGCAAGGTTTCGCGCTCAAAGCGATCGCGGTCTACAAGCAGATCCGCGAGATCATCGCGAAGCACGTTCCGCAGCTCGAAGAGCGTTACGGGCACATCGCGCCGAAGCTCGCCGAGCTCTACCAGCAGCTCGGCCTGACCAGCGACGCGCTGGCCGCGCTCGACGAAGTGGCCACGCGCCTCCAGCGCCAGCAGCGCGATCAGGAGGCGATCGAAGTCTTTCAGAAGATCGTCGAGCTCGATCCCACGAACCCGCTCCCGCACTTGCGTCTCGCCGAGGCGTTCTCGCGCGTGAAAGACGTCGAGGGCGCGGTCTTCGAGTTCAAGACCGCCGCGTCTCAGCTTGCAGGTATCGGCCGTCGCGACGACGCGCTCAAGGTTCTCGAGCGACTCCTTCATCACAAGCCCGATGCCGAGCAGGCGCGCATCTGCGCCGAGCTGTATCTCTCCCGCGCTCAACCGCAGGACGGCATGCAGGCGCTGGCGAAGCTGCAGATCTGCTTCCAAGCGAACCCGCGCGACTTCGACACGCTTGCGCTGCTCGCACGCGCCTTCAACGCCATCGGTCAGGGCGCGAAGGCGATCGAGGTCCAGAAGGAGATGGCGCGCGTCGCGCGTGACTCCGGCAAGCAGGACCTCTTCCGCGAGATCGTCGAGCGCCTGCTTCGCGTCGCTCCGAACGACGAAGGCGTCCGCAAGCTCGCCGGCCAGCTGAGCGGTCAACTCGGAGCAACCGGCGCAGCCATCGCCGCGCCCGCACCTGCGGCTCCGGATTATCCGCAAGCCAGCGGCTTGCAGCGTCCCGCGACGCAGAACATGTACGCGGCTCCGCCGCCGGCGCCGCCGCCTCGCATGCCCACCGCGTCCGCCCCCGATCTCGAGCAGGTCGAGGAGCTCGGATACGAAGAGGTCGACGCGGAAGAGGTCATCGAAGAGGTCTCGCAGGTCGAGACCTACGAAGCCGGTGACGAGGCGGGCGGGTACGAAGACGCGCCCGAGTACGCCGAGGTCGAGACGCGCACGGGCTTCGATCGCGAGCCTTATGCGGGAGGCGCGGCGCATCACGGCCATCAGGCTCACGAGGAGCAAGAGCCGTACGCCACCTACGGCGATCAGACCGAAGAGCCCGCCGAGGGTTACGGCGAGCCGGAAGACCTCGCCGAGCAGATCCAGAAAATCATCGGCGACGCCCACGCGTTCCGTCGCGTGCGCCTCTACAACAAGGCACTCGACACGCTTCGCGCCGGCTTCGATGTCGACCCGCGGTCGATGGACCTCCACGAGGTCTATCGCGATGTCCTCATCGAGTCCGGTCAGACCGAAGAGGCCGTGCAGGAGATGCTCGTCATCGCCGGCCTCTACGTGGATTCGCTCGACGGCGAGTCCGCGGCGCGCGCGCTGCAAGACGTCCTCGCGTTCGATCCGCAGAACCAGCGAGCGATCGAGCTTCTCCAGGAGCTCGGCTACGAGATCGTCGACGAGAACGAAGAGGTGGGCGCCGCCTCCGATCTCGAGCAGGACGAGTTCGATCAGTCGCCGGAGCAGACGCCCCTCCCCTCGTACGACCTCGAGGAGATGCGCGCCGCCGACGTGTCCGCGCAGTACGCGGACGATCGCCACGTGTACCGCGGACGCGGCAGCATTCCTCCCGAGGGGCACGGCGCGCTCCCGAGCTTCCCGCTCGAAGAGCCCGAAGCACGCACGCGCGTCCCGGGTCAGTACGAGCTCGATCAGTACGAACCGAACGAATACGACCCGAACGGGTACGACGCCGATCCGACGGCGGGCGCCACGGCTCCCCCGCACGACGCCGAGGCCTACGCCGCCTCGACGTATGCACCTGGTCCGCCGTCCGTTCTTCCCCCGCCTCCCGCTCCGCCTCCGCTCGCGATCAGCCCGTCGAGTGCAGCGGCAGCGCATCACGATCTCGAAGACGCGCTCGACGAAGCGGAGTTCTTCTGCTCGCGCGGACTCTTCGACGACGCACGCGCGATCCTCGTCGAGCAGCTCGGTCGCTATCCGAACAATCCGCTCCTTCGCGAGCGGCTCGCCGAGCTCGACGCACAAGAAGAGCAGCGTGGCAGCGGCGCACGCGAGAAGCCTCGCGAGGAGCAACAGCAAGCATCGCAGGAGAGCGGTTACGACATCGGCGCGTCGCTCGATGCCCTCGAGGGGCTCGACTACGGCGATGTGGAGCCTGCCGAGGGCTACGCGAACGACGATCAGCAGGTCGACGTCGAAGAGGTCTTCGCCAAGTTCAAGGAAGGCGTCGCCAAGCAGATCAGCGTCGACGACTCCGAGTCGCACTACAACTTGGGCATCGCCTACAAGGAGATGATGCTCGTCGACGACGCCATCCGCGAGTTCGAGGTCGCATCACGCGATCCGATGCGCGAGTGCGTGTGTCGCTCGATGATCGGCATGATCGAGATCGAACGCGGAAACCTCAACGAGGCGATCGAAGCGTTCCTCGCCGGCCTCAACGCCGCCATCAAGGAGCCGCAGCAGGAGACGATGCTCTGCTACGAGATCGGCGCAGCGTACGAGGCGAAGAAGCTGGGTAAGGAGGCGCTCACCTACTACCAGAAGTGCATGCGCCGCGATCCGAACTACCGTGACGTGCAGGAGCGCGTGCGTCGACTCGCGAAGAACGAGCCGAAGACGCCCCTTCGCCAAGCGGCGGTCGGTGCAGACGACGAGTTCGATCGCGCGTTCGACGACCTCGTCAGCAAAGCCTGAAGGGCACGATCATGGCAGAGGGCACGGAAGCGACGCGTCGCGTGCAGACGGGCGTGCAGACGGGCGTGCAGACGGGCGTGCAGACGGGCGTGCAGACGGGCGTGCAGACGGGCGTGCAGACGGGCGTGCAGACGGCCGACGACGTTCTGCGGTTCTGGTTCGGTGAGCCGGGCGATCCGCCGTTCGCGAAGAGCCCGTCGTGGTGGTCGAAAGACGAAGCCTTCGACGCCGCGATTCGCGAGCGCTTCGAGGCAACGCTCGAGGCCGCCGTGCGCGGTGAGCTCGATGCGTGGCGAAGCACTCCCGAGGGCCGCGTCGCCTTCGTCGTCTTGCTGGATCAGTTCTCACGGAACATGTTCCGCGGAACCGAGCAGGCCTTCGCCCAAGACGCGCTTGCTCTCTCCGTTGCCCGCGTCGCCCTCGACGCGAAGGACGACGAGGTCCTTCCTACGGCCCAGGCGCTCTTCTTGCTGATGCCGCTCGAGCACGCGGAGGACCGCGCCATGCAGCGGCGATGCATCGAGGGCTTTGCCAAGTTGCAGCGCATCTGCCCGAGTCACCTGCGCGAGGAGATCTCGAACAACGCGCACTACGCCGAGCTCCACGCGCGCATCGTCGAGCGTTTCGGGCGCTTTCCGCACCGGAACGCGATTCTCGGGCGCACGTCCACGCCGGACGAGATCGAGTTCTTGAAGGAGCCGAACTCGTCGTTCTGAGTCATGGCCACTTCCGCCGAAGGTCGTCGCTCCCCACGTACCTCGCGCACCAAGGAGGTACCGCCCGCGCCCACGCAAGCCGTGTTGCACGAAGCGGCACTCGCTTATCTCGCGCGGAGCGCAGCGACGGCCGCGGGTGTGAAGAAGACGCTCGAACGACGCGTCGCAAACTGGGCGCAGCGCGCCGTGCGTTCGGGCCGCGACGTCGAAACGGTGGAGAACGAAGCGAGTCGCGCACGCGAGGCCATCGCGCCGGTCGTCGCTCGACTTCGTGAGGTAGGTCTCGTCAACGACGCGGCATTCGCCAACGCACGCGCTCGCAGCCTCTCACGATCGGGCCGATCGCGGAGGGCCATCGAGGCTCACCTGACCGCCAAGGGCGCCTCCGAGGAGATCGTGCGCGAGGCACTGCCGAACCGTCACGAAGACGAACTCGGCGCCGCCATCACCTTCGCGCGCAAGCGTCGCCTCGGCCCTTTCGCTCGCGAGCGTGACGAGTTGACCGCCGCCGATCGCCAAGCCGCGAAGCAGAAAGCCCTCGCCACCATGGCGCGCGCGGGCTTCGATTTTCGTACGAGCGACCGCGTCCTCCGCATGGACCTGGAGCAGGCGGAAGAGCATCTCCGCGAGCACCGGCGCGGCGAGTTCTGATCGCCGCGATGGGCCGCGAGGACGAGGAGAAAAATCTCCACGCCCCCGCGCCCCTTCCGTTCGCCAGCGATCAGAATGGGATGTTGTCGACGTTGGCCGCCTGGCCCGGGCCACCGAGGACCGCCGCGCTGCCGTTCACGTAGCGCGACGCGTGGACCGTCGACGTCGACGTGCCGGAGCTGCGCGGAGAGCCGGCGAAGTGGACGTCTTCGGCGATGATGTCGGTGCCGTACCGTTTCGAGCCATCCTTCTCGTAGCTGTACGACTCGATGCGGCCCTCGACGAGGATCCGAGCCCCCTTCGCGAGCATGCGCGAGAGCGGCTCGGCGCGCTTGCCCCAAACCTTCACGGAGTGCCACTCCGTGCGCTCCTGCTTCTGGTTGTTCTTGTCGATGAAACTGAAGCTCGTCGCCAGACTCAGTTTCAGGAACTGCTGACCATTCGCAGTGGTTCGCAGCTCCGGATCCGAGCCGAGGTTTCCGAGCAACATGACCTTGTTGAGTCCTTCTGCCATGCCCGACGCTTCAGCACGCCGCGCGCCAGGACCGCCGCGTAGCAATCTCGCGCGCTTGCGCGGGCGCTCGGGTGGCGCGGCCAGATTTCGACCTGGCCGCGGCCACCTTCTTGGCGAACTCAGGGCTGCGCCGCGCTCGCCGTGCCACGCGGCGTGAGCGTCGTCGACGCCGCATTGAAGTCGGCCTTGTTGTCGTCGGTGTCGACCGAATGTCCGGCCCCACCGGCGGGCTTGCGCTCGACGCTGTAGTTGCTGGCAATGTCCGGCAGCACGTTGCCTTCGAAGCCAGTCGCCGGCTGCTTGCCCCAGCCCACCTTGTCGAGCACCTTGACGGCCTCCGTCGTGCTGAGGCTGATGTAGACGCCACCGTTTCCAACGAGGCCTGCGCTGGCTGCGCTGAAGGTGATGTCACGGACGTTGAACCAAGAGTCGGCGGCGGTCGACGCTGCGGAGGCAAAGACGAGGAAGCCGTGGGACGGAATCACGCCTGCCGTCACGTAGGTCAGCGCCTTGTTCGCTCCGGTGCCGCCCGAGCTCAGCGTATGAAGGTGGATGCCCAGCGCCTTCACGTCGATGCTCTTCGAGGTCCGGTTGTAAATCTCGACGTACTCGTGGTCGGTGTTTCCCGACGTCCCCGTGTAGATCTCGCTGATCACGAGGCCGGCGACCGGGACGAACTTCACGGCGCTCGACGTGTTGGCGCCGATGACGTTGGTGACGAGGACATTCCAGCCCGTCGCGCCGTTCGTACGGATGCCGGCTGGGAACGTGGCCGTGACCTGGGTCGCCGAATCGACCGTACAGCTCGTGGCCGTCGTGCCGACCGCGGTGCCGAGTCCGTCGAGGTCGTCGAGCTTGATCGGCTTCGTGGCCGCTGCGCAATCGATGCCGGCGAAGCCGGTGCCGGTGATGACCACCGTGGCTGTGCCCGTGTTGTACGGAATCGCGCCGTTGTCCGGGTTCGACGCGCTCACGACGACGTTCGTGACCGTGGGCGCGGTCGTGGGCAACGCCACGGTGCCCTTGAAGGTCGCCGTCGTGGCGGAGAGCGCCTCGCCATCGCTCGCGCGCGTGACGTTCGAGACGGTCAGCGTGTAGCTCTTGTTTTCCTGCGCGCTCGTCGTGAGGGTGACCGTGCTGCCCGAAAGCGAAGGCGTTCCGCTGAAGGTCAGGCCCGGGGCCGCGTAGTTCGCGAGGTCGACCGCTTCGGTCGCGTTCGGCGGGGCATCGAAGGCCACCTTGATCTGCGTGGAGCCGGTCGACGACACCGCCGTGACGTTGAACTTCGTGACCTCGGGATCGGTGCCCGAGTCGTCTTCCGTCGGATCCTTCGACGCGTCCTTGCCGGCGTCCTTGCCGGAATCCGTCGTGGCGTCACGCGCGCGGGCATCCTTCGAGCCCGCATCGATTTGGCCAAGGGTCGACGGGGTCGTCGCCATGTCGTCCCCGCAGCCAGCAAACGCGAGAAGCGAGGAGGCGCCGAACGCCATCCCGACAAGCAAAGTCTTCTTTGATGCTCGAACCATGGCCGGACGCTCTAGCTCGAGCCATTCCACGCGCACGCGAAAAATGCGCAGATTCTCCGACACCAACTCGTCACGCAGGAGGCCGTCCGAACCCGGACGTTTCAGGGGGACGACACCAACTGTCCGTCGACCGACACGAAAACCAGCCAAATCTCGGGACAACGAGCCCCCACCGCACGAAAACCTGCGGATCCTCCTCGCGGCATGGCCGATGCAATTCACCTCACCCAGCGAAAACGAGGTGAATCATGAAACGCGAACATGCTCTCTCGAGTCACGGGCGACATGAAATGCGGAATGCCAGCGTGGTTTCGGGCGCGCTCATCGGCGCGACGACCGGCATCCTCGGCGGCGTAGCAGGGATCAGCGTCGCCGGAATACTCGGTGCCGTGATGGGCGCGCTCGGCGGCTTCTTCCTCGAGCACGAGCTCGAACGCGCCGAGGCGCTCGAGGGTGACCAGGCGGACGCCCGGCTCAGGGATTGAGCAGGCGCGTTTCGGTTTCGTGCGCGGTGGTCGAGAGTCGGATGCCGAGCACGAGGCCGAGACAGGCCATGCACAACGCAAGCGATCCGGTGATGCCCGCCAGCGACGTCGTGGCGACCACAGAACGCGCACTCAGCAGGACGCCGACCGCGAGCATCACGATCGAAGAGAACTTCAAGAGCCTCTCGTGACGAACGAGGAGCTCGTGAGGAACCAGGTTCTCCGTTGCGAGCGCGCTCGTTCGACGCCAATAGGCCGCGAGGCCGCAGCCCGCGAGGACCAGCGGCAGGTGCCGGAGGTACGGAAGCACGGTCGCGAACATGCCACGAGTCCAGTCGAAGTAAACGAGAACGGCCACGACGAGCTCGAGCACGAGGCCGACGAGCACGAACAGCCAAGCCGCCGGAGCAAACGGCGAAACGCGGCGCATGGCGACGAACAGGACCACGAGCGAGGCGAGCTCTCCCCCGACAGTGGCCACGTCGTCCGCATCTTTCGGTGAGTGGCCGAGCACCGTCGCGAAGACGAGGAGAATCGACAGGAACGCCGCGACGCCGCAAATCGCGGCCACGGCCTCACCGACGAGCGAAAGCGACGAGGCGAAGCACTGCGCGATCGGACTCTCGGCGAGCTTCGCGCGCTCTTCGTCGCGGATCTTTCGACGTCCTTTGGCGGTGGTCTTCACCGGCGCTTTCGCCGCGGGTTTGGCCTCCGGGTCGAGCGTGGCCTGCACCATTCGGCCGAGCACGAAGAGGCCCACGCCGGCGAGGAGGAGCCCGAGCCCGCCGGGGAGGAAGATGACCGGACGGAAGGTCAGCGATGCCGTCTTGAGCGCGGAGGTCGGGTGCACGACCGTGGTCCAGGCCGTGAGCCACGCTTGCGCGCCGACGAGGCACACGCCCAGCACGAGGGCCCACATTCGAGCGGCGAAGCTCCGAAGCGATTTGTGCACCATGCACGCAAAAAGCACGAGTGCGACGAACCAGATGATCCAGCTCGCGGCCTGGGACGCATCGCGCGCGCTCGGAAGATGGGACGTGAGCCAGACGCGGACTTGGGCGCGTGCGAGATCGAGTGCGAACGCGGTGCCCCAGAGCGTGGTCGCGATGCGCGCGAGCCAGTAGATCCGCGTGCCCTCGGTCGGCCGGCCGCCCAAGAACAAGCCGAACAGCATCATGGCCTGCCCCACGAACATGGCAGGCCCCGTGGCCGTCAGCACCGAGAGCGGCAGGCCCAACATCAGGCCTGCCACGGCGAGGAAGGCGACGCCCATGACGACGCAGCCCGTGCCAGCGAAGTGGAGCGACAGCGCGAGGAGCCGGGGCGGCGCATCACGCTCCGATTCGCGATCGCGATCTGTGGGGTTCGGAAGGGCTCGAGTGGTCACGACGAGTTCACCTTAGTCCAGCTTGGGTTTTCGTGCTTTGACGAGGCGAACGATCGCTCGGGAGCAGGAAAGCAGGCGTCCGGAGCGACGACATGCCCATCCAACGCGACCGAGCACGACCGCGCGCGATCCCTCGCGCTTGCTCGGGACCACGCGAGCCGCTAGTTTCTCGCTCGCGGTGCTGAGGGGCGCCGTTCCCGCCAAAAGAAGCCTTCACCCTCGTCACGAATCGTCTCGAACGAAACGCGTGGTCACTCCAACGACTGGTTCAGCCGACAGAGCGGGTTCGGCACGTCGAGGAGAGCCATGTCTGATCCCGTACGAGAATTGAAGATCCGCGCGGAGCTGCTGCACAAGCGAGCGAGCGCGAACGACGAGGCGTCGCTGCGTCGCCTCCAGCGATTGCCGGATTTGCGTGACGTCGTCGCGGACGAAGAGGCGCGCTCGCGCATCCAGCGCAAGCATTGCCTTGCCATCGTGGCCCGAGAGCTCGGCTTCGTCGGTTTCCCCCACGCGCTTCGAGTGCTCGAGGGCGAGCTGTCGGCCGAAGGCGCGGGGACCTTGTTCAGTCCACCCCGGTGCCACGGCTTCCTGAACGCCTGGTTTTCGGACGTGCATGAGGCGCGCGCTCTGCTCATGGACCAGACGCAGTTCCTGCTCGCCTACAAGCGTCACTACTTCGTGGTCGGCACGGCGTATCTCGTCGAGTTGGGGCTCGATCCGGGCGCCCGCGAGTGGATCGAGCTCCGCCACGACTGGACACACGAACCCGGCACCGACGCGCGACGACGTCTCTACGCGCAGCTCTTCGCGGTGGGAGGCAAGTCATGACCTCGCGCTCGGAGCTCAAGCGCCAGTTCAAGGAGACGCCGAAGCGAGCCGGCGTCTTCACCATCACCAACACGAAGAACGGCAAGGTGTTCCTCGGCAGCAGCCTGAATCTCCATGGGCCGCTCGAGAAGCATCGCTTCATGCTCAAGCTCGGCGGGCATTTCGTCGGCGAGCTCCAGCGAGACTGGCAGCGTTTCGGCCCCGACGCCTTCGCGTTCGCCATCGTGGAGGAAGTCACGCCGAAAAACGACGAAGACTTCCGCATGGAAACCGCGCTGGCGGAGCTCGAAGCGCGCTGGGTCGAGAAGGTCTCGCCGTTTGGCGAGGGCGGCTACAACGTGGACCGAAACATTCGCGAATGAACGACGAGCAGGAGCGCGGCGGCTGATTTCCGGCCTCCGCGCCCCATGCGAGTGGTCGCCGCCGACACGAGGGTGGGCGCAGATCGGGAGGCATGGTATTTCGCGGCAATCCGATGCGCCTACGCCGGCTCTCCGCACTGGTTCTCGCTCTCGCTGCGCCGCCCATGGCGGTCGCCGCGCTCGTGGCTTGCAAGCCTGCGTCGACGTCGCCCTCGTCGGGAGATGCCGCCGCAGGTGACGCCGCATCGGACGCCTCGGCGCTGAACACTCTCGACGGCGCTGCACTCTACGGTTCGCTGTGTGCGATCTGTCACGGCGCGGATGCCACGGGCTACAAGGCCGACAACGCCCCTTCGCTCGTGAACCCCACCTTCCTCGAGAGCGTAACGGACGATCAGCTCCGGCGCTCGATCACCGACGGTCGGCCAGGAACGTCGATGGCGGCCTACGGAGCGATCCGCGGAGGGCCACTCAAGCCCGACGCGGTCAACAAGGTCGTCGGCTGGATTCGCAGCCATGGATCGAAGCCGATTTCGCTTCCGCCGCGAGGAACGGGCGACGCGAAGCGAGGAGCCCAGCTCTATGCGGACAGCTGCGAGCGCTGTCACGGCACGGCCAAGGTCCGAGGCAACGCCGTGCACCTCGCCAATCCGCGATTTCTCGAAGTAGCGTCCGACGAGTTTCTCGGCTGGGCGATCGCGAAGGGCCGCCCGGGAACGCCGATGGAAGCGTGGCAGGGCAAGCTGACGGACGGGCAGATCGACGACGTCATCGCGTACGTCCGTGCCTTCAACAAGCCGCCGCCGGTGGAGCTTCTTCCCGCACCGACGGGCAAGGAGCCGCTCGTCATCAACCCGCACGGGCAGGCGCCGAACTTCAAACCACGCTCGACGCCCTGCCCGAAGACGGCGAACCAACCCGACGCGGCGCCGTGCATCCCCGACGAACGCTTCGTCTCCGTCGAGCAGGTGAAGGAAGCGCTCGATCAGAAGCGCAAGATCATCATCATCGATGCGCGTCCGCCGTCCGACTGGATGCGCGTCCACATTCCGGGTGCGGTGTCGATCCCGTACCACGACACCAAACGGCTCGAAGAAATCCCCAACGACGGCACGTGGGTCATCGCGTACTGCGCGTGCCCGCACCACCTCTCGGGCGACGTGGTGGATCTGCTACGCAAGCGTGGCATCAAGCACGCATCCATTCTCGACGAAGGCATCCTCGAATGGCACCGTCGCGGCTATCCGGTCGTCGCGGCCCCGGGCGTCGAGGCGCCGCCGAAGGAAGGTTACGGACTCGTGCCGCCGAGCCCGGCGCATTGAGTATCGACCGACCGGTGACTTGGTCCCCGCGCGGCAGTGCGACGTGAGGCCACCGGCCGATTGAGCAGAGCCGTTGGCAAGAGCGACCGCGCGACGGCGTGCGCGAGATTCCCTTCATAACTCGATCGGGATAGCCTCGTACTGTGGTCGTCGAAGTCGGTGCGAACCGTGCAGCCCGATTGGTTCAAGCCGTTCAAGATCTGTCGCGGTCGCGCACCATCGAGGACGTGCAGACGATCGTCCGACGCGCTGCACGCGAGCTCAGCGGAGCCGACGGCGCCACGTTCGTTCTGCGCGACGGCGATAAGTGCTTCTACGCGGACGAAGACGCCATCGCCCCTCTCTGGAAGGGCCATCGCTTTCCGATGGAGAGCTGCGTCAGCGGTTGGGTGATGCTCCACCGCCGCTCGACGGTCATCGAAGACATCTATGCCGACGACCGCATACCGGCCGATCTCTATCGCCCGACGTTCGTGAAGAGCCTGGCGATGGTCCCGATCCGTACCGACGATCCGATCGGTGCCATCGGAACCTACTGGGCGGAGCATCGAGCGCCGAGCGAGGAAGACATGCGAGTCCTCCAGGCGCTCGCCGACAGCACCTCGATCGCTCTCGAGAACATCAAACTATACGGTGAGCTCGAAGAGCGCATTCACGAGCGGACCGTGGCCCTCGAACTCGCGCACCGGGCCGAGGCCGCCGCGCGCCACGAGCTCGACGAACGTCTCCGCGCCGAGGAGCTCCTCAAGCGGACCGAAGAGCAGCTGCGCCATTCTCAGAAGATGGACGCCATCGGCAAGCTCGCGGGCGGCATCGCCCACGACTTCAACAACATGCTCTCGGTCGTCCTCAGCTACACCTCGCTCGTCAGCGACGACCTCGATCCGTCGAATCCCGTCCGCGACGATCTCGAAGAGATCCGCAAGGCCGGTGAGCGCGCCGCGGCGCTGACGAGGCAGCTGCTCGCCTTCAGCCGCCAGCAGGTGCTCGAACTGCGCGTCATCGACCTCGAAGACATCGTCACCGGAACGGCGAACATGCTGCGCCGTCTCATCGGCGCCGACGTCGAGCTCGAGGTTCGGCTCGCGGGCGGCGCCACCGTTCTGGCCGACCCCGGACAGATCGAGCAGGTTCTCTTGAACCTGGTCATCAACGCGCGCGATGCCATGCCGGACGGCGGCAAGCTCACCATCGAGACGGGCACCGTCACCTTCGACAGCGACTACGCGAGCCAGCACTTCGGAGTGAGCGGAGGGCAGTACCGACTCCTCGCGGTGAGCGACACGGGGGTCGGCATGACCCGCGAGGTGCAGGAGCGCATCTTCGAACCGTTCTTCACGACCAAGGAAAAAGGACGCGGCACGGGCCTCGGTCTGCCGACCGCGTACGGCATCGTGAAGCAGAGCGGTGGACACATCTGGGTCTACAGCGAGCCCGGTGTCGGCACCACGTTCAAAGTGTACTTGCCGAAGCACTCGGGCGCGACGTCGCTTCGTCCTCCGGCCGGCGCCTCGAGACCCAAGCGGCTCGGAGGAACGGAGACGGTGCTCCTCGTCGAAGACGACGATCAGGTGCGCACCGTCGCTCGCGGCATCCTGAAGCGCAGCGGCTACGAAGTACTCGAAGCGAACGGCCCCGAAGAGGCCATCGCCGTCTGCACGCACTACGAGAAAAAGATCCACCTGCTCCTCACCGACATCGTCATGCCTCGCATGAGCGGCGTCGAGCTCGCGCGCACCATCTCGGCGATGAGGCCCGCCACGAAGGCCCTCTGGATGTCGGGCTACGCCGAGGAAGCCGCGCTTCGCCATGGCATGCTGCACGAGGGCATGACGTTCGTGCAGAAGCCGCTCACCCCCGAAGGCTTGCTCTCGCGCGTGCGCCAGTCGCTCGACGGCTGAGAGCACGAGCATGCCGTCGCTTCTGCGGGCGGCCCATCTCGGCTGTTGCGTGGGAAAAATTCCGGTCGCACGCGCTCGCGGTCGGGAACCACGAGGCGCCACGCGCGAGCCATGGTAGGGCAGATCGCATGCGCAAGGCACTCGTCGCCCTGGCTTCGCTCGCAGCCCTCACGGGTTGCTCGAAGTCCGGCTCCCCCGAGGCAACGGCGAACGCGTCGACAGCGACGCAGGCGGTTCCCCATCCCTCCCCTTCTGCGGCCGCGAGTACGGCCACGGCCGACGCCGGTGTAGAGACCACCGGCGCGACGAGCGCGAACGGATCGGCCGGTGGCCCCTACAACGTGCTGCTCGTCTCGATCGACAGCCTACGCGCCGACATGCCTTGGGCCGGCTACGACCGCCCCATTGCGCCTCGCCTCTCGGCGCTCCACGCGAAGTCGACGGCGTACACGCGCGCGTACGCGACCTCGAGCTTCACGTCGAAGAGCCTCGCGGGCGTGCTCACCGGGCGCTACCCCTCGGAGCTCGCCCGCACGGGCTCGTTCTTCACGCGCTATCTCGCCCAGAAGGACTTCCTCTGCACGCAGCTCGCCGCGGTCGACATCGGCTGCTCGGGCGGTCACGCGCACATGTACTTCGGGCCCAAGCAGTCGGGCTACGAGTCCGGCTTCGGCGACTGGCGGCTCGTCAGCGGGATCAAGTTCGACTACCAGACCGACCCGTACGTCACGAGCGACAAGCTCACGCCCCTCGCGATCCAGATCCTCGGCGACGCTGCGCAGAAGGCGAAGCCCGATCATCCGTTCTTCGCGTGGTTCCACTACATGGATCCGCACGACGAGTACAAGACGCACACCGAGAGCCCGCACTTCGGAAAACGAGCACGCGATCTCTACGACGAAGAGGTCTTCTACACGGACCTCTGGATCGGAAAGCTGCTCGACTGGGTGGAGACGCAACCTTGGTCGAAGCGCACGGTCATCGTGATCACCGCGGACCACGGCGAAGCGTTCGGTGAACACGGCCTCATGCGGCATGCCCACGAGCTCTGGGAAGAGCTGATTCGCGTGCCCCTCTTCTTCTACGTGCCGGGCCAGGCGCCTCGCACCATCGACGAGCCGCGCGGTCACATCGATCTCGCGCCGACCTTCGCCGAGCTCCTTGGTGCCAAGGTCACGCTCGCAGGTTCGGGAACGAGCCTCGTGCCCGAGCTCACCGGTGGCAGTGCTGCCCCGCGCGACGTCATCGCCGATCTGCCCGAGGACGAATACAACGAGCGCAGGCGCGTGCTCGTCCACGGCACCACCAAGCTCATCTCCTTCGGCAACGACGCGCGCTTCGCCCTCTACGATCTCGCGGCCGATCCGGGCGAGAAGAAGGACCTCATCCGAACGGACACCGCGCTCGCCACCGAGATGCGTGCACGTTACAAGGAAGTCTCGAAGCGCATCGTCGACGTCGCCCCGACCGGCGGCATCCCGAAGCACGACAAATAACGAGCTTCAGCGGCTCACGCGGCGTCGAGCCGCCGCAGACTCGGCGTCTTCGGCCTCGAAGGCCTCGTCGTCGAGGTCGTCCGCCACCCGCGTCGGCACGTCGGTGCTCACGCGCGCGCCCGCGGCGACCGTCTCGCCCGCATGGGAAAGCTCCCCTGCGGCGACCGCCTCCCTGAGCGACGAGCGGAACAGCCATCGCCGCGCCGCGATGGCTCCGATCAAGAGCGCGGCGACCACCGCGAGGTGGTGCGGATAGTAGCTGGGACGCAACGCAGGAACGTTCGTGAAGATGTCCCACGCGTAGGCTCGCCAGCCGAACGCAACACCGGCGCCGAGCATCGCGGCGATCGTCGCCCCCAGCGCCGTGGCGCGCGCGTCGAACTTCGCGAGTGCGCGCGAGGCATGGACGAACGGAAGCGCTCCGATGAGCCCGACCGCCAAGAACCATCCTGGCGCCATTCCCAGCGCCCACACGGCCGGAAAGACCGTCGCTGCTGCGAGCGCGAGCCCGATGCCCCACGTCTTGCCTCGCGTTGCGGCCGTGGCTCCGGCGAACAGAGCGATGGACGCAGCCACCGTGATCCACCGATCGAACGCAACACTCCGCACGAGCGTCGCGAGGGCCACGAGCTGCGCCACGTAGAGCGAGTTTCGAAGTCGAAGAGCAAGCACGCCTCTCGACCCTAGCGCTCCTCGGCGCCACTCGCCCGTCGACGGCGAATTTCGTGGCTACGCTCGTGCTCGTGCCAATTCGTCAGTGGGCCGCGCGCTGGTAGACGGAGTCTTTCGGCGCGCATGGATCAGGCGCGGGCACGACGGTCGTGCCTGCTGCCGGAGGGGAATCCGGGCGGCTCGCACTCGAGGCTCCGCCGTCGGTCGACGTGCTCCCCGCATCGGCCGTGCCTTCGTCGGGGGTCCCTGCGTCGCGCGTCGCCGCGTCGGGTGCCCCCGCATCGGGCGGAGGATCCACCGGAAGCGGAGGCAACACGTTCGCGATGTCGGGCACCTCGTCGACGCGAACGAACGTGTACCCCCGCGCCTTCAAGCACGGGACGAGGTACTTCACCATGTCGACCGTGTTGCCCACGCCCGAGTCGAGCGCGTGGTTGGACGGGTCGCCGTAGTCCGCATCGTGCATCAGCACGATCCCTCGGCCCACGGCCTCGATCTCGTTCAAGTAGAGATCACCGCACGCTCGCGTCGTGAGCTTGGGATCGTCCTGCCAGCAGGCCCAATCCGCCCCGAACGTCTCGCTGCGTCCGCCACCGATGTCCCAGCCGATGTGTCCCACGTACTTGTCCATTGCCGACGCAGACAGCACCTGCTGATCACGTGCGTTCCAAGCTCCGAAAGGGGCGCGGAACATGAAGCGCGATGCGGGAACGAACGGCGCGATGAGGGCGTCGGTCTCGGCGAGCTGATCGACGAGCGCGGCATTGCCGGCCGCCGAGTTCGGGAACGCCGCCGTGCTGGTCAGATCGAGATGGTCCTGCGTGTGATTGCCGATCACGTGGCCATGCGCGACGAGCCCCTGGCGCACACCGAGATGATCGGGCAGCCGCATTCCGTTGACGAAGAAGCCCGCTCGAATGCCCTGACTCTCGAGATACCGGGCGAGCTCCATCGTGCGACTTCCGTGGCCATCGTCGAAGGTGAGCGCCAGCTGCTTGGGACCGAGCGACGTTCCGGTGAACGTGCCCATGACGAGCGCTGGGTTCTCGGCGCATCTCGGTGCTGCGCCCCCGCTGGGCTGCTCCGTCCGTTCCGAACACGCGAGCGCGATCGACGACCACCCCGCCAGAAGCCACCACCACGCGCGAGCCATCGCTCGAAAGCTGTGGAGCAGGGTTCGCCCGTCAATGAGGTGCCGAATTGCTGCGACGTCGACGCGACGGCGGAGCGATCAGACGTAGCCCTCCGCCTGCATCTTGTAGAGGCGCGCGTAGGTCTTCTCTTCGGAGAGGAGCGCGGCGTGCGTGCCGTCCTCGGCGATCCGGCCGTTTTCGAGCACGAGGATCCGATCCGCCATGCGCACGGTCGGAAAGCGATGCGAGATGATGAGCGTGGTGCGCCCCTCGGCGAGGTGACGGAAGCGTTCGAAGACGGCGTGCTCGGCCTCGGCGTCGAGGGCGGCGGTGGGCTCGTCGAGAACCAGAATGTCCGCCTGCTCGCGCATGAAGCCGCGGGCCAGCGCAATCTTCTGCCACTGGCCGCCGGAGAGCTCGACGCCGTCCTGGAACCAGCGGCCGAGCGGCGCTTCGAGGCCCGCGGAGAGCCCCGAGGCCACCGCATCGGCGCCGCCGCGTTCGGCCGCCCGCGCGATGCGAGGCGCGTCTTCGAGGTGCTTCACGCTTCCCACGCCCACGTTCTCGCGGAACTTGAGCTGGTACTGGCTGAAGTCCTGGAACACGACGCCGAAGCGCGCGAGGAGCTCGTCGCGATCCCATTCGCGGACGTCTTTGCCGTCGAGCAAGACGCGGCCTTCGGTCGGCTCGTAGAGGCGCGTCACGAGCTTCACCAGCGTGGTCTTCCCGGCGCCGTTCTGCCCGACGAGCGCCACGCTCTGACCGCGCGGGATGAAGAGGTCCACGTTGCGGAGAACCCACTTCTCCTGCCCCGGATACTTGAAGCTCACGTTCTCCAGTCGAATGCCCTGTTCGGTGGGCGCTCCGTTCACGGCGTGCATCACGTCGGTCTTCGGAACCGTGACGATCACGCCCTCGCCCGGCACCGCGTCGAGGAACGAGAACAGGTTCGACATGTAGAGGTTGTGCTCGTAGATGCTGCCGATGCCGCTCAGGATCGACTGGAAGGCTTGCTGGCCGGATCGGAACGCGAGCACGTACATCGTCATGCTGCCGAGGGTCAGTCGTGAGGCGGCTGCCATGAGCGCCATCGCGGCATACGAGCCGTAGAACGCTGCGGTCGCAAGCAACGAAAGAAGGTGCGTGACCACCGCGCGACGAATCGCGAGCCGCGAATCTTCGCGATAGAACTGCTCGGCGAGCTCCTTGTAACGACCGAGAAAGAGCGGACCGAGACCGAAGAGTTTGACCTCTTTGGCATGCTCGTCGTTCGCGAGCACGTACTCGAGGTACATGAGGCGACGCGATTCGGGCGAGCGCCAGTTGCGAAGACGAAAGGCCGTCTTCGAGTAGCGCATCTCGGCGATGGTCGCGGGCACGGTGGCCACCATCAGCACCGCGACGACCCAGCCGCTGAAACGCAGCAGGAGGGCTGCGTAGCCGGCGAGCGTCAGCACGTTCTGGACGAGCGCGAAGCTCTCGGTGACGAGCGACACCGGCCGCGACGAGGCTTCACGCCGTGCGCGGCTGAGCTGATCGTAGAACTCTGGATCTTCGAAATGCCGGAGCTCGAGCCGCGTAGCCCGGTCGAGAATCGCGACGTTCACGTCGGTTCCGAGGCGGGAGCCGAGCACGCTGCGAACGAGGCCGAGCCCTCGCGTGAGTGACGCTTGCAGCACCACCAGCACGAGCTCGACGCCGACCCAGCGGAGCGTCTCTTCGCGCGAGCGGGCGACCACGGCGTCGACGATCCTCTTGCCCGCCCACGCCACCGACGGAGGAACGGCCGCGGCCGCGAGGGTCAGGGCGGCCAGCACCACGGTCATGGCCGGCGAGGACTGCCAGACCAGGGCAAGCGCACGACGCATGTACGCGGCGCTCTCTTTCAGCGCCTTGTGGAGCGGGGGACGAGGACCTTCGGGGGCTCGGGGACGACGATGCGGGCTCAATGAGGACTCGGGACTTGGGACTACCGGTGGAAGGTAAGTCCGATGCCGCTCCTGTCACGGTGGGGTCTACAGCGCACTTCAGTTGCGCTGATTGAACAGCCAAACGGAGCTCGCGACAGACCTGCGCAAAGGACCGTGGATTTTGGGGCCCTCGCCGATCGTGGGCCCCGAAATTCACGGTCCGTGCAAAGTGGTCGGTGCTCGAAGCAAGGTCACCCTTCCCCGCAGCGGAGCAGGCCCTCAGGTCCGAAGACCTCGACCTTGAACACGGAGCGACCGAGGAGCATGCGCGCACACTCCTGCACGCCCTCGGGAATTGCCGGGTGCGGGTGCACGCAGCGATCGATGTCGTCGAGCGTGGCGCCCATCTCGATGAGGAAGGCGATGCCCTGGATCGTGCTCGACGCTTGAGGTCCGACGACGCGAAGCCCGAGGATCTTGCCCGAATCCTTCGCCGCGAGCAGCTTCACGAAGCCGCTCGTGTTCCGCATGGCGACGTTGCGCGCCACGAGGCGATTGTCGACCACGCCGACCCGGTAGGGGATCTTGCGCTCTTTGGCCTGGAGCTCGTTCAGGCCCACGCTCGCGACCTCGGGCTTCAGGAACATGATGGCCGAGAGCGCCTCGTACCGAATGGGGCGCGGGTCGAGTCCGAACATCTTCTCGACCGCGTAACGCCCCTCGAGCTCGGCGACATTGGCGAGCGCGATATCCATGGTGACGTCGCCGGCCGCGTAGATGTGCGAGACGGACGACTGCGTGTGGGTCGCCACGATGCTGTCGTTCTTGTCGAGCTGCACGCCGGCGTTCTCGAGCCCGAGAGTTCGAGTGTTCGGAACGCGGCCGACCGAGACCAGCGCGCGCTCGACGCGGATCGTCTGCGTCTTTCCTTCGGGGTCGCTGATGACGTACTCGACCTTGCCGTCGACGACACGCATCTCCTGGAGCTTCGACGAGCGGTGGATGAGGATGCCCATCGACTCGAAGTTCGACGCAACCTCCTCCGCCACGTCTTCGTCTTCGAACGGAAGGATGCGCGGCTGGCGGTCGATGATGCGGATCTTGGTGCTCGCGAAGTTCGCGAACACGGTCGCGTACTCGCAACCGATGACACCCGCGCCGACGATCACCATGCTCTCGGGGAACGAGGGAAACGACTCGATGTGATCGCTCGTCACGACGAGATCGCCGTCGACGGGGAGCCCGTCCGGAATGCGCGGCTTCGAGCCCGTGGCAACGACGAAGTGAGACGCCGAGACGAGCTCGAGGCTGCCGTCCGTTCGGCGGACCTCGACTTCGTGGGGCGAGATGAACTTCGCCGTGCCGCGCACGAGCGAGACGCTGCCTCCGCCGGATCGGGAAGCCGCCAAACGGTCGAGCTGCTTGTCGAAGTACCCTTCCCGCTCGCTCACCGCGGCGCGCACCGACTCGATCACGCGCCGGTAGGAAATCTCGAAGCCTGCTTTCGCGCAGTATCCTCGGTCGCTTCGCTGGGCGAGCGCGAAGTCGTTCGAGAGATGCCACATCGTCTTCGAGGACAGCGCGCCGGCGTGGACGCCCGCACCGCCCACGCGAGCGCGTTCGATGACGATCACGTCCTTGCCAAGGTCTTGTGCACGCATGGCCGCCGCGTATCCCGCCGGGCCCGCACCAAGCACGCACAAATCCCATGTGGACTTCGCCATCGTCGCCTCCTGCGCCAGGATAACGCGTCTCGGCCTGCGCGTGTCACGAGGCCGTGTCCGTGCGGCTGGGCTTCCCTGCTACTGCGGCGACCACTTGCGTGGACCGAGGATCTCGGGACCCACGGTCGGCGAGGGTCCCGAGATCCTCGGTCCTTTGCGCAAGTCTGTCGCGAACTCCGTTTGACTATTCAATCAGCGCAACTGAGTTGCGCTGTAAGCTCGTAGGCGCGTGAGCGCTCCTCGTTCTGCTCGTCGTTCGTCGCCGTCGTCGAAAAGGGACGTTCCCTTCACCGGCAAGCCGTCGTGGCGTGTCACACGACACCTCGCCGACGGGACCGCCGTCACCATTCGACCGATCTTGCCGGACGACCGCGAGGAGCTCAAGCGTGCCTTCCTCGAGGCCTCACCGCAGACGCGGTACCTTCGCTTTCTCGGCAGCGTGAACGAGCTCTCCGACGAGATGCTCACGTACCTCACGAACGTCGATCAGAAGAAGCACGTCGCGCTCGTCGCCACCATCACCTCGCCCGACCTCAAAGCCGAGCGAGGCGTCGGCGTCGCGCGCTTCATCGTGCTCGACGAGTCACCGGACGTCGTCGACGCCGCCATCACCGTGGCCGACGACATGCAGCGCAAGGGGATCGGCTCCTTGCTCCTGCGTGAGCTCGAGCGCGCCGCACGCGTGCGCAACATCCGGACGATCCGAGCCGACGTCCTCGCCGACAACGCTCGCATGCGCGCGATCCTCGAGGCCGCCGGCGGCAAGCCATCGTCCACGCCGACCAGCGAGCCGCCGCGCATCGTCGCGGGCGTCGAAGACGAGTACGCTGGAACGATCAGCTACGACATCGAGCTCGGGCCGCCGGCGCCATCGCCGAACCTGCTCGACGTCCTTCGAGGCGCCGCCCAGACGATGGCCGTCAAGTTCCGGCGCCTCTTGCCGCCGCTCACCAAGAGCGAGCGGAAGTCCGACGATCCGTCAGACCCGACGGCGCCGAACGAAGGCGAGCCCGAAAGCCGCGACGGCGAGAAGTAGACCGCAGCGCGAGGCGTTGCCATGGCTGGCCGGTGCCGCCGAACAACCGGAGGTGGTGGTGACCGTCTTGGTGCGGCTGCCGGGCGGAAGCCGACAGACCTTCACGTCACCCTCGGCCGTGCAGACCTGGCCTTCGGGGCATTCGACTTCGGCGCAGTCCTGCGCGCACGTCGTTGCTCCGCCTTGATCCGGATCGGAGAGGCAGAGATTCGAACGACACTCCGACGCGTCCGTACAAGCGGTGCCGGCCGTGGCCTTGCGCGGATCAGGCTGTCCTTCGAGCCACGGCTCCGCCTCAGCCGCCTCGTAGGCGCCGAGAATGACGTCCTTGAAGGGCGAGAGCTTCGTATAGAGATTCAGGCCGTCGACGCAGTTCTTGGCCGGATTGTTCTGATCCGGCGGCTCGCTGTTGCCACCGCGCGAGACGATACCGATGACCGCGCCCGACTCGGCGACGGCCGGACCACCGCTGTCGCCCGAGCAGATCGACTCTCCAACCTCGAACTCGTTCGGCGGGACGGGAGGCCTGCCGTTCTTGTCCGGCCCGACGGCGACCACCCCGACGCCGCTGCGCTGTTGGCGAACGCTGGGCTCGATGGTCTTCTCGGTCACGCCCCAACCGATGGACGTCACCACCTCGCCGACTGTCACTTCGTCGTCGAGGCGCACCGGCGCGATCGGCACGTCGGTGATGGGCTCTTTCAGGACGATGAGCGCGATGTCATGGTTGCAGAGATTCTTGCCACCATCGTCGATGATCTTCGCGCCCCGTCCCGCCGGTGAGACGTCGCCACGACTGAAGTCCGGGCGGTTCGGCCCGGTGAAGATGTACATCGTCTCGGGCTTGTTGTTCTTCTTCACGACGCCCGCAGCGAGCGGGGTGCCGTCGCCGTCGCACGCGGCGTACTCGTCCGTGTCCGCCACGCAGTGGCGCGCGGTCAGAACGAGCTTCGGCGCCAGGAGCGTTCCGGTGCACGCGCCGAACGACCCCGCTGCGGGATCGTAGTGAATGATGAGGACGACAGCGTCCTGTGAAGCGTCCGAGTTCGTCCCCTTGATGATCGGGGAGCTCTGTTGCCCGAGCGACTCGGTTTGCGGCGCCGACGAGCATGCCACGCCAGCCAGCAACGAAGAGACGGCAGCAGCCGTGAGGAAGAATCTGCGGGGGGCGTTCATTCGGATGGGGTGCTTGCCGTGAGGTCGTCGGCGAGGCAAGCGCGAAGAACGAGCGCGGCCGCACCAACGAGGCGAAAGGTGTGTAGCAGAAAGTGAGCAGCGCGCACGTCGCTCCACTCAGAGATTATTTCGACGTCCGCAGCGTTTTTTTTGCCTGCTCCGACGGGTCGGCGCGAACGGCTCGGCGCGCGGATCGCGGCGTCCTCAGAAGCCGGCTTTGCGGATTCCGTGGAAGCTCGTGCCGAACGTGCGTGTATTGTACACGCAACCGTAACTGCAACCTCGGCACTCGTACACGGTCGACGCGCCCCAGCCGTCGCCCTTCTCCCAGAGGACGATGTGGCCGGCGCTGCCCGAGTTGTACACGAGCGCATCGCCTGCCTTCAGCGCACCACGCGAGACCGTCGACCACTTGCCGGCCGAGTCCTTCACGAAGTCGCCCGTCGAGTACGGATGGCCGTTGGTGGCGAGAGCGGCGGGGCCGAACTGCCACGCCTTGGCAACGAGGCCGGAGCAGTCCGCGCCGTACTTGCCCGAGTGCGTGCACTTGGGGCACGAACCCGAACACGCCCCCGCGGTGCTCTTGGACACACCGGCTTCGAGCCAAGCGCCGCCACCCCAGTAGTACGAGAAGCCGACGGCGAGCTTCGCGCGGGCGAGCGCATTGGCCGGCGAAGACGGGCCGTTCACGTCGACGGCGTCGCCAGGGGTAGCTCCGGTGCTCGGCGCAGTCGCCGACGACAGATACTTCGCCGAGCACCACCCGTTGATGCCGTTCCAGGAGACGTTGAGAAAGCCGTTGGTCGGCGTCGGGTTCAGGATGGTCACGACCGCGCCCTGCGGGATCACGGCGAGGATCGAGAACGTCGTCGCCGGGCCGCTGCGCAGGTTGAGATCGGCCGTGGTCTCGGCGGTCTCGTCGGCGGTGAAGCCGGCATCGTCGCCCGGCACCGTGGCGCCCGGCGTATCGTCGGTGCCGACGAGCGGGCCGTCGCCCTCGTCGCCCACGTCGCCGTTGGCTGCGGCTTCGCCGTTCGACGGATCGCCGGCACCGTCTCCGCCAGGGCCGCCGTTGAGCTCGTTGGTGTCGGCCGACGAGCACGCGACGACGCTGCCGAACACGACGAGCGATGCCACACGAACGCGAAGGGACCGAGCCATCTTGATGAAGCGAGTGTATTGCATGAGGTTCGTGTGCAGGCTTCGAACATACGCAACCGCTCGCGAACGGAGCGCTTTTGCACTCGCAAGAGACGCAGAGGTGACGACGCTCATCACGCACATCGTGGGCTGATCACGCGAGGACCTGCTCGTGCGAACACGTTTCAAAGTCACGCTACTGTTGTTCTCGGGATGTGCGCTGCTTGCCATCTTCGTCACTCGCGCGACCTTGTTTTCCGGCGCGAGCGACGCCGGGAAGTCCTTATCGAAGACTGCGACGAGCACGTTGCCATCGCCCGCACACACGGTGTCATCGAGTGAACCCGGTAACTCGGTGATCCACCCCTCCGCCGTCGCATCGTCCAACGCGCCGCGCTATCCCACGCTGCGCGCTCGATGGGGATCGGGAAGCGGGGAGCTCGGTCACGAGCGGCCTGCCGAAGGCAATCCCGAAGGGCCGATGAGCTTCGCGCGCGCGGGCGACGAGCTGGTCGTTCTCGATCAGGTCAATCGCCAGCTGGTCCGTTTCGATGGGAGCGGGCGCGTCGTCGCGACGACGAACGTATCGCGCACGACGCAAGATCTCGCGCTCGCCAAGGACGGTTCGGCCGTGCTGCTCGACAGGCTCGGCGGACAGAACGTCACCGTCATCGACGCACGCGGCCGGACCATCGGCGAGCTTCCTCTCGGGTCACGTGCCGGAGAGCCAGGCCTCGTCACCGGCGTGTTCGTCGACGACCGCACCATCTACGTCGAGAAGGAGCACGGCTCGCTCGTTCCCATCGGCACGCTCGACGCGCGAGCCGTCGATCCGAACGCCCCCTCGCTCGCGGGTCGCCCGAGCAAAGACGGAGCACTGCTCTTGATGGCCGGATTGTCGTCGCCCATCGAGGGCCGAGCGTTCGTCAACGCTACCGATCGCAAGACGGGCGCGCTTCGCTTCGCGCGCACGATCCAGTTCCCGCGCCCCGCGCAATCGATCGCGCTGCTCGATTCGGACGGACGTGGCACCATCTATCTCGGCATCGCCTACGACTCCCCGCCCACCACGAGCGTTGCATGCCTCGCTCCCGGCGACGGCCACGTGATCGGGCGTGTGACGCTCCCCGCCAGTGCCGCTCCGGAAGAGAGCTTGCGCGACCTCGCCGTGGGTGACGACGGCACCATCGTCTATGCCGTGCGCACCGACGACGGCGTCGAGTACCGCTCGGCAACGTGTCCTCCGACTTCGTGAGCGCGCTCAGCGGAGCGCGAGCGCCCACGTCGCCATGCGCGCCATGCGACGAGCAGCGAAGACGCGCGCCGTCTGCAGGACGACCGGTTCGAGGTTCGGCGACGTGAAGGCATCGAGCCACGCTTCTGCCGGCCCACGCGACAGGACGCCGCCGAGATCGAAGAGCGAAAGCTCGGTGCATCCCGACGCGCGCGCGACGGCCGCATCGACGGCGAGCTCCTCGGGGCTCCGATAGACCGGCTCGTCTTCGAACGCGCCCGTGCCGACGCACCCGAGGGAGATCCCTGCCCTCGCCCCGAAGCGTCGAACCGTCCGGTCGCAAGCTGCCGCGAGAAGCGCGAGTGCGTCGCGACGACGGACCGTGCCTCGCGACCAACCTTCGAAGATGGTCGTGTAGAGCATCACACTCACGCGGTCCATCACGAGCGCGTCGACCGGAGTGCCGAGGAGCGACTGCCACGTGTCGTGCGCGGGACGATCGAGCGCCACGAGCGGCCACACCGCCGACGACACCCTCATGTCCCGATCGCCGAGCTCGCGCACCGTGTTGGCCAGAATCGCCTTCGCACGCTCGAACGAGCGGCGCGCCGAAGGCCGCAGGGGTGCGATGGCGCCTTCGGCGAGGGCCACCACGCTCGACCGCACGCGCGAGACGGTCAACGGACGCTTCGAGTCCGTTGCGACCGTCAGCGCTTGGGCTTCGCCGAACGGTGGCTCGAGATCGAAGAGGATCTCCGAGGCCGGTGACTTCTCGGCATCGAGCGCGTGACAGACCGCGCGTACCATCGTCGCGAACGCGGTTGCGTTTCGGGCGTTCGCCCATCGCCCATCGTCGTCCGCGAGCATCGGCCACACCGACACGCGGAGCCCCGCATCGCGGAGGATCCGCACGACCGGCGGCAACTCACGCATCTGCCAGGGGCGCACGGCCACCACCACGTCGAGGGCGTAGCAACGCAGCAGCGCGACCGTGGAAGGGCGGACCAGCGCGTCGTACGGAAGCGTTTCGACGTAGATCCGATGGGTGATGTTTCGATGGCTGCTGCTGGGCGTCGTCATGCCGTCGCTCTCGCCTCACGGCGGGTCGAACTCACGATACACTTCGTGCCGATGAAGATCCTCTACGGCGTGGTGGGCGAGGGTATGGGGCACGCGATGAGGTCCAGGGTCATTCTGGAGCATCTCGTCTCGCACGATCACGAGGTCGAGATCATGGCCTCGGGCCGCGCCGTGGATTTCTTGTCGAAGCGCTTCGACGGAGTGAACCGCATCCACGGTTTGCACATGATCTACGAGGAAAACCAGGTGCGCATCGGCAAGACGGCGCTCTCGAACGTCGTTGGCGGCGCGACAGGGCTGCCGAAAAACATCGCCGCCTACTTCGACATCTTCACGAGCTTTCGTCCGCAGGCGGTCATCAGCGACTTCGAATCGTGGACGTACCTCTACGCGAAGACGCACCGGCTCCCCATCTTGTCGATCGACAACATGCAGATCATCAATCGCTGCACGTTGCCTGAGCCGATCATCGAAGGGCATGCCGCGGAGTTCCAGCTCACCAAGACCTTCATCAAGAGCAAGCTCCCCTTCTGCGACGAGTACTTCATCACCACGTTCTTCCGGCCGCCGGTTCGCAAAGAGAAGACGCGCCTCTTCCCACCGATTCTCCGCCCCGAGATCCTGAACGCGAATCGCCGCGCGGGTGAGCACTTGCTCGTCTACACCACGGGCGAAGGCAACCAGAGCCTCGCCGAAACGCTGCGACGGACCGGGTTCGAGTGCCGGATCTACGGCATGAAGCGAAACCTCGCGAAGGAGGAGGTCGACGGCAACCTACGCTTCCAGCCCTTCAGCGAGGACAAGTTCATCGACGACCTCGCCTCGAGTCGCGCCGTGATCGCCGGCGGCGGCTTCACGCTCATGGGGGAGGCGGTGTACCTCCAAAAGCCAATGCTCGCCGTGCCGCTCGCTCGGCAGTTCGAGCAGGTTCTCAACGCGCGCTACCTCGAGCTCGAAGGCTACGGGCGTTATGCCGCGAACCTCGACGATCCGAAGACCATCCTCGACTTCGTCGCAGCCCTCCCGACGTACGAGGCGAAGCTCGCGAGCTACACGCAAAACGGCAACAAGGAGGTCCTCGGCGCCCTCGACGAGTGGCTCGACAAGGCCGAGGCCGGCGTTCTCTAGGGGCATTCTCTAGGGCTCGAGCTCAGGAGCGAGCGTTCGCGATTCACGCGGACGATGCGCGCGCCGGAGCGACCGTACATCGCACGAACACGTTCCGCACGCGCAAGAGACCCCTCGCAGTCGCTGCGGGCACCACGATCGTCGGCAGCTGCTGCTTCACGTCTCCTGCACACATATCGACGCTGGCATCGCGTTTCGCATGAACGCACGCGACCTCGTGTCCAATTGAAACGCGGTCCACACGACGTAGCTCTCCATGGGGCCAGTTCCATGAGGAGCCATCGTGTTCACGAACCTCGCCGTCGTCCTCCCTGCCATCGTCCACCTGCGGTCGGGCGCAGCCGCCGAAAGCGCAGCGGCGATGGCCGTCCAGGCGACGGACGAGAGCCCCGGAGCGAGGTCCCCGAGCGCGTCACCGGAGGCGAGCACGACTCCGACGTCTGCCCCACCAGTTGACCCCGCGAGTGCTCCTCCTCCATGCGTGCCTGTTCCCTGCATCGACGAGGAGCACGCGGAGTTCGGCAACCGCACGCTGAAGGGCCACACCTTCCTCTATCCGCAGCTCATTCCGTCGGCCTTCGTCACGTCGTTCGTCGGCATCCGGGGCGGCATCCGCAACTACACGGTCGACAATCTGCCGACCGACGTGCCCGATCATCCTTCGATCAAACTGGAGCTCTTCGGTCTCGGCATCGGCATCGAGCTCGGCATCAAGCTCACCGACTGGCTCAGCGTCGAAGCGGTCGGCGGCGGCCGTACGCTCATCGGCAGCAACGTCCCCGCGCTTGTCTACAACGGCGCAACCTACGCTTACGAAGGAAGACTCGGTTTCCTCTTCCGTCTTTTGCGACTCGAGAGCAGCGGCACGCAGGTGGGCGCTCGCATCGGTGCGGGTTATTCGAGCGGCGTGGTGACGAGCCTCGCGCCGCTGCTACGCGCGACGAACCAGCCCATCGCCGTCGAGGATGTCGTCGACGGCAACATCGGCCAGCTCATCAAGACGAACATCCAGACGCTCGACGTGCGAGGTTCGCTCGTCGGCGCGCAGGCCTTCGGCGACATGTTCGGCCTGCAGCTCGAGGTAGCACTCAGCCGCTACGAATTCCGCGTGGAGCCCTACGACTTCGCGACCAACACGCGACTCGAGAACAACCGCGGACTCTTCGAGTTCGACGTCGGCGCCGCCTTCAGCGTCGACCTCGCGCCGCGAATCAAGTTCCTGCCGCTCGCAGCGATGGTCGAGTACCAGATGGTCAACGCGCCGGCGACGACCCAGCTCGTGGCATCGACGGGCACTGACACCTTCCACAACCTGGCCGCGGGGATCTACTGGTCCGGCCAGCGTCATCTGCAGCTCGGTCTCATCGGCCAGATTCAGCTCGGTCTCGCGCCGCTTCAGACCAATGTGGGGGAGTCCTCACGGCCCACGAGCGACACCACCTCACTCGTGCTTCGGTACGTTTGGTGACGAGGCGAAAGGAAGCCGAGATGTACCGGTCGAAAGTGTTCGTCGTCGTCACCGCACTCGCCTTCTCGTGCGCTGCATCGTGCACTCCGCACGTGAAGATCCAGGAGCAGCCTCTCACGATGGCGCCCGAGCCCGCCGACACGATCTTCGTCGGCGGGCACATCCTCACGATGGACCCGAAGCTCCCGACGGTCGAAGCGGTCGCCGTGCGTGGGAGCGGCATCATGGTGGTCGGCAAGCGTGAAGAGGCCATGAAGCGCCGCGGCGTCGACACCAAGGTCGTCGACCTCCAGGGCAAGACACTCTTGCCCGGCTTCATCGATGCCCACGGCTCGATCACCAACGTCGCCACACGCCTCGACCACGTGAACCTGTCGCCGCCACCGCTCGGCACCGTGCGTTCCATTGCCGACATCCAGAGCGAGCTTCGAAAAGCGATGGCCGCACGCCCCGTCCTTCCGGGTCGGTGGCTCGTGGGCGATGGCTACGATCAATCGCAGCTCGTCGACAAGCGCGCCCCCACACGCGAAGAACTCGATGCGGTCTCGAAAGACGTCCCGATCGCGCTCGTCCACGCCACGCGGACCGAGATGACGGCGAACTCTGCAGCCCTCGCGGCTGCGAAGATCACAGCCGGGACGCCCGATCCGCCAGGTGGAACGATCGTGCGTCGAGCGGGCAGCCAGGAGCCGACGGGCATCGTCCAGCAGCGCGCGGTCATCACACTCAGGACAGCCATGCCCGAAGTGCCGATGGACGAGCGGCTCGCGATGCTCGACCGCGCGCAGGATCTCTATGCCTCGTTCGGCGTGACCACGGCCAAAGACGGGGGAACGACCACCGCCGACATGGCACTGTTCAATCACGCCGTCCTCGCAGGCCGACTGAAGATCGACGTCGTCGCGTATCCCATCGCCGAGGAAGCGGAGCGCGCATCCGTCGCTCAATCGCTCGGCGTCTATCGAGGAAACTTCAAGGTCGGCGGCTTCGAGCTCGTGGTCGACGGCTCACTTCCGACGCAGACCGCCTTCCTCAACGAGCCCTACGCCACGCCGCCCGAGGGCAAAGGCACGGACTATCGAGGCATGCCCGCGCTGACCGATCCCGTGCTGGCCAACTACCTTCGCACCGCCTTCTCGCGAAGGCTCCAGGTCGTCGCACACGTCACCGGCGACGCCGCTGCCGATCGTTTCCTCGACGCCGTGGCGGCGGCCTCGAAGTTCGTACCGAAGACGTTCGACCACCGGCCCGTGCTCGTGGGAGGACAGGTGCTCACCGAAGCCCAGCTCGCGCGCATGAAAGAGCTGAGCGTGACGCCATCGTTCTTCGCTGCCGAGACGTACTTCTGGGGCGATTTCGATCGCACCGTGCTCGGTAGCGAGCGCGCAAACCGCCTGGTCCCAGCCCAGTCCGCACTCCAGCACGGCCTCCGCGTCACCTTCGCCAACGAGTCGCCGATCGCGCCTCCCGACATCCTCGGCGCCATGTGGGCGGCGACCGCGCGCATCACGCGCAGCGGCGAGACGCTCGGCGCCGAGCAACGCGTGAGCATCGACGCGGCTCTTCGCGCGGTCACCGTCGAGGCGGCCTGGCAGTCGCGCGAGGAGGACCGGAAGGGCATGCTCAAACCCGACCTCGCGGCCGACTTCGTGATCCTCTCCGCCAATCCGCTCGAGGTTGGTCCTGATGCGCTCAAGAACATCGCGGTGGTCGAGACCATCAAGGGCGGCAAGACGATCTACCAGCGTGGGCAAGCCGCGCCGAAGAGGTAGAGTGCTCGCATGATCGCGTTCTACGGCATGGGCCTTCTCGGTTCGAACTTCGTCCGAGCGCTTCGACGTCACGGCGAAGACGTCAAAGTGTGGAACCGCACGGCGGCCAAGGCGGCTGCGCTCGAGCCGCTCGGCGCGAAGGTCGTGTCCGATCCCGCCGAGGCCGCGCGCGGGGCGCAGCGCATTCACTTGACCCTGTCGGACGACGCCGCGGTCGACGACGTCCTCGAGCGCGCGAGGCCCGGCTTCGCGCAGGGAGCCATCATCGTCGATCACACGACGACCTCGCCGAAGGGCGTCGTCGCCCGCGTCGCACGCTGGACCGAACGCGGCTTCGTGTTCGTGCATGCCCCGGTCTTCATGGGCCCGCAGAACGCGCTCGAGTCGACCGGATTGATGCTCGTTTCGGGTGATCCGAAGCGCATCGACGCCGTGAAGTCCAGCCTCGAGAAGATGACCGGGACGCTGTTGAACCTCGGCCCGCGCGTCGACAAAGCTGCGGCGTTCAAGCTCCTCGGCAACCTCTACTTGATGTCGCTCACCACGGGCCTCGCCGAGATGTTCGCGCTCGGAAAGGCGCTCGGGATTCCCGCGTCCGAAGCGGCCACGTTGTTCCAGCACTTCAATCCCGGCGCCACGATCAGCGCGCGCGTGAAGCGCATGCTCGAGGCGAAGTTCGCGAGCCCGTCGTGGGAGCTCTCGATGGCTCGCAAAGACGCGCGCCTCATGATCGACGCAGCCTCCGAGGCCGGCGTTCCGCTCGCCATCCTGCCCGCCATCGCGAAGCGCATGGACGCCGTCATTGCCGAGGGGCACGGCAACGAAGACTGGACGATCCTCGCGAAGGACGCGCTGGAGTAACGAATCGTACTCGCGGATTCAGATGTTGCCGTAGCGTGAACGCAGATCGGGAAGGGCCGCGGCCATGGCGTCGCGGCACTGCTCGCGCAGCACGGCGAAGTCACCGTCGGCGAGGCCGGCGGTCGGCACCGGCGGCAGGATCTTCGCGCACGCGCGCGCCTTGCCGAACCACTTGGAGTGCTTCGGCCTCATCTGACGCGTGCCGGCGATGACGACGGGAAGCACCGGCACCTGCGCTTTGATGGCGAGCTGGAACGCGCCGTCTTTGAACGGCAAGAGCTCGCCGTCTTTCGAGCGCGTGCCCTCGGGGAACAGCATCACCGGGATTCCCCCGGCGAGCGCCATCTCGCACTCGCGCATCATCGACCGCACGCTCTCGCCGTGGCCACGCCGAAGCTTGATGTCGCCACCGAGCTCCATGGCCCAGCCCGTCAGCGGTGGCTTGAACAGCTCCTCTTTCGCCACCCAGCGCATGTCCCATGGAAGCCACGAGAGCAGAAAGGGATCGGCCTGGGACTCGTGGTTCGCGATGACCACGTACGGCTTCTGGAGGATGTCGGCCGGAGCCTCTCCCTCGATGTCGAAGTGCCAGAGCGGCGTGAGCCTTCCCGCGGTTCGCCCCAGGCGGCGCATCCAGCGCCCGGGCAGGCGCTGGGTGGGATCCGCGCGGTGGCGATAGCGCGAGACGGCCATGATCGGCAGAAAGCCGAGCACGGTCAGACCGAACTCGGCATAGGTGTAAATCCCCGCGGCGGCGTGCGGCACGCGTCACTACATAGCAGAACCGCGGCCGTCTCGTCGGCGCCTTGCGCAAACTCCGAGCGCGCGTCAGATGCCAAGCGCGCGCCGGATGTCGGCGATCGACTTGCCGGCGTACTGCTCCTTGGCATGCCCCACGGTGGCGAACGAGCGGCTCATCATGCGGTCGATGTAGAGCGTGCCGTTCAGGTGATCGACCTCGTGCTGCAAGATCCGCGCGGGCCAGCCGCGCACGCGCCACGTCTGCGCCTCTCCGTTCTCGTCCAGACCGTTGACCTCGACCTCACGGCTGCGCTCGACGAGTGCCACGTAGCCCGTAACGCTGAGACAGCCTTCGAGGAACGTCACCTTCTCGTCCCCGATGGCCTTCAGCACGGGGTTGACGAAGACCCGCGTGTCGAACGGAACGCGCTCTCGTTCTTTGCGCTCTGCGTCGGTGAGGTTCGCGAGAAGCTCTTCGCGATCCTCGAGCACGATGACACGGAGCGGCACGCCGATCTGAGGCGCCGCGAGGCCAACGCCGGGCGCCTCCCGCATCGTTGCGATCATGACCTCGACGAGGTCCTTGAATGCGGGTGTATCGAGCCGGTCGGACGGAACGTCCTGCGCACGACCACGAAGTACGGGCGCACCAGTCTGAACGATGTTCATGGGGCCTTCGACGTCTCCTTCTCTCGGAGTCGTCGCACGACTCGACCCGGAAGGATACGGTGTTGACGCCTCTCGGGAGTGATGATTCTCAGATGGTCATGGGAGAAACGAAGACCTACGCCGGCGGATGTCACTGCGGGAAGGTGCGCTACGAAGCGACGACCGACCTCGCGCAGGTGATCACCTGCAATTGCTCGCACTGTTCGATGAGAGCGCCGATTCTCACCTTCGTACCGCCCGAGCAGTTCAAGCTCGTATGCGGCGACGAGGCGGAGCTCGGCGACTACCAATTCAACAAGAAGAACATCCACCATCTCTTCTGCCAGCAGTGCGGCGTCGAGTCTTTCGCGTGGGGCACGGGCCCGAGCGGCAAGATGTATGCACTCAACGTGCGCTGCCTCGAAGGCGTCGACGTCTCGGCGCTCTCGCCCATGCAAGTCGACGGCAAATCACGCTGACAACGGAGGTTCATGACGTGGCTTCGGATCTCGATACGATCGAAGAGACTCCTGCGCAGCGACGCAAGCGGCGCACGATCAAGCTCGTCATGAACCTCGTCTTTGCGGCCACCGCGTACGCTCTCGTCGTCCTCGGCGCGCGCCTGCTCCATCGACGCATCGTCTACCAGCCGCCCGAAGGTGCGCCTGCCGAGGTCCCCGAGGGAGCCACGCTGCTCACGGCGCGCGCCGCCGACGGCGTTCCCGTCAACGCGCTCGAGTTCGCGTCGCCGAAGGCCGCACGCACGATCGTGCATTTCCACGGCAACGCCGAGACGGCGGAAGACAACGCGTCGCTCGCTCGCGACTTCCGCCGGCGTGGGTTTTCCGTCGTGCTCGCGGAGTATCGCGGCTACGGCCGCTCGAAGGGAGCCCCGCCCACCGAAGAAGGGCTTTACCTCGACGCGGCAGCCATCCTCGACGCCCTCGCAGCACGCGGCGTCGGTCCCGAGCGCGTCGTGCTCTGGGGTCAGTCGCTCGGCACCGGCGTGGCCACGGAGATGGCCAAGCGCGGGCGCGGAAGTCGTCTCGTGCTCGTCGCTCCGTTCACGTCGACCTATGAGCTCGGCAGGCGCGTCGTGCCGATCTTGCCGATGTCCTACGTCATGGTCGATCGCTTCGACACGATCGAAAAGGCACCAAGCATCGGGCTCCCCACGCTCGTCGTGCACGGAAACATCGACGACGTCATCCCGATGGAGTTCGGCAAGCGCGTCAGCGAGGCCTTCCCGCACGCCACATTCCTCGAGGTCCCGGAAGGGCGCCACGACAACCTGTACAAGAACGCCTCCGTGGTCTCGGCCATCGCCAACCACGCGAGCGCGCCTTGACGCGTCTCGAAGGCGGGGCGCGTGCTCAATCCGGCTGGCGTTCGACCGTGAGCGTGCCCGTGCTCTGGCGAATGCGGCGATAGCCGAGCATGTGGAATACGTCGCGCGGGTAGAGCGACGCGGCGATGCGGTCGACGATGTAGCGTGTGGGGTTCTTCCCGTCGCGTTCGATGCCCGGCAAGAATGCGAGCACGCGATCGAGGTGCAGCTGGCGCAAGACCTCCGAAGCGCGCATGCGTGCAGGGCTCACGGCACGGCCCCAGAAAAATCCGTCCGCCCCCTGCCCTTGGTAGAGCGGCAACATGACGACTCCGTCGGCCGGCGCGCGAATCGCTCCGTTGCGATCGTGCGCGAGGAGCTGGCCGGCGTGCGCGTGGTCGAGGTTCTTGAAACCGGGGGCCATCACGAACGAGTCCTCCGGTGTGATGGCGTGGCGCGAGACGACCTCCATCACGCGCGGAAGACTCCCGCGGCGACTCTCGAGGAGTGCATAGGCGGCGCGCGTCTCGGGCACCGAGCCTTCCTCGAAGAGCCCTGCGGTTTGTGACGCGAGGAGAACGACGGCCTCGAGATTGTCGATCGAGCCGGCATCGGCGTGCTGTCCGCCTTCGACAGCGAAGGTGACGACGCCGAGCTTCGTGCAGTACTCCGACAGGACGCCGTCGAGCTGCTCCTCGAGGCCCATGATGACGGGGAGAGGCAGGCCGCGCGTGAAGTTGCGCTGGCGAAGCGTGTCGCCGAAGAGCACGAACGGCACGCCGTGGGCGCTCGTCGTGTGCAAGTCGACGAGATAGACGGGGCCGCGCGCGCGCCCGATCGCCGAACGAATCGCATCGAGCAGATCGAGCTGTTCGAGATCTTCTGCGTCGAGCGCTTCGGACTTCTTCGATCGAACCTCGCCGATGTGGGCCTCGGTCCAAACGCGATTCATGTCGCGGAAGCGATAGCGACGCCCCTCGCGCATCGCACCGAGGTTGCCGCCGAGCGCCAGATACTCGCCACGGATCTTCGTCTTCGACAGCAGCGCGAGGATGCGCTTGGCCGCTTCGATGCCCGCAGGCTCGTTGCCGTGAATCGCGCCCACGGTGATGAGGGTCGGCCCGGCATCGTGGCCGGTAAGACGACCGACTTCGCGTGTCTCGGCTAACTCTGGGACGGCGTTCGACATCAGGACTCGCTCTGCTCTTCGAAGAGGAGTTCCTCGGGAGCGCGGTGCAGCGAACCGTGCGAACTCTCGTCCAGCAGATCGGCCGCGATCCCCATGAAATCCTCTTCGGTGAGCAGCGCGACGATGCGCCCGTCCTGCACGACAGGCAAGCACCCGATTCGATGTTTCCGCATGAGCTCGATGGCCTCACGCGTCGCCGTATCCGGGTGGACGGTCACCAGCTCCCGCCTCATCACCTCCGAAACGGGGAGTGACGTCGTCCGACCTTGGCCTTCGGCGGCTTGGGCGACCTCTCGGACGCTCCCGCCCTTCGCCAGCTCGGTGAGATGACGCAGCACGGCACGCGACGTCACGAGCCCCAGGAGGCGCCCGGCCTCGTCTTCGACGGGGACGTGCCGGATGCGTTCCCAGCTCATGAGATCGGAGACGAGCTCGATCGGATCGTCGGGCTGGACGGTGAAGACGTCCGTGCGCATGTATTGCGACACCTTCTGGTAGCCGCTTCGCTTGGCGAACGCTTCGTCGAGACGCGCGCGCTCCCACTCCGCGACCGGCCGGCCCGTGTTTTGCCGCGCGATGGTGGCAGCGACGAGCGCCGTGAGGCCCTCGCCTGCCGAGCCGCGCGACTTCATGTTCGCGAGCGAGCGGAGCATCCAGCGCGAGCCCGTGTGCAGCGTGCGCACGCGCTGATCGACGATGCCGAGGTAGCGCTTGGCGTCGGCGCTATCGACGCCGGCACGCGAGAGGCCCGCTTCGGCAAGCGGTAGGAGCTTGTCGAGGATGAAGGGCTGCGCGATGACCTCTTCGCCGTCGATCCACGTGAAGCGCGCCGCGAGGCCATCGCGTGCGGCCGCATAGAAGTTCGCCTTCGCGTGATCGAAGTCCATCCTCCCGGAGACCTCTTCGAGCGTGCGCGTGAGCTCCGTCATCAGACCGAGCCAGAACGCGGCGTTCGCGACTTCGTCGACGATGGTGGGCCCGGCAGGGAGCGCGCGGAGCTCGATGCGGAGGTGCGGCTTGCCGTTCTCCGAGACGCCGTAACACGCGCGGTTCCATCGATAGATGGTGCCGTTGTGCAAGCGCAGCGCGCGAAGGTCGGGAACGCCACCTCGTTCGAGCGTAGCGAGCGCGTCTTCCTCGTTGCCCGTGGCCACGAGCGTGCGGAAGCGCGTGACGTTCTCCTTGAAGATGTCGACGACGCTGCCGCGAAGCCACTGGTTCCCGAAGAACACGCGCGCTGCGCGATCTCGGACGTGCAGCTGCGGCGTGCGGATGTCGCACGACTGCTCGAAGAGCGCGATGCGCGTTTCGGCCCAGAGGCGCTTGCCGAAGAGCGTCGGCGAGTTCGTGCCGATGGCGAGCGTGGGTGCAAGAAGCAGCTGCGCGATGTCGTAGTCGTGGCCGAAGCGCTCGGGCTCGGCCACCTGCAGGTGCACTTGGAAGCTCGCGTTGCACGCCTCGAACATGAGCGAGTCGTGCTTGGCGACGAGCTCGTCGAGCCCCTTGATCGAGATGTCGTAGCCCTGGCCGCGCGCCGCCGTCATCACGCGGTTGAGCGTGAGATAGCGCGGGTTCGGCACCATATTGTCGATGCGCAGGTCGGTCTTGCCGAGCGTCGGCAAGATTCCAACCAAGACGGGGAGAATATCGAGCTCCTCGGCGGTACGCTGCACGCGCGCGTAGAGATCCGAGAGCTGCGTCTCGAGCGCCAGAAGGCCGCGCCCTGCGAGCGGCTGCGGATCGGCGTTGAGCTCCAGATTGAAGAGCCCGAGCTCCGTCGTGTAGTGCGGATCGTCGAGGCGCTCGAGGACCTTCAGCGCCTGCGGGGCCGCGTGATACGCGCGGTCGACGAGGAACATCTCCTGTTCCGCGCCGATTCGCATGACGCCGCGCTCGAAGACGTTGTCGCGGAGCATTCGCTCCATCGCGCGCAGGTCGGTGAGGAGCGCCCGCATGAAGCGACGTCGCTCGTCCCCCTCGAGCGCGCCGCTGGTGGTCTTGTGCTCCCGGGTATCCTGCATGTTTTGCGGCTGCCCTCAGCTCTTCGACGACGTCCACTCGTCGAGATACTTCGGCATCATCGCACGCCAGGTGACCCAATCGTGGTCCCAACCGGGTCCCCACGAATCGACCCAATTCGGAATTCCCTTGTCGCCGAGGGCCCGCGCGAGGCGGAAGCTTTCGCCGATGTCCTCCCACTTCCCCTCCCCGCTCGCGATGTGGATGTGGCGGTTGCGGAGGATGTCGAGGTGCCGGCCGCCGAGGGTCGGGACGAAGTGGAGCGGCGAGGAGACGAAGAAATACTCCGTCGGATCGGGGCGCTCGATGAAACGCATCAAATTGTACGTGCCGCTCATGGCGAGGGCACGGTGGAACATGTCCGGGAAGCGGCATGTCACCGCGACGGCGTGGAAGGCGCCGATGGAGGACCCGGCGGCCCAGATCGGGATATCGTCCGAGTGGCAGTCCTTGCGAATGGCCGGCACCACCTCGTGCTTGATGTACTGGTGGAACTGGTGAGTCATCCACATGCGGTGCTCGGGGCTCGCGTCTTTGCCGAACCACACGCGCCCCGCCACGCTGTCGCACGAGTAGATCTTGATACGGCCCGCGGCGAGCAGCGGCTCGAGCGCGCGAATCATGAGGAAGCGATCGATCTCTCCCGCGTCACCGCCGGCCGTCGGGAAGACGAGCACCGGCTGACCGGCGTGCCCCCAACGCGAAAGCGTGACGTCGCACTGGACACGCGATGAATACCAGCGAGTCGTTTCGAACATGACGATGCCTGCCCCAACTCCCCCGACTTCCCGACCGGAAAGGCGCGCCTCTCTTAGCGAGGAGCTCAGCCGTTCGCAAGGCGGAATCCAAGGGACTTCGAGGGCAGGCTCGGCCCCGCGTCTGGGACGCGCGGGTCAGTCGACGGGCCAGCCGAATCGAGCCCGGACCGCTCGCATGGCCGGCGTGTGTGTGCCATCGGCGTGACGGACCACGAAAGGCGGCTCGGTCAGCTCGGGATGCGCCCCGAGCTTGCAGGCAAACAACGAAAAGAGAGGGATCAACCCCTCGCGCGGAACCACATCGCGATCGGTGAGGATCGAGAACCCCTCGTCGTGAGCGGCCGCCACGGCGCGCGCCTTCTGGGCCCAGGGAAAGCAGAAGACGAAGAGCCCGTCCGGCTCGAGATGACGCTTGGCCGCTTTGGCATAGTCGCGCACGTCCCCGCGAAGCTCGAATCGAGCGTGGGCCTTCTGCGAATCGGCCGGAACGATGCCCGCAGACACGTCGAAGTACGGAGGGCTGCCGGTGACCAGCGGAAACCGCTCGTCCAGCGCCAGGTTCCGAAGGTCACCGTGGAGCGGTCGCACCCGAGCCTCGACCTCGTTCGCCGCCAGATTCTCGCGGAGGAATCGATAGCTGATGTCCTGCGCTTCGACGCACGTGAGCCGACATGCCTCCGGCATTCCGGACAAGACGAGCATGCCCACCGTCCCGATGCCGGTCCCGAGGTCGAGGCATCGCATGACCGGAGGGCTCTTCTCGAGCGCGTACCAGCCCGTGAGGAGATCGTCGGTCGAATGCCGATGCCCCTTCTTGCGCTGGAAGATGGACCAGCTCGCGGTGAGCCCGTCGACCGTAATCGGCTCCCCGAGCTCGGCCTCGAGCTCCAAACGTCGTCCTTCGAAAGCTTCGGGCGAGATCGTCATCGCGGAACGGCGCGAGCCATAGCACGGGGCGCGCGGCCTCACGCGGAATGCGCGCACGAATTCGCGGAGCGAGCGGAACCGTCCTGCTCTCCTTGCACCGCGCTCGGCCCGTGCATGCGTTCAGCCACGACGACGGCGTGTCGTCGACGACGCCCGCGATGCCCCGACCGACGGCGATGCGGGTGCCGACATCAATGCCGGCCGGCCGACCTACGAGCAGACCGTCCTCGCGGCCCCCCCCCTTTCCTACTGGCATCTCGACGATCCTGGCGGGGTCCTCCTGGCCGACGTGATGGGCCGGTCGCGCACGACCTCTCCGGACCGGCGACCAGTATTTCTCCGAGTTCGACTTCGCGGTCGTCGTCGTGCACCACGAGCGACCTCGCTCAGGTTTTGCTGGTCTCCGAGCTGCAACCACGAAGGGTCGCAAGCACCTCGTCTTCCGTGGCAAGTGCGAGGATCTCGTCGCGCATCGCGCGGAGGGGTTCGAGAGCCATGCGCGCGAGCGCGCGTTTCAGCGGTGGAATCGCGCGCGGCGTCACGCTCAGAGCGTCGACGCCCATCGCGAGCAGAGCGAGGGCGAGGTCGGGCTTCGCAGCCATTTCCCCACAGACCGTGACGGACTTTTCCGAGCGGTGCGCCTCCACCACGACACGACGGATCATTCGCCAGATCGCGGGATGGTAGGAATGCCGTTCCGACGCGAGGCGCGGATCATCGCGGTCGACGACGAGCGTGTACTGAATCAGATCGTTCGTGCCGATCGAGAAGAACTCGACCTCACGTGCGACGTCCGCGACGAGCTCGACTGCGGCAGCGGTCTCGATCATCGCGCCGTAAACGATGTTGCCGGTCGAGAGCGAGGGAGTCGCCTGGGCGAGCGCGCCAGCGACGAGCCGTTTGATGCGCACCACGTCGTCCACGGACGTGACCATCGGGATCAGAATTCGAAGAGGCCTTCCACGTGCCGCCATCGCGAACGCCTGCACCTGGTCACGCAGGATGTGAGGGTAGTCGAAGAGGACGCGGATCGATCGGTAGCCATGGAACGCGCTCCGCGAGGCACCGAAACCCATGCTAGGTAGGAACTTGTCGGCAGCGAGGTCGAGAATTCGAAACGCGATCGGCTCGGTCGGAAACGCATCGTACGCCTTGGCGTAAATGCGAACCTGCTCGTCGACGGTCGGGAGGCCGTCGCGGACGATGAACGGAAACTCCGTCCGATAGAGACCGACGCCGTACGCACGATTCTCGCGCGCGACATCGAGGTCCGTTCCGAGCGCGATGTTCGCGAGCAGGTCGAACTCGACGCCATCGATCGTTCTCGCCGGTTCGTCGCGATATCGGACAAATTCAGTCCGCTCCGCTTCCAACTCACGAAATCGTCGTTCGAATGCCGCCCGCGTCGCCGCCAACGGACGAATCACGACGGTCCCCGCGCCACCGTCGACGAGGATCAGGTCCCCCGCCACAACCTGTCGCGTGAGTTCACGAATCCCGGTGACTGCGGGGATTCCGAGCGCCCTTGCCAGCACCGCACCATGAGACGTGGCGCCACCGAGCTCGCTCACGATACCGACGGCTCCGCGTGCCTTGAGCTCGAGCAAGAGGGACGCGGTGGTTCGAGGCCCGACGACGATACGCGCGTCGACGTCGGGTACGCGCGCGGCGCCCAGCAGATGACCAAGGATGCGACTCCGCAGGTCTTCGATGTCCTCGATGCGCTCCTGAATATACGGATCCGGAACTCCGACGAGACGCCGGACAATCTCCTCGAACGCGTCGTCGACCGAGATTGCCGCGGAGTGTCCTCCAGCGATGCCGCCCTCGAGCAACCCCGTGAGCAGAGGGTCGTTGAGGAGCAACAGATGTGCGCCAAAGATCAGCGCCTGCTCTTCGCCGAGATCGCTGGCGGCATCCGCCTGCAGCTTGATCAGATCGTTTCGGGTCTTTTCGAAGGCGTCTCGGGCTCGCGCCGTCTCCAACGCGCGCCCGCGATACGTGGTATCGCTTCGGACCATGGCGCGCGGAAACGCGTTCCGAAAGACGGCTACGCCGATGGCGATGCCCGGAGAAGCAGCAATCCCGCGAAGCTCGAGCTCTCCTTCCTGAGGCAACGGTGCCGACGTTTCCAATCGTCTGCCTGCGTTCAGGCCGACAGCGTCGATCGCTTCGATGAACCGAATGGTCTCCACGAGTGGGACGAGCTGTGAAGCGACGCCTGACAGACGCATGATCTCTTCGGTGGTGAACGGAACCCCCGTCGTTCGCTGCGCGATAATCGCCCCGATCCCACGATTGAGCGAAGCGATGGGGACCGCAACGAGGCCGAGGGCCGAATCCGTCTCGGGAATGGCCTCCGCCAGAGCCTTCTCGGCGATGGATGTTCCGGACGGCGGAGGCCTCAGCCCGAAGAGCGCACGCAGCTCGAGCCCGGTCTGACTCCCACCCCGGGCGTAGACGCTGCAACCTTCCGCTTGCAGCTCCTCCGCCACGACACGGGTGGCCGCGGCGAGCGCCTCACCTGGGGAGGTCGCATCGGCGACGACGCGGACGAGCCGACTATGAACATCCATCCTTCACCTCGAACCCTCGATGCGGTTAAGGGCGACCCTGCCGACGATGCGGGCAGGCAGAGCGCGGCACGGTCATCGTTCGAAGGCGCGATGCGATCGGCAAGGAGCGAGGGCGACTTCGGGCTCGCAGCGTCAGGGCATCCGCAATGTGGACGCAGGTGCCATGCCAGTCCGATAGATTGCCACGTCCGCCCTCGAAGCGCGCGTGAACGACGGCCGAGCCACTCGACCTCAGGCCCCGGCGAGATCTGGAAGAGAGAGTCCGAGGGGTTCGAGTGACGAGCGAGCTCTTCGTCATCCGTCGCCGCGGCCAACCACGCGATGCGCGTGCTACCCTGAACGCTACGTCGCTCCCGTTCTCGTCATCCAGCCCGCCCCACGGACATGCGTGAGGCCCCGCCCGGTTTCGACCTCAGGAATGCCGTCCACGGAGGTCGTCATGGCGAACAAGCTTTACGTTACCAATCTGCCGCCCGACGCGACGGAGGACGCCGTACGCCTGCATTTCGCAGCTTGCGGCGGCGTGTCCGACGTCCAGCTCGTGCCCGAGCGTGACGGATCGAAGCCACAAGGTCTCGCCTACGTCACGATGACGAGTGCGACGTATGCGAGCACGGCAGTCGGGCGACTGGACGGCTCGAACTTCGGCGGCAACGTGCTTCGCGTGAGCGATCGGCCGATTCCGGCCGACAAAGCGCCGCCCCCCAACGTCAGGGTCGTTCAGCAATTCCGCGAACGCGCGAACATGACCTACGAGCTCGAGTGCTCCGGCACCGCGGTGACGTTCCGGCTCTTTCCCATCGAAGGCGACCGTTGGCGGTTCGAGGCACGTACGACCGACGCTGCCAATCCCGTTGTCGTCACTGGCGCGGGACGCACGCGAAGCGAAGCGCTCGACGCCGTCGTGCGAGAGTGGAACGTTCGCGCAGCGTCGTCGGGCGTACGCCCGCTCGATGGGACAGGCCTGACGAGAGCCATGGCCGGCATCAAAGCGGTCTGAAGCGGCTCAGCCCCACTGATCCGACGTCGCGGAGGTCGCCGAGATTTCGGACTCGAGCGAATTCGCGGCGTCGTCGACGTTCAGTGGTGACGCGATCTGCTTGCAGTACTGAAGGTACGATGCGCTGAGTCGTTTCAGCGCAACGCACATGGCCGTCACCTTCGCCGCCTCGGTCGACGAGCCGTTGAAGTTCGAGCCCGCGAGACGCTCCGCAGCGCCGAGCCGATCCTGGAGCTTCGCCACCGCGATGACGAGCGGCTCGGGCTTCGATTCGCTGTGGTTCCAGCGCGACAATCTCACGAGCGCGTCGAGCGACTCGATCAAGCCATCGACCGCAGTGCGGAATACGCGCAAACGTTGATCTCTCATCGATGCACCTTAGCAGTCTTCGTCGAACGGCGCCGAGCTCAGCGTCGATCATGACGATCGCGTCGCGCGAGCTCGAGCGAAATCTCGCGATCGACGACAGCGACTCAGCGACGGAAGACGACCGAGGTGAGACTCGCGAGATGGCTTCGCGGCATGGGAGTGACGTGAATCCACACGTCGGTCACTGCGCGCTCGTCGAGCTCCCACGTCACCTGATGAAAACTCGGACCATACGGCGCGTACTCGAGCACGCGAGGTGCTGTCTCGGCGCGCTGATGCCTTCGCTCGCTCCAGCAGGCGACCTCGATTCGCTGGGTACAAGTGACGCTTCGCTCTTCGCTTTCGATGACGAGCCGCGCGAAGTCGCTTGCCGACGCGAATCGCAAATGGATCGTTTGCGGTCCCGGTGTCTCCGCAATCCAGCAGCTTCCGCCGGGCCCCATGCGACCGTCGAAGACGTGGTCGATCGGGAAGAGCTCCTGCTCGGAGGTGACGTCGACCGACGCGACAGCGACGAGATCGACCGTGTCCGTCGGCACGATGCCGGCGTACTTGCGTACGATCGCGCGCGGCTCGCGCTGGCTCAAGCTTGCCACGTGCTCTCGGCGGCCGGAGTCACCGCCGCTCTGCGAGCGAAGGCGTTCGCACAGTGACGTGCGATCTCGAGAAGACGCCCGCCGTCGACGGGCGCGTCGGTCCCGAGCGCTTCGTCGAAATCCAAGAACAAGACGCCGAGGCTCTGCGCCTCGTTGCGGAGGGGAATGCAGAGCGTGCGCGTGATGCCCCGCGCCTCGAACCAGCCCGATTCCGCCCCCTCGGCATCCGCCGCAGAGATCGAGCAGATTCGGCCTTCAGCCACCGCTCGAGCCACGGTTGGCCAGCTCGAGAGATCGGCCCGAAAGCTGGTGCGCGTCCAATCCCATTGACCGAGAAGCCCACGGAGTGAGCTCCCGCTGTTGTCGAGAAGGAACGCCGAAGCGGCACTCGCACCCATGGTCTGCCGCGCGAAACGCAGCAGACCGTGGCCGTGGCGAAGAAGTGGTCGTCGCGCGCTTGGGGTCACCAACCGCGGTGCCCGCCCCTCGCACCGCCGCCGCCAGCGCGTTCCTCGGCGATGTTCACGCGCAGCGCACGGCCATCGAGCATGGCGCCGTTGAGGCTCGACACGGCGTGGCTTGCCTCGGCGTCGGTACCCATCGTGACGAAGGCAAATCCACGCGCGCGGCCGGTTTCACGGTCCATCACGACGTGCGTGTCGGTCACCGTTCCGCACTCGGCGAAGCAAGCTCGGAGCGCGTCGCTCGTCACGTGGTACGAAAGGTTACCCACGTAAAGTCGGTTATTCATGATCTCTCTTTTCGGCAATTAGCCAGCATCCGAAGGCGCGATTGCCATGGGATCTCGCTGGCTACGTTGAGCACGGAAACGAAGCTTCGCAGTGCGAATGCGGGATCCCGAGATGCCGAGAGAGCGCAGTAACAGCGACGAGACGTGTCGTGAGTCGTTCACCGTACGCCTTCCACGCCCGGTGCGCAAGCTCGCGTCTCGCACAGCACGGCAGTGGCGCAGCGAAACGCCTCTTTCAGAGCCCCACTTTGGCGGGCGCAAATGCCGGTAATACGCAAGCAAACGCGGCAGCGTCCTCACGAAGTCGAACACGAAATCGAAATCGAACTTGCCGAGATTCTGGGGCGTGTTTTTGAAGCGCGGCGTCCTTGCGATTCGCCAGTTTTGTGTAAACCGCGATGGGTTTCCTGCGAGCTATCGAGTCGGGGCTCCGCGCCAATCCTGGATGCGCGACCAGAAGAGCTCCGTGAAGCGCTCGACCTCGTGCGGCGGGAAGAGCGCCGTCACCTTTTGGCGAACCGCATCCTTCGCGCCGTTCGTGCCGAAGAACGACCAGGCCACTTCGTCGAGGTGGCCGAGATGCTTCGCGCAAAACTCCTCGAAGCGCGCGGTTTCGAAGCGCTCGTCGGCGATGGCGGCGTAGCGTGAGAGCTTCTCTTCGTAGGGAAGATCGAGCGCCGCGACCTCGTAGAAGGGCGACCAGTCCTGGTTTTTGCGCATCTTGCGCTTCGTCGCCGCGCAGAAGACGACCCAGCGAACGTACGCCTTCACGAGCCACGGGAAATGGCCGTGCAGCGACGTGACTTGCGAGTCCGGGCACGGATTCGCGAAGTCGATGGGGTGCCAGATACCGTCGCGGCGGAGCGATTCGCAGGAATTGAATTCCCAACCGAAGAACGAATTGATGGTCAGTGTGACCTTGCGGAGGTGCTCTTCCTCCGCCTTGGTCATGAACTCCGTCTTCGTGGTGTAGCGGTCGTGGAGCGGCGCGTCGGGGTCGTAGAGCACGCAGTGCGTCTGCGGGCCGAACCCGATGCAGCGCACGAATCGGTCGAAGCCGTTCACTCCGGCCTGGATGTGCATGACCGACTTGCCGCTCTCTTCGTAGGCCTTCCAGAGCGCGTTCGTGTCGTCGACCTTCGTGACGCCACGCCAGCCGCCGCCGTCGTAAGGCTTCATGAACATCGGCCAGCCAAGACGGTCGCCGAGCTTGCTCACATCGAAGAGCTTCGCGTAGCGCGTGAGGGTGGGCTTCAAGTCCGGATTCGGCTCGTAGCTCTTCGGCGGCACCATCCACGTCTCGGGAATGGGCATTCCGAGCTGCATCATCGCGCAGTAGGTGGTGTGTTTTTCGTTCGCCTGGACACTCCACGGGTTGTTGAACACGTAGAGGTCATCCATCAAGATGGCCTTTTTTATCCACTCACGGCTGGTGTGGTACCAGTGCGTGAGGCGGTCGACGACGAGATCGTATTTGCACGGCTGGCGCAAATCGAAGGGCTCGATCGTGACGCGTTCGACCTCGAAGCGGACGGTGTCGCCGCCGACCGGAATGCGCAAATCGAGCTCGCGCATGATGGCTTCGAAGCAGAGCGGCCAGCAGATGTCCGCCCCGAGGGAGAGTCCAATATGACGAACGACCTCTGCCATGTTCCCGCCTACTCGTAGATGAACATCAGCGGACCGGGGAAGAGCCAGGAGAGCCCTTCGCGGAGCCGATCGCGCCAGTTTTCCCAGTTGTGACCATCGCGCGATTCGACGAAACGAACTTGCATTCCTGTCGAATCGAGAAGGGGAATGAGCGAGCGATTCTCGTAGATGAGTGACTCGTAGACACCGCAGCTCACGAAGACACGTTCGCTGACGGCCTTCGGCTCGTCGCGCACCTGATTCACGAACTCGACGACGCGATCGAAGAGTGGCCCCCGTCGATTGTGTTTGCCGATGTCCGTGAAGGCGAACGAGCCCGACTGGAGCAAGAGGCGTCCCCAGACGCCGGGATAGCGATAGGCGGTGGAGAACGCGGCGACGCCGCCGAAGCTCGCCCCCATGAGGCAGCGCGCTTGCGGTCGATCGAGGAGCGGGAGACGCGCCGTGAGATCGACGAGCAGTTCTTCGGTGAGAAAGCGCGCGTGGCGTTCGTCGTTCGGATACTCGCGGATCCTGTCCGGCGAGTCCGTGAAGGCGACGATCATGTCCGGGATTTCGAGGCGATGAATGAGGTTGTCGAGAACCGCCTTCATCGACGCAAAGTTCAGATAGTCGCTGCCGTCATGGACGACGACGAGCGGATAGAGGCGCGTTCGTCGGAACCGCGCCGGAAGGTAGATATGGCCCGTTCGCTGCCCGCCGAAGGCCTTCGAGTGGAAGCCGAATGGCTCGAGCAGACCGGGGCGAGCGTCGGGGTCGGGCTTGGCCCAATCCGGCTCTTCGTACCCTTCGGCTTGCATGACGCTGTTCGCGCCGAACGGATCGCGTGCACGATTCGGATTGCGAGGATCTTCGATCCAAGTGCTGCCGCCGCCGCGATGAATCTCGAATTTGTATTCGACGCGCGAGCCGTGCGGAATGTCGAACGTGAGGTACCAGAGATCGGTATTCGGAATACGCGAGAGCGCATTGGCCGACTCGAGACCATAAATCCAGTGTCTGAGATTGACGCCGTCGGCCTCGCCTCGCCACACGAAGGTGACGTTGGAGCCCTCGACGATCGGGCACGCACGCCCTTGGAGGAAAGCATCGACCTTTTCGCCGTCGGGGCCGGCGTCGATGAGCTTCTGGATGGCGAGCGCGGTCACGAGACCACCGCCTTCGTCTTGCCGAACGCGTGCGTGCCGTCGTCGCGAATCGCGAACACGCCGCCGTAGGGGTCGATGGGTCCGCTTCGGAGCCAGGTCACCCGCGAACGTGCGGGCATCCCCAGACACATGGCCGGCTGGAAGCGACGGGCCATCAGCTTCAAACGCGCACGATCGTCGAGCTTCAAACGGAACTCCGGCTGCGGCAGCACCACGACTCCGCCTACGAGGCCGAGACCGGCATCGAGCACCTCGGCAGCGCCGGGCCCCTGCGGCGGCGAATCGTGGAAGAGGACCACGCGCTCGCTGATGGCCATCGCACCGGCACACCAGGCGAAGATGACCTTGCCTCGCGAGAGTTCCTCCAGATTGAAGAGCTGCAGGCGATTGAGGAGCGAGGCCACGTGGCCGCCGGCGATGGCAATCGCATCGCACTCACGCACGATCGACGCGACCTGCTCGCGCTGCTCGAGGATCGCCTCGCGCGTCCAGGGGCGAAGCTTGTCTTCGAACTCGGTTCGATCCCGCGCACACCGATCGAGGTGCATGTTGTCGATGTTGCGGATGGCTTCGATCGACGCCCGCGCCTCGTCTTCGAGGATGTCGGGCGGCGCCTTGCGCTGCTCGATCACGTATTGAGCGGCAAGGGCGTGCTCGAGTCGGATGCGATAGAAGTCCTGCCGGCTGCGAAGCACCGCCTGGCGTTCGCGATGCGCCTCGGCGAACTCGGGATCCTTCCGGAAGATCTCTTCGGCGCGCGCGTGGAGCTTCAGGTTCACCGCACGCGCGCCGAGGTGGTCGCGCAGATCGGCGTCGTCGTCTTCGCGCTCCTGCCAGCCGGCGGTGATGGTTGCAATACGGCCCGCTACGCCGAGCTCGTCGACGGCGGCACCGAGAGTTGGATTGTAACGTTGAGCACCGAGAAGGACGATCGCAAGCGCGTCTTTTGCGATCATGCAGAGCGCACCTTCAAGGTCTGACCGACGAAGTCGAGCATGGATCGCAGCGTGTCGTAATCGGGGTGAACCATGCGAACCCACGCATTGGCCATGTAGCCGGCCGAGACCGGCTGTGTGGGCGTTCCGGGCGGGGGCAAGTGACTGTCGAGAATGTACTCGCCGAAGCGACGGTGGACCTCGTCGCCGCCGTCGTACCCGGTGATGCGACCGTCGCACTCCGGCCGGAGCGCGATGATGCCGGCGGCGAAGCGGCGGGAGGGTGCCCGGCTCCGTCGACCGTGGACGACGGCCATCGCCCACTCGCGATAGATGTCGATCTCGTTGCCGGCCGCGTAGAGATCCCACGCGCGCACGCCCGGTGGCCTGCAGCCGATCTCGCTGAATTTCAGGCCCTTCGGCCCGAAGAACCACTCCATGTGCGTGGCCGACGTGCCGATGCCGAGCGCCTCGATGACCTTCTTGCCCATCGCCCGCACCTCTTCGTAGGCCGGCGCGGCGTCGATACGGTTCGTGGCCACGAACTGCGGGGAGATCCACCGCGTGCGCATCGCGTCGAGGACGTTCGGGTAGTAATGCGAGACGAAGTCGAAGGCGACTTCGCCGTCGATCGTGATGGTGTCGTAGAAGCCTTCGTGGCCTTCGATGAACTCCTCGACGGCCACGCTCCGACCGCGGCCCACACCGCACGTTTCGAGCGCCTCGGCGAGCTCGGCGAGGTTGTCCGCGCGGTACGTCCCGGAAGCGCCGGCGGCGTCGCGCGGTTTCACGATGACCGGGAAGCCAACCTGCTCGGCGAAGGCTCGGATCTCGGCCGGGTCACCGCTTCCGATCGAGGCCGCGCACGGAATTCCCGCCTTGCGAAGGGCTTCCTTCATCAGCGGCTTGTCTCGGCAGAGAAGCGCCGTGCGCTCCGTGGTGCCGGGGATTCCGCATCGCTCACGTACGCGCGCGGCGGCCATGACGTGCGCCTCGACGACAGCCTCGAGCCGCTGGACGTTCGCCTTGCCCTGAATCCAGCGCACCGTCTTTTCGAGCTCGGCTTCGTTCGTCACGTTGCCGATTTGCTCGTAGTGCGTGAGCCAGTGCTGGAGGCCCTCGTCGAGCGCCGACTTCGGCCGCTCGCCGATGCCGATGACGCGCGCGCCTACGGAGTGGAGTGCGCGAACGAACTCGCGCTGATTGGCCGGGAAACACGGTTCGACGAAGATGACGTCCACGGTAGAGAAGCGAACGGTAGCAGCCGAGCTTGCGGACTACCATCATGCTTCAGCTCGACCGCGTTCCTGCTAGGGTGCGCAGACCGTGAACGTTCTTTTTGTCGCCTCCGAGGTGGCACCGTTCGCCAAGTCTGGGGGGCTTGGCGACGTATCCTCCGCGCTTCCCAAGGCCCTCGCCGCGCGCGGCCACGACGTCCGAATCGTGATGCCGATGTATGCACGTGTTCAGGTTCCCGGGCGGAACTTCGAACAGGTGTTCCGCGACGCCGTGCTCCTCCTCGGTGGAACGCGCATCGTTTTCTCGGTTTTCGAGGCCAGCCTCCCGGGAACGACGGTCCCCGTCTACTTCGTGCGCTGCGCGGATCTCTACGACCGGCCCTCGATTTACACGAACGACCACGACGAGCACCTCCGCTTCGCCGTGCTCTCCTGGGCCGCTCTCGTCATCGCCCAGCGAACCGGGTTCCGGCCCGACATCGTCCACGCGAACGACTGGCAGACGTCGCTCCTCCCCCTCCTCCTCCGGACCATGTTCGCCTGGGACCGGCTGTTCGCCCAGACGCGGTCGGTCCTCACCATCCACAACATCGGTCACCAGGGCGCCTTCGACGCCCGGATCCTCTTCGAGACCGGCCTCTCCGACGCCGCGCACAACTTCCATCAGGACCAGCTGCGCGAAGGTCGCATCAACTATCTCCTGACGGGCCTCCTCTATTCGAACGCCATCACCACGGTCAGCCCCACCTACGCACGGGAGATCCAGACCCCCGAACACGGCGTGGGGCTCGATCCGTTCCTGCGTGACCGGCGCGACGTCCTCTTCGGCATCCTCAACGGCATCGACGAGGCCGAGTGGAACCCCGAGACGGACACGAAAATCCCGCACCACTTCTCGATCGACGACCTCGAGGGCAAGGAGCGCAACAAGCAGGCGCTGTGCGAGACCGCAGGCCTGCCGTACGTGCCGAAGGCACCGATCATCGGCGTCGTGTCGCGCCTTGCCTGGCAAAAGGGCTTCGACCTCTGCTTCGGCGTGCTCCCGCGACTCCTCCAGCGCAACGGCGTCCAGCTCGTCGTGCTCGGCACCGGCGAGCCGAAGTACGAGACGTTCTTCGCTGCGCTCGCCAAGCAGTTCCCCAAGCAGGTTCGCTTCAGCGCGAACTTCAGCGAACCGCTCGCGCACCTCATCGAGGCCGGCGCGGACATGTTCCTCATGCCTTCGCGCTACGAGCCGTGCGGTCTGAATCAGATGTACAGCCTCCGCTACGGAACGCCGCCCATCGTCCACCGCACGGGCGGCCTCGCCGACACGGTCACCCCCTTCGACCCCACGCGCGGCTCGGGCAACGGATTCGTCTTCGAGCATTTCGACGAACGTGGCCTCCGCTTCGGCCTAGCCCATGCGCTTCGCACCTGGGGGCGTGGCGAGGGTGACGATCGTGAACGCTGGCGTACCCTCCAGCGAAACGGCATGCGCACGCGACTCGGCTGGGACGAACGCGTCACGGCGTACGAGCAGGTCTATCGCATGGTCGCGCCGGGCCGCTGATCGGTGCTGCCTCCCGACCTTCGCGCGTGGCTCGACGCCATTCCCGAAGACGCGCGCGATCGGGAGCTCGAGGCGCTCTTCGGCATCGGCCTGGCGAGCGACGAATCACCAGGACGCGACCTGATCGGCTACCACGCGGCGGGCGTGCGGCCGATTCTGCACATGATCGACGAGGTGCCGATCACGGAGGACGACGTCTTCGTCGACATCGGCGCCGGCCTCGGAAAAGCAGTGTTGCTCACGGCGCTGCTGACCGGCGCTCGATCACGAGGCATCGAGATCCAGGCGACGCTCGTCGCCCGCGCGATCGAAGCCGCCGCTCGCCTCGGCGCGAACGCGAGCTTCGTCGGCGGCGACGCGCGTGACGAGGAGACCGAGCTCGACGACGGAACGGTGTTCTTCCTCTACCTGCCCTTCACGGGGGAAGCGCTGCAGCGCGTGCTCGATCGATTGAAACGCGTGGCCGACGATCACCCGATCGTCGTCTGCACGCTCGGACTCGACCTGCCGAAGCAACGTTGGCTCCGGCGCCGCGACGTCGACGACTTCTGGCTATCCATCTATGACGCCTGAAACGCACGCCTGACCGCACACCTGAAACGCACGCCTGAACGAACGAAAGCCACGCAACCCGAAGGCTGCGTGGCTTTATCGAAGAAAGTGCGAAGTCGCTTGGGATCAGGCGCGCGCGCGACGGCGGCGAGCCACGAGAATGGCGGCGAGGCCGAGTCCGGCGACGGCGCCGTACGAGGACTGAATCGGCGCCGTGTGGCAGCCGCATCCGCTGTCCGCGGCCGGGGCCGCAGTCGTCTCGGGCTCGTCCTTGGCGGGCGCGGCAGGCTCCACCGGAACCGGCGTGCCATTGGCGCGGACTTCGAACGTCTGGACCGGCGAGTCGGGGTCGTTCGACTTGATCGTGATCGTGCTCTTCGCCGGACCTTCCGAGGTCGGCGTGAAGCGGACGACGAGCGAGTAATCCGTCTTCGGATCGACCGTCGCCGACGCGACGACCGTGAACTGCGGATCGGAGCTCGTAAACGCCATCTTGCCGCCGAGCTCGCCCGTGTTCTTGATCGAGACCGGCTGCTCCGCCTTGTCACCCACCTGCACCGAGCCGAGATCGAGGCCCTTGAGCGGCCCCTTCACGTTCGGAAGCGGGATGTGGATGTTGACCGAGTTGAACTTCACCGCGACGGGCGGCGTTGCCTCGTAGGTCTTCGACGGCGTGCTGAAGAAGCTGGAGGCGTCGAGGAGGCCGAGGCCGGCGGGCACCGTGACACCGTAGACCCTGGTGATGTTGACGTACGGCGCGAGCGTGAGCTCGCCGTTGACCGTGATCTCGCCTTCGACGTCGGCCTTGAGATCGAGCGCGTCGGCGTCCTTCATCGCCAGGTTGCCCGTGGGCGCGTCCTTGGTGATCGGCGTCGTGTTCGCGAGCGTGACCTTGGTCGTGCGATAGGCAAAGGTCGGGCTGGTCTTCGCCCCGAGGCCGAGTGCGACCTGGTTATCGGCGCTGTTGAGCAACATCGTGTCGATGAGCGTGGTCGTGGTGAGGCTCGGCGAAGGCACGACATTCGCAATCGCCTGCTGCATCGACCACGGCGGGAACGAGACCGTGTTCGTCGCACGGTACTGGAAGTTCGGCGCCACCTCCTGGAGGTAGCGGCTGGCATCATAGGTCCAATCGACCGTGAATCCGAGCAGCTGCGCGTGGACCCGAACGGACGGAATCAGCGAATGGCTAACTTTGAACGTTCCGTCCTGCGTGGTCGACGTCGGAAGCATGAACTCGAACTGCTTGTCCGTGGGCCACTGCGCGTTGACGACCGCGCCCTTCGGCATGTCGACCATCCAGAGCGGCTCCTTGGAGGGATCCGGAAAGGCAGCAAGGTCCATGCTGATCGCGACCTGGACGTGCTGATTCGAACAGTGACCGTCCGCCGTGGGCGGGTCGCACTGCGGGATCCAGCCCGTGCCGATCGAGCTCATGACCGGAACGCGCGACTCAGCGTGCAGGCCCGCTGTTCCACTCGAGCAGTCCAGCCCGTTTCCGCACGGCGAACTACTGACGTCGGCGTGAGCGGCATTGGCCGCGAAAACAGCGCCGACAGCAATCAGCGTGACGACGACCGGACGAATGGAAGCGCGCATTGAACCCCTCGGGAAAGGTGACGAACGGATTCACCCGCCCGCACACGTGGCGCGCTCATACCACAAGCTTTTCGTTCGACAAGGGACCGAAGTGAACTTTGCAACCGTGCCGCAACCGATTCGTCACGATCGTTGCAGATCGCAATTGTCCGGAAGGAGCGGTTCCATCGTGACGACAGCCCTTTCGCGCTTCACGCCACGTAATGGACCTTCATCGTCTCGACGATTTTGGTCACGAGTCTCCGAACCATCTCCGTCGATTCGTGACGAACGATGACGTAGCCGTCGCCTTCGTAGCCGTCGCTCTTCGGGGCGCCGATCGTCGGCAGCTTCGCCTCGGCCACCCACTTGCCAACGGCCTCGTAGGTCTCGTGGACGCCCGAGACCGAGGCGATCCGGCCGTGGCCCATCCCGCGGACGTACGCGCAGCCAACCGCGTATTTGCGCTCCCACGGCGCGTCGAGCTCGTCGTCGATCACCGCGCGTGCCCAAGCGCGATACGCGTCGATGTCGTGCGCCAGGCCCGTCATGCGCGTGATGTTCGCGCCGGGCGGACGCTGGGCGATTTCGCCGATGGCGAGCGAGCCGTCGCTGCGCTCGAACCACTCCATGTGCGTGAAACCACTGTCGAGGCCCAAGGCGCGAACGGCCTTCTCCCCCATCGCGCGCGCGGCGTCGTAAGGCGCACCATCGACCTCGCGCGGCAGCACGCACGCCCACTGAATCCAGGCGTTCTCGAGAACCTCGAGGCATCCCGGTAGGTATTCCGAGAACGACGAGACGCGCGGCACGCCGCCGGTGGTCACCGTCTCGAAGCTGAATTCGCGCCCCGTGAGCATCTCCTCGGCGAGCACCGGGGAATGCGAGCTCACACGCATCCCCGCAATGGCCCGAAGGAGCGCGTCGCGCGAGCTGACACGGAAGGTGGCCTTCGCGCCCATGCCTGCCGGCGGCTTCAGGATCATCGGAAAGCCGACTTGCTCGGCAAACTCGTGCGCATCGCGCTCCGAGCCGATGAGACGATGGCGCGCCACCGGCAGTCCGGCCTCACGCAGCGCCACCTTCATGCGCGCCTTGTCGCGAAACAGCTCGGCGACGTCGGGTTTCGTTCCCGGAACGTCGAAGCGCGCACGGGCTTCGGCGATCTGCACCATCAGCGCTTCGAGAATGCCGGCGATGCGATAGGGCTGACCGTGCCGACGGCGCAGCACCTCCACGCCGTCGAGGACGTCTTGTCCGCTCAGCGGATCGGTGACGCGAACGAGGTCGTCGAAGAGATGCGCGTCGTCGCCGCTCGGCGGCGTGTGGACGACGCCGAGCAGCCGAACGTCGTCGAGCTTCTTGGCCGCACGAACGAAGCGGAGCGTGGTTTCGGCCGGGAAAGGAGCGACGAAGACGACGTTACGGGGCATTGGTTGCGCGACTCATGCGCTGCAATGCCCCGCGCGTCAACGGTCGAGCTCACTCCCCGCGAACGAGATGGTGACCTTCGAGATACCGCTTGAATTCGGTCACCGTCGTCGACTTCTTGGTGTTCTTCGGACGGCAAGCGTTCGCCGCCTGCGAGCTACCGCACGCCGCCGAGACCCAAACGCAGGTCTTCTTGATGGGCGCGCCGGCCGCGTCGTACTGGCAGCGGAACTTCTGCTCGCAACCGCTGAAGCTGCACTCGAGCGTGTAATCGTTCGCGCTCCGCATCGGCGAGAACGGGAGATCCTGCTCGACGGCGTTGAACAGATTCGCGCGGCAGTTCTCGAACCACGAGGGGTCCGTGCTGCGCGTGCACATGAAGTCGGCGAGGGCTTCCTTGATCTGATCGTCCGTCGAGTTCTGGTCGACCGGCACGTCGGTCAAGAAGGCATAGAGGCTCTGCGCCATGCCCTTCGAGCACGCGTCGCTCGACTCATCGAAGGCGCAGAAAAACTTGTAGTGGTTGAGGCCGTACTGGAAGCCCGTGTCCTGGCGCGACCACACGCCGAAGTACGGCGAGTCCTGCGGCTTCATGCGGATGCAGCTTCCGCTCGAGCAGCGCTGGCTCGTGTCGAACGAGACGTCGTTCGTCGTCGCGGCCTTGAGGCCCGCCGGGTAGAAGTTCTTGTCGGCGACGTAGAACTTGCCGTCGTCGAGGAGCATCTGGAAGATCGAGCCAGTGAGCGCGCCGGAGACCGGCAACTTCCAGAGCTTCGAGAGCGGGCCGGCCGTCGTCGCGCCGCCGTTGCAGCCGTTCAGCGTCACGTAGGGGTTCGCGCTGCGGTCGAAGTTGTCGGCGAGCACACTGGCGTTCGAGGGCACGCCGGCCGCGAGCGTGCGGTTCGCGCCGTCGGCCTCGAGGAGCATGCCGAAGGGCGAGGAGTGGCCGAAGAAGTCGATGCTCGCGATCTTCGTGAAGCGGTCGAGGGCCTTCACGAGACGTACGGAGTCGAGCCGGCGGAGGTCCGAGTACTTGGGGCCATCGGCTCCGAAGCTGCCGTCGCGGAGGATCGAAGCGCCGACCGCGCCGACCTGCGCGTCTTTGACGTCCTCGGTGGTGAAGAGGACGATCTGATCGTTCGGATAGATCTCGCGATAGCGCTTGGCGCGGCCCGTGGCAGCGAAGAGCGGAAGGGTTCCGAGCTCGTCGGAGTCACCGACCAGGATGATTCGGCTTCGCTTGTTCAGGTCGATGTTGCCGGTGCCCGCGAAGTTGGCGACGACCGCGTCGGGGGACTCACCGACGTCCTCTTCCTCGGGGGCGGCACAACCAACGGAGGCGATGAGAGCCGGAACGGTGGCCAGGAGCAGGGCGCGGAACCAACGCATGGTCGGCTGTTCAGCAAGGGGTATGCCCGAAACCTACATTGCTGTTCACGCGAGATTTCAGCCTGATTCCATCGTTGCCGCCGGGAGGCTGCGCAAAGGCTCGCCGCCTTCCGGATGGTCCATCGATCCCCCACCAATCCCCACCTCGGCCCTGTCCATGGTACGACGCCTGAATGCGGGTGGTGTTTCTCCAGCCGGCGTATCCGCCGGAGATGATCGAGTACACGCGGGGGCTCAAAGAGGTGGGGGCGCAGGTCTTCGGCGTGGGCGACACGCCGCGCGAGGCCCTTCCCGCCAAGGTTCGTCCTTATCTCGACGACTACCTGCAAGTTCCACGCATCCTCGACGAAGACGACGTGATGGATCGCGTCTCGGCGTGGATGCGCGGCAAGACGATCGATCGCGTGCTCGCCAATTGGGAGCCGCTCGTCATTCTCGCGGCGCGCCTTCGCGAGCGCTGGGGGGTGCCGGGCATGTCGGTCGACACCGTCCGTGGCTTCCGCGACAAGCAGCTCATGAAGGAGCGCGTTCAGGCCGCTGGCCTGCGCGTACCGCGTTCACGCCGCGTGACTACCGAGTCCGAGACGCGCGCGGCGGCCGAAGAGATCGGCTACCCGCTCATCCTCAAGCCGATCGCCGGCGCGGGCAGCGCCGACACCTACAAGGTCACGAGCAAGTCCGAGCTCGACGCGATCCTGCCGAAGATGCGCGGCGTGCCCGAGGCGAGCTGCGAAGAGTACATCGAGGGCGAAGAGTTCACGTACGACACGGTCTGCATCGACGGCAAGCCGGCCTACGAGAACGTCGCCGCGTATCTGCCGAAGCCGATCGAGATGCGCTCGATCGAGTGGATCAGCCCGGTCATCATCACCGTGCGCGACATGAAGCAGCCGAAGCTCCAGGGCGGGCTCGCGCTCGGCCGCGGCGTGCTCTCCGCGCTCGGCATGGGCGATGGCTTCACGCACATGGAGTGGTACCTCACGCCCAAGGGCGAGGCCGTCTTCGGTGAGATCGGCTGCCGGCCCGGCGGCGCGCACATCGTCGATCAGATGAACTACACGAACGACATCGATCTGTTCCGCGAGTGGGCGCGCGTCTCCTGCTTCAAGAAGTTCGAGGCCAAGAGCGAACGCAAGTACAACGTCGGCATCGTCTTCAAGCGCGCCCAAGGCCAGGGCCGCGTGACCCGCATCGAAGGCCTCGGCGACTGGCTCCGGGCATGCGGCGAGTCCGTCGTCGAGGAGAAGCTCCTCCGGCCCGGCACACCTCGGAGGAACTGGAAGCAGACGCTCCTCTCCGATGGTCACGTGATCGTGCGCCATCCGGAATGGGAGGAAGCCCACCGCATGTCCTTCCACGCCGCAACCGGCATCAAGATGTACGCGGAGTGACGGCGTGCTCGCCTTCGTCGATCATTCGTCCGATCTGAACGCCTGGGCGCAGTCGCTCTCCATCTCGCGCGAGGCGGTGGAGATCTACGCCGCGAGCGACGTCATCGATCTGCACATCGACTCGTTCATCTGGACGCGCATCCTCGGCTACGACCTCAAACAGCGTCACGGACACGGACTTCTTGGCGCACGCTTCTACAGCCAGGTGGACCTTCCACGCCTGCGTGAGGCGCGCGTCACGGGCGGCATCTGGGTCATCACCACGAACCCGATCCGCCCCGGCCTCTCGCGCGCGCATGCCTTCACCGAGAACTTCGCTCACCTCACACAGATCCTCGAGAGTTGCAGAGACGACGTCGCCGTCGTTCGCAACGCGAGCGAATATCGGGCCGCCCGGGCCGCCGGCAAACACGGAGCGTTCATCGGCGTGCAGGGTGGCAACGCCGTCGATGCCGCGGTCGACCGCCTGAACGACACCATCGTTCGCGTCACACTCGTCCACCTCTCGAACTCGCGCCTCGGCACGACGAGCGCTCCCGGTGGAGGTGACGGTGGACTCACCGCCGCCGGCCGCGACTACGTTCGCGCGCTCAACGCGAAGAAGATCTTCGTCGACCTCGCCCACATCAATCGACGCGGCTTTTTCGACGCGCTCGAGGTGAGCGATCGATCGCAGCCCGTCATCGTCACCCACACCGGCGTCTCCGGCGTGCACCGACACTGGCGAAATCTCGACGACGAACAGCTCCGCGCGATCGCCGACACGGGCGGGACGATCGGCGTCATGTACCACTCTCAATTCCTCGATGGCTCCCTGCTCGGGTGTACCGCGGACAAGGTCGTCGACCATCTCGCGCACGTCGTCGAGACCGTGGGTGAAGACTTCGCTTCGCTCGGCAGCGACTGGGACGGGGCCATCGTGACACCGCGCGACATGCCCACCTGCCTCGAGTTGCCGCGGCTCGTCCAGCGCATGCTCGACCGCGGATGGAAGGCCGACCGAATCCACAAGATCTTGGGCGGCAACTGGCTGCGGACACTCGCGGCGCTCCGGCCCTGACGAAACGGTTTGCCGGTGGCGAGGTGCGTGCGAGCTGGCGAGCTGGCGAGTGCGCGCGAACGCGCGAACGCCGACGATTTCTGCCACCCGCTTGCCACCAGTGGCTACCATGCAAATATGGGGTGGGCTGAACGCGCTGAGACTACGGGTCTCCATTGCTGCGCTGCGTGTGGTGGGCGCTTCGAGATCGAAACGACGAGCGAAGCGGCACGCAAGCGGCTTCGTTGCGGTACGTGTGATCGCTACGAGGACGTCTGGTTGGTCCGCGCCGAAGCGCGCTGGACGGTCGTCGATCCTTCGGGGATCTCGCGCTCGTTCGCGAACCGCGCGGAGCTGCTCGCCGGAATGCCGGCCGCCTCGATTCCGCCGGCGGCCGAGAGCTCGAAGCCGCATTTGACCTCGCTGTCGTCGAACGAACGACCGTCGGCCACCACGCTGCTCGCGGAGTCGATGGCGGAAGCCGTGCCCGTTCCGCCTTCCCTCGCCACGCCCTTGGCGCTCGCGGCCCCGATGGGCCAACCGCCACCAACGAGCGAGCCCGCGCCCATATCCGTCGAGCCCGCTTCGTTCGAGCCCGCTTCGTTCGAGCCCGCTTCGTTCGAGCCCGCCTCGTTCGAGCCCGTATCCGTCGAGCCTGTGTCGATCGACCCCGAATCGATCGACACAGCACCCGCGCCCGCGGAGAGCGGTCCCCTGACGCCGGCCCTTGCATCGCTGCCTGCGACGCACGAGCCCGCGGTCGTCTCCGACCTGATCCGACGCCCCGAGCCTCGTGCCGACGGGGTCGACGACGAGTTCGAGCCGCTCTCCGGGCGTGACGTCGTGATCGACCTGACGCCGCCGCCGCCACCGACGACGAGCGTGCGGCCAACGAAACCGCCGCCGCTGCCCGCGTCGGTCATTCCGCCTCGCATGTCGAAGCCGCCGCCGCTGCCTTCGGCGCCTCCGAAGGCCGGTGAGCTCACGCCGAACGCACTGCGAGATCCGCTCGCACCGCCGCCGCCGACCATCATCGTCGAGTCCGATCGCCCGGCCGCCGTTCGGGAGAAACTGGCGGAGCACGGCGCGGCGCCGAGGGTGAACGAGCCGGCGAAGCCCAAGGAGACGTCGAAGGCGAAGGAGCCTCCGGCGACCGTACGAAGTACGGACGACGATCGTCCGAGCATCAAGGCGACGCTGGCGTCGGAGCCCTCCGGTCGCCGCACTTGGCTCGTGCCGGTCGTCGCCATCGCCGGCGCGGCGACGCTGATCGGGGTGTTCAAGGGCTCGATGTCGTCGAGCGAACCGACGGTCAACGCGACGGTCAACGCCCGAACAGCCGAGCCGCCCGCCACGAGCGTGCCGATCGCGAGCGTCGTCGAGGCGGTCAAACCGGCACCGACCGCCATCGCCACGCATGCCACGACGCAAGCCGCGACACCCGCCGCGCCATCGGCAGCCTCCTCCGCGGGGAAGACGGCTGCCGTGACCACGCCGACGTCGGCACGTCCCGCCGATCTCGGTGCGGCGAACACTGGGTCCTTGCGCCTGCCGGATTTGCTCGATCGCGCAGCCGCCGCGCGCAGGACCGGCGACTACGGACGCGCCAAGGAGCTCTACGAGAAGGCGCTCGGCCAACACGCCGGCAACGTGGAGGCGCATTCGGGCCTCGGCGACATCGCACGCGCGCAAGGCGATCTTGCTGCCGCCAAGGTGAGCTACGAGAAGGCGCTCGACTCGGCCCCACAGTACATGCCGGCCATGCTCGGTCTCGCGGACACCGAGTGGGATCTCGGCCACCGCGACGCCGCGCAACGTCACTACGCCGCGATCTCGCAGCTGCCGATGCAGGCGCCCGACCGCGTGAAGCAACGTGCGAACGCGGGAAGTGCTCCCGCGCACACCGCGACGAGCGCGGCAAGCGCGAACGAGGAAGCTACGTCGTCGAATGTGAGTGCGCCCAAGGGCACGGCGCCGAAGGCGGCCCCGCAGCCCGCGGCGCAAACCTCCGACGACACGGCGGGCGAGTGAACCGGATCAGCCGCCGACGAGGCGACCGCTCCGGTAGTCCTCCCAGGCCTGCTTGATCTCGTCCTCCGTGTTCATCACGAAGGGACCACGGCGCGCCACCGGCTCACCGATCGGACGACCGGCGAGGACGAGCATACGTCCCGAGTCGGCGTCGCACATCGCGCTGAAGCGATCGCCGCTGCCGAGGAGCGCGAGCGTTCCGCGGCTCGCTTCGGTGCGCGAAGGGCCGAGACGAACGGCGCCGTCCGCGACATAGACGAACGCGTTGTGATCGGGCGGCAGCGGGGTCGAGAAGGTCATGCCCTTCTTCATCGCGACGTCGAGGAAGACCGGCTCGACATCGATGCCCTCGACGGGCCCCGTGGTGCCGAAGGCCTCGCCGGCAACGACGCGAATGCGTGCGCCCTCGTGCTCGATCTCGGGAATGCGACCAGGGCCGATGTCCTGGTAGCGCGGGCGGATCATCTTGCGCGACCGAGGAAGGTTGACCCAAAGCTGGTAGCCCCACATGAGGCCGCGTTCCTGCTTTGGCATCTCGGAGTGGACGATGCCGTGGCCCGCGGTCATCCACTGCGCGCTGCCCGAGACGAGCCGCCCGCGATTGCCGACGCTGTCCTTGTGCTCCATCGCACCGTCGATCATGTACGTGACGGTCTCGAAGCCTCGGTGGGGATGATCGGGGAAGCCCGCGAGGTAGTCGTTCGGATCGTCGGACTGGAACTCGTCGAGCAAGAGGAACGGGTCGAGCATCGGCAACGCCGATCCGCCGAGTGCGCGCTTCAACCGAACGCCGGCGCCATCCATCGTGCGCTGCGCGGGCACGAGCTTGACCACGCTGCGTTCGTTCGACGAAGCGGCCGTGGGCCGCGCCTGACGAGAGTCGTCGAGCCGAGGCGAGTCGGTGCGGCAAGCGGCGGTAGCAGCCCCGAGCGAGGCGAGCGTTGCGGCCGATCCTGCGAGGGCTTCACGTCGGGAGATGCGCACGAGCAGCAGTGTAGCAGCGACGCAGACTCGCTTCCGCTGTACCCTCGCGAATCCATGTCGGCCCAAACCTCCGAGAGCACCCTTGCCGACGTCGACGCGGCGATCGCCCGACTGTCCGGCAACAAAGAGACGTGGATCCAGGTCGGAATCGACGAGCGCATCCGTTTGCTCGAACGATGCATCGCCTCGACGGTCGAGGTCTCCCGCGAATGGGCCGAGCTTGGCGCTCGCATCAAGGGGCTCGATCCGAACGAAGTTCTCGCCGGCGAAGAGTGGGTCGCGGGCGTCATGCCCACCGTACGGAACGCGCGCCTGCTGGCCGAGGCCCTTCGCCACGATGGCCAGCCCAAGCCCGTTTCGACGCGACGCGGACCGGATGGCCGGGTCATCGCGCGGATCTTCCCCGCCAACGTGATGGATCGCGTGCTCTTCGGCGGCTTCACGGCCGACGTATGGCTGCAACCCGGCAAGCCAGCCACGCAGGGCGCCATCTACCGAGAGTCGTCGAAGCGGCCGGGCCGCGTGTGCCTCGTCCTCGGCGGAGGGAACGTCTCGTCGATTCCGGCGATGGACGTGCTCTACAAGCTGTTCGTGGAGAACGACGTCGTCCTCCTCAAGATGAACCCGGTCAACGAGTCGCTCGCCGGCACGCTCCGCAAGGCGTTCGCACCGCTCATCGACAAAGGCGTGCTCGAGATCGTGACCGGCGGTGCGGAGGTGGGCTCGCATGCGGCCAACCATCCCGACGTCGGCGCGCTCCACGTCACCGGCTCGGACCGTACGTACGACGCCATCGTGTGGGGCACGACGCCCGAAGAGCGATCGACGCGGAAGGCCACGGGCGAGAAGAAGAACACGCGCGAGTTCAGCGCCGAGCTCGGTTGCGTCACGCCCATTCTCGTCGTTCCCGGTCCCTGGTCCGAACGCGACATCCGCTTCCAGGCGCGCCACGTCGCCTCGATGGTGACGCAGAACGCGAGCTTCAACTGCAACGCCGCGAAGGTGATCGTCACCGCGCGTGGCTGGCTGCAGCGCGAGGCATTCATCGACGCACTCCACGAGGAGCTCCGCAAGACGGCGCCGCGCAACGCCTACTATCCCGGCGCGCAGCAGCGCTACCGCGCATTCCTCGAGCACTATCCCGAGGCCCTCGTACTCGGCTCCGTCCCGCCGAGTGCGCCCGATACCGTCGTTCCGTGGACGGCCATCCCCGACGTCTCGGACGCCGCCGGAGGCTACGCGCTCACGAACGAAGCGTTCTGCGGCGTCGTCGCCGAGGTCACGCTCGATCTCGCCGACAAGAAGGATGGCGTCATTCGCGAGCACGGCGTCGGCGGAGCCTCCGTCTCGAAGTACCTCGAGAAGGCCGTCGCGTTCGCCAACGAGCGTTGCTGGGGAACGCTCTCCTGTGCGCTCCTCGTCCACCCCGAGACCGCCGTCGACCATCACGACGAGGTCGGCAAGGCCATCACCGACCTTCGCTACGGCGGCATCGGCATCAACGTCTGGCCCGGCGTCATCTACGGCCTCGTATCACCCACGTGGGGTGCCTACCCCGGGCATCCCGCGGAGGACATCCAATCCGGGACGGGCGTGGTCCACAACACGTACCTGTTCGATCACCCGGAGAAGTCGGTCGTGCGGGCCCCGTTCCGCATCCGACCGACCCCGCCCTGGTTCTCCGATCACAAGAACCTGCTCGAGCTCGGGCGCCGCCTCGTGTCCTTCGAAGCGAAGCCTTCGTGGGGAGGCCTCGTGCGCGTGGCGCTCGCGGCGATGAAGGGTTGACCATCACCAGCCGAGCTGGTTCTTCAACACGGAAACGAGCTTCGCGCTCATCTTCTGGTGCGTGACCACGTTCGGGTGGAAGTCGCATCCGTAGCCGTCTTCACCCGTCTGCAGATCGAACTCGAGGAAGCTGACCTTTGCGTCGCCCTGCGCGTTTCGCGTGGCGACGGCGCCCTGGATGTAGCCGCGCGCGAGCGTGCGGAAGTTTCCGCCTTCCGGATAGTAGTCACTGATCATCGGCGACAGCGTGGCCACGATCACGGCATTCGGGTGCTTCGTGCGCAGCGTCCCCAGGAACGTTTCGTACGTCGTCTGGAAGATCGGGCCGGGCTCGGTGGCTTGAAAGTCGTTGGTACCGAGGTTGACGACAATCGCGTCGGGCTCTTCGCTTCCGTTCCAGACGCTCGTGGGATCGTCGGCAAGCGCGCGGCCGTAACGGTCCGGCATCTGGTCGACGGAGGCCCCACCAAAGTCTCGAACCATGCCGATCCCCGAATAGGCGATCGTCGTGTGCGAAGCGCCGAGCGCCTGCGCAGTGAGATTGCCATACGCCGAAGGTTCGCTCTCGGTATCGGCGCCGAATGCACACGTGGGCTCGGTTCCCAGCACGCCATAGCCACACGAAATCGAATCGCCCACGATCTCGATCCGCCGCCCGAGCTTCACGCGCGTGGCCACGAGCGAGCGGCCTTCCGACGAGACGAACTCGAAGAGCTGGGCGGAGCCGATGAGCGCCTCCGTCCGCTTGGTGACGACGACGTCGTGATCGCCGTCGGCCAGTCCCGAGGCGAGCGAATAGGTGTTCTGATCGGCCGTCGTCTTGAGGAGCGTGGGAGGCGCGCCGTCGATCGAGACGTCGAACTGATCGGCGCCGGTGTCGACCAGGTGGAGCGTGACGCCCGTACCGGAGAACCGCGCGCGAACGCTCGTCCCTGGCCACGAAAAACGAATGCCAGCCGGGTCGCGCGCGTCGAAACGCCCGGTGATGTGGACCGTCTCGAGGTCACTCAGCTCTCCAGGGTCGTCACCCCCGTCCGGCTGGGCGCTCCCTCCGTCGGGGCCCTTGCCTCCTCCACCACCGTCGACTGCGGGGTTCGATGGGCCCCCGCCCTCGTTCTCCGCGCTCGAACACGCCACCGCCCCGATGACGATCGCCCCCACCAGCACTGCGTACTTCACGCTGGGAATCTAGTCATGCGCGCCCGCTTTCAAGGGCGCTTCACATGACGCAACGACGCGCGTCGTGACGCTGTGACGACGCTCGCGCGCGTGCGGAGTGCCCTCGAAGCGATCCCACCGTGGCCTGACACAGGGGCAGCGCGCAGCTCGCGCTTGCACGAACCGGCACGGGGTCTGCTTCGTGTCGCTTCGAGTCCAACGCAGTCGTGGTCGACGCGCGTCGACCGCCGCGCTACATCCCCAGAGTATCGGGATGGTCGCGACGATTCCTGTCACGCTCAGCTTGCTCCGAATCCCGGACGAGACCATGGATTGTTTCGCGGGTACTTCGAGGATGATCTCGAGTCGCGAGGAAAGTCGCCAGTGATGAGCCACGAGCGATGCGGAAAAGGCGCGACGATCCTGGTCGTCGAAGACGACGCCGACATCCGGGACACGATGACACTCGTGCTCGAAGGTGAAGGCTTCAAGGTCGAGACAGCGAGCGACGGGCGTGAGGCGCTCGACGCCCTCGGCCGCGGCCTACGGCCGGCGATCATCCTGCTCGACCTGATGATGCCCGTCATGGACGGCTGGGAGCTCAACGACGAGCTGAAGCGCCAGCGCGATCTCGCGACCATTCCGGTCGTCTTCGTCTCCGCCTTGGAGCCGGGCACGCGCCGCACCGCATCGCTCGAAGGGGCGGGCTTCTTGCGCAAGCCGTTCGAGCTCAACGCTCTGCTCGACGCCGTCGATCGCGCCATGCCCGACTCAGCGACGGCCGGTACGCCGCCGGGCTAGAGCGTTCACGCTAGATCTGGACGACGTCGTTCTCGATCGGTCGGTCGAGCGCGCGCTTCGTAGCTTCGCGAGCGGCCGCGTAAGCCCGACGTCCTGCCTCGAGCTTGAACGGACCCGAGCGCGGGAGATCGTGGAGAACGAGCGTGGTCATCCCGGGCCGACGTGGCATCTCGAGCATGCCCCGCCAGGGGGACTTCGACGCGAGGTGGTGGAAGAGCACGCGTGGCTCGCGCTCCGGCATCGCGAGAAGCCCCGGGCGATCGAGAATGCCGCCGTCGAGATACGGACGCCGTCGAATCCAGACCGGATGGAACAGGAAAGGCACCGCGCACGACGCGCGGATCGCCGACGGCAGATCGCCTGCGTCGAGAACGTGGGTACTGCGCGTGAGCACGTCGAAGACCGAGAGCGCCACGGGGATGCGACACGTCTCGAACGTCCGACGCGGAAGCACGCGGTCGAGGATCCCTTCGAACAAGCGCCCGCGGAGCACGCCGGCACCGAGCCCCGGGTCCCAGAAATCTCGGCGCTCGAGCTTCAAGAGCTCGTCGGCGATCGTCGGCGCATCGAGCCCCGCCGCCCAGAGGCTGCCCACGAGAGCCCCGGCGCTCGAGCCCGAGGCACGTGTCGGAACGAGGCCCTCGTCCTCGAGGACCGTCATGAATCCGGTGTGGGCAAAGAAGCCGAAAAAGCCCGACGACATCGTGAGCGCGAACGGCCCTTCCAACAGGTATTCGCGCAACGTCATCTTGGCGCGCCTGCTGGAATTGTTGGGACTGCCAGGGCTGCGCTCATTCTTCTCGCTGGGGTGGCTTTCGGTCGACACGCGTGCGTATCCTAGCCGTCCAATGGCCAATCGCACGTTCGCAATCGGCGACATCCACGGCGATTTGCGCGCACTCGAGCGAACCCTCGCGCTTCTGCCACCGCTCGATGCGCAAGACACGATGATCCTCATGGGCGACTACGTCGACCGTGGCCCGCAGAGCGCACAGGTCATCGAGTTCGTACGCAACGAGCTCCCGAAACGCGTTCCCGGTAAGTTGGTGTGCCTGCGCGGCAACCACGAGGACGGTTGGCTTCGCGTCGCCTCGGGTGGCTGGCCCGAGTTCGTCATCCCCATCCCCAACGGCTGCCTCGCGACGCTCCGCTCGTTCCGCGGACAACCGCACAAGGAAGGCTCGCTGCCGACGCGCGAGGAGCTGGTCACCATGCAGCACGGCGAATTCCTCCCCGACGACGTCGTCGATTGGATGAACACGCTGCCTCACTTCTACGAAGACGAGCACGCCATCTACGTGCACGCCGGTCTCGTCGAGAAGGACGGCAAGTGGCTCCACCCGTCGGAGACCGAGAACCCGACCCAGCTCCTCTGGGTGCGCACGATGCGCTTCTTCCAGGGCTATCGCGGCAAGCGCGTGGTTTGCGGGCACACGGCCACCGAGAACCTTCCCCCCGAGCTTTCGAGCTTCACCCCCGAAGATCCGCTCGACATGTGGGTCGGCGAGAACGTCGTGGTCATCGACACGGGTTGCGGCAAGGGCGGGTTCCTCACCGCTCTCGAGCTGCCCGCGATGAAGGTCTACGAGTCACGCAACGCGGGTTGAGTGCTCGGCCGCGCGTCCGCGAGCACCCCCAAAAAGAGCGATGCAAAACACGAAGGCCGAAGGAGCAGCTGCTCGCTTCGGCCTTCGTACGTCACGCGTTACGCGTTGCGGATTCGAATCACTTCGGGACGGAGGGCGGCGTCTTGTCGTCCTGCACGCAACCGGAGAGATCGAAGAACATGAACTCGAGCGCCTTCTGCTGCGCGGAGAGGCCACCCGAAGCCGGGCATCCCGTCGGGAACTCCTGACCGCCGGCGCTGATGCCCATGAGGTGGAGATCGCTGTAGACCGCGCGACCGCATTGCTCCTCGACCGGCGCGTTGGTCGGGGTGTTGAACGAGAAGTACTTCACGTTGTTCTCGCCCTGGCGAATCCAGCCCTGCGCAGGTGCATTCACGCTGCTGAGCGACGACGTGACGTCTTCGAGCGTGATCTTGCCGCGGGTCTTCGAGGCCTTCACGCCGACGAGCCAGTCCGCGAGCGCCGCCCCCTTGGGGAACGCGCTGCCGTCGGCCATCGACTCGACGACGTCGTAGGTGCTGTTGGACGAGCTGGCGACCGTGTTCCAGTTGGCGACCATCTGGAAGTCGACCTGGGGGGAGTTCTTGAACCAGGTGGAGTGGAAGTGCGTCGCGAAGATACGGCCGCCCATGTTGGCGTAGTCCCACATCGCCTGGCGCGCGCCGGTGAGCTCGTGCCCGGTTTCGCCGCCCTTGTTGCCGTTGTTCTCGCCGCACTCGCACGAGAGCATGACCATGTCGTACTTTGCGAGCTGCGCCGAGTCGTTCCAGAGCTCGCCGCCGAGCGGGTTGGCCGTGTCACCGCCCGCCTTCGGCGCGCCCGGGAAGTTGCCGCCCTGGCCGTTGAAGACGTGGACGTGGCCGTCCGTGCTGTGTCCGGGTACGAACTCCTCGTCGTCGACGCCGATGCCGCGGAGGAGGCACTCGAGTGCGTCGCAACCACCGGCGGTCACCGCGATGTGCGGCATGTCACCTTCGCTGCCGTTGCGCGGGAGGCGGAAGTCACCCTTCGGGACCTTGTTCTCCTCGCACTTCTTCGGAATGTCGATCGTGAGGCGGCGGCGCCACTTGCCGATCTGGATGACGACCGGGACGTCCTTGTCGACCGGCACGTTCTCGAGAGTGAACGCGCCCTGCGTGTCCGTCAGGGCGCTGACGAGCGGATTGACGGCGACGCTCGCGCACGTCTCGCACGATACGCCTTCAGGGATCGCCGGGAGCTCGTCGTCGCCGTTCGTCCCGCCCGGGATGTAGACGAGAACGTTGTACAGTGCATTGACGCCGGCCGGGTCGTAAACTTTGCCCGTCAGCGTGGTGGTCGAACCGTCGTCACACTTCTCACGCTTGCACTCGAGCCCCACGCAAGGGGCGTCGCCCTGGACGAAGGCAGGGCCGGCCTCGACCCCCGCGTCATCCTTCGGGGCGTCGAAACCGCTTCGCCGATCCGAGGAGCTGCACGCCGCAGCCGCAGTCGCGACACCAACCGCAACGAGAACGAGAGGTGCAACTTTGGTGAGGCCAAAACGCATGAGGCAGACTCCTTGGTCCGGTTGATCGGGAGTTGAAGCGTCCTGCTACGGGTCCCACCGCCTGCGAAGCATGCGGTCGAGGAACGTGAACACCCCACCTCCGACGAGGGCCGTGAAATGACGCGAGAGTGGCATTCGCGCAAACTATTTCTGCACAGGCGCCGGCACTTTGATCGTCGTGCCTTCTTGGCCGGATTATTGGGCGTTTATGTGTCTGAAATGAGACGCGCATTTGGCGCGAATTCAGAGCTCGCCGAGGACCTCCGCAACCTGCGTCTCCTCGACGTCACGGAGGGCGGTCGCCGTTTCGTTCTGCTCGTTCCTCGGTATCTGGCACCGGCACAGCGGCTTCCTCTCGTCGTTCTTCTGCATGGCCTCGGTGAGACAACCAACGAGCGTTTGGGCGCCTATGCGTGGCTCGAAAAGTACGGCCTCGGGAGCGCATGGCAGCGACTCAAGCGACCGCCCATCGAGCGCACGAGCACGCGCGGCGAGTGGACGGATGCGCGCCTCGACGAAGTGAACGCCGAGCTGGCGAAGCGCCCGTTTCGCGGCTTCGTCATGGCTTGCCCTTTCATGCCGAATCCCTCGGGCCCTTCCGACCTCGATGCCTATGCACGTTGGATCGAACGCTCGCTGCTTCCGCGCGCACGTGCCGAGTCGAACGCGCTCGATGACGCCGCGCACACGTACCTCGCGGGTGTCTCGCTCGGTGGCTACGTCGCGCTCGAGATGCTGGTGCGCATGCCGCACGCGTTCGGTGCATGGGCCGGCGTGCAGACGGCGATCGGCACATGGGCCGCACCGGGTTACGCCGAGAAGCTCGCACAGGCGTGGCAACCGACGTCATCATCGTCATCGGCGCGCCCGATGTTGATCCTCACCAGCACGCAAGACCAGTGGCGAACGTCGAGCGAAGCCCTCGAGCGCGCGCTTCGAGCGAAGAACATTCCGAGCACGTATCGCGTAATCCCAGGGCCGCACGATCAACCATGGCTCCGCGAAGCAGGCACGATCGAGACGCTGCTCTGGCTCGATCGACTCTCCTAGCGATCGCAGTTGTCCGAAACGAAACGTGACGCGCAGGCAACATCCCACGCCTCGCAGTAGACGAGCGTCCGCTCGTGCAGACGAATCGACGCGGTCTCTTGTCGAACGCTGGTGCGTACGCACGACGAAGATCTAGCCTTCGTGGCCGATGGAGGACGCGACGATGAACGCTATGCCGATGCCGATGAACATGCCGATGATGAACGGCCCGATGAACATGCCGATGGGCCAGATGGGTCCGATGAACATGCCGATGGGCCAGATGGGTCCGATGAACCCGATGGGCGGCATGATGCCCATGATGCCCATGATGAACGGCATGGGCATGATGATGCCGATGATGAACGGCATGGGGATGATGATGCCCATGATGATGGGCGGCATGATGCCCATGATGTGCACCATGACCTGCGAGATGACGAAGGACGGCATGATGATGAAGATGATGCCGACCGACCCGTCGATGATGGCGCGCATGAAGGAGCGCTGCGACGCGATGATGGCCATGATGGCCATGGGCGCGCCGGTCATGATGATGTGCAACGGCATGCCGATGATGATGGGGATGGGGGTCAAGTAGGGGTTTCCTCTTAGGGAACCTCCGGTTCCCCTCAGAACCGTCGGTTCTGAGCCTCCCCTCCGCGGCGGCGGTCGCCCTTCGGGCGCTTCGCGCTGCGCGCGAAGAAGAACCGCCGCCTTTTCCACCTGACCCCAAGTTCGTCGAGACGGAAGGACCCGCGCGCGCCGCTCGCGGGTTCGTTTCTTTTGTGCGGCGGGTTCCATTCTGCATGGCACTTTCCGCCGAGGATCGAACGCATTCGTCGAGTGCGCTTCGCGGAACTTCGCTCGGGCGCGACGGTCCATTCGCCTGGAGGAGCACACCATGGCAGGCGGAGTCAGCGTCGACGGTGGCAGAGGCAAAAGGCGATCGGTCGATATGGAGATCAACATGGTCCCCATGATCGATCTCTTGATGGTGACGATCTCGTTTCTCCTCATCACGGCGGTCTGGGTGCAATACCCGCGCATGGAGGCGAACGCGCAGGTGCCGGGGCCGAGCAACGCCCCGCCGTGCGAAGGAGCGGAGTGCAAGCCCGACGCGAAGCTCCACATCGACACCTCGGACCCGAGCAAGTTCGTGCTCGTGTGGAAGGAAGGTCGAACCGTGGTGCGCACCGCCGAAGTGGCGCGCGAGTCGGCCAAGGCAGGCAAGGCGTCGTTCCCTACCCTTGCATCGCGCGTCGAGAGCGAATGGCGGACGGCCGGAATGCATCGCGACGCGTCCGATCGAAAGCTCGATCAGGCCGTCGTCCACGCTAGCAACGACATGCCTTACGCCGAGCTCATCGCCGTAATGGACGCCGTCGCGAAGCCCAAGCGCACGCTCACGGGCCTGCCGAAGCCAATCTCGGCGTTCGAGATCACGTTCGCGGTGGACTGACCGGCTCGTCGGCTTCGCGCGTCATCTCGAGCATCGTCGTTCGGAAGCCGAGCTTCTTGAAGAGGCGCTGGGCGGACTCGTTCTGGACGGCGGTGAGCAGGACGACACGCGGAGCCCCCTTGGCCTCGAGCCGGCGGATGGCCTCGCGCACCAGTGCTTCGCCCACGCCGTGGCCTCGCGCCACGTCGTCGACGAACACGTCATGGAGCTTTCCGCACGCATCGAGGAGCTCGTTGTAGCTGCGGGGCTCCATCCTCGCGTACGCGTAGCCCACGACGTCCGCGCCGTCCGCCGCGACGAGCAGAACCACGTCGTCGCTCTGCAGCTCGGAGGCGAAGTAGCGCGTGTAACCGGCCTCGGGATTCGCGAGATAAAGGAAGCGCTGGGGGTCGAACGCATGGTGCATGCGAACGAGCCTCCCGGCGAGCTTGCCCGCACTCTCGAGGTCGGAACGGGTCATCGGGCGCACTTCGTAAGGCGATTGCACGCCCGGCACTCTACCAGATGCCGGAAACGCCGCTCGCGAGGTAGGCTGGAGCGCCACCATGCCGGAGCTGCCCGACGTCACCGTCTACGTCGAACATGTCGCGTCTCGGACCGTCGGGCACGTGCTCGAGCGCGTGCGCTTGGCGAGCCCTTTCGTCCTCCGAACGGCCGATCCGCCCATCACGGCGGCTTACGGCCGCGAGGTCCGTGAGGTGCGCCGCGTCGGCAAACGCATCGCACTCGCCCTCGTCCCGCCGGGCTCGACGTCGAAGAAGGAAGAGCCGCTCTTCCTCGTCATCCACCTCATGGTCGCGGGCCGGTTCAAATGGAAGCCGCTCGGGACGGGCGTGCCTGGAAAGATCGGGCTCGCGGCCTTCGACTTCGCGGCGATGCCCGCCGAGGGAAAGAGCAAGGAGAAGGAGAAGGAGGGCGGAACACTCCTTCTCACCGAGGCAAGCACCAAGAAGCGGGCCAGCATCCACCTCGTACGCGGGAACGCCGGTCTCGCGGCGCTCGATCCCGGCGGTCTCGAGGTTCTCGAATCGGACGTGAGCGCGTTCGCCGAGCGCCTGCGGAGCGAGAACCACACGCTGAAGCGCGCACTCACCGATCCCCATCTCTTCAGCGGGATCGGCAATGCCTACTCCGACGAAATATTGCATCGTGCACGCATGTCACCGGTCAAGCTGACGAGCCGCATCGAAGACGCAGACGTGAAGAAGCTCTACGATTCGATCCGCACGGTCCTCGTCGAGTGGACCGACCGCTTGCGGGCCGAAGCGGGTGACTTCCCGGAGGGCGTGACGGCCTTCCGGCCCGAGATGGCCGTCCACGGCAAATACGGCAAGCCTTGCCCGCGCTGCGAAAAGCCCGTGCAGCGCATCCGCTATGCGGACAACGAGTCCAACTACTGCCCGACGTGCCAGACCGAGGGCAAGCTCCTCGCCGATCGCTCGCTCTCGCGCCTTCTCGGCTCCGATTGGCCGAAGACGCTGGACGAGCTCGAGGCCAAGAAGCAGAAGTCGAAGGTGTGAGGCGTCGCGCTCGCGCTCAGGGTGCGAGCGAGGCGGTCACGCCGGACAACGTCTTCTTGGCGTCGTCCACGAAGAAGCGGCAAAGGCCCACGCGAATGGCGCCCGGATCGACGTGCCGGCACGTCTGATCGCGGATGGTTGCTTCTTCGCAATGGCAAGGCGTTCCCGGCTCGATGCCGCCGTTTTCGCACGAAGGTGACTTGGGCTGCATGAGCGCATACCGACGACGCACGTGCGCTTTCGTGAACGGCTCGGGCACCTTGTCTTGCGCGAGGAGGCTCGCAAAGGCGAAGAGCGCCGGGCGCGAGCCCGAGTCTCCGGCGAGGACGTCGGCATCCGCGCGAGCAAGCTCCTTCTTCACGGCGTCGTCGAGCGCGGCCTGCGTGCAGACAGGCTCGTCTTGCAGCGAGGGTTCACGTCCCGTGAGCGGGCCTTGCGCGTTGCATCGAAAGAACGGACGACACGGATCTTTGCCGAGGTACGACGCCACGTGCGGACACGCCGCCTTGGCATTGGCCACCGCGAGCAGCGAGGCCTCGACCAGCGATTCGCGTCCTGCCATGTCCGCTTCCGAACCTGCCGCGGGCTCGAGTGGCGCACGGCCGAGGATCTCGCACCCAATCGCCGCCGCTTCGGCTTTGTCGGATTGCGCGAGCGCCCGATGCATCACCGCGAGAGCGCGCGGCTCGGTGAACGAGGCCGAGAGCTCCCGAAGACGCGCGGCGAGACGCGGCGCACGCTTCGGATCGCGCAGGTCGACGGTCTTGACGGCTTCGAGCAGGCCCGCGGAAGGCTGGCCGGGCTCGAGCGCTCCCAGCCCAGAGGCCGGCGATGCCGGCGAGGAAGAACGCGAAGGAGAAGCGCCGCTCGTCTCGTCCGGCGTCGGCGCCTTTCGACAGCCCGTGGCGCCCAACACGAGGACCAAGCCGATGACCAAACCGGCGACGCACGAACGAACGAAACGCACGACGAGCATGGTAGCGGCAGTCCGTCACCGTGGTTAGGCTCGAGCGTGATGCAGGGCGGAAGCGGCTCGCAGGCGTTTGCGACCAAAGCAGGCAAGGCTGGGCTCGGCTTCTTCGCCGGCGTACGCGCGGTCTTCGGCGGGGTCGGATTCGTGGTGTCCACCCCCTCCGTGTGGGGATGGGCCCTCGTTCCCGTCGTGATTGCAGCGGCACTCTTTGGCGGCGTGGGCGCGGGCGCGGTCTGGGCGGGCACAGAGCTTTCGAGCCGAATGATGACCGGCGAGCAAGGCAGCGCCTGGCTCAGCTTCGGGCTCTGGGCGCTCTGGGCTTTGCGGATCGTCTTCTGGATCGTGGGCCTCGTCGTGGCCTTCGTCATCGCCATGTCGCTCGCGCAGCCGCTGTCGGGGTTCGCGCTCGAGACCATCGCCAAGAAACAAGAGCTCGCGCTTGGAGGCCGCGGCCGAGGCTGGCCAGATCAGCCTTTCGTGTCCGGGTTCGTACGCTCGCTGCGCGTGACGCTCACGGCGCTCGCCGTCGGTCTCCCGATCCTCGCGGTGCTGGCGGCGATCACGCTGCTCTTTCCTCCAGCGAGCGTCGTGACGATTCCCCTCAAATTCGTGGTCACCGGAGTCCTCGCGGCCTACGACCTTCTCGACTACCCGTTCAGCATCCGAGGGCGCGGTGTGCGCGACCGCCTCGGCTTCATCCGAGACAACTTCGCGGCCGTGCTCGGTTTCGGCGTGACCATGGCGGCGCTCCTGCTCGTCCCGGGAATGGGGCTGTTTCTCCTACCGTTCGGCGTGGCCGGGGCCTCGCGCCTGGTCTTCGAACGAGACGCGCGACGCTGACGAACAGCTTGCCTGCGCGCGCGGATGGTGCGACTTCTGGAAGTATGAGCACACCGCTGGTCATCAACGCCAAGATCACGTTGCCCGGCAGTGACCTCGAATGGAGCGCTGTGCGCGCGTCCGGGCCGGGCGGTCAGAACGTGAACAAGGTATCCTCGAAGATCGAGCTCTCGTTCGACTTCGAATCGACCGTCGCCCTGCCTGACGCGGCGAAGACGCGCCTCCGCGCACTCGCCAAGAACAGCTTGGACGCCGAAGGTCGCGTCTTCATCACGAGCCAGAAGACACGCGACCAGGTGAAGAACCTGGCCGACGCCCGCGAGAAGCTTCGTGAGCTCGTGGCGAAGGCGCTCGTGGTTCCCAAGGTCCGCAAGCCGACGAAGCCCACCAAGGGCTCCAAGGTCCGGCGTGTCACGGCGAAGAAGAAGGTCGGCGCGAAGAAGGCCACACGTCGCGCCGTTCGCCAGGACGACTGACGAACGCGGCCGCGCCAACGACCACCGACCACCGAAATGAGCAAACGGGGCCCGTCCCGAAGGACGTGGCCCCGTCTTGCATTTGGAGTCTCGAGAAGCTCGAGCGCCGCGACCCTATTCGGCGTCGGAGACGGCGAGTGCGGGAGCCGACGCGGACGCGGGCGGGAGCATGACCGGCTCGTCGGAGGCAGCTGCCGCCGGACGCTTGCGCGGCGTGGGAGCCGGCATCGCGTTGCCTGCACGAACACTTTCGGACGGCAGGTGGAGGTCCCACACGATGCCGAACACCGAGAGCGTGCGAAGGACGTAGTAGGTGAGATCGATCTCCCACCAGAAGAAGCCCTGGCGAACCGAGCGCTGGTAGTAGTGGTGGTTGTTGTGCCACCCCTCGCCCATCGTGACGATCGCGAGGACGGGGTTGTTACGGCTGTCGTCCGTCGTGGTGTAACGACGGCTGCCCCAGTAGTGTGAAAGCGAGTTGATCGTGAAGGTGCCGTGCCAGAGGAGCGTGGTCGAGAGGAAGAACCCGTAGACCAGCGCAGGCCAGCTGCCGACCAGGTACAAGCCGATGGCGAGCGCGGTGCCCGGCACGATGTGCCACTTGTTGAGCCAGCGAAGCTCGGGGTAGCGCCAGAGGTCGGCGATGCGGTTCGGGTCGGTCTCCTCGGTGTCACGCGAGAGAATCCAGCCGACGTGCGACCACCAGAAGCCGCGGGTGCGGAACGAGTGAGGGTCGCGCTCGGTGTCCGAGTACTTGTGGTGGTCGCGGTGATGCGCCGCCCACCAGAGGGCACCCTTCTGCAGGCTCGACTGCGCGAGCACGGCGAGGATGAACTGGAACCAGCGGCTGGTGCGGTAGGTTCGGTGCGAGAAGTAGCGGTGGTAGCCGCCCGTCACGCCGAACATGCGGACGTAATAGAGCGCGATCGCAAGTCCGAACCACTTCCATGACCAGCCGACGAGCGCCACGCCAATCACGGCCGCGGCATGAACGCCGTAGAACGGGAGGCTGACGAGCCAACCGTAATCGCGCTTTTTCATGGGGTTACTCTATAGGAGAGGGTCGGTCACGGTTCAGTCAGCTTACGGACACATTCCAACGCCCGAGGTGCGTGGAAACCCGCGCAAAAACCGCGCGATCGTGCGCGCGCGGGCAGAAAAACGAGGCGTCTCCCAAGGGCAGCGCCGCGAGCCAATGGCTGGGTTAGACCCCCCCGGGTTTCGGATGAATCGTCGCGTTCTTCGCCCAACTCTCCTAAAACCCTCTTCAATCTCGTGGCCGAAGCCTCCGTCCGCTCTCTGCTGTCGAATCGGCGCTACGTCCTCTACCTCGTCTCGCGCATCTCTCTCATCGTCTCCGCGCAGATGTTGTCGGTGGCCGTCGGATGGCAGGTCTACGAGATCACGGGGAAAGCCCTCGCCCTCGGCCTTTCGGGGCTCGCGCTCTTCCTCCCTGGCTTTTTGCTCGCCCTGCCCGGCGGGCATGTTGCGGATCGCCACGATCGACAGCGAATCCTCGTCGTGTGTCATCTCGGCATGGCGACGGCGGCCGCATCGCTGGCGTTCATGGCGCACACCGGGACGAAGCGACTCGCCCCGATTTACGCCGTGCTCGCCATCCTGGGGACCATCCGCGCCTTCAGCGGACCGGCAGGGCAGGCGCTCATGCCGAACCTCGTCGAGCGCAAAGAGCTCGAACGGGCCGTCGCCCTCGGCTCCTCGTCGTGGCAGCTGGCGATGATCGCCGGACCTTCTCTCGGTGGCGCCCTCTACGCGGCCACCGGAACGGCCGGTGCCGTCTACGTGGCGTGCACGTGCATGTCGCTCGTCGCATGCGCGTCGGTCGTCGCCATCGGTAAGACGCGACCGGAGGGAGCGATGCAGGCCCGCCCGCCCGCCGACTGGTCGACGCTCCTCGCTGGGCTTCGCTACGTCTGGACGAACAAGGCCATCCTCGGTGCGATCTCGCTCGATCTGTTCGCCGTGCTCCTCGGCGGAGCCGTCGCGCTCCTGCCGATCTTCGCGAAGGCCCTCGCCGTCGGCCCGTGGGGTCTCGGCATGCTTCGAAGCGCACCGGCCGTCGGCGCGGCGACCGTCGCACTCTTGATCGCGTATTCCCCGCTCAAGCGGCGCGCGGGCGCCATCATGTTCGCGTGTGTGTTCCTCTTCGGGATCGCCACGATCGTGTTCGGCGTATCGAAGGAGTTCGGCGTGTCGCTCGCCGCGCTCATCATCCTCGGCGCGTCGGACATGTTCAGCGTGGTCGTTCGTTCCACGCTCATTCAGATTCGCACGCCCGACGAGATGCGCGGTCGCGTGGGCGCCGTGAACCTCGTCTTCATCGGGGCCTCGAACGAGCTCGGCGAATTCGAATCGGGCGTCACCGCAGCATGGCTCGGCCCCGAGCTCGCCGTCGTCCTCGGCGGCATCGGAACGTGCATCGTGGTCGTCATCTGGGCGCTGCTCTTCCCCGAGTTGCGCAACGTCGACCGACTCGACTCCTGATCAGCGCGTCTGCCGGCGCACGCCCGCGGGATCGAACGACGCCTCTTCCTCTTCGAGCTCCGCAGAGCGATCGGAGACGCGTACGTCCGGGTTCGGCACGACGCGCGCGTTGGGCGTCATGTCGACTCGCGCATAGGCCGGTTGCGGCGGCTGCTTCGACGTCACGGCGTGCCAGTTCGCGGCCAAGAAGCGGTAGAGAAGGTTGCCGTTGTCGTCGATGTCGACTGCCACGTAGTCGGGCTGCTCTTTCGCGAGCGACGTCAGGATCGCGTCACCTTCTTGAGGCGTGACCCCGAGCGACTGAGCCGCATCCATCGGCGTAAGAACGCCGCCGCGCGTGTTGGCGAGGGCAAAGAGGGCCTGCATGCGCGTGGCCTTCTCGGTTTGCACGCCGGAGTCCTGGAGGTCCTTGCCGCTCTTGAGGAGAAACCAGCCGGCAATGAGCGACACCACGGCGATGGGGATGCCGATGATGTATGGCGCGGCGCTCGCGAAGCCGACGATCGCTCCGCAAGCCGCGAGCGTTCCGAAGCCCACGACCAGCCCGCCCAGCAGAACCAACCACCCGAACACGCGGGCCACGGTCCCGCCGACCTTCGACGGCTGACCTGCCATGTTGATCGAGTTCGACGCCAGAGGCATGCGGGGCATCCCACACGCCGTGCAAAATGCGTTCACCCCTCGATAGACGATGGGCGCGTTCTGATGGCAGCGGGGGCACACGGCGTGAAGTCCTTCCAACGCGATACTACACGCCTTGTCGACCCTCGGGAGGATCCTGGGCGCCGGCGCGTACCGCAACGGCTGGCCGCGGCCGAGCCCGGCTCAACATGTGCCCGAGGCGAGATGCGTCAAGGGGAGCTGGAGCGCTCTAGAGTATCGTCTCGGAAGCCACCACTGGCACGGGTCTCGGCAGCGGACGAGGTCTACCCCAACCGCCATTGCGGCCGCCGTTACGAGCGAGGACCGTAGCCCGCTCGCGCAGCGTGGCAGCCTGCGTTCGAAACTCCGCCGCTTGAAGCCGAAGCTCGCGCGCTTGGGCTCGATTCGAGGCTGCGCGAAGCTCGAGGTCGTCGGCCACGGCGAGGATGTCGGAGCGTTCGCTCGAGGAGACCCGCTGGGCTTCGAGTCGAAGGAGGCGCGCCCGCGAAGTGAGCGTCTCGGCGTCGCGCGCACGACGTGTCGCGTCGTTCTCCCGGGCCGCCGCCAAGGAATCGAGCGTCCGCGCGCGTTCGAACAAGACACTCACGTTCTGGGACTCGTCGACGACAGGCCGGATCGGACGGACCGACGCGCCGTCGTCGATCCCGACGGGACAAGCCACCGATGCGGCAGAAATCGTCATCGAGCCAATGATCAACGCACCGACGATCCACGTTCGCATGCTGCACCTCTCCCCACGAACCGCTCGTACGTGCCTCGCGGCGAAACGATCCAACGCTCACCACATTTCTTGGAGCGGGCGATGGACCGCGAGGCTGGGCAATGCGTTGACCAGGTGGCTCCGACGGTCGTGGAAGGCTCCAAAAATTTCCACCGGTTGGAGCCGCCGTACATAGGCACACTCGGTGCTTTGCTGACGTTCCGTGCTCCTTCGCTCTCCCGCGGGTCGCCTCCTCGCCTCCTTCCAGGCACTGCTCGCCCTCGTGGCGACGGTCATTGTTCTCGCCCTCGCGCCTGGATGCAGCGCCGACGACGACGAGGAGGCCGTGTCCCTCTCGTCGGACGAGCTGGTCAACTGCGCGGGCGACAACGTCGTCTACCGAGTGGCTTCGTCGGCCAGACTCTGGGACAAGCCTTCGGGCGAAGCGCTCGCCAACAATCACTCGACCGGCACCCTCATGCAAGGCGCGCGGGTCGTGCGCACGAATCAAACCGTCGACGCGACGGTCGGCGGGATGTGGCTCTACGTCAAACCCGTCGATGCTTCGGCGACGGCGAAGGCTGGATGGGTCGAGGCACGGCTTCTCGAGCTGGTCACGCCCGCAGCGGGCACGTGCCGCGACGGACGCGACCCTTCGCAAAATCTGTCGGCCGTCGAGCGTGACAACGTCTCGCGTGACCGTCAGGGCCCCGTCTGGGTCGACGCGACGATGCAGTGCATCGTCAATCTCGGTCAGGGCGTGGTCGCCGAAGGCGCCGACCTCGTCGACGGCATGCGCGCGCTGATCAAGTCGCTCCCCGCCATCGGAAAGGCTGCCGGGAGCATGATGGTCGGCATGCTCGAGCGCCAGCGCGACACCATCCTCGCCATGCTTGGTAACGAGGCGGCGATTGCCTCCGTGCGAAATCAAGCCATCGAGGATGCTCGACGCTTGCGAGCCGCGCTCGCGAGCATTGCTCACGCGATCACGGTCATTCGCGAATACCTCGAAAAGGAATACCTCTACTTCCAGCAGCTCGACGCGCCGCACAAGACGGGATACGTCTGCAAACTCGTCGGCCGGGTCGCTTTCGAGGTTGTCCTCCAGCTCGCCACAAGCGGCACCATCGCCGCCGTGCGCGCCGGAACCGAAGCTTCGGGCCTGACCGCGTCGGTTCTCGAGAAACTGGCAGGCGCGAACAAGGCCTTCGCGCGGTTCGCCGATATCCCCGAGCGCGTCGGCGAAGCCGGCCTCGTTTACACACGCCAAGAGGCGTATGCCGAGAGCTTCGTCAGCAAGCTCGAAGCTCTCCGCGTCGCGCCCGACACGACGAGCAAGAAGCAGCTGCTGCGCTGGTTCTCCGGCGAGGGAAATCCGCTCTTCGATCTCGATCGCGTCGGCGAAGGCAACTGCGCCTACGCTGCCATCTCGACGATCTTCTCGATCGGAAGTGGTCACCCAACGTGCCCGCTCGCGTATGTCAGCGACGAGCTCACGGCAAAGCTCGGCGTCCCGTCCGACGGTTCCCTAGAAGCCATCCTCGACGAGTTGGAGAAGGTCTCGCGCGTCGAACGTCGTGCGAAACCCTATGTCGTCGACCCCGATTTCGTGCCGATGGCCGACCTCAAGGCAACGCTCGGCCAGCTCGGCGAAGGACGTCTCGCGTTGTTGGCAAGTACGTCGGAGATCGGCGGCCACGCGACGGTCGTCACGCGACTCGACGGGGTGCTCACCGTGATCAACAACCAAGGGTGGGACAACCATGCGGGGGCTTCCCTGCTCCTCGACGTCGATGCGTGGGACGCCTTGTGGCGAACGCAGCTCCAGACGGAGAACGTCGGCTACAGCGCGATCATCACGGACTTCTACCTGCCGAAGTGATCGAGCGGTTCGGCGAAGAGCCGATCGATCGGTCCGGCTACGCGCAGCGGACCCGCGACGCCGACGCGGCAGAGACGGCCATCGAGACGACGATCGCATTTTGCCTGTCTCCCCACGACTCGCGTCGAGAAGCCGGGCGGCAAAGGATCCACGCCACGCCACGAGACGAGACGAGACGAGACGAGACGAGACGAGACGCGACGCGACGCGGCGAGACGCGACGCGGCGAGACGCGGACAGCACGCCGCGCGAGAATTCCGCAAGCGAACAGCCCGGGACGCGAGCTACGCTTGTCTACGATTGGCGCTCGTCCGACCCTTTTCCAGATTCGTCGCTGCGAGCGTCGTCGCGCTGGTCGTTGGACTCGCGGGCGTGGACGGACGAGCCGATCCGCGCACGCCTATCCGATCGGCCGACGAAGGCGCGGTCGAGGCCGATCCCTCGAACCGCACGCCCGGCCCTGCCGCGGCCGGCACCACGGTCACCTTCCCGTACCAGCAGAAGCGCTTTCTCCATGCGCGCAACCCGAACGGTGCCCTCGCCTACGTTCCTCAAGGCACGCCGGCCGGCGCCACGCTGCCCATCGTCGTCTTCCTCCACGGCATGAACGCCGACGGTCAGGTCCATCCGTGGTTCGGCCCGCCCTACGGTGATCTCCGCAAGGTGGTCGAGCCGCTCTTCAGCAGCGGCAAGGTCCAGCCCTTCATTCTCGCAGCCCCCACGCACACGCGACAGGCCAATGCGGCCGCCGTCATGTGGCCGGCCTTCGACCTCGCGGACTTCGTCGACGCCACCGAGATTGCCCTCGATGGGGTGGCCCACGTCGATCGCTCGCAGCTCATCGTGGTCGCCACGAGCGGCGGTGGCTGCAATCCGACCGGCGGCATCCTCGGCGCGGGGGTTCGCGGCGCGAAGCCCAATGTGGTGGTGGCCATCGATACGTGCGTCGACGATCGCGTGATTCCCGAGTTCGCGACCCTCGCCGAGGCCACGGAGCTTCGCCTCTATTGGCAACGCGGATGGGTCCGCCCGATCTCCGAGCTCGCGCGCGCGTGCGAGCACTGCAACATCGAAGAGATCGACGGCTTCCCGAGCAAGACGAACGCCCACCTCGCCATCGTGCCCGAGGCGATGCGGCGAGCGCTCACGACGATCCTTCCGGCGACTACGGATTGACGATCTTGTGCACCACCACCGGATTCGCCGGGGTGCCGTTCACGAGCTGCTTCGCCACGTAGATCACGTTCGGGCCTTCGGGCTCGACCGCCTGCAGCGAGACGGACCGGTTGTACACGCCGTACGGGCTCGCGACGACCGCGCCGATCCGATCGGCCGGAGCGACGACGGCGACCGGCGTGCCCGCGGGGATCGTCTGATGCCCGCCGACAGCGAGGAGACCGGCGCTCGTGAGGAGCTGGGGCATGCCTCCCTGCCCGGCCGCGCCGTCGAGCGCCACGATCACGCCCCCGGCCTTGGCGAAGTCGGAGAGGCTCGTCACCCAGCTCGCGCCGATGGTGGTGAGGTTCGCCGGCGCGCCGCCCTGCTGATCGTAGACGAGAACGACGTCGTAGCTCTGGGCGAGCGTCGGGCTCGCCAGGTCGGCCGACGTGGTGGAGGGCGTGAACACGACGGTTCGACCGAACGCGGCCGACTGCACGAGCGACTTCACGCGTGCCACGGCCGCCGCATCCGCGAACTGCTCGTACGAGAGCACACGCAGCGGGTTCGATGGCGGAATGAAGACGGCGTTCGTGAGCACCTTGGCCTGCGAAGAGCCTGCCGCCCCCGAGCTGTAATCGTGACCGAGCACGACGACGTCGCCCGGCGTAGCGCCCTGGCATACGCCGTTCGCACATAGATTCGACGGACAGAACTTCCCGCACACCCCGCAGTTCAGCGGATCGGTCTGGGTGTCGACGCACGCATTCTCGCACTCGACGAGCGGCGGCGTGCACGGCGGGGCGCAGACGAAGTTGCCCGAAGGGTCGGCGAGGCAAGCCGAGTTCGGAGCGACGCACACGACGTCGCACGCTCCACACGCCGAAGAACGATTGAACGGAGGCTCACAGCCACCATCGCCGCCGTCACCGAAGCTCCCGTCACCCGCGCTGCCATCGCCGGAGGAGCCGTCCCCGAGCGCGCTGCCGTCGGACGAGCCGTCGACCGGCCCACCGCAAAGCCCGTCGAGGCAGGCGACGCCCGAGGGACACACGACGTCACACGAACCGCAGTTGGCGGGGTCGACCGCTGTGTTCACGCACTGATCTGCGCACGCCACGTAGCCCGTGACGCACGCACCACCGACGATCGAGTTCTGACCGTTGCACCCGTCGACCACGGCGACGGTCGCCGCGAGGATGACGAAGATCGCGCCCACGCGCGCACGAAGACCAGCGCCCGAACGTTTCTTCATGGGGTCTCCGCCTGACGCGTACGCGTGATCCAGAACTCGACGCGCCGGTTCGCCGCTTCGGCGCGGTTGGTTTGCACCTTGAGGCGCGAGCGCCCGAAGGCCTCCGCCTGCACACGCTCGGGCGGGACACCGAACTGCACGAGGAGCTTCTTCACGCTCTCGGCGCGCGCGCGAGAGAGCACCATGTTGTGCTCGGCCTTGCCCGTCGCGTCGGCGTGCCCTTCGATGCTGACCTCGAGGATGTCCGGCGTCGCGAGGATGAACTCGGCGAGCTTCTTGATGATGGCCCAGCTGGCGCGACGGACGCGCGGGCTGTCGAGGTCGAAGAGGATGACGTCGTCGAGGAGAATGCGATCCTTCTCGACGCGGACGCTGTCGGAGGCGGGCGGGCAGCCGTTCGTCTTGGCGTCGACCGTGCGGACGCCCGGAACGTCGGGGCAGGCATCTTCATCGTCGAAGACGCCGTCCTTGTCGCGATCCTGCCGCGGGCAGCCGTTCGTCTTCGGATCGGCGCTGCGCACGCCAGGCTTGTCCGGGCAGGCATCCTGGATGTCGGGGATGCCATCCTCGTCGCGGTCGACGGGGCAGCCGCTCGTCTTCGGGTCGTTGGTACGGACGCCGGCGACGTCGGGGCAGGCATCTTCGTCGTCGAAGACGCCATCTCCGTCACGATCGGGCGGCGGGCAGCCGTTCGTGGTCGGGTCGTTCGTGCGAGCGCCACGCACGGCCGGGCAGGCATCCTCGTCGTCGAAGACGCCATCCTGATCCAGATCGCCGCGGACGGTTCGCTGGTCGGGAACGCCGAGTCCGATGTGCAGACCGAACGTCAGGACGTGGCCGTCGTTCGGTCGGACAGCGTCATCCGATTGGAAGATTTGGATGTAGCCAGCGTAAGGGCCGACGTCCCAGCGCGACGTGCGCGATACGCGGAAATCCCAGCCGAGGGCGCTGTCGAACCCGAGCCGCGTCAGATCACCGGTCTGGACGACGCCGAGGCCCGCCGACAACCAAGGCCCCGCGGCGCGGAAAAATGGGCGGATGCGCAGCCCGAGCGTGCCGAGCGCCGCGAGACCGGTCGACTGCTGGACGAACGTCGGATCCTTGGGCGGCTTCCCTTCCGAGAGGATCAGTCCGCCGATCTTTCCTTCGACGCCCAACGTTGGCGCGAGCGGGACTTCGAGCGACAGCGAGCCCGCTCCGCCCCAGCCGAACTCACGGTCTTGCGGCTGACCGAGCGCATGGGCGGCGCCGGCGGTGGCATGCGCGCGAAGCTCATCAGCATGCGCCGAAGCGGGCACCGCCCCCAACGCGAAAACGAATGCGCGAACGAATACGGATCTCAGCGCGTTCGGTGCGCGCACGATCCGGGAGCGTGACCGCTGAGGTGCCACGATCGACACAGTACTCAGCGGCAAGGCAAACGGAAGCTATTGTCGTAACAAGATCGCGCACATCACGCCCACCGCAATGAGTGCGGTCGAAGCGATTGTGCCCACGCCGAGCGGTTCGCCACCGATCAACGCACCGAGCAGCACGGCGACGATCGGATTGACGTATGCGAAGCTCATGGCGACCGCAGGACGCGCGTTCCGCAGAAGCCACGTGTACGCGGAGAAACCGACGAGCGACCCGAAGACGACCAGCCAGAGCCATGCGCCGATCGCACCGAAGCCGACGTGCGCGGGCACGCGCTCGTGCAGAACGAGGCTCGTCATGATCATCCAGAAGCCGCCCGCGATCATGTGGGCTGCCGAATGCGCGAGGCCCGCCGACGGTCCTTCGCGCCGAACGAGGAGCGAGCCGAGCGCGAAGGTGATCGGACCGAGGATGATGAGCAGGCCGCGAAGGCCGGCACCGGCGAGCGGCGTGCCGAGAGCGAGAACGATCACGCCACAGAGACCGAAGGCCATGCCGACGAGCTCACCGCGCTTCGGACGATCGCCACGCAACGCGCCGATCGCGGCGACGATGAGCGGGGTGGTCGCGCAGACGGCAGCCGCAATCGTCGACGGAAGCGACTGCTCGGCGACGACGATGAAGCCGTTGCCGCCGAGGAAGAGCAGCGCACCGATCGGAATCGCACGCGTCCACGTCTTGGCGGAGGGAAACGCCGCCCCGCGTGCCCGCGCAAACGCGAGAAGCGCACTACCCGCGCAGAGAAACCGCGAGCCCGCCATCATGAACGGCGGAATCTCACTCACCACGAATCGCATCGCGAGATACGTCGACCCCCAGAGCAGCCAAACGCAGACGAGCGCGAAGGCGAGCCGCGCGTCGATTCGGCGGACGATGCGCAGCGTCTTCGACGCCGGACTCGCGGCGACGTCGTGAAGGCTCGACAGGTCTATTGGCGTCGACGGCGGAGCGAGCTCGACCTGGGATGCGTTCATCGTAGGGCTGCAACGATGCCGCTCGGAGCCTCACCGGTACAGACTCACGCGAGCGGAATGTCGACCGGTACAGATTGCATCTGTTCCGATCCGTCTATCGCGATCTGTGCTGGTCGTGAGGAGGCATCCATCCGTACACTTTGGGTGTGACCCTCGCGAGAGCGACGACCGGGGAAGCTGAGCTTCCCTTCCTCTACGAACGCATCGCGGACGAGCTGCACGACCGAATCACGCGCGGCGTCCTGCGACCGGGGGATCGTCTACCGAGCGTTCGCCGCCTGAGCGAAGAGCGCGGCGTGAGCATTGCCACTGTCCTCGGCGCGTATTTGCTGCTGGAAGGACGCGGCGTTGCCGAAGCGCGACCGAAGTCCGGTTACTACGTTCGAGCTCGCCCTGCGCTCGAGCCTCCGGTTCCTCACGTACCTCGGCGGCACGTCGCGCCAGCTCGAGTGTCGCTCGGGAACACGAGCACGTTCGATCTCATCCGCGCGATGAAGGAGGAGCGTGGCGTGGTTCCGCTCGGCACGGCGTGGGTCGCCGCCGAGCTCTTGCCGCTGAAGAAGCTCAACGGCCTCCTCGCTGCTTGTGCTCGCGAGGGCGGAAGCCTCGGCGCGGCGTACGACGAGATTCGCGGCACGAGGCAGCTCCGAAGGCAGCTCGCACGACGAGCGGTCGGTTGGGGCACGCTCCTCGAAGAAGACGACTTCGTCACCACCATCGGCGCGACCGAAGCGCTCGACCTCGCCTTGCGCGCGGTGACGAAACACGGGGACGTCATCGCCGTCGAATCCCCCGCGTACTTCGGCCTGCTCCGACTCGTCGAGGGCAACGGTTTGCGCGCCATCGAAATCCCGAGCGACCCGCGAACCGGCCTCGACCTCGATGCTCTCGAAGACGCGCTTCGTGGGTCCCCCGTTCGCGCCGTGCTCGCGTCGCCGAACTTCTCGAATCCGCTCGGCACACGCATGTCCGACGAGCACAAGGCGCGCCTCGTGAAGATGCTCGCTCGCCGCGAGATCCCACTCATCGAAGACGACGTCTACGGCGACCTCGCCTTCGACGGCACGCGACCTCGCCCCGCCAAGGCCTTCGACGAAGAGGGCCTGGTGCTTCTCTGCGGCTCCATCTCCAAGACACTCGCCCCCGGCTATCGCGTCGGCTGGATCGCCGCCGGTCGCTTCCAGGACGCCGTCGAGAAGATGAAGCTCGCGCACACCGTGGCTTCACCCACGCCGACCCAGATGGCCGTCGCCGAGTACCTCGCGCAAGGCGGCTACGACCGGCACCTCAGGCGGCTCCGCCGCATCCTCGCGGCTCAGGCGGAACGCTATCGCGAGGCCATCGCCCGCCACTTTCCGGAGGGCACGCGCGTATCTCGACCGGAGGGTGGTTTCGTCGTCTGGGTGGAGATGCCGCAAGGCACGTCGGCGGTGGAGCTGCAGCGCCGGGCGCTCGAACGGGGCATTGCCATCGCTCCGGGTCCTATTTTTTCGGCCCGCCAACGCTTCGGCCACTGCGTACGGATCAGCACGGGTCATCCATGGAACGAACGGATCGAACGCGCCATCGGCGTTCTCGGGCGTCTCGCGAAAGAGCTCAAGGGCTAGCCCACAGCGAATGACGCATCGTGCTAAGGTCACGCCGCGATGAGTGACGCAACCTCGTTTCCGAAGAGCGAAATCAAGGTCCTGCTCCTGGAGAACATCCACCAGAGCGCAATCGACATCTTCGGCAACGAAGGCTTCAAGGTCGAAACCATCAGCAAGGCCCTGCCCGAAGACGAGCTCGTGAAGAAGCTCGAAGAGGGCGTCCACGTGCTCGGCATCCGCAGCAAGACGCGCGTGACGCGCCGCGCGCTCGAGGCCGGCAAGCGCCTCCTCTCGGTCGGCTGCTTCTGCATCGGCACCAACCAGGTCGATCTCGAGGGGGCCAAGGCGAGCGGCGTTCCCGTCTTCAACGCGCCGTTCAGCAACACGCGCAGCGTTGCGGAGCTCGTCATCTGCGAGATCGTCATGCTCGCCCGCCAGCTCGGCGACCGCTCGCGCGAGGTCCACGAGGGCAAGTGGCGCAAGGTGGCCACGAGCTCCTACGAGATCCGCGGCAAGACGCTCGGCATCATCGGCTACGGCCACATCGGTTCGCAGGTCGGCGTTCTCGCCGAGGCGATGGGCATGCGCGTCGTCTCGTACGACATCCGCGCGACCCTCCCGATGGGCAACAACAAGGCCGTCGACTCGCTCGACGCCCTCCTTCGCCAGAGCGACTTCGTCACGCTGCACGTCCCCGAGACGCCGCAGACGAAGAACATGATCGGCGAAGCCGAGCTCGCGAAGATGAAGGAGGGTGCGTACCTCCTCAACTTGAGCCGCGGCACCGTCGTCGACCTCGACGCACTCGCGCAGGCCATCAAATCGAAGCGCCTCGGCGGCGCCGCGCTCGACGTCTACCCCGAGGAGCCCGAGAGCAACTCGGACGGCTTCACGAGCATCGTGCGCGGCCTTCCGAACGTCGTGCTCACCCCGCACATCGGCGGCTCCACGCTCGAAGCGCAGGAGGCGATCGGGCGCGAGGTGGCGAACGTGCTCACGCGCTTCACGAACACCGGCGCCACCACGGGCGCGGTGAACTTCCCCGGCGTCGATCTGCCTCCGCTCGTGGGCGCGCACCGCGTGCTCAACGTGCACCGCAACGTCCCCGGCGTTCTTCGCGACATCAACCGCCTCGTGTCCGAGCGCAACGCGAACGTCATCGCCCAGCAGCTCGCGACCGATCCGACGATCGGCTACCTCGTCATGGATCTCGACAAGGAAGTGGCGAACGACGTGCGCCACGCCATCGCCGAGCTGAAGACGTCGATCAAGACGCGCATTCTCTACTGAAGCTCAGAACGCGAGCTTCACGTCGACCGTCGCACCACCGAGGCGCGGGCTCACCCAGGCCTGCGCTTTCGGCGCAGAGGTCGTGCGCGGGATGAAGGCGAGGCTCGCGAACGACACGACGCCGAGCCCGAGCCCGGCCAGGGTCCCGGCCCTGTACGTACGCTCGCGCGAGACGGCATCGAGGCCTGCGGACGTGCAGAAGCTCCGCTCGGGAATGCACTCCTCGTCGCGCGTCGTTCGCGCGCTCAGCCAACCGACGCCAGCCACCGTCGCTCCGATCAAGCTCACGGTGCCGACGGCGGTGGCCACGTAGCGGAGCGGGTGCGTTCGTCCGGACGATGCTGTGCCGTTCGGATCGCTCGGCACCATCATGACGCGCGCATCGGCAGCCGGCTGCGCCGAGGCTTGCGGCGCGCGCAACGACGGGATGTCGATCACCTTGTTTTCCCGCTCGTGGACGAGAATCTGTTCGCGATAGGGCGGAAACCCGGGCGCCTCGGCCTCGACGAAGTGGAAACCGGGATCGACACCGGTCACCACGTCCCACGCGGGCTTGCGGACGGGGCCGCCATCGAGGCGAACCTCGAGCCCATCTTCCTCCTGCGTGACGTGAATCGACACGTGCGGAATTCTCGGAGCGAGATCCGCGAGGTGCTTGCGGGCGATCGCCTCGCGATCCTTCCGACCGTCTTTCGTCGCAAGCGATAGCGATGCGTTGAGCTCGGTGTATGCCGTTGCGAGCCGACCTTCGGACTCGTGACAGATCGCGAGGTTCAAGAGCGTGCCTGCGCCGGGATCGAGCCGCTGACTCTCGGCCAGCTTGGGGCACGCCTCGGAGAAACGCCCCGCGTCCATCAGGGTGCGTCCCTCGTCGAAGAGCGATTGCGCGAGCATCTCGTCGTTCGTCGACTGCGCGTGCGCGGCGCTCGTCACGAGCGTAGCGAGCGCGGCGACAACGAGAACGGCTGCAGCGACGACCGACTTCACCGCGACGAGCTTACATCGCAACGCCACGTCAAAGGCGCTTTCCGAAGCCGAGCCCGAATGAGAACACGCCGGTGTCCTCGGTGCGCTCGCGGGTGGCCTGCCCAGCGACGCTCGTGGGGCCCGTCGAACGTTCGACCGCGCCGGACACCATCCATCCCTCGCGCGACAGCGGAAGAGCCGCGTCGACGCCGAACGTGTCGACGTCTCCCACCGGGCTGAATCCCCAAGCGGTGAGCAGAAGCACGGCGGGGCCGTTCAGGCGAAGCTCTCCACGCAGCGCGATCGGCGCGGCGAGACCGTACGTTCGGAGGTCGCCGATGCCGAGGGTTCGCGCGCGAGGGTCGACGCCTCCGAAGAGACCGAACCGCGGCGTTCGATAACCCGCGAGCACCGTGTAGTCGACGCCGAGGGCGTAGAGGAAGGAAGAATCGAGAGGACTGCGAGCGTCGTCGAGGGCCGGGCTCAGGCGCGTGCCGAACGCGACTTCACCGCGTAGCTGGTCGAACATCGTGGGGCCGAGGGGCGAGACGGCCCGCGAGAAGAGCGCGGTGCCGATGCGAAACGAAGCGCCGAGGCCGTTGCGCGACGGTGCAGGCACGCCGTTGCGAAGAGCCTCGCTCGAGCCGAGATACGTGACACCGATCCAGAAGTCTCCCTTCGGCCGGTACCCCTCTGAACCGTCACGCTCCTCGGTGGTCGCCGTATCGAGGGGCGTGCGAGCGAAGACGTTCCCTTCGCCTCGGAGCGCGAGGCCCGCCGTCATCGGTGCGGGCAGTGAGTTCCCCGCGAGAGCGTCGGCCGGATCGCTGTCCATACCGAGCCTGCGCGCGAAGAAGGCCTTGGCCTGCGGCGAAGCCTTGCCCTCGATGCGCGTGGCAACGGCAAAGGCATCTTCGGCGTCGAAGTCGCGCTTCTGCGTCTCCGCCGCGGACGCACGCACGAGCCACTGACGGGCGCGCTCGGCATCGACACGCACCTTGCCCGCGGCGATCCCCTCGGAGGCGCGCGCGAGCGCCGCTGCCTTCGCATCGGCGGCCAAGCCGCCCTCCTCTTTCGTTCCCGCGGGGCCGACCGTGACCTTGTGCACCTCCGAGGCCTGTCCTTCGAACGGCTGCAGCAGAACCTTCTCGTCGAACGCGAAACGCACGGTGCCGGAGACGGCATACGTGTACGTGGTCTCCGTGATCGTGTTCACGCCGGTTCGCGGAACCTGCCTCGTCTTCGTCACGTACTCCGTACGCGGAACCTGGCGCGTGCCGTACTGCGAGGTGCACGACGGGTAGCTCGACCCGTACGACGTGGTGCAACGCTGCCCTTGGTATTCACTCACGGTGTCGTAGACGGTCTTCGTCTCCGTGTACGATTCGGTGACGTAGTAGACGAACGTTTCGTGGCGCGTGGTCGTCGTTTCGTCGGGAGCGCACCGGCCCACGTCGAGCCTCGTGGCGACGAGTGCACCGGATCCTCCGCTGATGGCTGGCGCGAGCGACGACGACGCATCGGTACACGCCGGGGTGATCTCCAGCGCCCACTTCACGCGCGCCTTCCGATCGAGATCGTCGAGGGCCTCGCGACGCAGCTCGTGCGTGCGTCCGGTGACGCGCTCCATCCATCCGGTTCGCATCGCGAGTGCGCCGCCGTGACCACGTGCTTCGGCGACCGTCGCTTCGATCCGCGCCGTGATCCGTGCCGTGACGTCGTTGCGCTTCGCGCGGATTGGACTCTTCGGGTCGAGCGGCGCGGTGAGCGCGTAGGCCAGGGTCATCGCCGCTTCGAGGCGGGCCTTTCGTTCGAGCGATTCGACGTCGGGCCAGAGCGCATTCGCCGTCGCCTCCATGGCGCTCGCCAGATCACGCTCGAGCATGGTCGAGCCGCCCGTCCGATGGACGTCGAAGCGTGCGTTCGCGAGCGACTCGAACTTCGACAGCGATGCCGAGCTGGCCGCGAGCCTCGTCATCTGCGCGCGCGCCGCCGCTTCGGTTTCGTCACGCACGGCGGCGACGACACGAGCGCGGTCGGGAACGCGCGCGCCGCCCGTCTCGAGCACGATCGCATGGATGCTCGCCGCTTCTGCGTGACGCCCGGACCGCGCGAAGCCATCGGCGATACGCGCCATGTGCTCGAGCACGACGGAGCGATCGCGCGATGACAGGGCGGGGTCGCCGAGCAGCTTGCGATACGCAACCACCGCGTCGATGCCTCCACCAACGTGCTCGACGGCCGCCATTCGGTCGATCACCTCGCCGCGCTCGTGATCCGTGAGCCGGTCTTCGGCGAGGGCCTTCTCGTAGGCTCGCAGCGCCGCCTTGTCGTCGCCTCGCGCGTGCGCGGCATCGCCTTCGGCCACGTGCTTGCCGAGCGTTGGACCGCACGCCGGAAGCAGGGCAACCAGCGCCGATGCCGTCATCGCTCGAAGACCGCGAAGAGCGCTCACGGAGCTTCGAGCCACCGCGAGTCGCTTGGTCGCACGCAAAAGCATCGTTTCAGTGGCAAGAGCGAACTTCGGTGGCCCCGCTCGAGCACGTCCCCCGCACGTCGCTGGCCCAGCAGATGTGCACTTCCTCGGCGTCACCGCAGGTGGAGAGACCGCATGTGCAGCTGCCATCGTCCTTCTGGCAGCAATGTCCGTACACGGACGAACAGGCCGACTGCACCCGCACGCGGTCACCGGACGCGAAGATGTTCGTGAGGAGCCCGCACACGCAATTCGTGTCGTCGCCGTAGTCGACGCAGGCGGTCTCCGCGCAGCCGCACGACGTTCCTTTCGCCGGCCATCCCTTCTCCGCGCAGCAAACGCCGGCACTGCCCGCACGTACGACGCACGACACGGCCGACGACGCGTCGGTCGATTCTCCGCTTTCACATGCACAGGTCTTGGTTTCGTCGTTCCTCACACAGGTCACGGGCGCTCCCCCGTCTACGAGCGGGCTTCCTTCGTCAGCGCAGACGTTCGAGCACGAGGACTTCACACATACGGCAAGCAGTTTGGCCATGGAGGCCGACGCGTCGACGAGCGAAGAGCAGCCGCCTCCGCTCGCGCACGTGTCGAGCGAGGAAAGCGACGTTCGACAGCTCTCGTCTCCGCAACACGTGTCGACCACCATTCGACACGACGACGCGATGCATTCGCCGCATGCGTTCGTGGTCTCGCCCTGGAAGTGGCAGGTACCACCGAGATCGTCGGGCGTACACGCGGCGCCGGCTGCGAAGGCGACGCCGACGACGACCAGTCCGTACGCGGCGACGACTGTTGCGCGGCAGGCATCGCGCACGGCCACACGACCGTTCGTTCCTGACCGTGAGCCGAGAGACTGCCAGCGCATCAGCAGGGGTTCCCCGCCCGCCAAGGAACACCGCCCCACCGACTTTCGCAAGCGGAATGAACGATTCCGAGCGTTGCGGAACGTGGCACTGCGCGTTCACCGAGCGCGCAGTGCGTGCGGGCGCAAGGTTTCAGCGGCGCGTCCCGTCTGGCGCGGTATGGTGAGTGCGCCATGGGGAGCGCGAGGCGGGACACTTCCAGCGAGGCGACGAGCGAGGTGACGCTCGGGTCCATCGGGGGGTCGATCGGCGAGCGGTCGATCGGTGACAACGACAAGCCCTGGCCGTCGGCGGCCGCGATGCTCGCCGGTCTCCCCGCCTCTTCTCGTCTTGCCTCGCTCGAAGAGACCGGTCTCCTCGACACACCGTCGCTCGAGTCTCTGGACCGGGTGGTTCGTATCGGAAGTGCGGCCGTTCACGCGTGCGTCTCGCTCGTGTCACTCGTCGACGATCACCGCCAGTTCTTCACGAGCCAGCTCGGGTTGCCGGAGCCTTGGGCAAGCGCTCGGGAAACGCCGCTCAGTCATTCGTTCTGCCAGTACGTGGTGGTCTCGGAGATCCCGCTCGTCGTGAGCGACGCGCGCGTCCATCCCGTTCTCAAAGACAACCTCGCCATTCGCGATCTGCACGTCGTTGCCTACGCGGGCATGCCCATTCGCGCTGCGAGCGGTGAAGTCCTCGGCAGCTTCTGCGCAATCGACGACAAGCCGAAGATCTGGTCCGAGCGCGAGCTCATGATCCTCCAAGACCTCGCCAGCATCGTCAGCGCCGAGATCGAGCTTCGCCGCCGTGCACGCCGGGCCGAACGCTCCGAGGCCGAGCTCGCGGCGACGAACGCGCGACTCGAGAACGAGCAGGAAGCGTCGTGGGCACTGTCGCGGCGCATCGGCCACGATCTGCGTGCGCCGCTCAGCGTGATCCGCCTCGGCGTCTCGAGTCTTCTCACGCACGAAGCCGCACGAACTCTGCCCGAGCTCGAGCGACTCCTGGTGATGCTCGATCGCAATGCTCGGCACGCGGCGTCGCTCCTCGCCGCGATCGATGCAAGCGAGCAGAAAGGCGCCGGCGAGCGAGTCGAAGTATCGACGGTCCTCCGAGATACGTGCGCGGACTTCAGCGGGCAGAACGCCGGCGTATCGCTCACGGTCGACTGCCCCGAGTCGGAGCTCATCGTGGAGGCAAGCCCGAGCGACATGCGACGCTGCATCGAGAACCTCGTCTCGAACGCGCAGCGCTTCGCGTGGAAGCGCATCGTGGTGCGCGCCAAACGACACGGGAACGTGGTCGCGATTGCCGTCGAAGACGACGGCCCCGGCCTGCCCGACGACGCCGCCTACGAACGGGCATGGGAGACCTCGCGCCGCTTCCACGTGAACGAGGGCAAGTCGGGCAGCGGCCTCGGCCTCTCGATCGTACGTGAGATCGTCGAACGTTGCGGAGGGCGCGTCGAAGCGAAGTCGTCGCCGCTCGGCGGAGCCTGCTTCGGCTTCTCACTGCCTGCTGCGTGCTGACGTCCCGAGGGCCCTGACGCGCCCGCCGGCCCCGCGGGCAACCTTCGGAGATCCGACGGTTGTACGGCGGGAGCCGCGGAAATTCCCTCGTGTAGCGTGGACCTCTTCCGCATCCCCCGCATTCGCGGGATGTCGGGCGGCGCGCCTGGTTGCGACGATGTTGCAATGGACGACGGCTCAATCTCCCTTCCCCGCGTTCGTGGAGTCGTTCGGCTCCTTGGTGACGTCCGAGACATCGGCGTTGGAACCGAGGGCGCTCGTCAGCACCTCGTGACGGAACTCTGTCAAAAGCTCGATGCCATGGCGGGCGCCGCCGTGCTCGGTGGACCAGGTGGCATCGTCGACGCCACCGTCGTGACCGTGGCAGCGAATCGGATCATCGCCACGCGCGATCCGAGCGAAGCCGGCGACCGATCGCCCCCCATCGCTCGAACACTCCTCGAGCGACTGACTCTCGAGCTCCGTACCGCAGGAATCGATGATGTCCGACTTACCATCTCGACCATCGTGGCGAGCAATGAGCTGCGCTCGACGGGTGACCTCGAACGCTACGGCACGCCCTTCGAGCTGCTCTGCACGGTGAATCCGCGCGGCCATCGAGGCATCGTCGAAGGAACCGGGTTCGTACGACCTGCAGGGCATCCCTTCACGGACGAAGACCGCAGCGTACTCCGGCTCGTCATCTTGGAGAGCGCCGCGCTCTTCGAAGACCAAGCCGAGATCACGCTCGCCCCGCGCGTCGAGGCCACGCTCGAGTGCTTGCTCACGGGGGCGTCGGACAAGGCGATCGCCGAGCAGCTCCAAATCAGCCACCACACCGTCCGCCAGTACGTGAAGATCATCTTTCGTTCGTTCGGCGTCTCGAGCCGTTCGCAGCTCATCGCCCAGGTGCTGTCGCGAGGCCGGAAGGCGCCCACTCCGCCTGCCCGCGGCTCGCGAGGCGACTGAGGTCGCGGCGGGCGCGACATGAGATCAAAAGGCTCGCTCGGAAGCACCGCCTGACGGGCGATTCTCGCCGGGCACGAAGCGTGCAGGCTCCCATCGATGGGCAGACGCGAACGCTGGACGTCGAACGTCACTCCAGTGGTCGAGCTCTTGCCGCGACGGAGGAGACGAGCATGGCGAAGGATCCGAAGACCCCCGCGACGAGCTCGACTTTGTCGCGCATCAAACTCGTCGTCAGCGACGTCGACGGCACGTTGGTCACGAGCAACGGGAACCTCACGACCGACGCCATCGAAGCTGCCGGCCGACTCGAGATTGCCGGCATCCGACTCGCGCTCGTGAGCGACCGACCACCGCGCGGCCTCGCGATGCTCACGGGCCCGCTCGGGCTCGACACCCCCGTTGCGGCGTTCGACGGCGCGATGATCCTCACGCCTGACCTCGCGACCGTCCTCGAGCAGCACACGTTACCCACGGCGGTTCTGGTCGAGGCCGTCGACCTCCTGCGCCGAGCAGGCGTCGACATCTGGGTCTACCGCGGCACGGATTGGTTCGTCTCCGATCTGCACGGCCCGCGCATCGCGGAGGAGCAACGCCTCGTCCAGTTCGCGCCGACCAGGGTGTCGGACTTCGCGAGTGTGCTCGACGGCGCGGTCAAGCTCGTGGGGGTCAGCGACGACGACGCGAAGGTGAAGCGCTGCGAAGCCGAGCTTCGCGGCCTGCTCGGAGACGATGCCGTGGTGGCGTGCTCCAAGCGCCACTTCGTCGACGTGGTTCCACCGGACGTCCACAAGGGAACGGCGCTCCGAACCATCGCGGTGAGGCTCGGCGTCCCGCTCGATCACGTCGCCGCGGTTGGCGACGCACCGATCGACGTACTGATGTTTGCCCTGGCCGGCACGAGCATCGCCATGGGCAACGCCTCTCCCGACGTACGCCGCTGCGCACGCTGGGTCACGTTGGCGAACGACGACGGTGGATTTGCCGACGCGGTGAACCACGTCGTCCTGCACGAGGGGGCGAGCGAACCGACGAAGCTCGGGTTGCCCTCCCACACCGCGGCCTGCCTCTTCGATCTCGACGGCGTGCTCACGCAGACGGCGAAGGTGCATGCAGCGGCCTGGAAGCAAGCGTTCGACGAGTATCTGAAGACCCTCGCCGAACGCTCGGGTGAGCCCCTCGTGCCGTTCGATGCCGTCGAAGACTACGACAAGTACGTGGACGGTAAACCGCGCATCGACGGAACGCGTTCCTTCCTCGCCTCGCGCTCGATTCGACTGCCCGAAGGGACCGAGGACGATCCTCCGTCGGCCGAGACCGTGCACGGCCTCTCGAATCGAAAGAACGAGCTCGTCCTCCAACTGCTCGAACACGGGCACGTCAACGCCTACCCGGGCTCGCTTCGCTATCTCCATGCCGTGCGCGAGGCAGGCATTCCGACGGCGGTGGTGTCGTCGAGCAAGAACTGCAAGCAAGTCCTCGCGTCCGCCGGCATCTCCGATTTGTTCGACGTGTGCATCGACGGCAACGTGGCCGAGGAGACCCACCTCGCCGGCAAGCCCGCCCCCGACACCTTTCTCGCGGCGGCGCGAGCCCTGACGGTCGACCCCGCGCATGCCGTGGTGTTCGAAGACGCGCTGGCCGGGGTGGGCGCGGGGCGCGCCGGCCACTTCGGCTACGTGGTGGGCGTCGATCGCGTGGGGCAAGCGGCCGATCTCATCCGCCATGGCGCCGACGTCGTCGTGGGTGACCTCGGAGCGCTCTTGGAGGCACCGTGATCGAACATTCGGCATTCGTCGTCGCCCCGTGGACGCTCTGCGAAACGGACCTCCACCTCGACATCCTGGCGCAGACCGAGTCTATCTTCGCTCTGTCGAACGGACACATCGGCGTGCGAGGGAATCTCGACGAAGGCGAGCCTCATGGATTGCCTGGCACGTACCTGAACGGCGTCTACGAGCTGCACCCGCTCCCCTACGCGGAGATCAGCTACGGGTTGCCCGAATCCGGCCAGACCGTCGTCAACGTGACGAACGGCAAGATCATCCGCCTGCTCGTCGACGACGAGCCCTTCGACGTACGGTACGGAGAGCTTCACTCCCACGAGCGCATCCTCGATCTCCGCGCCGGGACGCTCCGGCGCACGGCGGAGTGGACGTCGCCGGCGCATCGCCGGGTTCGGGTGACGTCGACGCGCCTCGTCTCCTTCACCCACCGCTCGATCCTCGCCATCCTCTACGAGGTCGAGCCACTCGACGGACCGGCCACGCTCGTCGTGCAATCGGAGCTCGTCACGAACGAGCAGCTGCCTGCTCACACCGGCGATCCGCGCGTCGCCGTGGCGCTCGAGTCCGTCTTCGAGAGCGAGGCGAACATTTGCCGAGGCAAGACCTCGCTCCTCGTCCACAAGACCCGCCAGAGCGGGCTCCGCGTAGCTACGGCGATGACGCACGCCATCGAAGGCTCCGACAAGCTGCACACGTTTGGAGAGACCTCCGACGACATCGCGCGCTTCGTGGCCACCGAGAAGCTCCGTCCGGGTCAGAAGCTCCGCCTGGTGAAGTTCGTCGCGTACGGCTGGTCGCTCGAACGCACGCTCCCCTCGATGCGCGATCAGGTGTTGGCCGCTCTCGTGACCGCGAGCGACACCGGATGGGAAGGGCTCGTTGCCGAGCAACGTGCTTATCTCGACGACTTCTGGGCTCGCGCCGACGTCGAGGTCGAGGGCGATACCCAGCTCCAGCAAGCCGTCCGCTTCGGGCTGTTCTCCGTGCTCTCGGCAGGTGCTCGCGCCGAGACGCGCGCGATCCCCGCCAAGGGGCTCACCGGCGACGGCTACAGCGGTCATTGCTTCTGGGACACGGAGATGTACGTGCTGCCCGTTCTCACGTACACGATCCCCGAGGCCGCGGCGGACGCGCTTCGATGGCGCCACTCGACGCTTCCCATCGCGAGGCGACGAGCGAAAGATCTAGGGCTCGCGGGAGCGGCGTTTCCGTGGCGCACGATCCACGGCGAGGAATGCTCCGGCTACTGGCCCGCCGGCACGGCGGCCTTCCACATCAACGCGGACATCGCCGACGCCGCACTCCGCTACGTCGCCGCGACGGAGGACGAGGCGTTCGAACGCAACACCGGGCTCGAGATCCTCGTGGAGACGGCGCGCTTGTGGCGCTCGCTCGGGCACTTCGACTTCCAGGGTAACTTCCGCATCGATGGCGTCACCGGCCCCGACGAATACAGCGCCGTTTCCGACAACAACGTGTTCACGAACCTGATGGCCCAGCGCAACATGCAGGGCGCCGCCGAGACGTGCGCGCGTCACGTCGACAAGGCACGCGAGCTCGGGGTGACCGCGGACGAGATGGCCAGCTGGCGCGCAGCGGCCTCCCGCGTGTTCGTACCCTTCGACGAGCGCCTCGGCGTTCACCCGCAAGCGGAGGGCTTCACCGAGCACGACCAATGGGACTTCGAGGCCACGCGGCCGGACCAATATCCGCTCTTGCTCCACTTCCCCTACTTCGACATCTACCGCAAACAGGTGGTCAAGCAGGCCGACCTGGTCCTGGCGATGGGCCTGTGTCCCACCGCCTTCACCCCCGAGCAGAAGCGACGCAACTTCGACTACTACGAACGCATCACGGTCCGCGACTCGTCGCTGTCCGCATGCGTCCAGGCCATTCTCGCCGCGGAGGCCGGGCACCTGCGCCTCGCCTTCGACTACGCCGCCGAGGCCGCACTGATCGACCTCGAGGATCGCAACCACAACGCGCGCGACGGTTTGCACGTGGCTTCGCTCGCCGGCGCGTGGCTGGCCTTCGTCTTCGGCTTCGGCGGCATGCGCACACACTGCAGCGTGCTCGAGTTCGCTCCGCGCCTTCCCGAGGGGCTCACCCGGATCGCCTTCTCGGTCACCCGGCGTAACCGCCGCTTGCACGTGACCTTCGACGCGCACGAGGCCACGTACACGCTCGAGGACCATCAGGGGTCCCTGAGGCTTGCGCATCACGGCGAGGAGTTCACACTGGAGGACGGCAAGCCCGTGAAGCGGGCCATCCCACCGGCGCCGATTCTCGAGCCTCCCACCCAGCCCTTCGGCCGCGCGCCGCAACGTCGCTCGCCGGGCTGACCTGCGAATCGCAGCGACATCGGGTTCGTCGCGTCGCCTGCCTCATTGCCGGACCAGGAGCCATTGCCCACGATCCATCGATGGCGACGGGCGTGGGCATTCTTCGCGCAGCGCTGTTCCTCGGACTGATCTCGGGGTGTGCGGGGCCGTCCGTGGCCGTCGGCAGCGGCTACTGCGCGCCTCCGCGTCGCGTGCCCTCCATCACGCCGGAGGAGATGCCTCCGAAAGGGAGCTCGCGCGAAGAGTTCACGGCTGCCCTGATCGGCCTTCGCAGCGAGCTCCACGAAGACGTTCACGACGACAAGTCGCGCCTCCTCGCCCTCGAACGCGTGCAAGTAGCAAGGCTTGCCATCGACGCGACCGCCGCCGAGCTCGATTGCGAGGCCAAACGCGCGGGGCAGGCCGCCGACCTCCTTGCGCATCACCAGCAGAACACGGTGCAGGTCCTGACCATCGCGTCCATCGCAGCCGCCACCGCGGCGGGCCTTGGGAGCGTCTTCGCGGCCACGACGAACAGCTCGGCATGGACGCAGAACGGCGTCTCCATCGGCGGAGCGGCCGTGACCGCAGGCTTTGGCGTCGCCTCACTCTACGTGCGACCGACCATTCGCTTCGAGCACCCCGACAATCTGCTCACCGACATCCTCCGTGGGCCCGCGCAGTCCGCGAGCTACCCGCCGGTCGTGTGGGGGTACCTCACGACGCCGGAATTCTCGAACGATCAACTCGACGCCATTCGCACGAAGCTCCTGCAACGTTGGCGTCACTACCAGCGCATGGAAGCGGATCCCGGCACCATCGCTTTGCTGTTCGGGCGGGGCGGCGACTACGACCTCGACACGCTCCGAGTCCGCGCGGCAATGCTCGAACAGGTCCGCTCGGAAGTGCTGCTCGCCGAGCAAGAAATCACCGTACTCGTCGCGCGTTTGCGCGAGCGCTGAACGTCTCAACACCCGATCACTGGACCGCCGCTCCGTGCGTATCGCTGGCCGCATGATAGATTCCAGCCGTGCGCGTCGCTTCCTCCCGGCTCTCTCTGCTCGCCGCTCTTTCGCTCGCTGCGTCTCTCGTCGTCTTCCAAGGATGCGGCGGCGACGAAAACACGCTCGAATCCGGCGCGCCCTCGCCTGACGGCGCCGAAACCTCGGAGACGCAAGAGACCGAACAAGACACGCCGGACGCCGGCAAGACGAGCAAGGATGCGGGCGACGCTTCGTCGAAACCGGACGGGTCGACCTCCACCAAGGACGCCGACACCGACTCGGCCCCCCCCGCGACCACGTACAGCGGGCAGGCCACGTACTACGACGCGAACGGCACGGGCGCGTGCGGGTTTCCCGCGTCCACCGACTACTACGTGGTCGCGATGAACAAGGCGCAGTACTCGAAGAGTATCTGCGGCCAGTGCATCCATGTGAAGGGCCCAAACGGCGAGGTCACGGTGCGAATCGTCGACCTGTGCCCGGGCTGCAGCTCGGGCGACCTCGACCTCAGCATGACCGCGTTCAAGAAGATCGCGCCGCTCAGCGCGGGTCGCGTGAACGTCAGCTGGTCGTTCGTCCCCTGCCCCTGAGCATCCAGATGCGCTAGGAACGCCATCGGAGATGGCGTCGCGCTCCCAAGACCAATGGCTGTGGGGCTGGGATCCCACGCCAGGCATCGTGTCGGTCTGGGCGGAGCTCGATGGCCGCGCGTGGGTGTGGCGGCGGCTGCCCGAGACACACGAGCTCGTCCGCGAGGATGTGCGGTTCCGTCCGTGGATCCTGCTCTCGTCGCTCGAAGATCTCCGGCACCTCGGCTCGCGCCTCAAACCCGCGCACGAAGCGGCCTTGCACGATCACGTTACCTACAAGGAGCTGTCCGGCCCCGGAGAGCTGCGATTCCTGGTGCGCGCCCGCGACGGTCGAGCCCTCGCCGACGCCGTCCTTCGCGGCGCATCGCGGCGCCTCGGACGACGCGTGGGCCACCTCCGCGAGCTCTCGTCGGACGACGTCCTCGTACTGCCGCCCGAGGAGCAGTACTTGATGGCAACCGGGCGCACGTATTTCCGCGACCTCGCCTTCGACGACCTGCGGCGTGCGCAGCTCGACCTCGAAACCACGGGGCTCGATCCCGAGCATGACCGCATCTTCCTCGTGGCGCTCCGCGGTCCGGACGGCGCCACCGAGGCCCTCGAGGCCTACGGCGACGACGACGAGGACGAGGCTGACCTCCTCCACCGCATGATGGCGCGCGTGCAGGAGCTCGATCCCGACGTCATCGAGAATCACAACCTCCACGGCTTCGACCTGCCGTTCATCGCACGTCGCGCCGAGCAGCTCGGCGTTCCGGTCACCCTCGCACGTACGGGCGGCCCGGGCCTGCGCAAACGACCGGCGTCGCGCGGATCGCAGGTCGGAGCCACTGACGGCACGCCCGCAGAGATCGCGCGCAAGCAGCGTTACACCATGCCGGGGCGTGAGCTCATCGACACGCTCGACGCGGTTCGCCGCCACGACTTCTCTGCGCGGGATCTGCCGGGTCACGGCCTCAAGGCGGTTGCACGGCATCTCGGACTGGCCAGCCCCGACCGCGAATACGTGCCCGGCTCGCGCATCTACGAGACGTTCCTCCGCGATCCCGATCGCGTTCGTCGCTACGCAGGGGACGACGTCACCGAAGCGGCAGGCGTCGCACGACTGCTTGGCGGCGCAGCCTTCGCGCTCGCACGCATGGCTCCACGTCGGTACGAACGCCTCGCCGATGCCGGCGCTGCCACGGGCGTCATCGACCCGCTGCTGATTCGCGCGTACCTGCGCGAAGGTGCGGCGCTGCCTGCCCACTCACGCAGCGAAGGAATCGAGCACACCGGTGCCGCCTTGCATCTCTTCGCGACCGGCGTCGCCAAGCGCATCGTCAAAGCGGACGTCGCGAGCCTTTATCCGTCGTTGATGTGCCAGTACCGCATCGGGCCCGGGCGTGATCGCCTCGGGGTGATGCTCGCCCTGGTCGAGCGCCTCGTCGATCAGCGGCTCGCCGCCAAAGCCAAGGCCAAGACGGCCCCCAAAGGCTCGGCGGAGCGCTACACGAACGAAGCGATCTCGGCGGCGATGAAGATCGTCGTCAACTCGGCCTATGGCTATCTCGGCGCGATAGGACTCACGCGCTTCGCCGACGTGGATGCGGCCAACGAGGTCACGCGCCAGGGGCGCGAAGTGCTCTCGCTCATGTGTCGCGAGCTCGCGCATCGCGGCGTCACGCTGCTCGAAGCCGACACCGACGGTGTCTACTTCTCCGTGTCCGAAAACTGGACCGAAGCGGACGAGCGACAGGTCGTCGGCGAGGTCGCATCGCTGCTCCCGCCTCGTGTCCAGCTCGAGTTCGAGGGCCGCTACTCGGCGATGCTCTCGCACGAGCCGAAAAACTATGCGCTGTTGCCCTACGGCGATCAGCCGCTCGTGCTCCGCGGCGTGGCGTTCCGCTCGAGTCGCGCCGAGCCCTTCGGCGAAGACTTCCTCCGTCGAGCGATCGCCGCGCTGCTCGTCGAGAACCTTCCGGCCGTGCGCGAAGCCTACGTCTCCACGGTGCTGGCCTTGCGAGCGCGCGCCGTCGCCACCATCGACGTCTCTTCACGCGTGCGCCTCACGAAGACGCCCGAGGAATACCAGGCCACACGCGCCCAGCGGAGAGAGCTTCCTTACGAGGCCATGCTCGGCAACGGGCTCGAGCGCTGGCGCGTCGGTCAGCGCGCTCGGGTGTACCGAGCGATGGGCGGGCGCGCGGGTCTCATCGCCGAGCCCGAAGAGGGGGCCGACGAAAAGGAATCGCACGATCCGCGCGACTACGACGTCGAAGAGTACGTGAGGCTGCTCCACGACACGTTCGCTGCCCGGCTCGCGCGCGCACTCACGCCCGAACAGTTCGCGACCATCTTCGCCGATCCCGAACAGCTCTCGCTCTTTCCTTCGTCGCTCGAGGTCTCGCGCCCGATCTTGACGGTGCTTCCGGACCCGCTGACAAGCGACTACCAGACTTCGGCCGAGAGCATGCGGCGATAGCCGAGCGCGTACGCCGTCTGCAAATTGCACCCCGAGCAGAAGAAGGTTCCGTCCGAAGGCTCGGCAAGACGCCCCTGCACCACGTGATGCAGAAGCCCGCTCGCGCAATGGTCCGGCGTGCACTCGCTCACCACGCAAGCGCTCCCCGACGCACATGGAGGCGTGCACGCTTCGGTGTGGACTTGCGCGAGGCACCAGGGGCCGCGCATCGCTTCGAGAGCATCGAAGACGCGGTCGGCCTCGTCGACGAAGCGCTGCTCGCCCGTGATCTCGAAGAGCAGCAGCAGCGCGAGCGCGAGGTAGTTCTGACTGGAGAGCGTGGCCACGTCGTGCGGGCCGACACCGAGCCCCGTGGCGGCGTAGGGTGAGGCGTAGCGAGCCGGCACGTCGCTCGTCTTGAGCGGCTGAATCGCGGCGTAGATCGCCCGCGCCTCGACGCGGTAGCCCTCGTCCTTCGTGAGCCGGAAGAGGCGCGCCTTCAGCATGAGCATCGCCACGTTCGGATAGAGATCGAGCGCTGCGTCGTCCGGCCCCGAGGCATAGGCGCGAACGACGCGGGCGCTCGGCGCGTCGGAGATCTCGGCGAAGGCGTGGTCGATGATCGACCGGTCGAGGGCCTTGGCGCGATCGCGCCGCTCGTCTCCGCGGTCGCCGCCGACGTAGAGCGCGTATTGCGCGTGCACGAGCGCAACGAGGGCGGTCACCGCGGTTGGCCCGTAGGTCTTGACCGCCCAGCTCTGGTCGGGGACGTCGAGGTAGTCGCCGAGCGCGGAGACGATGCCGTTCAAGCGATCGAGGAAGTCGTCGATGCGGGCGACGTCGGAGCGATCGCCGGAGGCAGAGACATGCTCGATGAGCCCGAGCGCGGCCATGACCTTCTCCTGAAGATCGCCGTCGAGAAAGCCCTGTTCGACGAGGAGCCGCGCGCGCGCGAGCGATGCGTCGAGCCGGGCGCGTTCGTCGTCGTCGAGCGTGCCTGCCGCCTGACGTCGCGCGAGGGTGGCGAGGCCGAAGAACGGTGCGTCACCGAGATCTTCGAGCCAGTCGCCGTCGCGAAACGAGAACCCGTGGGCATCGGCAGCAAGCTCATCGCGCAGCGCGGCATGGCGCGACGCGGGAGCGGTGGCGACCGGAAGCGTGACCTCGTCGTCCGAACAGGCGCCCACGCAAAGGATGCCGACGACGGAAAGCACGCCGACGAGACAGACCCGCGCGAGCACGTGCCAAGCGTACACCCCTGCCTGCCCTTCGCCAGTCTCCGAATGCTCGAGCTCGGGGCCCCCCGACGACGTCAGAGGTCGAGGATCTTGCCGGGATTGAGGATCCCGTTCGGATCGAGCGCGTGCTTCACGCTGCGCATGACCGCGATCTCGGCGGGGCTTCGCGAGTAGGAGAGGAACGGCTTCTTGAGGAGCCCGATGCCGTGCTCCGCCGAGATACTCCCCTGGTGGCGCTGCACGAGCGCGAACAGATCGCGATCGGCCTCCTTGGTGCTCGTGAAGAACGCGGCGCGGTCCATCGTCTCGGGCTTCATCACGTTGATGTGGAGATTGCCATCGCCCACGTGGCCGAACAGACAGATCTCCCACCCCGGGTAACGCTGCTCGAACACGTCGTCGAGCTCGGCACAGAACGGGTCGAGACCGGCGATGGGAAGCGCCACGTCGTTCTTGTGCGGGAGCCCGGTCGCGCTGAGGCTCTCGCTGATACCTTCGCGCAGCGCCCAGAGCTCGCGTGCCTGCGAGCCGTGCTGCGCGAGCGTGCCGTCGACGGCAAAGCCGGACTCGAACACGTGCGAGACCCACGGCTCGATGCGCTCGAAGAGGCGCGCGCCGTCGGACTCCGCGTGTCCCTCGCCTTCGACTTCGACGAGCACGTAGTACTCGCACGCCTGCCCGAGCGGCGCTCGAAGCTTGCGGTGGGAGAGCACGCGATCGAGGCACTTCTGCGAAAAGAACTCGTACGCCGCCAGTGTGAACGGACCTGTGCGCGCCTCGCGGAACAAGCGGAGGACGGACGCGACGTCGGGCACACCGAAGAGCATGACCTGCGTGGCTCCCGGGAGGCGCGTCAGCTTCAGCGTGGCGGCGGTGACGATGCCGAGCGTCCCTTCGCTTCCGATGAACAGCTGGCGAAGGTCGAGGCCCGTGTTGTTCTTCTCGAGCGCGCCGCCGATCTCGAGGCGCTCTCCCGATGCGAGCACCACTTCGAGGCCGAGCACCCACTGGCGCGTGAGGCCATAGCGAATCACTTTCACGCCGCCGGCGTTGGTGGCGATGTTGCCGCCGACCGTGCTCGAACCTTTCGACGCGAAGTCCACCGGCCAGGTCAGGCCGTGAGGCGCGCAGTGTTCGTGCACGGCTTCGGTAATCGCACCGGCTTCCACGCGGACGGTCGCGCCGAGCCGATCGACCTCGTCCATCTTGCGCATGCGCGAGAGCGAAAGGACGACCTCACCGTTCGCGGCGACAGCCCCTGCGGCCAGGCCCGTACGACCGCCGGAGGGCACGACCGAGACGCGCGACTCGTTGCAGAGCACGAGAAGGCGCGACACTTCGTCGACGTTCCGAGGAAACGCGATCGCGCTCGGGGCAGGCGCAAGCACGCGGGTCCAATCGCGACCGTATTCGGTGAGCTCCGAAGGCTCCTCCGAGAGAAAGTCGGCAGGAAAGTCGCTGAGGATCCTCTGACGCAGCGCGGGGTCGAGGGACATGGTCAGCCAGGCGTACCCCGCTCCCCGCAGAACTGCAATTGGGGTAAAGACGGCCCATGGACCACTCCCCGCGCTTTCTCAAGCTGTGCGACGAGATTCGAGCCAACGTGAAAGAGGTCACGACCGACGAGATCGCAGCCCGCCTCGCCAAGGGTGATCCGTTCGCCCTCGTCGACGTGCGGGAGGAAAGCGAGTTCGCCGCCGGTCGCATCAAGGGTGCGCGCCACCTCGGCAAAGGTGTCATCGAACGCGACATCGAAAAGGCGTACCCGGATACGTCGACGGAGATCGTTCTCTACTGCGGCGGCGGTTTTCGCTCGGCGATCGCAGCGGAAACGCTAGGTCGCATGGGCTACACGAACGTGTCGTCCATGGCCGGCGGCATCCGTGAGTGGAAGGGTAAGAGCCTGCCGCTGGAGAGTTGATCCGAACCCGACTTGCGCGGGGTCCGGTTCGGTCGTCACATTGAAGGGGGGATGACCGCGGATCTGTACCGCGACGCGTGGGTCGGCATTCGGGCGAGGCTCGCCGAGCTCTCCGTCCGGGTGCGTGAGCGTGAGGCCGAGGTCACCGAGGATTTTTGGGAGAGCCTCGAGCCGAACGTGCGCGGCGAACTCGGGGCGATGCGCGAGGCGTTGGAGATCGTCTACGCGGAGAGCGCATCGCCTGCGAGCTTCGAGTTCGAGCAGCTCGCCCGCGCCGAGCAGCTCCTCGCAAACTATCTCGAGGAGCTCGAGCGCCTCATCCGGCAGCTGCCCGCCGTCGAGGCCGAGTGGTGTGCCCTTCCGGACGAGGTTCCGGATCCACCTTCGGGTCGCGACTCGTGGACGCTCTACCTCCCGACGGATGAAGAGATGAGCGAGCTCGTCCGCAGCTTCACCACGACCGTGCGCGAACGCGATCGCACGGCGGACATCATCACCGACAACCGGCGCTCCTGCCTTGCGCGCTTCCATGACCGAGGAGCCCCCTTCACGCTCCGCGCAACGGCCCACACGAATGGGAAAGGCCAGATCATCGAAGTCGGCATGTGGCTGATGACGAGCGTGCCGCGCGCCATGCCCAAGCTCGTCGTGAGACACGAAACGCTCGCGCTCTCGTTTGGCAAGGCGATCGGCCTCAAGCACGAGGTCGAGGTCGGCGAGCCGTCGTTCGACGGCCTCTTCCTCATTCAGGCCGCGAAGGAGACGGTGACGCGCCTGCTCGTTCCGAGCATCCGCACTTTGCTGATGACGCTCGCGCGCTTCGACGTGCCGACGCTCGAGATCGACCCTCGCGCACGCACCGCATCGCTGCAATGGCGGTTCGAGCCGTCGTCCGTTGCGCTCGACGCGGCCGTGCGCGTGCTCGCGAACATCCGCGAAGCACGCGCCGAGGTACGATTCAAAAAATGAGCGTCAGCGCGGGCGCTCGGTCGACGTCTGCACGGCGCCTTCGGCCCACGTGAAGTCGTCGAGCAAGACGGTCGAGTCGAGGATGCCGTCGCCGGTGTCCCAGATCATGAACTCGATGGTGAACGTCTCGCCGGCCTGGACGGGCGCCTTCGACGTGAGCCAACCCGTGGCACCACCGTTGACGCTCTTCTTCCCGGGGCTGGTGATGTTGCCCGAGAGCCGGTCGAAGGAGTAGGCCGCGCACCAGTTGCCTTCCAGGCCGAATCCGGTGCCTTCGAGCTCGGCGGTTCCGCCGGGGCATTCCGAGGTGCCGGGCTTCGCGAGCCTCTTTCCCGTGTTGAGATCCTTCGCGCAGCCCGTGTCGACGTTCGGCGTGCAGCGGTCGAAGAAGCCGTTGTTCACGCTGACCGGATTGTTGTTCTTGTCGAACGAAATGTTGTCTGCCGCGCCGCCGTTGAAGCCCTTCGCGACGAGGTAGGCGATGAAGCCGTCGTTGAAGGGCGAACAGATGTAGGCGGGCCACTCGCCGGAGTAGAAGTTGAAGTCGAACTGGATGCCGCTCACGTTCGGCGGCGCCTTGAGTTCGAGCTTCACCGTAACGACATCGCGCGTCTTGTTGGACTGCTCGCAGCCCGCTGCCGCCTTGGGGAATCCCGGCGGGACGGCGCCTTCGGTACCCCAGTCCTTGCCGTTCTGGATGACGTCCCGGCGGGAGGGGTTGTACTCCTCACCGCCGAAGGCCTTGCCGCTGCTGCCGTCGTATTCCTGTGCGTAGCCGGTGCTGAGAACACCAAGGCTCGCTCCTTCGCGCGGCTTGATGACGTTGCCGAACTTCGGAAGGATGCCGTGCTGCTCCGCGATGGCGTTCTGATTCGAGGTGTAGCCGCGCGTGAACTTCGCCGAGACGAGGCCGTAGCCCTTCTCGCTCGCCTTCGTGCAGATGCCGAGCGCGCGCGCGAAGTCCTCGGCGGTTCCGTTCGGCGACAGCGAGCTGTCGCACGTTGGCGGGTTGTCGACGTTGCCGTCGCCGTCGTCGTCGCAACCGTTGCCCGGGATGTCGAAGTTCGCGGGGTTCGGCGAGCAGGGCTTGGTGCCGCCATCACCGCTGCCGTTTCCGAAGCCGTTCTCGCTGCCGGCGGGGGCGTTGGGATCGGGATCGAAACCGTTGTTCGCGTTGCTGCTCGAACAGGCCGCCGCGGCCGCTGCGATCACGAAGGAAGGGATCACGAGACTGCGAACGCTTCGACGCATGGGACCTGCCTCCGCGGGGACGTTCAGCCTGACGACGTGCGGCAGTGTAACCGATTGCGCACGATGCGCCACATCGTGGCCACATCACTCGGAAAAGTCGATTCTGTTCCGAGGAAGGACCATACTGGTGGAAGACGGCCTCTCCACCTGCCGTTCTACTCGGTGCCATGTGTCGCCTTCTCGGGATCGTCGCGTCGGAACCCACGGAATTCGGCCTCGTCCTCACCCAGGCCCCTCGTTGCCTCGCCACGCTTTCGCGTGAGCACCCCGATGGATGGGGAATCGCCATCCATGACCCGGAGGCCGCGGCCAGCAGCGGCAGCTGGGACCTGTACAAGGGGACCGAGCGCGCGGGTGAAGACGTTCGCTTTCACGAGATCGCCGCGCGCAGCCGCGGGCACGTCCTCGTCGCACACATCCGCCAGAAGACGGTCGGCCCGACGCTGCTCGAGAACACCCATCCGTTCTCGCGTGACGGCTGGGTGTTCGCGCACAATGGCACGGTGCAGGCGACGGACTATCTGCGCGAGCGCTCGTCGGCCGGGCGGCTCGCGGAGATCGCCGGACAGACCGACAGCGAGCTCCTGTTCGCCTATTTGCTGACGCGCCTCGACGAGCGCGGCCTTTCGCGTCTCGACGGCGAGGCGTCGCGCCAAGCGGCGACGGAGACCATTGCCGCGGTCACGGCAGAGCTACGTGAAGCACGCATCGGCGCCTTCAACTTCCTGCTGTCCGACGGCGTGACGTGCTTCGCCCATCGCTGCGGACGTTCGCTCTTCCTCCTCGAGCTGACGCCGAGCGATCCCGTGCGTGAGCGCCGCTCGGTAGCCCCGGGCACCGATGTCGTGACCAAGTGGACGCCACAGCGCCATGCCGTCTTCGTCGCGTCCGAGAAGATCACCGACGAGCCCTGGACCGAGCTTCCCGAGGGGACGTTCATGCGGATCGAGCGTCTCCCCACGCCTCGCATCGTCTCCGGTACCGAACGCGCGGCCTGAGCCCGCCAAGTCTTCGCAAGAGCTCGCGCGCGGGCGAGCTCACCATCGGCTCTGATCGACGCGCAGCCCCCTGCCGACGATAATGGGGCCGCGTCATGAAGTTCGAACAGCTCGACCGCCGGATGCGCGTCTACGAAACGGCTCACGATCACTGCGTGCTGCCCGGCCTGCACATGGTCGCTCGCATCGACGGCCGCTCGTTCTCGCAGCTCACGCGCGTGACCGAGAACTTCGAGGCGCCCTACGACGTGCGCTTTCGTGACTGCATGGTGGCGACGCTCGAACACCTCTTCTCGTCGACGGGCTTTTCCGTGCTGTTCGGCTACACGCAGAGTGACGAGATGTCCCTCTTGTTGCGCCGCGACGAGTCCCTCTTCGGACGGAAGCTGCGCAAGCTCCATTCGGTGCTGGCGGGCGAGGCGAGCGCGAAGTTCTCCCTGTCGCTTGGAAGGGTCGCGGCCTTCGATGCGCGCATCTCGCAGCTGCCCGACGTCGAGACCGTGATCGACTACTTTCGCTGGCGTTACGAAGATGCGCACCGCAACGCTCTCAACGGGCACTCGTACTGGCTCTTGCGCCGGCAGGGCCTCGACGACAACGCGGCGACGCAGAAGTTGAAAGGCGTCTCCGTGGCCGACCGCAACGAGCTGCTGTTCCGCGCCGGGATCAACTTCAACGACGTTCCCGCCTGGGAGAAGCGCGGTATCGGGATTTACTGGAAGGAAGAGCCCCACATCGGAAGCGATCCGCGAACGGGCGCCGAGGTAATCTCGACGCGCCGGCGGGCCGTGCTCGATTTCGACCTGCCGATGAAGACGGCGTTCGACGATTTCGTGCGGGACATCGTCACGCGGCAGTGACTCGACCGAACGGCTCAGCCGAGGCGTGCGAGCACCATCGCGGGGGGCTCGACGTCGAAGCCGAGGTCGATCGGGAAATCTCGTAAATTTCCAGTCACGAGCACGTCCGCCTTCCCGGCGAGCGCGACCTCGACGAAGACGCGGTCGTCGTCGTCGGTCATCGTGCCGGACCAAGGGGGGACGGCTCCGAGCAGCTGCCCGTGCGCCGCGAGCATCGCGAAGAGCACGTCGATACGCGCGCGATCGATGGCGCGGAACTTCGGTCGCGTGACGACGTCGCGGTACTCGACGAGGATGCGCGCGTCGTAGAGCACGACCGCACCGCGTTCCCAGGCCGCCGAGAGCATGCGGTCCGGGACGCTTCCCGCCTTCAGCAGGGCGGAGACGATGACGTTGGTGTCGATCACAAGGCGCATGACGAGAGCTCGCGGCGAGTGGGCGGACACTATCACGCGCGCCGCCCTCGGTTCGGAAACGACGTCCACGCACGGAACCCGCTTGACCGGAGTGGCCGCTCGACTAAGAGCCTTCTTGCAACTCAGTCTCATTACTGCATCACTTGGTCATTCGATGAACCGTGCAGGCGTGAGGCTCGTCAGGCTCTGGCCGTCCCCATGCCTTCGCATTCGTCTTCGAGAACCTTCGCGCTGATCCTCGCCCTCGTTGGCGCCTCGACGCTCGCCACGCGCGAGGCGAGCGCGCAAGCGCCGGCGCCCGAGGAGGTCACGCCGCCCTCGGTCGTCACCCACGTCGACGCCGAGTACCCGCGTTCGGCCCTCGCCACGCGTGCCCATGGCGACGTGGTCCTCGCGGTCACGGTCGACGCGGACGGCCACGTTTCGAAAGTCGACGTCGTCGAATCCGGCGGGCGCGACCTCGACGAGGCCGCGGTCGTTGCAGCGCGGCAGTGGACGTTCGTGCCTGCCACCAAGGGCGGCAAGCCCGTCGCGAGCCGCATCCGGGTTCCCTTCCACTTTGCACCGCCCGCGCCGCCGCCCGAGCTCGTGACGCCGCCGCCGGGCCCCGAACCGGAGGTCCCGGCGCACGTCGTGAGCGCCGCCCCCGAGCCGGCTCCTGCCGCTCCACCTGGCCTCGCCGAAGTGCAGGTGACCGGCCGTCCGAATCCTCCGAGCCGAGGGACGTCGGACTTCCGCCTCTCGCGCACGACGCTGGCCGCCGCGCCTCACGCCTCGGGCGCGGACATGCTGGCGAGCGCGCCCGGCGTCTACGTCGCGCATCCTGAAGGCGAAGCGGTCGCGCAGCGCATCTTCCTCCGCGGGTTCGATGCGGAGCACGGGCAGGACGTCGAGTTCCACGTCGGCGGCGTGCCGATGAATCAGCCCTCGCACATCCACGGCCAGGGCTATGCCGACCTGAACCTCGTCATCCCCGAGACGGTGCGTTCGATCCGCGTGGTGGAAGGCGTCTACGATCCGCGCCAGGGCGATTTCGCCGTCGCGGGCAGCGTGGACTACGACCTCGCCGTCGAAGAGCGGCGTTCGCGCGTGAAGCTCTCGTACGGCTCGTTCAACACCAAACGCCTGATGGCGCTCTGGGCGCCCGAAGGTCAAGCGCAAGAGACGTTCGGCGCCGCGACCTTCCGCACGACCGACGGCTTCGGCGACGGGACTCGCGGGGCAACGTCGGGCGGCGTTCTCGGACAATACAAGCTCTCGCTCCCGTCGAACGTGACCGCGCTGATCCACCTCGGCGCCTACGCGGCACGCGCGAACATCGCGGGCGTGCTGCGACGCGACGACATCGACGCCGGGCGCGTCGGCTTCTACGACGCCTATCACGATCCCTCGGCGCGCGCGCAATCCGCCGGTACCTCGCGCACGCAGCTCGCCGTCTCGCTCGAGCGCCCGATGGAGGGCGGCGGCCGCCTCGAAGCCAACGCGTGGATCTATCTCGCGAGCTTCCGAAGCCGTACGAATTTCACCGGATACACCGAGCGCTCACGCGTCGAGCCCACCTGGGTTGGCCGCGGCGATCTCGTCGAGCAATCGAACGACGACCTCGGACTGGGCGGAGGCGCGCGCTACCGCAGCGAGCACTTCAAGCCTACGCGCTGGCTCGGCGTGCAGTACGAGCTCGGCGCCGACGTCAAAACGAACCGCATCTCGCAGGCGCAGAACCTCCTCAAGGCTCCGCAGAACGAGACGTGGGATCAGCGCGACGACGCCGACGTGAAGCAGACCGACGTGGGCGCCTACGGCGACGTCTCGATCGCCGCTACGCGTTACGTTCGCCTTCGCGGCGGCGCGCGCGGCGATCTCCTCTTCTTCGACGTCAACGACAAGCTCGGAAACTTCATCCCGGCCTTCTCGAAGAAGACGCACATCCAAGGCTTCCGCCGCACCGCGAGCGGCATCGCGTTCGGGCCGCGCGCGACGCTCGAGGGAACCCCCACGCGCTGGCTTCGCCTGTCGGCTTCGTACGGCGAGGGCTACCGCTCGCCGCAGGCGAGGCAGCTCGAGGAGGGTGAGCAAGCGCCCTTCGCGAAGGTGCGCAGTTACGAGCTCGGCGCGACGATTCGTGACAGCGACCGCATCTCCTTCAGCGCGGCCGCGTACCAAACCGACCTCTCGTACGATCTCGTGTTCGATCCCGGGCAGGCACGGCTCGAGCGCATCGGTCCCACGACGCGCCGCGGTCTCGTCGGTTACTTCGTGGCGAGTCCGGTGCCGTTCCTCGACCTCGCCGCGAGCGCCACGTACGTGCACGCCACGCTCGATTCGCCGCCCGTTCCGACGCCGGAGAACCCCACGCCGGCCTTCGTCTCCGGGCAGTCGTTGCCCTACGTACCGCCGCTCCTCCTCCGCTCCGACGTGGGCTTCCACCAGAAGTTCGGCGAGATCGCCGGCAAGCCGCTCGAGTGGAGAGCAGGCTACGCGACGACGTACCTCTCCCCTCGCCCGCTGCCCTACAGCCAGACCTCGCCCGCCGTCTTCTTGCTCGATGCGAGCTTCGGCGTTCGGCGCGACTTCCTCGAGTTCAGCATCGACGCGTACAACTTGCTCGACGCACGCTACGCCGACACGGAGTTCGCCTTCGTCTCGAACTGGCTCACGCAACCCACCCCTTCGCGCGTGCCGGAGCGTCACATCACGGCCGGCGCGCCACGAACGCTGCTCGCGAGCCTGACGGTGTACCTGTGAGCCCCCTTCGCCTTCTCCTCGGCGCATCGCTCCTGCTCGGCGCAGCCGCTTGCCTCGAGTCGCCTCAATCGTTCGTCGACTACGACGCCGTCGCCGTTCCCGATGGTAACGGCAGCGCATCGATCGGCGCATGGACGGTGAAGCTCACCCGCGCGGACGTCGCTCTCGGCCCGTTCTACTTCTGTGCGTCGGCGTCGGGCTCGTCGACGCTCTGCAAGAGCGCCGTCGCCGAGGTTCGCGACGTGACCACCGTGAACGGGCTCGCGTTCGCTCCTGCCGGCATAGGGCGCGTGCACGGACTGACCGGCCCCATCCAGAGCGCATCCTACGACCTAGGCATTTCGTGGTTCGATACGCAGACCGCCCCCACGCCCGCCGAGGCGACGCCGTCGGGCCACTCGATGCGCATCGAAGGCATGGCCACGAGCCCGACGAGCTCGTTCACGTTCACGGCCGACGTCGACGTGGTCCCACAATACCAGGGCCAGAACGCAGTGGCGACGGCCCCTGCCGAGGCGACCGTGACCTCCGGGGCGTACCGGCTCGAAGTGCACTTCGACGCCGCCGCGTGGATGCGCCAGCTCGACTTCGACGCCATCGCCGCCGAGCTCGCCCAGACGGGCGCTACGAACTACGTGATCGAGCCGGGCACCGTCGAACATGGTGCGCTCCTCGTCGGAATCAAGAACCTCGCGCCCATCCAGTTCCGCTGGGTGTCGCTCTAGGAGGCGTCGATGCGTTGGATGCACCTCGTTTGCGGCGCCCTTCTCACGTCCGTCGTGAGCGTCAGCGCGTGCACGAACGACGGCGGTAGCGCCGTCAGCGGCAAGGGCACCGTGCAGATCTTCGTGGTCCCCGAAGACAGCATCACCGAAGGGCTCGAGCCGGGCACCGATCCCGAGAACGTGCAGGACGGCTGGACGATCACCTACGACCGCTATCTCGTCACCATCGGGAATTTCCGCGCGCGCCGCACGGACACGAACGCCACGCTCGCGGATCCGACGCTCTGGGTGCTCGACCTGAGGAACGCGCCGACGAGCGGCTACGTCACGACCGAGTTCGACGACGTCGATGCCGTCCGTTGGGACAAGTTCGGCTACGACGTGGCGAACGCGAGGCCGGGCGTCAGGGCGATGCCCCCCACGAAGCAAGCCGACGTCGACCTGATGGTCGCGAACGGGTGGTCGGTCTACTTCGAGGGCCACGGAGAGAAGGACGGCAAGAACATCGCCTTCGCCTGGGGCTTCCGCGCGGGAACGTCGTTCGACGACTGCGCGAGCCCCGACGGCATCACGGGCTTCGCCGTTCCGAAGGGCGGCACCGTGCAGGTCAAGCCCACGCTCCACGGCGACCACCAGTTCTTCGACAACGTCACCCAGGGTGTCGAGATCACGAAGCGCCTCGCGCAGTGGCTCGACACCTGCGACGTCGATCAGGACCAGAACCTCACGCTCGACGAGATCCGGAGCTGCAACGTGGCCGTGGCACTCCCGCAGCCGCCCTACGACTTGACCGGCATTCGCGACCAGGACGGCGACGGAAAGATCTCCGTGTTCGACTACGTCGACAGCCAGGTCCGAACCTTCGGCGACTTCCAGGGCGACGGCGAGTGCCCGACCCGCTCCTCACTCCCCTGAACGCCCCTGAACGGGACTCAAGCTCGACCGCTTGAAGGCTCGCACGAGCTTCACGCTTGGCGGTAGGCTGAGCCTCGTGATCTGCTCGGCAACTTTTCGTTCGGTCTCCGGATTTCTCGGCTTCGTCCTGGCGATGACGACCTTCGCGTGCGGGTCGTCGCCCGAGCCGAAGTCCTCCCACCACGCCGAGGAGGTCCCGGCCAACTCGGCGTCGGAGACGCGGCTCAACGGCGACAAGAAGGCCAACACGGAGGACGCTCGCGTCGATCCCTCCGAGCCCTACACGACGCCCGTCCAATCGAGCGGAGAGGCGCCGGCCCAAAAGGCGACGGGCAAGGTCTCTCGCCAGGAGTGCTCGAAGCTCTTCGACCGCTACATCGAGCTGACGCTCAACACCGACACGCGTTTCGACAGCGTTCCGCCGGAAATGCTGGCGATGCTCAAGCAGCAAGCGCTCAGCGAAGCGGCTCAGAAGAAGGGCGATCCCTGCGCCAAGGAGGAGGTCCCCCGCTCGAAGTACAACTGCGCCATGGCCGCGGTCACGCCGAGCCAATGGGAAAAGTGCATGAAAAAGTAGAGCTTTGTGCGACCGCCGGTCACTGGCCGTCGCCATCCGTCAAAACGGACTGGCGTCCACCTTGACAGAGCATCCGCTAAAGCGGATATTCTGGGAACCCGACAGTTCCGGGAGGTAACAACCCCATGCGCAACACGGCCATCGACTCGCGCTCCGCAGCTGCCAACGTCATCGACCTCGAAGCTTTCCGTCAGCGCAAGGTGCGCCCGACGCAGGAGACCTCGGGCGCCATGCCGATGATGCAGAGCCCGATGTTCGTGCCGGTCTGGGTATGTTGGGTGCCTGTCTGGGCGCCGGTTATGCCCTGAATTGCCTGAATGAAGGTGCCGTGAAGTCCGTTCGCGAGAGCTCGAAGAAAGCCGAGGCGCGTGCCGCCTCCGAACCGCCGCCTGCGCCGATCGGCGCGGAGGACTGGACCTACTCGTCCTCGGGGACGGAGGAGGCACCGCAAGACCTCGCGCCCGTGGTCGGCGCCAACCTGCGCCGGCTACGGATGCGACGAGGGCTCTCGCTCGAAAAGCTGGCTCAACGCTCCGGCGTCAGCCGCGCCATGCTCGGGCAGATCGAGCTCGGGCAGAGCGCGCCTACGATCAATGTCCTCTGGAAGATCGCGCGTGCGCTCGACGTGACGTTTGCGACGCTCATCCAGGCGCGCGAAGCCGGCGGCACCACCATTCTTCGCAAAGCCGCCGCGAAGGTCCTCACGAGCCATGGCGGGCACTTCAGCTCCCGTGCGCTCTTCCCGTTCGACGGGCCGAGGCGTGCCGAGTTCTACGAGCTTCGTCTCGCTGCGAACGAGAAGGAGACGGCCGACGCGCATGCGCCGGGTACCGTCGAGAATCTCGTCGTCTCCGAAGGAGAGGTCGAGCTCGTGGTCAACCGCGAGACGCACCGCCTCGAGACGGGCGACGCCATCGTCTTCGAAGCCGACGTTCCGCATGCCTACGTGAACGTCGGGAAGGCCGAGTGCGTGATGTACCTCGTGATGACCTACGCCGACCAGACCTGACGCGTCACGCGCTGGAAGTCACGAGTTGGGGTGGGGGCGTGTCACTTGCTCTGCGCGCCGCTCGTTCCGGGCGCTCCTGCGGGCGGCGTGGCCGTACCGGGCTTCATCGAGGGCTTGAGCTTTCCGCACGCCTTGTCGGCCTTCGAGATAGCGGCCCTCTTGTCGAAGGTGCCGGCCTCGATCTCCGCAGCGCTCGACGTCTTGCGTAGCTCCTTCCACGCGCAGGCGCAGAAGGCTTCGGCGCGAGGCTCGTTCGCCGAGCAGCCTTTGACGAAGCCGTCGCGAGCGACCTGCTCGGGCATCTTCGCACTGCATGCTTTGACCACGTCCGCACGTGTCGAGAGGAAGCGCTCGTCGCTCACCACGTCGGCGCTCGCGAGCTCCGTCGCGGAGAACTTCTTGCGGTACTCGTTCCACGAGCAGTCGCAGTAGGGCTGCATCTCCGGCTTGTCGGCAACGCATCCCGAGAAGAAGCCTTGCTTGACGGCGTCTTCGGGCAGCTTGCTCGCGCACGACGACGAGATCTTGGCGCGCGCTTGCTCGAGTTTTCGTGCGTCGGTGCGGTTCTCGGAGAGCTCTTCGTCGCTGAAGACCTTGCGCGTCTCGCCCCATGCGCACTCGCAATAGTCGGCCGACGAGACCGCGGAGTTGCCGCAGCTCGTGATGAACTGTTTGTGCTCCGCCTCGAGATCGACGGCAGCGGCGGACGCCGAGGCGTCGACTCCGCCGTCCATCGTCTCCGTCGCAGGCGTGGTCGGTGCGGGAGCCGGAGGCGGTGAGGCTCCACCGCACGCGAAGCACAAGAGTGCCCCGCCCGCGAGCGCAATGGCAGCGGCGCCTCTGCACGCCATGGAGGTCAGCTTCCGCGCGCCACGCGAGCGAGACCGAGAAGATCGGGTCAATCGAGCGAGACGAGCGAAACCAGAACGACGCATGGGTAGAGCCTCCTCGGCCGGACAAAGCGCAAGCTATGCCAGAGCCGCCCCGAGCGCGAGATGTGCGGTAAGCTGACCGACTATGGCGCAATCGAAGTCGCTCCTCACCGTCCGTGTTCCAGTCCCGTTCGACGAGGTACGCGCGGCCGACATCGAACCTTCGGTCGACCAACTCCTCGAAGAGGCGCAGCGACGCCTCGACGCGATTGGCACGAACAACGACAAGCGGACTTACGCGAACACGCTCGGTGCTTTGGATCTCGCGAGCAACGAACTCGACTATGCGACGGGGCTCGTCAGCCACCTCGAGTCCGTCCTCGGCACGAACGACCTGCGTGATGCGTACAACGCCGTCTTGCCGAAGGTGAGCTCCTTCTACACGAAGATTCTCCTCTCCGAGCCGCTCTACAAGGCGCTCCGCGACTACGCCGAGACCGACGACGCGAAGGCGCTCGCTGCGGGCCACGCGCGCTATCTGAAGAAGACCCTCGCCGACTTCCGCCGCAACGGCGCTGAGCTCGATGCCAAAGGCAAGGCGCGCCTCGCCGAGATCGACGTGGCGCTCAGCGAGCTCACGTTGAAGTTCTCGCAGAACGTGGTCGACGCGACAGCCGCCTTCGAGCTCCTCGTCGACGACGTGAAGCGCCTCGAAGGATTGCCCGAGGGAGCGATTGGCGCTGCGCGCAAGAGCGCCGAAGAGAAGGGCAAAGCGGGTCATCGCCTCACGCTCCAGGCGCCTTCCTACGGGCCGGTGATGACCTTCGCCCACGACCGTTCGCTACGCGAGACGCTCTACCGCGCTCACGTCACGCGCGCGTCGACCGGCTCGCACGACAACCGGCAGATCATTCGCGACGTGCTCGCACTGCGAAAAGAGAAGGCGACGCTGCTCGGCTTCGCGCACTTCGCCGATCTCGTCACCGACGACCGCATGGCCAAGAGCGGCAAGGAGGCCCTCGCCTTCGTGACCATGCTTCGCAATCGACTGAGGCCGTTCTTCGAGCGCGAAAACGCCGAGCTCGAAGCCTTCGCGAAGAAGAACGGTCACACGGGCGCCCTCGAGCCGTGGGACACCGCGTACTGGGCGGAGAAACAGCGCCGCGCGCTCTACGACTTCGACGAGGAGACGCTGCGCCCGTATTTCCCGCTCGATCGCGTCACCCAAGGCCTCTTCGAGATCGCCACGAGCCTCTACGGCGTTCGCATCGAGCGCGACGTCGAGGCCAAGGTCTGGCACGAGGACGTGACGGCGTGGTCGGTTCGCGACGCAGCCGGCAAGCGACTCGGTGGGTTCTACTTCGACCTGTTCCCGCGCGAGACGAAGCGTGACGGCGCGTGGATGGGCGGCGTGGTCGATCGCCTGCCCGGCACCGAGCACGAGCTCGAGAACATCGCCGTGGTCGTTGCGAACATGACGCCGCCTCGTGCCGCCGGGCAGCCTGCCCTGCTGAACCACCGCGAAGTGGAGACGCTGTTCCACGAGTTCGGGCACATGATGCACCATGTGCTGAGCGAGGTTCCCATTCGCACACTGGCCGGCACGCGCGTGGTCAGCGACTTCGTCGAGCTTCCTTCGATGATCATGGAGAACTGGTGCTGGGAGAAGGAAGCGCTCGACCGCTTCGCTCGCCACTTCGAGACTGGCGCTCCGATTCCGGACGCCATCAAGGACCGCATGCTTCGCGCGCGCACCTATCGAGCAGCGAATGCCCTCATGCGCCAGCTCGGCTTCTCCACGACGGACCTGTCGCTCCACACGAGCTACGATCCGACGAAGGACGGCGACGTGATGGCCCATGCGCGCGAGATCTTCGGGCGCTTCTCGCCGACGCCGCTGCCCGCGGACTACGCGATGCTCGCGGGCTTCTCGCATCTCTTCGGATCGCCCTACGGCTATGCGGCCGGCTACTACTCGTATCAATGGTCGGAGGTGCTCGAGGCCGATGCGTTCGGCCGCTTCCGCAAGGAAGGCATCTTGAGCCCCGAGGTCGGTGGGCGCTTCCGAAGCGAGATCCTGGCGAAGGGCGACACGGACGATCCGGCGGTTCTCTACAAGTCGTTCCTCGGTCGTGATCCCGACGTCGGGGCGCTGCTCACGCGCCTCGGCTGTGATGCACCGGCATCCCAGGCCGTCGCCCACGGATGACCGACCGAGTGCGCGCCTCCGCGGACCGGCTCGCGCGATTCTTCGCGCGGCCCGCGTTCGAGACCGTTCTCGGCGCGCTCATTCTCACCTCGGCGGCCCTCACCGTCGTCGAGACCACGCAGGTGGCACCGAGCGTCGGCGTGCTCCGCGTCGTGCAGGGGATCAGCGTCCTCTTCGCCGCGGAGCTCGCCGCGCGCCTCTGGGCCGCCAAGAGCACGAAGAGTTTCCTTCGCGAATACTGGCTGGACGTCATCAGCGTCTTGCCGCTCGGCTCGGTGCTGTGGGCGCCCTTCACGGGTGGTGGTGTGGAGTCGTTCGGGCCCAAGTGGCTCGGCCTGCTCGCCCTGCTCCGCATCTTCCGGCTGATGCGCCTGCTGAAGATCGCGCGGCACCGAGCGCTCCTGTTTCCAAGCGTGATTCGCAAAGGCGCCCGCGAGGTGTTCTTCGCGTCGGGCATCGTGCTGCTCGCTGTCGTGTTCGCGAGCTCGGCGCTCGTGCTCCTGGAGCGTGACTCGAATCCCTCGCTGAGCACCTTCGGCCAGGCCTTCTGGTTCAGCATCTATTCCGTCGTCGCGACCGAGCCCATTCCAGGACCGCCGCAGACGTTCGGCGGCCACGTCGTGGCCCTCCTCGTGATCCTCACGGGGCTCTTCACCTTCGCAACCGTCGTCGGAACGATCTCCGCACTGGTGACCGATCGCATGCACGCCCCCGATTTGCGCGTCGACTGGGAAGACCTGAACGATCACCTCATCGTGTGCGGCTTCAGCCGAAAGGCCGAAATCGTCGTACGCGAATACATCATGGCGTATCCGGATGATCGACAGCCAATCGTCGTCGTCGCGGAATTCGAAAACGAGTTGCCGCAATTGAAGGATCCGGCCGTCCGCGCGCGGGTGCAGTTCCTGAATGACGACTTCACGAAACTGGAAGCGCTCGAAAAGGCGGGCGTGAGGCGCGCGGCGCGCTGCATCCTTCTGGCCGACTCCTCGAAGGGCCGAAAGGAGCGCGACGTCGACGCGCGCACGGTGCTCGCCGCACTGACGATTGAGCGCCTCAATCCCGGCATCTACACCGTCGCGGAGATCAACCGGCGCGAACACGCGCACCACCTCGAAATGGGCAAGGTGAACGCCTACGTCGTCGGCGGCGAGCAGAGCGCCTTTTTGCTAGCGCAATCCGCCATCACCCGTGGCGTGATGGGCGTCTTCGACGAGCTGATGACCCGCAAGGCCGGAAACCACTTCTTGCGAGCCACCGTCCCCGCGAAGTGGCGCGGCAAGACGTTTCTCGATCTCCTGATGCACGTAAAAAAAGAACACGACGCCCTCCTCGTCGGCGTCGAACGCGGCGAACGCATCGAGCTCAACCCGACGAACTACGTCTTCCAAGGCGGCGAAGACGTCGTGGTCATCTCGACACGCGACATCCGCCTCTAACGCCGCCGAGATCTGACTGACATTCGGAACGTTGGGAACGCAGTCACCCAGAGAGCTTACCGGCCGGAGATCTTAGACCTGACGACATGGGCCGGCCGACCGGCCCGTGACGTTGACCAGAGATCTGACTGAGATTGAGCACGCCTGGCCGGCCAGAGATCCGACTGGCCGGCCAGAGATCCGACTGACATTGATCCCGGCCAGAGATCCGACTGACATTGACCCCGGCTGGCCGGCCAGAGATCCGACTGACATTGCGGCTGGCCGGCCAGAGATCCGACTGACATTGAGCTCAATGTCCGACCGACATTGAGACTAGCGACTGGCCGGCCAGAGATCCGACTGACATTGAGTTCAATGTCCGACCGACATTGAGACTAGCGACTGGCCGGCCAGAGATCCGACTGACATTGAGTTCAATGTCCGACCGACATTGAGACTGCGCGCGGGACGTGACTGACATCGACGCTGACGGCAAGATGGAGCGTCGCTGAAACCGTACAGCCACGGTGGGAGGAATCGCTTCGCTTTGCACTCGGCGCGGCGGCCACTGATCGCGTACGTCTCCGCTGGACTAAGCTGCCGACGTCAGATTGTCCTTCTCTTGGCATCCTAGTGCTTCGCTGCCTATCGCCGTGGCGCCGACGAGCCAGGCAGGCAGAAGCTCTCGTGCCCACCGCCAAGTTCCTGGCGGGAACGAAACGCCCGCGATGCCCTTCTTGAGCGCGTCGAGGGCGCGACGATAGAGCTCGTGAAACTGCTTCCTCTCGGCGCGTGCGCGCTTGGCGGCCTCCGCGTTCCCCCCTGTTGCGAACGTCGGATTTCGCGCGCCGATGGGGCTTGGGCTGTTCGCCCGCCGCGTGAACGGAATCCTGCACAACTTTGCGGCGCTCGTCTTCACGAAGCGGCCGGCACTGCGCGCCGCGGCCCGCGCGGACGCGATGGCCTCACGCACCGACGAAACGAGCACCTCTTTGGCGCGCGCGCCGAAGGCCTCGATCAGCGCCGGCGGCATCGTAATCGGTATTGTGACGCGCTCAGGCCAATTCGGGTTATCGGGGTCAAAGTAGACCGACGGTCGCTCGACTTCGATGACCCGCTGCCCGATATCGTTGACAGAAACGGTAACACCGGGCCAGTCATCGGGATCTTCGACCAGCCCCGCTTCGACCACATTGGCAAGCGTGTATCCGATCTCCTTCAGCACGGCCTCAGCGCTATTTAGCTCCACGCAGCTATCAGACGCGCGTTGAAAGACTTCTTCGGGCCATCCACGATGAGCCTTGAGCGCATTGGCGACCAACCGATTGCGATCACGTTTGAATGCCGGCAACACGCCCCTGACGTCCGTGAGCACCTCGTGAAGATGCGTCGAGAGCATTTGGGCGGCATGAAGCTCCATACCGAACTTCGCGGCCATGACTCCCGTGGAGTACCAATAGATCTGTTGCGTCGTGCCGTCTTCGTCCGGTCGCAGGAGATAGTGCCGGCGCGTGACGCGGCGAGTGATGAACCACGTAACTCCTGGGCGGATGCTGCGAGGACGCGACATCCCACGCGCTCCAGCACGCCGCGTGCCCAGACTGAGGTCCGCTTTTTTACGGTAGATTTCGATATTGAATCTGGCCGTGCCAGCTTTCGGGGTGGCCTGGACCAGTCAGACGCCTTGCTGGCGTAGGCGATAGCGCGGTTGCGGCTACCGCCCTCCATTCCCACCATCGACGACGACGACGACACAGCTCGGACGGTTCTTGGAATTTCTCGAAGATGCGGCGTTCCGCGCCGACGGGCACCCGACGTCGCCGTCGCCGTCGCCGTCAATGTCGGTCGCATCTGGAGAGAGTCGTCTGGCCGGTCAATGTCGGTCGCATCTCGGGCGGGCCGGTCAACGTCGGTCGGATCTCCGGGCGGTCAATGTCGGTCGGATCTCGGATCTCAGGCGGGCGGATCTCGGGCGGGGGCGCAATGTCGGTCCGATCTCGGCGGGCGGTCGTTGGCGCTGCGCGCCGAGTAGAGTGACGACTGCCTCGCTCCACCCGTCCATCCGCTCGGCTCGCCGAGCGGCATCCGCCTTCCCCGCCCGAGCACGCAGAGCGCGTGGGGCGGCCTTTTCCCTCAATCATGAACGGCCCTGCTTACGGGCCGGCCGGTAGTACCGGTTCCTGGGTGTCGAAGTCGTACTGAAATGCGACAACCGACAGCCAATCCCGTCGAACGCCTGCTGTGCTTCGTTAGAATCGCTCACTCGTCATGACGCGTTTTGCGCGCTTCGAGCGCTACATCGGGCGGCTGCCGCAGGGCTTGGATTCCTACCCCGACGTCCGATGCAAGGCATCGGTGCTCCGCACGTTTATCGACACCGTCGACCTCTCCGGCTTTCCGTTCGATGCCGCGCCGCCGGCCGTTCGCACGCTCCTCCAAACTCAGTTTCTTCCAACCGTCTCGCTTGCCGAAGCGCAGGTCATGGGAACGCTCCACGCCGTATCGGACTATCTAGGGTACGACGATGCCGCGACGCTCCGATGGATGGACGACAGCAACGGTCGCTTGCTGAACGGCCGGTTCTTTCGCGCGCTCATGAGCCTCGCGGCACCGTCGATCCTTGTCACCATGGCCTCCCGCCAATGGGGACACATCCACCGGGGGACGCGGTTGACCACCGAGCGAAGCAACCCGCCGAAGATGTTCCTGCGCTTCCCGGACCATCTCTACGACGAGCTCATCGCACGCGGCATGGCCACGGGTGTCCGCCACGCCCTCTCCCTCTGCCGGGCAACGAATCCGCGCGTCGAGATGGTCAGTTACACGCCGACCTTGGTGACGTACCACCTCGGCTGGGACTGACCGACCGGGAAACGCCCACGATCGGCGCGCCCGGGGCCACGACAAAGAGTGCAATTGACTTTATTCTAGTCAATGGCATCTTGACGGGATGTCGTCGACCAAGGAAATCCGCTCCGAACGCGCAACGCAGGCGTGGGAGGTCATGGGCATGCTTGCGTCTGGCCGATATCGCTCAGCTGCGGGCGTCGAAGTCGACGTGCGCGACGCCATCGGCAACGCCGTGGCCCGAACGATCGACTACCCACCTGCGGACTCGCTGGGATTCGAGCCCTCGGTCGGTGCGCTACGATCGCCCCGCCTGCGCGTCGTCGACGGCACGACCCTCGCGACAGCCCGTGAGCTTGCTGGCGACGGGCTCGACCCCTTCATCCTGAATTTCGCGTCCGCCAAGAATCCAGGCGGCGGCTTTCTAGGCGGCGCACAGGCGCAGGAGGAGTCGCTCGCGCGCTCTTCGGCGCTGTACGCGTGCATTCACCGAAGCCCGATGTACGCGCACCATCGCGAAATCTCGGACTGTCTCTACACGAGCTGGATGATCTACTCCCCCGGTGTGCCCATCGTGCGCGACGACGGCACTGGCGAATTGCTCGACGTGCCGTGGCGCGCTGCGTTCCTCACGGCTCCCGCTCCGAACGCCCGGGTGGTCCTGGAGCGTGATCCGACTCGCACCGGCGACATCGAACAGGCAATGGAGGACCGCATCGCAAAGGCACTGGCGATCGCGGCACGACATGGCCACAAGCGCCTCGTCCTCGGCGCGTGGGGCTGCGGCGTGTTCGGGAATGATCCTGCCATGGTCGCCTCGCTGTTCGAACGCGCGCTTGCCGGTCGGTTTTTCGGGGCCTTCGAAGACGTGGTGTTTGCCGTCTTCGACCGCTCAGCTCGGCGAGCATGCATTCGCGCGTTCGAAGAGCGCTTCCATTCGTCGACTTGAGGGTCAGCGCGACTCAACGTCGGTCGTCTGCGGCTTGCGCGAGTCAATGTCGGTCGGACCTGCTGCGGCTTATCGCCCGAGAGTGGGTCAATGTCGGTCGGGTCTCCTCGCGCCCAGAGCCCGGTCAATGTCGGTCGAGTCTTCTCAGACGGGTCAATGTCGGTCAGGTCTCGTGGGAGCCGTGGGCGCCACGCGTTCGCTGCGACCTCCGTGGCGGACCGCACGAGGGAGGCGCTATACGAGCGAGGAGGGATCTTCTCAATGTCGGACGACACGAAAAGCAATGTGCGACTCGAGGAAGAGGACCTCAGGCAGGTCACGCTGTATGCCGCCACCTGCGCTCGAAAGGTCTTGTCGATCTTCGAGACCGCCCATCCGCTAGATCCGCGTCCTCGTGAGGCCATCGCCGAGGCGGAAGCGTTCGGCGCTGGAAAGCGACGCACGGCATTGCTGCGCACCGTGGCTTGGGCCGCACACGCAGCAGCGCGCGAAATCGGCGATGGTCCTGCCGCCCATGCGGCTTACGCCGCGAGCCACGCGGCTGCAGCCGCTTTCCTTCACCCCATCGCCTCGCCGCACCAGATCAAACACATTCTTGGGTCGGCGATCCATCAAGCTCTCGCCCTCGAGGTCGGCGCACTCAACGCCCCCAAGGACGGAGACGCAACGAATGAGCACCTCCGGTGGGCCGCCCGTCTTGCGCCAGTGTCCGTCCGCAGCGTGTTGCGTCGCTACCCGGCTCCACATCCCGGACGCGGGCGCTTCAACGAGCTATTGAGTGAGCTCGACGCCGAATTGCGAGGTTGACGCCCGGCGTCGAGATTCCACTCGAGGCGCGGTATGGCTGACGAAAGCGCGGCCGGAGTCCTGACGATGGCGCGTCACGTCACGACAGAATTGGCGCTGCAGACGCCGTCAGAAAGCGTCGTTCTCGGCGACGTGGGAGATACGGCTGAGGTCGTTTCCCTGCCACGCGCCTAAATTCGAACAACGACTTTCGAATCACTGAATGATTCGGTGTCGTCGTGGCATTAACGGACGAGATGAAGTCCGTGCTCTCCGCTCTTGGCGTTTCTCTCGTCGTTCTCTGCGGGTGCGCGTCCACTCCAACAAGTACGCCGGCCGCGTCTCCCGCTCTGGCGTCGGCAACCGCGGAGGCCCCGGCTCCCACGTCCGAAACCGCCGAGGAAGCTGCGCCTGAAGGGCCGACACAGACCGCCGCCGAAGCCTGGGCGGAGAGGGCCGTCCGCGCGGAGGTCCCCACGGCGGTGCGTCCTTCGGACGGGACGAACGCGGATCCGCTGGCCATCGGTGACGCCATGGAGGCAGGGCCGACCACAACCGTCGTGGTCACGCCCGCACGCCAACTCCGTCCGAAGACCGTACGCGACCTCGAGGAGGCACACCAGCTCGCGCAGAAAATGGAGACGTTCGACGAGGCGATGAAGAAGCTCACCGTCCGTCTCGGCAAGCCGAACTGGGTGGAGAACGGCCGAAAGAACGTGTGGGTCGTTCGAGACAGCACGCATTGCTATCGCCTCGTGCTCGAAGCCGACGGGTCGATCGAGACCGAAAAGGTGGTCGCCGACGAAGTGCGCATGCTCTCTGCCCTTTCGCAGCAGAATCTGTGCACCGGTGTCGTCGTGAACGGCGTCCCGGGACTGAAGCACTGAGCGACGCCGCCCCAGCCGCGGCGCCAGCGCGAGCCGATGGCCGGACAATCGGCGAATTCGACAGGCAGCGTCAGGAGCCGGACGTCGAGCGCATTCCCGATCGCACCTGGCGTAGCCGCTCGGGGCGCCGGTCACAGAGCTGGGACCGAACGTACGACCGACATTGAACGCGATGAACGTGGCGGGAGATTCGACCGGCCGCGAGATTCGACCGACAGTGAGCCGACCGGGAGATTCGACCGACAGTGAGCCGACCGGGAGATTCGACCGACAGTGAGCCGACCGGGAGATTCGACCGACAGTGAGCCGACCGGGAGATTCGACCGACAGTGAGCCTGGCGGGAAGGCGACGAGGAAACCACTCCTCACCAACCGCAGCCCCCGAGAGCTCAACCGGCGACGAGCTGCTGGCCGCCGTCGATGTCGTACGTGGCGCCCGTAAGTGCCGTGTTGCTCATGAGATGGATGGCGAGGGCGGCGACGTCGGTGGGTTCGACGACGCGATGGATGGGGAGTGTGGCGCGGAGTTGATTCCGGCGGTCCTCAAGCTCTTTGCCTAGGAGCTGGGCCGACAATGGCGTGTCGACGAAGCCGGCGGCGATGAGGTTCACGCGTATAGGGGCGAGCTCGAGCGCCAGGTTCGCGACCAAGGCAGGGAATGCCACGGTGACCGTCGAAGCGAGGACGAGACCGAGGCCTGGGCGACGCGCGCCGGTGCCCCCCATGAAGAGTAGCGAGCCACCGGGCCTTACCTTGCCGATTGCAGCGCGGCCGACGAGAAGCGCAACCAAGAGGTGGTCCTCGAGCGCGGCGCGGATCTCCGCGAGGTCCATATCGGCGAGCCGGCCGTAGGACGGACGGCCAGCCGTTACCATCACGTGGTCGACGGGCTCCCGAAGTTCGCGAAAGAATCGGTCGAGTGACACCGGATCGGTCGCATCGAACGCAGCGGTAGCGACAGCGTCAAGCTCGCGCGCGGCGTTATCGAGACGTTCGGGGTTTCTGCCCGTGAGGATCACGTTGGCGCCCTCCCCGCGCGCTCGACGCCCCGTTTCAAGCCCGATCCCAGCGCTGCCGCCAATCACGACGACCGTTCGACCGAGGAGCTCCGGCGGACGGGGAGGTGGAGAAGCGATACGGGTGGTGTTCATGGCGTCCCAGCTCGCGCCGGACGATTCCTGCCTCGTGCTTCACGGCGACCGTGCCGGCGCTCGGCCACCGTGTTGGCCATACCAGAGCGAATTCCGTAGCAAAGCGAATGCCGCGAGGACCCGTGCCTTGCTCGATAGCGAAGCGGTCCGTGCGCGAGCCCGCAAGGACGGCTTTGACCCGGCGGCTTGGAGTGACACCAAGCTCGTCCCACCGAGACGCTTCTCGGAGGTGAGCGTCAGCGATCGAGAAGCCACCTTGCTGCACCAAGCGAGATGCCGAGAGCGGTTCGAAAAGCCGCGAGGATCGATATCGTTTGATGGCCAGGCGCGCGCAGAGTGGAAAGCACTCGCGCGGCATCGTCTCGGGACGATACGTCCGAAGAATGCACGAAACGGCCGCGTGCGTGTCTGCCGACGACGGACGCGGCCAGGCATCGTCACGCCATTCGGCCGGAGGGTCGATCGGTCGATCATTGGCGAACGTAACCAGGATGGGCGGCCCACCCGCTCCGTCATCGCGAAACTGCCAAACGCCTTCACGAAGCCCTCTTCGGACCGCCCCTTCGGCCCGAGCGCTTCCCGAGACCACGGCGACCGTTTTCGACTCGTCGAGCTCGGCGAGGACTTCGGCAGGGGCTCGGCCACCGAACCTCACGACGCCATCTGCGCGCGTGTGAACGGCAGTCGCAAGCTCTTTGTCAAAAGTCATTGTCCGACGAAACTACCGCGTCGTTCGTCGAAGGCTCCGCCGGGCGGGTCGCACTGAGATCCGACCGACAGCGCCGAGAGCTGACTGACATTGCCCCGCGCGGAGCGACGCCGGGCCGCCCGGGCAGAGCGTCGTCCGAGCTCGAGCCTTCAATGTCGGTCGGATCGCCAATGTCGGTCGGATCGCCATACCCTCACGGAAATTCGGAGGAAGCTCCGTGTCGGTTGAATCGGGCTGCGCCAATGTCGGTCGGACCGACCCTAATGTCGGTGGGCCTGGCGTGGCTCGACGCCGCGCTTCAATGTCAGTCGATCAATGTCGTCAGATCTGTGCACGGTCAATGTCGGTCAGATCAGTGAGCGGCGTTCGATCGAGCTCGAACGTGGTTGAGGTACGGCGGCGGTGACCCCAAGGCGTTCTGGAGTCGCTGGATGGTAGGCTCGTTCGCGACCATGGGTATGTACGGTCAGGTTCTTGCGATTGGTCCTTTTCGCGCGGCGCTCGTCCCCTGCCTCACGCATGCCGCCTGGCGTTACGACGGGACGCGCGACGGTGCTGTCATCGTCGAGGTAGTCTTCGAGACGCCCGAGGGCAGCAGTCGAAGTCGCCAGCTCGCCTCGTGTTTCGGGGTCGATCCGTGGGATTTCTCGACACACGCGCTCGATCCATGGCGCGCGGACGTCGAGGCGCTGCGCGCGATGTTCTCGGTCGAGACGGTAGCGGACGCACCCCCTGCGAGCGGCGGCCCGGTCGGGAAGTTCCTCCGTCTGCGGGAGGCAAACTTTGCTTTCTACTTCATGCCCAACGGTTGACGATGACCGAATTTTCGTTGTCCCCCGCTCAGGAAGATGACGTCCGGCGCGCTGACGCCACGGGCGGACGCATCGCCGCGTTCGTACGAATACGGCAGCTCACGGGCGCATCGCTCACAGAGGCGATATCCATCGCCCAAGCCCTGCTGCCTGCCTCGTCGACACCGAAACGCGCACTCGACGTCGATCTCGAGGTCCTCGTGGTCGGCGGGCTCGTCCCATCCGTCATCCAGCACCTCCCGTACTCACCTGAACGCTATCTCAATATCCCGTGCGGAACCCCGATCATTGCCAATCTTGCCTCGACACTGAGCGACGACGACGTGCTTGCCTGGATACGCGTCCTTCACGTCGATCCGTGGGACTTCAACACTCATTGCGTCGACCTCTCGCGACTCGATCTGGACGACGAACACCACCCGTGGGTCGTCGACGAATACCCACCACTCGAAGCACTCCGGGCATTTCGCGACGCGGGATTCACGCTGCACGTCTACCCGCGAGCACCAAGCCAATCTTCACCCTGACATTGGATAGAAGCTCCCAGCGGAGATGAGTGAATCAGACGAAGCGCAGGTGCGCGACGGACGGGCCAGCGTTTCCTTTGAACAGACGCGAAACCGCGTTGAGCCCAGAGAGCTCGTGGGCAAGGCGAGGAGCGTATTCGCCCGACGACACGAAGCGCATCCGCGGGAATCGTGCCCAGCCGCCGCATCCGTCGCCCACTTCGAGAGAAACATTCGCGCGCAGCGAAGAAGGTCGAATCGGCGCCTTGGCGTCGTAGTCCATCACGAGCTCGGTGCCTGCGGGCAGCCACTCGGCAGCGCGTAGGAAGAACGCATCGCGATCTGCGACGTGCGCACGAAGGAGTGCCCCCTGGGCGATGAGGATCGTGGGCACGTCTTCGGCGCCGCGCAACCGGCGCATCCATCCTGTGCATCCCACGGAGCAGCACGTGGCGATGATGTGACGCTCGGAGGGGTCGAAGAGGCTCGACTTGAACTCGGCGAAGCCCGGCGGCTCGAGCTCGATCCAACGAAGCACGCCGTTATCCATGCGCGAGAAGCGTGTGCAGAGTCCGGGATTCAACGCCACCGCTAGGCCTTGCGGGTGACGCTCGAAGAACTGCCGGACGATGCCGTCCACCACCATGGTGCGCATCATCGACGCGCGGAGGCGTCGGTCGTCGAAACGACCGGCATCCAGCTCGAGCTTCGTCAGGACATTCTCGGCAGCCGGATCGGAGAACCCGAGATCCGGAAAACGGCGGCGAGCCTCGGCGCGACCAACCAGCGACAGGACATCCTCTTCGTGCACATGAACCATCTCGGCCTCATGAATTTGAAAACGACTTTCAATTTCATTTACAAGCCAGGAAGCGCTGCAGGTCAAGCGAAATGGCCCGCCCACCCCGGAAAGGCGCGCAACGCCAGGGCTCACGGGAATCGACCGACATTGAGGTCTACTGCGACGCCATGCGCCTCAGAATCGACCGACATTGAGGTCTACTGCGGCAGCTGGACCTTAAACGACGAGCGCCGTCCCCGCATGCGGTGGGAACGGCGCTTCGAGTCGACCGACAGTGAGGTCAGGGCTGCAGCTGGGCCTTGCCTTGGCTCGCGAGGGTGAAACCGATGAGCTTGTAGAGCATGCGGGCGCCGACGTTGCCGTCCCACTCGTCGTTCGCGTCGGAGGGGTTGGGGGCGACCTCGTTCAGGTCGAAGCCGACGATGCGGCGGCCCGAGCGAGCGAGCTCGCGCAGGACCGTGACGACCTCTTGTGTGTCGAGGCCGCCTGGAACCGGCGTGCCGGTGTGCGGGCAGAACCGCGGGTCGAGTCCGTCGATGTCGAACGATACCCAGACGTCGTTGGGGAGCGCAGCGACGATGTCTTTCGCGATCGTCGAGAACGGCACGCCATCCTGTTTGCGCATCGTGATCTCGCGGTCCGAGAACATACGGAAGCGATCACGCTGCGAGCGGCCGTATTCGATTTCTTCTTCGCACACGTCTCGGATGCCGACCTGCACGAGCTTCTCGACCTGCGGGATGTGCTCGAGCACGTTGAACATGATCGAGGCATGCGAATGCTCGAAGCCCTCGTACGCGCGTCGCGTATCCGAGTGGGCATCGAAATGGAGGATGCCGAACTTGGGCGTCTTGGCGGCCTGAGCGCGGAGCGCGCCGAAGGGGACCGAGTGGTCGCCCCCGACGAGGCCGACGATCTTGTTCGCGTCGAGGAGGCGGGTGGTCTCCTTTTCGACCCAACGGTTGACGACGGCCGAGAGGTCGTTGACGCGCGCGAGAGCCTGCGCGAGCGCCGGATCGTCGCCGATATCCCCGCCCGCTTCGATGATTTTCTGGGCGAGCGCCTTGGCCTGCCCGTTCGCAGAGATGATCTCTTCCGCTTCGGGCAACATGTAGATGCCGGGCTCGTAGGGCTTGTCGACATCGAGGTCGTAAAGATCCACCTGCGCGCTCGCCTCGAGAATCGCCCGAGGCCCGTCCGCCGCGCCGCCACCATACGAGGTCGTGGCCTCCCAGGGGACCGGCAGGAGAACGAGGGCGGCCTCCGACTCCTCGAACGGGAGCCCGAATACGCCTGAGCCCGGCCGTGCCGGGGCGTTGGGATCGAACGACATGCCACCGCGTCTAGCACGGGGAACGGATAAGCGATGACGCTGATTTCACAACGGACCCGAGACCCCGCTACGATCCGACTGTGGCATCGTTCACGCGCCTGCGACGCACGACATCGCTGCTCGCCATCCTGCCTGGGTTCGCCTTTCTCGCGTGCGCTTGCACCGGACAGGAGAACCGCGTCGCCCCAACGCCCGCTGCCGCGGTCACTGCGAGCGCTGCCAACTCGAGCACGCCGAGTGCCTCGCCGGCCCCTCCGCCCGTCGGGGGCGCGCCCGGCGTGCGCTTCGTCGGCCGCGTCGACAACAGCGATCCAAAAGCCGTCCGTTTCGCCTGGCCGGGCACCGCAATCATCGCTCGCGTGAAGGGCCCCGCGCTCAGCGCGCGCATCCGCGACGACGGCAACAACTTCTTCCAGGTCCTCGTCGACGGCGAGCCGAAGTCCATCTTCAAGACCGAGAAGGGCAAAGAGAGCTACTCCGTCGTCGAGGGACTGACCGACGACATCCACGAGATCGCCCTCTACAAACGAACCGAAGCCAAGGTCGGCGAGGCCACGTTCCTCGGGTTCGACGGCGACGCCAAGCTCATGCCTCCGCCCGCGCCCGCCGATCGGCGGATCGAGTTCGTGGGTGACTCGATCACCACGGGTTACGGCAACGAAGGCCCCGGCGCAGTCTGCACGTTCAATCCCGCCCAGGAGAACGAGTACCTCAGCTACAGCGCGCTCACGGCGCGGGCCCTCAAGGCCGATCATGTCACGGTCGCCTGGTCCGGCAAGACCATCAAGGAGATGACCGAGTACTGGGAGCGCACCCTGCCTGCGCGGACCGACAGCCGCTGGAACCACAAGTCGTGGGTTCCGCAGGTCGTCGTGCTCAATGTCGGCACGAACAACTTCGCGACGCACGATCCGGGCGAAGAGCGCTTCGTGCGCGTCTACTCGCAGCTCTTCGCGCGTGTTCGGTCCGAATATCCCGAGGCGTTCGTCGTTTGTGCGCTCGGACCGATGCTCACCGATCGCTATCCTCAGGGGCGCAACAACCGCACGCTCGCCAAGCGCTACATGGCAGCCGCGATGGCCAAGCTCAAGGCCAACGGTCAGAGCAATTTCGAATACCTCGAATTTCCCGAACAGAACCATGCCGACGGCCTAGGCTGCGGCTTTCATCCTGGCCTCAAGACTCACAAGCTCATGGCCGAACGCCTGACTACGTTCGTGCACGAGCGACTCGGATGGTGATGCGAAGCTTCCTCGCGCTCTCGGTTTCCTTTCTCGCACTGTCCTCGTTGTCGTGCGCATCGCATCCGACCCCGCCGGCGGCGGCCAAGGATGCGACGACCGATCTGGCCGGTGATGCGACCGCACCGACCTCCTCGGCCGCAAGCGCCGGGTCGTCAACGGCGACGACTGCTGCCGCTACGAAGGAGTCGTCGCCCAAGAACGACCTCGTCACTTGGCTCCAAGCGAACGTGCCCAAGGGAGGAAGCGTGGTCGAGGACGGGAGCGGCGTGCACGTGATGCATGTCGTCACCGCGACCGATACACACGCCACGCTGGCGTCGGCCTACATCGAGCTCGCCGATATCTATGCAGTGAAGGACTTCGAGAAGGCCCTCCAGAAGAAGCTGCCGAACCTGACGCCCGGCGCGAAGATCGAAATCCCGAACATCGTCGCCAAGGCGCCCAAGGATCCGAAAGACGATCGGCTCGGCTGGCCGGAAGACAAGGCGCTCCGCGTTCTGTTCATCACGGGTGGCTACGCGGCCATCAAGTGGACCGAGACGCTCGACAAGATGGTTCCGCGTGGTCTCAACGCGGTCATCCTCGACGCCAAGGACTACATGGGGCCGGTCAACTACCCCACGAAGGCGAAGATCGCGCTCGAGACCGGCGCCGCCGCCAAGGCTCCCATCCCCAACCTCGCGCGTGCCATTCGCTTCGCGCACGATCGAGGCATTCGCGTCATCCTCCGCATTCCGTGCTTCCACGATCCGGTCGCGGACAAGAAGCTCAAGGACTCGCGCCTCTCGATCCGTCACTCCTCGGGAACCGTTCCTCTCCACATGGACTGGATCGACCCCACGAACGTCGAGGCGCAGGACTACGCCATCGAGCTCGCGACGGAAGGCGTCGAGGCGGGCGCCGACGAGATCAACCTCGACTACGTGCGCTTTCCCGTCCACGTCGGTCAGAAGATCGCGAAGCTCCCCGACCCCAAGGATCGCTCGCGCATCATTCGCGACTTCGTGAAGCGCGTGCATGCCGTCACGAAACCGAACGGCGTCATGCTCTCGCTCGATCTCTTCGGCGTCACCGCCACCGGCGATCGCGGCGACATCGAGAAGCTCGGTCAGGACATCGCGACCGTCGGTCCCGAGGCTGAGGCGATCATGCCCATGGTGTACCCCTCGCATTACGACAAGGGCTACAACGGTTGGGACAAGCCGGGCGATCACCCCGAGATCGTCGGCATCGGCACGAAGGGCGCTGTCAAGCAACTGGCGGCCGCCAAGTCGACGACCATCGTGCGCTCGTGGCTGCAAGCCTTCCCCTGGCGCGTCACCTCGTATGGCCCGAAGTACGTCGTCGACCAGGCGAAGAGTGCCGAGGCAAACGGCGGCGTCGGCTGGGCGATGTGGAGCCCTGGCTGCGAGTACAGCGCTGTGTGGAACGGCTTTCCTCCCAAGCAGAACATCGAAGCGAAGGAGCAGACGGCGCCGCCCGCGAAGGACGACAAGCCGAAGACTGGCGCGAAGAAGACAGGCGTGGCGACCAAGTGAGCGCCTGCATCTTCTGCTCGATCGTCTCCGGCGGAACGAAGGCTCACGTGGTCTTCGAAGACGACCTCGTCATGGCGTTCCTCGATGTGAGGCCGCTCTTCCATGGCCATGTACTCGTCGTGCCGCGCGCGCACGTGGTGACCTTGGCCGACCTGCCTGACGCGGTCGTAGGCCCGTTCTTCACGCGTGTGAAGGACCTCTCGCGCGCGGTCACCGAAGCGTGCGAGGCCGAAGGCAGCTTCGTGGCGATGAACAACGTGGTGAGCCAGAGCGTGGCTCACCTCCACGTGCACGTGGTGCCCCGCAAGAAGAAGGACGGTCTCAAGGGCTTCTTCTGGCCGCGCACGAAATACGAGAGCGACGACCAGATGGCCGAGACGGCGGCGAAGATCCGCAAGGCGATGGGCCAGGCGTGAGCCATCCAGACCTGACGGCCAGGTGGATCGCCGATCATCCATTCAGAGCTCAATGTCGGTCGGGTCTGGATCGCCGATCATCCATTCAGAGCTCAATGTCGGTCGGGTCTGGATGGATCGCTGATCATCCATTGAGAGCTCAATGTCGGTCGGGTGAGGGGCGCGTGGCGGGAAGTTCGCCAATGATTGCGCAAGCGGCCACACTGTAGGCATTGGGCACACATCGTGCGCAGGAAGGGGGGCCATGATCTCTACCCGCTCGCTTCGCGTTCGTCGGTGTGCCTCCGTCCTCGGGCTCGGACTCGTCCTCGTGGGCGGTCTCTGCGGCACCACGGCGTGTAGCGACGACGCCTCGCTCGAAGCGACCAGCGACGAGGACCTGACGAGCATTACCGCTCGGTCGAGGACGCTCGAGTTCATGGGTGCGGTCTACGTCGACGCGTCGTCGAGTGACGACGCGATCCGCTCCGCCGTCCGCTCGCAGGCGCAGTCCGCATTCGGACCACTTCGCACGACCAACATTGCCGTCAACACGCGCGAGCTGAACCAGGTCGACACGAGCACCTTCGTGAAGCGCACCGTCAAGGTGATCGACACGTCCGTCGCGGGCGACGCCGGCAAGGACATGATCGAGGTCCGCTACAAGTACAAGGACAACGCCGTCGTCGACGCGAAGTACGCCAAACGCACGGCCGTTCCCCTCGCCCTCCTCAATCCGAACTACCGCTCGCAGAACGACCGCGTCCTTCGCGAGTGCACGCGCAACGACTCGGAGGCGCGCGATTTCGCGAGCTCCATCTGGTACGTGTTCGAGCCCACCGTCGCGAGCTGCCAACAGGTGATGAGGCAGGAGCAGCAGACGATCGACGCCGACCGCGTGAAGCTCACCGACGCGACCAAGCAGGTCACGAAGAGCGAAGTCGACCGCCTCTACCTGCCCATTCAGGTCAAGCTCGGTGCCGACAAGACCAACAAGGGCACCTCCTACCCCGATTACCAGCGCCTTTATCGCGGCGGCGTCGACCCGAACAAGCTCGTCATCAGCCTCGTCTACGGCCTCATCGACCACGATCACTCGGCGGGCGTTGCACGGGACTTCAACTTCGGCGAGCTCATGACGAACCTCGACGAAGTCATCTCCGCGCAGGACGGCTTCGAGATCGTCCCCGGCCCCAACGACGCCAACCTCGCGCACTTTACGCTCGCCAGCGGCAAGAGCCTCGACAACCCGTCGATCAAGGACCTCGTCGGCCTGCACCGCCGCACCGATTCACTCAATCTCTCCGAGCCCGACACCGCCGATCTCGAGAAGCAGTTCGCCGAGCGCATCTACGGCAAGTGGTTCTCCATCGAGCGCAACGTGAAGGTCGCCGTCGGAAGCGAGACGCCGCGCGACTTCGCCGTGAAGCTCATCGTGTTCTTCGGCGCCGACCAGGACTCGACCCCGCACAAGTACGCGACGAAGAACAGCGACGTCTTCCTCTACAACGGCCACTCGTACATCGGCTTCGGCCCGCTCGACCCGCGCAACTTCCGCAGCACGGACTTCACGAAGGGCTACCAGCTCTTCTGGATCGACGGCTGCGTCTCCTACAACTACTACGAGAAGGATTACATCCCGCTCAAGGAAGGCGGGACGAAGAACCTCGACCTCGTCACGAACGGCATCGAAGCGCCGTCTTGGCAGAGCGGTCACGCGATGGGGCAGTTCCTCGTCACGCTCCTGAACGGCGCGAATGCGAGCTATCGCGACCTCCTCGAAGCCGCCGAGGCGACCGATCCGCTCCGTGTCGTCGACGGCGAGCTCGACAACGAATTCACGCCGCAGCGTTTCCCGATCACCATTATCGGGCGCTGAATTCCTCCCCATTCCTGTCCAGAATAGGGACTGCCGACGAGCCGCGACGGCCGGCCTGATTCGGAGTAGAAGGGCGCCGTGCTGCGCCGTATTCCGGATCGGAACATCTGGACCGTCTATTCCGCGATTCTCCTCCTCGGAATCGCGTACGGGACGTCCCTCGCCGTCCTCTCGATTCACCTCGACGCGCTCGGCATCGCGAAGGTCGCCATGGGGTGGCTCGCCTTCGCGTTCGGTCTCGGCATCGTCAGCTTCTCGGTACCCGCGGGGATCCTCAGCAAGAAGCTCGGGCCGAAGCCGATCCTCGTCGCCGCGCTCCTCGGCTACACGCTGTGCGTAGCGACGTTCCCGTTCCTCGGAACCCTGGCCACGCTCGCCATCGCACGCTTCTTCGACGGTGTGTTCTCCGTGAACGTGTGGGTCAGCGCCGAGACGGCTCTGCTCTCGCGTTCGCAGAAAGACCAGAAGGGGTTCGTCATGAGCCTCTACGCGATCTCGATCGCGCTCGGTTACGTCGTCGGGCCAATCCTCTCGCGAATTCTCGTACCGCTCGGAACGACCTCTGCCTTTCTCGCCGCCGGTGCACTCGCCACCGTCGCTGCGCTCGTCGTGCTCTTCAAGCTCGACGGCTCGAGCAAGGCGGATGGCGAATCCGCGCACGCTCTCACGAGCGAGTCGGCCGAGAAGCGAGCGGCCAATTCCGCCGCGACCATCTTCTGGAAGGTCAAAACGGCGTGCGCCGCGACCTTCTCCTACGGCTATTTCCAGGCCTCGGTGGTGCTCTTTCTCCCGCTCTATCTGATCGAGGCGAAGGGCATCGCGAAAAATCAGACAATCCTCATCCCCGCCTTCTTCGCCGGCGGCATGCTGCTCACCTCGACGGTGGCCGGGCTCATCGGCGACCGCTTCGGACACCTCTTCGTGATGCGCATCCTCGGCATCATCGGAGGCACGATGGTGGCGAGCTTCGTTCTCCTCTCGGCATTTCCCGCGATGTGCGTCGCCGTCTTCGTGGCCGGCGCCACGCTCGCCTCGATTTCACCGTTGAGCCTGGCCCTCCAAGGCGTGGTCACGCCCGAAGCCGACCTCGGCCTTGCGAACTCGTTTTACAACGCGTTCTACGCCACGGGCATGCTGCTCGGTCCGCCGATTTCTGGATTCCTCTTCATGCGGTGGGGCGGCGGAACGATGCTCTTGCACCTCGCGGGAATGTGGGCGCTCTTCGTCGTGTTGACCGTAATTTTCGCTAGCGACGACCCGCGTTATGCGGCTCGCCGTGCGCGCCCGTCGGAAGACCGGGACGCCGAGCCGATGCTACGGTGAGCTGTCATGCGCTTTCCTACGCGCCGCTTCTTCTTGTGTGCACTTCTTGCGGTTCCGATCTCCACGTCTTGCAGTGACGACCCGACGATCGATCGCCCCCGCGAGCTTCCCGACGGAAGCATCGCCGAGATACCGATCGACATCGACGGCGCCGCCCCCGACGCTTGCACGGCAGTCGAGTCCGACGATGCCACGGGCGTCTACGTCTCGAGCGTCGGGTCCACGACGGCCAAGTGCGGCGTGCGCGCCGAGCCGTGCAAGACGATTGCTCTCGGCATCGCGCGCGCCGCGACCGCATCGAAGGCCACGGTCTACGTCGCGACGGGAACGTACGTCGAGCGCGTGATCCTGACGAAGGGAGTCACGATCTCGGGCGGGTGGACGCTCTCGGTCGAACCTTGGACGCGCGGATGCGACGTCACGCCCGACGCCACCATCGTCCGTGCTCCTTCGACGGAGAACATCACGTTCGAAGCGAAAAACCTCGGCGGCCAGGCCGGTCTCGAGTGGCTACGAATCGAGAGCAAGAGCCCCTCCGACATGGGCGAGTCGCTCTACGGCCTCTTTGCCTCCGGCAGCTCGACAACGCTTCGACTCGACCACGTGCGTATCGAAGTAGCGCACGCCGGCGCAGGGATGAGCGGCGGCACTGGCACCACGGGAAGCGACGGAGCCACCAGCTGCACGGCGAGCACCGGTGACGTCGGCGGAGCCGGAACGCCGGGAACGGGCGCGGCTGCAGGGACCTTCACCAACGACGGTTACGCCGTCACCACCGGCGCGAGCGGCGGCCCCGGCACGTTCGGCCAAAATGGCAGGCCGGGCATCAACGGTGAATGCGTGTCGTGCGGAACGTGCGACCCCGTTCTTTGTATAATCAACGCAACTGGTCCGGCGTGCGGCGGCGACGGTACGCCGGGCTGCGCCGGAGGCCCCGGTAGCGGTGGCACCGCGGGCACGGGCGGCGGAAGCAGCTTCGCGGTCTACGCGTGGGACGCGAACGTGCAAATCTCCGATTCCAGTCTGCGCGCCGGCAACGGCGGCAACGGCGGCAACGGCGGCTCGGGAGGCCCGGGAGGCAAAGGCAGCGAAGGGGCTGCGGGAGCGAACACGGCGCCGTGCACCACGTTCTGCAGCGGAGCCGGCGTGTGCACGGAGACGATGGACTTCGGCCGCGGCGGCGGAGCCGGCACCAAGGGAGGCAACGGCGGCAGCGGCGGCGCTGGCGGCGGCGGCGCCGGCGGTTCGTCGATTGCCATCTACCAAGACGGCACCGGCTTCGTCACCACCACGTCGACGACGCTCGCCCACGGCACCGCAGGCAAGGGCGGCGGACCGGCCACCGGCGCCGGAGCGAACGGGACAGCAGCCGACCGTATTCCGTGAATCGCCTCTGGCTCGTCGCCTTCGCCGCGCTCGCCCCGCTGGTCCTCGGGGCGTGCCGCGCAAAGAGCGACTCGTCAGCTCGCCACGACGCCGCGACCATCCCGTCAGCGACGAGCCGCGCGAACACGAACGCCAGGCTCGCTGCCATGCGTTCGAGCGCGCGCGTTCCCGGCGCGGCGTATGCGCTCGTTTGCCATGACGGCGTTCTCGAGGCGGGCGGTGACGGCGTTCGGGACACTTCCGTCGACGCAGCTTCGAATACCGTGACCGCAGACACGCTCTTCGAGGTGGCCTCGATTGCGAAGCCAATCGTCGCCACGTGCGTGATGCAGCTCGCCGAAGCCAAGAGGCTCGACCTCGATGCGGACGCGAGCATCTACCTCCCCTTTCGCCTACGAAGCCCGCACGCACCGAACGTGGTCATCACGCTTCGAATGCTCCTCGCGCACGTGGCGAGCATCGTCGATCCCGAAGGGCCGCTCGCGCACGAACCTCGCACGACGCCCCTCGCCCGCCACCTCGAAGAGGTGTTCCTCGGCGGCAAGCACCACCCGCGTACCGAAGCCTTCAGCGCCGCCGCTCCCGGCACGGCCATGCGCTATTCGAACGTCGGCGTGTCACTCGCGGCCCTTGCCGTCGAGCGTGCGAGCGGGGAGCCTTTTTCCCACTATGCCGAAGCGCACGTGTTCGTTCCTCTGCGAATGAAGCACGCAACCTACGAGGCGCCACCGAGCGATGCCGCCGTCCCGCATCGAGGAACGACGCCGCTACCGCGTCCCTCGCACGCGCTCTATCCCATCGTCGATTTGCACGCCTCGGCGGACGATCTCGGGCGCTTCGCACAAGCCATCCTTCGCGGCGGCGAGCTCGATGGCGCGCGCATCCTCTCGGCAACGAGCGTCGAAGAAATGCTTCGCCCACCCTTCCCTGCCGTCGCTCCGGATCAGGCCCTCGGCTGGCAACTGCGAACGTTCGGCGAGCGCGCGACCGCAGGTCACGAAGGCGAGGATCAAGGCGCGAGCACCGCGATGTTCCTCGATCGCACCGCGGGCGCAGCCGCCATCGTCCTCACCAACGGCGACGCCTTCACCAGCGGCGAAGCCTCACGCTCCACCGCGCTCGGCTCATTCCTCACGAACCTCCTCCGTACTCCGGCGTGCCCGGCCGCAACGCGATGAACATCCTCCCGACGAGAGGGCGAGATATCCTTCCCAGGGAGGATGGCGGGATCGGAACGATTCTGTTCGAATGGCGTTCGCGATGGGAAAGTGGATGAGCGCGTTTGGACCGGATGACAAACTTACGAAGGATGAAGTCTGGCCGAGCCCGCTCCTCTCCGCCTTTCACGCGCTTCCCCTTTCGAGACAGCACGAGTTTCCCTTTCTCGCGCGGCTCCGGTTTGGCTCGCCAGATTACGTCAACGAAGCGCTCGTGCTCGAAGGCCCCGCGGTAGCATGCACCCTCACGGAGCTTCGGCGGCTGCGCCGGATTTGCAGGGGTGAAGACGTCGTTGCCGGCATCGATGGCAGGGTTGTGTTCGATTCGTGGAGGGTCAGAGACGCATTCGGCGAGCAGTACGATCCGATCGAGATGGACGAGTCCCTCGACGACATCGAGGGCGTGCTTTCACGTGCCGTGGAGTACGGGTGGTCCATCAAAATCGACCTGTAGCGAAAGCTCACTTCAGGCTCGCGAATCTGGCTGGCGCATATACGTCTCCCTGTCATGGGATGACGTTCAGCGAAGCAGTGCGCGCGCGTGATGAGCGAGGTGGTCGCCGACGAAGCTGGCGATGAAGTAGTAGCTGTGGTCGTAGCCCGGCTGCATGCGCAGCGTGAGCGGGTGGCCGGCTTTTTCGGCGGCGGCTTGCAAGAGCTCCGGCTTCAGCTCGCGTCCGAGGAATTCGTCGGCGTCGCCCTGATCGACGAGCAGCGGCAGCTTTTCTTTGGCCGTGCCGAGGAGTTCGACGGTGTCCCACGCTTTCCACGCCTCGCGATCGTCGCCGAGATAGGCGCCGAAAGCCTTTTGCCCCCACGGCACGTGCGAGGGAGCCACGATCGGCGAGAACGCCGAGACGCTTCGGTAACGCCCCGGATTGCGCAGTGCGATCACGAGCGCTCCGTGGCCGCCCATCGAATGGCCGAAAATGGAACGACGATCGCTGGCGGGCAACTCGCTCTCCACGAGCGCAGGCAACTCGTCGACGACGTAATCGAACATTCGATAATTGCGAGACCAGGGAGCTTGCGTCGCATTGACGTAGAAGCCTGCGCCTTTGCCGATGTCGTAGCCCTCGGCGTCGGCCACGTCGTCGCCGCGCGGGCTCGTGTCCGGCGCGACGACGATGATGCCGTGTTCGGCCGCGTAGCGCTGGGCGCCGGCCTTGGTGATGAAGTTCTGCTCGGTGCAGGTGAGCCCCGACAGCCAATAGACGACGGGGAGTTTGCCGTCCTTCGCCTGCGGCGGCAGGTAGGCGGCGAAGTTCATGGTGCAGCCCAGCACCTTCGATTCGTGCCGGTAGACGTCCTGCCAGCCACCGGAACTGGCGCGATGTTCGATACGTTCCATCGGGATTTCTCTCTTGGATGCCGGGCTCACCACGAGCTCTGTCAGTACTGGATGACGGTGCGGATCGACTTACCCTCGTGCATCAGGTCGAAGGCTTCGTTGATCTTGTCGAGCGGCAGCGCGTGCGTGACGAACGGCGCGAGCTCGATTTCGCCCTTCATCGAGGCCTCGACCATGGCGGGGAGCTCGGTCCGCCCCTTGACGCCTCCGAAGGCGGAGCCGCGCCACACGCGTCCCGTGACGAGCTGGAACGGACGCGTGCGGATCTCCTGACCTGCACCCGCCACGCCAATGATGATGCTCTCGCCCCAGCCCTTGTGACAGCACTCGAGCGCGGCGCGCATGACGTCGACGTTGCCGATGCATTCGAAGCTGAAGTCGACACCGCCGTCGGTCAGCTCGACGATGACTTCCTGGATCGGCTTGGCGTGGTCCTTGGGGTTCACCGTGTCGGTGGCGCCCATCGAACGCGCGAGGTCGAACTTCGTCGGATTCGTATCGACACCGATGATGCGCCCGGCCTTGGCTTGGCGCGCGCCCTGAATCACCGCGAGACCGATGCCGCCGAGGCCGAACACCGCGACGGTATCGCCAGCCTTCACCTTGGCCGTCTTGTGGACTGCGCCGATGCCCGTGGTCACGCCGCAGCCGAGCAAGCAGACCTGCTGCGGATTGGCCTCGGGGTTGATCTTCGCGACCGAGACCTCGGCGACCACGGTGTACTCGCTGAAGGTCGAGCAGCCCATGTAGTGGTGAATGGGCTTGCCCTGATACGAGAAGCGCGTGGTGCCGTCGGGCATCAAGCCCTTGCCCTGCGTGGCGCGCACGGAGCTGCACAGGTTCGTCTTGCCGGAGAGGCAGAATTTGCACTTGCGGCATTCCGCCGTGTAGAGCGGGATGACGTGGTCGCCCGGAGCGACACTCGTCACGCCCTCGCCGACCTCGACCACGACGCCGGCGCCTTCGTGGCCGAGTACTGCCGGGAAGATTCCCTCCGGATCATCGCCCGAAAGAGTGAACGCGTCGGTGTGGCAAACACCCGTGTGGGTGATGCGGACGAGAACTTCACCGGCCTTCGGCGGCGCGACGTCGAGCTCGACGATCTCGAGGGGCTTGCCGGGACCAAACGCAACTGCTGCACGTGATTTCATGGGGTGTACTTCCTGAAGGTCGGTGTCGATGAGCCGGCCCCCCCCGAAACGAGACGGTCACTTGAGGTACGAACGGACGAGCGAGACCATCTCGGCGACGCTCGCAGCGCGCTTGGCCCCGCTCATGGGGCCCCCGAACTGCTCGCGGATGTGAGTTTCCATCACGTCGGACATGAGTCCGTTGATGGCACCACGAATGGCCGCGATCTGTTGCATGACCGGTCCGCAGTCGGCCCCGTCTTCGAGCGCGCGCTCGAGTGCCTCGCATTGACCTCGGATGCGGCGCACGCGCCCCAGAACTCGCTTCTTTTCTTCCGGCGAATGAGGCATGGCGGACGCCAGGAACAATACTCCCCTACAGTATCCTGTCCACCCCGAACGACGACGCCACGCGAGCGCCACGGTCACGACTTCGTCGGCAAGTCGACCACTGCGCACGAGCTTGTTCCTCAGCGCAAAGTGCACGTCTCCTCGGTCGAACCCGCGCCACCCGACGCGAGAGGACCTCTCTCGAGCGATCTGATAGGCTCTGCTCATGGGCCATCCGCCCGATGAGGCTTCGAAGATCGCGCCCGAGGGCAGGGACACGGAGTTCGCTCCGGTCGACAGCGTGCGACAGGTCCGCACCACCGGGACGGAGGACGGGCCCGCGCTCGTCGCCAACCGCTACGAGCTGCTCGGCATGCTCGGTGGCGGCGCGATGGGAACGGTCTACCGCGCTCGGGACCGCGAGCTCGACGAGATCGTCGCGCTCAAGGTGCTCCGCCGCGAGCTCGCCGCCACCGAAGGCATGCTGGAGCGTTTTCGTCGTGAGGTGAAGCTCGCGCGACGCGTGACGCATCGCAACGTCGCCCGAACGTTCGACATCGGCGAGCACGGCGGGGACCGCTTCCTCACCATGGAGCTCGTTCGAGGCGAAGGACTGGCGTCGCTTCTGACGCGCCGGGGTCGCTTGCCTCTCGCCGAGGTCGTCTCCATCAGCCGCGACGTGTGCGCGGGGCTCTCGGCGGCGCATGCAGCGGGCGTTCTCCATCGCGATCTAAAGCCCGACAACGTCGTGCTCGCCGAAGACGGACGCGCCGTGATCACCGACTTCGGCATCGCGCGCGCCGCGTCCGAAGGCGAGCTCGGTCGTACCGTTGGCGGAATCGTCGGAACGCCGGCGTACATGGCGCCCGAACAAGTCGAAGGCGCGCCCAACCTCGATGCGCGCGCCGATCTCTATGCGCTCGGGGCCATGATCTTCGAGCTCCTCACCGGCAGCCTGCCCTGGACGGGTGAGACCGTCATTGCCGTCGCCGCGGCGAGGCTCCTGCAGCCACCGCCGGATCCTCGCACGCACGTGGCGGACCTCCCGCGCGCGCGGCCGAACTCGTTCTCAACCTGATGGCCCGGCGTCGCGAAGACCGCTTCGCCAGCGCCGATGAGGCTGGGCAGGCGCTCGGCAATCTCGTCACCAGCGATACGTTGCCTCCGGTGTCGATCACGCCGGTCTCCGCGTCGCGCGTGCAGGAGGCAGCGCCTGCCCTCGCCGCTCCTGGAAAGGTCCCGACGTCGGCCAAAACCGTCGCGGTCCTGCCGCTCGTCAATCTCGGCCCCGCCGACGACGAATACCTCGCGCAGACGCTCACCGAAGATCTGGTCGACCTCCTCAGCGTGGTGCCCGAGCTGCGCGTGCGCCCGCGCGGCCAAACGGCAAAGATGGACGACGCTGCCCGCGACGTACGCGAGCTCGGCCGTACGCTGAACGTCGACGTCGTCGTCGACGGCTCGATTCGGCGCATCGGTGACGCCGTTCGCATCGCCGTCCGCCTCGTCACGGTCGAAGACGGCTTCCAACTCTGGGCCCGGCGCTTCGAGCGCTCCCCCGCCAAGGTGCTCACCGTGGCCGACGAAGCCGCAGGCGCCATCGCGCGCGCGCTCGCCACCGAGCACGCCGCACAGCCGCGTCAGGGCACCACCGATTCGGTCGCGCAAGAGCTCTATCTGCGCGGCCGCTTCCTCATGCACCGCGGTTGGTTCGAGAGCACGCGTCACGCCGTGGGCATGCTCCGCGAAGCCTGGCAGCGAGCGCCGTCTGACCCGCGCATCGGCGGCACGTATGCACTTTCGCTTGCGCGCATCATGCCCGCCGAAGACAACGGCGGCGAGACCACCCGTGAGGCCCGCGCCGTGGCCGACAAGGTGCTCGCCATGTCGCCGACGCAAGCCGAAGCGCGCGTCGCTCTCGGCCTCATTCACCTCGGGGCCTCCGAGAGCGCCGCGGCCGCCACCGAGTTCGGTCGCGCCCTCGCCGTCTCTCCGAACGCCGTCGAGGCGCTCGACGCCGTGGGCCGCTTGCTCGCAGAGGCAGGTCGTCCCGAGGTGGGCATCGAGACGCTTCGGCGTGCGCTCGCGATCGATCCCGAGCTCTCGCAGGCTCGTCACACGATCGGCCGCATCTATGGCCTCTTCGCGGATATCGAATCGTTCGAAGAGGCGATGGGCCCCTTCCCCGAGCATCCCGGCGACCTCGTGCCCTATCTCATGACGCGCGCACGCGTGCTGCTCTGGAGCCGCGACCCGGAGAGGGCCAAGGCACTTCTTCCCCGTTTGAGCGACCTCGCGCTATCTCCGTATGCGCGTGCGAGCATCGACGGCCTCTTCGAGGTCGCCAGCACGCTGACGCTCTCGCCGGCGCTCCGGCCGAAGATCGACGCGATGCTCTCGCTCGACGCCCCCTTCGCGCCGCGCCGCCTTTGCTTCCACGCCCAGCTACGCGTCGAGATCAAGCTCGCCACGGGCGACGTGGAGGGCGCGATGAAGGATCTCCACGGCGCCGACGCGCACGGACTCGTCGACCTCGTGTGGCTCGATCGCTGCCCGCTGTTCGACGGCCTCCGCGACCGCGCGGAGTTCGTCGCCGTGCGCGCCAAGACGGCCGCCCGCGCTCAGCGCGTGCTCCAAGCTATCGACGACGCGCACGTGCGCTTCTCGTGAAGCGTCTCAGCGGTGCTTCGCGTAGAGCGCGTCGCGCCACATGAGGAGATCTTCGAAGGCGTTCGCTACGGGCTCGTTGGTCCACATGGCGCGCGTCGCCGGCCCGATCGGAGCTCGCTCTTCGGGGCGTAGCGCACGCAGCGAAGAGGCGATCGCAACGTCGGCGAACGAAAAGCTCCCGAGCAGGTAGGACTTACCGGCAAGCGAACGCCGAACCTCTTCGAGCGCCGGCCTCAGTGTCTTCTCGATCTCCTGCTCGACGTCGCGCGGAACCGCATACTTCGACGAGAGGAACCACGCGGCCGTGGCAGCCACCGGCGAGAGCATCCGCTTCGCCGGACCGGGCAGGAACGACGGCAGCGACTCGCGCTGCGCGGCCCGGTCACGCATCAGGCGCGGGAGGATGTACGCCCGGCCGACGCCCGAGATTCGATCCGAAAGCTCCACGTAGTGCATGAGGTCGCGCTCGGAGCTGCGCGGGAAAAGCGGCGCACCTCGACCGATGCGGTCGGCGTGACGCGCAATCTCGGCACCGGTCTTGAGCACGTCGCGACCGTCGACGAGGAGCGGAACCGACGCTCGGTTCTCGCGCAAAGACCCGGCCTTCTTGCGAAGGAGCACTTCCCCGAGCCCCGGAACGTGCTCGTGGTAGCGGTACGAAACGGCATGATGGTCGAGCGCCCACCGTGCGCGTTCGGTCCAAGGAGATTGCCGCAAGCCATAGAGCGTTCGCATGTCGTGAGCAGTATACTCGGCTCGTGACCGAGCTCGCTCTCGACGCATCACGGAGTCGTGTCCGAATCCAAACCTTCGCCGAAGGCCTGTTCGCGCGCCTTGCCCACGATCTCGAGCTCGTCTGCGGCGAGTTGTCCGGAAGTGCGACGCGCACGGCCTCGGGAACAGGCTCAGCCGTCGTGTCCGCCCCGCTTCGCGGCATCGAGGTCGGCGGCGTGGTCGAGCACGGTCGCGTAGACGCCTCGCGCCTCTCGAGCTCGGACCGACGAGACATCGTCGACAAGATGCAGCGCGAGGTTTTCCACGCGGCAGCATCGTCGAGCTTGACGATCGAAGCCACCCTCCAGGGCTCCTCCGCCCGCCTCCGGATCACCTTGCCGAACGGGCGCCGGACCGACGCCTCGGCAACGGCGCTCCTCCGCGAAGAGGACGGAAGCGTCGCCACGTCCGGAGGCTTCTCGCTCTCGCTCTCCGATATCGGGTCGGACGTCATCAAAGGCCCGATGGGGGCCTTCCGCGTGAAGGACCGCGTCGAAGTCGTCTTCGATCTGGTCTTCACGCCGAAGGGCTAAGGGTTAGAGCCTCGCTCAGCCCGCGTAGCCATCTTCACCGTGTTGGGTGGTGTCGAGGCCTTCGCGCTCGTCGGCGACGGTCACACGGATCCCCACGAGCTTGTCGATCACCTTGAGCAGCAGCCAGGTGACCGCCGCCGCGTAGAGCGCCGACACCACGCACGCGAGAATCTGGATCGCGAGCTGCTTCGGATTGCCCGCCAAGAGCCCCGCCTCACCCACGGCGTCCTTCACGCCGGGGAACTCGCGCTTCTGCGAGAACACCCCCGTGAGAATGGCGCCCGTCAGACCACCAACGCCGTGAACGCCGAATGCGTCGAGCGAGTCGTCGTAACCGTATTTGTATTTCGCAAGAACCGCGATGTAGCAGACGACCGAAGCGATGATGCCGATGACGATCGCCGCGAGCGGCGACACGAACCCCGCGCCCGGCGTGATGGCGACGAGTCCGGCGACGAGCCCCGAAGCGATTCCGAGCGCGGTCGGCTTGCCGCGGTGCTTCCATTCCACGATGACCCATCCGAGCGCTCCACCGGCAGCGCCGAGGTGGGTCGTCATGAAGGCCAGCGCCGCGAGGTACCCGCTCGTGAGCGCGCTTCCCGCATTGAAGCCGAACCACCCGAACCAGAGGAAGCCCGCGCCCGTCAGCGTCATCGTGAGGTTGTGCGGGAGGGGCCGCTCCTGCGGGTACTTGAGGCGCTTGCCCACCATGATGGCGGACACGAGCGCGGACGCTCCTGCCGTGAGGTGGACGACCGTGCCTCCCGCGAAGTCGAGGGCGCCGAGCTTGAAGAGCCAGCCCTCGTCCGACCACACCCAATGCGCCACGGGCACGTAGACGAGCGTGGACCAGCACACGATGAAGAGCGCATACGCGGAGAACTTCATGCGCTCCGCGAACGCGCCGGAGATGAGCGCCGGCGTGATGATGGCGAACATCATCTGGAAGCCGACGAAGGCGAGTGACGGTACGGTTCCGTGAATCTCGTTGACGAGGCCCGAGAGCCCCAGCATCGAGAAGCCACCGATCAGACCGCCGTGCGACGGACCGAACGCGAGTGAGTATCCGAAGAGCACCCAGACAAGCGTCACGATCGGAATCGCACTCAGCGAATACATGATCGTGGAGAGGACGTTCTTCTTCCGCACCATCCCGCCGTAGAACAGCGCGAGGGCCGGCGTCATCATCAGCACGAGAGCGGAGCTGGCGAGCAGCCACGCCGTATCACCTGCATTCACCATCGAACATCAATCCAACGGCCGTGCATGTTTCGGCCATGTTTCGCGATCGTTGCGGGTCACGCAAGACGCGACGGATTCGTTCGATACCGGAAGCGCGCCGAGTGGCGCTCGCGGTCACCCTTCCGAAGTGAGCTGGTAACCGATGCCGCGCAGCGTGCGAATCCAAGCCCCAGACGGGCCCATCTTCCGGCGCAAGCGCTTCACCGTCGTATCGACCACGCGAAGCGAGGGAGCTTCGTCGGGCCACAGTTCGGCGACCAACGACTCGCGCGTCTGCACGCGACCTCGACCATCGGCGAGACGAAGCAGCAGATCGAACTCTCGGCGCGTCAGCTCGATACGCTCCTCGGAGACCGTCACACGGCGAGCCGCACGCTCGATGCGAAGCGGGCCGAGCGAGAGCGTGTCTTCGGGAAGGCGTCGACCGCGTCGTCGAAGAATCGCACGCACCCGCAAGAGAAGCTCGCGGGTGCTGAACGGCTTGCGAATCCAATCGTCCGCGCCTGCTTCGAAGGCCGCGACGCGATCGTCTTCGTCGGCGTTCGTCGAGGCGACGACGAGGAACGAGCGACGCGTCGAAGGGTCCTTGCGGAGGACGGTGCAGACCTCGATGCCCGAGGCGTCGGGCAACGCGGCGTCGAGCACGATGGCATCGGGCTGCGAAGCCCTCGCCACTGGAACACCGGACGCGGCTGACGCTGCGAGTTCGACCTCGTGTCCTGCCGCTGCCAACGCGCCGCCCAAGGACGAACGCAAAATCCCGTCGCCGTCGATTACCAACACTCGTGCCACGCCACCAAAAAAGCCTCATCGGCATCACGTGGCCGGGGTGGGAGAGAAACTTTTAGGTTACAGACGACGGGCAAGGAACTCAGCCAAGTCGCGTTCTGGCATCTTTTCGGGCTCAAAACGTTCGCCACAGCGTCACATACGCGACACATGTGGCACGTATCGTCGTCTCGCGAGCACTTCTTGGGTGCGCTCGTGGATGCGCGCTAGGCGTGTGGTGCGTCTCGGTTACGAGATTCCGCACGGGACTCGGCGCCATGCTCGCGCGCGAGCTGAGATGGAACGCCAAGCGCGCCCGAATCGGTCGGTTCCGCAGGGGCAGGAAACGTCGAACTCGTACGGGTTTCGCGCTCCGATGGCTCGCGCGGCAGGCGCAGCGCGAGCGTTCGACCGCCGAAACCATCGACGACGCCGAGCATGCTGAGTGTCATCAGACGGCGCATCAGCGGGACCTTCGCCATGAGAGGCATGGCGAGATCGCGCAACTCCCCAAGCGCAGCCTCGTCGCCCTGGAAGAACGGCGTCAGCCAGCGCGTGGCGAACTGGTAGAAGCCGAGATGAGGCTCACGCGCACGGGAGTAGCAGCCGAGCGCGCGTGACAGGTCGTGCGTCTCATCGGACAGACAATCGGCGAGGACCATCGCATCCCAGAGCGCCAGATTGGCCCCCTGCCCCAATTGCGGACTCGTCGCGTGGGCCGCGTCGCCGAGGTACACGACGTTGCGCGTGGACCAGCGGTGCATGACCACGTCGTGGTACTCGGCGAAGAGCAATCGATCGACGTCGTCGATCGTCTCGACGATCGGCGCGGCTTCCGGTGCGAGCGCGCGAACCTCGTCTTTCCATCGCCCAAGGCCCCCTCGTCGCAGGGCCTCGACCTCATCGCCTCGCACGCTCCAGAAGAGGCTCACGAGACGCCCCGCCGGCGCGGGCTCCGACTGTCCTGCTATGTTGCGAACTTTCGGCCCGATCCCCGTCGGCAGCATGCCGAGGAGGCGCCGATTGCCGGAGACGATCTGGTGCAAGATGCGCGCATGTCGCGGCTCGTCGCCCCGAGCATCGCGGCCGACGAACCAGAGAGCGCCCCAGGGATACTTGGCGATGCGCTTGCTCGTGTTCGTGTCGTCGCGAAGCTGAGAGCGCGCGCCGTCGGCGACCACGACGAGCTCGTGGGGACCGTGTCGCTCGCCGAGCTTGTCGACGAGATAGGTCGAGCGTCGCCGCTCCATCGAACGTTCCGCGCGTGCGAGATCGACGATCTCCACACCACATCGGATCGTCACCGGTTCGCGCCGAAGTGCGCCGAAGAGCGACTGAAAAAGCACGCCGCGATGCAGGCCTAATCCGAAGAGGCCCTCACCCGCCGACTCGTACGAGAGCTCGAAGAGCGTCTTGCGCGCGCCCGGAGAGCGCACGTTCGCGCGTTCGACGAAGAGTCGATCGATCTTCGATCCTCGCGCCACCACGTCGGAGTAGAGGCGCAACCGGCAAAGGACGTGCAGCCCGGTCGGTTGCACGGCGATCCCGGCGCCGACCGGTTTGGGATCGGGAACCCGTTCGTAGACCGTCACCCGATGCCCGGCTCGGGCGAGAAAGAGCGCCGCTGCGCTTCCTGCCGTTCCCGAGCCGATGATTCCAACGTCGAGGGGCCGCATGGCCCCCCGATGGTACACGCGCCTCGCCCACGGCGCGTCTTCTCGTGGGGCTCCTCGCTGGAGGGAGGTCAGCCACGCATGGTGCGCGCGCGGTTGCGGAGAAGTCGCAAGTATCTGTCGGTGACCCCGGAAGCCTTGACGCGCGCCTGCTCGTTCGGATGGTTTCCGTCGAGGTAGGCGATGTAGCGGCGCTCGAATTCGGCCACCACACGATCGCGCGTCGCCGAGAACATCCCCTTTTCGGCGATGATGGCGTCCAAGTAATCTTCCTTCGTCGCGGCCACGGGCTCCACGCGCGACATGAAGAGCTCGCCGCCTTCGCCCGACGCGAGGTCTCCGAAGGCGGCCAGACGCGCCATCGTGTTCGACAGCTCACGCACGTTGCCCGGCCAATCGTACGAGATCAGGCGAGCGAGCACCTCCTCGGGGAACGGCTGCGGCTTCGCCTTGCTGTGCACGTCCCAGAGGTACCGCGCGAGAAGCTCGACATCGTCGCGACGATCGCGCAGCGGCGGCAGAGAGAGGCGACCGACTGCGAGGCGGAAGAAGAGATCGTCGCGGAAGCGACCAGCCGCCACTTCGACGTCCAGATCTCGACGCGTCGCGACGATCACGCGAACGTCGACGTTCAGCCAGCGAGTGCCTCCGATGCGGCGCACTTCGGACTTCTGAATGGCGCGCAGCAGGCGGGATTGCAGGCCGAGATCGAGCTCCCCGATCTCGTCGATGAGCAACGTGCCGCCATCGGCCTCCTCGAAGATACCGCGACGCGTGCTATCGGCGCCCGTGAAGGCACCAAGCTCGTGGCCAAAGAGCGCGCTTTCGAGCAGCGAAGGCGGAACCGCGGTGCAGTCGAAGACGACGAACGGCTTGTTCGCGCGATGGCCGGCGCGGTGAATCGCCTCCGCCAGCGCCTCTTTGCCGGTGCCCGTCTCGCCCTCGATGACGACCGGAACATCGGACGCCGCGAGCTTTGCACAGAGCGGGTACAGACGACGAATCGGGAGGCTTCCGCCGCAGAAGCTTCCGAACGACGTCTGGGCCGGGGCGGACGTCTCGATCGGCGCAATCACCTGCGAGACGCCGATGGTCGTTCCACCGACGCGGATGACCTCGCCGCCCGCGAGCATCGCCTCGACGACGCGGAGTCCGTTCACCATCGTGCCGTTGGTCGAAGAGATGTCGTTGATGCGCAGCTGTCCGCTCCGCATCTCGAATCGCACGTGACGCCGCGACACTTCGCGATCCGTCAGGCGGAGCGCGCAGGTTTCACTCGTTCCGGCGAACACCGGGCAAGAGCCCTCGTCGACGACGACCACCTCGCCGACGTTCGGCCCCTCCTTCACCGTGAGACGAAACGCCAGCGCAGGGGCCTTCGTACTTCCACTGATGAACGTCGGCTCCTCGAGCCAACGGTCGCTTCCCTCGTTCGGGAGTCCCTCGCCGTCAGGGCGCAGTCCGGCTCCGCCGACCACGCGCCCATCCCCCATCGCTTCGCTTCCAAGAAGTTCCATCTCGATGGTCGCACCCTTGAGCAGGAACTGCGCCAGCGCGAAGATCGGCCGCCGATGATTTTACGGCGGTCGTCGTGATCCCCCGAATTGCCGGTGGATCACGTTGTTCCGCCCTCGAACGGGCGCTCGGCACGCCCTCGAACGACGGACGCTCAAGGCTATTTTCATGTGGTGTCGAGTCCACAACCTGTATCCCACATGGAGACACTCGCGACCTCGAGCGCTCCAGCGCGACCGCAGAAGCGCCCGCGCGAGGAGCCCGAAAGCGACCTGTCGGTAGACCTCACTTTGCTCGCTGGCGTCAGTCGACGAGATCGTTCGCTGCGAGCCAGTCGACGATGATGCGCGTAACGAGCGACATGCGAGACGCATCGGCGAGGCCGAGCCAGGCAACCTCTTCGATCTCGGCGGCGGGCGTGATCGTTCCCCGGAAGTCGGCGCGGTAGCACGTCATCTTGACGAGAGTTCCTTGCGGCTTGCCGTCGGCCTGAGCCTGGAAATCGTGGACGTGGCGAAGGCTGCCCGCGACGAGATCGACGGAGAGCTCCTCGCGAATCTCGCGAAGGAGCGCGGCCTCGTCGCTTTCGCCGGCTTCGCGCTTGCCACCGGGGAGGTAGAACAGCTCTTTGCCGCGCGAGCGAGCCCCGAGCACCTTCCGGTTCTCGATGCAGAGCCAGGCGAGCTTGTCGATCGCGATCGCCATGCTCGCTAGCTCTCCGCCCTGTTCACTTGCGCGCGCAGACGAGCCACTTCGACCACGAGCGAGGCAATGACCTCGCAGAGGACGATGGTGGTCGGGTCCGGTGGCTTCGGCTTGGTCTTCTTGAGGATCTTCTCGACTTTGGCGAGAAGCCCATCGAGGTCGAACTCGGCAATGGCCATGCCTCGTTCTATATCGCGCGAGGGCACGGCCTCGAAAGACCGGAACGTCAGCGCGCGGGATCCATGGCCGGTCGCTCCTGCCACGGCTGCGGGCTCGGCCCGCACGACGTACACATGAACTCGCCAGGTGTCACGCCCGGGGCGGCAGCCTCATTTTCCCAGCTCGTCGCAGTTGCAGCCGGCTTGACCTTGAGCGGCGCTTCGGCCTCGGCAACCTGGTCGGGCGTCTCGGAATCCGATGCTTCTTCGGACACGGTACCCGCGGCGCATCCGGTCAGCGCAACGAGAGCGAGCAAACACCAAATTCGGAACTTCATTCGCTGTCCTCCGTCGAGGCCTTCAAACCGTATTGCTTGGCGAGTTGCGAGAGACGCGGGCGTTTCATCCCGAGAAGAGCGGCGGCGCGGGTGATGTGGCCGTGCGTTTCGTCGAGTGCCCGCACGATGCACTCGCGCTCGATTTCACGTTTGAGCACGGAGAGCGAAACCGCACCGCTACGAACTTGTGAATATGCACTGTCCACCGTGCTCGGCTCCGAGGCGGCCTCGGACTCCGCAGGTAGCGCCCCCGAGTCGTCCGCCGCGGTCGACAGAATACTCGGTGGGGGCGCCATTCCGTCGATCCCCTGCGCGAGCGCGCGCAGCTGCGGAACGTAATCGACGAGATCGGTGACGGTGATGGCCGGGCCCTCGGAGAACAGCGCCGACGAGCGAATGACATTCTCGAGCTCGCGCACGTTGCCCGGCCACCGGTAACGCATGAGGAGCGTGAGCGCCTCGGGCGTGAACGTTCTCGGAGCCCCCGCGCGGTCGGCGCTCGCGCGCTCGAGCAAGTGTTGGGCGATGCTCGGCAGGTCACGAATGCGACCGCGCAGAGCAGGAACCTCCAGGGTGACCACCTGGATTCGATAGTAGAGATCCTCTCGGAACTCGCCGCGCTGGACCATCGCCCGGAGGTCACGGTGCGTCGCGCACACCACACGGACGTCGACACGCACCGGCGTGGTCCCGCCGACGCGCTCGAAGACCTTCTCTTGCAAGACGCGCAGGAGCGCGACCTGGGTTCGAGGCGAGATGTCACCGATTTCGTCGAGGAAGAGGGTGCCTCCGTTCGAGAGCTCGAAACGCCCTTGTTTACGCGCCGAGGCGCCGGTGAACGCACCCTTCTCGTGGCCGAAGAGCTCCGAGAGAAGGAGCGTGTCGACGAGCGCCGAGCAGTTGACGCTCACGAAGGGACCGCTGGCCCGCGAGCTCTGACGGTGAATCGCCTCGGCAACGAGCTCCTTGCCCGTGCCGCTCTCTCCCTGGATGAGCACCGTCGAGTTCGAGCGCGCCACCCGCCGCACGGCCACATGGAGGCGCCGCATCGCGGGGTCGTCCCCCACGAGCGCGCGCGCCGACGCGTCGACGGGCGAACGCGAAGTGGCGGCTCCCGACGGCCCGAGCTCCGCTTCGGCCCCGTCGTCCAACACGGCAGCCAGGCGCGCCAGCGCCAGGTTCTCCGGCTTCGCGAGAAAGGCCGTGCGAATGTCGGGCGGCAGACTGTCGGCGACGCGATCGCGAGCGCGCAGGGCACAACGCGCGTGGACCTCCGATTCGGCGAAGTCCCCGGCCTCTCGTGCAACCTGGGCGAGCAACGCGTGGATTTCGACGAGGATGTCTTCCTCGTCGGCCACACGCGCCGCAGCGAGCGCGTCACGCGCCGATGCGAGTGCATCGGTGCCGGCAGCGCGATCGGCGAGAGCACGCAGGATGGCGACCTCCGCGCGCTGCCGATCGCTGGCGATGACCGCAGCAGCGTGGTCGACGAGCACGAGGGCGCGTGTGACGTCGCCTTCGGCGAGAGCCACGCGCGCACCGACCAGGCACGCGTCGGGAACGAGATCACCTCGATCGCCGGACGCTTCGGCATTCGTGCGAGCAGCATCGGACTCGCGTCGGGCGCTCTCCAGGTCGCCGCGAGCGAGCGCGATGCGCGCCGCCACCGTCCCGAGCTTGGCGAGCGCGTGGGGCGACACGTAGCCGGTCACCAGACGACGCCCGAACGCGAGCGTGTGAGCCGCGTGGTCACCGAGACCGAGCCTCAGACGGAGCTCGGCGAAGTTCGCGACCGTGACGGCCATTGCGATGCGCCCGCAGAGGGCCGACGAGACGCGAACCTCCTCGTCCCAGAGCGCGAGCGCCCTACCGTAGTCGTGCCGGCGGTATGCCACGACGGCCAGGTTGCGCAGGGCGAACGAGCGCGCGCGAGGAACGCGCCAGGCTACGGCATCCTCGCGCACGCGTTCGAAGAGCGTCGCCGCGTCGTCGAGTCGGTCCATCGAGAGCGTCGCGATCGCTCGATTGAGCCGGGCGCGAAGCTCCGCATGCGGCTCACCGGCCTCGGAGGCGATCAGGCCATCTTCGACGAACATCCGCTCGGCCTCGACCCAGCGCCCCGCGGACAAGTGGAGCTTGCCGAGCACGTTCCGCCCCTCGAGTCGCGCGCCCGGCGTCCGCGCCAGCGCCACGGCTTCGCGCGCATGGGCCTCGGCCCGTTCGAGCTCGCCGGCGACGTAGCTTACCTCTCCGAACGCGGCGGCGACGCGCGATGCGAAGTCGTCCGCCTCCGCGCCGCGAAGTGTCTTGGCGGCGTTCGCAGCTCGCTCGAGCGACACGCGAGCGGCGACCAAATCGCCTTGTTGCAAGAGTGCCCGGCCGACGAGCAGAAGCGCCTCCGGATGCCCCGGCGACGACGTAAGCAACTCCTCGCACCAGCGCTGGGTGTCATGAGCGTCGCCCGTGTCGAGCGCTCGCTCCGCGGCGCGCAGCCGAAGGCGACAGCTCGCTTCGGTAGGCATCTTCGCTACCGCCTCGTGCCACCGCCCGCGAATGTCGGCCGAGGCGTGAACGTCGTCCACGAGCTCGAGCGCCCTGGCAACGAGCGCATCGGCCGCGTCGGCCTTTCCCTCCACCGTGAGAAGCAGCTCTGCGGCGCGCGCGAAGGCCCACGGACACGGCTCATTGAGCCCTCCGAGGAGCATGGCCGCCGTCTCGCGGAGTGCGGGCGTGGCCGCGTGTTCGAGCGCCGCTCCGTCGACCGAGACGGCGAGGCCGACGAGCTCGCCGATCTTCGCGAGGTGACCGGCACGGACGAGCCATTCGACGCTCGCCACGGCTCCAATCGTGGCGAACGCATCGATCGGCATCGAGCGAGCGACGAGCGCCGCGATGGTCAAGGTCGTCCGATGAGGTTCTGCCCCGAAGGTGTCCGCTGCGGGCATCCCAGGCCATCGACCGTCGAGCAACGACGCCTCGAGCGCATCGAGTCCCGAGGCTTCGATGCGGAGATTCGTTTCGTAGGCGGCCGCGGAGAGCCATCGACTGCGCTGTTCACGGTCGAGCCCCGGCCCAACGTCGAAGCGCGTGGCCTCACGCCATGCCCGAGCTTCGCTCGTGACGAGCACGACGAGATTCGTTCCGACGAGGGCGAGCTCCCGCAAGACCTCGAAGTCCCAAGACCCCTCGGCCGGCTGAGGACCAAGCAGAACCGCGCGCTGACGGCGGGTCGCTTCCGCGATTGAGCCAGCAAGGACCATCGGTCGGCACGTGGCGACGCGAATGCCCAGTGCCTCGGCGAGCTCGCGGCACATCGGCGTGCCCGCACGCGCAGCCGTGACGAGAGGAAGCCATCCTGCGGCTCTCGCGCGGCGAGCGGCGTGGGCCAGCAACGCTCCGTGCACGCTCGACGGGGCGACCGCAACGACGATCCCTGGACTGCCATCGCCAAGTCGGTCGTCGAACGCGAGAAAGCCGTTCTCGTCAGCCGTCGAGAGAAGCCCAGACGGCATTGGACTCGAAACGGGCGAGAACATCGGTGAAGTGGCCGAAGGGGCCATGGCGGTGCGGATCAAAGGCGCAAACCTCCATTCCGGCCGGCATCCTAGAAGGGCAGCGGGCCGGCAGCGAGAAGCGTCGCATCGCCGTTCGGAAAAGCGACGCGCGCCGTCCACACCTGGAGCAAGAGCCGCGCCATCGCCTTTTCCCGCAAGCGCGGGCGTCATGGTCCTCGACGTGCAGGAATGCACGGCGGTGAGGCCTGATTTCGTGCGCCACGCGAACGAGATTCGGGCTCGCGACACGCTAGGCGCCAGGCGTGGAGCCATCTCTCCGACCTTGGCCACCTCGCGGCCGGCTTCGTCCCTTCCTAGTCGGGGAAGCCCACTGTTCCGATCGAGATAGTTGTCCGAAGCGACCAGTTCGCCCACGTGGAAACGGAGTGCGGAGGCGGCGAACGGCGAGCCGTCGCGAAGAGCACGAAAAGCGCGTCGAGAATCGCGACGACGCGGCACGCGGTGTACGGAGCTGACGCTCCAACGTCCCAGGTCTGCCGCAAGCGATCCGTCGAACGCTCTCGCGCGCACTGCCTCATTGGCCGACCGACCCCGCTGCTTAACCGTCATCGGCTGAGGGGGGCGCCGTGTCGAAATCGAAGCTCAAGATCCTGGTCGTCTTCGGCACGCGCCCGGAGGCCATCAAGATGGCTCCGCTAGTGACGGCGCTCCGACGGCGTCCGGACGTCATCGATGCCGAGGTCTGCGTGACTGCGCAACACCGCTCGATGCTCGACCAGGTACTCGAGACGTTCCAGCTCGCTCCCGAATACGACCTCGACGTGATGCGCGAGGCGCAGCCCCTCGCCGACATGACGTCGCGCATCCTGCTCGGTCTGCGCGACGTCATCCGCGCGTCCGCTCCGGACTGGGTTCTCGTGCAGGGCGACACCACCACCGCCTTCGCCGCGGCGCTCGCCGCCTTCTACGAAAAGAAGCTCGTCGGTCACGTCGAAGCAGGCCTCCGCACACGCCGCAAGCACTCGCCGTGGCCGGAGGAGACGAATCGTCAGCTCGTCGGAACGCTCGCGGACATGCACTTCGCGCCGACGGCGCGAGCGAAGCACAACCTCATGTTGGAGCACGTCGACCCGAGGGCGATCGTGGTCTCCGGAAACACCGTCGTGGATGCTCTGCTCTCCGTCGCCGAGCGGTGCCGCACGGTCGATCGCCACACGCTCGCCGCCCGCTTCCCGTTCATCGATCCTTCGAAGAAGCTGATTCTCGTCACCGGCCACCGCCGCGAGAGCTTCGGCGACGCGTTTCGCGAGATGTGCCACGCCCTGGTGGACGTCGTCGCGCAGCGCCCCGACGTGCAGCTCGTCTACCCGGTGCACCTCAATCCCAACGTGCAGGAGCCGGTGCACGCGATCCTCGGTACCGCTCCGCCCGACGTCCGCGCGCGCATCCACCTCATCGCGCCAGTCGAATACGCGCCGTTCGTCTATCTGATGGACCAGGCAACCTTCATCGTCACGGACTCCGGCGGAGTTCAAGAAGAGGCGCCGTCGCTCGGGAAACCGGTGCTGGTGACACGCAACGATACGGAGCGGCCCGAGGCGCTCGATGCCGGCACGGCGCGCATCGTGGGAACGTCACGCGTCCGCATCGTCCGCGAAGTCCTTCGCTTGCTCGACGATCCTCGCGTGTTCGAACGAATGAGCCGCGCCCACAATCCGTACGGCGACGGCCACGCGTCCGAGCGCATCGTCGAAGCACTGCTCGCTCGCGCGGCCGAATCGGCCGACGTCGTCAAACCGACGGAAGGCGTCAAACCGGGGGGAACGCATGAATCCAGGTCTACCGAACGAACTCGAGTCGGCGTCAGCGAGCTCGAGCTCCAGGACTGACCCCGCCGCGCAGACCGTTCGCTTCTACGAGGAGCTCGCTCCCCACTGTCGCGAGGGTCTGCGGCGCGCACACGACCCCGAGACCGCCCTCTTCGATCGGCAACTGCGCCATGGACGCTGGGCAAGCGTGACCGGCACCGAGAACCTGACGAGCACCGCGATCGGTCTCATCGGCATTCATCGCGCCGGCATCGAGGCTCGGGACCTCGGCATCGACGTTGCCAAAACGCGCAAAGCACTCCTCGGCCTCACGCGCAGCAGGCGCTACTGGGGCGGCTTCGGGCTCGTCCTCTGGGCAAACGCCGTGTGGGATTGGATGCCCGTCGGCTCGCTCCAGGAGCGGTGTGAGATGGCGCTTTGCGAGCTACCGGACCGCCTATCGGCGATGACCACCATGCAAGTCGCGTGGCTGGCGAGCGGCCTGCTCCACGAATGGAAGAAACGCGGCAACGCCCGCACGCAGGATTGGTCTCACCTCACGCTTCGCGAGCTCGCGAGTCGCTTGATGCCCGAGAGCCGGCTGATGCGCCACGCGAGCGACCGCGCTCCGCTCACCGCACGGCTCCGCCAGAACGTCGCGAACTTCGCTGACCAGGTCTATGCAATTCAGACCCTTGCGTTTGCCGAAATCGCGTTCGGCGGGGGCACGTGGCTCAAGCGCGCGGTCCAGCTGGCGGACCGCAACGTCGCCTTGCAAGGTCCTCTCGGCCAGTGGTGGTGGCACTTCGACGCGCGACGCGGCCGGGTCCTGCAGCGCTATCCCGTTTACGCGGTCCACCAACACGCCATGGCGCCGATGGCGCTCCTTGCCGTCACCAGTGCCGGCGGCCCCTCGTACGAAAACTGGATTCGACGAAGTCAGGATTGGATTCATGACAACGAATCGAGCACCAGTCTCGTCGATCGCGGCGCGCACACCGTCTGGCGTGACGTCGAGCCACGGGAAAATGCCCTCGCCCGACGGCGGCGCCACGCCCGCTCGCTCCTAGGCATCGAGGACGTGAGCTCCCCTCGCCTCGCCGTGAATCGCGAGACGCGTCCGTACGAATGGGCCTGGTGTCTGTACGCCGGAGCCACCGCCTCCGGACCGGCTCGAAAGGGGCACCTGAGGTGACGCTCCAATACCAGGCAGCGCCGACTACCGCACGGACACGCCGCGTCGTTCGAATGATGAATTGCCGTTTCGACGCACTCACCGAGGCAGAGACCACGACGTGCATCTTCGATTGGGCCGCTGGAACACGGAGGAGTCACGTCATCGTCACCGTGAACGTTGCCATTCTCATGATGATGGCGCGCGACACGCAGCTCGCCGCAGCGTGTGCCCGCGCCGACCTCGTCGTGGCCGACGGCATTCCGCTGGTGTGGCTCAGTCGAATCTTGGGAACACCCCTGCCCGAGCGCGTCACCGGCGTGGATCTCATGGCTCGTCTGCTGGACGAAGGCAATTGCCGAGGGCTGCGCATCTTCCTGCTCGGTGCCACCGAAGAATGTCTGATGCGCCTCGTGCGGCGCGTTCGTGAGCGCTACCCCGGCGTCACGATCACTGGCCATCGCCACGGCTACTTCGGTCCGAGCGAGCATGCCGACATCGTTCGCCAGATTCGCGAGAGCAAGTCGGACGTGCTGCTCGTCGGGATGCCTGCGCCTTTCAAAGAGGTGTGGTGCGACCGCTGGCGCGACGAGCTCTCTACACCGACGATTCTCGGCGTCGGCGGCGCATTCGACGTTCTCGCGGGGGTCGTACCCCGCGCGCCCAAGTGGATGCAGACGCCAGGCCTGGAGTGGACGTGGCGGCTGATGCTGGAGCCGCGCAAACTCTGGAAACGCTACCTCGTGACGAATACGCAGTTCGTCTGCCTCGCCGCTCTGCTCGTCGTGCGCCGAGTCTTCACGAAGACATCCCGCGTACCAGGTGCCAGGTAGCTACCGCTGCAGGCACCCCCAGACCAATCCACGACACGACGTCCGCGGCGCCGTCGGCCAAGAGCCCGGTCACGAGTCCCACCAGGCTGAGAACCGTGAGGACGATGGGCATGCCCCACACGCGACTCATGCAGCCTCCTTCGCACCGCCGGCCGCAGAGGCGAGCGATTGGCGCCACGCGTCGGCGGAGACGTTTCGCTTGCGAAGCCAGAGGTAGACTCCGCTTCCGAGTACCACGATCGATGCGAGGTCGAAGATCACCCAGACGATCTTGAGAGGCATACCGCCGTAATCACCGAAGTGCAGCGGCTGGGAGACGAGCAAGGCGCTCACGTACGCGGGCAACTCGCGGGTATCGAGCACCGTGCCGTTCTCCGCATCCAGGAGAACCGGCTTCAGGAGCTTCGAGGTCCAGGGCGTATTGCCTCGAAGAAAGGCCACGAAGTGGTGCGGCCCCGCGAAGCTGTTGCCGGGAAATGCCATGAAGCCGAGCTCCGTATTCGGTACTTTCTCGAGCGCCGAATCGAGCGCACGCTGCGCCGCTTCGGAGCCCGCCGGAACAGGGGGCGCATGGCGATACGGCTCGATCATCTCCGCGAGGTGCGTGGCCTGCCACTGACCGAAGATCGGCGTGGAGAGCGTGTTCACGACGCCGGTGAGCGAGACAACCGTGAACCACCCGAGCGTGACGATGCCGAGCAGGTTGTGAATGTCGAGCCAGAGAATGCGTGCGGCTCGGCGACGTCGAATCGCACCGAAGGCCAGCTTCTGCATGTAGGGCCCGTAGAGCACGACGCCCGAGACGATCGACGCGACGAGCACCAATCCCATCGCGCCGAGGAAGAGCATGCCCGGGAGCCCCGCGAACATGTCGATGTGGAGGCGGATGAACACGTTCATCACCCCCTGGTCGAGGGGATATTCGGTGAGGAGTTTCCCCGTTCGACCGTCGTAGGCCAGAACCGCCGATGCTTCGCGCGCATCGACGGTCTGCCCCAAGCGGACGTACCAGAGATTCTCCTCGTCGTCGTCCAGCGAGACGAACTGCACGAAGTGGCCCGGATGGCGCTTACGCGCGTCCGCCACCATCTCGTCGACGCTCGCACGATTCTTCGATTCGGCCTCGGGCAATACCGGCGGAGAGACGGTGTTGCCGAGGGCGCGATCGATCTCGTGCGTGAAGATCAATGGCAACCCCGTGATGCACAGGAGGAGCGCGAAGATCGTGCAAACGAGACTGGTCCACTTGTGGATCCAGTGCCACGTCTTGATGGACGACGCTTTCACCGGAGCGCCTCAGTTCGTCGTCTGGACTTTGAAGATGCCGTAGAAGTAGCCGTCCGTCTTGAACTTGATCGTCGCTTTGTCGGTCTCCGGGTCGATCTCGTAGACGTCCGTGGTCTTGCCCTTGTCCTGGCTCTCACCCGTGTAGAACTTGCCCTCGAGGGCCACCGGCGTGAAACCGAGGCTGCCGAAGGGCGCGCCCTCGACTTCCTTGGCCGTCGGCGGGTTGCCGAGCTCGAGGCGCCAATACTTGTGGGCCACTTCGTCCCAGAACTTGAAGTCGTTCGGCTGCATGCCGGCCGGGAGCTTGTCCTGGTAGAACATCTTCACGAAGCCGACGCCGCTGCCCTGCTCCGCGGTATCGAGCTCGCTGATCGCCTCGCGACCGCCCGTGAGCGACGGAATGGTGAAGAAGTAGTCCTTGTCGAACGAGACCTGGCCGGGCGGCATGCGCAGGAGGCAGTTGGGCTTCGCGGTGGTGCCGGCCGCGTTGGCGTACATTTGAATCGAGTAGTTGCGGCCGTCACCCAAGACGTAGCCGTAGCCGTCCTTGCCGAAGACCACGCGGCCGCCGCTCGCGCAGCGGTCGTCCTCGGCCGTGCCGACGATGGTCTTGGCCTTGGGGTCGAGAACGGTCATCGAGACACCGGGGAAGATCTTCCCGGCGGTCCAGTCGGCCCAACGGCCCGGGATGTAGACGAGCCCGTTGTGCGAAATCGTGGTCCACACCTCGAGATCGTAGCCGTCGCGCGTGAGCGAATTGAGGCTCACTTCGCCGGTGATCGTCATCGTCGTCGGGTTCCAGATGACGGCGATCTTGGGGCCGGTAAGGAGTGAAACGGCCGTTTCACCGTCGACAATCGTGTTCCCGAAATCGATGTACGAAACACCGTAGTTGAGGAAGCTGAGACGGCCCGTCTCGGTGAGCTTGCCGCTCACGTCGACCGAGTAGCGAACCCACGTAGGCTGTTCGGCAAGACCGACGTAGATCGAATCGCCGTACGCCATGACGAGGCCGTTGCCACCGAGCTCGAGGGCGTTCTTGTTGTTGAACGGTCCCGATTCGAGCGACGGAACGGCCTGCACGTAGGTGGTGCGATTGCCGTCGGCGTCGATGACGACCGAGCCGAGCACGTACGTCGAGGGCTTGTTCGGATCGACACCGTTCGTGATGGTGCTCGAAGAGTCGCTGCTGCTGCTGCATCCGGCAGCGCCCGCGAGGATCGACATCGAGAGAACGGCCGCGACTTTCGTGTGCCGGAGAACGTTGGTGAGAACGGTATTCATGGTTCTTTCCTTGCTCAGAACTCGAGCGTGGTCTTGACGTAGAAAGCTCGCCCCGGACGCTGGACGCCGAAGAAGTCGAACACCTGCCGATCGGTGATGTTCTGCGCCTCGGCCGTGAAGGTGAGGACGAGATCTCCGGGACGCGTGAGGTACGTGAGGGCCGCGGAGTGCGTGAGCTGCGCGGGAATGACTTGCTTGTAGGCCTTTGCGCCGACGCTCTCCCAGCCGCGATAGAACTCGTGCACCCAGCGGGTGTTCCAGACGAACGAGAGCTCGTCGCGCGCGGAGGCCAGACCGCGGAGGAGGACGCGCGCCGAACCGTTGGCGAAGAAATACGGGCGATTCGGGATGCGATCGCCTTCGAATGCGCCGAACGTGCCCTCGTTCTCCGTATTCCGGAAATCGACGTACGTGACGTTGCCGTCGAGGGCGAGATATTCGCCAGGCGACGTCCAGCCGCCCTGCGTCTCGACGCCGAGCGCGCGCGCGCTGTAGACGTTCTGGTATTGGAAATTGCGATCGTTGCCGAGGAGCACGATGAGCTTGTCGGCCGCGCGGAGGAATCCATTCGTGTCGGCGCGGAAGTCACCGATTCCGGTATCCCGCACGTCGACCGTGGCGCCGACGTTCACGTTGTGGCTCGTCTCGGGCTCGAGCCCGAGGTTCTCCGCCACGAGAACGCCGTCACCGAAGGTCTCGGTCGTCGTCGGGAGACGAGTGGCATATTCGTACGAGGCTTTGCCGTAGAGCCACTGCACGAAGCGATAGCGCACGGCATCGCCGAAGCCGACCTGGTGCGTATCGCGCGGACGCTCGTTGAAGACATTGCTGCCCGTCAGCGGCTGCTCGGCGCGCGCGACTTGGTAGTAGTCCTTGACGAAGACGATATTCTCCAATCGTCGCTCGAAGAATTCGCTGGTTTCCTCGAGTCCCGAGACGACCGTGAGGAGCCGGCGACTGGCCGTCAGCGGGTCGCGTGCCGTCGGATCGAGCGGCGTTCGCTCCTCACCTGTTCGGTACGTGTACGTCGGCGCGACCGCGAGCCTGACCGTATGCTCGGGGTGGATTCGCCAGCCCGCATTCGCGCGCGCATAAACGCTCTTGTCCCAGACGACCTGGTCGTGGGGCTTGTTTTCGAGCTCTCCGGCGCGCTGACGCTGACCGATACAGTTGCCGTACCAGTTGTAAATGCACTTGGAGAGATCCCGAAAATTCGTTTGGGCGAACGAATACCCCGCAACGACGTCGACAGGAAACGAACGCGCAAAGACGTTCTCGTAGCGAAGGGATCCGCCGGCCGTCATCCGATCGTACGAGACCTCGCCATAAGGCACGGTCATGACCGGGTTGTGCTGCAGCTCCTTCGAGTAGTCGGCCACGAACGCGCGCACGAGGAGGCGCTTGGCCCACGGGCGCCGCACGAATCCGGCTTCGGCATTCGCTCCCCATGCCGAGTAAGCATCGTGGAAGCGATTCACGGTGACCGTCGAGAGGCGCCCCTGCTTGTCGGGCGCGTCGACCTCGATCGGATAGTCGTTGTCGGCGTGGTCGAAGAATCCGCTGACGCGCGCGAAGAGGCCCGTCTCGTCGTCGAGCGTCTGGACGCCAAGTGTCGTGCGATGCGTGCCGAACGAGCCGATCTGGTAGGAGGCCGCGCCGTGCGTTCCCTTCACTTCGGTATCGCTCGCGAGGTTTACCGCGCCGCCGAGGGCATCCGCGCCGAAGCGAATCGGAACAACGCCGCGGTAGACCTCGACGCGTTTGACGAGATTCACCGGGACGTTCGAAATTCCCCACGGGTAGCCCGAGAGTTCGAGCGGAACGCCGTCGAGGAAGAAGCGCACCTGCTCGTCGGTGAGCCCGTTGAGCGACAAGCGCATCGACGAGCCGAGACCCCCGCCTCGCTGCACGCTCACGCCTTCGGAGCGCGCGAGCACCTCGCCCATGTCGGCCGCCTCGCGCTTCGCGAGCTTCGTATCCACGACATGGACGGCCTGTGCCGAGCTCTGGAGGCGCTCGCCTTCCGTCATGCCGCGCACCGTCACTTCCATCGGCGCGTCCTTCGCCGGCGGCGCAGGCGGAGCGGGTGCAGCGGGCGCCGCCTCGGAAGCGGACGGCGCGGGCGCGGGCGGCGTCTCGACCGGCGCAGGCTCCGGAAGACGGAAATCGTAGCGGTGCAAGATGCGAACGGCGATCGGCTGACCATCTCGACGTGCCGGAGCGAAGCGAAGCCGGAGCGCAGCCGCCTTGGCCGCCTCGTCGAAGCCGAATCCGACGGGCACGTGGACCTCGGCGCGCGTCACCCGACCTTCGACGTCCACGTCGATGCGGAGAACGACGGTCGCTTCGATGCCTTCCGCGCGCGCCTCGGCGGGATACTCGGCTTCGGAAGCCTCGAGGAGCTCTGGCGGCGTGACGGCGGGTGCTTCGCTCGCACGTCCCGGCCACGGCTGCGCGTGGGCCGAGCGCGCGTGGTGGGCGAGGAGCGCGAAGACAACCCCGGCGAACACCGATCGACACGGCCGCAAGAGCCGCAAACCGCGCTTCGAAACGCGGTCGGTCGAGCGTAGGGAACGTTGGGAGAGAAGCTGCATGATCTCGGGAACCACTCCCCACCCGCCGTTTCAGCCGTGCTGCGCGTGTTGATAATGACTTTCATTTGCGAAGTCAACAAGGACCAGGACGCGCTCGCGACGCCGGTACGGAAGCGCCCAAAACCCCTGTCCGAATGCGATCGACACTCGCGTTGTGCTCCTCACGGGCGTGACCGAACATCGCGCCATGAACGAGCAAAACTCGGCGTGGCCGTTCTTTCCGTGGTCCACCCTCGCAGCGGACCTGGTGACGGACATGGCGACCTTGCTTGCTCTCCCGACGAACACGGCAGCCGAGATCGATGGCGTAGGTGCGCTCGCGGCGAGCGCCGACGCACCAGGTCCATCCGAGCTCGTTGCCTCGGCAAAGCGCGCGATGGAATCCCTCGCGAAGAGCGACCCCGAAGCTGCGGCTCGGATCGCGCGCGAGTACGCGCTGATCGATTCGAACGGCCGATAGCCCTCCGGCGGAGGTCGACGGCCGGGCACGGCTGTTTCGAACCTCGGCGTTCGAGCCTCAACCTCGTGCGAGGCGCGTGTGAGTGGCGGCCACGCGCGTGTCCCCAGCCGCGGAGGACTCCGGGGCGCCGTGTTTGGCTACCTGTCTTCCCCTCTTCGAGCGGGCCCACTTCGAGCGGGAGAGAGGCACTCGCGGGCGTCGGTCCTCTGAGCGCGCGGTCAGGCACGGCGCGTGCTCTTTCGATCGCATGACCGCCGCAGTCACTCGCACCGAAAGGACGCGCTCCGAGCACGAGGTCTTCCGCGCGGGCTTCATCGCCGGCCTCATCAAGCTCGGCTTCGACACGACGCTCGCGCCCCTCATCCTTCTCGACCCGTGGGGGGTCATGCGAAGGCAGGCGGCGATCGTCCTCGGCCGACACGTCGTACCGTTGAACGCTCCCTTCGGACTAGGCACGGGCATCGTGGCCTTGGCGGTCCACTTCGCCCTGTCGTTCTTCTACGCCTACCTGCTGATCCTCGCGTTGAGGCGGACGTCACGCCTCGCCGGGATCGCCATCGCGCTGATCTTCGGAGTGGCGATCTACCTCTTCAACTTCTACGTGCTCACGGGGATCTTCCCCTGGTTCGTCGACGTGCGCGGAGTCCCCCAACTCGTCTCGACCGTGGTCTTCACGGTGACGGTCTCGTTCGTTTACTACGCGATGCATCCGCCGCCGCGACTCGAGGAGATCGGGCCGTCGTCGCAGCACTCGAGTCGAATGGTGCTTTGACTCCCACCGCGCTACTCCGTTGCGCGGATTGAGTCGTCAAACGGAGTTCGCGAAAGAGTCGTGCAAAGGACCGGAACTCGCATTTCCCGAACTTTGCACGGAGAAACGATTCGAAGTTCACCGCCGCGAGGCGTCGAGCTGATACCGTATCATCGTGCGGTCGGCTTCACGCATCACGACGGTCATGGCCCTGGCGGCCATTGCAGGGGGCTGCACCCTCGTCACCTCGCTGGACGGCCTGAGTGACGAACCACAGGCCGACACGAAAGGCGGTGATGGCGGCGCGGAACGAGCTGCAATCGACGGAAGCGACGCAAGCGCGACCGTTCCGAGCGCCCATCCCGACGGGGACGCGGGTGACGCGTCCGGTCCCGACACCTGGTGCACACACAACGCGGGCGACGCGTCGTTCTGCGCGGACTTCGATCTCCAAGACCAGCAGGCTCTGGCCCTCTTCACCGAGCTCGTGCAAGACGCAGGTTCGACGACACTCGACCCGGTCACCTCGACGTCGTCGCCGAACTCCCTCGCGGCGGCAGCCTCCGCATCCGACGCCTCCGTGAGCGCCGGCTCGGTGGGTTGGAAGTCCCCCGTGACGAACGCGACCACCGCCGATATCCGCTTCGACGTTCGCTTCGACCTGGATACGGCCGGAAGTGCGCAGAGCCATACGTTCGCTCGCGTCGTCGTCGACGGCACCGTCCCCTCACCGGCCACGTGGGTCGTCGAGCTGAGTCTGGGCAGCACTGGCCGGCTGTACCTCGGAACGCGCGACCTCGCGACCAACACGGTCACCAACCTGTTCTACGGCTCGAACGCGCAGCTCTCCGTCGCGAGGTGGATGAACATCCACATGCGGGTCGACATCTTTGGCTCCGGCTCCGGCGAAGTCAGCTTGGAGCTCGATGGCACGTCGATCGGCTCGGCCATGGTGACCCCGCCTGTTTTCGGGGGAACGTTCACGTGCTCGTTCGGCATCGTTCGCTGCCTTGCGCCGCACGCCGCGTTCGCAACCCACACCGACAACCTGACCATCGACGTCCACTGACTTCCGCGCCGCGCGGGGGCGGGCCGGAAATCGAAGTTCCTAGTCGATTCGCTTCGACGAGGAAAGACATCGGTATACCAACCTCTTTCTTCGGTTGGCTTTCGCATTTGGTTCTTCGGTCATTCCGAAATCGGGTTGTCAGCTCCAATCGAGCATCGAGCCCATCACACCGACAGCCTCACCATCGGCATTCACGGACGAAATGACGAAGGGCGCATGCCCATGTGGACATGCGCCCCAAGCGACTCGCGTCGCGACGGCGTTACTTGATGAGCTCGAAGAGGCCGGCCGCGCCCTGGCCGCCGCCGATGCACATCGAGACGATGCCGTAGCGGCCACCACGGCGCTTCAGCTCGTGGAGGAGCGTGGCGGTGAGCTTCGCGCCAGTGCAGCCGAGCGGGTGACCGAGGGCGATCGCGCCGCCGTTCACGTTCAGCTTCTCGTCGGGGATGCCGAGCTCGCGCGCGCAGTAGACCGACTGGCTCGCGAACGCCTCGTTGATCTCGAAGAGGTCGATGTCCGAGACCTTGAGGTTGTTCTTCGCGAGGAGCTTCTGGATCGCCGGAAGCGGTCCGATGCCCATGATCGCGGGGTCGACGCCGACCGTCACGAAGGAGCGGAGATAGCCGAGGCCCTTGAGGCCGAGCGACTTCGCCTTCTCACCGCTCATGACGAGTGCCGCGGCGGCGCCGTCCGAGAGGGGGGAGCTGTTGCCGGCGGTGACCGAGCCCTTCGCCGAGAAGGCGGGCTTGAGCGAAGCGAGGCCTTCCGCCGTCGTGTCGGCGCGAACGAGCTCGTCGATCTTGAACTCGAACTCCTTCTTCTCGTTGCCGACGTACTTCACGCCCTTCACCGGGACGATCTCGCTCTCGAAGCGCTTGGCCTCGATCGCCGCCGCGGCCTTCTTCTGGCTCTTGAGGGCGAACTCGTCCTGCTGCTGGCGCGAGACGTTGAAGCGCGCCGCGACGTTCTCGGCGGTGATGCCCATGGGCGTGTAGACGCTGGCAATCTTCTCCATCGCCTCGGCCGAGGCGCTGAGCTTGTTGCCCGTCATCGGCACCATGGTCATCGACTCGAGACCGCCAGCGACCGCGATGTCGTACGAGCCGAACGCAATCGACGAAGCCGCCGTGGCGATCGCCTGGAGACCGCTCGAGCAGAAGCGGTTGACCGTCTGCGCGCCCGTCTCGATCGGCAGGCCGCCGAGGAGACCGGCGACGCGCGCCACGTTGAGGCCCTGCTCGCCTTCCGGCATCGCGCAGCCGAGGACGACGTCTTCGACGTCCGACGGCTTCACCTGCGGAACACGCGCCATGAGCGCACGGATGACTTCACCCGCGAGCTCGTCCGGACGCTTGTTTGCGAGCGAGCCCTTGGTCGCGCGACCAACCGCGCTTCGAACCGCTTCGACGATGACGATGTCTTTCATGACTACCTCGACGTTTCCGTATGGAGCTTTTTGAAATTCGATGCACCGCGCGGCCAAAAGGGCTCAACCGTGGCCCTCACGGATTCGAGGGCTCAACGCTGAGCCCTGAGCGATCGTCCGCGGATGCTGCGGGTCTCTACGCGCGAAGCGCGCCCGCCGTTTCGGCGGGAGCGGGGGAGGCTCGAAACCGGAGGTTTCGAGGGGACTGCCAAGTCCCCCACCAGACCCGTTGGGAACTAGGACGCGTAGCGGACTAGTTTCGAAGAGGTTTGTTGTTCATAAGCATGAACTGCATGCGTTCTTGGCTCTTCGGCTCACCCGTGAGGCTGACGAAGGCCTCAGCCTCGAGCTCGAGCATCTCGCTCTCGGTGACCTCACGCGCCGCGCCGCCGAGGCCGCCGCAGAGGACGACCGCGAGCTTGCGGGCGATCTTGGCGTCGTGTTCGGAGGCGAAGCCGCCGGCGACGAGCGTGTCGACCATCATGCTCAAGGTGGCAATGCCGCTCTCGCCCGGCAAGCGGTAGGCGCGCGGGATCGGCGGGTGGTAGCCACTGCTCGCCATACCGATGGCCTTGTTCTTCGCCTCGACGACGAGACGCGCCTTGTCGAACGACACGCCGTCGGTGCGACGGAAGTAGCCGAGCGCCTTCGCCTCTTCGGCCGAGGTTGCGACCTTCACGAGGGCGATGTTCTTGAAGACCTGCGTAACGTTCTCGTAGATGTTCGCGTGCATGCCCTCGGGGATGCCCTCGAGCGAGCGCCAGAGCATGTTCATCGTGCCGGCGCCGCCGGGGATGAGGCCGACGCCGACTTCGACGAGACCCGAGTAGGTCTCCGCCGCCGCCTGCACCGCGCCCGCGCCCATGCAGAGCTCGAGACCGCCGCCGAGCGTCATGCCGTAGGGAGCGGCGACGACCGGGACGCGCGAGTACTTCATGCGCTGCACGGCGCCCTGATAGCCGTGGACCATCTTGCGGATGTCTTCCCACTGCTGCGCGCCCGCGGCCATGACCACGAGGAGGAGGTTCGCGCCGACGCAGAAGTGCTCGCCCTCGTTGGCGACCACCATCCCGCGGAACTCGCTCTCCGCCTTGTCGACCGCCTGACCGATCATCGAGATGACGTCGGGGTCGATGCTGTTCGCCTTCGTCTTGAAGGTGAGGCCGAGGATGCCGTCGCCGAGGTCCCACGCTTCGGCGCCGTCGTTCTTGAGAACCGGCGCACTTCCACGACGAAGGATCTGGAGCGTAGCGTAACGCGGATCCTGCTTCTGCGCGACGTACTCGCCCTTGAGGAGGTCGAAGACCTTGCCGTCCTTGTAGAAGCCCGTGGCGCCGCTCGCCTTCATCTTCTTCACGGAGTCGGGCAGCTTGTGGCCGGCCTTCTCGATGGCATCGACGGTCTCGGCGAAGCCGAGCGCGTCCCAGACCTCGAACGGTCCGAGCTCCCAGTTGTAGCCCCACTTCATCGCGTCATCGATCGCGACGACGCTGTCGGCGATCTCGCCGATACGACGCGCCGAGTACGCGAGGCTTCGATAGAGAACCTTGCGCGCGAAGTCGCCTGCCTTGCCCTGATCGGCCACGAGCTTCTTCACGCGCTCGCGCGGATCTTCGACCTTGGCGAGGCCCTTGGTGACGCCCTTGATCGCCTCGTCGCCGCCCTTGGCGCGGTACTCGAGCGTCTTCGGGTCGAGCGTCATCACCTGCTTGTCGGCGCCGCGCTTGAAGAAGCCACCCTTGGTCTTGTCACCAAGGAGCTTCTTCTCGACCATCTTGCGGATGTACTCGGGCACCTTGAAGACGTCGCGGTCTTCGTCGGTGGTGAGCGAGTCGTAGCAGTTGTCCGCGACGTGCGCGAAGGTGTCGAGGCCGACGAGGTCGGCGGTGCGGAAGCTCGCGCTCTTCGGGTGCGCCATCGGCGTGCCCGTGATGTTGTCGACGTCTTCCGGCTGGAGGCCGTCGGCAATCATCTGGTGGATGGTCGCCATCATGGCGTGCGCGCCGATGCGGTTACCGACGAAGTTCGGCGTGTCCTTGCCGAAGACGACGCCCTTGCCGAGCACGTCTTCCGCGAAGCGAACCGCGTGCGCGAGCACGTCCTTGTCCGCCTCGGGACCGACGACGATCTCGAGCAGCTTCATGTAGCGGACGGGGTTGAAGAAGTGGAGCACCACGAAGTGCTTCTTGAAGTTGTCGCTGCGCCCCTTCGTCATCTCCGAGATGCGGAGACCCGACGTGTTGGACGCGACGATGCAGTGCTGCGGAACGACCTTCTCGAGCTTCTCGAAGAGGGCCTGCTTGGCCTCCATCTTCTCGATGATCGCCTCGATGACGAGGTCGCAGTCCTTCAGCTTGTCGAGATCGTCTTCGACGTTGCCGATCTTCACGAGCCGCGCGTTGTCCTTGTGGAAGAACGCTGCCGGGCGCGCCTTGATCGCCTTCTCGAGCCCCCCCGCGGCGAAGCCGTTGCGCTTCGCGGGATCTTTCTTCTCCGCATCCGTGAGGTTCGGCGGCACGATGTCGAGGAGGAGAACCTCGAGGCCCGCGTTGGCAAAGTGGGCAGCGATTCCGCTGCCCATGACTCCGGCTCCAATGACGGCGGTACGACGAATCGGCTTGTGCATGGCGCGCGAATCAGACCACCGGAAACGAGTCCCGCGCAAGCCTTCCCGCGCGTCTCCATCACGCGTCAGCTGTCGGCAATACGACACGCCGCGCTTGGTTCGGACCGAGTGCTTCCCGTCGCGATGTCGGAGGGGGTGGCGGAAGAGATGTTCGCGAAGGGCTAGCCCGTGCGCCGGTCGATCACTGAAAACCACGCGGCGAAAGGCCGCGCAGATAGGTGATGAGACCGTCGCGCTCCGCCGCGGTGACCTGCCATTTGTGACCACCATCGACCCCGAGAATGGGCGATGGTCCAGGCTTCACGCCGGTCGTGATGATGACCGAGATTTCTTGATCGGTCGCGGTCGCGAGGACCGCCGGCGAATGGTCGATCGCCTGACCTTTGACGTGGCAGTTGGTGCAGGGCTGCGCGAGGCCCGTTCCGCTCGCGTTCGTATAGCGAGTCTCGCCTGCCGCCCAGCGATCGGCCGCGTAGGATGCGGCGTTCACCGTCGCCGTCGCCGAGCGTCCCTTCGAGGTCGCCGTGAGCGTGAAGCTGCCCGCCTTCGGGATCGTCACGAGGTAGTACGCGCCAAGGTCGGTCACTCCGTCGACGACCGGGTTCACGAGCTTCACGGCATCGAGCTTCATCGTCGGATCACTCGAGGTGACCGTGAGATCGGAGTCGGCGTCGTAGACGGCAATGGGCACCTGGAAGGTGTGCGTGCCGTCGAAGCCGGAATAGACGACATTGGGCATGAACCGAAGCTCGCCGAGGCCCGAATCCGGCGGAGGGGCCGAGTCGTAGGTGCTGCCGTCGCGTTCGTAATGGATGCCGCCGTCGCCGTCGGTCGGAGAAGACGTGTCGTCGGGAGGGGCCGCGGGGTCGCTCGAGCACGCGGCCCCCGCGATCGCGGCGAGGAGCAAGATCCCCGCCGGGGCTTGCCAGCCTTCCTGAAGTGCACGACGTGTCCGTTCGAAAGCCATCGCGGGGCGACCAGCAATGCACATGCCGCTCCGGGCGAGCCGGGAAACTGCGGTCGACGACCCGATGAGCGCGCTGGTCGGGGCTTCGCCTGGATCGTTCGGGAACCATTCCCGGTCGTCACCGAGGCGCTGCAAGCGCGACCGTAGTAGCCCACCCGGCGTGGTGCCGGCACGGAGAAAGAGCCGGTCAGCGACCGAGCCCGAAGGCGTCGGCGAGCAGCTCGTAGGAACGGAGCCTCGCCGCGTGATCGTAGGCGTGCGTCGCGATCATGATCTCGTCGGCTCGCGTGCGCTCGGCCATCGCGAGGATCTGCGCGCGAACCACGTTGGGATTGCCTGCAATCTGCAGGCGTTTGTACCCCGCGATGGTGTTCTCTTCGGCCGGAGAAAATGGATACGCCAGCGCCGTCTCCGGGCTCGGCAGCCTTCCCGGGCGCCCATTGCGAAGCTGCAAGAAGGACAAGCGCATGGACGATGCCATGCGCTCGGCGGCTTCGTCGGTCTCCGCGCAGAACACGGACAGCGCGAGAATCGCGTGCGGCTTCTCGAGCGCGCCCTCCGTGTTGAACCGAGCGCGGTACGCGAGCATCGCCTCTTCCGCCGGCTCGGGACTGAAATGGCCCGCAAAGGCGAACCCGACACCGAGCTTCGCCGCGAGGATCGCGCTGTAGTCGCTCGACCCGAGGAGCCAGAGAGGAGGAAGCGGCGTGTCGTCCGGCATGGCGCGCACGGAGCGAAACATGTGATCGTCGGGGAAGTCCCCGTCGTCGAATGCGACGAGCTCACCCAGCTGGGCGAGGAAGTCGTCCGACAGGACGGCCGAACGCGAGCCGCGCAGCGCAAGTGCGGTGACGGGATCGGTGCCGGGCGCACGACCGAGCCCAAGATCGATTCGCCCTGGATGGAGCGCCTCGAGAAGCTTGTACGACTCGGCGACCTTGAGCGGCGCGTGATTCGGCAACATGACCCCGCCCGCCCCGAGGCGAATGCGCGACGTCACCTGCGCAACATGGGCGATGAGGATCTCCGGAGTCGTCGTCGCGATCCCCAGCATGTTGTGATGCTCGGCGAACCAGACGCGCTCGTAGCCGAGGCGCTCGACGAGGCATGCGAGCTCCACCGAGCCGCGCAACGATTGCGCGCTCGTGCCGCCCTCGGGCAGCGGGGCGAGGTCGAGAATGGAGAGCGGCAACCGCACGGGAACACCCACGCTTGGGCTCCGATGCCCTCGAGCGTACGTGCGTTTCTGACGGCCGTACGATTGTCGAAGGGCGCGTTTCAGCGCGTGATCGGGCGGACCGGCACGTCGAACGTCCTCGTCCGGGGCCTTGCTGTTCGCCGAAATTCCCCGGCAGAGCCCGCCTTTTTCCGGCATTTTTGGGGCAATCCGGGGTAGAGGGCGGGTATGCGCGCGTTCGTCGTTTTCCTGTCTTCGATGTTCGTGGTGACCGCCCTCCTCGCTTCCACGGGCGGCTGCGAGACGATGGGAGACAGCGCCGATGGCGGCGCGGACAGTGGCGTATGCGGACAAGCGACCTGCTCGTCGACGCAGTTCTGCCTCTACCGCGAGTGCACGACCAAGGAGCGCTGCATCCCCAGCACGAGCTGCCCCACCGGCACGACCCCCGCCGATTGCGACGGCCGGCCGGGCTGCCTCTCGCCGACCTGCGGTCCCGTCCTCCAGGGCTGCCGAGAAATCCCGACCACCTGCGGAAGCGACGTCACCTGCGCCTGCGGGTCGGTGTGTGGCTCGCCGAGCGCCTGTTCGAAGGTCGACGGCCGTAACGCGCTCTGCGCCGCCGCGAACTGAGCCCGCCGGCCAGGATGGTCGTCGGATCGGTGATCACGAACGTGTGAGCCGCCGGTCTCAGCGTTTGCGCCGGCGCGCCAACCGCACGGCGGGCTCGGAGGGGGCGAGACCGTCGGTGACGACCGTGACGAGGCGCCGAATCGCTTCCGCGTCGGGCGCTCTTCGAACGGCGACGTGGAGGCCGGCGATGAGCGCGAGGATGTCCTCGACCGTCACGTCGGCGCGGACGGCTCCGGCTCCCTGAGCGCGTTCGAGAAGATCCGCGAAGGATTGCCGAAATGCGGTTCGGGCGGACTTCGTGGCGCGATCGAGATCGCCACCTGCGCCCCCGAGCGCGTCGACGAAGTCACGCTTGGCGACCCCCTCTTCCACGAGCCGCGCGAAAAAGCGGAAGAACGCGCCGCCGGGATCGGCGCCACGCGCGAGGGCTCGAGCCTCTTCGGCGACGCCCTCGACGCGATGAACGACGATCGCTGCAAACAGCGCTTCCTTCGTGGGGAAGTGGCGGTAGAGCGTGCCGACGCCGAGCCCCGCACGACGCGCAATTTCGTCGACCGGAACGTCGATGCCCTCGGCCGCAAAGACGGCCTGAGCAACGTCGAGAACGCGCTGCCGATTCCGTTGCGCATCGGCGCGCAAACCACGTTTCTCGCTCACGAACGCCAACGTCTAGCGCAAAACCTCGCGACCGGCGTCCGCGTTGACAAACGGAACGATCACTCCGTATAGGTCCATAACCGGAGTTGACGCTCCGCTTAATCCCCCATCGATGGAGGCCCCGATGACCGCGCCGCGCGACGTTTGGCAAAAGGCCGTTTCGTTTCTGCCGACTTACGACATCGACGGCTACGCCGCGTGCTTCCACGAGGACGGCTGCGTCGAGTTTCCGTTCGCGCCGCCAGGTCTTCCGAAGCGGATCGAGGGGCGTGACGGAATCCTGAAGTCCATGGGACCACTCTGGCGCGGGGCGAAAGCCGCAGGCCGCAAGGGCGCCGGCATGGAAAACGTCGTGGTCCACGAGACCCACGATCCGGAGGTGGTCATCATCGAGTTCGATGCCGCGCGGGAGGACGCCAACGGCACCTATCGGCTCTCGTACGTCCACGTCGTCCGCGTGCGAGACGGCAAGATCGTGAGCCTCCGCGACTACGTCGACTCGTGGGCCATCAGTCAGGCGCTCCGAGGCATTTCCTCGTCGACAACGTGACCCTCGAGGGGGGTCACGTGGCACGGTCGCCCCCAAAGCTCCTCTTCCACGATATAACCCCGCCATCCCATGTACACGCCGAAGGTGTTTCGCGAGACCGATCTTCCGACCATCCATCGCGCGGTCGAAGCCGACTCGTTCGCCACGTGGGTCGTCGCTTCGGAGACCGGCAAGCTCGAGATCACGCACGTACCGTTTCTCCTGGACGCCGCCGCGGGAACGCTTCGCGTGCACGTTGCTCGTGCGAACCCAATCTGGCGCTTGGCCATCGCGGAAGGTGCAACGTCGGTCGTCGTGTTCCACGGCCCCCACGCTTACGTTTCGGCGAGCTGGTACGAACACGCGACGAAGCAAGTACCGACGTGGAACTACGCGGTCGTGCATGCCCACGTCGGCCAAGGACGCGTGCTCGCAAATGACGAGCTCCTGGCCATGCTCGAGGCGATGAGCTCCCACTACGAAGCTGCCAACGGTTCGACGTGGAAGATCGATGACCTGGCCCCTTCCGTCCGCGACGAGCTGCTCGCCGCGATTGTCGGCCTCTCGCTTCCCGTCGATCGCTGGGAGGCCAAAGCGAAGCTGAGTCAGAACCGCTCACCCGAAGATCGCCGGCGCGTCGTCGACGCCCTCAAGCGCCGCGGCTCCGCCGACGACCTCGCCATGGTCGACTTGATGACGCGCACGAACTCCGAGTTCACCCCTTGAACGTCGACGAGCCGCGATCGCCGAACGGCTCGTCACGCTCTCGAACGGCTTCCTTGAAGCCCTTTTCGGCCGCCAGGGACTGGAAGGCGTAGCCCTCGGGCGTGTGGCGCGCGATGCCGTCGAAGACGGTGCCGAGGATCTGGGTCGTGTGGAGGCCCGTCGCCATCACGCTCTGGTTGACGAGGAGCTTCATCATCACGAGCTGGTTCACGGGGAGCCGCGCGATGCGATCCATCAAGATCTCGAAACGCTCGTCGAGCGTCTCGCGCGGTGCGCACTCCGTCGCGAGCCCCCAGGCAACGGCCTCTTCGCCCGAGAGACAGTCGCCGGTGAAGAGGAGGCGCTTGGTCTTCTCGATGCCGATGCGGTGTGCCCACACGGAGGTCGTCGGGACGCCCCAGACGCGAGCCGGCGGGTAGCCGATCTTCGCCTTGTCTTCGATGACGAGGAGGTCCGAGCAGAGCGCCATGTCCGTGCCGCCCGCCACGCAGAACCCGTGCACCTTGCACACGACGGGCTTGTCCGAATGGAAGAGGCTCATGAAGCCCCTGACGTTTCGACTCATCATCTGGAAGTCGACGACCGGATCCCAGACCTTCTTCGGATCGTGGTTGTCGCGTTGGACCGCCGGATCGAGAGGCGAGCCGGAAGGCCCACTCTTTCCTTCGCCGAGGTCGAACGTCTCAGCGCTCGCCACGAGGTCGTAGCCTCCGCAGAATCCCTTGCCGTTGCCGGAGAGGGCGATGACGTGGACGCTCGGATCGAGGTTGGCTCGCTCCACGCACGCGGCGATCTCCTGGGGCATCTCGAGCGTGATGCCGTTGCCGCGTTCCGGACGGTCGAGCGTGATGCGCGCGATGCGACCGGTCTTTTCGTACGTCATCGTGGAGAGGCGATCCATCGCGCAAGGTGATACCAGCCCAGCGGCGTGGTCGTCAGCGATGGAAGAGCTACTTCCCGATCTTCTGGTAAGTGCCGACGAGCTCGCCCTTCGCCAGGACGTGACCGGCCATCGCCTTCTCGAGGTCGGCCTTCGTAGGGTTCCTCAAATCGGGAAGCTCCGTGTCGAGCGCATGGATCTCGTAGACGTACCGGTGTCGACCAACGGGCGGGCACGGACCATCCCAGCCCGTTCGCTTGAAGTCGTTTGCACCGGCGCGCGCCCCGACGGGCGGTTCTTTCGCGCCCTCAGGCAGCTCGCGCATCGACGGCGGCAAGTCGTAGAGCACCCAGTGCACCCAGGTGTGTTGAGGCGCCCTCGGATCCGGAGCGTCGGGATCCGACACGACGAGCGCGAGGCTCTTCGTGCCCGGCGGCGGGGCCGTCCAACCGAGCTGCGGGGACGTGCCCTGTCCTTCGCACGTGAAGCGCGTGGGGATCGGACCACCCGCATCGAACGAGGTCGACGTGAGCGTCATCTTGGCCACGGGCATGGCGCCCGCGTGAACCGTGGCCGACGCGGCGCCTGCATCGCTCGCGCTCGGCGGATCAGGTTGGGCTTTCGAGCACGCGAGCGCGCCGAGCACGCCGAACACGGTCACGGCAGCGAAGGAAACACCGATTCGCATGGGGATGGTCTCCTCGCGGGCAGGCTGGATCCGACCGAGCGGCCACGCCAGTCCAAAACGGACCGCTGCGGCGCGACGTGATCGTCGTCGCGTCGCAACATGCACCAACGGAAACGTCGAGTTCGGTTGCGCTCGCGATGGACAGCTCCGTGAAGTCCGACGAAGATTCGCTGCGATGTCCAAACCGACACTGCGTGTCGTTTCGCTCCTGCCTTCGGCGACGGAGATCGTCTGCGCCATCGGAGCCACGGACCAGCTGGTCGGCATCTCGCACGAATGCGACTTCCCCGAGGAGATCCGCAATCGCCCCGTGCTCACGAGCGCCCGCGTTCCAACCCGAGGCTCGAGCCAAGCCATCGACGCGGCCGTTCGTGCGGTCGTGCACGACGCGCTCAGCATCTATGACGTGAACGAAGAGCTGCTCGCTGCGCTCCGCCCCGACGTGATCGTCACGCAAGACCTCTGTGAAGTGTGCGCCGTATCGCTCGACGACGTGCAGCGCGCCGTGGCGAAGATGGCCCACGCCGAGCACGTGCGCATCGTGAGCACGAAGCCCACGCGCCTGCGTGACGTCTTCGGTGACATCGAGCGAATCGCCGAAGCGCTCGACCGGCGCGAGGAAGGGCGAGCGCTGCGTACTCGGCTCGAAGAACGCATCCAGGAGATCGCCGCCCGCGCCGCCGCCGCTTCGACTCGCCCGCGTGTCGTCTCGATCGAATGGCTCGAGCCCATCATGCTCGGCGGTACATGGATGCCCGAGCTCATCGCGCTCACCGGCGCCATCGCGATCGGCGCCGATCCCGGCGCGCTTGCCCCCACCGTGACGTCGGCCGCGCTGACGAAGCTCGATCCCGACGTCGTCATCGTCAAACCTTGCGGCTTCGACATCGCCCGCACGCTCGAGGAACGCGAGCTCGTCGAACGCGCCATCACCTCCGCCGTACGCCCGTCCGCGCGCATCTACGTGAGCGACGGGAACGCCTTCTTCAATCGCCCCGGACCGCGCCTCGTCGAGTCGCTCGAGATCATGGCGGCCTGCGTGCATCCGACGCTGTTTCCCGAGCTCCGCGAAGCCCACGCCGCGAACATCCTGGCGCTTCGCGAGTGAGCCGTTAGGTGCGATCCATGCTCGAGCTCGCACGAGCGCGAGCGGCGAGCGCAAAGTATGCGTGACGATGGGACGTGCCCGGGGCGGCGAACGGGATTAGGGTCCCGCCCGCCGTGAGCACAGGAGCACGTCGACGCCGAGAACCGCGAGCCATTGGGCTCGTCGTAGCGGCGTGTCTCTGCGCGCTGGCGCTCGGTCTTCCCTCGCGCGCTTGGGCGCAAGCGTGCTGCGCGGGGTCCGGTGCCGTCACTCCCGGACGCCTCGCCCTCCACGAAGACGCGCTCGTCGGCATCCAGGTGCGTGCCGCGCACGTCTTCGGCTCGTTCGACGCCGAGGCTCACTACGCGGGGCCAGCGCCGGGAGCTCGGAGCAAGACTTCGAACAGGACTTCATCGGGTCGCTTCGCCTGCCGGTCATCGATCGGGCGCAGATCTCCGTCCTCGTGCCGTTCGTCGAAACACGCCGCAAAGCGAGTGGCGTCTCGGACTTCGGTGGCGGCATCGGCGACGTGAACCTGAGCGCGCGCTACGACTTCCTCTATGCCGGCCAATCGCGATGGGTACCCGGCATCGCCGTCCTCGCGGGCGTCACCCTTCCCACGGGCACGTCCCCCGAGGCGGCCACACCTCCCCTCGCCGCGGACGCGACCAGCACGGGCGCCTACCAGGGAAACGCTGGCTTCGCGCTCGAACAGACCTTCGGTCCGTGGCTCGTCACGGCGTACGGCATCGTCGCCAAGCGCGCCTCGCGCATCGTGCAAGGTGTCGACACCACGCTCGGCACGCAGTGGACGGCTCTCGCCGCCGTCGCGTACACGTTCCCCGGCGATTACGCCGCGGCGCTGTCGGCTTCCTACACGGTCGAAGGCTACGCGGAGCTCAACGGCGAGATCGATAGGAAATCCCCACGACGCGTTCCTCTCGTCGCGCTCTCGGGCGTCGTTCCCTTCACGGATCACTTCCGCGTGCAGGGCGCCCTCAACGTCAATCCGCCGCTCAGCGAGCTCGGCAAAAATCAGCTCGCCACCATCGGCCTCGCGGCCACGGCAATCTACGCATGGTACTGATCTCCCGCTCGCTTCGCCCCGCACTCTTCGGACTCGTGCTTTCGCTCGCCGTCGGCTGTACGCCGTCGCGTGCGCCCGAGACGCCCGCCTTGACCCTCGCCGACACGAGCGGCGCGAGCACCACCCTCCCCGGCGATCTCGCGCGCTCGAAGCTCACCGTGCTCGTCTTCTACGCCGATCATTGCCCGTGCTTCCGCGTGCATGAAGAACGCATCAAGGAGCTCGACAAGGCGTATGGCCCCAAAGGCGTGCGCTTCCTTCTGGTCGACTCCGAGGTGGAGGCCACGCTCGAACGCGACACCGAATCGGCGCGCGAGCGCAGTCTTCCTCCCATCGCCATCGACCCCGGCGCGAAGCTCGCCGATGCGCTCGGCGCGCAATACGCAACGTACAGCGTGGTCCTCGATGAAGGCGGTCGCGTTCGCTACCGCGGCGGGCTCGACACCGACAAGAACCGTCTGACCAACGACGCGAAGCCCTACCTGCGCGACGCGCTCGACGATCTGCTCGCCGGCCGCGACCCGCGCGTGCCCGAGGGCAAGGCGCTCGGCTGCGCGCTTCAGACGCGCTGAATCACTGCGAGAGGTTCCAGATCGCGCGGGCGAGCAGCGCGAGCACGGCGAGGCCGACGACGGCGGCAGCGACGATAGCGATCGTGCGGCCGTTTCCGCTCGAAGCAATCCGGCGCATGCCACTCTCGTCCGCCGCGTCCTCTGCTCGAGGATGCACCGCCGCGGCCTTCGGAGCCTCCACGACCGTCACCGCGAGACCGAAGGCCGAGAGGATGGCGCGCGACTTCTCGGCGAACGCCGCGTACGCGGCCGCGTCGAATGGCAGGGGCCGCTTGAAGCGCTCCTCGTGCATCGCTTTGACGCTCTCGTAGGAGCGAACGTCCGCGCGCTTGTCACCGGCATGAATGACCCCGACGACGAGAGACATTCCACTCGGCGGCCGAAGCGTCAGGTGCTGGAGCGCGAGTAGCCCGCCTTTCGTACTTCCCTCGGGCGCCGTCATCTCCACCGTGTAGTCGCCCACCTTCGTCTCGCGGAAGGCCGCGCGATAGGTGTCCGCAATGGTGTTCGCGTGGGCCGAGTATTGGGTGAGGAGATTGGCTTTCATGGCAGGGGCGCTCGAGGGGTGGACGACTCGACGTCGCCGTCCATCGTAGCCGACGAGAACACGCGCACACGAACCAATGCACTCACGTCGCGTGCGTGGAAGAGCTTCGCTACCGAGTCGACCCGCAGTCGACGAACCGAGCTGGCACGGAGGGCGCGCGGCTCGTATTCTTTCGACGTGGCCGTTCCGTCTCCGTTCGCGCACGTCCTCCATACGGAGACCATCGCGAAGCTCGCACGTGGCAACGCCCTCTCGAACGGACGCGCGTATGCCGAGAAGGGGCGCGTGAAGGCCCTCACCAAGAAGGACGGACAGCTGCTCGGCATCGTCCACGGAACGGACCTCTACGCCGTCTCCATCTGGGTGAAGGGCGACGGCCTCGGCTACCTCTGCTCGTGCCCGGCCGGAAAAGAAGGATCCTTCTGCAAGCATTGCGTCGCGGTAGCGATCGCCTGGCTCTCGCAGCAAAGCTGACGACTTTCTTCGTTGCGCCAACATGGCGCTTCGCGGGACGGCACGGCGCAAGCCAACGCCCGTCACACCCGTCACCCGTCTGTTAGCCGAGCGATTCGACAAGGGCACGGCAAGTGCTAGAGCGCGCGCCGATGACACAATCGCTCCGCTCGCTCCGCTCGATCTGCTCGCTCGCCTTCGCCGTGGCCACGCTGGTCGGCTGCGGTAGCCCGCAGAAGCCGGCCGTGTTCGCCACCTCCGCCAAGATCGACACCGGCGTCGACACCGTCGCGCGAACGCTGGCCTCCGAGGGCTATTCGACCGCGCACGTCGACCGTCAGGCCGGCATCGTCCACACGGAGTGGAAGGACACGGGGTTTCTCTACGGTCAGGTCCAACAGCGCAACGCCACGCTCGTGCGACGCTTCACGGTCGTTCTCGCTCCACAAGGCGAGGGCTCGCAGGTCACCGTGCGCATGGACTTGAAGCGCTGCGCGCAGGGCGGCTTCTCCATCGACGGCGCGGAGGTGCGCGGTCCGTGCGAGGAAGCGGAGCTCGTGCCGGAGAAGATGCAAGAGGAGCTCGATCTCCTCGGCGGCAAGGTTCGCACGGCGCTCAGCGCCCCGGTCGCGGCGCCCGCGGACGGCACGCCGGCGCCCGTGTCGTCGAACTCGACGCAGCTCTGACGCGCGCATCGTATTCACGATCTTCGAGGCGAAGCGCTTCCCGCGTTTCGCCTCGTTTCATTTCCTGCCCCCACATGACTCGCCGAGCCGACCTTGCGGTCGCTCGTGACGCGCTAAGGAAACGCCTGACAACGGAAACCGCCACGCGTCGTCGCGCGACGTGATCGCGATTCATGCGCACGCATGGTTTTCCGAGCCCGGCGCACCGGCACGCGCACGCCATCGTGATGGCCACTCGACGTACCACGCGCACGCGACTCGCAACGCATCGCGACAGCCACGAACGAGCACGGTCGCGCTGAGTCGATCGTCGTGCGAAGCGTTTGCGTGCGTTCACGCTGCACGCGTAACGTCGATCCTAGCGGAGGTCGACGCCGACGCCGGCGCGACTCTGGGAGGGGCAGGAGTGTCATGTTCGACGTTCGTGAGCTTGGCGCGCGCTTCCAGCTTCGGTTCGACAACGGCGCCTATCGCCGATGGATCGCCGGCAAGGAGGTCATCCTCCACTGCCATCACTACAACTCGCGACTGCAGAACACGATCGAAGGAGCGAGCGCCGTCGATGGCCGAGCCATCATCGTACGCGCCGCCGAAGCAGTGTTCCGCGACCACGTGGCCAACGCCATCGCGCAGAGTGACGACCTCGCGATGCGTCTTCGCGTAGCGCGCAACCTCTACGCGCATCTCGGCTACGGCTGGCTCGACTTCTCGCGACTCGACGCCGGTACGATCACGGCAACGGCTTCGCACTTCGTCGAAGGTTGGAATGCCGGCTTCCCCGGACGCAGCCAACCCGTCTGCTCCTTCGCCGAAGGCTATCTCCAGGGCGCCATCCACGCGGTGGCGGGCAAGACCGTCTACGTGCGCGAGCGTGAGTGCATGATCGCGGGCGCTTCGGCGTGCCGCTTCGAGGTGGTCACGGAGCGGAGCGAGCCCGTCGCCACCCACGACAAGACCAAGCACGCGTTCACGCAGAAGGCCCCACCGGCATCGCTTCCGTCGAACGTCGACAGCGACAAGATCGTGCAGGCGCTCGTCGAGATGCCGATCCACGGCAACCCCGAAGGGCTCATTCCCGCGTTCGGTGTCTATCTCGCAAGCACACCCGCCGACTTCTACAACCGCATCTGCCTCGACTTCATCACCGCGATGGGCGAAGCGGGCTTGGCAAGCACGGCGAAGAAGCTCCTCGTGTTCGATGCCGAGACGTGCGGCATGAACACGTTCCGCGGAATCATGAGCTCGCCCGAATGGGATGGCCTGGTAGGGCCGATGATCGAACAGCCCTCCGACAGTCTCTTCGGCATCGTCGCGGTCAGCAACGCGCTCGGCTGGGGAAACTGGCACATCACGAAGCACACGTCGCCGAATGCCGTCACCCTCGAGTCGCTCAACGGCTACGAGGCGTTCGGCTTTCTCGAACATCGCGGAGCGTTCGCGAAGAACCCGCAGTGCTACATGCTGACGGGCGTTGCAGCGGGCATCATGGAGCTCGTCTACGGGTCGGGAACGATCGAGGAGCGTTTCGGCACGTACGTCGCCGAGGAGACCGCGTGCATCTGCTGCGCGCGTGAGTCGTGTTCCTTCGAGGTCGAGAAGGTCTGACGGAGGGCCGGTCGAACGTGGTGCCCTACCGAGAGAAGGTTCTCGCTTGCGCGCGCGGAGGCACGTTCAAGTACTTCCTGCCGCGCGACGAGGTGATGCCCGCTTGGCGGCGTCTCGAAGCCACGTTCGGCCTCATCGTGGTCACCGCAGCAACGCACACGATGCAGATCGAGTCGAAGGCGCTCATCCTCCGCGCGACGCACCTGGGCAATCCCATCACGGTCTTTCGCAAGCGGGCGTGCCGCGCCGAGGATGTCGATGTTTTTCACGGGGTGATCGGCTTCTCGGAGGACGACGAAGAAAAGGCGGGAGGGAAATGAAGATGCATCCGATCGAAGGCCTGCCCATCGGCGTCCTCGGGCTCGACCAAGCCCAGCGCATCATCGAGGTCGACCCGAAAGTCCCCGAGCTGCTCGGCGTGGAGAAGAGCGACCTCGTAGGTCGCGCCATCGACGAGCTCTTCAGCCCCAAGGATCGCAAAGGCGCGCTCGCCTTCGCCACCAAGTTGAGCAGGATCGGCACGAGCGGCATCGTCGACGTCAACATCGTCCTCCGCTTGCTCGGCAAAGATCGCCTCGCGCGCCTGCGCGTGGTTCCCAAGGAGAGCGGCTATCTCGCGTACGTCGAGCCGAGCATGGGCGACTCGGACTTCACCCACCAGTTCGTGCTCGCCCAACAACGCTGGGACGCGCTCGTGCAGCGCTCTGAAGACGGCATCGTGCGCTTGAACGGCGACGGAAAGATCGTCGAACACAACGGCCGCTTCTTCGAGCTCATGAACTTCTCCGACGCGCACGGCGTTCGCCTCAGCGAAGACGCGCTCGTAGGACGCTCGCTCGCCACACTGCTCGGCAAGACGCTCGTGCCGGGCTTGGCCTCGTATCTGCAGGCACCTTCGGGAGACTTCTCCGCGAGCGCAAAGGCGAGCGGTGGTCGCTGGCTCGAGCTGCGAGCCACACCGCTCACGCTGCCCGCGCGCGGCATCGCCGAGACATTCGTCATCGTGCGTGACGTGAGCGACGAGCGGCGCGTCCGAGAGCGAGACGAGGTCATCGCTCGCGATCTCGAGGGAGCGCGTGCCTTCCAGCGCGCCATCCTGTCGTCGGCGCCGCCGCCACCGAACGACTTCGACATCGACATTTTCTACGAACCCGTCGAGCGCGTCGGTGGCGACCTCTACGACGCGTGCGTGCTCGACGACGGCAGGCTTCGCCTCTTCGTCGCCGATGCAACGGGCCATGGCGTCGCCGCAGGCCTCGCCACCATGCTCATCAAGGGCTCGTACGAGCTCGTGAAGAAACGCGAAGCCACCCCACGCCTCGCCCTGCGAGCGCTCAACGATCACGTCGCCGGCAGCTACGCGGCTCTCGAAGTCGTCTTCACCGCCGCCATCGTCGACGTGGACGTCACGAACGGAAACGTGCGCTACGCGGGTGGGGCGCATCCTCCGCCGGTCCTCGTCGAAAATGGACACGTCACGGAGCTCGAAGAGGGAGGTGCGTTCGTAGGAGCGGCTCCGGGCCTCGACTACCCCGAGGCCGAAGCCGTCATGAGCCGGGGCTCCGGTCTCTACATCTTCAGCGACGGCTTCTTCGAGACGCGAAACGTCGAAAACGAGTTCTTCGGCGACGGGCGCCTCTACAAGGCCATCGTCTCCGCGCATGCCCTCAGCCACGGCGTCGCGAACGCCATCCACGACCGCGTCGCGGCCTTCGCACGCCCGCGGCTCCCGGAAGACGACATGACGCTCTTGGCCCTTCGTAGACACTGATCGGACGAATGGACACACACGTCACAACCCCTCCACCAACGGTCGCGCTTGAGCGCCGTTCCTACGTGTGTGTCGCTACAAGTTTCCCGACGCTCGTTGACACTACAGAACGAAATTGGCTTCATGGACGGTGGGGGAGAAAAGGCAGTGGCCGTTGCAATCACCTCCTGCGCGTGAACCTGGAGAGAGCGCATACTTCGAGCTGGTGTTCAAACCGAACGTCGAGCTCGTGTCGGTGGTGAGGAAGTTCGTCTCCGAGTTCTACGAGCGCGTGGCTCCGGACGCCGAGACGGTGTCCCGTATTGCGCTTGCGACCCACGAGCTGCTGGAGAACGCCGTCAAGTACTCGCAGACGCACGAGACGGTGCTTCGCGTCGAGGTCGTCCCCGAGGTGCTGCCACCGGCGGTCCTCGTGCGCACCTGGAACCACGCCGAGCCCCAGCACGTCGACAAGCTCAGGCGGACCGTTGCAGCCCTCAACGAAGCCGACGATGCCACCACCCACTACCTCAACATGATGCGCGAGTCGTCGAAGCGGACGGAGGGCTCGGAACTCGGGCTCGCGCGCATCTCCGCGGAAGCCGAGATGGCCATCAGCATGCAAGAAGCGCCTGGAAACCGTGTTGGCATCACTGCCAGCACCGAAGCCTGGGGAGAACCTCGATGAACGCTTTGCCGGAACTTGCCCGCTCCGAAGCGAAGGTCAGAACCAGCGCTTCGCACGAGGGAGAGGTCATCACGGTGCGCTTGGCCGGCGAGGCCGCCATGGATGCGATGGCCACCATGGAATCTGTGCTTGCTTCGCTGCACGAAAAGGCGCAAGCCCTGGGCGTGGCTTCCGTGGCGATCGACCTGACCCAGCTCGAGTTCATGAACTCGTCCTGCTTCAAGGCGTTCGTGTCGTGGATTGACCGCGTTCAACAGATGGATGCGCAGAAGCAGTATCGCATCCGTTTCGTCTCCAACCCCGCAATCCTGTGGCAGCGCCGCAGCTTGCATGCGCTCCAGTGTTTCGCCGCGGAGCTGATTAGTATCGACCGTTGAGCGCCCCGTCCGAAGCCATCGTCGCGCGTTTTCGTAGCGTCGCCCTTTCCCGCATCGATCGACTCGAGGCAGGGTGGAACGCGCTCGTCGCGCATGGCGGCAACGCCGCCCTCGCCGCCGAGATCACGCGCGAGCTCCACACGCTGAAGGGTGACTCGCGCCTCGTCGGCTTCGTCGACGTCAACCTTCTCTGCCACAAGCTCGAAGACCTTCTCGAGCTCGCCCACGAGCGGAACTACCACGTCCCCGACGACGTCGACCTCGTCGTCGGCATGGGCCTGCGCTTCCTCGCGACCCTGGTTCGCAAGAAGCCGGGCACGTCGATGGGCGGCATCGACCTCCACGGCTTCGTCGCACAGATCGAAGGCGTCCTGGTCGATGCGCGGCAGGCGGCCCTCACGTCGACGGCCACGACCACCACGGCGGAGCCCTCCACCCCGCCCGAGACGCGCACGCCGGGCGAAGACATTCGCTACCGCGTCTCGGCCGGCGCTTGCGCCGTGTACCTCGAGAGTATCCAGGCCAAGGGGCCGGCGAAGGATCGCCTGCGCGCCGCCTGGAACATTCTCTCGCACGAGATTGCCGCCATGGGCTCCGTGCCCCTCTCGGCCGTCTTCGCACACGCCGCCGAGGGGGTCACCGAGCTCGCCAAGTCGCTTGGCAAGAGCGTGCGCATCGAGAGCGACGTGGGCCGCTTGCGCGTTCGCGAGACCACCGCTGAGGCCCTCGGCGTCGCCCTCACCCACGCCGTGCGTAACGCCATCGACCACGGCATCGAATCCCCCGACGACCGCATTCGCGCGGGCAAATCCGCCACGGGAACGGTTCGCGTTCGGGCCACGCTCGACAGCGGACGGCTGATTGTCATCATCGAGGACGACGGCGCGGGCATCGACTTCGACGCGGTCTACGAGCGCGCACACCAGCGTGGTCTCGTCGCCGACCGCGCCACGACCACCGAGGAGTCGCTCGCGGCGTTCCTCTTCGAGCCAGGCTTCTCCACCGCCAAAGCCATCTCCGACATCTCGGGGCGCGGCATCGGTCTCGATGCGCTCAAGACCGCCCTCGTGCGCGCGGGTGGTACCGTCACGCTCCGCTCGCAGCGCGGTCAGGGCACGACCTTCCAGATCGCGGCCTCGGAGGAGGAGCGGTCGATGCGCGTACGCCTCTTCCGGTCCGCGCCGTGCGGCCTACCGTTCGCCGTGAACATGCGCTGGGAGGTCTCCCCTGCCCCGGACACCGACGGCGCTCTCGACCCCTTCACGGCGCTCGGTTTGGCGGTCACTCCGATGACCACCACCCCGACGGCCCACAACGTCAACCGCAAGCCCTCCGCCTTCGTTCTTCGCGACGGTACCCACGAAGTTCGCCTGCTGGCCTTCGACGCTCCGACCGAGGCGGTGGCTGAGCGACCTTGTCCCACGAGCACCGGCTATCCCGTAGAGATCGTCGACCTCGCGGGGACGGACGTCGTCCTCATGCGTCCGGACATGCTATCCGTACCGTGGGTCTCGCAATGAAGGAAGAACTCAACACCCAGCCGCCGCCGCCGCCCGAGCTCGGTGCTTCGCCGCCGGCCGCGGAGTCTTGCGAGAAGCTCCGCATCCTGCTCATCGACGACAGCGAGATTGCGCTGGCCGTCCATCAGGAGGCGTTGACGGAAGCCGGGTTCGACGTTCGCAGCGTCCAGACGCTGGGCGAGTTCGACGTCCTTCTCACGTCGTGGACCCCGCACTTCATCCTGAGCGACGTGCAGATGCCGGGCATGAACGGCGACGACCTCTGCCGGACGATGAAGACGCGTTGCGGGACGCACGTGCCCTTCGTGCTCCTCTCCGACCTTCCCATCGCCAAGCTTCGCGAGATTGCGACGAACGCGGGGGCCGACGGCTTCATCTCGAAGTCCGAAGAGCGCGAGACGCTCGTCCACCAGGTCAAAGTCTACTGCTCGATGGCGTACTCGCCCGACCGCGTCCGCTGGGACTGAGCGCACGCCCAGCACGCGCACGCGAATCGTCCTCACCGCGAGCGCGGCGCCGATGTGAGGTTCAGCGCTCCGCGGGCGCGGTGTTCTCGCCGAATACGCCTTCCCAGCGCGCAATCACACAGGCGGCGAGCCCATTGCCCGTGAGGTTCAGCGCCGAGCGCGCCATGTCCATGATCTCGTCGACCGCGAGAATCATCGCCACGCCCGCCTCGCCCGGAAGACCGAAGCCCTGCGTGGTGCCGGCGATGATCACAAGCGTGGCGCGCGGTACGCCGGCGACGCCCTTCGAGGTCAGCATGAAGGTGAACACCATCGCGATTTGCGTGGAGATGGGCATCTCGATCTTCGCCGCCTGGGCAATCGTGAGCGAGGCGAGAACGAGGTAGAGCGTCGAGCCGTCGAGATTGAACGAATAGCCGGTCGGAATGACGAAGCTCGCCACGCGCCTCGGCACGCCTAGCTTCTCGATCTTCTCGAGCAGCAAAGGAAGGGCGGCTTCGCTGGAGGCCGTCGAGAAGGCCATGAGCGCCGGCTCGCGAATGGCGTCGACGAATCCCTTCACCGGAATTCGTGCGATCAGCATGATCGGCACGAACACGAGCACGAAGAGCAAAAAGAGCGAGAGATACAGGCTGCCGACGAGCAGCGAGTAGTGCTTGAGCAAGTCGAAGACGGCCGGCCACCCCTCGAGCTCCGAGCCCGGATGCTTCGCAGCCATGTGGCTCACGTTGTAGGCCATCGCGCCGAACACGCCGATGGGCGTGAGCGCCATGACCATCGACGTGTACTTGAACATGACCTGCGCAACCCCGTCGAAGAAGCGCAGGACGGGCTCGCCGCGCTCCCCCACACGCGTGAGGGCTACGCCGAAGAGCGCCGCGAAGACGACCACGGGAAGGATGTCGCCCTCGGCCGCGTGCTTGACCACGTTCGACGGAAACGCGTGGAGCGCGATCTCCCAGCCGCTCTTCGGAGCCGCGAGCTGCGTGTGCGCCTCGACGTGCAGAGGAAGTCCATCCCCCGGGCGGACCCAGTTGGCGATGACGAGGCCGAGGACCAACGCGAGGGTGGTGACGATCTCGAAGTAGAGGAGCGACTTCGCCCCCATACGACCCACCGCCTTGAGATCACCGGTCTGGGCGATGCCCGTCACGATGGTCGCGAAGAGCAGCGGGACGATGATCCCTTTGATCAGCGAGAGAAACGACTTCGAGCAGAACTGGAAGAGGGCGAAGGCCGTCGGGTGCTCGTCGGCCGGCAGGAAGCCGCCGAGAACGACGCCGAGCACGAGCCCTACGAAGATGAGGGTCGTGCCCGACCGCCAGAAAGGCGCTCGCCTACCGTTCCCGCCTTCGTTCACGCGTCAGGCGCTCGCGGATTCGTTGGCCGAAGCCTCGACGGCATTCGCACCGCCACGCACGCGAACACGCGAACGAGGGAGAGGCTCGATGGCGTCGGGATCGCGTCCGTCACGGATCGCCGCGTGGCGACGCTGCTGATCGGCGAGGGAGCGGATGGCGTCGAGGCAGCGCTCCGAAGCGAGCTTCTGCGTGGTGAGCATGTTCGCCTTCGGCTTGAGATCGGTGAAGTCGATCGGCGGCCCGAAGTACATGTCGACGGGGTTCTCGTCGGCGGCGAGGACGTTCATGCGAACCTCGCCGGGAATGCTCTGGCCCATGCCGAGCACGAAGACGGGAATGACCCGCGCGCGAATACAGCCGAGCGCGATGCGACCGACACCGGGCTGGGCCGGGAGAAACGCGTACGGGTCCGCGCCCTTGTTGCGCGTGCCTTCCGGATGGAGGCCGAGCACGGTTCCGACGTCGGACCGGTTCAACTCCTCGATGCAGCGTGCGACCGAGTAGTGATTGAACGCCTTCTTCTCCTTCTCGCGCATGACCGGCGGGAACATACGCATGCCGCTCATGGCGAAGTTCACCGGCGGGCCGAGCGGGTGGTCGTAGAAGAAGCTGCTGCGAACGGGGAAGAAGATCCGCTTCGTCAGCTGCGTGCGCCAATAGAGGATCGCGGTGATGCTGAAGAAGTCGAAGAAGGAGCGGTGGTTCGCCACCAGCATCACGCTGTCCTTCTTGCCGAGCGCGGAGAGGTGCTCGAGGCCGTGGACGTTCAGACGGCGGCTGCCACAGCTCCAGATGAGCGCGCCCATGACGACGCTGTTCCAAGCCGCCGAGACGGGCGAAAGCTTGGGCTGGGAGAGAAGGTCGGCGACGTTGAAGGCCACACGCTCGAACCGGGAAAGCGAGGAGAGCTGCTCGGGGGTCGGACGCACAGGGCGGTCATAGCAGGGCGGGGCGCTGGATCCATCGTCACGGACTCGTGGCAAGGACTGATGGCCCGTGCCGCGCTGCGCCATAGATCATGTTGTGCCACCGATGGCACAACATGATCGCGAGGTCCCGGGCCGGCGGCATCCATCAGAATATTTATTCATATTTTCGAATACATAGACAACCGCAAGCATATGGTCCAAGCGTTGCTAGAACGCTCGTTCGGGAGACCGAACGCATGAATTCTCGACTTCGCATTTCGCGACAATCCCGCACCGCCCTCGCGATGCTCGCTGCGCTGAGCTCGGTGGCCTGGGGCTGTGGCTCGTCGGACAAGAGCGCCGGCAACGAGGGCACCGTTCGCGCGAGCCTTCACCGCGCCAAGAGCTGCGGCGATCTCCTGGGCGATCTCAAGGCGGACGCCTCCTTCAAGCTCAACAAGGGCATCGATCAGCAGATCAGCCAGATCCACCAGTGCATCTCGCACTACGGCGATGCGCAATGCGCCTACTACGGCGGAGGGGGCATCGGCTACGACGGCGCAGGTCAAGGCGCGCCCCCGCCGATGTCGGGCCCCACCGCAGGCGGCGCCGACTTCGGTGAGTCGGCCGGCAGCGGGAATGGCAACAAGGCGACCGACTTTTCGCAGACCAACACCCAGGTCGCAGGCGTCGACGAGGCCGACATCGTCAAGACCGACGGCTCGAACCTCTACGTCCTGCACGGACGCGCCTTCAAGGTCCTCAAGGCATGGCCGGCAAACGAGCTCGCCGAGCTCTCGACAATCGATCTCGAAGGTCAGCCGACGGAGATGTTCGTCGACGAAGGCAAGGTCGTCGTCTACTCGAACGTCAACGGTGCGGCCGTTTACGCAGCTGCTGGCGTCACCCCGAAGTCCCAGTATCGCGACTACGGCATGGGCTACGCGAGCGACGCCGCATACCCGGGCGATCCGTCCGGCATCTACGCGCCGCTCACGAAGGTCACGGTGCTGACCCTCCAGGGCGCAACGCCCACCGTCACGCGCGAGATCTACTTCGAAGGCAACTTCACCGATGCGCGCCGCGTCGGTCCGCACGTGCGCACCGTCCTATCGGGCTACGCGCACGGCCCGCAGCTCAAGTACAGCGTCTACGACCTCTATCCGGGGATGACGGGGACAGGCACGGCCACCCCCGGCGTCGCCACGCCTCCGTCGACGGGCGCCGCAGAGCCCGCTCCCGCGCCCGCAATCGACGGCGGTATCGGCACACAAGACGCGAAGACCACGCCGCAGTATCCGCAGACGGGTACGGCGATGATCGCGATGCTCGAGGAGCTTCGCACGGCGAACCTGAACATCATCGCGAAGAGCCAGCTCACCGACTGGCTCCCCTACACGTTCGTGAAGCAGGGCGCGCAGATCACCGCGCAGAACGTCGCGTGCGAGGACTTCTACGTTCCGAACGCGGGCTCGACCGAGAGCGGCATCACCGAGATCGCCGCGATCGACCTCACGAACCCCGCGGCGCCGCCGAAGCAGACGGCCATCCTCGGCCACGCCGAGACGGTCTACGGCACGGCGGACACCCTCTATCTCGCGTCGAACGCATGGGTCCAGCCTCCGGTCGCCTGGGCCACGAGCGGTGTCGGCTCGTCGGGCGGCGGCGTGAGCAGTGGCGGTGGGGTGGCGGTTGCGCCTCCGCCTGCGACGGATCCGGGAGCGCCAGCTCCCGCGCAGGACGCCGGAAGCGCCACGCCGCAAGGCATCAAGCCGTTGACCACGCAAGCCGCAACGGTGACGGCCTACGCGACGAACAAGACCCACCTCCACAAATTCGAGTTCACGACCGACGCGACGTTCCCGAACTACGTCGCCTCGGGCACCGTGCCTGGCTACGTCAAAGATCAGTTCTCGCTCGACGACAAGGACGGCGTGCTCCGTGTCGCGACGACGGAGCAACGCATCTACGTCGATTCGGACGGCAACTACGTCTCGTCGACGCCGACGGCGGCCGATGGCTCGAGCCAGTTCCCCTCGACGGTGAACCACGTCCACACGCTCGGCGTGGCCGGCGGCTGGCTCGAGCAGCTCGGCACGGTCGGCGATCTCGCTCCGAACGAGAACATCTACAGCGTGCGCTTCATCGATCACCGCGGTTACGTCGTCACGTACCGCCAGGTCGACCCGCTCTTCGTCGTCGAGCTCTCCGATCCCGCGCATCCGAACGTCCTCGCGGCGCTCAAGATCCCCGGCTTCAGCGAGTACATGCACCCGCTCGACGCGACCCACATCCTCACGATCGGTCGCGACGGCGACGCGGGCCGACCGCAGAACATTGCCCTGCAGATCTTCGACGTCTCGAACGGAGCGAACCCGGTGCTCGCCCAGAAGTTCGTCTACTCGGGTGACGAGTACGGCTCCAGCATGGCCGAGTACGATCACAAGGCGTTCACCTACTTCGCCGATCGCCAGCTCCTCGCCTTCCCGTATTACGCGTACAACGCCAGCACGCCGAACGGCATGCGCAGCTCGCTCGAGCTCTTCAAGGTCGACATCGCAAGCGGCTTCGCCAAGCTCGGAAGCGTCGACCACACCGCGCTCGTCCACCAGAATCCCTCGGGCTACTGCGGCGGCTACTACGGTCCGGAAGTGCGCCGCGGCGTCTTCCTCGAGAACTTCGTCTTCAGCGTCTCCTACGGCGGCGTCGTCGCGAAGGACACGAACGACCTCGCCGGCGCCGGCGCGCAGCTCGCCCTGCCCGTCCCGCAAGTCGACAACGTCAGCACCTACGGCGCCCCGGTATGCGCATATTGAGCCCGCGACGTAACTGACAAGCAAGAGGGTCGCGGCGATCACCGCGGCCCTCGGCTTTTCTTCCGCCATCTGAAAGGCTCCGCCCTCATCCCCCGCCCTTCTCCCTAAGGGAGAAGGGAGGAGAACTAACCGGGGGGCGCGTCGTTGGCGGTGAGGCGCTCACCTGTGAAATGGCGAGGAGAAGGCGCGCGGTGCCTTTCAGATGGCGGGAGAGAGCGCGCGTGCTGTTCAGATAGCGGGCGACGGATTCAGCGCGCGGAGCCTTCACCTACTTGATGGGGAGAAGACACCCGGGGTTGAGAATTCCCGCCGGGTCGAGCTCGTTCTTCGCCGAGACGAGGACTTTCTCGAACAGCGCCGGGCGCTCTTTTTCCCACCACGGTCGATGCACGCGGCCGACCGCATGGTGATGCGTGATGGTGCCGCCGGTGGAGACGATGGCTTCGCTGACGGCCGCCTTGATGGCCGCCCACTGTTCGAGCTCTTCGCCGGGGCGGCCCTTGGTGAGGAAGGTGTAGTAGGGCGCCGGGCCGTCCGGATAGACGTGCGTGAAACGGCACGTCAGAAGGCCGCCGCCACCGACCTTCTGCATGGCGGCGTTCGCCGCCGCGACCACGCTCGCGTGGAGCGCGGGGAAGCGATCCCATGTGCACGCCGTCTCGAAGGTATCGCAGACCATTCCGAGCAAAACGAGTGCACTCTGCAAGTAGGGAGCATCGAAGAACGCCTGCTTCCACACGCTCGCCTCTTGCACGTCGTGCGCGGGAGGACGAACGCTGCCTGACGAGGGCGGCGGCGGGCGACTCGACGTCATCGACGCGTGGAGCGGGCGCGGCGCGATGGAGTGGATGACGTCGGTCGTGTACTTCGGCTCCTCCTTGCAGCGGCCGCCGAGGTCCGTGGCGATCGACAGCGCGCGCTCCATCGAGGTCTCGATGGGATGATCGGCAGACTCGAACGCGAGCAGGAGCACCGCGTTTCCTTCGGAGTCGACCTGGTGGAGCATGGCCTCGCCGGCGTCGAGCAAGCGGCAGTTGACCGGGTTGAGTCCGGACTGCGCGAGAATGCGAACCACGTCGACGGCGTCTTCGAAGCGGTCGAACGAGACACTCGCCGAGGCACGCCAGCGTGGTCGAGGCTGCACGCGAAGCCATGCTTCGGTGATGATGCCGAACGCACCTTCCGAGCCGAGCACGAGACGATCCGGGCTCGGACCGGCGCCCGACCCGGGAAGCCTGCGCGTCTCGAAGACGCCGGCGGGCGTCACCATGCGGACCGATTCGACGAAGTCGTCGATGTGCGTGTAGAGCGTGGCGTAGTGGCCGGCGGCGCGCGTTGCGATCCAGCCGCCGAGCGTGGAGAGCTCGAAGCTCTGCGGATAGTGACGCAGTGTGAGACCGTACGTCTCGAGCTGCTCGGCGATCTTGGAGCCCGTCGCGCCGGCCTGGATGTGCGCGGATCGCGAGATCTCGTCGACCGAGAGCACCTTGTCCATGCGCGAGAGGTCGACGCAGGCGACGCCCCGGAAACGCCCGCTCGCGGCGAACTCCACGCCGGACACGACGCTCGTGCCGCCACCGTACGGAACGAGCGCGATCGACTCACGCTCGCAGAAGCGGAAGAGCGAGAGGAGATGTTCTTCCTCGGTGGGGTGGAAGATCCAATCCGGCGCCGAGGCGTAGTCTCCTCGGAAGCCCCGCACCAGATCGCGGTAGCCGCGTCCGTACGTATGGATCGCGCGCTCGCGCTTGTCGGTCGTTCCGATGGACCGGAGCTCGACGGGCACGGTGTAACGCGGCTCGGGCATCGTCACCGCGTCGAGCGACGGCAGTGGCGCGAGCTCCGGCGGTGTCCCGGTCAGCGCAGCCAGACGCGAAGCGAGCGCGCGGCGTGCGTTGTCACCAGGTAGCTTGTCCTCGTATCCCCAGCCCCAGAAGCTCCGTGAACGCGCCATCCCGCCATGAGGCTATCAGAGGAATTTGGGGCCGGCACACAACCGCCGAGCTCATAGGCGCTCGTGAGACGCGTCTTTGACGGGCCAGCGCGTCACGTCACCCGGCCAGCTCACCGCGCCAGGTCACCAGGTCACCGTTCGGGCCTAGGCTGGCTAGACTGGCTAGACTGGCGCCCGTGACACGCATCGTCGCCCTCGCTGACACGCACCTCTACCATGAGGGACTCGTCGTGCCCGACGGAGACGTCCTCGTCCACGCCGGCGACATGTTGCAGCACGGATCGCTCGACGAGCTCGTGAGGGCGGCGAAGTTCCTGGGCGCGCTCCCCCACCGGACGAAGATCGTCGTCGCTGGAAATCACGAGGTCTGCCTGGAAAAGAGGGCATCGGAGGCCCGCGCGATCCTCGAGGAGCACGGCCTCGTCTACCTCGAGGACTCTGCGGCCACGGTCGATGGACTGGTGTTCTACGGAAGCCCGTGGACACCGAAGTTCCGAATCTGGGCTTTCGGCGCCCAGCGCGGTGAGGAAATGGCTTCGAAGTGGCGGAAAATGCCCGACCAGGTCGACGTCCTCGTCACCCATGGACCGCCGCTCGGCTACGGCGACACCGTGCATTGGGCGGGCCGCACGCGCCGGGTGGGCTGCCCCGACCTTCGCACGCGGGTCTCCGAGGTGAAGCCTCGCCTCCACGTCTTCGGCCATATCCATCAGGATCCGGGACAGTGGCAATCCGAAGGCGGCACGACGACGTTCGCCAACGTCACGACGGACGAAGGCGAGCGTCCTGCGTCCATCTTCGACGTCTGAGCGCGTCCTTTCAGCGAACCACGATCTTGACGGGTGAGGTCGGGCGGCTGCCGGCACCGGCGGGGAAGCCGTAGCTGGCGTAGTCGTCGACGCCCCAGACGTAGAGACCGAACGGCCCGTCGCTCGTCGCCTCGTGGCGCCCATAGGTGCAGGCGCCCTTGCCCTGCCCTTCCTTCGTCACCTGAACCCAGGTGTACTCGGCCGTGCCGTCCGTGCCGAGCGGCCTCCAATCGGCGACGCTACCGACGCAATCGAGCTGCACCTCGTGGAAACCGGACTGATCCTTGCGTCGCACGAGCGTGAGCGAGCTGTCGCGATACGTGTGATCGACGAAGAAGACGTAGTGATCGAGGAACTGATCGTCCGCGATCACGTTGACGAAGTCCGGATCGCCCAGCGTGAAGTTCTTCCTGGCGCCCGTCATGTATGCACGCCATTCCGAAGGCAGCCAACTCGAACGCCGAGCCGCGGGCGGCGGGCAAGCGAGCGCACTCAGGCTAACGCGTTCGACTTCCCGGTCACAAAAGGCGAATGACGGAGTGCTCGCGCTTTCGGCGCCAAGCTCCTCCGTCATCCTCGAGCCGCTCGATCTTGGCGGCTTCTAGCCTCGACGCCTCACCGCCCCGAGGCGGCGTCGCTCAGAACGAGACCTTCGGGGGCGCCGTCGAGTCGGCCGACGCGGCGAAGTAGACGCGCGGCTTGAAGGGCTGGCCGGTGGCCTTGTTGACGACCGCGCCGCGGATCTTTCCGAGCTCCGCGTTGTAGTCCTTCACGGCCTCGTTGTACTGCTGGCGCGCACGCAGAATGCGGTTCTCCGTGCCTTCGAGCTGCTTCATGAGATCGGTGTACTGACCGCTCGCCTGGAGCTTCGGGTAGTTCTCGTTGCTGACGAGGAGGCGCGAGATCGCGGAGGTGCTGAGCTTGTCCTGCGCTTCCTGGAAGGCCTTCATCTTGGCGGGATCGCTGAAGTCGTCCCCCGAGAGCTTGATGCTCGTGGCCGACGCGCGCGCCTCGGTGATCTTCTGCAGCGTCGACTGCTCGTAGTTCCCGGCTGCTTTGACCGTGGCGACCAAGTTGGGAATGAGGTCTGCACGGCGCTGGAGATCGGCATCGAGATCGGCCCACTTCTGCTGGGCCACCTGATCTTTTTCGACCAAGGTGTCGTAGTTCTGGCAGCCCGGAACCGCAAAGACAGCGGCGAGCATCAGAGCCACGAGCTCGACCACGCGAACGAAACCAACGACGCCAAAGGCCTTCTCGGTCATGCGCGCACGGTAAGAAGGATAGGCAGGCGATGCAAGGGGAGCGCAGTTGAATGCGGCATCCCTTGCGAACACCCAAAGGCGCGGGGCAAGGCATGGGGCTTGGGGAACGCCGCGTGGGAAAACGAAGCGATCGCGAGGAGCCACCCGCGATCCTGCGACGCTTTTTGGTCGTCGCGGCCCTCCTCCACCTCGCCGCCTTCGGCCTTGTACGTACGCTTCCTTCGCCAAGCCACGCGGCGAGGCCTACGGAACCGTCCGAACCGTTCCCCCGGGAGCTCGCTGTCCAGGAGATCGCCGTCGTCCCCGACGAACCGCCTCAAGCACGCGAGCCAATCGCTTCGCGGATCGACCCCACGGTCGAGGAGCTTGGGGCCTCCGGCCCTGCGATCGCGGCTCACGACGCACGCCACGAAATGCCTGGCCCTGCCGCCTCGGCCACGTCGGCCACCGAAACTTCCCCCTCCGGCCCCGACGCTCCCGACGCGACGCGCGAGCCGACGGCACCTCTCGTCTTCACCAAACCGGGAACCGACACGCGCGTCGGTGTCGATGGAACGAATCCCTTCCTCGCTCCAGGCGCGCTGGCGGGTGTCGAACCCGAGCGCAAAGGAGGCGGCTCACGCAGCGCGGAAAGCGAGCGCGCGAGGGAAATGCTCAAGGGCTCCGGGCGTGCGCGCGACCTGTCGCTCGGCCTCGGCAGCGAAGGGCCGGTCCTCCGTGCACTCGGAGATGCGACCTCGGCGAGCCTCGCTCCCGTGAAAGGGCGCGCCGTGTTCGTCGTGGACACGAACGGATCGGGTGAAGTCGTCTCCGTCGACGTTGGCGACACGAACGGTGATCGCCCCGGTTGGATCGATGCGGCGCGGATCGCGCTCGAGGCCCTCAAGGGCAAGAAGCTCGTGATGCGCGGTGGGCCTTCGGCAACGCGCTTGCACGTCGAGGTCGTCTCGGCCTGGAAGATGCCCTCGGGCACCGATACCGGGCTCGACGTCGACATCCTGGGCATGCCCATCAAAAAGGGCGACGGCCCTTCGTCGCCGCGGATCAGTTTGCTCGATCCCAAGACCGGCACCATCGTCGCCGGCTTCGGAGATCTCTCGGACATCGGAGCGAAGGCGCGCCGCATCGTGCACACGCGCGTGCTCGACGCGACGCCGCTTTGAACGAAACGCGCGAGCGAGACGCGCTAAGGTGGCCGCGTGGGTCACCCGGTGATTTTGAACATCGACGCTGGCGAGCTCGAGACCGAGCCGGAAGAGCTCTATGCGCTCGCCGACCTCGTGCACGTCGCTTGCGGCGGCCACGCCGGTGACGCCCCGTCGATGGAGCGCGTCGTCCGAGCGTGCTCCCGCCTCGGAACGCGGGTCGGAGCGCATCCGTCGTACGAGGACCGCGAGGGCTTCGGACGTCGAGCTCTCGACGTGGCGCCCGAAGTGCTCGGCCAGCAAGTCGAAGCGCAGTGCGCGCGCCTTCGCACCATCGCCGAGAAGCTCGGCGTCGCGGTCACCTCGGCCAAGCCGCACGGCGCGCTCTACCACGCGGCCAATGCCAGCGAAGAGACGGCACGCGCGACCCTCTCGGGGATCCGCCGCGCGCTCGGAGACGTGGCGATCGTCGGGCCGCCGCGGGGTCACATCGCCGACGTGGCTCGCGCCACGGGCACGAAACTCCTTCGCGAGGCGTTCGTCGATCGCGGCGTACGTCCTGACGGCTCGCTCGTTCCGCGCGGCGAACCTGGAGCGCTGATTCACGATCCGGCGCTCGCGGCCGATCGCGCGCGGGCGCTTTCGAGCGACGCGAACGTCGAGACGATCTGCATCCATGGCGACACGGAAGGCTCCATCGCCATCGCACGCGCGGTGCGCGAAGCCTTGGGACCGAAGACGTGACCATCGAGCTCCTCGGCGATCGCGCGCTGCGCTTTGCACTGCCGGCAGGCGCCGACCGTCGGGCACTGCTCGACGATCTGCGATCGCTCCCGGGTGTGCGTGACGTCGTGCTGACCGAAGCGCGCGGGGCGGTGGTGCTCTCCGCGCCGCAGGAGCGCGCGGCGATCGAGACCGCCATCGCCGCGCGTCTCGTCTCGACGCGGGCCGGTTCGCATCGCGCGTCCGCGGAGCATCGCATCGAGGTGATCTACGACGGGGAAGATCTCGCGGCGCTCGCCGAGACGCTCCACGTCGGCGTCGACGACGTGGTGGCCATGCACGCGGGCCGCGATTACGACGTCGCGATGCTGGGGTTCCTGCCCGGCTTCGCTTACCTGCGCGGTCTCGATCCGCGTCTGGTGGTTCCGCGAAGGAGCTCGCCGCGACCTCGCGTGCCGGAAGGCAGCCTGGCGATCGCTGCAGGATACACGGGCATCTATCCCTTCGCGTCGCCCGGCGGCTGGCTGCTCCTCGGCCGCGCGCTCGACCACGCGGCCTTCGACGAACGAGGCGCGACGCTCGCGCTCGGCGATCGCGTTCGCTTCGTTCCGGTTCCGGCACGAGCTTCGCGACCACGCACGCCGCCTGCCGCACCCGCCCCTCCGACGGGCGCGTACCTCGAAGTCGGACGGGCGCTCGGCCCGGCCATCCTCGTCGACGGCGGCCGGCCGGGTCACATGCACGAGGGCGTCCCGGCGGGCGGTGCGCTCGTCGCGGGAGCGCTCGCCCGCGCGAATGCGTCCCTCGGCAACGACGACGGGGCCTGCGGAGTCGAGATCTTCGGGTCGCTCGAGGTCGTCGCGCGCGGGGGCGGCGTAGCCATCGCCGACGACGAGCGCGGCGCGCGCCTCCTGGCCGAAGGTGAGGCGGCGGTCTTGGGAACCGAAGGGCGCGCACGGGCACGCTACCTCGCCGTCGCCGGAGGCTTCGACGTGCCGCTTTTCCTCGGCGGTCGCGGCACGCTCCCCGTGGCCAAAGTGGGCGGCTTCGAGGGTCGCCCGCTCAAGCGCGGTGATCGCCTCGCCCCTCGCCTCGAGGCGCCCGCGCGAATCGAGGCTCTCTCCCCTGCTCGGCCGCTCGAGCGCGCGATTCGCGTGCGCATCGGGCCCGACGATGTCCCCGCCCCCGTGGTCGACGCGCTCCTCGCGACGACGTTCACGATTGCGCCGGCGTCCGATCGCACAGGCGTACGCCTGGTTGGCCCTACCCTGCCTTCCGCGGAATTTCCGAGCGATCGCCCCTCGGGGCCGATGGTGCACGGGGTCATCGAGCTCACGCCGTCCGGCCCGATCGTGCTCGGGCCCGACCACCCGACGACGGGCGGTTACCCCATCATCGCGGTCGTCTGCCACGACTCGCTCGACGCCTTCTTCGGCCAGCCCGTCGGCTCGCCGGTGACGTTCGTTCGACACGGGTAAGTCTCGAAAAAGGCACGAAACATCGCGTCTCCCAGATGAGACTTGCCCGACCCCCGAGCCGGTCGTAACCCACACGCGTCCATGCTCAGGTCCTCATCGCTCGCCTGGATCGCACCTGCGCTCGCCGTTGCAGCATGCAACGGATCGAGTCCCCCCAACTCGTCGGCCGCCGAAGGAGAGTCGGCGAAGGTCGTCCGCCCGCAAGTCAGCTGGCCGGCGCCGGCAAGCCTCGACCGAACCGCTGTTGCGTCGCTCGCGGCGTCGGGTGATTCGTCGGGTATCCAGGCGCGCATCGACCGCTCGCCCGTGCCGGTTCTCGTACCCCGCGACGCCTCGCTGACGACGGCGGCGCTCGTCGTCGAAGGCGAGTTCTACGCGTACTCGGGTCGCGGCGACGGGATCGTGGTGGCCGTTCAGGGAACGCGCGCGGCCCATCGCTACGAGGGCATCGCCGCCGTCGGCCCGAAGACGCCCGGCGCACGCCGCGTCCGCGGCTCGCAGGGGTTCGTCACGGAGAACGAAGGCATTCGCACCGCGTCCTGGATCGAAAACGGCGTGGCCTACACGGCCGATGTCGAATGCAGCGACCGCAAGGACACGCGCTGCACCGACGAAGCGTACGTGGTCGATCTCGTCGAGTCGCTCGCCTATGCAGGCGGCGCCGGCGCGCGAGGTGGCCGATGAACCGCGCGCTCGTTTACGCGACGGCGGCCTTCGCGCTCGCCTTCTCGATCGCCCCGAGCGCCAACGCCGCCGATGCCGGCGCCGACGCAGGCGAGTTCGCCTACGACCCGCCGGGCCAGCTCGTCGACGGCTCCGGCAAAGGCCGCGCCGACGACAAGGTGTTCGTCCCCGACATGCGCTTCCCCATCGAGAGCGGGCCGGCGTTCGCCAACTCGCAGGTCTGGGGAGTCGGCGGAAACAGCGGCCCGGCAGGGAGCCAGTGCGAGGAGCGGAACTTCTCGTATCCCTGGCACGACAACTACTGCGAGACGCGCTCCTGGGACATGCCGCTCTGCCCCTCGGGCACCGGTCACCAGGGCCAAGACGTGCGCGCCTCGTCCTGCGAGAAGGGCGTGCATCCTGTCGTGGCCGTGGCCGACGGCACGATCACCAACGTCGGTAGCTACTCCGTCTACCTCACGACGGCGGACGGCACGCGCTTCGACTACCTCCACATGTCGAACCTGACGATCAAGGTCGGCGACACCGTGAAGCGTGGTCAGCGCATCGGCATGGTCTCGAACCAGTTCGGCGGCGAAGTCACCACGGTGCATCTGCACTTCAACATTCGCCAGAACGTCGAGGGCGTCGGACAGGTCTACGTCCCGCCGTACACGTCGCTCATCAAGGCCTACAAGACGCTGATGGGCTGGGACGAGCCGGAAACCAAGGACGCCGGAACGGTCGACGCCGACCTTCCGAAGACCGAGCCTTCGCCGGTCACCCCCGTCACGCCGAAAGACGAGCCGCCTCCTCCGCCGACGGCCTCCGAAGAGGAGAGCGGCTGCGTCCTCGCGCCCCGCACCACGACGACCGGCGTGCCCTTCGCGGCCGTTGCCCTCGGTCTGAGCGCCCTCGCGATCACTCGAAGGAAGCGAAAGCGTTTTTAGAGCACCGAACAGTCTGGTGCTCTAGTCTCGGGGCGTGCAACGCCGGAGCTTCGGCCCCCTCGAAACCCACGTGCCGGTCGTCGGACTCGGCACGTGGCACATGGAGTCGGACGATCGCGAAGCGGCGATTCGCGCGATTCGCCGCGCCATCGAGCGCGGCATGACCCACCTCGACACGGCGGAACTCTATGGCCAGGGCGCCGTCGAGGAGCTCGTGGGCGAGGCCATCGCCGGCTACCGCGCCGACGTCTTCCTCGCCTCGAAGGTCCGCCCCGAGCAGGCCACCTTCGCCGGGACGCTCCTCGCGTGCGAGAAGAGCCTGCGCCGGCTACGCACCGACCGGCTGGATCTCTACCTCCTCCACTGGCGAGGAACGCAGCCGCTCGAGGAGACCTTCCGCGCCTTCGAGACGCTCGAGCGCGACGGCAAGATCCGCGCGTGGGGCGTGAGCAACTTCGACGTGGCCGATCTCGAACAGGCCATCGCCATCACCGGGCCCGACAAGATTGCCTGCAATCAGGTGCTCTACAACCTGCAGGAGCGCGACGCCGAGCACGTGCTGCAGACGTTCTGCGAGCGTAACGGCATCGCCTTCGTGGCCTACAGCCCGCTCGGCGCCGGGCACTTTCCCCGCCCCGGCAGCTGGCGCAGCGACGTGTTGACGACCATCGCACGAGCCCGCGGGGTGACCGCGCGCGCCGTCGCCCTCGCCTTCCTCGCGAGGCGCCCCTCGGCCTTCGTCATCCCGAAGACGTCGCACGCCGAACACGTCGACGAGCTCGAGAAAGCCGGCAACCTCGTGCTCGCACCGAACGAGATCGAGACCATTGGAGCAGCGTTTCCGCTCGATCCTCCGAAGTCGCGACTCCCTTACGGCTGACGGCGAACGCGCTCGGAGCCCTCGCCAACGCGACGCGTGCCGCTGTGCGGCGAAGCATGGGCAAAGAGTGCACCCTGCACATATTCGCACCCTGCCTCGAAGAGGGCGTCTCGTTCTTCGGCCGTCGAAACGCCCTCGGCGACGACTTGTGAGTCGAAGGCACGGCACATCGCCACGAGCGCCGACACGATCCGCTTTTGACTCGCCGACGTCTCGAGCTTGCGCACGATGTCGTGATCGAGCTTCACGAACTCCGGCGACAGCTCGCCGAGCTGCGAGAGGCAAGCGAGTCCGACGTCGAGATCGGCGATCGCCAATCGATAGCCCACGAAGCGGAGCACGCTCGCTCGGGCCGCGAGGTCGGCGACGGGGAGCGTGGCGCCGCGAACGCGCAGCTGCAAGACGACGTGCTCGGCGATCGTCGAGAGCGGCGGCACCGGCGCGTAGAGATCGCCGTCGAGGAGCTCCGAGGGATGCACGTCGAGAAAGAGCGATCCCTGCCGCTCCTTCGGGAGGTCCAAGAAGACTTCCACCGCGCGTTTGCGCACCAGTTGGCGCAGCTCCACGAGGCGGCCGAGGTGCTCGGCGGCCGCGGTGATCGAAGCATCGCGGTTCAGCGTCTCGACGTTCGAGGTGAGCTTCGGCGCGTGCCCCATGAGGGCCCGCGTCCTCGCGTCGACGATCGGTTCGAGCGAGATCTCGAGCGAGGCGAGCGCACGGTCGAAGAGCGCCTTCATGCTCTCGGTCACCGAAGACACCGCGTTCATCGAGGGCTCGGTGGTCCTCGCCGCGATGACTTGCTTGCGCGTCGCAACCGCACGCTCGAGTACGCGGATCAGCTCGGCGGTCGGTGTGGGCTTCACGAGGTACTCGAGAACGCCAAGGCTGCACGCCTCGATGGCCGTGCTCGTCGTGGGCGCTCCGGTCATGAGCACGAGCGGAACGTCGGGATCGTAGGCCCGCGCGACGTTCAGGATGTCGACACCGGAGGCGCCCGGAAGGTTGAGGTCACTGAAGACCACGTCGAAGCGCCGCGTCGTCACGCTCTCGATGGCCGAGCGACCATCGCTCACGTGGACGACGTCGTAGCCACGCTCACGGATGGTCCGTGCCAGGGTGCGTGCAACGAGCTCGTCGTCTTCGACCAGCAAGACGGTGCGGGCCGCGCGACGCGGCGCGGCGAAGCGAACGGTATCGAAGGTACGTCGAGGAAGGGTATCGGCCACGTAGGCACCTCCAGGAGGTCGCTCGCGACCGTGCGGTCCGAGCGTCGAGGTCTGCGTGGCGGTTTGCAAACGGCGATCCCGCGTCCAACTGCGCGCGATCACGTGAAGGAGCCGCGTAGAGCCAGGGGTCATCTTCGACCCGGTGTCAGGACCGCCCCGGGTCGAGCGCGCCCGGGTTGTCAGCGCGTGCCGGATGACAACGCGCGTGCGAGTGCGTCGACGTAGGAATCCGAGCGATCGAGCGCGGCCATGACAGCATCGAACGTCTCGTCGCGACGAAGCAGCGTTCGCGCGACCGCCTTCTTCAGGCGCGCGATGGACTCGGCGGGCACCCCACGTCGCTCGAGACCGACGACGTTGACGGCACGCACACGCGCGCGATCGCCTTGCACGATGACGAACGGCGGGACGTCTCGCTCGCACATCGCGCCGGCCGCGACGAAGGCGCTTTGCCCTACGCGAAGGCGCTGCGCGACGCCGGAGAGTCCGCCGAAGGTGACCCAGTCTTCGACGACCACGTGCCCGGCGAGCTGCACGCCGTTCGCGATCACGCAACGCGAGCCGACGACGACGTCGTGAGCGACGTGGCTGCCGGCCATGAAGAGATTGTTCGACCCGATGGTCGTCGTCTGCTCACCGCTCGAGACATTGACCGTCACGTGCTCGCGGAAGACGTTGTCGTTGCCGATCGACAAACCTCGGTGTCCGCCCGAGGCGCTGTCGTCGGACTTGCGAATCTGCGGATCGCCGCCGAGCACCGCGAAGGGATGAATGACGTTCGCCTCGCCGATCGCCGTGTGGCCCATGACCACCGCATGCGAGAGCAGGCGCGTTCCGCGACCGAGCCGGACCCCGGGACCGACGACGCAAAAAGGGCCGATCTCCACGTCGGCCGCGAGCTCGGCACGCGGATCGATCGATGCGGTGGGATGAATGCGCGACGCCATGGCCAGCACTCACCCTCTTCGATCGACGACGCTCGCGAGGAGCTCGGCTTGCGCGCAAAGCGTCCCGTCGACGCTGGCTTCCCCCTTCAACTTCCAGACGTTCGTGCGGTGATGCATGACCGACACCTCGAGATCGAGGCGATCGCCCGGAATCACCGGACGGCGGAACTTCGCTTTGTCGATGCCGAGGAAATAGAGCAGGCTCGTCGACTCGTCGAACGGCTCGCTGGCATACGCGAGGATGCCGCCGATCTGCGAGAGCGCTTCGAGCACGAGAACGCCCGGCATGATCGGCGTTCGCGGCAGGTTCCCGAGGAACCAGGGCTCGTTCATGGCCACGCACTTGTGGCCGCGAATCGACTCGTTCGCAACGAGGTCCGTCACGCGATCGACGAGCACGAACGGCCAGCGCTGCGGGATGATCTGCAGGATGCGCTCGATGTCGAGCTGCGTGCGCTTCGCCATCTCAGGCCTCGCCTTCCGAGGGCGGCTCGGATCGGCGGATGATCGCTTCGGGGCGCACGCCTGGCGGAACGCTCGGCGGCGGAGGGATGGTCGCGCCTCGCCACGTGCCCGGCACGGTGGTGGGGCGGGCCGACGGAACCGGCGGCGTCAGGCTCTCGGGTGCTCGAGCACTCGTCGGCGCGCGGTTCGAGGCAATGCGATAGAGCTCGGCGAGGCCACGCAGCCAGCGATGACGCTCGACGGCGGGATAGCCCGCGACGGTCGCCCCCGCGGCGATGTCGCCGATGACTCCGCTCTTGGCGGCGATGCGCGCGCCGTCACCGATGCGGAGGTGATCGGCCACGCCGACCTGTCCACCCATCATGACGCCGCGCCCGACGGTCACCGATCCGGCGATGCCGGACTGCGCAGCGATGATCGAGCTCGCGCCGATATCGCAGTTGTGACCGATGTGGACTTGGGCGTCGAGCTTCGCGCCGCGACGGATGATGGTCGGTCCGAGCGTTCCGCACGCAATCGTGCAGAGCGGACCGATGTGCACGTCGTCTTCGATGATGACGCCGCCGAGCTGCGGGATCTCGCGCATCGAGCCGTCGCGACCGAGCGCGAAGCCGAAGCCGGGAGCACCGATGACCGCACCGGCACCGATGGTCACCCGTGCGCCGATGGTCACGCGGGGGAGGATCACCGCGCCGGGGCCGATACGGCATCCCTCGCCGATGACCGGCTCGTCCTCGGGCGCGTCGCCGACCTCGAGGAGCTCCGCGAGCGTCCAGGCGGCGTGCGGATGCACCCACGCCGGGAGGTTCGCGATCTCGTCGCGAGCGGCGAGCTCTTCGTTGGCGAGGAGCACGGCTCCGCGTCCGATCGCTCCGACCGCATCGGGCACGTAACGCAGGCTGAGCAGCGGGGCGAGATCACCCGCGGCCGCACGATCGATCGGCACGAGCCGGCGCACGACGCCACTCGCACCGTTTCGGAGGACCCCGCCATGACGTGCGGCGAGGTCCGTGAGCGGACGTGGAGCGATCGGAACGCCGGTCATCGGGTCATCAACGCGCGCGACCTGTGACTGTCACTTCTTGGGAGCAGGCGCCGCGCCGCCGCCACCACCGCTGTTGTACATCTGCACGCAGCGGTCGGTGAGGTCGAGGTCGCCGCGAGCGTACGCGACGGTCGCCTTGTCGACGACGAGGTCGATGTTCTCGCTCGTCGCGAGGCGCTTGATGATCGCCATCACCTTCTCGATGACGGGATCGGTGAGCTCCTTCTGCTTCTTCTCGAGCTCCTTGTTGTATTCGACGAACACAGCCTGGAGCTCCATCATCTGCTTCTGCCACTCGTCGGCGCGCTTCTGGAGCGCTTCCTTCGAGAGGACCTTCGACTGCTTGTCGATGTCTTCGCGCTGGCGCTGCAGATCCGTCTGCTTCTTGTTCAACTCCTGCTGACGGCTGTCGAACAGCTTCTTCAGCGTGGCCTGAGCGCGAAGTCCGTCTTCCGTGCTCGCAACGGCGCGCTGCACGTCGATGACGGCGACCTTCATCTGGGCGGCTGCCTCGCCCGAGAGGAAAAAGAGGGCGACGGCGAACGCCGAAGCAAGAAGGGTCGACAGGGTGCGGAGACGAGTCATGAAGGGCGGGGGTAGCGAATGCGGCGCGCAGGGTCAAGGAGACGAAGGGGGCGGCCCCCAAAGGAGCCCCTCGGACGACGAAGGGGGCCCTTCCCGCCCCCGGGCGGCGAGCGGGGCCTGTCGCATGACCGAGAGAACGTCCGTTTACACCCGTTCCGGCAATTCCGTCCTACGGTTCACACCCCCTGGCCGGCCGGGCACCCTATTCTTCGGAGGAAATGGGGAGGTCCGGGCCATGGACCCGGTGGCACGCGACGTGGATACTGGAGCCGCCGGAGGGGTCGTACCGGTTCGTACCGGTCCCCTCCCGGACCTGGGTGCTTCGCTCGGTCCGCCTGTCGGTCGTATCACCCGTATCACCCGTAGACCTGCCCGTCGTACCTCGGAGGACATCACCCATGACGTCTCGCCTCTCGTCGCTCGTCGCCTTCGGCGTCCTCGGTGCGCTCAGTGCCCTCGCGTGGACAGGCTGCGGAACCGGGTCGGAGGCGCGCTACTACTGCGACGGCTCGGGCTGCTTCACGTGTGACGCGTACGGCTGCTCCACCGTCACCCCGCCGGCCAAGAAGTCGTGCACCGGAAGTTCCAGCTGCCCTGCGGGCTCGGTCTGCACCGCCTCGGGCTGCGCGGTCGCCTGCAAGGACAACTCGGCGTGTCCGCAAGGTGAAGTCTGTCAGTCTGGACTCTGCAGCGCACCCCAGACGAACCCGGGCACCGCGAAGGAGTGCACGACAAAGACAGACTGCGGCGACGGCAAGACCTGCGTCGGCGGCTCCTGCCAGGCCTGCGGCGGCACCGCGGGCCCCTGCCCCTGCACCGCCGCCTCGGACTGCAGCACGGGTCAGCAATGCGTGGCCGGCGCATGCACCGACAAGAAGAACGTCTGTCAGTTCTCGAGCGAGTGCGGCGAAGGAAAAGTTTGCGCCGACGGCCAATGCCTCGGCAGCTGCGAAACGGCTCCTTGCGCCGACGGCTTCACCTGCGACAAGGGCGCGTGCAAACCCAAGCCGACCACCGGTTGCACGACCAACGCGGATTGCTCGGGCAACACCCCACAGTGCGCGGCCGGTTCGTGCGTGCAGGCCTGCACCGCCGATGCGGAATGCAGGACGGGCAACTACTGCAACCAGGGGGCGTGTGCGGTCGACACCCGACCGAAGCCGAACTGCACCGAAGACGCCCAGTGTGGCGGTACGGCGTCGACGCCGAAGAAGTGCCTCGGCGGCTTCTGCAAGTACACCTGCACGACGGACGACTACTGCCGCACCATCGACTCGCGTATCGGCTACTGCGCGAAGGACGGCGTGTGTCGCAACTTTGCCGAAGCGAGCGCCCAGTGTGTCGCCAGCACCGATTGCACCGGCGGCAAGGCCTGCGTGGACAACCAGTGCAAGTGACGAACGCCTGAGACGCTGACGCGCCGCCCTGCCGATCACGCAGAGAGCGCCGTGCGGGACTCGTCAGGGCAAGGTCGCCGCATCGCCGGCGCCTTGCTCGGCGGGTCCCGCGTCGTTTTCGGGGGTCGGTTCGATCCTCGGCGGCGCGGACCTACGGCGCGGCTCGGAACGAGGCTCGCGCTGGACGGTCACGTCACGGCCGAGCTCGTCGCTTCCGCGGTCGACTTCGTGGACCTGCGCGACGGGGCCTCGAGCACCGGCCGCGAGCACCACGCGATAGAACTTGCCCGGGCTGCCCTCGAACGCGACCTCGTCGATGTGCGCTTCGGGCTCGTTCGTGTCGGTGACCATCACCGAGTGCTTGCCAGGGAGCAACTCGATGTGGAGGCGGCCGTCGCGCTCGAGCGGCGCGGCCACGTCTTGCCCGTCGAGGGTGAGCAGGCGCACCGACTCCTTGCCGTTGATGCGCAGGATCGAGAGCTCGCTCTGCGGGCGCTCCTCGCCAGGGTACTGGGCCACGACGAACGTGGGCCCCGGGCAGCCGACGAGGGCGAGAGCGAACGCGGCCGCGGCCACGCCCGCGAGCTTGAAGCCCACCTTACGCATGATTCCCATCGCGGCGAACGATAGCTAGTTGCGCGGTTGCGCGTCGACCTGAACCGTCACGTATTCGACCTGGAAACGCGTACGGAGGATGTCCCCGAGGCGCGTTCCGAGAGCCGTATCGGTGCCGTCGGCGGTGACGTGCACCATCACCGCGTCGTGCCCCGTGCCGAGCGACCAAACGTGGAGCGCGTGGACGCCGAGCACGCCGGGATGCGCGAGAATCACCTTGCGAATCCGGTTCACGGGAAGCTGAGGCGGAGCCGCCTCGAGGAGCACGTAACCGGCGTCGCGAAGCAGGCGGTAGGCGCCAACGAGCAGGATGGCGACGACGAGAAAGCTCGCCAGCGGGTCGACGATCGGCGGCGCGCCCATGCGAATCGCGAGGCCTGCCGCGAAGGCCGCCAGCGATCCGAGCGCGTCGCCCATGAGGTGCAGCCAGGCGCCCCTCAAGTTGAGGTGATGGGCATGCGCCGCGGGGTGCTCTCCCTCGTCGTCATCCGCGTGCCCGTGCGCGTGCGCGTCGTGCGCATGATCATGGCCGTGATCGTGATGGACATGATCGTGCCCATCATCCTTGCAGGCGTGGTCATGCTCTCCGTGCGCGTGACCATGATCATGGTGGTCATGGGCATGATCGTGCGCATGATCATGCTTGTGGGCGCTGCCATGACCATGACCGTGACCGTGCCCATGGTCATGCCCGTGCGCGTGCCCATGCCCGTGTAGCCCCATCACGCCGTGGAGGAGCCAAGCGCTGAGCCCATTCACCACGAGCGCAGCGCTCGCGACGATGAGCATCAGCCCCGACTTGGGCACGCGGTGGCTCCCGAGATCTTCGAAGGCGTCACGCACGAGCTCGATGCAGACGCCGATCACGAGGGCGCCGTTGACGAGCGCGGCGAGCGATTCCGCCCGGCGGAGGCCGAAGGTGAACCGTGCGTTCGGGCGTGCCGAAGCGATGCGCATCGCGCCGAGGCTGATGCCGAGCGCGAAGACGTCCATCAGGAGATGGAAAGCGTCGGCCTCGAGAACGTCGCTCTGCGCCGCCTTGGCGCCCATGAGCTCGAAGACGAAGAAGAGGGCGATGACGACGAGCACGACGAGCAGTCGGCGCGCCTGTTTTTGCTCCGTTGCAGTGGCTACGGGCGCGACGTCGGCGTGTACTTCGGAAGACATGTTCACACGAGGATGTAGTCCTCGGCGGCTGCCGTCGTCGTACTACCGGCAAGCACGCTCGAGGTCTCTTCGTCGCGCTCGACGGCGACGAGATACAGGCCCGCGAGGATCGCGGGGTGGGCGCGCACGAGATCGACGAAGTCCTCGCGCGGGAGATGGAGAGTGACCGTGGGGTGCACGGCCACGACGTCGGCGTTGGCTTTCCGACGGAGAACGAGGGCCACTTCGCCCACCGTCTCGCCAACACCGAGCGTCGCGATGACGAACGTCTCGCCGCCTTCTTCGCGTCCGACGACAGCGACTTCGCCGGATGCGATGAGGTGGAGACCACTCGTGTCTTTGCCGTCTTCGATGAGCTTCTGGCCCTTCTCGAAGACCTTCGTTTCGAAGCGCTCGACGAGCGCGGGGCGCTGCTGCGCGGCCACCGCGAGGAGCACCTTCGACGTACGGACGAGGTTCGCCACCATGCGACGGCGGCAGTGGGCAGCGAGCTCCACGCCGACGTCGGGCCGCTTCTCGGCCACGCCCTCGAGCGCATCGCGACGCGCGACGAGGATGATCGACGGACGACACGCGACGACGCTCGCCGAGCGCGGAGCGCGCGAGAGAAGGGCCATCTCGCCGAACAGCGCGCCATTGGCGAGGCGCGCGAGGGTCAGCGTTCGACCGTCTTCCGTCGTGCGGCGAACCTCGAGCTCACCGCGCGCGACGATGTATGCCTCGGCGCCCGCTTCGCCCTCGGCGATGACGGAGTGACCGGCAGGCACGGTCATCATCTCGAAGCAGCCGATGAGGGCGCGTAGGCCTTCCTTCTCGAGCGCGCTGAAGAGCGGCAGGGGCGAGACGAGCGCGGTCGCGGAGTCGTCGTTCTGCTCCCGGTCCTTCGACGCGTCGTGGATGATCCCCGTCGACTTCGAGAGCAGCGCCGGGCCCGAGAGAAACGAGCTCAACGGCTGGAAATCGCTGTCGTTCGGAAGCGGCGGAGGCGGCGCATCCTCGTCCGACAAGCGAGACGACCCGGCGCAGAAGGCCCCAGCGATCTCGTCGAGGCGCCTCGAGACGTCGACGCCGAGGTTCTGGAGATCGCCGACGGCCGCGACGGCCAGAGGAAGGTTCCCCGCGTCGATGGCGCAAGCGACGCCGAGCTCGAAGCCTTCGACGGCGGCCTCGGTTCGACCGGCCTCCGCGAGCAGGCGACTCGTCAGGATGAGCGCGCTCGGCGACGACGGTTCGCGTTGCACGACGGCCGCGCTCCAGCGCAGCGCGGCTTCGCGTTCGCCAGCCAGCAGAAGCGCGAGCGCACGGTCGAGCGGAGAGTCGGAGGTTTGGGCGCCGGGGAGATCCGGCGGGGCCGCGCGCATGGGTCCGCCGATCCTACACCAGGTGGCAGGGGTCCACTATGCCTTAGCGTTTCTCGGATTCGTCGTCGCGTTCGCGCCGTTCGCTGAGTGAGCTCATGGCGTTGGCGGTGGCGGTCACGAGGGGGACGACCTTCGGATAATCCATACGCGTCGGCCCGATGATGCCGACCGATCCGGCGGTTCGCCCCTGGTTTTTGTAGGCCGCGCCGATGATCGAGAGCTGGCCCCCGGCCAGGTCCCCGGCCTCGTGACCGACGACCACGACCATGCTCTTGGCGGCCAGGGTCGCGTCGAGGAGGCGCACGATGCCTTCGGCCTCGTCGAGCGCGTTGACGACGCCCTTGAGGCCCTGGGCATCCGAAAACTCGGGCAGACCGAGCAGCTTCGCTCGCCCTTCGATGACGATGTCAGCGCCGGCGTCGGCCGCCTCGGCGAGAGCCGCTTCGCCGAGCTCGAAGGCCACTTTGCGCACGGCATCGTGCTGCACGCTCTCGGCCTTCTTGCGGCGGAGGAAAAGGTCACGCAGCTCCCCGAGCGTGCGGCCTTCGATGACGTCGTCGAGAAGGTTGTGCACCTTCACGAGCTCGCTCTCCTCGACCGATGCTTTGAGGAAGCGGTTTTGCACCGAGCCGTTCGCCATCACCAGCACGGCGAGGAGCTCGCCCGGCATCGTGCGGATGAAGCGAAGGTGCTTGAGCGTCATCGACTCGGCCTTCGGCGACACGACGACGGCGGCGGTTCCCGCGAGCTCGGAGAGCAAGCGCCCCGTCTCACGCAGGAAGTTCGGCCCCGGCTCGATCTCCGAGAAGCGCATGAGGATGCTGGCGTTCTCTTCGTCAGAGAGCGGACGGAGATCCATCATCGCGTCGATGAAGAGGCGAAACGCCTTGTCCGTCGGCACGCGGCCCGCGCTGGTGTGCGGCTGATGGAGGTAGCCGAGCTCCTCGAGATCGGAGAGGACGTTGCGAATGCTCGCCGGCGAGAGCTCGATGCCCTTCTTCGAGAGCGTGCGTGACCCAACCGGCTCTCCGGACGCCACGAACTCGGTGATGCACGCGTAGAGGATCTGTCTCGCGCGCTGCGACAAATCCGTCATTGGTTGGAATTCTAGCAGGTCCACCAAACGTCGGGACAAGCGCGACGGGGCCGCGAACGGTCAGACACGGACTTACAACTGCGTCAAATTCTACCGTTTTCGCGATCTTCGCCTTCAAGGCTAGACTCAGCCGCGATGCGGCGCAGTTCCCCCCCGGCTTTTCGCCTGGCTCGCCTGGCTCGCCTGCCTGCGCTCCTTTCGGGCCTCGCCGGTCTGGTCGTGCCGCTCGGGGTACCGGCGGCCCAGGCGACCGAGTCGGCCGAAGAGGCGCCGCCACACAACGACGAGGATGAGCTTGCCGAGGTCGACGCCTTCGCGGCCGACCGGAGCGCCAACGGAAGCCCGTTCATCGAAGCTCCAGGGATGGCTGTGGGCCTATCGACCGCATCGGCGGTCCTGCCGTATGGAGGCGCGCCTCCTTCGGCCCGTTACGTCACGATGGATCGCAAGACCTGCGAAGCCGAGCTCGTGCATCGGCGAATCCCCTTCGATCGGGTCGACGAAGCGCGCGGCGTGGTCGCGCCGGTGAGGCTCACCGGGCCGCTCTGGGGCGTCGCCTTCCACTCGAACCTCCCGTCCAAACAGCGCAAAACCTCGGTCTACGAGATCTACGACTGCCGCTTGGTGCTCGCCCTCGACGATTTCGCGCGCATCCTCTCGCGCTACGACATCGTCGACGTGACCCATCTCTCGGTCTACCGCCCCCCCCCGCAGCGCACGCCGCTCAAGGGCCCCGGGCGACGTCACTCGGGCGCGCTCGCGATCGACGCGGCGCTCTTCAAGACGCGCGACGGGCGAACGCTGAGCGTGCTGAAGGACTTCAACGGTCGCATCGGCGCCAAGACGTGCAGCTCGACGGGCACGCCGTCGAAGCTCTCCGCCAACGCGACCACGCTACGCCAGCTGGTGTGCGAGGCCGCCGACGCACGCCTCTTCAACGTGCTGCTCACGCCGGACTTCAACTGGGCTCACCGCAATCACTTCCACCTGGAAGTGACCTCCGGAGCCCGCTGGATCTACGTCAAGTAGGCTCCGAGACGGTAACTCGGGGACCCCAGAAGGAAACTCGCCCCTCATCCCCAGCCCTTCTCCCTGAGGGAGAAGGGAGCAAGAGCTCTGCGTTTGGCGGCTAGAAAGCGCGCCCTCATCCCCCGACCCCTTCTCCCTCGGGAGAAGGGGTCGGGGGATGAGGTGGATGGGCAGATATTTGCAGAACGCACACAACGAAGCGGCGCGCCGACGGCCACCGCAAAAGCAAACCCCTTCTCCCATTGGGAGAAGGGGTTTGGGGATGAGGGCCTCTTCCCCCCCTTCTCCCTTAGGGAGAAGGGGCGGGGGTTGAGGGTCGAGTTATTCTTCTAGAAGTCGCCATTCTTCTAGAAGTCGCCATTCTTCTAGAAGTCGCCATTCTTCTAGCGTTGGTTCTGGAACCTTCTAGGCCTTGCCGTGCATCCACTTCTTGAGAAGTGGCGTCAGCGCGAGGAGCAGGATCGCCGGGCCGATCGAGCTCACGACGAGGAAGCCGTAGATCGGCACCTGCACCTTGGTGAGCATCGATTCGAGCGTGCCGGCGAGGTAGTTCGCGACGGCCGACGAGAAGAGCCAGAGGCCCATCGCGAGCGACGAGACGCGCGGCGGCGCGAGCTTCGTGACCATCGAGAGGCCGATCGGCGAGAGGCAAAGCTCGCCGATGGTGTGGATGATGTAGACCGCGCCGAGCCACGCCGCGCTGGCCTTGGCGCCGTTCGCGGTGCCGATCTTCTGACCGAAGAAGAGGATCAGGAAGCCGAAGCCGAGGATGATCATGCCGATCGCCATCTTGGTCGGCGTCGACGTGCGGTACTTGCCCGAGTCGAGCTTGTCCCACAGGTTCGAGAACGTCGGCGCGAGGGCGACGATGATGAGCGGGTTGATCGCCTGGAACTGCGAGGCCGGGATGTTCGTCGCCTGGCCGGTGGCGAGGCCGTAGCCGCCCATGCCGAGCGCCGCGAGGCCGAGGAGCGCGAACATGGCGGTCAGCGAGAGCCAGAGCGCCTGGCCGCTCGCCTCGCTCTTCGTCGAACGACGGAAGTTGTAGGCGCAGGCGAAGACGAACGCGGCGATGAGGATCATGCCGATCCCGCCGATGTTGCGCTCCGTCTGCTCGGCGGCGAACAGCGTCATCGTTCCGCCGGCCTGCTCGAATCCCATCCAGAAGAAGATGTTGAACGCGCAGAGGATGATGATGACGAGGATCTGCTGCGCTTCCTGGGCGTTCGAGCCGCGGAACAACTGGAAGAAGACCGCGCCGATGGCCGCGAGGCCGAGCAGGCCCTTCACGAAGCCGGGCGCCGCGCCCCAGGCCGGGCCGACGAAGTTCCACGCGAAGAGCACGCCCCAGACGAGCGCGCAGGTGCCGGCCGTCCAGATGACGACGTCGATGTAGTCGCGCGAGCCGAGGAGGATCGCCTTCGCGCTCACGACGCTGCTGCGGTACGGCGGCTCACCGACGATTTCCTTCTTCGTCTCGCGTCCGGGCGGCAGGCCCGTGTCGCCGAGGTGCTTCTGGCCCATCGCGAACTGCGCGAGGCCGAGCGTCATGCCGAGGGCCGCGGAGCCGAAGCCGGCCGCGAACGCGACCTTCTCGCCGAGCGTTCCGCAGATGATCGGCGACCAGAGCGCGCCGAGGTTGATGCCCATGTAGAAGATCGTGAAGGCGCCGTCGCGGCGGGTGTCGCCTTCGCGATAGAGGCCACCGACCATCGTCGAGATGTTCGGCTTGAAGAAGCCGTTACCCGCGATGAGCAGGCCGAGCGCCAGGAACAGCAGCGACTCCGACATCAGCGCGAGCTGGCCGATCGCCATCACGATGCCGCCGATGAGGACCGCCTTGCGGCGACCGAGGATCTTGTCGGCCAGGTATCCGCCGAGGAGCGGCGTCAGGTAAACGAGGCCGGTGTAGAGGCCGTAGATCTCGAGAGCGTGCTCGCGATCGAGCTTGATCTTCTGGGTCAGGTAGAGGACGAGGAGCGCCCTCATGCCGTAGTACGAGAAGCGCTCCCAGGCCTCCGCTCCGAAGAGCGTGTAGAGGCCTCTCGGGTGCCCCTTCTGGCCTTCGCCACCGCCGGTGCTCGAAGTCGTCGAAGTCCCGGAGGTGCCGGCGCCGCTGGCGCCCTCTCCGTCGGCTTCTTTCGCCAAGGCCATCTCGTTCGTGAGCGCGCTCTGGTTCGTCATTGTGCCTCGGCCCCCGGCCAAACGCTCGAAGGCGGCGCATCCAAGCACAAAGCCAGAGGCGCCGAAAGCGCGTCGACACCGGTTCGTACCCGGATCGTCACCGCCCCGGGAGCGGCCGCCCCCGTCACCGATTCGCCACGCGGTCAGACCTCCGCGAACCGTGACGGGACCGGCCGAGCTGCAACGTGGCGCGTCAACGCCTCAGCCAGTCGAGGACCTCCTGCATGTCCTTCGGCGGCTCGGAGGTCCAGCGCATCTCCCGTTCGGTTGCAGGATGCACGAATCCGAGCTCCGCGGCGTGGAGCATGAGCCTCGGCGCGGGCACGACCTTGTCCTCGTGCGCGCGGGCGAAATCCCGAATGTACACGCGATCGCCGACCACCGGATGGCCGGCCTCGCTCATGTGGATGCGGATCTGGTGGGTGCGCCCCGTCTCGAGGCTGCAGGCGACGAGCGTGCACGGCTGGCCCGCAGCCTTGCCCGGCAGGCGCTCGACGACCTCGACGTGCGTGACGGCGAGCTGCGTTTTTTCCGAGCCGACGGCCTTCTGTCGCCCGTGACGCTTCTCGACCGAGCCCCTCAAGCCGTCGCCACGATCGGGCACGAAGTTCGAGCGAATCGTGCAGGAATCCATCTTGCCGTGGACGATGGCGAGATAGCGCCGGTGGACATGGTGGAAGCGAAACGCCTGCAGGAGCGACTTCTTCGCCGCCCATGAGCGGGTGAAGACGACAAGCCCCGAGGTCTCCTTGTCGATACGGTGGACGACACCGAGCGTGGGTGGCGGTCCTCCGCGCTTTTCGACCTTGCCGATCAGGGTGCGAACGCGCTCATCGAGCGCCGCGTCTTCACCGGGCTGGGCCCGTTTGGCGATCGACGCGCCCATGCCTTCCGGATCGAACGCCACCGTGTTGATGCCCGCGGGCTTCTCCACGACCACGAGGTGCGGGTCGAGGTGAACGAGGGTCTTGTCGGGCAACTCCGTACCCGTCCGGCGGCGTGCGGCCGGATCGAGCACCACTTCAGCCCCCGCCCTGACGCGGGTAAGCGGGTCCGTCACCGTCTTGCCGTTCACCGCAACCTTGCCTCGGCGAACCATGTCGCGTGCTTGGCCCCACGTGAGGCCGAAGAGTGTGCGGACCGCGCCGTCGAGGGCGGACCCCGCGAGATCTTGAGAAATCGAGCCTTGTCGCATCGCGCACATAGCTTGACACGACCTGTCCCACCTCCGCACAATCGATTCCGGAGACAACCAGTGGCCAAGACCCTCCTCGCTGTCGACGACAGCGTCACGATGCGAAAAGTCCTCGAGATCACCTTCTCGGGTGAAGACTTTCGCGTGATCACCGCGGACAACACGCAAAATGCCCTCGGCAAGCTGAACGAAGGGCCTTCGGTGCTGGTCGTCGACACCGCTCTCGGGGGCGAGGACGGCTACGCGCTCGCGAAGGAGCTGCGCAAGCGCAACCCCGCGGCGGCGATCATCATGCTCGCGAGCCGCTACGCGCCCTACGATCAGGGCCGCGGCCGTGACGCCGGCGCGGACGATTGGGCCGACAAGCCCTTCGACACCCAGCAGCTCATCGACAAGGTCCGCAAGGTTATCGTCGCGAAGGAAGCGGGCGCGCCGGCCCCCGTCCCCGTCGCGGCGGGTGCCGCCGCCGCTCCTTTCCGGGCTCCGGCAGGTGCACCGTTTGGTGCTCCGCCGGCTCCGGCGACCGCGCCGATGGCGGCGGGTCCCGTCGGTGGCGGCCTCGGCCGCGGAACGCAGCCCTCGCTCGGCGGCAACGTGCCGGTGCGCACGGGCACGCTCGTGTTCGGCGAAGGCTCGGGCACCTCGATGCCGTCGTTCGGTGCGCCGGCGGCGCCTCGTCCGGCTCCTCCCGCGCCCGTCGCGGCGGCGCCTGCTCCCGCGCCGGCCCCTACGCCCGCTCCGGCGCCTATCGCGCCGGCTCCTATCGCGGCGGCTCCTGCACCCGCCCCTGCCAGCCCTGTCTCGGCCGCCGTCAATGGTCACCTCGCAGGCAAGCTCGGCGATCTGGGTCTGACCTCGCAGCAAGCCGAGGCCGTCCTCGCGCTCTCGCGTGAGGTCGTCGAGCGCGTGGTCTGGGAAGTCGTCCCGCACCTCGCCGAGACGCTCATCAAAGAAGAGCTCTCGCGCCTCACGCGCGACTAGGGCGCGCTCCGCCGAACGCGCATTCCCGCCCCGCATTCCCGCGCGGCGCATCGAGCCTCAGCTTGGTCCTGAGGCATGGTGCGCCGCGTTGTGGTAATGCCGGGGGTTATGACGACGGCCGGCAACGAACCGACAGCAGGACCCGACCTCAACAAGGCCTACGAGCCGAAAGAGGTCGAGGAGCGCTGGTACGCCTTCTGGGAGAAGGAAGGCGTCTTCCACGCGAACGAAGATCCGAGCGATACGCGTCCGACCTACGTCGTTCCCCTGCCCCCGCCGAACGTCACGGGCTCGCTGCACATGGGCCACGCGATGATGGCCACGCTCGAAGACGTGCTCGTCCGCTTCGAGCGTATGCGCGGCAAGAACACGCTCTGGCAGCCCGGCATCGACCACGCCGGCATCGCCACGCAGACCGTGGTGGAGCGCCAGCTCAAGCGCGAAGGCAAGACGCGTCAGGATCTCGGGCGCGAAGCGTTCGTCGAGCGCGTGTGGAAGTGGAAGGCCGAGAGCGGCGGCCAGATCATGCGGCAGATGCGCGTGCTCGGCGCCTCGCAGGACTGGCCGCGCACCAAGTTCACGATGGACCCCGACCTGAGCGTCGCGGTCACCGAAGCCTTCGTGCGCCTCTACGAAGAGGGGCTCATCTACCGCGCCAAGCGCCTCATCAACTGGTGCCCCGAGTGCATGACCGCCCTCAGCGATCTCGAAGTCGAGAACGAAGAGGGACAGAACGGCGAGCTCTTCCAGTTTGCCTACAAGGTCGAAGGCTCGGACGAAGAGCTCGTGGTCGCCACCACGCGTCCGGAGACGATGCTCGGCGATACCGCCGTGGCCGTTCACCCCGACGATCCGCGTTACAAGCACCTGCACGGCAAGATGCTCGTGCACCCGTTCGTCGATCGCTTGGTGCCGATCATCACGGACGCGATCCTCGTCGATCCGAAGTTCGGCACCGGCGCCGTGAAGGTCACGCCCGCACACGACTTCAACGACTTCGCCACGGGCAAGCGCCACAACCTGCCCGAGATCAACATCCTGAATCTCGACGGCACGATGAACGCCGAAGCCGGTCCCTTCGCGGGGCTCGAGCGTAAGCGCGCGCGCACCGCCGTGAAGAAGGCGCTCGACGAGAAGGGCCTCGCGCGCGGAGCGAAGCCCCACATCCTCGCGCTGCCGAAGTGTCAGCGCTCGGGCGGCGTGGTCGAGCCGATGATCTCGACGCAGTGGTTCTGCAAGATGAAGAACATGGCCGACGCCGCGATCGAAGCGGTGCGCGACGGCCGTACGAAGATCATCCCCGAGGAGTGGACCAAGACGTACGATCACTTCCTCGAGAACATCCAGGACTGGTGCGTGTCGCGTCAGCTCTGGTGGGGTCACCAGATCCCGGCCTGGCACGGCCCGAATGGCGAGATCAAGGTCTCCCGCACGCGTCCGCCGGAGTGTGGTGAAGGCTGGACGCAGGATCCCGACGTCCTCGACACCTGGTTCTCGAGCGCGCTCTGGCCCTTCTCCACGCTGGGCTGGCCGAACGAGACCAACGCGCTCAAGAAGTTCTATCCGGCGAACGATCTCGAGACCGGCTACGACATCATCTTCTTCTGGGTGGCCCGAATGATGATGTTCGGCCTCCACTTCATGGGCGAGGTGCCCTTCAAGCGCATCCTCATGCACGGCATGGTCGTCGACGAGACCGGCGACAAGATGAGCAAGGTGAAGGGGAACGTCATCGACCCCTTGGACCTCGTCTACGGCGCCAAGCCCGAGGCGATCGCCGAGCACGCCGCCCCCGGCGTGCCCGTGCAGGAGGCGCTCACCAAGTTCAAGAAGTCCTATCCGTCGATCGCGGCCGACATCGAGAAGGGTGTCGGCTTCCCGGCCTACGGAACGGACGCCGTGCGCTACACGCTGGCGACGTATCCGCCGTCGAACAAGCGCATCGCGCTCGCGCCGAAGCGCATCGAGGGCTACCGCCACTTCGCGAACAAGATTTGGAACGCGTCGCGTCTTTGCCTCGGCTACCTCGAAGGCCTCGACGCATCGAAGGTGACGGGCGCGCCGCCGGCGGTGAAGGGCTTCTTCAACCGCTGGATCCTCGCGCAGCTCGGCAAGACCATCGCGATCGCGACCACCGGTCTGTCGAACTTCCGCATCGACGAGGCGGCGGTCGAAGCCTACCGCTTCTTCTGGAACGACTTCTGCGACTGGTACCTCGAGGTCACGAAGCCCATTCTCCGCGGAGAAGGCGGCGTGGTCCCGAACACGCCGGAAGCGGAAGAGACGCGGCTCACGATGGCGCACGTCCTCGAGACCTCGCTCCGTCTTCTGCACCCGCTGATGCCGTACATCACCGAGGAGCTTTGGCAGCGCACGCCGCGTCCGGCGTCGCGTCGTTCGTCCCTCGCCTTCGGCCCCTACCCCACGGCGTCCGACGCGATCGACGACGACGCAGCCATCCGCGACATGGAGCTGTTCAAGGCCGTCGTCAGCGCGGCTCGCACGATCCGCAGCGAGCACGAGGTCGAGCCGAAGGCCGAGGTGCCGCTCGCGCTCCGTACCGACAGTGAGACGGCGCGCGCCCTCCTCACCGATCGCCTCCCGACCATCACCTTCCTCACCCGCGGCAAAGACACCGTGGTCGAGAAGGTCGGCGGGCCGCGCGAAGCCGGCACCATGGCCGGCGTGGTTCCGAGCCCCCACGGCCCCATCGAGATCCTCGTGGGCCTCAAGGGCCTCGTGACCAAGGACAAGGAGCTCACGCGTATCGAGCGCGAGCTCAAGCGCATCGAAAAGGACCTCGCCGCCATCGAGAAGAAGATGTCGAGCAAGGGCTTCCTCGAGCGTGCCCCGAAGGAAGTCATCGACGAGACCAACGCCCTCAAGAAGCAGCTCGAGGACGCCCGCGGTCGGCTCGAAGAGTCGAAGAAGCTGGCCGCCGAGCTCTGATCAGGGGGGAGCCGAGCCTCGGGGGGGCGGTTCGAACGGGAAAATGCCGCTCGTCTGGTCTTGCGCCAGCAAAGTTGGTAAATCCCGTTCGCACCCTGGGGTTCAGGCCCCCTTTTACCTACATCCTAGCTTTGGCTCACTAGGTTCACGAACCACGAATCACGAACCAGGGGCCGCCGGCCAGCGAACGCACGCATGAGCGAGACGAAGTCGACGGACGTGAAGGACGAGGGGGACGCGACGACGCTCGAAGCGCCCTCGAAGGCGGCCACTCCTACGCGTGCAGACAAAGCCTCTGCGCACGAGGACAAGCCCGCGCCGCATGATCCCGAGGGGGACGACGAGGATGATGGCGACGACGACGTCGCCTCTCCTTCTCGAGCTGCCGCCGAAGGTGAGGGCAAGAGCGACGAGGACGAGGGGGCGGAGCTCCTGCCGCGCGGCAATCCGCTGCGCGTCAAGCGCGGTCTGATCGCGCTCCTCGGCGGAGCCATCCCTGCGTTCCTCCTGATGGCGAAGAACACGCAGAACGCCTGGGGCATCCCGGTCGGCTTCCTGTTCGTCGCCATCGCCGCGTTCGGCGTGATGGATCTGCTCGGCTCGTTCGACGACGAGACCCAGCCGACGACGTCGACCACGCTCGCGAACCTGCGCGGTCCGATCGCTCGCACGATCGCCTTGGTCGCCGCGTTCGCCGGCTCGCTTGCCGCCGCGCAAGCCGGGTTCGGTCCGTGGTGGGTCGGCTCCATCACCGTCACGGGCACGTTCCTCGGTCTCGTCGCGAGCCTGTTCGCCGTCGGTCGTTCACTCGGCCCGTGGGCAAAAGACGAGCTCGGCGAGGAGCGACCGCTCCTCCAGCGCCATGGCTTCTGGGTCGTCGCCATCGGCGCACTCCTCTACTTCCCGGCCATGGGTCTGCAGTCCCTGTGGGATCCCTGGGAAACGCACTACGGCGAGGTCGCCCGCGAGATCCTCTCGCGCGACGACTGGGTCTCGCTCTGGTGGGCACAAGACGGCTGGTTCTGGTCGAAGCCCATCCTGAACTTCTGGATCCAGTCGCTCGCGATGGGCACGTTGGGAACCCATTTCCAGCCCGATCAGATGCTGATCGGCGCCGGTGGGTTGCCCGTCGCGCATCCGGAATGGGTCGTTCGCACGCCGAACGTGCTCATGACCATCGGCGCGATGTACCTGCTCTACAAGGGCGTCGCGAAGGTCTTCGGTCGTCGTGCGGGCCTGCTCGGCGGGCTCGTGCTCGCCACCATGCCGGACTGGTTCTTCCTCGCGCACCAGACCATGACGGACATGCCGTTCGTCGCGTCGATGACCGCGGCGATGGGCCTGCTCCTCTACGGTCTCAACGTCGACGAAGACGCGCGCGTCAAAGTCTACGAGCTCGAGGCGTTCGGCATGAAGCTGCGCCTCTCGCTCTGGCACCTCGTGTTCGGCGCGGTGCTGATCTGCGCGATCCCGCAGATCCTCTACCTGCTCTCGCGCAACCTCGAGCTCGTTCTCGCGGGCGATCAGAAGGGTTTCCGCCTCCACTGGGACGAGTTCCGTTCCGGCTCGGCGGGCAACTGTGGCCTCCCGGGCAACGAGGCCTGCGCCTCGCATTCGCCGGCCAGCGTGCCGAAGTCGGTGGGCGCAAACCCCGACGGCATCGGTCCGAGCTTCATCCGCTACTTCGCCGGCTTCGAGCCTTCGCTCCAGGGCATCGCCTGGGCCGCGATCATCGGCGGCCTGCTGTACCTCAACTGGGGTGAACGCCGAACGCGCCGCATCGTCTACGTGGCGGCGTGGCTCTGCGCGGCGATCGCCACGATGGCGAAGGGCCCGGCCGGCGTCGGTCTGCCCGTCATCTGCGCGTTCGCGTACGTCGCAACGAAGAAGCGCTGGAGCGAGCTGCTCCGCCTCGAGCTTCTCAGCGGGTTGCTGGTCATCCTCGCGGTCGCCCTCCCCTGGTACATCGCGATGTACGTGCGGCACGGACCACCGTTCACCGACCGCATCATCATCCACGACATGTTCAACCGCGCCTTCAGCCACGTGCACGACACGAACGAAGGCGACGACACGGGCCTCCGCTACTACGTCTGGCAGCTCGGCTACGCGCTGTTCCCGTGGACGGGCTTGGCGCCTCTCGCGCTCGTGTGGGGCTTCCGTCGAAGCGACTCCGCGCTCTCGCGAGCAACGAATGGCAGGGGCACCGGAACCGCTCTCGCGGTCGGCGACGCCTCCGTCATGCTCGTGATGTGGTTCCTCTTCGCCTACGCCCTGTTCACGTTCATGGGCACGAAGTTCCACCACTACATCTTCCCGGCCGTTCCGCCGGTGGCGATGCTCGTTGGTGTCGTGCTCGACGACATCCTCGGCGACGAGCCTCTCGCGAAGATCGGCAAGCTGCCGTTCTACGTGGTGGGCCTCGGTCTCTCGACCGCGATCGCAACGTGGGGCGCAATGCGCTTCTGGTCGGGCTCGATGTTCGGTCGCGGCGGCCTCGATGCGAGTCCTCCCGTCGCCATCGGGGTGACCGTTCTCGGCCTCGTGGGCATCGGGGTCGTCGTGAAGATGTTCGGACGTCGCGCCACGGCCGGTATCACCACGGACCAACTCGTCGAGGAGGGCGGCTCGCCCTACCGCGGCGGCATCGTCTCCGTGGACGAAGAGGCGAAGCAGCGCCGGTTCCACGAGCAGCTCATGATCGGCGCGGCGGCCGTCCTCGCGGCGGTCGTCGTGGCCCTCGTCGGGCGCGACCTTTCGATCAAGCCCGACGGGTCGGATCAGCCTGGTGCCATTCGCCTGCTGCAGCTCTTCACGTACAACTACAAGCGCGCGTGGCCCGACTCGCTCGACTTCGGCGCGGTGCTCGGAGGCTTCACGGCGATCGCCGCGATCCTCTCGATCGCTGCCGGCGCACGCTCGATTCGTCGTCACGCCATCGCGGCGTTCTGCGCGTTCTCCATCGTGTGGGCCGCGTGGGGTCTCGACGTGTACATGGTCGCGATGTCGCCCCACTGGGGACAGCACGAGCTCATCGAAGCGTACTACCGCGATCGCCAGAGCCCCGACGATCAGCTCATCGCCTACCAGATGAACTGGAAGGGCGAGAACTTCTACACGAGCAACAAGATCCCCGCGTTCGTCTCGACGGGCGCGACGTATCAGAACTGGCTCAAGGCGCAGAAGGAGAAGGGCGTGAAGGTGATCTACCTCATCACCGAGCACTCCCGACTCAACGGCATGCGCAGTGAGACAGGCGCCAAGTCGTACAAAGAGCTCACCGACAAGGCGCTCTGCAACAAGTTCGTCGTCGTTCGCGCCGAGTTCTGAGATCGCTCAAGGTTCGATCGTTCCCGCCGTTCCCACTGGCGGATGAACGATCGTGCCTCGCGCGAGCAACCCACGCACGCCTGGTCGGGGCTGCTCGGCGCACGACCCTTCGTGGCCTTGCTCGCCGACGCGCATCTTCGCGCGGCAACGGGCACGTTCCGGTTTCGCCATGACGCGCGGCGCGCCACGCTCGTCGTGCGCTCGGGACGGGTTGCTTCGCTCTGGACGAGCGAGGCCGTTACCTACCTCGGAACCGTTCTCTACGAGCGCGGGGTGATCGACAACGAGACGCTCGACGCGACGCTCCTCGAGGTCGCCAACAGCGGACGCCTGCACGGGCAAATCTTGCTCGAGCGAAAGTCGATCACCGATGCGCAGCTCGACGCGGCGCTCGCCGAGCAGACGCAGCGCCAGGCCCTGCATCTCTTCACGTTCCCCGACGAAACGCACTGGCTGTTCCGTCCGGACGTGGACGAGCACGCGGGCGGTCGTGACGAAGGACGGCCCACCGTCGATCCGTGGCCCATCATGTGGCGTGGGCTCTGCGCGAATCCGCCGCTCGAGCACGTCAGGCAAGTGCTGGCGCGGCTCGACGGTGGTTTGAAGCTCGATCCCGGATGCGACCTCGGTCGGTTTCGCTTTTCGAGAGACGAGCTTCGCGTCTGCGAGAGCATGACGACCCAGGCGGTGCCGATCGCGAACGTGATCGGCGGAAGCACGCTCGGGAAGGTGCGCACGGAGCTCTTGCTCTACGTGCTCGTCGTGACGCGCGCGGCCTCGCGCGTGCAGACCGATCCGGAGGGCCCGCTCGCCTTGGGGAAGGAGGGGGTCCTCGAACGCGCCCGCAAGATCGTCCAGGAGGATCCCTACACCGTCCTCGGCCTGCCTCGCGGAGCACCGCTCGAGGCAGCGCGCGCCGCGTTCTTCCGGCTGGCGCGCGTATGGCATCCTGACCGGATTCCCGACGGGGTCGACGACGCGCTTCGCCCCTTCTGCGAACAGATCTTCGCGCGCATCGTGGACGCACACCGGGTGCTCACCGATCCGCGAGCCAAGGCCCCTCCGGAGTCGAAGCCCTCGCCCTCTTCCCCACGCGCCGTCACGCTGCGCGACGTCGACGAGGCGCTCGCCCGCTTCGACTTCCTCCAGGCGGGCGCGCTCGCACGTGCCGTCGCGTGCAGCGGCGCCGAAGGTCCGACAGCGCGTGCCATCGTCGTGTGGTGCGAGGTCCGCGCAGGCGTGGCTCCCAACGAAGCCGTGCAGCGCGCGGTCGGCGAGCTCGATCGGCTCCTCGCGGGCGATCCCGACTGCGCGCGAGCGCTGCTCTATCGAGCCCAGCTCACGAAACGCCTCGGCCGCGTCGACGCCGCCGTTCGCGATTTCCGGCGCGTGCTGCGCCTCGAGCCCGGCAACATCGATGCGGCGCGAGAAATGCGGCTCCACGAGATCCGGCAACGCGCGAGCTCGGGCGAAGTCCGAGTGGTCGCAGTCGCCCCGACGACGGCTGCTGCCCCTTCGAAAACCGGCAGCCAAACGGAGCGCGAGCTCTCGGCCGTTCGATCGGGATTGCGGAAGCTCGTCGGCCGCGTCGTGCCCAAGTGAGTGCGCGCGTAGCAGGGCTGCCGTCGGGCTCGCAGGCTTTCGCACACGACGTCGTCACTCGTTCTGGTGACCGAGCGCGTGGCCAGACATGTTAAGGTTCTTTCATGGTCGACGCGCCCAAGCGACCCGCGCCGAGTGCAACCGGCACGCTCGCGACGACGCCCCTTGCGCACGTGCTCGTTTACGCCCGCAATCGAAGGCTTACCGGCCTCTTCGAGCTTCGCGCGCCAAACGGGGATCGTGGCGACATCGCGTTCTGGCGTGGACGCATCACCGACGTTCGCAACAAGCCGCCGGTCGCCTACTTCGGCGCGGTTCTCTACGAGCTCGGTCACATCGATATCGAGACGATGAACGCGACGCTCCTCGAGGTCGCGCAGAAGAGGCGCAAGCACGGCGACATCCTCGTGGAGCGCGGCGCGATCACCAAGGCGCAGCGAGACGAGGCGCTCTTCGAGCAGCTTTGCCGGAAGACGCAGCACCTCTTCACGTTCCCGAAAGAGTCGGAGTTCACGTTCTACGAAGCGACGCCGAACGAAGGGGAACCGCCGATCGTCATCGACCCGCTCGCTCCGGTGTGGCGTGGCCTTCGCGAGCACCCCACGGATCCGGTGGTGGCCGAAGTGCTGGCGCGCTTCCGGGCTTCGGGGCTCCGCCTGATCAGCGACGCTCCGCTCACGAGCGTCGGCCTCGGTCCGGAAGAGACGAAGCTGTGCAAGGCGATGGCCGACAAGCCGATGACCATCATCCAGATGCGCGCGATGTCGAGCCTCGAGCCGCAGCATCTCGACTTGCTGCTCTACCTGCTCGTCATCGGAAAGTGCGTCGAGGTCGCTTCGGTCTCGACTCCCTCCATGCCGGCCGCGTCGGCCGGCCGCCCGTCGAGCGGCGTCATGGCCTCGGTACGCCCGCCGATGGCTTCGATTCCGATCGTGAACACGCCGGAGAGCACCGTGATTCCGCAAGGCATCATGACTCCGCCGAGCTCGCGTTCGCCGATGAAGTCGATGCCGTCGATGTCGTTCCGCGTGGGCTCGACGCCCGGAATGCCGGCCGTTGGCTCGACGCGTCCGATGGCGGGAAGCATGCCGCCGCCCGTCGCTCAGGCTCAGACGCCGGCGCAGGCGCCTGGTCCGCTCGATCTCGGTATGGCGAAGATCATCGAGCGCGCGCAGAACGTCGACGCCGAAGACTACTTCACGGCGCTCGGCGTTCCGGAAGGCGCCTCGGTCGAAGCGGTGCGCGCGGCCTACTTCCGACTCGCGAAGCTTTGGCATCCCGACCGGATCCCGCCGCAGCTCGAGGGCGTTCGCCGGGAGATCGAAAAGATCTTCAGCCACATGACCAACGCGAACGGCACCCTCACCGACACCGAAGCGCGTCGGGGTTGGCTGGCCTCGCGCGCGGCGAGCAAGCAGATCGTCAAGCCCCCGCGCAAAGACGTGATCCGCGAGATCGACTCCGCGCTCCAAAGACGCGACTACGCCTACGCGCAAGAAGAAGCGCGCATGCTCGCCGAGTCCGACGCGGAGGACCTCGAAGCCCAAGCACTGCTCGCCTGGGCGATGGCGTGGGCGGGCGACGCTGCCCCCGAGGTCCTCACCTCCGCGATCGCCGCACTCGACAAAGCCGTGCACAAGGATCGTTACTGCGAACGCGCGTACTTCTACCGCGGCATGCTCCACAAGCGGCTCGGCAACACCGCCACGGCGGCGCGCGACTTCGCCCGCACGGTGCAGATCAACCCCAAGCACGTCGATGCAGCGCGTGAGGTTCGGCTCTTCGAAATGCGCGCGCGAAAGAGCGGCTCGGGCGAGCACATGCTCGGCTTCGGGAAGAACAAAGCCAAGAAGTCGTGATTGTGCGGTGCAGCGAGACGCAGAGAGGGCCGGGACGCGAAGTCCTGCGGGTGCTCACCTCGGCACGCCGCCTCGTGCGAAACTGAATCGCCATTCAGTTTCGCCTTGACGCGTCGCACCACGGGTCGCACGATGACCAGCGTTCGACGGAACTCGAGATTTCCACTCGAGATCTGGTCGAGGTCCGAGCTGTTTGAAAGACAGCTTTCCGCTTGTTCGAAGGAGCGCGCCCGTGACGAAGCCGATCCAAGCCATCAACCGCTACAAGGCCGACCTCCGCGAGTTCAACTTCCTGCTCTTCGAGCAGTTCAAGCTCGCCGACATCTTGGGGCAGGGCCCGTACGAGGCTTGGGGGAAGAGGAAGTGCGGAGCTCGCTGGCGGAGTGCTACCGCTTCGCGCGCGAAGTGCTCGGGCCGCTGAACGTCGTCGGCGACATCACGGGCTGCAAGCTCGAGAACGGCAACGTCATCACGCCGAAGGGCTTCAAAGACGCTTGGAACAAGCTCTACGAAGCCGGCTGGAAGGCGATCGGCGTTCCGCAGGAGCTCGGCGGCGCAGGCGCACCGCGTTCGCTCCAGGTTCTCATCGAGGAGATCCTCTCGGGCTCCAACGCGGCCTTCAACATGTACCCGGGTCTCGCCTACGGCGCGGCCGAGGTCATCGAGCAGTTCGGCACGTCCGACCAGAAAAAGCACTGGGCGGAGAAGATGTTCGCCGGCAAGTGGGGCGGCACGATGTGCCTGACCGAGCCGCACGCCGGCACCGACGTCGGCTCGGCGAAGACCACCGCGTCGCGTAACCCCGACGGCAGCTACTCGATCAAGGGCACCAAGATCTTCATCTCCGGCGGTGACCACGATCTCGCCGACAACATCATCCACCTCGTGCTCGCGCGCGTCGACGGCGCGCCGGCCGGCACGAAGGGCCTCACGCTCTTCATCGTCCCGAAGATCCGCACCAACGCGGACGGCTCGCTCGGCCAGACCAACGACGTCTCCGTCGGCGCCCTCGAGCACAAGATGGGCATCAACGGCTCGGCCACCTGCGTTCTGAACTTCGGCGACAACGGCCAGTGCATCGGCTGGCCGGTCGGCGGCGAAGAGAAGCTCAATCAGGGCATGCCGCAGATGTTCAAACTGATGAACGCTGCGCGCATCTCGGTCGGCGTCCAGGGCGTCGCCGTTGCGTCGAGCGCCTACCTCAACGCGCTCGAGTACGCGAAGGAGCGCAAGCAGGGCTCGAGCATCGCGCACTGGAAAGACGCTTCGGCGCCGCGCGTCGCCATCATCGAGCACGCCGACGTTCGTCGCATGCTGCTCCACATGAAGGCGCTCACCGAAGGCATCCGCGCCCTCGCCGTGAAGCTTTGCCACCACCAGGACCAGGTCCACGCCAACCACGGCAAGGACGAGCAGAAGGCGTCCTACCACCAGGGCCAGGTCGACCTCCTCGTGCCGCTCGTCAAGGCGTACGGCTCGGACCAGGGCTTCCGCGTCTGCGAGATGGCCATCCAGACGTACGGCGGCGCGGGCTACACGCGCGACTACCCCGTCGAGCAGTACTGCCGCGACGCGAAGATCTTCAGCATCTACGAAGGCACGAACCACATCCAGGCGATGGACCTCGTGGGTCGTAAGCTCGGTCAGGCGGGCGGCGCGAACCTCCAGGCGTACCTGGGCGACATCGCGAAGTTCGTGGCCGCGCACTCGAACCACCCCACGTTCGGTGCGGCGGTGAAGAAGCTCGGCGCGGCGCAGGAAGCCGTCGCTGGCACGGCGATGCGCCTCCTCATGTGGTTCCAGAGCGGCCAGACCGCGATGGTGCCGCTCTCGGCCAACCGCTTCTGCGAGATGATGAGCGAGCTCACGGTCGCGTGGCTCCTCCTCGACGGCGCCATCGTGGCCGAAGAGCAGCAGAAGAAGGTCGCCGCGAACCACCCCGATCACGCGTTCTACGCGGGCAAGGTCCAGGCGGCGCTCTTCTTCGCGCGCAACGTCCTTCCGGGCGTCGAGCACAAGGCTCAGCTCCTCGCCGACGAGGACAAGACCCCGCTCGACATCTCGGACGCCGCGTTCGCGACGGTCTGACCTTCCGCCGCGACGCCGAACACGGTAACCACGACGCCGTGGATCCCCTAGGATCCGCGGCGTTTGGGTTTTGTGGCTCGCGCGAGCCTCCGGAGTCCTCGGATTCGTTCGGGCGGCTTGCGGGAGACCTCGGAAGCCCCGACACTAGGATCGGGCGGGCATGTGACAATACCTGCGACACTCTCCGTCGTTTCTGCGTCGATCGGACTACTGACGGCGCTGCTGACGCTGGGCATGTCCTCGGCGCCGGGCTGGCGTGAGCTTCGTTGGTTTTCGGTCTGCGCTGCGCTGGCGGCACTCTTCAACCTCGCCAACATCGTCGTCACCCTTCCCGTCTCGACGTCGACGCTCCTCTTCGGATCGCGCCTCGCCGCTTTTTTCGGCGGATTCCACACGGTCGCGTGGTTCGCGTACTCCGCCATCCAGTTCGACCGGCCCCTCAGCCGCTTCGATCGAACGATGATGTCGATCGGGAGCGTGGTCTCCGTCTACGCGCTTTGGCCGGACGGCCTGATGAGTAGCGTGATCCATTCGCGCTACGTGCCGTGGCTCGGGGCCGTCTATCGCGACGGTGAGCTCACCACACTGGGCTCTGTCGCCTTCGCCTTCCACCTCTTCGGCCTGTGCGTGCTTTGCGCGCGCTATGCGCGTCGATGGAAGGCCGGTGAGCCGGGCGCCTGGACCTACTGCATCGCGCTCGGGGCGCTCGTCCTGTGTGCGATGTACGACTCGCTCGCGGCCGAAGGCGTCTACGACGCTCCCTACACGCTCGACGTCGGGCTCATCGTCGCCATCGTGGCCATCGGCGGTTCGATCACCTCGCGGTTCGTGGCGAGTGCGAGGGCGCTCGAGACGTCTTCACGCCAGCTGCGTCTCGCGCAGCAGGAGCTCATCAAACGCGAGCGCCTCGCGGCCCTCGGCGAGCTCGCCGCCGTCGTTGCGCACGAGATCCGCAACCCGCTCGGCGTCATCTTCAATGCCCTGTCAGGACTGCGCAGGCCCAAGCAGGATCCCGTCGCGCGCGAAGAGCTCATGGCGATCGTTCAAGAAGAGGCGGAGCGCATTCGAGGGATCGTGGCCGACCTTCTCGAGTTCGCGCGTCCGCGTCCGCTCGTGCAGGCGCCCGCGCACATCGATGACGTCGTGCGAAACGCGGCGCTCGCGGCGTTGCGTGCAGCCAATGCCGATGAGAAAGAGCTCGTCGTGACCGTCGCCGAGAAGATCGGCCAGGTCATGTGCGACGAGCAGCTCGTTCGTCAGGCGGTCATCAACCTCGTGGCGAATGCGCTCCAAGCCGAGGGCCGGAAAGGCCCCGTTCATGTGCACGTCAGCGCTGTCGACGGCGTCGTGGAGATCGTCGTCGCCGACGACGGCAAGGGTATTCCCGACGAGCTTCGCGAGCGCGTCTTCACGCCGTTCTATTCGACGCGCGCGACGGGAACCGGCCTCGGCCTCGCGGTGGTCCGGCGCACGGCCGAAGGTCACGGCGGAGAGGCCACCCTCTCGACGACGTCCGGCGGAGGCGCCACCTTCAAGTTGCGCATTCCTTGCGTGTCGGGGTCCGCGTAATCGCTGTATCGTCTCGGCATGCGAACGGGCACTCGAGCGAGGCGCGCGATGAGAACGGCCTCCGTGGCGTCGCTCGGCATCGGTGCGCTCGCGTTCGTCATCGGTACCTTCGGCGCGGCCTGCAAAGGTCCGAGGTCGAAGAGCGAGGTCTTGCGCGACGCGCTGGTCGACGACAACGCGTCCGCCATCGCCGACGCGACCAAGGGGCTCCCATCGTGTCCCGAAGCGGCGCCGGTCGCCCTCGCCGTCGGCCAGCCCTCGCCGCTCGAGAAGGGTTGCCTCAGCGAGATCGCGAATGCGCTCGGCTCGAAGGCCGGCTTCACGTCGTCACCGCCCGATCAAGCGTCGGCGGCCACGGCGGCCGTTGTCTTGCTCCGCGACGGTCGCGGCGATTGGCTCGGTTCGTCGGATCGTTGGCTCGACACGGTGAAGACCGGCAAGGGCTCCGGCGCCGATTCGCTTCGCCTCGCGATGGCACGTCGAATGGTCGAGGCCGCCCCCCTCGTCGGCAAGAAGATCGACGACGACAAGGACGCCCTCGCCGCGATGAAGTCGATCGCGATGGCCGTTCCAGGCGCGTGCGTGACGTACCACTTGCTCGGGACGGGCGCCGATCCGAACGCGCTCGCGCCCGAGCTCACCGCCGAGCATTCGGCCTGCGTTCAGCACGATCTGGCGCGTCGCGAGGGCATGGGGCCGAGCTACGGCGCGGGAACGTTCCGCGCGCTCGAAGGATCGCTCGCGTTGTGGCGCGAAGCCGAACGTGCGCTTCGCCTCGGCGTGGCGAGCTCCGCTCCAGCTGCCCAAACGGCGCTGACGTCGAAGCTCGCGACGGTCGAGAAGGCGACGAGCGAGATTGCGGCGAAAAAGCTCCCGGGAACGGTGACCCAGCGTTCGCTCGAAGCTCTCGGCGCCGTTCACGCCGATGCGGGCGTCATCCTCTGGAGAGACGCCGGCGCCGCGCCCGAGGCCGGGGCGGCTCCGCTGAAGAAGAGCTTCTGACGGGACGCCGTCGACTCAGAGCGGACGCACGGCGATGTACAGGCGATCGTGTCCGTCGCCGACGCCGCGCGTGCTCGAGAAGTAGAGCCGGCAGCCGTCGGGGCTGATCCAACCGGCTTGATCGGTGTCGCTCGAGTTGACCGTGTCGAGCGGCGTTGGTGCACCGAACGGCACGGTGGTCGATGCGCGCTTGGCGATCCAGAGATCGGCTTTGCCTTTGCCACCGTCGCGGGTCGACGAGATCAGAATGGTGAGCCCGTCTTCGCTGGGTTGAGGCTGGAAGTCGTCTTTGCCGGAGTTCAGCTCGGGCACGGTGCTGGGCGAGTCGAAGCCGCTGCCGTTCTTCTTGGCGACGAAGATATCGAAGTTGCCGTTTCGATTCGAGACGAACCAAAGCTCGCCGCCCCCGCCCATGCGGAAGTAGGCGTGCGCCTCGACGGCACTGGTGGCGATGCCGGGCACCATCGCCGGCGCCGTCCAGTCTTCGGTGAGCGTGCTTCGCGTGGCGAAGTAGAGGTCGGTGTTGCCGCCGCGGTTGGAGTGGAACCAGAGCGACAGATGATCGGCGGCCGGCGCCGGATCGTTGTCGTTCGAGTTCTGCGCGGTGAGCCCCGAGAGCTCGGAAGGAGCTCCGAACGGATCGTTACGCGTGGCCCGCGTGGCCTTGGCGAGGCGGTACGGAGCGCTGTCGTTCGAATGGGTGGTGAAGTAGATCGTTAGCTCGTCGGCCGAGAGCCGCGGCGTGGCCTGCTGGAGCGTGTCGCTGGTTCCGGGGATACGCGTGGGCGCCCCGAACGGCTTGTTCGGATCACACGCCGGCGGCGTGGGAGGCGCGCTGTCGGTCGTGGTGGCGTCCGTGCTGGCCCCTGCCTCGAGCGCGTTGCCGCTGTCCTGGCCGCCCTGCCCCTCGTTCGACGAAGGCTCGAGCCCGCCCTCGTCCGGCGGCGGCACCTTGTTCGTGCAGTGCATGAGCACGAACGACGTCAGCAACAAAGCCGCCGTGGAGCTGGTCATCCACGCAAGTCTTGCTTGCCGACGCATGCCGGGAGCATAGCTCAAGCGCATTCGCCGAGCTTGCGCTTCAGGATACTTCGAGGTCGCTCTACCAGGGCTGCATGGAAGGCCCGGACGGCGGACAAGGCGGTTCCGAGGGCGGAGCGCCTCCCGTCTCCATCCTGCCTCCGAGTCTTCCGCCGAACGCGAGCAGCAGCACGCCGAACACGATGACGATGTCGGCCACGTTGAAGATCGGCCAGCGCGTCACGTGGATGAAGTCGACGACGTACCCGTTCGCGACGCGATCCAAGACATTGCCGATGGCGCCCGCAGCGACCATCGCGAAGCCGCCATGCTGAGCGAGCGAGAGCTTCCGCCTGGAGGCAACCCAAAGGACGGCGACGACGACGAGAAGCGCAATCGCTCCCGCGGCCAGCGCCCCCGCGGGAGGCCGGACACCGAGGAGTCGCAGCGCGCTGAAGGCGATGTCTGGATTCTGGGCGTACCGAAGCTCGACCACTCCATCCACGACCGGCACAGCCGCGTGCCCTTCAAGGGCCGCCTTCGCCACGACCTTCGTGGCGTGGTCACATCCCACGAGCGCTGTCATGAGCGTGACGCCGAGCGCCGCCCGGACGCCGCGAAGGATCCCCTGCCCAATTCCGGACCTTCCGGCCCCCCTCCGCGGCTCATCCATGCCGTGAAGACGTACGGAACAGCGGGATCATTCCCAAAAGTGAACGTCCCTCACGATTCGTCGTTGACGACTCGACCCCAGCGAAGGTATCTACAGCCTCCTTTCCAGCTTAGCTCAGTCGGTAGAGCAGGCGACTGTTAATCGCCGGGTCGCTGGTTCGAGTCCAGCAGCTGGAGCTTGTCAGGTCGGGGGGCTCCGCCCCCCCTCTGACCCCCGAGATCCTAACCGACAGGATCTGATTGAGAGACCAGGGCCGCCGCGAGGTGGCCCTTGTTGTTTTGTCCTCCTGAGATCGCTCGTGTCCGAGACACGTGACCGGGAGATGAACGCGCTGAGAGAGCGGGGCCACCGCGGGGTGGCTCTCTTGTGTGTGCTGGCGCTCAAGCGAGCGCCAAGGCTGCCGCGCGGATGCGCTCAACCACCGACGCGAGCTCTTCGAGAACTTCGCGATCGGTGACACGCAGGACGTGCCATCCGAGCCGCGCGAGCGACGCATCACGGCGCGCATCGGGCCGGGCGCGTTGCTCGTGGTAAGGCCCATCGACCTCAACGACGAGCCGCACTTTCGTGCAGGCGAAGTCAGTGATGTACGGGCCGATGACGAGCTGCCGCCGAAAGGCGAAGCCGAGCTTGGAGCCGGAGAGAGAGCGCCAGAGCCACTCCTCGGAGCGTGTGGGCGAGAAGCGCATGGCGCGAGCGCGTTCTTCGAGGAGCCGAGCCTGAGCACGCGAAACGAGCGACCGACCGAACATGATGCCTCCCGAGCGACGCGCGGGTGCGCGCCGAGCGAAGCCACCCGCGCAGGTTCCGTGACGCGCGCCGATCGCTGTCTTGCCATTGCCGCGAGCCCATCGAGGCGCGCGGCGCGGAACGTGCGCGTCACGGAGCTCGGCGCGCACCCGCGCGTCGCGAGCGCTGATGTTCGCTAGCGAGAGCGGCGCGACACGACGAACGTGCGAGCAACGAATCGTCCCTCCCCCGTCCGCGCGCAGGCCGTTAGGCCGAGCACGGATTTGGGGGAGGACGCGCGTCGAAGACGCGCGGGTGGGGGCACCCCCGCAGTCGGTAGAGCAGGCGACTGTTAATCGCCGGGTCGCTGGTTCGAGTCCAGCAGCTGGAGCTTGTCAGGTCGGGGGGCTCCGCCCCCCTCTGACCCCCGAGATCCTAACCGACAGGATCTGATTGAGAGACCAGGGCCGCCGCGAGGTGGCCCTTGTTGTTTTGTCCTCCTGCGCTCGCTCCCGAGTCCCATGACCGGGAGAAAGCGCGAGCTGAGAGACCGGGGCCGCCGCAAGGTGGCCCTTGTTGTTTTGTCCTCCTGCGCTCGCTCCCGAGACATGTCGCGGGCGATGCGCGTCTCGTCTCGAGACACCTGAGCGGGAGGAAGCGCGCGCGTGATCAGGGCCTCGCCACGATCGTCGACGAAAATGGCGTCGAGCACGACATCCTGCGCGACAACATGCCCTTCAAGCGACCAGGACAGGGCGAGTTCGGCACCTACTTCATTGGATACACGCGCGCCCTCTGGGTGATCGAGCGGATGCTGGAGCGGATGTTCATCGGCGATCCGGTGGGGAGCTACGACCGCATCCTCGACGTCTCGACGGCTGTAACGGGCACGACATTCTTCGTACCGGCCGCCGTTTCCTAGAAGGCCTGGGTGGCGGCACCTAGACTCTCGACCGCCGCGAACCCCTGATCGATCAGCGCGAAGAATACGGCGTTCGCCTTCTTCGCGGAGCCTGCGCGGTCGAACACGCGGACGGCATCTTGGCGAGCCGTGCGCAACGTCAGCACGATCATCCCGGCCGCGAGCCGCGCGACGCCATCCGGCTTCGGACCTCCGAGCTCGATCGCGAGTCCTTCTGCCGCTTCGTCGTTGAGCTCACGGAGCCGCGCTTCGAGCGACGGGCTCGCCGCGACGAAGCGCCAGAAGCCAGCCGTATGCCGGTCGAAGCGGGCGAATGGATGCTTCTGCTCTCGCAGCTTGCCCACGAGAACGCGGAGCGCGGCGATCGGAGACTGCCCTTTCGGCCTCGTGCGGATCGCCTCGCGAAAGAAGACCAGCTTCAAGTCGTCTTGGCGATCGAGCATGAGGTCCTCCTTGCGCGGGAAGTAATTGAAGACCGTCATCCTGGAGACGTTCGCCGCCCCCGCGATGTCGTCGAGCGTCACCGCTTCGAAGCCATGCGCGAAGAAGAGTTCCGTCGCCACATCGGAGATGCGCTGCCTGGTCTCGCGCTTCTTGCTCTCGCGTCGCTCGCCCATACGCCGGATTTTAGCGAAGCGCCGTCGGCATCGGTCACCAATTTTATACGCAGTACAAAATCGACGACTTAAATATTTACTGAGTATAACATCCTCGAACGCGAGGCCTGCCCGGACGCGGCCATCGAAGGGAGAAGTCATGAGCGCGAACGGAAAGAAGGTCCTCGTCTCGGGTGCGAGCTTCGCAGGACTCTCGACCGCCCTTTGGATGCGCCGCCTCGGTTACGAGGTCACCATCGTGGAGATCGCGCGCGGGCTTCGGACGGGCGGCACGGCCGTCGACATCAAAGGCAGCACGGTCGACGTCGTCCGCCGCATGGGACTCTTCGAGCAGATCCGATCGAATCGCTTGAGCCTGCAGCGTTGGGATCTCAAGAACGAGCGCGACGTGACAGAGCGCTCGCTCTTGCTTAGAGACGAAGGCGAGCCGCCTTCGGAGGACGAGTTCGAGATCGAACGAAGTGTCCTTCTGACCATGCTGTTCGATGCCGTGAAAGACCACGTCGAAGTCGTCTTCGACGACAGCATCACCGCGCTTCGCGAAACGATCGATGGCATGGAGGTCACGTTCGCCAAGGGCTCACGACGTGCGTTCGATCTTGTGTTCGGCTGCGACGGTGTTCACTCCGCCGTACGGAAGCTCTGGTTCGGCGACGCAGCTCAGTACATGCATTTTCTCGGGCAATATTTCTCGATCACGATCGTCGACAAGCTGCTCATCGAGCGGAACACCGCGCAGATGTTCAACGTGCCGGGCAAGGCCGTGATGCTCAACGCCTACAAGAACAGCACGGACATCATTCTCTCGTTCGCCTCCGACAACGAGATCCCGTACGACCGTCGCGATGAGGAGGAGCAACGACGGATCATCGCGAACCAGTTCGTCGGGGTGGGCTGGAGGACAGCGGAGCTGCTCGAAGAAGTGAGGGGCTCGAAGAGCTTCTACTTCGACAAGCTGTGTCAGATCCGAATGCCTTCGTGGACGAAAGGTCGAGTCGCATTGGTGGGCGATGCGGGGTACTGCCCTTCGCCCGCCGCCGGCATGGGAGGCTCGTTGGCCATCGATGGCGCCGCCGCCTTGGCCGATGCGATGCGCGATCACGACGGTAACTTCGAGGCCGCGTTTCGAGCCTACGACGAGCGCTTCCGCCCGTTCATCGAGGAGGTCCAAGCGGAGGCAGAGAGAACGGGGCTCGAGACCCTCGTTCCGAGGACCGAAGAGGCCATCCGCGCGAGAAACGCACGGACCGACGACTCCTTCTGAGATCCCGCGGACCGCGTCACGGCTCCCTCAGCGTAGTCGAGAGGTTCGGCGATGCTGGGGCGCGCGCAGCGCGCAGGAAGTCGATGAGCGCACGCAGCTTCGGCGCCACGCGGCGCCGGCTCGGGTAGAACAGCCGGAAGGAATCGAGCGGCGGGCTCCAGCTCGCGAGCACTCGTACGAGCTTTCCCTCCTCGAGGAAGCGCTCGACATAGCCGTTGATGGTGTACGTCACGCCGAGGCCGTCGAGGGCCGCCTGGAGCAATGCAGCCGAGTCGTTGAAGACGAGCCGGGGCTCGAAACGCAGCAGGTAGCGCTCCTTGCCCTTTTCGAACTCCCATGGCTCGACGGGCCCCGACGGCGGGTGTCGGAAACCGATGCACTCGTGCTCTTTCAGATCGCGCGGATGCTTGGGGGTGCCACGTTTACGAAAGTAGGCGGGCGTCGCGAGGACGTGCGCCGTTAGGCGAGGCCCAACGTCGATGCCGACCATGTCCTGCGCGACCACGTGCCCGAAGCGGATGCCTGCGTCGAACCCCTCACGCACGACGTCCGAGACGCCGGAGTCGATGAAGATCTCGAGCGAGATCTCCGGATACGCGGCGATGAAGCGCCCGAGGATGGGCTGCAGCACCATGAGGTACGCGCCGCGCAGGACGTTGAGGCGAAGTGTGCCACGCGGCTTCTGGCTCAGGTCGCTGACCGCCTCATTCGCGGCCTCGAGCGCCTCCAGCGCAGATGACGCACTCGCAAGATAGCGCGAGCCCGCCTCGGTGAGCGAGACGCTGCGGGTCGTGCGGTGAAGGAGCGCCGCCCCGAGTCGCTGCTCCAGCTGGCGGACGGCCTGGCTCACCGCCGAGGGAGAGACGCCGAGCCGGCGCGCGGCGGCCGAGAACGAGCCCAGCTCCGCGACCAAAAGAAACTGTTCGACGCCGTCGAGTCTCGGGATGCTCACGATTGTGAAGGTAATGCTTCAAAGTGATCGAAGCGACGTCGCTGTTCTCTTCGCATGCCCTGCGGCGCATGAATGGTCTGCCTCCAACCACCACGAGGAACACGGACCATGAGCAAGCTGAACAACGCAGTCATCGTCGTCACGGGCGTGAGCACCGGGCTCGGGCGCGCTTTCGCCGAGGCGGCGCTCGCCGAGGGGCACCAGGTCATCGGCACCGTGCGCAGCGAAGAGGCAAGAGCCGCCTTCGAGGCCCTCCTGCCCGGCCGCGCGCACGGGCGCATCCTGGAGATGACCGACATCGACGCCATCGCTCCGTTCGCATCCGGCGTGCAGCGCGACTTCGAACGCATCGACGTGCTGGTGAACAACGCGGGCTACGGTCACGAGGGCGCCGTCGAGGAGTCGCCACTCTCGGAGCTTCGTCACCAGATGGAGGTCAACTTCTTCGGCACCGTCGCCCTCACGCAAGCCGTACTGCCGCTGATGCGTGCGCGGAGGAAAGGCCACATCCTCACCGTCACGTCGATGGGCGGCATCGTCACGCTCCCCGGCATCGCCTTCTACCACGCGAGCAAGTTCGCGCTGGAGGGGCTCTTCGAGTCGCTGGGCAAGGAGGTGCGCGACTTCGGCATCAAGGTGACGAGCATCGAGCCGGGCGGCTTCCGTACGGACTGGGCGGGCCGATCGATGGTGCGCTCGGAACGACACATCGAGGCCTACGACGCGGTGATGGCCCCCATCCGCGCCACGAGACGCGCGAGGCACGGAAACCAGATCGGCGATCCGGCGAAGGCCGGGCAGGCCATGCTCTCCATCCTCGGCGAGGAAAACCCGCCCGCGCACCTCGTCCTAGGCACGGACGCGCTGGCACTCGTGCGCGAGAAGCTCACCTCGCTCGAGAAGGAGTTGAAGACGTGGGAGGCGCTGAGCGCATCGACCGACGTCGATCGGAAGGGGCCATGAAACTCACCCCTTCCACCTCTCGTTCGTCAGCGCCGTCAGGTACTCCGCAACTCTAGGCGGAACGCTTACTGCTTCCTTCAGCCTCGGCTTGCTTTCCTTTTCCGACGACCGCTTCGAGCTGGCGGCGTGCTGCGTTCAGATGAAACGTCAGGCTCCGATCCTTCGGGTCGCGGATCCATTGCTCGAAGCCAACCTTGCCGATGGCGAGCCCGGCTTCGGTCGCGAGGGTCGCCGCAGCGCTGGAGGTGCCGCGTTGCTTCAAGAGATCGACGATGGCCGCAGCGAGAGTCGTGAGCTTGATGAGCTCGCGCTCTTGTAGCTCCGGATGCGAGGCGATGAGCGCGTTGCGCTTACGAGCGAAAGCGCGGCGCCGCTCGAAGAAGTCGCTCGTCGAGGCCCAGGCGTCCACCACGGCGTCGAGGGGCGCAATCGACTTCGGGGCGCTGCGCACGGCGTCGACGATGGTCTTCTGAAACTCGTGCGAGCCGCCGAACAGCACCTCGCGCTTGTCGGTGAAGTAGCGAAAGAAGGTGCGCTCCGTGAGGCCCGCGCGTGCGGCGATGTCTTGGACGGTCGTCTGGCCATAGCCGCGCTCGGCGAAGAGCTCCATCGCCGCCTCGGTGAGTCGTTCGCTCGTGTTTGGTTCCCAGCGCGCCATCCGCTCGGAACTATAGCCGACTTCAGGAACTGTCGTCGTGATTGCAGGAACTGACATCACGTGGTACCAGTCATGTCAGTTTCTGCCATCAGGAGGCCAACCATGCGCGTTTTCGTCACCGGAGCGAGTGGTCACATCGGTTCTGCGGTCGTCGTCGACCTGCTCGAAGCTGGGCACAAGGTGGTGGGCCTGGCGCGATCCGAGCCGTCGGCGGAGAAGATCAAAGCGGCGGGCGCCGAGGTCGTTCGTGGCGACCTCGACGACATCGACGGGCTGCGCGCCGCCGCCAAGGCCAGCGACGGCGTCATCCACCTCGGCTACAAGCACGACCTCGCCTTCGGCGGCACGCCCGACGGGTTCGTGAAGGCCGCGCAGCACGATGACCGCGTCGTCCAAGCGATCGGCGAGGTGCTCGTGGGCACGAACAAGCCGTTCGTGAACACGTCGGGGACCGCGCAGCTCGCGCTCATCGGCCGGCTCACCCGCACGGGCACCGAAGAAGACGTCCTTCCGGGCGGCCCGCGCGTCGACGCCGAGAACAGCACCATCGCCCTCGCTCAGCGCGGAGTGCGCTCATCCGTCGTCCGATTGCCGCCCACCGTGCACAGCTCGCTCGACCACTACGGCTTCGTGCCGATGTTCGTCGCGGCCGCGCGCAAGAACGGCTTCGCCGTCTACGTCGGTGACGGCGCCAACGTCTGGCCCGCCGTGCACACGCTCGACGCCGCGCGCTTGTACCGCCTCGCACTCGAATCAGCCCCCGCGGGCACGCGCCTCCACGCCGTCGCCGACGAGGGAGTGCCCTTCCGCGCGATCATCGAAGCCATCGCCAAGGGCGTGGGCGTGCCCGCGAAGAGCGTCACCGCCGAGGAGGCATCGACGTTCCTCGGCCCCCTCGCCCACTTCGCCCCGGTCAACAACCCCACCTCGAGCACACGCACGCGAGCCCTCCTCGCCTGGCAGCCCACGCACGCCGACCTCCTCACCGATCTCGCCGAGGGCCACTACTTCAAGGAGCGCTAGTACGTGCGCGCTCGGCGAAGCGGATGGCGGGCAGTTCCTCGCTTGCCGGAGCGCGCCGCGCTCGACGAACCAGGCAGGGCAGCGGCGACTTGCGCGATCTCCCCGCGAAGGAAGGCGTGCGCGGGATCGGAATCGTGTCGATCGTGCCAGAACATCGTCATCTCGAAGCCGGGGATTTCCACCGGAGGCTCGAACGTCGCCAGGCGGAGCTGTCGCGTCAGCGCAGTCGCGAGGCGTGCGGGGAGGATCATCACAAGGTCCGTTGTCGCGACCACGTGAGGAGCAGCCAGGAAGCTCGGCGTCGTGAAGGCAATGTGCCGCTCAAGCCCCCGCTCTCGGAGCGCGTCATCGATCCTCCCTCCGCCAGGTTGCCCGCGCGGCGCAACCAGGGCGTGCTTCGCGCTCGCGAACCGCTCGAGCGTCACCCGCCCTCGCGTCAACGGGTGCCCGTGCCGCACAATCCCTACGAAGCGCTCGTCCCATAGCTTCTGCATGTGGAAGCCCTCGGTCTGCTCCCCCGTGTGCGGCGGCTGGATGAGCAAGTCGAGCTCGCCGTGTTCGAGCGCGAGCGCAGGCTCGGTCGCGGTGGCACGCGCGAAGATGTCGACTCCCGGAGCCACCTCCACGAGGCGCTCGATGAGCGTGGGAATCACCAGGTACTCGACGTAATCGCTCGGTCGAACGTGGAATGTGCGTTTGACGGTCTTCGGATCGAATGGCGTGTGCGCGAAGAACGTCTCTTCGAGCGCATCCAAGGACGTGCGCACGGATGCGGCCATCGCCTCGGCGCGCGCCGTCGGCACGAGCCCCGTTCGCGTCCGCACGAAGAGCGGATCTTTCACCACCTCACGGAGGCGCCCTAGCGCGTGGCTCGTCGCCGACTGGCTTAGCCCGAGCCGCCGGGCCGCGCGCGACACGCTTCGCTCATCGAGGAGCGCACGCAGCACCACGGCGAGGTTCAGGTCGATCGACGAGATATGCACCATGTGCATATAGGCCCTGCTGTCGTTGCATTCGACAGATATCTCGGCGAGATGCATGTTGGTCGGCGGATCGCCACCGGACGCGGTCTTCGCGCCCGCTCATCTGCCCATGAAGACCAGGAGAAACATGCCAGGCCAAACATATGCCGAGTTCGAGTCGATCGCGCCCTACTTCGACCTCGCGCGAGGGGCGCTTGGCGACCTCGTCGACGGAGAACACTTCTTCGACGTCGTCGACGAGAACACCATCTATGAAGTCCTCTACGACCTGGGATGGCCGCGGATCATCCGCGGGCGCACCGCGCTCATGGCTGCGTTCCGTGGTTACGCCAAGAGCATCGCGCTTCACGCCGCCGACCACCTCGTCACGCACAAGGCGGACGATGGACGTGTCGTCGTCATCGAATACGAGGTCCACGGAACGATCCTCGCAACGGGCGTCGCTTACGAGAACCGGTTCTGCTCCATCATTCGTCTCGAGAACCGCCGGATCGCCCACTGGCGCGACTACATGGACTCGCACGCCGCGTGGAACGCGTTGAACGCCCGAGGCCACTAGCTCGGAGCTCGTCGAAGGGCGCCTGGGGCCGCTGTTCGGCTATACTCCCATCGTGACCACACGGCCTACGCGCACTCGACGAATCGCGAACATCCGGGCGCGCGCCCTGGTCGGGGTCCTTCTCATCGCCACGAGCGCCGGCTGCGGTTTGCTCGCGCCCCTGCACGATCTCGGTCCGGACGCGGGGACCGACGAGCCGAACACGACGGACACCAACGAGGCAAGCGCGGAGGACGAGGCCGAGCCACCGGACTCCACGACCGACAACCTCGATGCGGGGTCGAGCGAGGACGCCAGAGACGCGGCCAAGGATCAGGATGTGAGCGTGCCGCGCTTCTGCGAGAAGTACTTCGGAAAGTCGCTCTACTGCGAGGACTTCGACGAAGACGGCGTCGGCACCACCTGGACTACCTCCGAAGGTGTGGGAGCGACGCTCGACGTCGACGTCGATCCGGCCGCATCGCCGTCGCGGGCGCTCCACATCCTCGCCGGCACGACCAGCTCCCTGCCGAGGGCATTTTTCGGGAAGGACCTCCCGACGAATGGCCCCCCCAACGCGGTCTGTTCGTTCGACTTCTACTCGGATCTCGGAAACGGCGACCAATCGTCGGTGAGGCTCTTCACGTTCGGACTGCAAAATGCGAGCGACGTCTGGCGCATCGAGCTCGTGCTCCAGAATGGAAGCATCACCGCCAACGAGCGATCGACCTCGACGACGAAGACCCTTGCGAAGAGCCCCGACGGCAGCGTGCAGAGCCGCGGCTGGGTCCCCATCGTCCTGTCGGTCACGATGTCTCCAACTCCGCATTTCACTCTCAAGGTCGCGGATAGGGATGTCGCCGCGACGTCCGACATCGCGCCGAACCTGACCGCCGGTGATCTCAAGACGACGCTCGGAGCCTCCTTCATCGGACGCCCGCTGAGCCCCTGGTCGCTGCGCTACGACAACTTTCTCTGCGTAGGAAAGTGAGCGCGGGCGCCCTCCCCCGCGCGAAATGACGTGATCGGATTGGCGCGCGGGAAGCGAGCGGCGCAAATTACGGGGCATGTCGAAGGTATGGCTCGTTACGGGATGCTCCCGCGGCCTCGGGCGCGCGCTAGCCGAAGCATTGCTCGATAGCGGCGAGAAGCTCGTCGCGACGGCGCGGTCGGCAAAGGACCTCGCGTTCTTACCAGCGAGCGAGCGACTGCGAACGCTCGCGCTCGACGTCACCGACCCGGCGGCGGCGCGTGCGGCGGTCAAAGAGGCCGTCTCCTACTTCGGACGCCTCGACGTCGTCGTGAACAACGCCGGCTTCATCCGCGCCGATTCGGTCGAAGACCAGCCCGAAGAAGAGTTTCGTCGCCAGCTCGAAATCAACTTCTTCGGCGCGTATCACCTCGCCCACGCGGCGCTGCCAACGTTGCATGCGCAGCGCTCGGGACACCTCATCTTCGTTTCCTCGATCGGCGCGCGCAAGCACACGCCTGGGCTCGGTGCGTACCAGTCGGCGAAGGCCGCGGTGGGAGCCCTGAGCGAGGTTCTGGCGAAAGAGGTGGCGCCCTTCGGAGTTCGCGTGACGTGCGTCGAGCCCGGTGGAATGCGTACCGACATGTTCGACGCCTCCATGCTCTCGGAATCGCTGAAACCCGATTACGAGCCGACGGTCGGCACGGTGATTCGTGGCGCTTTCGGTGATCCGCAAAGAGCCACGAGCGATCCGAAAAGGGTCGCCCAAGCGATCCTCCGCGTCGCCCAAGAGCAAGAGCCGCCTGTTCGACTCTTGCTCGGCTCGGACGCGTTCAGGATGGGCACGGCCGCCCTCGCTGTACGCCTCGAAGAAGACGAGCGATGGAAGGATCTGAGTATCTCGACGGACTACCGATGAACGACCTGGTCCCGATTCCGCCAGATCTCTTTGCACGCGTTGCCGCGTTTGGCGTCGATGTACTGGCAGTGATCGCACGCGCCGGGATTTCCCCGACGCAGACGACGTTTTCGACGTCCGAGCAAATGGCATTTTGGAGCGCGCTCGCCGAATTCGCTCCGAATCGGGACATTGGCGTTCAGCTCGGGGCCAACAAAACGCCCGAGCAATTGAATCTCGCCGAGCTCGCGGCGATGCATGCGCCGACGTTCGACGAATGCCTGAAACGCCTCGCGCGCTACAAGCGGCTCGTTTGTGCAGAAGAAGTCGTCATCACGCGCGACGGAGACGACATACGAATTGGCTTCCACTGGATTCGCGCATCAGAACCAATTCCCCATTTGCTCATCGAATGCGTCTTCGCGGCGCTCGCCAAGCTCGTCCAGAATGCGAGCAACGAGCGCCTCGTACCCCGCCGCATCGAGCTGTCACGTCGTCGCCTAAGCCGCGTCGAGCCTCGACTCCTGAAGGATCACTTCGGCTGCTCCATCGAGTTCGACGCGGCCAACGATCGGATGGTGCTCGCAGCGTCCGATCTCGCGAGGCAGTTCCGCCCGCAAAATGCCGAGCGCTACGCCCGCCTCTTCCCCACGCTCGAAGCCGGCATCGCAAAGCGCGCGCTCACGTTCACCGACGAAGTCCAGCGTCATGCGCAAGCGGATGGTCGGCGAACCGATCACGATCGCGCGTATCGCGCGTGATCTCGCCCTCACACCACGCACGCTGCAGCGTCATCTGGTGAAGGAGGGCACCGGCTACCAGCCGCTCCTCGACGACGTCCGCCGCACCACGGCCCAACGCCTCCTCACCGCCACCGACCTCGGTGACGCCGAAATCGCCTTTCTCCTCGGCTTCGCGGAGCTCAACTCCTTCACGCGAGCCTTTCGCGGTTGGGAAGGCACGACACCGCGCCTGTGGCGCGCACGACTTCTGCCGCGCAGCGCTTAGGCAAGGCGCTTGGGCTTCTTCGCTCCGAGTCGGTCCGCGAGCGCGTCGATGAACACGCGCACGCGGGGCAGCGTACTGGTCGTGAGCGCGTGGATTGGCGTCGGCGCCGTGGCCCAGTGCGGGAGCACGCGGACGAGCCCGCCGAGCTGCGTCTCCGGCAAAATGGCCAAGCAGGCTCCGGCGAGCGCCGCGCTGCGAATCGCGCGGAGATCATCGACGCGAAGGCGTCCCTGCTTGTCGAGCGCCACACGGACCTTCCGACCGCTTTCGTGATGCAGCATGAGGTCGCTCGGCGTCTTACGCGAGACAACGGCGATTGGGTGCGCGGCGAGCTCGTCGGGCGTGCGCGGCGCGGGATAATCGGGCGCGGCGCATACGACGGAGCGGGAAGCCGCCAGCTTGTACGCGCGAAATTCGGGCGGCGCGAGCGTGAGCGCCCCGGCGCGAATCCCGACCTCGAAGCCTTCGCGCACGAGATCGACCACGCGCCCGGTAAAGACGGCGTCGAACGCGAGCTCGGGATATCGCCGCGCGAGCCCGCCAATCACGTCGCCAATCACCTCCGCGAGCTCCGGCGGCGCCGTGACGCGAAGCACTCCGCTCGGCGCATCGCGGCTCTGCTTGGCCTCGCTCTTCGCCGCTTCGAGCGCGTCGAACGCCGCGCGCACGCCGACGAGATAGCGTTTCCCTTCGCTCGTCAACGTGACGGAGCGCGTGGTGCGAACGAAGAGGGGCACGCCAACGTCGTCCTCGAGCGCCCGCACCGCGCGACTCACCTGCGACTGGGCGAGCCGCATCTCCCGCGCGACAGCGGAGAAGCTCGAGAGCTCGGAACACTTGAGGAACACGCGGAGGTTATCGAGCCGGTCCACGCACCTATGCTGGCATTGCATGGGTGAATTGCCAAACCGGCCTCTACTTGCATGGCTTACCGAGGGCCATGCTTTGACCATGGAAACCCACCCGAAAGCACTCACCCACGAAGAAGCAGCCAATTATGTCGCGCGTTTCGCGGAGCGGTGGAATCCGCTGCAGCCCGCGGCGCTGGGCGACCTCATGCACGAGGACACGCAAAACCGCATTCCGCCGATGACCTCACCGGCGGATCGCGTAGGCGTCATCGCGCACTTCGAAGGCACGAAGAAGCTCCTCCCCGACCTCCGCCTCGTGCCCACCCGTTGGGCCGCGAACGGCGACGCGCTCTTCATCGAATGGCGCGCGGAGGCGACGGTGAAAGGCCAGACGCTGACGTGGACGGGCGTCGATCGCGTGCAGCTCCGCGACGGAAAAACGTACGCGGCGGAAGCCTATTGGGACACGCGCCGCGTCGCAGAGCTCGTCGCCGCGGCCATGCGTTAGGACCTTGGAATCAAGCCGTCCCTCCGTGGGCGGCGATGGAGACGTCTTCCCACTCTTCCCACGTCTTGATGCGCTCGGCGTAGATCTGACGGACCATCGGCAAGAGCTTGCCGAGGATCAGGCGAAGCGGAGGTCGTTCGGCGTCGACGAGCTTCAGAATCGCGGTGGAGGTCGCGGCCGGATCACCCAGCGCGTCCGGCGTGAGCATCGCAGCGAGCTGCGCGCGCAAATCGTCGTACTCGGGCATGGAGGGAGCCCGGGCGACGGACTTGTCGCTGAGGAAGTCGGTGGCATAGCCAGCCGGCTCGATCAACGTCACGTGAATCCCGAAGCTCGCGACTTCGGCCGCAAGGGCTTCGGCGATGCCTTCCACCGCGAACTTGGCGCCCTCGTAGATGCCCGCGGTCGGCACGGCGACGACGCCCGCCACGCTCGACACGAGGACGATGTGCCCGCTCCGCTGCGCCCGGAGCAGCGGCAGCGCCGCCTGGATGACCGAGAGCGTACCGAAGACGTTGGTCTCGAAGTTCGCCCGGATGACGTCCATCCCGACCTCTTCGATCGCGCCCATGACTCCGTAGCCAGCGTTGTTGAGCACGACGTCGAGGCCGCCGAAGTGGCTGTGAGCTTGCTGGATCGAGGCGAACACCGCCTCGCGATGTGTAACGTCGAGCTCTAGGGGGAGCACCGCGTCGCCGTATTTCGCGACCAGATCGTCCAGCGCCGCGCGCTTCCGGACGGTGGCCGCGACCTTGTCTCCACGCTCCAGCGCCGCTTCGGCCCAGTGGCGACCAAAGCCGCGTCCGGCGCCGGTGATGAACCACTTCTTCTTCTGGCTGGCCATGCGCTCTCCTCGTCGTTGTGGCGCCGCTACCGACGCAACCACATTTACACTAAACGTCTATGTGTAAAGCGAGTATGGCGGGTTAACATTCTCTGTCAATCTGTTAATCTGCGCGGATGAGCGACAAGCCCGAGCCCAGTACGCTCCGCCGGGAAAAGGTCGTCGAGGCCGCAACGGATGTGTTCCGGCGCTACGGCTACGGACGAACGACGATGGCCGACATCGCGCAGGCGGCGAAGATTTCTAGACCGACGCTCTACGCAACCTTCTCCGACAAGGCGGGCATCTTCGAGAGCGTCATCGAGGGGATGGTCGCCACCGAGCTCGTGGGGATTCGTCGCGGGTTGAGCCACCGCCACGACCTAGCGTCGCGGCTGCGTTATGCCTGCCGGACGTGGGCGTCGGCCGGCTTCGAGCTGGTGCAGGCGAATCCCGACGCCAAGGACCTCTTCGATGATCAGTTCGCGGCGGTCCGCGCGGGCAACGCCGCCTTCGAGAACTTGCTCGTGGAGCTGCTCGCCGAGCCGGTGTCGAAGGCTGACGTCGAGGTGACGGCGCCCCGGCTCGCCGAGGTCATCGGCTATGGGATGCAAGGTTTCAAGCGATTCGCGCGGACTTCTGCGGAGCTCCACCGAATGATCGACACCCTGGTCACGACGGTCTGCGCGGCCTTGTCGTAGCTGCCCGGATCTAGGCGCGTCGTCCGCAGAGCGTCGTCAAGAAGTCGAGAAAGACGCCGACCTTCGGCAAGAGGTGCCGGTTTCGCGGATAGAGCGCGTGTATCGGCCACATCGTGCCCGGGTGCTGATCGAGCACTTCAACGAGCTGTCCGCTGGCGAGCTCGTCCCGGACGAGGAAGTCGAAGAGCGCGGCGATGCCCTGTCCGCCGATCACGAGTTGCTTGAGGACCTCCGCGTCGTTGGCATTGAACGAGCCCTCGATCTCGGTCGCAAGCGTGCTGTCGCCAGCGACGAACTTGAAGGCTGCCGGCCGGCCGTCTCGCAGGTAACCGAGGCAATCGTGGCGAGCGAGATCCTTCAAGTTCTTTGGCGTGCCGTTGCGCTTGAGGTACGACGGCGTCGCGACGTGGAGGATCCGACTCGCGCCTAGTTTGCGCGCGATGAGGTTCGATTCTCCGAGGCTTCCGATCCGGACGAGCACGTCGAGCCCTTCGGCGACCGGATCCACGAAGTGATCGCGCAGCGTGAGGTCGAGGCGGATTTCGGGATAGCGATCGAGAAACCGTTTCAACTTCGGCGCGAGCACCGCGCGACCGAGCGCGACCGGCGCGTCGACCCGTAGCAGGCCTGCGGGTTTCTTCGTCGCACGCGCGATCGTATCCCGGGCTTCACGCAGCTCCTCGAGGATCCGCACGCATCGCTCGTGAAACGCTTGGCCGTCGTTCGTCAGACGGAGCGAGCGCGTCGTCCGGGCGAGCAGCGGCACGCCGAGATCTCGTTCGAGTTGCGCCACGCGCCGGCTCACGGCCGAGGGCGTCACGCCGAGGCGACGCGCGGCGGCCGCAAAGCTCCCGGCCGCGACGGCCGCCGTCAGAAACTCGATACCTTCGAGATCCATGCGATTCGTTCCGAAATAGCACGGGAGACGTTCGCCTGAGCGCCCTACCGCCGACTCACGCACAACCGTACGAAGAGACTCACCAACGAGGAGGCTCGTGATGAAGGCATTCGTGATTCGCAATCAGGGCAAGGGCATCGAGGCGTGGAAACTGGTCGAGCGGCCCGATCCGAAACCGGGCCCCGGCGAAGTGCTCGTCCGAGTGCGCGCCGCATCGCTGAACTACCGCGACCTCATGATCGCGAGCGGCGTGTACGGCGGTCCGCTCAAGGATGACCTCGTACCTCTCGCGGACGGCGCCGGTGAAGTTGCCGCGCTCGGCGACGGCGTCACGCGATGGAAGATCGGAGACCGTGTGGCGGGGGCTTACTTCCCGACGTGGCAAGGCGGCCCGATGCGGCCGGAGTACTTCGAGCGTCAAGTCGGCGCGCGCGTGACCGACGGCTGGCTCGCCGAGTCGATCGTGCTGCCCGAGTCCGGGCTCGTCCGGCTCCCCGACTACCTCTCGTTCGAAGAGGCAGCGACCTTACCGTGTGCCGCGGTGACGGCATGGGTTTCGCTGTTCGAAGCTGCGGTGCGACCGAAGCTCGGGTCGACCATCGTCGTCCTCGGCACGGGCGGCGTTTCGCTCTTCGCCGCACAGCTCGCGCTGGCCGAAGGACTGCGCGTGATCGCGACGACATCGAGCAACGACAAGGCCGAGAAGCTGCGAAAGCTCGGTGTGCGAGACATCATCAACTACCGCGAAACGCCCGAGTGGCACGAGGAGGTGCTCCGGCTGACCGGGGGCGAGGGCGCCGATCACATCCTCGAAGTCGGCGGCGCCGGAACGCTACCGCGCTCACTCCAGGCCGTGCGCTTTGCCGGCACGGTGACCCTCCTCGGGTTTCTCACCGGAACCGATCTCAAGGTGGATCCATTGCCGGTGCTCTTCCGGGCGTCGCGGCTCGAAGGCGTGGTGGTGGGTTCGGTTCAGTCCTTCGAGGCGATGAACCGTGGTCTCGAAGCGACGAAGATCCGTCCTGTGGTCGACGAAGTGTTCCCGTTCGAGCGCGCGACCGAAGCGCTCGCCAAGATGAAGGCCGCCACTCACTTCGGAAAGATCGTCGTACGCGTCGCGTGATGGCGAGGGGCTCGCGCAAAACCGAGCCCCTCCTCTCTACTCGGCCGAAGACATCGAAGTCGTGGCCCTGAGGCAACGACTGTCAGGTTGCCAAAGCGCGTGTGCGCGATGACGACGCTCCTCGTGCGCGGGCACCACGATTGAGGAGTTGCACGAGCTGCGGCCCGTTGTGAACGAGGTCGGCCAGCGTGTGCTGATTCAGCGAGTCGATGAATGCAGCCTGGGCGCCTTCGAGCACGCCTTTGAGAGTACAGGCGCCGGTGACGGGGCAGCGATTCTTCTTCGCGTCGAAGCACTCGGCGAGGTGCATCGTGCGCTCCATGCGGACGACGAAGTCGCCGACCTTGAGCGTCTTCAGATCGTGCGCCAGACGGAGACCGCCACCACGCCCGCGCTTGGCCGCGAGGATCCCCTCCTGCACCATGCGCTTGGCGATGGTCGCGGTGTGGTGCGCGCTGATCCCGAAGGCCTTGCTGATGGTCGCGGAGTTCGGGGTCTCGTCAGGATGAGCACCGAGGTAGAGGACGATGCGCAGCGCATAGTCCGTGTACTGGGTGAGGCGCATTGCCTTTCTTCCTACCACTCTGCCGGATCCGCGGGAAATCGAGCGTCTTTCGCTGCGGGATTGTGCTCGCCCAAAAAGAGGCATACAAGATGCCTGTTTTCGCAGCCCCTTGCCCCTCCCTGCTTGGAGAAGACATGTCTCTGAACGCTGCCGTCCTCCGCGAGAGCCTCGAACTGGTCGCCCAACGCGAGCCGCTGATCACCAAACGCTTCTACGAAATCCTGTTCGACCGCTATCCGCAGGTGCAACCGCTCTTCAGCCGCAACGCCCCCGAGCGCCAGCAGAAGATGCTGCAGGACGCGATCGTCGCGGTCGTCGAGCACGTCGAGGACTCCGAGTGGCTCAAGCAGAACCTCACGGCGATTGGCAGCAAGCATGTCGATTACGGCGTTACGCCTGAGATGTACGGTTGGGTCGGCGCGAGCCTCCTCGCGACGCTCGCCGAAATCGCGGGCCCCGCGTGGACCGCGGAAGTCGAAAAGGCCTGGACCGACGCGTACGGCGCCATCTCCGGCCTGATGATCGAAGGCGCGAAGGCGTCCTGACACGAGCCCGCCATCGTCGACGCCCACCCGCGCGCAACACTAGCGGCGCGGGTGGGGGCACCTTAAGGTGCCGTTCATGGCAACTGCCCTCATCATCGGCGACATCCAGCGCGGCATCACTGGCGCCTTCCCCTTCGCGCGGGAGGTCATTCCCCCGCTGACGGAGCTCCTCCCCCGCGCAAGAGCCGCGGGCATCCTGGTCGTGTTCGTCCGCATCGCCTTCCGTCCCAACCGCGCGGATCTCCCGCCGGGCAACGCGCTCTTCTCCGCCTTCTTCGAAGCCGGGCCCATGTTCCACGAGGGCAATCCGGGAACCGAAATCGACCTCCCGGTGCAGGACAAGGACGTCCTCATCCTCAAGCGCCGAGCAAGCGCTTTTGCCGGCACGGATCTCGATATGGTCCTTCGTGCCCATTCGGTCGACACCATCGCCGTCGCCGGAGTCGCGACGAGCGCGATGGTCGCCGCCACCTGCTACGACGCCGCCGATCGGGGCTACGGCGTCACGGTTCTCCGCGACGGCTGCGCCGACGCCGATGCGACGATCAACGACTTCTTCATGGACAAGGTCTTCCCGGGCCGCGCCCACAAAGTGGTGTCGTGCGCCGATTGGCTTGCCAAAGCGTGACGCGCCGATAGCGAGGAGGGCGCCTCCGCCACGCGGGGGCGCTCAACATGACGCCGCTGTCATACTCCGCTTGTCGCTCGCCCGCGGTTAATGCGAGAGTCCTCGCCTGGCACATGACTTGCGATGCAGGAGGGGCCCATGGCAGCAGTTTGTGTTCGTCGCGTGAGTCGCGTGAGTCGCGTGAGTCGCGCGCGCATTCCAAATTAGGTTGACAGGAAGCGGCGCTTTCGCGCGTTCCCCTGGAACGGCTCGTCTTTCTGTGCGCGCGCGCAAGAATCGCGCGCCGCGGCCATGGGAATATCGACGTGCCGCCAGAACGTCGTCGACGCTGGCGTCATGCCGTTGTCATCCATGTTGAAGTGAACCATCGACACGCCCCGCGACCTTCGCCTCGTCGCCGTTGATTCAGGCCGTGTCCCTTAGCGTGCGACGACCGAGACTATGAAGACCAAAGTCAGCGAGGAATTGGCAAGCACGGCCTCGCCGATCGATGTGACGGGGAGCGAAAAGCGGCCTGCGGACGGCCTGCGCGCCGATGCCGGAGGAGCGAAGGCCCGAGGCATCGCCATCGTGACGGCCCTCGCCGGGATGCTCTTCGGCGCGAGCTCGCTCGCCTACCCGTTCGGCCCGGATCAGGGGCTCCTCTACTACGACGCACGAGAGTTCCTGCGTAGCGGAGCAGTCCTCTACCGCGACGTACTCGACCACAAGACCCCGGGAATCTACGGCATCCATATCGCGCTCATCGCCCTCTTCGGGGAGCACGCCTGGCCCATCCGTCTTGCGGAGTGGCTCGCGATGATCCCGTTCGGTTTCCTCGCTGCCCGTCTCGCAACGCGCGCCGGCGAGCGCACGCCAAAGCCGTATTCCCTGCTCGGCGTCTTCACTGCCAACATCCTTTATTTCGGTTTTTTCAATTACTGGAATTCGGCGCAATGCGAGATCTGGTGCGCGCTGTTCACGCTCGTCGCGCTCTGGGCGGTGCTGCGTTCGTCCCTGTCGGCGCTGCGCGGCGCGGCGCTGGCTGGCGTATTCGCGGCGTTGGTGCTCGCCATGAAGCCTCCGGCGAGTCCGATGGTGCTCGTCATCCTCGGTGCAGTGATCCTCGCCGGTCGTGCGCGCGGTCGTGAGACAGGTCACGGGCTGCGCTTGGCGGCGGCTTCGGCAGGTGCCTTCGCAGCAGGAGGGGCACTGGCAGGCGGCGCAATCCTCGCCTGGTTTGCGGCCAAGGGCGCTCTCCCCGCGATGGTCGACGTCCTCGTGCATGCGAATGCCTATTACGTCGTTCACATGCGCTCCGCGTCGGGCACGCTGGATACGATCGAACGGATCTTTCTCGCCCACCACGCCGTCGATCCGTTGTCGACGATGCTCCACACGGGTCTACTGATCGGTATTCTGCGCGGCGGACTTGGCGTGCAGGCGGACGCGCGAAGCCGCGACCGTTACCTCCTCGCGCTCGCCCTCATCGTGGCCGGCACCCTCGGTGTCGTCTCGCAGATGAAGTTCTATTTCTACCACTGGGGCCTGCTCGTCGCAGGCGAAGTGCTCCTCGTCCTCGTCCTCGCGTCGGATGTCGGACCATGGCTTGCCAACTTCGAGCCGGCGCTTCCTCGCTGGAGGACGATGCCGCCGGCGTGGCGCTCGCGAATCGCGTTCTCCATCATGCCGGTGGCGCTCGCTTCGACGTACGCGCTCCCGATGACGTTCTCGTACGAGTGGGGTGAGGCGACGCTCGACACCGTCCGTCACGTCGCTGGCGCGATGGATCGCGATACGTTCACGCGTCGCTTCCGACTCGAAGGATTGCACTTCTACTACCACGACAGCGAAGACGTCGGCCTCTGGCTTCGGGAGCATGCCAAGCAAGGCGACCGCGTCCTCGTGCGTGGCTTTCACCCGGAGATCTATCAAATCTCGGGCCTGTCCTACGGTGGCCGCTTCTACTGGGATCCCTTCCTCGTCGAACCGGGCCGCGCCTACCGACGCACGGAGTGGCTTGCGCAAGATCGGGAGGAGTTCGAGCGCGTGAAGCCGCGTTGGGTCGTCGCCCTTCGAGGCCGCCCCGGATGGCCAGGCTGGCCGGAGCCCACGGAGATCCAGAGCCAAGCGTGGTTCGAGGGACTGGGATACCGTCCCGTCGAATCGCTCTATCAGTACGTGATCATGGAGCGCGTTACGTTCTGACGTCTCGAATTCGCGACGTCACGCACTTCTAGGAAACCACGTCGAGCCCCACAAGAATCCGGCGAAGCTCCGCGATGCGCTCCGGGGGAAGCGCCTGCAGCGGTGCCCGCAGCGGCCCGACCGTGATGCCTTGCAGTTCGAGCGCCGCACTGATGGCCCGCGGGAGACCGTGAGCGACGATGAACTGCAGCAGCGGAAGCTGTCGGCGAAAGCTCCGACGTGCAGCCGCGAGATCCCCTCGCTGAATCGCATCATAGAGTTCGATGTTGAGCTTCGGAATGATGTGCGCGGCCGCCGTGCACCAGCCGCGCGCTCCCGCGACGAAGGCTGCCAACGCGAGCGGGTTGCTCCCATTGTAGAAGGCCACGTCTTCGCCGCAGAGCTGCACGAGACGGTGCATGCGGTTAACATCGCCGGTGCTCTCCTTGACCATCGTGACGTTCGGGATCTTCAAGAGCCGCGCGATGAGGTCGGGGCTCAGGTCGAGGCCCCCTGTCGCCGGGTTGTTGTAGACGGCGATCGGGATGGAGATGCCCTTCGCCACCGTGTCGAAGTGGCTGAAAATCTCGGCCTCGGTCAGCTTCCAGTAGCTCATCGGGATGATCATCACCGCGCTGGCACCAAGCTTCTCGGCGTGCTTCGCGTGGTGAGCGGTGCGCTCGGTGGTGAGGCTCGACACACCGACCAGCGTGGGCACCCGCCCCGCGACGCGCTGGATGACCACCTCCGCAACGTGCTCTCGCTCTTCGTCGGAGAGGTACGGAAGGACTCCGGTGCTTCCGAGAGGCGCGATGGCGTGAACGCCCGCCGTCACCATGTCATCGACGATCTTGCCGAGGAGCCCCTCGTCGACGCCGCCGCTCGGCAAGAACGGTGTGATCGGATAGGCGACGATGCCGCGAAGCAACGCGCTCATCGCGCACCTCCGTCTGCGTCGTGACGTTTGTCGGAACATTCAAATTCGATATTACCAATCATGTTGTCTCCCTGGGATTGTGGGCACAAGCTGTCGAGCAGCTACGGCGGCGACGAACACGAAGAGTCAGGACAACGCAGCTCCATGCTGCTTCAGCGCTCGACGGGCGAAGTAGCCGAACGTGATCGTGCTGCGCGTCGGCCGCAGGATCCAGTCATGAGCTTCCTTCCCCAGCTTTGCGGGGATGGGCTTGATCTCTCCGGCCGCCGAGGCGAGCAGTTGCAGGCGCGCCGCCCTTTCGAAGAGCTCGGCGAGCACGCACGCTTGCTCCACCGTCTCGCCGGCCACCAATTGACCGTGATGAGCGAGCAGTAGCGCACGCTTGGACCCCAAGGCCTTGGAGATGATCTCTCCCTCCTCGTTGCCGACCGGCACTCCCGGCCACTCCTTCAAGAAGGCGCAATCGTCGAAGAGCGGGCACATATCCATGTGGGAGACCTGCAACGGGACCTCCAGCATGGAGAGAGCGACGATGTGCATCGGATGCGTATGGATGATGCAATTGACGTCCGGCCTCGCGCTGTAGACCCAGCTATGAAAACGATTCGCTGGGTTGGGCATGCCCTTGCCGTCCAGCACCTCGAGGTCGCTGTTGACGAGCAGGAGGTTCGAGGCAGTGATCTCGTCGAATCCGAGCCCCAGCTGCTGGGTGTAATAGGTGCCGGGTTCGGTGCCCCGAGCCGTAATCTGGCCGGCCAGCCCCGAGTCGTGGCCTGCATCGAAGAGAATTCGGCAAGTCAGCGCCAGCTTCTGACGAATCGTCCAGTCCCCCTGGCCAAAGACCGAGTCCATCTGCTTCTTTGCTTTTCCGACCAGCTCGTCCTTGCTCTGCGTAAACGTCTTCGACATGGCAGCTCCTCCTTCGCGTTGGTGCGCGTCGTCCCATGAGAAATGTGTCGTCCGAGTTAGACAGGGGCCGACGGGGCATCGGGCCAGTAGTGGCTATCCGGCAACGCGCGCGCTCCGAAGATGGCCTGACCGACGCGAACGACGGTGGCACCTTCTTCGACGGCGAGCTCGAAGTCGCCGGACATACCCATCGACAGTTCGTTCATCGCGATACCGGCGGGCACCTCTTCGCGCAATCGCTCGCGCAATTCGCGCAGCCGAACGAAGCAGGGACGCACGCGGACGGGATCGGCCGAAAGAAGGGCGAGCGTCATCAACCCACGAACTCTCAGCGAAGAGAACGCCGGTAACTCGCGAACGAAGCTGGACACCTCCTCTGGCGGAAGGCCGAACTTGCTCGCCTCGCCGGACGTGTTCACCTGCACCAGCACGTCGAGTACGCGCCCCTCGGCTTGCAGGCGCCGGTCGAGGGCTTCCGCCACGCGCAGGCTGTCGAGCGCTTGAAACTCGCTGGCGAAGCGCGCCACGAGCTTGGCCTTGTTCGTCTGCAGGTGGCCGATCACCGACCAACGGAGATCGGTGAGGTCCGCCATCGCCTCGGCCTTCTGTGAGGCCTCCTGCACTTTGTTCTCGCCGAGATAGCGGCAGCCGGCGGCGTAGGCCAAGCGGATGCGCGCCTCGGGCACGGTCTTGCTGACCGGCAGCAGACGCACCGCGGCCGGATCGCGGGAGGCGCGCAGGCAAGCCGCGACGATGCGCTCTTGCACCGCCGTCAGGTTGCGTCGGAAGTCGTCGACGCTGTGAGCGGTCGGATACGTCGAAGTGCTCATGCTGCCTCCAAGGGTCACCCGCGTCTTGCGTGAGTGATGGTGTAGCGGCAAACTGGCCCCGTGAACGGCTCCAGAAGCAAAACAGATGCGGGTCCAGTTCGGCGCCCGTGGCGCTTCGACTTCTCCTTCGAGCGCGATGGGACGGTGTCGCAGCAGACGCAGCTCACCCGCGCGCTCATCCATGAAATTCAGCGCGGCAGGCTCCCTCCTGGGTCGATGCTGCCGGGGAGTCGAACGCTGGCCGACCAGCTCGGAGTGAACCGTAAGGTCGTCGTGGCGGCCGTCGATGAGCTCGTCGCCCAGGGGTGGCTCGAGACCCGGCCCGCCTCGGGCACGCGCGTGGCGGCGTTGTTGCCGCGCTCGGCCATCGCCGACGTCGAGCTACCTTCCCCACGCAAGACGAGCGGGTCCCGTCGAGAGGCTTCGCTCGTGTCGATCACCGACGGCCTGCCCGACGCTCGGCTCGCTCCACTGGCTGAACTGTCGCGAGCGTATGCACGGGCGCTTCGCTCCCTGCGTCGTATGGCGCCCGGCTACAGCGACGTCGCCGGAGAGCCGGGCCTCCGCGAAGTCATCTCCGGCTTCGTCAACCAGGCCCGCGGGCTGTCCACGACCACCGACGACATCTTCCTCACCCGCGGCGCGCAGGGTGCGCTCGGGCTCTACGCCTTGTCGATGCTCGAACCTGGTGACGTCGTCGCTGCGGAGGTGCCGGGCTACGCGCCCGCGTGGCGAGCCTTCGAATTTGCGGGAGCCAAGGTTGTGCACATTCCCGTCGACGGTGATGGCTTGAGAACGGATGTCCTCGAGAAGACGGCGCGGAGGCTGTCGGGCAAGCTGAAGGCCGTCTACGTGACGCCTCACCATCAGTACCCCACGTCGGTCGCCATGACGCCGGAGCGCCGCATGAAGTTGCTCCAGCTCGCCGAGCGCTTCGACTTCACGGTGCTCGAGGATGATTACGACTACGAATACCATTTCGACGGCGAGCCTCTCCTGCCGCTCCACGCGACCGGTGGTTCGAGGCTCGTCGTCTACATCGGATCGCTGTCGAAGCTGCTGGCGCCGTCGGTGCGGCTCGGATACCTCGTCGCGTCGGACAGCTGCATTCGCAGGTTGAAGAACACGCGAGAGCTGCTCGAGCGGCAAGGCGACATCGTCCTCGAACGCGCCATCGCCGAGCTGTTCGAAGACGGAACGATTCAGCGCCATGCAAGGCGAGCACGTCGCGAATACGAAGCACGTCGCGACCACCTCATCGCACGATTGAGTGTGTCCCCCGCGCTGGAAACGTGCTTCGACTACACGGTGCCCGCAGGCGGATTGGCACTTTGGCTGACGCTCCGCCAGGGGACCGTGGAGTCTCTGGTTGCGCGCGCACGGGAGGAGCGCCTCCTCATCGCGCCGGGCTCGACGTACCTTCCGAAGGGGCGCCTCGACGCCATTCGATTCGGCTTTGCCGCGCACGACACGAAAGAGCTCTCGCGAATTTGCGAAAAGCTCGCGCGCTGCGTTCCGAGCTGAAGCCCGCCCGCGTGGTCGAGCGAAGCCGGCGCGGTTGGGGCCAGCAAACCACGCACGCGCGAGTCGAGCTCCAAGCATCTGACCTGAGATCCGCGGGTCCCGGTTTCCCGATCTTCGGAACGGCAACGCGGTCAGTCCACACCGACGAGCGGCTGCAGCGCGGAAGAAGCTCTCGGTATTCGTCGCCGCGGCGAAGGTACGAGACGAACTTATCGACTGGAGAGCCGGTCTGGCGAACTCGGCTCATTCGACGATGAGGATAGTCGCCCGAATCTGGCTATCGCCCCGGGGGTTCGGACGGACCGACGATCGGTCACGTGATCGAACAGGCTTCGGCCGAGCGACTGGCGCACGCGGGCCCTGCGATGCTTCCCCGCTCAGCACCGTGGGATTCGTCTCACTCGCCGAGTGACGTCGACTGGCTCTCTTAGCGGGCCGGTGGAGGTCGGGGCTCCATCTTGATTCGTTCGCGTCGAGCAAGTTGCCAACGAGGCCTCGAGGTGAAGCGCCCAATCAAACATTGTGAGACCCGCACGGCGATCGAAGATCGCACCAAGGGTCGGTACCGGCGAAGGTAGCGCCGCGTACGACGGCTCGTCACTTCGTACGGAATCGAGTTCGAAGGCGTACCGCCGAGCGTGCCCGCGGACACCGAGTAACTCAGCAAAGTTTGACTGCACCACTATTGCGTTACAGCGTCTTCTTGGATTATCTGCGCACCATGGCCGGGGTGCGGTTTTTGGCGACGTGGGCTGTTCTAGGCATTGTCCCTTTCACGCTCATGGCGTGTGGGCCCGCGTCCGATGCGCGGAGTGCGCGGCAACGTGCACGCGCGGCGGCGGCGAATCCGTTTCCTTCGCGTGATTCGCTGACGAAGCTCGCAGGCGAGCCGCTCAAGCCAATCCCCGTACAGCCGGTGGCGTCTGCTCCCGCGTGGAACGTCGTCATCGACACGTCGGACGCGGCGTCTCCGGCGGAAGCTCGGTTCGCGGAGATCGCGTCCAAGGCGGACGCCAAGCTCACGTACACGAAGGAGCTGCGTTGCGTGGCGCGCGAGCTAGCTCGCTTCCAGGCCGAACACGGCGCGTTGCCCAATGAACGCCTCAAGCGCTTCATGGTTGGGGCCTGTGGCGTGACCGATCCTGGGGTCGGTGCGCTGACTCAGCTGGTGACCTTGCCGTCCGACGGTTCCGACGATCAGGCGCTTGCCGAGTGGCAGCGCGTCGCGAGCGTCCCGCCGGAGCTCAAAAGCAACGCGGTCGGGGTTTGGATGGCGCGCAACAACACGCGGGTTTCCATCGTCGTGGCGTTCGCGCCGAGCGGTCACAACATGGAGGTCTCTCCCGTCGACGCGTCGGGCGCATTCACGGTGCAGGGAACGGTGCCGCCAGGTACCGAATACGCGATTGGCCTGGTCAATCAGCAACAAGGCGTGGCGAACTGCGAGGCAGACGCCACGACGCCCGCGCCGCTCTTCGCGTTTCATTGCAAGATGCATCCGGCCGATCAGACGGCGTGGGTCGCGGTGGCGACGCGCGCCGAGGGTCGACTGCTCATGCGCTCGAGGGGTCTCGGTCTGGCACGTCGCGACGCAAGCGCTCCCCTGTCGTTCGTCGCTTCGACGCGCACGCCGCGTCCGGTGACGTCACCGCAGGATTTGCAAAGCGCGGTCCTCGACGGGATCAATCAGGCTCGTGTGGCGGCGAAGCTGAACCGCGTTTCGCTCGCGTCGACGCAGACAGCGACCAACGAGCGGCTCGCACCGCACTTCTTCGTCGCCTATCAGAAGAACGATGTTCAGACGACCGAGCTCGTGGGTCTCGGTCTTCTCGCCGGCTGGGACGTCGACGGAACCATCAAACGGGGCAACCTCTTCACGGCGATGCTGACCGGGACGACCGACGCCAACGATTGGCTCGACTACGCGCTCGAGGCACCGATGGGTCGCTTGACGATGCTCGCCGCCGACGCGCGACAGATCGCGATCGGTGTCCCCGCACCGGGGTCTGTCGGCGGCCTCGGCGCCATCGTGACCTCGTACGATATGTTCACGAGCAACGATCATCGCGGCGATGCCGCCGTCGTTTTCAGCCAGATTCAAAATGCGCGCGCGAAGCGAGGACTCCCTCCGCCGACGCGTATCGAAGGCATTCCGGCGCTCACGGCATATGCCCAGCTCGTCAACGAGGGCAAACGCGACGCCGAAGAAGCCCTCGACGGAGCGATGGTCGCCGTACGCGATCACGCGCAAAGGTCGGTGCGCGGCTGGGTAGTTTCGAGCAACCAGCTCGAGGCCGTGCCCTTGCCGCCAGAGCTCCTCGCCCCCGGCCCTCTCGAGATCGCCGTCGAGGTCACCCACCACAAGGACGAGGGCGCCGCGTGGGGCTCCTACGTGGTCTTCCTCGTCACGACGAGCATATCTGCTCCGACGAGCACGCCGACCATCCAGGCCACGAGCCTCCGCACAACCAAAACGTTCTGAGACGACGCGGACGAAGTCACTTGGGTTGCTTGCACCCAATGACAACGTCGACGCGTCCCGACGGCGCGCCGGTCGTGGCCGAGCAAGCGTTTCCGTGGACGACGATCTTCGTCGGGTTCTGCGGATCGTCGAACGACCAGCCGTTGAGGTCGTCCTTCGGAATCGAGATCTCGCCGCCGTTTCGGTCGGTGATCGTGACTTTGACGTTGGCGAGATCCGTGTATTTCGTGATTTCGAAGCTGAATTCGCACGATGCGCTGAGCGCGCGAATCTTGTCGAAGGCATCGATGAGCGCCTGCCTCGTCGCGTCCGCATCGCCCGGTGTAATCTGGAAGTGGCACACCGTGGCGAGGTCGGTCGAGTTGGGATCACATCCGGGCGGCGCGGTTCCGCCGCTCTGCGCGATCCGGCCCATGAACGCCGGATCGTAGTCAGCGTCGCGGCTGGGGAAGACACCGATGCCGACCGAGAACGTCTCGATCGGTGGCTGCCCATTGCGCGCGGCCTTTACGCGCGTCTCACACTTGTCGTAGCCGTCGGTCGGGCGGCCGTCGCTGAAGAGCACCACGTAACGCTTCGTCGCGGCCGTCGCGAGGCCTGCGTCCGAAGGGGGAACGAACTGCCCGACGGTGTCGAACGCAGCGAGCAATGTCTCGGCGGTCGGCGTGCTCCCGCCACTCGCAGGACTGTAGTTGACCGCATCGACCAAGCGGTCGTAGTGGGCGGAGTCGAGCAGGGTTTGCGGCGCAACCTTGTCGTTCTTCGGATACACATGAAGTCCGACGAACGTTGCAGGCTCGGCGGTTTGCTTCATGTCCGCGAAGGTCGCGAGAAGAGCCTGACGCGCGGCCGCCCACTTGCCGTTGTTGTTCATGCTCGTCGACTCGTCGACGAGGAACTCGAGAACGACCGGGACGCGTTCGATCTTCGTCGACGACGACGAGCAACCGTCCTGCACGCTCGCTCCTGCGTCGGTGGCGGCTCCGGGCTCGTCGAAGCTTGGCGGGTCTCCTTGACGAAAGTTGTCCCGCCCCGAAGAGCCGCAGGCCGCGTGGAGCAGCCCCGCGCCGAGCGTGAGCGGTGCGAGAACGGAGAGGAAACGGTTCTTCACTGCGGAGTCTTTCATCGAGCGCCTCACGGAAAGACGATGCTCACGGGCGAGGGATGCGGCGTCGAATCGGTCGTGCCCATTCCGAGCTCACCGCCAGCGTTGCCGCCCCAGCAAACGACCTTGCCGCCTTGCACCAGCGCACACGTCGCGAAGTAGCTCGTGGCGATCTGAACGACGTAGTCCTGGAGCGTCGAGACAGGGACGAAGGCCAGCGCGTAGGTGCCCGCGTCTCCTCGGCCTAGCTGGCCCTTGTCGTCCCATCCGGCGCACTGGACGGTGCCATCCGTCATGCGCACGCACGTGCGGTACGGGCTCGCCGCGACTTGCTGCGGATATACCCCGGCGTCCGCAGCAAGCGCGGCGGGTGCGGGATAGGCCTCGTCGTCCGAGATGCCGGTGCCGAGCAGGCCCCGGCTGTTCGTGCCCCAGCAATATACGGTTCCGGAGGCGATCGCGCACTGGTGCGCCGTACCCGAGGAGAGGCTGGTGACGCCCTCGAGCGACGGGATCGGCGCCATGATGGAAGTCGGGCTGAGCGAGGACGGCCGACCGGAGACGGCGCCCCAGCCGACGAGCTCTCCGCTCTTCGTCATTCCGAAAACCGAGGCGAGCCCGCCGGCGATGCGCGTTACCTCGTAGCCCTGACCATCGACGGGACCAGGGCCTCCCACGCTGCCTGCATCGACGCGCGCGAGCTGCTTCTGATCGTTTCCGCCCCAGCAATAGAGATCACCACCATCCGAGCCCACGGCGCACACGGCGCGCGCGCTCACGTCGACGCGCTCGACGCTTGCATCGAGGGGAACCTCGCTGGGTGTTGCGTGGTAGTTGCTGTCGCTGACGGGCGGCGTGACTTGCAGGCCGAGCTGACCTTGCAGGTTCTGGCCCCAACACTTCACGCGTCCGGCCGACGTGCGCGCGCACGTGGTGAGGCCCTGCGCGCGGAGTTGGGTGACGTCCTCGACGCCGATGACGGCCTGCGGCGCGCCATAGATGCGGGCGGTGTTGCCCGAACCGAGCGCGCCCTTGTAGTTGTCGCCCCAGCAGCGGACGGTGCCGTCGTCGAGAAGCGCACAGAAGTGGTTGTCACCGGCGGCGAGCTGCTTCACGCAGGGGGTCGCGGTGCACACCACCGTCTCGTCGGAGGTGTCGTAGTCGGGTTTGGTCGGCCCGGCATCCAGCCCGGCGTCGACGTCCGCGTCGGCTTGCGGAGACGACGGCGGGAGCGATGGCGGTGGCGACGAGACATCGGGCTCTACGTCGGCGTCGCGAGCGGCGACGAACGACGGGCGGCTGTCATCGGCGGCGCACGCGACGAGCACTCCTGCGCCCGCCGAGGCCGCACCGGTGGCGAGAACGAGCAAACGAATCCGAGTCATGATCGATGCTCCTCAGTGCTGCGACGGAGACTTGTGAAGGGCGATGCCGTTTCCGACGACCCAGACATCGTCTTTGCCCACGACCCACATTCCGTAGAGCGTGTTGACGACCGGCATGACGTCGTCGAGCGCGGTGCGGGCGACGTGCCATGCGGTGCCGTCCCAGTGACGAAGTCGTCCGTACGCGCCGGCGACCCAGACGTCGCCCCCGCCCGTCCCGCCGACGGCGTTGAGTTGAGCGTTGCCGCGATTGAATCCGTCGAATCGCGTCCAGCCGAACGCGCCCGAGTCGTCGCGAACGCCGGTATACGTCCCGTAAACCGACGAGCTCGTTCCGTCGAATCCGAGAATGACTTGCACGCTCGGCGTGAGAAAGCCCGCGCCGTTGAAATAGCGGCCCGTCGCAGCGGGCGGCGAAAGGGCCCAGGTGTAGCCGCCGGCACCGTCGGACTTTCCACGAACCACGCGGGCGTCGTTGGTGGTGCCCGTCTGTCCGCCAATCCAAATCTCGTCTTGTCCAGCCGTTCCCCAGACCTTCGTGAATCGTGCTGGCGATGCGCTCGCCCCCGGAACGGCCGACCATCCCGTGCCTGCGTCGGCATCGACCGGAGTGCCCGTGTAGTGGAGGACGTAGCCGGTGAACGACGAGGTCGATCCCGTGTAGCCCACCGCCCAGATGTCCGAAGCGCTCCGCCCCCAGATCGAGCGAATGGGCGCGCCCCCGGCGGACACCGGCGTCCAGCTCATGGTCGCGGGGCTCGCTCCCGTGCCGTGAAAAAAGCCGCCATCGCCACCGACCCAAACGTCGTTCGGCCCGCTTCCCCAGACGGCATAGAGCGGAGTGCCGGCGGTGAAACTCGAATTCCACGCGGCGCCGTCCCAGTAAAGAACGTTGCCCGTCGAAGAGCTCACCGTCCAAAAGACGCCCGCTCCGTCACCCCAGATGTCGCGAAGCGTTTCGCTATCGGCAATCGGCGTGTGGCACCAGTTCTCGTCGGTGCACGTGGGCGCCGCCGCGTCGCCCGCGTCGGCATCGGCATCGGCGTCGAGCGCAGCATCGAGCGCATCGACGGAGCCGTCGACGACGTCCACCGATCCATCGCCCCTCGCCTCCGAGTCAGCACCGCCGTCCACGTCCGTGAGCGGAGCGCCGCTGGGATCGCCGGAGCTCTCCTCGTCGCTACACGCGATCACGACCAACACCAGCGAAGCTGCGAGCGCGGCGGATCGCCAATACCTCGTGGCGTTCATCGATCGGCCCCCTCTGCATCGGGCTTCGGCCCGGAATAATGAAAGACGCCTCGGCTACCGACGGCCCAGACGTCGTTCGGGCCCGCCCCCCACACTCCGTACAGATTCGTCGTCTTCTCCGGCTCGAAAGCCGCGGTCGCAGGGGCCCACGTCGTGCCGTCGTAGTGCAGGAGCGTGCCTTCGTCGCCGACGATCCAGACATCGCTCGGGCTCGAGCCCCAGACACTGCGCAGCGTGGACGTCGTGGGCGACGGGGCGATGCTCCAGCGCGTGGCGCCCCCAGTGAAGTGACGGATCGAGCCACGCTCGCCCACGGCCCAGACGTCGCCCGCACCGCTTCCCCAGACCGCGTGGAGCACGTACGCCGATTGCGTATCGAACGCGGTCCACACCGGTACGCCGCCGTCGGCGAGGGTTCCGTCCGTATGTGCTGCGCTCGATCCGCCGTACTGCACGCCTCTCGAGCCCGGGCCCACGATCCAGATGTCCTCCGGGCCGCTTCCCCAAATGGACGTGATGTGGTTGTTCGATATCGAAGTCCAGGCGATGCCCGCATCGCTTGCGCCGCCGTCGGGAGCGCTGGTGCGAAAGCCGCCCCATAGCGTGGAGGATCCCTTGCGCGAGAAGGCGTCCCCGCCGATCCAGACGTCGCTCGCCGACGTTCCCCATACCGCCCGCGCAACCTTGCCCAGCGACAAGGTATCGACGCCACCGTCTGCGATGTCCGTCACGCGAGACCACTGCGCGGTCCCGTCGACGAATCCTGTCGTGTGGTAGAGCGCGCCCGGGGTGCTCACGGCCCAAACGTCGTTCGGGCCGCTGCCCCAAACCGCGTAGAGCGAATACAGACTTCCTACCGACGTCGTCGCCCAGGTGGCGCCGTCCCAGTGAAGAGCCGTGCCACCAGAACCGACGACCCAAACGTCGTTCGCGCTGCTGCCCCACACGGCCGAGAGGCCAATCCGTTCGTCCGTAATCTTGGTATCGACCGGACACCACTCGGCGTTGCACACGGGCGCGGGCGCTCCGCAGTCCGCGGCGTCGTCGCTGCATCCAGCGTCGGCCGCGTCGGTTGCGTCGACCTCCGCAGCGTCGACGCCGGGAATCGTGGTGATGCCCGCGTCGGGATCGCGCGTCGTAACCTCTTGGTTCTCCGCACACGCCGCGGCGACCGCTGCGAGCGAGAGTCCGAGCATGACGAGCGCGAAGGTCGCGCGCCGAGAAAGGGAAAGAGTGGAGAACGTCATTTGGTCACCGGGTCGGTTCCGCCGTCACACTCGACCATGAGGCATTGGCCGTCGATGCACGGCTGTCCCTTGGCGGCATCGCAGCGGTGACCGCATGCTCCGCAATTGCCCGTGTTGACCATCAAGTTGGTTTCGCAGCCGTTGACGGTATTGCCGTCGCAGTCGGCCCATCCCACTTCGCAGTCGTAGGAGCAGAATCCCTGTCGGCACTTGGGATAACCGTGATTGAGTCCACCGCCGGAGCCGAGGCAGACGTTCCCGCATGCTCCGCAGTTCTTCGTATCCTGCGAGAGATCGGTACAGACAGCCCCGTCGGCCGAGTTGACACACAGCGTTTCACCGCTCGCACATCCGCAATAGGGCGCGCCGGATTTGGGCACGACACACTGTTCGCCGGGCCCGCACTTCACGCCGCAACCACCGCAGTTGTTCACGTCGGTGATGTTCGTCTCACACCCGTTCGGGTCGACGACGCCGTCACAATCCTGAAATCCGCTCTTGCACTTGGCCTGTCCGCATTGGGCGCCGACGCAGCCATATTCCATATTGGGCGGGGGCGCGCCGGCATCGGCGGGGGTCGTGCACTTGATTCCGCAGCCGCCGCAGTTGTCGTTGTCCGACGTGGGATCTTTGCAGGCCTTCGCTCCGAGGAGCGGATTCCCGCAATAGATCATACCGGGCGAACATCCGCATTTGCCGTCGACGCAGTGGTCGGTACCCGGCGGACAAACGATGCCGCACGCGCCGCAATTGTCGAGGTCGTTCTTGGCGTCGGCCTCGCAGCCGTCGTTCACGTCACCGTTGCAATCTCGGTAATCGTAGTAGCTCGTAACACTGTTGCATTCGCGCTGGCATTTGCCGGCGACGCAGCGCGTGGTCATGTTCAGCAAGCCGAACGTCGTCGACGTCGGGCAGACGTTGCCGCACGCACCGCAGTTCTTCGGGTCGGTACGAAGGTCGATGCCGCAGATGTAGTCGTCACTGCCGGTCGCCGACGGGCACGTCGCATACGGCCAAGGGCATTCGGTGCCGATGCATGCGAGCGTCTTCGGGGGCGCGGAAACTTCGGCATCGACGGTCGCGTCGGTACCCGAATCGACGTTGGTGAACGAGGGCGCCTCTTGCACGCCAGCTTCGAACGCACCGTCGTCGGGCGTTCCGAGGACGACGTGCTCGTCGACCGGATTGGCACACGAGGCAGAGGCCAAGATGCCCGCGAAGGCGAGGACGAGCGCGCCGGCGACTGCACGGTGAGTGCGAAAGAGAGACGGAGCGTGCATCATCGCGGGAGGCCTTTCCGATCGGTGTCGCTCGAAGGTTCCGCGTCGCGCAGCCGATCGAGGATGGCGCGAACGCGGGCGGCGTACGGGCTCGCGGCGTTGTGAGCGAGAAAGCGCTGGGCAGCATCGCGGGCGGCGTCGGCACGTCCAAGCCGTGCGAGAGCTTCGATTCGCGCGATGGCGGCTTCGGAGGCGAGCGCGCCGGATGGGAAGTTCGCGTCGTAGCGGTCGAGGATCGCGAGAGCGCTTTGCCCGTCGCCCCGAGTGAGTGCGGCGCGCGCACCTTCGACGAGGGCGAGCTCTTCGTGGAAGGTGGAAGCGGCCGGTGCTGCCGAAGGCGAGGAACGAACGCTCACCGCAGGCGCGGGGGGAGCAGCGCTCGGGAGGTCATCGACGGTGAACGTCGGGAGCGAGCCGCTCGCCACGTCAGAAGGCGGCGGCGATGGCGGCGGGAGCGTCACGACGTCTTCGTGGAGCACCGCCGAAGGCACGGCCGCAGGCGCCGATTTGGAGAGTATTTTGGTCGTGGCCAATCCGAAGACGCCCAAGCTCACGACGCAGGACCCCATGAGGATCCACCGCGCCGTTGCCGACATCGCGTTCAGGGCCGACGGACGTGCCGCGGGCACGGGCACGCTCTCCGGCAGGGCGAGCACTTTGGCGATGACGCTCGGATCGGGCCCCTCGCCATCGAGCGCCTGCAGAACGCGCGCGATGTCCGGGTTCTCGTCACGCAGACGCGCAGGGGGCAAGCTCACTGTCCACCTCGCGGGGTCATGTAGCGGTCGAAGCGCGCCTGGAAGATCTCGCGTGCGCGCCGGAGTCGAGAGGCGACGGTTCCGCGGGGAACCTCGGTGAGCTCGGCAATTTTCTGCATCGTAAAGCCTTCGATTTCGTACAGGACGAACACCACGCGCAGCTCCTCCTCGAGCCCCTTGAGGAGGCGGTGGGCGAGATCGCGAGCTTGCTTGTCGTCGAGCTGCTGCTCGGGCGTGGGTGAAGACGCATCGAGTGTGCTCTCGACGTCCTCGTCGGGAACCTCGCGACGAACGCGCCGCCGGCTCGCTTGGGCGATCCGAAAGGCGGTGGTGAAGAGAAACGGTCGTTCGCTGCCTGGTTGGATCTCGTCGAGCCGTTGCCAGGCGATCAAAAAGACCTCCTGCGCGGCGTCGTCGACCCCGTGAGCCACCACACCGAGGTGGCGGAGGAATCTCCAGATGTCGGAAAAATGGTCGCCGACCATCCCGCGAAAGCGTGCTTTGCGGGTCGCTTGAGCGTCGACGACGGGAGCCTCCGCACCAGTCATCAGCACCGGGTGCGCTGACATCGGCGATGAATGCTGCGAAGTCGTGCGCTGATCAGAAAAATCGTCCGGCCCCGGGGGGACGACGCGTGGGAGATTTCGGGACACTCGGCCGGACGCCCCCGGCCCTTCAGAACCCCAAACCGGCGATGGCGCCGAATGCGAAGCCGACCGGGGGCGCTTGCGACACGGCTGCCTGCGTCGAGAGCTCGAACTGGTAGCGGGTCACCGGAGCGACCACCGAGAACGTTCCTCCGACGAACCACGCGCCGTGCACGCGCCACGTGGCTTTCGCAGTGCCTCCTAGATCGAGCCACCGCTTGGTACTGCTCCGTGAATCATGACTTCCCCGCGCGCTGGCGATTAATACGCCTGCGTTCGACTCGAAACAGGGAGTCAGCGCGAGGCGCTCGCGGAAAGCCGACCAGCGCAAAGGGCAGAGCTGAAGCGTGCCGGCGGTCCAAAGGAACTGCGAGGTCATGCCCGATTGTTCGAACTCCCTCGGCAGGCTCTGCCGGAACCCGAGCGCAATCGATGGGCTGAGCCAGCGCGGGAACGCGGATGGTGCGCCATTCACTCGGCGATCCGCGAACGGCTCGAGCTCGACGGTGGCGCCGAGGACGAGCAGCGCTCCGTCCACAACGGCGGAGGTCGCGCCAACGAGGGCTTCGGCGCGGAGGCGCGTGGCTGCGGTGGGCTCTACGGACAAGGGCGGCCGTGGAGCCTCGCGAGGCGGGAGTGGGCTGGGCGTTGGCGTGGCGAGCGACGTGTGGTCCGAGCTCACAACCTCCGGCGGCGCTGTCGGTGCGGACGCGCGGCTCACGCCATCGCCTGCGCTGTCGCCTTCCCCCGCTGCTTTTTGGGAGTCGTCCGTCGCTCCGCCGGAGAGATCCGCTTGGGGATCGATGACGACCGCCAAAGCGATCGCGAGCGCGCGGGCGACGGCTTCACAATCGGGGCCGACGATGTCGCGAACCGAAGGTGGGTTCGCCTGCTCTTCGATCTCCAGCCGACCTGAAGTTTCCAGCCGCCCCGCGGCGCGCACGGGCGCGAGCACGACGCGAAACCTTCGCGCGGCTGGCCCTTCCGCGAGGGTCCACTTCGTCGTGTATCGCCGGACTTTGCCGAGAAACGCCTCGGCCGTCGGGCAGGTACGATCGGCAGAGTACGTGACGTGAACCGGCGCCAGCGGCTCCGATTGGGCGTGCGCCGACGACAGCCCCCCGAAGAAGACGACCCCCGCGAGCGGTCCGCAAGCAGCTCCCCACCCGAATCGGGACACGCGCTACCCCGGACTTCGTGAGGCTCGAACCATGACGACGGAAGCCGCGAGCCTAGCGGGTTTGTCGAGATTTTGAACCCGCGCGTCTAGAGCGCTCGAAGAAACTCGATGATCGCCGCGTTCACTTCCGCGGGCCGCTCTTGCTGGATCCAATGCCCGGCGCCGGGGATGACGCGCACCTCTTTCAGGTTGGGCACCAGCGCCGTCATGGCGTCGGTCGGAGCGAAGCTACGCCCTGGGTCGCACTCTCCCACGAGGAAGAGCGCAGGCTGCTCGACCCTTGCCGTGGCGAGCTCGGGCAGCTCTTCCCAGTCGCGGTCCATGTTGCGATATCGATTGAGTCCGCCCCGGAATCCACTGGCGGCGAGCTCCTTCGAATAGTGCGCCAGATCCTCTTCGGTGAGCCAAGTGGGCAATGACGAGGGAACGTCGATGCCGGTAAGCAGCCCGTCGCCCGCTCGCTTGGCCTGGTTTGCGGGCGCCGTCGGATCGAGCGCGGCGCCGGCGAGGATGGTGCGCATGGTCCTCGGGATGTCCGCTTCGAGCTCGGCTTCGGCGACGCCCGGCTCCTGGAAGTAGAGGACGTAGAACCATTTCTCACCGAAGATCGATTTGAAGAGCTGCGTCGGAAGCATCGGCGCGCGCCCGAGGTAAGGGACGCTCAGGCCGGCGACGGCGCGAAAGCGCTCGGGATGCAGCGCCGCGCAGATCCAGGCGATCGTCGCCCCCCAGTCGTGACCGATCACGACGGCCGTCTCCTCGCCGAGAGCGTCGAGCAGACCGACGAAGTCGGCGAGCAGCGCCTTCATTCGGTACGCTTCGATGGCCTCGGGCCGATCGCTCTGACCGTACCCGCGAACATCGGGCGCGACGACGTGATAGCCCGCCGCCGCAAGAGCGGGGATCTGGTGACGCCAGGAGTACGAGGACTCGGGCCAGCCGTGGAGAAGCAAGACGAGCGGCCCCTGCCCCGCCTCGGCAATGTGCAGGTGGATGCCGTTGGTCTCGACGGTGCGATGTGTGATGCGGTTCATGGATCCTCTCGATGGGTCACGCGCTCTCTTGCGCTCTGGGCCGTCGCTTCGCTTGCCGACGAACGTCGGTGGCGACATCGGCCAACGAAACGTTTCCTAGATGCGAGACGAGACGCGCCTCGGCCTCGGCGAGGGCTGTCCCCACGGCTCGATTGACGGCCTGCTCGATGAGGCAACGAGGCTTCTCGTCGCGATGACCGAAGCTGAACGGCCCAGCCGTTCCGAGCGCCTGATAAACGTCTGCCAGCGTCACGGCGGACAACTCTCGGGTCAGCGCCCAACCTCCGCCGTGCCCCTTCTCCGCCCGCACGATTCCCGCCCCCCGCAGCTTCGCCAGCGTGCGACGCAAGACGACGGGGTTTGCCTCGAGCATCTCCGCGAGCGCTTCCGACGTCATCACCTCGCCCCGGTCGCTCATGTGCAAAAGCACGTGAAGCGCGACCGAGAACCGACTGTCCCGTCTCATGCCACTTCATATGTATCCTGATGCGTCGGCGTCAAGTGGCTCCTCGCGGCGGCGCTCGTCATGATCAACCCGCGTGAGATGCAGAGATCACAGGCGCTGTTCGCTTTCGAGCTCGATGCCCCGATCCACGTGCGCGCGGTGAGGTGGTCCCCAGCGGCCGTCGTCCGACCCCGAATGACGGCGAAAACGAGTGCCTTGGTGTGTTCAGAGGTCGGGCACACGATGTGCTTGGTCGGCGGAATGACCAATCGTGTTTGCCGGATCGTCGGAAGCTTGGGACTCGTGACGTCGTTCGCACTCGTGGCGTGCTCGGGGGGCGACTCGGCGACGGACGACGAGCAGAGCACCTCGGCGCTCAATACCGTGCACATGCGATGCGACAAGCCCGTCGATGGCAAGACGGAGTTCGACGCCCCGTCGTCCGGTCATGACTTGACCAGCGCCGATATCGCCAGAATGTGCCCGAACGACGCGCCGTTCGAGGCCAATCGGTCGTGCAGCCCGAACGTTACAACCGCCCTCAAGGCGGTTGCCGCCCGCTTCAAGGGTGGGTCCGTCACGCTCTCGCAAGACGTGCTGCTGGATCGACGCTACGACGCCGCCGGCATGTACCGCGGCCACGTCGGTTTCGGCGTGGGGGACCTCACTCCACACTCGATCTATTACGGCTTGGGGGCCATGACATGCGGAGTGGCGGCCGTGCGCGGAGGCCAAACGTCGATCCTCAAAGGGAGCTACCGCATCGAATCGCTCCGCAGCGAATGCGATTTCGACACGGGCCGGCTCACCAACCTCGAGTTCCGTCTCCCTGATCAAGGAGCGGCGTCGCAGGTCGTCCTTTACTGCTCGAGCGTGTCGTCCGCCGAACCGGGAGGCCTCGTCCTCACGGACAACGGCGGCAAACGCTTTGGGGCCTCGACGCCGAACGAAGAGGCGTCTTCTCCTCAGAGCACTTGCGCCGGAAAAGGCTATTCGTGTTCATTCCAGGATTGCTGTGCGCCGTATGAGTGCACGCTCGCTGCCCAAAGCGACAGACCACCGACCTGCCGCTGACGCCCAAAGCGCAATACTGTTCACTTAGGGAGATCTCTTTGACCGCGGTTTGGCGCTATCGGGCGTCGTTGCTCATCTCGATCTTCACGCCGCGAGGGAAGCGTCGTTTTGAGCCGCGCGGAGGCAGGATGAAGCGTTCGAGCTCGAGAGCGATGAAACGGCCACTACGTCGTGCGGCATTACAAAATGCATTTGCCAAGAAAGAAGAACGTCAATTGACTTGCGAACGCATATTATGTGATTAGATTTTCAGGCTCGAGCTCGCAGGGTGTAGGGGGCGACCAGGGAGGGGCGTATGAACGAACGGGATCGGGCCGAGGGCGAACCGCTCACTGGGCAGACGCGGCAGGCGTGCCAGGCGTGGCAGACGTGGCGTCGGACCGTGGACGAGTGGCTGTGCGAGAAGATTGGCAGCGGAGGAGAGCCGGCGAGAGGCTTCGTCCATGCGGACGCGGCGCCGAGACTTCTCGCGGAGGTCTCGAATGAAGATATTCTCCTCGATGTGAAGTCGTTCGTCGGCACGGAGAGGCGGTCGCTCGCAAGGGTGATCGTCTATCTCGTCGAGATCGAAGAGCGTCGAATCCATCTCGAGCTCGCGTGTTCTCGATGTTCGACTTTTGCACGCGAAGGCTCGGCTTGAGCGAGGGAGAAGCGTTTCGACGGCTCGCGGCGGCGCGTCTCGTTCGGCGTTTGCCAGTGCTGCTCGATGCCATTGCCTCGGGACAAATCCATCTCTCGAGTCTCGTGCTTCTGCGTGACGTTCTCACGGAGAGCAATGTCGACGAGATCGTCGCCGCCGCGAGCGGCAAGACGAAGCGCGAGGTGGAGCAGCTCGTGGCACGAATGGCGCCGAAGCCCGACGTCGAAGGGTCGATTCGGAAGCTGCCGGATCGTCGGCCGTCTTCTTCGACCACTTCGTCGCAGGCGCCCACACCAAGCCGCGTGCCGCCATCGCAGCTACAGGCCATCGCGGAGCGGCGCTACAAAGTACAACTCACTGCCAACGAGGTTCTTCGCGACAAGCTGGAGCTCGCGCGTGCTCTCATGAGTCACCAAAATCCGAGTGGAGATCTCGCGATCATCGTCGAACGCGCCGTCGAGCTGCTGATCGAGAAACTCTCGAAAGAGAAACTCGGTACGACCTCGCGAACGCGCCGAAGCAAGCCGTCGGCGAAGCACGGGTATGTGACACGCGCGGCCCGACGGGAAGCGTTCGAGCGTGACGGTATGCAATGTTCGTTCGTGGGCGCAAACGGCGAACGGTGTCCGGCCCGCTCGTTTCTCGAGCTCGACCACGTGACGCCCCGCGCGCTCGGCGGCAGCGGCGAAGCCGAGAACCTTCGCGTCCTTTGCCGAGCGCACAACGGCGACGCTGCCGAGCGCGTGTTCGGTCGCGCGCACGTCGAAGCCCGGATCCGGACCTTCCGAAAGCGCTCTACGCGAAGGCCCCGATCGCAACGCACCGTCCGCCGGACCGCCCAACGTTTCCCAGCGCAAGTGCAACGACGCGAGAGCAGCCACCTCTACGGCGTCGACGTCGCCCGTCGGTGAGACGAGCCACGTCGCGCCCGAGCAGACGCAAGACGGCGATGCGCGGAAGCACGTGCGCACCGCGCTGCTCTCGCTGGGCTTCCGTGGCTCTGAAGCCGACCGCGCTCTCCTCGTGATCGACCGAAAAGAGTTCGACGAGCCGTGGCGGCGGCCGATCGAGACACTCGTCCGTGAAGCGCTCGGTATCCTCACGTGAATGGACAACGACGACCGCAAACGCAGGGCCCACGCCGAAGGTCTCCGCGAAGTGACCGGCATTGGCAGAAAGCGACCTGGCGCTCCGCGAGCCCTTCTCGGCCCGCGCGCAGGCGGTAGATCGATCACGGACTTGGGGCAGGGCGCGACTCGATTACAATGACGAGCGATGTCCCCGGTGCGCATCTCCGTCGCCAACCTCTGGACGTCCCGTACCGCAGACTCGGGCGGCACCGAGCGAGAGCCTCTGTCCCGACTTGGTGAACGACGAAACTCGCGGCATGTTCACGGTACGCTGACCATCGAGATCGCCGGAAGATCCGTTCCCCACCTCGGATACTTCGGCCCCGACGACGTCTGCTTGAACACGTGGCTCGTGGAGCTGTGCAACGTGGTCAACGCGCTCGCTCAGCCGGCCGGGAAGTACACCTTCGATGAGGGCGAAGAGGGCCAACCGGCTTTCGATTTCGAGCGCGTTGGGGATGACGTCACGTTCTCTATCGACGACTCCTTGTTGGCCGATGGCGCAGCCAATCCCGAATGGCAGCGGGTTCGATTCCCGTACCAAGACCTCCGCGCCTCCGTGCGTACTCTTCTCGATGAGATTCGGGAGGAGCTTCGTCGGGAAGCCCCTCGTGCGTGGGAGCAGTGGTGGCCGCGCGAGGCTCGCCTCACCACGTAGCTGGACCCCGACGAACGATTCGGGTGACGAGCTCGCAGGCTAGCGCGGTCGTCGTTCGAGTCAGTGTTCGAGCGTGCGGACGAGCCGAACGGTCATCCCGGGGATGGCTATGCCCCTTGTGTTTTCGCATCGACGCGACGCCGTCACCGACGCCGTGCTCACATGGCATGACGAGCCGCCGCCTCGGATCACGCCGTTTCGAGGCGACTCGATTCGCGGATCCGGATCGGTGAGCGGCTCCGTGCCGTACCCGAGGCCCTCGAAGGTGTCGTTGCACCACTCCATGGCATTGCCGAGCATGTCGTAGAGGCCCCAGCCATTCGGGTCTTTGAGCCCCACCGGGTGCATCACACTCTGACCGGTCTTCGGCTTGCCCGAGTTGAAGCAATACCAGGCGATGCGGTCGACCGTTTCGTCGAAGTAGCACGACGAACGCGTCGGATCTTTGGGCGGAGGGCGAATGTTGCCTGCGTACGTCGCCGTCGTGGTGCCAGCGCGTGCCGCGTATTCCCACTCGGCCTCCATCGGTAGTCGGTAGCCCTTGCACTCGTAGAGTGAAGGGGTCCGGCTCGCGACGGAAGTGCAGTTGAAGTTGCCCTCCCCCGTACGAACGTCATGCCCGGCGCCGACGGTACCGGTGCAATTCGTGAGGTCGTAGCACTCCGGCAACCCCTCCGAGCGAGACCGCGCGTTGGCGTAGGCGGCCGCCTCGTAAAAGTCGATGTTCCCAACGGCACACCGCCCCTCGAGGCAATCACTCACGATATGATCGGGCGCACTGAGAACGGCGCTGGGGTTGGGAAAGCCCATGGCAACCCACTCATCCTGCGTCGTCTCGTACTGCTGAATCATGAAGGGGTGCGTCAGCGTCACCTGCACCTGATCTTCGTCATTGAGCGCGCGGCCTGGCTGGTCAGGAGGCGATCCCATCGTGAAGGTTCCGGCGGGAATGCGACACCACCCGTTGCGGCAGTCCGCTCGGATGGTCTCGTCCGACGACGCCCCATTCGCCAAATCCGACGAACACGACAACAACACGAGGGCGATGAATGCACACGTCGATCTGCTCGAGAATCGCATCGAGATCGAGGGCTATGGGTTGAGGGAGCGGACGAGCCGGAAGCTCATTCCCGGAATCGCCATCGATCTCGGATATTCGCAGCGACGCGACGTTGTCACCGACGCGGTGTTCGTGTGGCACGCAGCACCGCCTCCACGGACGACGCCACTTCTTGGGGAGTCTATTCGGGGGTCGGGATCGGTGAGCGGTCCCCTTCCGTAGCCGAGGCCATCGAACGCGTCGTTGCACCACTCCGTGGCATTGCCGAGGACGTCGTACAGGCCCCAGCCATTCGGCTCTTTCAGGCCAACCGGGTGCATCACACTTTGCCCCGTCTTCTGGCGGCCCGAATTGAAGCAGTACCAAGCGATGCGGTCGAGCGTTTCGTCCAAGTAGCACGAGCGCGTCGGATCGTCGGGAGGCGGGCGGATCGTCCCCGCGTACGTCGCCGTCGACGTGCCAGCGCGCGCCGCGTACTCCCACTCGGCCTCCATCGGAAGGCGATAGCCCTTACACTCGTACAGAGAACGTTCCCTGCTCGTCACCGACGCACATTGGAAATCGTTCGGGCTAGGCCGATCACCGTGCCCCCCACCGGGCACGCCAGTGCAACCGTCGAGTTGGTAGCACTCGGGCAGTCCCTCCGAGCGCGATCTCGCATTGGCATAGGCGACCGCCTCGTAGAAGTCGATGTTGCCGACCGGACATCGCTCATCGAGGCAATCGCTCACGGCACGATCGGCCGGAGGAACGGTGCTGGGATTGGGAAAACCGACCGCAGTCCACTCGGACTGCGTTGTTTCGTACTGCTGAATCACGAACGCATGGGTGATCGTGACCTGTACTTGGTTCTCGTCGTTGAGTCCTCGCTCCGGCTGATCAGCAGGAGATCCCATGGTGAAGGTTCCGGCAGGAATGCGACACCACCCATCACGACAGTCCGCCTTGACAATGCGTGCCTCCGACTCGCGGATCCCCGAGTCGGAGGCACAAGACAGCAAGAAGGCGGCCATGAATGCGCACTTCAATGCGCTCGAGTGCGGCATTCGTCGTTCACACCAAACGCTACGCCGCTAGCAGTGAACTTGATACAGCGATTATTTGGCGCCTCGCTCGCAGCGTCCCGAGCTGAACGACACGGCACCGCGGAGCCCTCGTGATCGGGCGCACGCCCGAGTGAGATGGAAGAGTCCGAGAGGACTCGAGCGTGTCGAGTCAGTGATCGAGTGTGCGGACGAGCCGAACACCCATCCCTGGAATTGCCACGACGCGCGCGCTTTCGCATCGGCGCGACGCCGTCACCGACAACGTGCTCACGTGGCACACAGGGCCGCCTCCGCGGAGGACGCCATTGCGAGGCGAGTCCATTCGAGGATCGGGATCGGTGAGCGGCTCCTTGCCGTAGCCGAGGCCATTGAAGGCGTCGTTGCACCACTCCATGGCATTGCCGAGGATGTCGTAGAGACCCCAGCCATTCGGCTCTTTGAGCCCCACCGGGTGCATCACACTCTGGCCAGTCTTCAGCTCGCCCGAGTTGAAACAATACCAGGCGATCTGGTCGACGGTTTCGTCGAAGTAGCACGATGACCGCGTCGGATCGTCGGCGGAGGGCGGATGTTGCCCGCATACGTCGCGGTCGTGGTGCCCGCGCGCGCCGCGTATTCCCACTCGGCGTCCATCGGCAGTCGGTAGCCTTTGCACTCGTAAAGAGATCCATGTCGGCTCGTCACGGATGCGCAGGTGAAGTCGCTCGGGCGTGGCCGCGGACCGTGCCCGCCCCCCAGCACGCCGGTGCAGTCATCGAGTTGATAGCATTCGGGCAGTCCCTCGGAACGCGAACGAGCGTTGGCGTACGCGACCGCCTCGTAGAAGTCGATCCCCCCGACGGGGCACTTCTCGTCGAGACAGTCGCTCGCAAAAGAGTCGGCAGGCAACGGCGTCGAGCTGGGATTGGAAAGACCGACGGCGACCCATTCAGCCTGCGTCGTTTCGTACTGCTGAATCATGAACGGGTGAGTCAGCGTCACCTGCACCTGATCTTCGTCATTGAGCGCGCGGCCTGGCTGGTCGGGAGGCGATCCCATCGTGAAGGTTCCGGCGGGGATGCGACACCATCCGTTGCGGCAGTCCGCTCGGATGGCGTCCTCCGAGGATAGGCGCCCCCCGGATTCAGGCGCGCACGAGACCAGCGCCACTGCGAGAAGCGCGAGGGGCGATAGGTCGAGGGCGTCGCACGGGCGAGTCATCGAATAGCGCCTGATACTAGGAAGGCCCGCGTGGTCCCTTGACGCTTCGGACGAGGCGGAACCCAATGCCCGGAGTCGCGACCCACCGCGCGCTCTCGCATCGATGAGAGGCGGTAGTGCCCGAGGCGTAGGCTCCGCACGGTCCACCACCGCTGCCGCGCATCACCCCATTGGGGAGCAAATCGAAGTTCGGGCTCGGGTCGGTCAGTGGTCCAGGGCCGTAGCCGAGACCATTGAATGCGTCGTTGCACCATTCGATGGCATTTCCGAGCATATCATACAGGCCCCACCCATTCGGCTCTTTGAGCCCGACAGGTTGCATGACCGCAAGCGAGTCCGTCTTCCGGCCAGAGTTGTTACAATACCAAGCAATGGGCTCGAGCGTCTGATCGCGGTAACAGCTCCAGGGATCGACCGATTTCGGCACCGAGAGCTCACCAGCGTACGTCGCAGTCGTCGTGCCGGCCCTCGCCGCGTACTCCCATTCGGCTTCCATAGGGAGGCGAAAGCCCTCACAGTCGTAGAGTGATGGTGTTCGGCTCGCGACGGAAGTGCATTGGAAGTCGCCCTTTCCCGTACGAGCGTCATGCCCGGCACCGACGGTGCCCGTGCAACTCGTGAGATCATAACACTCCGGCAGGCCCTCCGCCCGGGAGCGGGCGTTCGCGTAAGCCGCGGCCTCGAAGAAGTCGACGCTTCCAACGGGACACCGAGGACCAAGGCAATCACTCACGATCGTGTCAGGCGCGGTAGTGGCTTTGCTGGGGTTCTGGAACCCCAACGCCATCCATTCCTCCTGAGTGGTCTCGTACTGCTGAATGACGAAGTCCCGGGTCAGGGTTACCTGTACCTGATCTTCGTCGTTCATCGCGCGTCCCGGCTGGGTGAGCGGAGAGCCCATGGTGAAGCTCCCCGCACGAACCAGGCACCACTGATCTCTGCAGTCTGCCTTGACGATCCTCGACGTTGCGGATGGAACGGCTGAGTCAGAACAACACACGGAGACGGCAACCGTTACGAGCGTGGCGATGCCGGTGGAGAATGAGCGCATCAGTGGTTGATGCCAAACTTTGGACCGTCGAGCCGGAAGCGGTCGTATCGAGGATCCCCCGGACCGTAGTGGTCGCGCGCCGCCTTGTCGTAGATGGCCCATGAGCCCGCGTTTTCTACCAACGTGCCGTTCCAAATTCGAGCGTCGCTCGGGTTGTCTTCCACGAGCTTCATGATCGCGAAGAGATGGTCGAGAGGCGTGCGTTCGGCGCTCGGGGCGGTGTTGATGGACCAGTAGAACCCGAGGAAGTCGTATTCGGTCGAGCGGCCGTCTGCCGTTGCCGGACAGTACGTGTCGGACCACTTGATCGGCGTCTGACGAACGTTCACGATCTTGCCTCCGGGGGGAAGTACCGTGCCAGTGGGCTCTCTGAAGTGCTTGTAGTACTGGAAGCGCGGCGCGGCCGCAGCAGGATCGTTCCACATGCGTGTGGCGAAGAACTGTCCGAATCCTTCCACGGAGCCCATCGAATACACCTCCTGCGACTGGAGGCAATGGAGTCGGTTTCCTGCCGGGACGACGAACGAGCAATTGCATCCGAGTGGGATGTTCGCGCCGCTGTCCGAGACAGCGTACGGATTGGTCCAATCAGGGGGTGAAGGAATCGTCCCGTGGGATTCGCGTTCCACGTAGTGACCGAGCTCGTGGGCAATCACGAACTTGTAGTAGGCGTTATTTTCGTTCGCCGGTGCACCGTCGTTGGGGCAGATGTCGATGCCGTTCGTGTTGAGGAGTGCGCCCACCTTCTGCCCCTGGGTGACACAGCCGTCCGGCACGTCGTGAAGCCGGATGGTGTAGCTCGCGGGTTTGATGCCCTCCTGATCCATTCGCAGGAGTCGCGAAGCGGTGGCGGCGGCGTTTCCCGCAAGACCTCCGGTGATGCGGACGTTCAATCCCGGCGAGGTCCCTTCGAGCACCCACACGAGCGTTTGAAAGCTCAGGGCCCAGCTCACGGGCGCCATGTCCCCGGCGGCATTTTTTTGCTGGATGTCGACGTACGTCGAATGGAACCCGTCCGCTCCGACGCGGTGCATCGACGACGTCACCACCAGAGAGTATTTCCCCTTCACGATCGCGAGCTCCGGCGTGCACCCGTCGGCGTCGAGCCATCCCGTCCAGATGGACTCGCGTTTGACCTTTCCGTTCGGCAAGAGGATCGTCAGCCCGCTTCCGAAGAGCGATGCTTTCATGAAGGAGGCAGGGATGGCGCTGTTGCCGTACGTCTCGCCACGATTGCCATCGCGGAAGTCCGGTTCGATGGCGGCGCAGACCTTACGGCTCCCCGTGAGCTCGGTGGGCACGAAGTGCCAGTCGATCGCCTTCGGCGGATAGAAGTAGGCGTCGAGATCCTCACGCGGCCCGAACGCCGGACGACCGTACCCGAAGGGTCCTCCCAGGCGATACCCGCCGACGACCTCGTATTCCGGCCCTTTCGGCACGCCAAACTGCATGTCTTGCCAGGTACCGTCGGCCAGGAGAATGCGTCCCGTGGTCGGCTGCTCGAGATCCGTCAGATGTGGCGAGAGCGCTGCGAAGTAATCGTCCGGGCTTGCGTAGTTGACCTCGTTGAGAAGCGAATCCGCTCCGCGCTCCCCGTTGAAGCGCACGGCCGTATAGCCGGGCGCAAACTGGTAATAGATGTTCGTGGTCGCCAGGCGAAAGGCATCGTCACCACCGTTCGGAATGAACTCGACGTGGAAGAGTCCTTCGTGCGCCGTCGGCTGCGACGGGATGTCTGGTGGAGTGATCGTCTCCAGCCAATCTTGACCGACCACCGCCCCATGGGCGCCGCTAGCGCGTCGTCGGCGGCGGCCCCGGCAGTGAGTGTTTGGGGCACGCACGGTGCGCCCGTAACCTCGCGGCACGGGGGGATGGTGATGGTGCGAAGGTTCTTGGCGACGGTGCGTCCGTCCGGCGTCCACGCCACGATTCGGAGAACGCCAGGCACCGACGTCCCGGTATCGTTTCGGAATAGGACGCCTTGCGGCCCATTCGTGAACGGCGAGACCATCGTCGGATTCTGCCAGCTCATCCTGATGGCGATTCGCCGGCTCGCAGTGTCTGCCCTCTCACGCGGTGAGCGGTCGAAGAGCTGTGCGTCGTTGACGCTGTCGCCGGCGGTGTCGATGCCACCTGCCAGAAGGATGCGCGACGTCCCGAGCGGAGTCGCGGTGTGCCAAGCGCGAGCAGTCGGAAGATGGCCGATCGGGTGCCAAGACGAGGTCGTGCTCAGGCTGTAGATCGCTCCGGTCGACACGGGCAGCGAGGCCGCATCGAGCCCTCCCGTGAGGTACATGCCACCATCCGCATAGAGCGAGCTTGCGGCCATCCGCGCCGGGAAAGGCGCTCGCAAGGCAGACGTGCGCCACACCCCGGTCGGCGGGTTGTAGAGCTCCACCGCATCGGTCGGCGCAAGTGTCGCGTCGTCCGAGTACCCCGCCGCGATGAGGACGGTTCCATCCGGCAGCCGACGCCCGCTGTAGTCACAGCGCGGTGCTGCGAGGCTCGCGGTCGAAGACCAGCTGTTCGCGCTCGGTGTGTACACTTCGCCGCGGCCGTACAGCCAGTCCCTGCGCTCGTCCTTCCACCGGGAACGAGCACGCGTCCGTCGCTCAGCGTCGTGCTCGCAATGCGCAGCCGTGCGAGACCGCAACCGTCAATCCCTCGACGGCGCGTACAATACATTTGCCCTTTGCCATTTCAAATATTGCGATTCGTTAATTCGAACGAATCACTGAATGGTTGGGCTTGAATTGAATGAGTGACGTTGCGTAGTGCCACTCGTGGATTTGGCTGAGGCTCGATGTCGCGCAACGTTCGGCGATATCGAAGGGCTAAACGCGGACGCCCTTCTCGAGCATCTCGAACGCGCGGTCGCACGTGCGTCGGAGCTTTCGCTTCACCGTGGTGGCCGTTCCGCCCTTGAGGACCGCGGAGCTGGCGTCCTCGAACAGGACGCGCTCGATGGCCATCACCAAGGCGGCGACGGTGCGCGGGATGGGATCTTCTTTCGAGGCGCCTAGCTTCTCGGCAATCGCCACGGCGAGGGCCGCCTCGGTCTTGTCGACCATGAGCCGCAAGCGGGCGCGCAGCGCGGGGCTGCCCTCGATGGTCCGCAGGAACTGCCCGTTGCTTTCGACCATGTGCGGAATCGCATCGGTGTCGATGGCCGTGCGGAAGCCGCGGTGCAAGGCCTCGACGATCGACTCGCCTTCTTTGCGCTCACGGACGAAGCGGCGGTGGGCCTCGATGATCTCCCCTTCCCGGTCGAAGAAGAGATCTTCCTTCGTCTCGAAGTAGTTGAAGAGGGTGGCGACCGAGACCTCCGCCGCGGCGGCGATTTCCGCCACGGTCACGGCCTCGAAGCCCCGCTCGTTGAACATCTTCGTTGCGATGTGGGAGATCGCCAGGCGCGTCTTCGCCTTCTTGCGCTCGCGCAGGCTGAGCTCGTCGTTGGCCATCGCCGGCCAATCTAGCGCCGCGCGCCCGAAAGTCACTCCACGATTGGAGCTTGCTTAACTTTAGAGTCACTCTAAGATTGGAACCAGTCGAGACTGGCGAGCCGAGCCTGCGTGGCGTGCGGCAAGGCCGTCCTCTGACCCATACCCGGGCTCGTCGCCGATGCGCCGTGCCGCTTCCGCCATGAATAAGTCTCTCATCGTCATCTTCTCTACGATTGCCCTCGACGCTGTCGGGATTGGCCTGATCTTTCCCATTCTGCCGCGTCTCATCGAACATGTGACGCGCGAGGCCAATGTCGCGCCCTATATCGGCATCATGACCGCGCTCTACGCGGCGATGCAGTTCGTCTTCGCGCCGGTCCTCGGAGCGTTGAGTGATCGTCTGGGTCGACGTCCCGTTCTCCTCGTCTCGCTCGCCGGCGCCGCCTTCAACTACGTGGTGATGGCCTTTGCCCCGCAGCTCTGGATGCTGCTCCTCGGCCGAGCCATCGCCGGGGTGACGAGCGCCAACATCTCCGTGGCCACGGCCTACATCACGGACATCTCGCGAGAGGACGAGCGTGCACGCCGCTTCGGTCTCTTCAATGCCATGTTCGGCATTGGCTTCATCGTCGGCCCCGTCATCGGCGGAGTGCTCGGCGACTACGGGCTACGACTTCCCTTCCTCGCGGCTGCTGCGCTGAACGCGGGCAATCTGCTTCTCGCCTTCTTCGCACTTCCCGAGTCGCGAAAACCGAGCGAAGGGAAACTCGACTTCGCCGAGCTCAATCCGCTGCGCCCGCTGCGCTGGGTCTTTTCGATGAAGGACCTCATGCCGGTGGTGGTGGTGTTCTTCCTCCTGGCCACGACGGGTGAAGCCTACGGCACCTGCTGGGCCCTCTGGGGGAGCGACACCTTCCATTGGAACGGCCTCTGGATTGGCCTCTCCCTCGGCACCTTCGGCATCTGCCAAGTCCTCTCCCAAGCGCTCCTCCCCGGCCCTGCCGTCAAACTCCTCGGCGAGCGCGGCGCCATCTTGACCGGCATCGCCGGAAGTTGTGTAGCGCTGCTCCTCCTGGCCTTCGCGAAGCAAGGGTGGATGGTCTTTGCGACCATGCCCCTCGTCGCCCTCGGCGGCATCGGCACTCCCGCCTTGCAATCCCACGCCACGCGCCTCGTCGACGACGCCCGCCAGGGCCAATTCCAGGGTGTCCTCGCCTCGGCCGTCAGCTTCGCGTCAATCGTCGGCCCGCTGGCGTTCTCGACCTCGTACTTCGTCGTGCAGAAGGAGTGGCCGGGAGCGATTTGGCTGTCGGCGCTGGTCGTCTATGTCGTCGCAATCCCGTTGGTGCTGATCCTCCGATTCCGCACGCCCGAACCGAACGCGGGTGTCGGTGCTCCTGAGCACGCGACCGAGTGACCACCGAAGCAGATGCCCTCCCCCGTCCGCGCGACCGATCCCCGAGCACCGATTTGGCGGGAGGCCCCCGGCGAAGCGGGCGGATGGGGGCGGTTGGCCGTTGTCGGTCGTCGTTGCTCATCCGCTCTTGACGGCGCGAGGGAAGCGTCATTGAGCGGCGCGGGCGGCAGGATGAAGCGTTCGAGCGCACGAGCGATGAAATCGCACATACATCGCTCGCATTTCAGAATGCACCTATCAGAACCAAATCCGATCAAATGACTTGCGAATGACCATTATGTGATTAGAACCAGGACTCGAGCTCGCAGTGTGTGGGGGCGACCAGGGAGGGGCGTATGAGCGAACGGGATCGGGCCGGGGGCGAGCAGCTCGACGGGCAGGCGTGCCAGGCGTGGCGTCTGACCGTGGGCGAGTGGCTGTGCGGGAAGGTTCGCGGCGGAGGCGAGCGGACGAGCGACGAGGCGAGAGGCTGCGTGGGTGCGGACACGGCGACGAGAGCTCTCGCGGAGATGTCGAATGAAGAGATTCTCGTCGTTCTGAAGTCGTTCATCGGCACGGAGAGGCAGTCGGTCGCGAGGGTGATCGTCTATCTCGTCGAGGTCGAAGAGCGCCGGATCCATCTCGGGCTCGGATGTTCGTCAATGTTCGACTTTTGCACGCGCAAACTCGGCTTCAGCGAGGGAGAAGCGTTTCGAAGACTGACGGCGGCGCGTCTCGTTCGGCGTTTGCCAGTGCTGCTGGGTGCCATCGCCTCGGGACGAATCCATCTCTCGAGTCTCGTGCTCCTGCGTGACCTTCTCACGGAGGCGAATGTCGACGAGGTGATCGGCGCCACGAGCGGCAAGACTAAACGCGAGGTCGAGGAGCTCGTGGCGCGAATGGCGCCGAAGCCCGACGTCGAAGGGTCGATTCGGAAGCTGCCGGATCGTCGGCCGTCTTCGGCCACGTTGTCGGGAGAAGGGTTGACGACGGCGTCGCAAGCCCCCATACCGAGCCGAGTGCCGCCACCGCAGCTACAGGCCATCGCGGAGCGGCGCTATAGAGTCCAGCTCACGGCCAGTGAGGTTCTTCGCGACAAGCTGGAGCTCGCGCGTGCTCTCATGAGTCACCAAAATCCGAATGGGGATCTCGCGGTCGTCGTCGAACGAGCCGTCGAGCTGCTCATCGAGAAGCTATCGAAGGAGAAGCTCGGCACGAGCTCGCGAGCGCGCCTTCGCAAGCCCTCGGCTAAGCACGGATACGTGACGCGCGCGGCCCGGCGAGAAGCGTTCGAGCGTGACGGCATGCAATGTTCGTTCGTCGGCGAGAACGGCGAACGGTGTCCAGCTCGCTGCTTTCTCGAAATCGACCACGTGACGCCGCGGGCACTGGGCGGCAGTGGCGAGGCCGAGAACCTTCGCGTCCTATGCCGAGCGCACAACCGTGACGCTGCCGAGCGTGTGTTCGGTCGCGCCCATGTCGAAGCCCGGATCCGCAGTCCCCGTCCGGGTCCCTCGGTCCGAGGAGATCGCAGCACGCCATTCTCTGGACCGGTCGACTTCTCCCAGCGAAAGCTCGAAGCAACGAGAGCAACCAACGCCACGACGTCGCCATCGTCCATCGGTGGCCTTGCCCTCGAGACGAGCCACATCGCGCACGAGCACACGCAAGACCGCGACGCGCGAAAACACGTGCGCGACGCGCTGCTCACGCTGGGCTTCCGTGGCGCCGAAACCGACCGCGCGCTCCTCATGCTCGACCGAAACGATTGCGACCAGTCGTGGCGGCGGCCGATCGAGACACTCGTTCGTGAAGCCCTCGGCATCCTGACATGACTCGCTCATGAGACCGCTGCTCGCTTGCGCTCGACTTCGCCATCCCTGACGGTCAGCGAGGGGCCGGCGTGCCCGCGAGAAGGTCCGCTTCTACCGCTCGGAGAAAGGCGCGCGCGGTCGCGTCCGAGCAGTTTAGTTGGTAGAGCTTCGCGAGATCGACGTCGCTCGTGAGGCCGAGGCGAATCGCTTCGAGGTATTCATCCTTCGTCCCCCCGAGAGCGTTCGTCTTCACGATGTAGAGCGCACCGCCGCCCCCCCATTGGGTCAGGACACATGATTACGTGATACGTCAATGCTCGTAGGAGAGCTTGCCATCGGGTGCTGGTCATCCTTCCCCTCATGGCACGACATGTGACGTGGCAGTTTCCACGCCGCTTCACGCAGGCGGCTCGGCGACGAGCGCGGCTTCCACGGCGCGCAGAAAGGCGCGCGAGATCGCGTCCGAATGATTCAGAACGTAGAGCTTCTGAAGGTCGACGTCGCTCGCGAGTCCGATGCGAATCGCCTCGATGTATTCGTCTTTCGCTGCTCCGAGTGCGCCCTTGCGAGCGATCCGCGCAGCGTGGGCAACGCCATCCATCGGGTCGTAGTTCATGCACACGCCATACGTGAGCACGCGCAGAAGCGACTGCCGTCTCGTCGTCATGGATTGCTTAGCGAGGGGCAGGAGTACCGGCGAGAAGGTCGGCTTCCACGGCTCGGAGAAAGGCGCGTGCGGTCGCGTCTGAGTGGTTGAGATGGTAGAGCTTCGCAAAGTCGACGTCGCTCGCGAGGCCAAGGCGAATGGCCTCGAGGTATTCATCTTTCGTTCCTCCAAGGGCCTTCGTCTTCACGATGTAGAGTGCGCCGCCGACCTCCCCCATCGGATCGCGACACATGATTGCGTGGTACGTCAGTGCTCGTAGGAGAGCTTGCCAGCGCGTCGTCGTCATCGTTCCCTCTCACGGCACCAAGTGTGACGTGCCGGATTCCTTGTTTCTAACTTCCACGCCCGAAATCTCCAGGCCTTGTGCCTTGAGTGTTGTGAGCGCTTGGTCTGTGTAGCTTGCGTCGGGCATATAATGACCGCTCGCGTTTGATATGGAGACGAGCCTGCCGTCGATCACCGTGAGCTCACCGGCAGCGGCGACGGGCAAGCCCCCCGCCAGTGTCGAGTGATGAAATATCCCTGGCTCCTGGACCTTCGATGCGAAGATCTCTCCGCGCGCATTCATGACGAATATCGCGGCGTGCCGACCACCGTGCGAGTTTGCCGAACGCGTGTCGAATGGCTGACCGTCGGCGTCGACGAGGCGCTTCTCGAGTTTTCCGCCGACGTTGACGTCACGGATCTCCAGCTTGAATCGCGCTCGCTCGGCAGCGGTTCTGCAATAGCCAACCTGCCTGCCCTCCCAGATCTTGTTTCCTGGCACATCCTCACCGTGAAATTCGCTCAGCATCGGCGTTGTCTTGAGCGTACCTGCTTCGTTGAAGCCGCGGATGTCGTGAACTTTGGCGGCCGGTGCCGTCGAGGTTCTTGCCGGCGCGTTGGCCGAGCCCGCCCGGGGAGCGCCCGCCGGGTAAGCGGGCCGCTTGTCGGTAGGTTTCGGGGCTCTCCGATCCGTCCGGTGAGCCTCGATGAGGACGCCAGCGCCGCCCGCGACGCCTTCCACCGCGTTGCCGACGCCGCCGGCGGCGCGCATCCGCTGCACGTCGCCGTTGCCGAGCCAGACGGCGAGAAGCGTTCCGAGCGTCGACCCGGGATTGGCGGCCGCGAGCTTTTGCTCGCGCTCGTACGCCTCGACGCCCTCCGCCGTGCTGACGACACCGTCGAGGCCGATGGTCTTTTGCGTGCGAGCAGCCTCATGCTCCGCGACGGTCGTCGCCAAGGCGGCGCCGGCGACGAGCTGACGGCGCCTTGCCGCGAGGAAGTCGACGGAGTCACTCTCGCTCGCAGGCCTCGTGTCGTGGAGACGTGCGAGCTCGCGGCGTAGCAGATCCTTCTGGACGTTCGGCTCAGCGCGGTAAAGATCGACGAGCGCATCGAATCCCTTGGTTTGCAGGATCGTCGCGTCGCGAACGCTCCGAAGGTACGCCGCGCCTCCATCGGCCTCGAGCTCGCTACGCGGGACGCCGCCGCCTGCGTGCGTCCAGAGATAAGCGCGCGCCACCTCCTTGGACGTGGCCGTGGTTGGATCGAGGCGTGCCTGCGGCGGCGCAATGCCAGCGCGCTCGGCCATCGTCGTCCACTCGGCGCGCAGAGACGCGAGCCTCGCCTTCACCGCGCTCGTGATGGCGGGCGCGTGTCCAGCGACAGACTCGCTTTCGAGCCGGAGGATCTCGTTCGTCAGTCCCGAGAGCTCGCTGAACCGTCGCTCTGGATGGACGACGGCCGCGATCTCGGGCGCGACCATCGACAACGACGCGGACGAGGACGAGCGAGCCGCACTCGACTGTGCCGACGCAAACGCGACGCTCGCGGCCGACGCCCCTCCACCAACCGCCGAAAGGTCCTTCGACCAAGGCGCCTCCGTGCGGACCTTGTCGCTCTTCGCGCTCTCGCGCGGCGCGCTTGGCTCGAACGTATCCTGCCAGCGGCGCGCTCGACTCTCCGTGACCTCGCCAGGTCCAGCCATGCCCGGCCCATCGGCCGACGCGCCGAGGAGGTTGCGCGAAATCGCGCGCGTCAGTGCACGTCACCAAAGACGTGGCGAAGACGCGCGGGTGGAGGCACAACCCTAGAGAGGCAGTGACGGGGGCCCGTGCGCTGCAATGACTGTCGGTCTCCGTGGTAGGTTGGGCGCCATGGCGACTGTCGATAGCGACGAGCTCGAACGGGATGCGCGCGCGCTCGCGGAGGCCCGCCATGCCACCCAACGTTATGGAGACCGGCCGTATGTCTTTCACCTCGACGCAGTCCGCGAGGTCCTACGCTCGTTCGACATCCAAGGCGACCTCGCGGTTGCTGCGTGGCTGCACGACGTGCTCGAGGACACTGCCACTTCACGAGAGGAACTTCGCACGCGGTTCGGCGCCGACGTCGACGAGCTCGTTTGGGCGGTCACCGGGATCGGCGCGACACGCAAGGAACGCAACGCCAGCGCTTACGCAAAGATCCGCGCCACGCCACGGGCGGCTTACCTCAAGCTCGCCGATCGAATCGCCAACGTCGAAGCCGGACGCGATCGGCCCGACAAGCTCGCGATGTACCGCACCGAGCAACACGGTTTCGAACGAGCACTCGAAGGACTCGGCAGCGAAGACATGTGGAACCGCCTGCGGCGAGCGCTAGGGGAACCGACGAAGTAATCAGCGGCCCTGTCACCGCGAGCGCTTCGGCCGCCGAGACAGAACATCGAGGATCGCGAAAGCGTCCTGCTCGGAGACTTCCTTCGCATACGATTGATCAAGAAGGACCTGATGCGCCGTGGGCCATTCCTCCCAGTGGTCCCATACCCAGACATCTCCCCAGACCCCGTCGTTCGTCTCGTGGACGCGATAGACGATCGTGGTCGCCGGACGCATCGTTGCGTTCGAGGAAATAACGCATCGTCATAGCTCTTTGGCTCCGTCAGGAATGGCCACGGTACCGTATCGCTCGTTCATCGTTTTTTGCAGTTCAATGCGACGCGCACGAGGCGTCGACGGAGATCGCCATTCCTCGTAGAGGGCTCTCGAGACATGCGGCTCGAATGGGAATGACGCCGCGATCTTCCGCGCCCTCCGTTCCGCGTCGCGCGTGCCCAATGGCGGATGTACCCCCGACGACTTTCCGGTTACGCCGAAGCGGTCACATGTGCCGACGAATCGGATGCTCATTGGTCAGGGCTCCGCGCGGCGGCCGAGCGAGACCTTCCTGCATGAGCTCGTGCGCGAGCATCTCGAGACATTTCTCGCGCAGGCCCGCGCCAGCTACGGCGCGCCGCGAACAACGAACGGCTGTGGTCGGTCCCTTGGATTCTTAAACGGTGAGGAGCACCATCGCCTGCGCCTGCGCGATACCTGCGCGCACGGCGGAGTTCTCGTGAGTAAGCCCAACGGCGAGGAACGATCGAGTATGCTCGGTCGGTCGTGCGAACGTCCCAGCGTGGGTGGCGAAGGTGCCACCGTCTCCGAGGCCTCGCACGATCGCATGCGTGGATCCTAGGCCTGGTCGTCGTCGCGCGAGGAGCCGCTGCGAAAGACGACAGCAAAGCGGCCACCGTACAGGATGGCGAGACCATCCCTGTTCACCTGGTGGTCGACTCGCCAGCATCGTGCACGAACGAAGCAAAATTCTGGACGGAGGTGACGTCGCGCACGAGCGAGCTCCTCCGCCGCGTCCAGGAGAGCGAGGGAGCGCCGACGCTGATCGTTCGGGCGGAGCAGCGCGGAGGCGCGGCTCGCGGCGAGCTCGAGCTCGTGACATCCCGCGGCGAGCGTCTACCGCCGCGCAGGGTGGTTGCCCGCACATGCACCGAGGTCACGGCGGCCCTCGCCTTGGCGCTGGTGCTCGCGATGGAAGAGGGAGCCCTCAAGAGCGCGCCGAAGGAACCGCCCCCAGAGCCGCCGCTGGAGCCTGTGGCCGACTCCGCTCCAGCTCTCCCGATTGTCCGCTCTCCATCTCCTCCATCTCCATCTCCGCCGCGACGTCCCGACAAGGCGGCTGGGCCGCCGAGGAGGACCGTGACGTCGATGGGCGCACACGTCGTCGTTGTCGAGGTCCAAGGCCTCGCGCTCGGAGCCAGCTTATTTTCCGAGCTTCGGCCGCCGTTCCTCGAGGGGCGGCTCGCCCTCCGGATCGAGGGCGCCGTCTGGCAACGCTCGGTGAGCCGCGAGGCCGGTCAGGCGGATCTGAGCTGGCTCGTCATGCGCGCGAGGCTGTGCTTCACTCAGACGCTCGGACTTTCGCTCGCGCTTTGTGGTGTCGGCGAGGGCGGCGCGTTCTCCAGCTCCGCAACGCATGCGCTGAATCCGGTCAGCTTCACCGGTCCGTGGGTCGGGGCTGGCGCCGTCATGAGCGCCGGCTTTCGTCCCCTCCCACGTCTGGGGATCGAGATTGAAGCCGGCATCCTCGTCCCGTTCACCCGCGACGACGTCATCCTCCGGCCGAACAACGTGCTTTACAGCACTCCGGCCGTCGTTACCTGGCTCGCCGCCGGTCCGATCCTTCATTTTGATTGAGGTGAGTGATCGGTAGGCGTCGGCCTGGGAATTCTATCGGGGTGCGCATCGAAGTCTCGTCTTCCGCTGCCCTCCCGGTGCCGACATTGGCCACCGAAGAGTCGTCGCAGTCCTCGGCGAGCGAGCGCCTGTCGCGCGGGGTACGACTTCGCACGCTCATCGAAGCGCATGGGCGATTTCTCTGGCGGAATCTGCGCCGGCTAGGGGTCCCGCAGTCCTTGCTCGAGGACGCCGTTCAACAGGTCTTCGTCGTCGCGTCTCTTCGCCTCGACGACATCCAACCCGGCGCGGAGACGGCGTTCCTGTTTCGCACGGCGATGAACGTCGCCGCCCACGTGCGCCGAAAGCGCACGCGCAAGCCCGAGCGGCCGCTCGACGACGAGGACGTGCAGACGTTGTCGGACCCAACGCCCACGGCCGACGACCTCCTCGACCGCAGCTACGCACGCCGCGTGCTCGACGAGATCCTCGACGAAATGACCGAGAGCCTTCGCGTCGTCTTCGTCCTCCACGAGTTCGAGGAAGCCAGCCTGCCCAAGATCGCCGAGTACCTCGCGATCCCGGTGGGGACCGCCACGTCGCGTCTTCGACGCGCCCGTGAAGAATTCGAGCTTCTCGCTGCCTCCAAGGTGAAACAGAAATGAGCTCCGAGAAACGGATCGTCCGTCTTCAAGAGGACGGCGGATCGGACGTCGCGCGGCGACTGCTCGCTTCGGCGTCCGAGGACGAGATGCCGGATGACAGGTACCGCACGCTCGTCGAGTGGGGCGCGGGCGCTGCTGCCCACGCCGATGCCGCCGTCGTCCGAACGACGCGCGTGACGCCGCTCGTGAAGGGGCTCGGCGTCATCACGCTCGTCGCCGCTTCGGTGGGGATCTTCGCCTATGGCTCTTCGAGCTTGCCGGCTCCGTCTGCCTCCGAACCGTCGGCCGCGGCCGGCGGGACCGCCGCAAAGCCGGTCGAGGTCGGCCCCGCGCCGACGGTCGCCGACACCACGACCCCGGCCCCCGTCGTGACGCTCGATGATCTGCCGAATGCGCCGAGCGTAGTCCGCGCCTCTCCCTCGAGCGCGACCGCGTCGCGTGCAGGCGAGAGGCCCGCGGAGAAGAAGGCGGCGACGGACGAAGTGTCGACCGCCGAGCAAATGAAGTTCATCGACAGAGCCCGCACGAAGCTCCGTCAGGGGGACGCGCATGGCGCGCTGGCGGTGCTCGACGACTACGAGAAGCGGTTTCCCGCGCCCGCCTTCAAGGCAGAGGCGACCGTTCTTCGCGTCTCTTCGCTCGCCAAAGTGGGCGACCGCGCCGCCGCGAAGCGGCTCGGTGAAGCCTTCTTGAATGCGCATCCATCGGAGCTCTACAGCCGCCGCGTCGAAGCCATCGTTCGCTCGCTCGATCAGGACGGGACGCCGTGAACCATCGTACATCGAAGCCGCTACTCTCGAGCATCGTCGCACTCTCGTTGACCATCGGGCTCGGCTTGGTCAGTTGCACGCGCCATGAGCGGGAGCTCGGCGATGCGCTCTCGAAGGGCGATGGCGGAGGACCGCTCTTCTCCGACGACGGCGGGAAGCTCGAGCCGGACGCGAACACCTTCACTCCGCTCTGCAAGTCGCGCGATTGTCCCGTGCCGTACGCCACGTGCTCGAGCGACACCTTCGAGTGCGAGACGAATTTCGATATCGACAATGCAAACTGCGGATCTTGCGGAATAAAATGTCCGCAAGGGCAAGCCATCATTGATGCGTTGCACGCAGAATGGTTTTGCCAGTCCGGCAAATGCCAAATGCAATGCTTTGCGCGAGATGGCTTCTTGGACTGCAACAACGACGTCGCGGACGGCTGCGAATCGAACTTGTGCGACGAGAGCAACTGCGGAGGCTGCGGGATCAAGTGCCCGGCTGGAGTCGCCTGCATCAAGGGCAATTGCGGATGTCCTCCCGGATTCACCGCCTGCGGGAACTGTGAGACCGGAAGGTGCGTGGACCTGAAGACCAACGACGAGCACTGCGGAGCCTGCGACCGCGCGTGCCTGCCGGTCGACGCCCCGCCCTATCCTCATACCTACGTCGGATGCGGCGACGCCGAATGCGCGACAGTCAAATGCGATTGGGGTTGGGACGACTGCAACAACGATCTGCGGAAGGACGGCTGCGAGATCGAGACCTTCAGCGATCCGCTGAACTGCGGCGCCTGCGGAAGGAAATGCGCTCCCGGCCAGACTTGCTTCAACGGCAAGTGCGAATGCAAGCCGGCGGAGACTCTGTGTCAAACGCAAGAGGATGGGCAGGTCTACTGCGCCGATCTCTCCACGGACATCTTCAACTGCGGAGCCTGCAGTCACCGATGTCCGAACAATCCGCCCCGGGTTCTTGGCGTGTGCAATGTCGGACGGTGCGAGCTGAAGTGCCCGAGCGGCTACGCCGATTGTGACGGTCGGTCGGAGAATGGCTGCGAGACGCACGTCGCTGCCGATCCTCAAAACTGCGGCGGCTGCGGGACCCAATGCGATATCGCCTTCGGACAGCCTTGCGTCGGCGGAGTCTGCTTGATGGCGCCATGCAACAGCGGAGGTGCCCAGTGAGAGTGCGGTTTCTGCTCACGAGCATGGGGCTTGTCGCCGTCGCCTCGTCGCATCTCTGGTGCTCCTCTTCGACGGATGCCGGCCCGGACGTCGACGCTGGACCTGGCTCGGCCGCATCGGTCGACGCCGAGGCCGACGCCGACGCCGACGCGACGACCGCGCCCGAGTGCACCGACGCGTTCTGCCGCGTCGCCTTTCCCGGCCGGGACGATGTGGTGCTCGCGCTGTGGGCGAGAAGCGCCGCCGAGGTCTGGGGCGTCGGCCTTCGCGGGTTCGCGGTGAAGTTCGATGGCAAGGATTGGAAGCAGATCCCTACGAATACCAAGGCGGGGATCTTCGGCGTCGCCGGCACTCCGGATGGCACGGTCTGGGGAGCGAGCAGCGGGCAGGAGCTGCTTCAACTGAACCTCGAGAAGGACGGCAGCGCCGAGGCGTTCGACGGGGGCTTCCTCGCGAAGATCGACGCCATCGCCGCGCGCGACGCGGAGCTTGTCGCCGTCGGCGCGCCCGTCGAAATTTTCAGCAGGGATCCGCCTCAGCCAGACAACATCTGGCGCTACGGCTCGGGCCCCGAGGGCGGCGCTCCCGCATGGACAGCGATCTCTCCACCGTGCCCGATGGGCGCATCGGAGCGCCGCTGCCTCAGGTACCGCGCCGTCTGGATCGAGAACGCCGAGCGACAGTGGTTCGCCGGCGATGACGGGAAGATCTTCCGCACCGACACGAGCCCGATAGGCGACGGCGGTCCGCCGGATCGGATCCGCCTCGAGGAAATGAACTCGAGCTCGCTTCTGCGCTTCAATCCGCTCTGGGGGTTCGATGGCAATGACATCTGGGCCGTTGGCGTCGAGGGAGTCATCCGGCATTGGACAGGAAGCGCGTGGATGACCGTCCAGTCACCCGTTGCTCGTGAGCTCTACGGAGTTTGGGGCTCGCGCCCCGACGATGTCTGGGTGGTGGGCGATAACGGCACGATCCTCCATTGGGACGGCAAGTCCTGGGCGCTTGTCGATATCCCCTACGCCCCCGACAAGCATCCGCGATTTTATGCCGTCACCGGCACGGGTGACGACGTGTGGATCGCCGGAGAAGGCGCCCTCCTTCGCTCGACGACACGGAGAGCCCAATGAAGGTGGTCACGACTCGAATGGCGCTGGGCTCGGTCGCGCTGCCCCTGCTGATCTTCGCGGCCTGCGCCGCCGGCAACGAGGCCAGCGGCGGTCACGAGGACGTCGAGCGCAAGGCCGACGGGGGGCTGCCCGACCTCGTTCAGCCGGACGCGGGCGACGCCGGTGACGCTCGCGGCCCCGGTGCACCGCCCTCTCGGTGCAGCGACGACTTCTGTCTCGTCGATCTTCCCAATGCGGCGGCTTACGGATTTACCGATTGGATCTTCGCCGGTGTGCACGTCGCCCCCATCCTCGGCGCCTGGGCGATCGCGAACGGGGTCTACACTGTGGACACCGCCACCGTGCAGCTCATGCGCTTCGAGGACGGTGGCTGGAAGCCTGTCTTCGCTCCTGCGCTCGGCGAGGGCGCCGGCAAGCGCAGCATCGAGCTCTACTCGATGACATCGGAGGCTCCTGGCAAGCTCATCGCGGTCGGCGCGACGCTCGACGACGCCACTCCCGTGATCGTACGTGGCGATGGAACGACGTTCACGACCACGGTCTTCGACAAACCTCTCTCGGCGGTCTGGTCGAACGCTCAGGGAGAGACGTGGATCGCTGGCGCCCAGGGAGGCATCTTCCGCTCCGATCGCGACGGCGGCTTGATTCAAGAAACCACCGACGCCAACGGGGACTTCGAATCCATCTGGGGAACGGGTCCAGAGGACCTGTACGTCGGCGGTAAGACCCAGGATCCAGCACTCGGGAAGCTCGGATACGTCGGCCATCGCACGGCCGGCGAGGCGGGCGCTCCAACGTGGACGTTCCGCAGCGTTTCTCCAGACCTCCTTCCATGGGGCGACCCGATCGTCCTCGCCGGAGCCGCGGCGCCGACCGGCGCGCGCTTCTGGGCTTCTCCGAACGGCCTCGTTCGGGTCACTCCGAGCAGCAGTGCCGACGAGGACTGGGCGGCGGATCCCTACCAGCCGCGCGTTCCGCTCCGCGCGTTCTTGACTCGCTCGAAGGACGAGATCTGGGCGGTCGGCCACGTCGGACGTATCACCCGCTTCGACGGAACGGCGTGGAAGAACGTACGTCTCGTCTACAACGATGCGCCGCTGACGGCGCACCTGATCGCGATCGCGGAGACGGCCGCCGGCGAAATCTTCGTCGTCGGCGAAGGCGTCGCGCTTCAAAGGAAAGCCAAATGATCCGCGCCAGGATCCATCGATTCGCTCCCTGTTTTATCGCGGCGCTCCTCGTCGCCGCTGCCTGCGCGAAGGACGCCGATACCGGCGCCGGCGCAGGTCCCCCAACGTTCGCGCAGGACTGCACGCCCCGCTGCGCCGAGGACGGTCGGTCGGTCGTCGACTGCCGGGGCGACGTCGTCACGGCCTGCGGAGCGTACGCGTCGTGCTTGCATGGCGCCTGCGTCCCGGGATGCGAAGCGGCCTCGCGCGAGCAGAGCTCGATCGGCTGTGAGTACTACGCCGCGAAGCCGTCGGCGTTCTCGTTCGACGGCTGGAAGGGCGCGCGCAACGACGCGAGCTGCTACGCGGTGCTCGTCGCCAATACCTGGAACGCTCCCGTCGAGCTCGAAGTCGAATACGATGGAAAGCCCATCTCCTCGAGCTATTTCCGTATTCCGCGCGGTCGAGGCAAGAATATCCAATACGAGACTTTGCCCGAAGGCAAGCTGCCGAAGGACGAGCTCGCAATCCTCTTTCTGGCGATGGAGCCCAAGCCTCCGGCTCACGACGTCGAAACTCCGGATCTCTATGTTCCATGCCCCTCGGCGGTCGGCGCGGGCGTCCTCTCCTCCGCCGCCGTGCGCGGAAGCGGGGTCGGGCAGACGTTCCGCATCCGGTCATCCGCCCCCGTCGTCGCGTACGACATCTATCCGTACGGAGGGGCCACGAGCTTCATCCCGAGCAGCTCGCTTCTTCTTCCCACGTCCGTGTGGGGAACCGAGAACCTCGCGATGGACGGATACTCGCTCGGCAACCTCGCGACCGAGGCGAGCGAAGGAACCTACTTTCAGATCCTCGCGCGTGAGGACGAGACCCACGTCAAAATCCGGCCGACGACCGATCTCGCGAGCGTTGCCGGCCGTCCTCCAGTCAAACGCGGCGAGACCGGCGAATACGTCCTCGGCGCGGGGCAGTTCCTCCAGTTCACCCAGTCCCAGGAGGCGAACGGCACCGCCGTCGAGTCCGACAAACCGGTCTCCGTCGTCGCCGGCGCGACGTGCGCGTACGTCCCGAATCCGATCGAATTCTGCGATACGCTCCACCAGCACATCCCGCCGATCCGTCTCTTCGGCGACGCCTACGTCGCCACGCGCTACCGCGATCGCGCCGCTCCCGAACAGACGCCGTGGAGGATCCTCGCAGCGGCCGACGGAACGAGGCTCACCTACGATCCGCCGGTCGAAGGTGCCCCCACCACGCTCGATCGCGGAAAGTGGGCTGAGTTCTGGTCTCCCGGCCCCTTCGTCGTGAAGAGCCAGGACGCCGCCCATCCAATCTACGTCGCCGCGTACATGACCGGTGCGAGCTACGTGAACAGCGATCTCGGCGATCCCGAGATGGTCAACGTGATCCCCGTCGGCCAGTACCTCTCGTCCTACGTGTTTCTGACCGACCCTACCTACTCCAACACGAACCTCGTCTTCGTGCGCGGGCGCAACGACGGCAATCGCGACGACGTCCAGCTCGACTGCCTCGGCACGGTGCAGGGTTGGCAAACGATCGGAAATACCGATTACGAAGTCGCTTATGTCGATCTGGTAAGAAACTCGTTCCCCCAGGGCGATTGCGACAACGGCGTCCACCGCGCCTCGAGCAAGGGCCCCTTCGCCCTCACCGTCTGGGGCTGGGACTCCTTCGCGAGCTACGGCTTCCCCGCCGGCATGGCCACCAAACCGCTCAACGACATCCCCGCGATCCGCTGATCGGGTCGAGCCATCGTCCGGTCGGCTCCCAGCAGAGCTCATGGCTCTCTCCGAGAGCCTTCGTTCGGCGCGCCCGCGCTGAACTTCGTGAGAAATTTCGGGCCATGTCGCTTCCGTGGAAGGCGTCGTAGACGCGCGGCGGGCCCCGCACGCCTTGACGAACACTGTTCGCGACGAATACTGTTTTCGGCATGGGAGCCAAGGACCCGTTCGCGGCGCGGGATGTGCAGAGTCGTCGAGGGGGGCCGGTCAAAGCGCCGCTCAGCCGCGAGCTCATCGTGGCCACGGCGCTGGAGCTCTTGAAACGCGATGGTATCGAAGGAATGGGCCTCCGTAAGGTTGCCGCGGCCCTCGATACGGGGGCGGCGTCTCTTTACGCCTATGTCGACGACTCCAACGCGCTTCAAGCCTTGGTGCTCGATCGCGCGCTCGGTGCGGTCAACCACCGTGCGGCGAAGGGCGGGTGGAGAGAGAACGTGCGCTCGCTCCTCGGCTCGTACGTGAAGGTCCTCGCAGGCACGCCAGGCCTGGGGCAGCTGGCGCTCCGTACGATCGCGGTCGGCCCCAATGCGCTACGCATCTACGAGAGCCTTCTTCGCTCGTTCCAGGAAGGCGAGATGGACCGCGGCCGCGCCGCCTGGGCGGTCGATCTCGTGCTCTTGTATTGCACGGCGATCGCCGCCGAGCATGGCAACGGGTTGAACCCCGGGCATCCTGAAGGGCCCCTCGTTCCGGCCATTCGAAGCGCGCGCGAGGAAGACTTCCCGATGATTCACGCTTCGCGTGACGAGCTCCTCGCGGGCACCGGCGAAGAGCGCATCCGCTGGTGCATCGACGTGATGCTCAATGGTGTCCTCACGACGGCACGCCCCACGCCCAGCGCCCGCGACTCCGCGCTCGGCGCGCGCTCACCCAAGCAAACGAAACGAGCGCGCTGAGATCAGAGGAGAGGAAACATCATGATGCACGTCGATCATATGGGCATTGCAGCGAAGGATGCGAAACGAGCAGCGGAGTTCTTGGCCGCGATCCTCGGTGCGCCCGCGCCGACGCCGGAGGGCATCGACGACGACATGTTTCGCGTCGACCTCGACAACGACGAATTCATCCTCTTCACGACGCTGGAGAAGATCGACTTCACGCACCTGGCGTTTCGCGTGGACGGAGAGCGCTTCGCCGCCGTGGTCGAGCGCCTTCGCGAGCGCAAAATCCCGTTCGGCAACGACCACGGCGACACGACGAACGGAAAGACGGAGGATCCCATCGGAGGCCACGGCCGCGTCTATTTCGAAGACGAGAACAAGCACCTCTTCGAGGTGACCTGGCGCTGATCGGGGCGACAGCGAACTGTCGGTCCCCCCTAGAGACCGAGCGTGCCCTGCGATTTTCCGCTGGGGCCGGCCGCGCCGGACGAGCCGGCGTTGCCGGGGCCTGCGCCTGGCAGTCCGCCAGCGCCTCCGGCGCCCGCCGGGGCCGAGGTCAGCGTTGCGCCGGTGACGGTCGGCTCGGTGCCCACGAATCCAATCGGCACCGAGTGGCCGCCGTTGCCGCCCGCGCCGCCGTTGCCGCCCGCGCCGCTGCCTCCGGGGCCGCCGTTGCATGAGCCGTAGCCAAACGAGGCGCCGCTCTGACCGTTCTCGCCGTCGCCGCCCGCGCCGCCCGCGCCGCCCGCACTTGTGACGAGAGAGCCTGCCTCGATGGTCACGCCGGAGTTGAACGACAAGAGCGCGAAGCTCGATCCTCCGTTCGTGCCGAATGCGCCGCCCGCGCCACCACAGCCGCCACAACCACCACCGCCGCCCCCGACAGAGCGGTCCGTCCGCGATCCCCCTCCGCCGCCGCCCTGGCCGGGCAAGCCATCGCCGCGATTCGCGTTCGCAGCGACGGAGCTCGAGTCCCAGCCGAGCGCACCGAGCACGCCTGCGGACTGCGCTGTCCCTTCGGGAGCGGCCTTGCCATTCGCGCCGGGGCCCCCAGCGCTGCACGCGGCGCTGCCGTACGACCCCGAATTTGGCTCACCGACAGGGGGCGACGATGAGCCGTTCCCGATGCCCGGCCCAGCGCCGGAGGAGCCGGGCCCGCCCGTCGAGCTCGTGCCATCGACGCAGATGCACGTCGGACCCGCACCGCGGCCAGCCCCACTCGCGTTTCCGCCCGCGGTCGCCGCGGCTGTGTAGTTCGACCGAACTTCGCCGTTCGGGCCCGCCATGGCCGCGCCCGCCTTCAGGTTCACGCGACGAAACGCGACCGCCGTCGACTCGGACACGAAGGCGGCAATCGCCGACGCTCCAGGCGCATTCGCATCGGCGCCCGCGGTCACGTCGAGATCTTCGAAGGAGATGGGGCCGGTCACCTTGACGACGCGGAGGGCAGGCCCCACGGGCGGCGTGATCCTCGGCCGAGCGTTCGCAACGGGCTCCCAATTGCATGTCAGCCCGCCAAGGATGCTCACCGCGCTCTTCACCTCCAAGGGCACGTCGTACGTGCCTTCGCAGACGTAGACGCGGGGAAGCTTACGCGACGTCGCCAGCTCGATGGCCATGGCGATGGTCTTCAGCGGCGTGGCCTTCCTCCCGCTCGCATCGTCGTCGCCCGACGGCGAAACGAAGATGCCGACCTTGTCGTCGACGCAGGCCGGCGAGTCCCCGACCGACTTCGCCAAGTCGCAATTTGGAGGGAGCGCGACGGAGTTCCCCTCCGCCCCCGCGTCACCGGCCGCGCAACTCTCGTTCTCCTCGCACGTCCCGCCCGAGAAGGGAGAGCAAGCGACGCCGACGACGGCGGCCGCGACAGCGACGAAGGCAGAAAGCGTGCGGGCAACGCGCATGGCTCTCTCAGAGATACTTCGTTCGGCTCGGCCGCGCTGAACCTTGTGAGAAAATTCTGCCCCTGTGGCGAACCGCTTCGGCCGTCTCGGTGACTTCGTGTCCAGAGCGAAACGTGTGTCCTTCGCTGCTTGTCAGACGAGTCGCTGTCACCACCGCTCACGAATCCGTCGCCGACTTTAGAGACCGAGCGTGCCCTGCGATTTCCCGCTGGGGCCGGGCGCGCCGCTCGAACCAGCATTGCCAGGGCCTGCGCCTCGCAGTCCGCCAGCACCTCCGGCTCCCGCCGAGCCTGGGGTCAGAGTTGCGCCGGTGACGGTCGGCTCGGTGCCCACGAATCCAATCGGCACCGAGTGGCCGCCGGCCCCGCCCCCGCCGCCGTTGCCGCCCGCGCCGCTGCCTCCGTAGCCACCGTTGCATGCGCCGTAGCCAAACGAAGCGCCGCTCTGACCGTTCTGACCGTCGCCGCCCGCGCCGCCGGCTCCGGCCTCACTGGTGACGAGAGAGCCTGCCTCGATGGTCACGCCGGAGTTGAACGACAAGAGCGCAAAGCTCGATCCGCCGTTGGTGCCTGGCGCGCCGCCTGCGCCGCCGCAGCCGCCACAACCACCGCCGCCGCCTCCGACATTACGGTCCGTGTGCCCTCCCCCTCCGCCGCCTCCCTGGCCGGGGGAACCATTGCCGCTATTCGCGTTCGGGGCGATGGAGCTCGAGTCCCAGCCGAGCGCACCGAGCACGCCCGCGGACTGCGCAATCCGTTCGGGAGCGGCGTTGCCGTTCGCGCCGACGCCTCCAGGCGTGCAGCTGCCGGTGCTGTACGATCCCGCATTCGAAATACCGACCTGGGGCTGTGACGAGCCGCTACCAATGCCCGGCCCAGGCCCGGAGGAGCCCATTCCGCCCCTCGAGCTCGTGCCGTCGATGCACGAGCACGTCGGACCTGCACCGGGGGTTCCCGAGCTCGTGCTCCCGCCCTCGGTCGCCGCGGCGGAGTAGTTCGACCGAGCTTCCCCTTTCGGGCCAGCGCTGGCCGCGCCCGCCTTCAGGTTCACGCGACGAAACGCGACCGCCGTCGACTCGGACACGAAGGCCGTAATGGCCGACGCCCCAGGCGCATTCGCAGCGGCCCCCGCGGTCACGTCGAGATCTTCGAAGGCGATGGGGCTGGCCACCTTGACGACGCGAAGGGCCGGTCCGACGGGCGGCGTGATCCTCGGCCGAGCCTTGGGAACGGGCTCCCAATTGCACGTCAGGCCGCCAAGGATGCTCACCGCGCTCTTCACCTCCAAAGGCACGTCGTACGTCCCTTCGCAGACGTAGACACGCGGAAGCTTGCGCGACGCCGCCAGCTCGACGGCCGCGGCGATGGTCTTCAGCGGCGTGGCCTTCCTGCCGCTCGCGTCGTCGCTTCCCGACGGCGAAACGAAGATGCCGACCTCGTCGCTGACGCACGCGGGCGAGTCGCCGATCGACTTCGCCAAGTCGCAATTCACGGGGACCACGATCGAGTTCCCTGCGTCCCCTTCCGCGCCCGCCGTGCCTGCGTCAGCGCCGGCGCAACTCTCGTTGTCCTCGCACGTCCCGCCCGAGAAGGGAGAACAAGCGACCGCGGCGACCGCGAAGGCGAAGGCGAAGAACGCAGAAAGTGTCCGAGCAACGCTCATGGCACTCCCAGAGATACTTCGTTCGGCCCGCCCGCGCTCAACCTTGTGAGAACTATCGGGGCCTGTCTCGAGTCGTTTCGGCCGTTTCGGTGACTTCGCGTGCCGAGCGCAACGTGTATCCTTCGCTGCGTGTCAGACGAGTCCCCGAAAGACATCCCGTCGCGCCGCACGCATGCGGACAGATCTCTATCCTGAGCTGGAACGGGGGAGTTCCACGCCTTCGTGAGACGGCTCGTCGTCGAACGCTCGCAAAGGAGTCGTGATAGGAAGGTGTGATGCGCTTCCGCGAGTCACTGCTCCTGGTCGGTCTCGTCTGCTGCGGACCTACCCGGGCGCGTGTCGAGAGTCCGATGGAGCCAGGGGCCAAGGCATACGAAGCGGCCAAGGCATCCGAAGCGCGCGGGTTCGATCGCGGGAGCGCGGCAACCGCGCTGGCTGTTGATGTGCAACCGTGCAAGACATCTGGCGTTCCCACCGGCGTCGGCCACGTCAGCGTGATGTTCGGGGCGGATGGAACGGTGGTCGACGCTAGGCTCGACGAGACGACGCTGGACGGCAAGCTGAACCCCTTCATTGGTACAGCGGCCGCCCCATGCATCTTGGAGCGATTCAAGGCCTCGCGAATCAAGCCGTTCGCGGAGGGCCCGCCGGTTACTGTCGGACGCAGCTTCACGATTCGCTAGAACGGAATCCAGCGGCTCGGGATGGCACGGAGGACGACGCTCCCTCCGGCGGCGATCTCAACGACGCGCCCGTTGCCTATATGCGCGCCCGCCTCCACGAAAGCCGTTCGTAGCTCTTCCGCTCGGCCCCAAACGTCGCACAGAGCGTTGGGGCCCGCCTTGACGAACACTGTTCGCGACAAATACTGTTTTCGGCATGGGAGCCAAGGATCCGTTCGCGGCGCGCGATGTCCAGAGTCGTCGGGGCGGACCGGTCAAGACGCCGCTCAGTCGCGAGCTCATCGTGGGCACGGCGCTGGAGCTCTTGAAGCGCGATGGTGTCGAAGGAATGGGCCTCCGGAAGGTGGCCGCGGCCCTCGATACGGGCGCGGCGTCGCTCTACGCCTACGTTGACGACTCGAACGCGCTTCAAGCCTTGGTGCTCGATCGTGCGCTGGGGCGGTCAACCTCCGTGGGACCAAGGGCGGGTGGAGAGAGAACGTGCGCTCGCTCCTCGGCTCTTACGTGAAGGTGCTCTCCGACACGCCCGGCCTCGGGCAGCTGGCGCTCAACACGATCGCGGTCGGCCCCAACACGCTACGCATTTACGAGAGCCTTCTTCGCTTGTTCCAGGAAGGCGAGATGGAGCGCGGTCGCGCGGCCTGGGCGGCCGATCTCCTGCTCCTTTATTGCACGGCGATCGGCGCGGAGCACGGCAACGGGTTGAACCCCGGACATCGCGAAGGGCCCCTCGTTCCGGCCATTCGAGGAGCCCGCCAGGAAGACTTTCCAATGATTCACGCGTCGCGTGACGAGCTCCTCGCAGGGACCGGCGACGAGCGCATCCGTTGGTGCATCGATGTGATGCTCAATGGCGTCCTCATGACGGCCCGCCCGACTCCCAGCGCCCGCGATGACGCGCGCGGCTCAGGCGCTGCCAAGCGAACGAAACGAGGTCGCTGAGGTGCGGCCTCCGAAACGAAGGGCGCTTTCCTTTGGTCTATGACGAACACCGTTCGTGACAAACCTGTTCGGAGTGAAAGGACTACGAGAGATCCTCGGGCAGCACGTGACCATCAGTCCATCTCAGAAGAAAGGGAAACATCATGATGCACGTCGATCACATGGGCATTGCCGCGAAGGATGCGAAACGCGCGGCGGAGTTCTTGGCCGCAATCCTCGGCGCCCCGGCGCCAACGCCTGAGGGCATCGACGACGAGATGTTCCGCGTCGACCTCGACAACGACGAATTCATCCTCTTCACGACGCTGGAGAAAGTGGACTTCACCCACCTCGCCTTCCGCGTCGACGGCGAGCGCTTCGCCGCCGTCGACGAGCGCCTTCGCCAGCAGAAGAGCCCGTTCGGCAACGACCACCGCGACACGACGAACGGAAAGACGGACGATCCCATCGGAGGCCACGGCCGCGTCTACTTCGAAGACGAGAACAAGCACCTCTTCGAGGTGACGTGGCGGTGATGCGATTCTGCGGGTGCCAATGCTCGAAGCTGCCCATGCGCGAGCTCGATAGAGTTCAGTGACCTGGGCGGCCTGGACGTACTCTGGGTCGATCCGGCGCCGTGGCCCTCACTCGTTTGCCTCGACGCTGCGCTGCGCGGCGTGCCTCTCGGCGGATGCGACGAGTCGCGCGAAGTTCGACGCGTAGTGTGGGTCGAGGGTCGTAAAGAGCCGACCCCAGATCGCGGTGTAGAAGCCGAAGTTCGTGGTCGGATTCTGATGATGACGCGGGTGGAACGTGCTCGTCCCGATGCCACGCAGAATGGGGACCCTGGCCCACCACTCGGGCAGGGGCTCGACGCCCACGTGTCCGAGCGTGCCGAACAGTGTGTTCGTCGTGAGGTAGAGGAGCATGCCACCGAGCGAGAAGGCATGCGTGCACAGAACGGCGATCCACAGCGCACCGACGCCGCAAACTTCGATCGGGTGGAGCACGAAGGTCGTGAGCGGCCGCGGCTGGTCGTAGCGGTGATGGATCTCGTGGACGAATCGATAGATCGGCGAAAAATGCGCCACGCGATGGGTGGCGTACATCGCGATGTCCATCACGAGCACGAGCAGAACCGCGTCGACGATCCAGCGCCAACCGAAAGGCGCACCGTCGACCCGCAGCAGTCCTGCCTGGAAAAGCCACCGTCCCGCGAACATGACGAGAAGAGAGCCATCACTCGCACCATACCGCGCCGATAGGCAAGAAATCCAACGCCACCGCGCAGGCCGCTCCCCTTCCGCTCGCAAGCTGTAATCGATGGCTGACGTGTGAGGCGGCGCGTGGCGAAGGCCTCCCACTTGAGGTCGCGGCGGACGCGATTGACTAGGGGGAAGCCCGTATTGCTCATCGTAGTGCCAGCACAGATACTGCACGGTGCCGCTTGCGCGGTCTCTAGAGCCGGCCGCGACGCCTGACCACCGAATAGTGCGCGCGCGCATCGGACTTACCGCGGGTGACCTCATACGGAGTCGCGCTTCACGATGGTGGCTCGAACCTCATTGCATGGGAGACAATGCTCTCAGAGACGTCGTTGTATTCCCATCCTGGCTAGTGCGCTTGAGGTTGCCCCCACGCGTCGTGATCCGCCAGGCCGGAACTCATCGTCTTTACGGTTGGGCGCGCCACGGCTCGTTCCCGCGGGGGCAATCCGAGGGCGGAGCCAAGGCGCAAACGCGGGGATCTCGATCGACTTCATCTCTTGGAGCGGGTCCTCGTGCTCAACGAAGCGTTGCAGTGTGCCGTCCCCCAGACGGTGCACACGTAGGCGACGCCGGCGTGGCCGGCGATTCGTGCGCGAGCGTGCCCGCAAAGATCTCGGAGAGCTGCCGTCACGCGTCCTAAAGAATCGAGTCAGCAACGGCGCGCTTCGGTTGTACCGCACCTCGCTTCCTTCACTCCGTTCTGTCGAGGCAATCGATGACGACATGATCTGTCGGGCGGTCCCTTACCGCTCGAGGCGATGCGCTCGTCGCACGCTATGGGGGGGCAACGTCGAGTTCACCATCGCGTTGGGCGCCGACGGCGCCCGAACAGAACATCGCATTACCATGTCCGCGTTTTATCCAAACGCATGAACCGACCAGACTATTACACATTACACACTCGCAACTGTTCATCCGCACCGAGCAAGGGGAACCAGCGATGCATCAATGCGTCCACATCAAGCGCATCTCAAAAGTCGCCATCTGCAGTGCAATCATTTCGCTAACATGGGTTAGCCAAGTCGCCGCTCAATCCACCGTGCCCCCGAACGGCCTAACGCAGCGTGCTAGCCCTCAAGGCACGAATGCGGCAACATCATCGTGCGGAGAAATCATCGACCATCCACTTTCCATCCCCCGCGAGCACCTACCGACAGTCAGATACTGGACGCTCCCGTCACACAGATAAAGCAGGATGGCACACTGCAGTTCACCTGCACCAGGCGCAGGAAGCAGATCGCCGAGAACTTCGAAGAGCTTCTATTGCTCGGAGGCCAACAAAGTTCAGTCCTGCCAGGAATGGTCGTCACAAGCGATTCAGTTCGATCTGGCTCAATCCAGCCGATTACAATTCCACGAGCGCCGATTACGCTTAACGTCAATCTAGCACTGCAAACACCAACTAGACAGGTCGCTGTTCCCAATTCAGCGACCATTGCTGAAGCCATCGCTTCGATACAGCGCGAGGCGGATGGGCTGAAATGGTTGCCTGGCCAAGTCGCCGTCCACGTTGAGGCGGTCAACAGCTTCGACGAAGCTGTCTTCGCCGCAGGTGTCTCCGCCAGCTACAGCTCGCCCCTCGCACAAGCGCGACTATCGACTGATTTCGCTGAGACGAGGTCTGCTCGTGAGCGAACCGTACTCGTCAAGCTGTATCAACCAATGTATACAATCTCCTTCTCGGACGACATATTTAGCCGTCCTAGCGACTTCTTTCGGCAGCCGTCCGATTGGCGCTCCAACTGCGACTTCGTAGACGCTTCGAAGAACAATCCACCAGCGTACGTGCAATCCGTAACCTACGGACGCATCGCACTATACACACTTACAAGCTCAGAATTTAGAGACAATCGCAGCTTCGAAATCGCAGTAAGCGCACGATTCGGCGCAATTGCAACCGGAGAAGCAAACGCAAAACTAAAGGACGAGACTAAGCAGCTGGTATCACGCTCAAAACTTCGAGTCTTGGCCCTTGGCGGCTCTCAGGACTCGGCGCTGCGCGCGGTGAGGGAGGCTGATTTTACACAGTTCTTCACCGCGGCCGTGGCCTCTACTGCAGTTCCAATCGCCTACCGGTTTAATTATCTCGTGCAGGGGCGACCGGCACTCAAGATTGAAGCTGTCCATGACCGAACAGTGGAGGAGTGCATCCCGCCTGTGTGTGATAAGCCTCCCGTCGAGACCCGCACACTCACGCATCTAATTGACCAGGGCGGTGGCCTTGGCGGAGGGTCGGAGGACGTCATCGTCTTGAATCGATGTGACAGCGGGTTCACTCGCACAGGACACTCGGTAGATAAGTTATCTCGCGGTGGAAGTTGCGGACCGATGGGTTTTGTGACGGAAGACCCCACCGACTGCAGAGTTCGAATTCATTACGGGGTCGCGGTTCTAAGCTCCGTAAAGTGCTTGGTGAAGGTCACCCAATCACGGACGCTCCCGCACCCTGATCCCTTGTGCCAATGACGAACGGTCCGCTACCCTGCTCGCGACCAGACTCTGGAAAGCGAGCTCGGTGGCGGATGCTGGCGACATCGCCGGTGAGTGTCATCGTCCGCGCTTGCCAAGTTCGGGTCGATGCTGAGAATACCGCCCCCAGCGTTCACGATGCGGTGATTTCCGCAAGCACGGGTCGTTATGTCGAAGCGCCACGCGTCTCCGTCGCCTTGTCACGCGCCCCGAATTCGAGGCGCTCGCTCCTGGACACATCGCTACGTCGAACGCTGCTCGAACGTCTTCCGATGCGATGGAGTTCTCGAAGAAGGTGCTGGCTCGAGCCAGTTGAGGAGATTTGCTCGAGGGCATCTTGGAACTGGCCGGTCTTGAGCCGGCATCGCTCCAGTAGCCTCTGCGGAACGCGCATTGCTCGTACCATGCGCCTCGCGTTCGGCCCAACGCCCGACGAGTTGCGAGCCGTGCTCCTGCCCCCTTCTGCCCGGAAACCAAAGGCCGAGCACGAACTAGGGGGTGTCCCTAGTTCTGCTCCAGCCAAAGCCACGCGCAGGCGATTTGAGTGAGCGCCAGGAAATTACGCGCTGTCTTTTCGAAGCGCGTGGCGATGGCGCGGAATCGCTTCAAATTGTGAAAGAAGCATTCGACGAGATAGCGCTTTCCGTAGAGCTCTCGGCTCTTCGGAATCTTGCGCGGACGTTCGGGCTTCGAACCGATGACCGGCTTCATGCCCTTGTCGCGCACGGCTTGGCGGAAGCGATTCGAATCGTAACCGGTGTCTGCGATGAGGGCCCCGCCGCGAGAATAGGTGAGCAGCTCATCTGCCATCATCATTTCGTGTCGCTGCCCCGGCGTGAGCGCGATGTGGATCGGTCGACCTTTGGTGTCGGCGACGGCGTGGAGCTTAGTTGAAAAACCTCCTCGAGAGCGGCCCAGAGCATTGGATTGGCCCCCCCTTTTCCGCCCGACGCATCTTGGTGTGCGCGAACGATGGACCCATCGACAATCGAACCAACCTCGTCTACCTCTAACTGCAGTTCCTTGAATATGACTTCCCAGTGGCCTTTCTTCGCCCGGTTGTTGAAGCGGTTGTAGACCGACTTCCACGGGCCGAAGCGCTCAGGAAGAGCGCGCCATGCGCATCCCAGTTTTTGCCCGAAATAGTACCGCTTCGATGAAGAGCCGATCGCCGAGCGTCGCCGCAGGACCGGTCTTCTGCTCAGGCGGCACCTTCTGCAATCGACGCCATGCTCTTCGCTGAGTGCGTGTCGCCGCATCCCGATTTTTGATCATGATCGATCGCTCGACGCAATCCATTCGCGGAAGTGATCGACTTGGTCCAACTTTTCGGACGGACGAACTAGGGACACCCCCTAGTTCGCCGCCTATGTGGGACGGTTCCCCGTTAGACTCGACGCGGCGCGCGATGGAGAGCCCTAAGCAGCTGGTCGAGCCCGTGCGAGTAGTCCGCGCGGAAGTCCGCATACTTCTTCGTTCGGAGAAGCCGCGGAATCTCGCAATCTTCGAGTAGTAACGGGAGCACGTTTATCTTTCCCGTGCTCATTTCATCCCAGTAGTTGTCGTGCCACTCGCGTTCGACCCACTGAGATTTCACCGCTGCACTCGTGAGCACGACAACTGCGAACTCGCATGCGCCCAAACCACGCGCAACGCCGGGAGGAATCGACTCACCGACCTCAATCCGCCACTCGTCCAGCCACGGCGTCGCGCCGTTCGTCTGGAGGTCGACGGCAAGGCCTCTGACGAACTCCTTGTCGCGCGAAGAGTAGGGAGATGACTACCAACGCCGGGTCACGCTTCATACTTGCGAATACCGCGTCACTCAGACGGTCATTAAGCTCTCGTTCCACCAAGAGCAGCTCGATGAGCGCGTGCTCCCGGGAGATCTCGACCGCTGAATCGCGCGCCCCTGCTGGAAAGAGCAGCTTCTCGAGTTCCTCTCTGCGCTTCCGGAGGTCCCGCTCGTTCGCGCCGCGTAACATACCATACGGAATCAGGCGTGGAGCACTCGTGTACATCGTCCCGAAGTACACGACGGCGGCGCTCCTGCCGCCGTCGGTTTCACCGTCATCGTCGTAATCACCAATACGACCGCGATGGGGGCCGCTGGTCACAATTACGGCGCCCATTTCAACCCGGTCGAATGACCGCGACTTTGCCTTCTTTCGCTTGCTCGTCGCTTTGCTCGCCATCGGTTTTGCCATCTTTGCTGCTCCTTCTCCTCGACCTTCGCCGGCGACACGGCCGGATCAATCCCCGCTTCGGTACGGACGCTGGGTGAAGAAGCTTCATCTCAACTCACCGACTCGGAGCAACCTCGCACGCCAAATCCTTCCCCCAGTTCCCAGCTGCGCGTCCGTGGCCTCATCAACGCGTGTTCGCGCCGTTCGTGTCATCGAAGGCCCCTCACGGTTCGACGCCCTGCGCGACGAGCGACCGAGGAAAATCCCTAAGTGCATGCCCGTACGCCTGGCCGCGTCGCGCCCATAACTGCCGCAGGAAGTCGCACCCTAGGCACAGGAGCTCCGAATAGTCCGCGCGCCGCGTCGACGTGGAGCGAACTCTCGGCCTGCACATCGGACTTACCGCGGATGACCTCATGCGGAGTCGTGCTTGACGACTCTGGTTCGAACGTCGTTGCATGAGAGACAATGCTCTCAGAAGCACTCGACACCGTATTCCCATCGTGGCTAGTGCGGTTGGACGTTGCTCCCACGAGTCGTGATCCCCTCGGATTCGCGGCCCCTGCCGCGCGGCATGCCGATACGCTCTTGCCGGGACTCAGCGTCTTTACGAGCAGAGCCCGCTACCGCTCGTCTCTCGAGTGGCCGGTTCAAGAGTCGGAGCCGGGCACCAAACGCGGGCATCTCGATCCGTTCCATTGCTTGGAACGGCTCCTGGTCCGCAACGAAGCGTCGATCCATGACCACGCCCCCGAGGTGTGGATGCATGTCGGACTTCGGCGCGGCCATCTATTGATGCGCGAGCCTGGCCGTGAAGCTCTCGGTGAGCCGCCGTCACGCGTTCTGAAGAACCAAGTCACTAACGCCGCGCTCTGCATGTACCAGAACTCACTGTCACTGGGGGGCGTCGAGGAAGTCGACGACTTCGAGCATGCCAGGACTGAGTTCGGAAAGAGCGTCCCCCAACTCTCCAGGGGTCGGTCATGAAGATACGCGTCTACGAAGTCGCGAAACAGCTCAATATCGACCCGAAATCCCTAGTGGGGTTCTTCCAGACGATCGGGGTAACGGACGTCAAGAACCACATGAGCTCCGTCACCCCGGAGGCTGTCGAGCTTGTGAAGCGAAAACTGGAGGCGCAGGAGAGGCGCAGGACGCACGATGTCATCGACCAACACCTCCGTCGCGGCGAAGCAACCGTCGTCCAACGGCGCCTTGTTCCTAAACAGCCTGCGTCCGCTGACGATGCCGCCAGGCTCTTCGTAGCTGGCCTGCACGAAGACGTGACTGAGCAAGGCCTTCGGGAAGTGTTTGAACGCGGGGGAAGCCGGGTCCTTGCGGTGGAGCTTTGGCGAGCAGCAGGCACTGGGCGTCTCCGCCGAATCGGTTGCGTCACCATGGCGAGTCCGGCTGAAGCGGACGCCGCGCGTCAGACCCTCGACGGATCGCTACAGGCAGGATCTCAGATCGCGGTGCGCCCTTTCGATGCCCGGCGTCGCGGACCGGCCTCGCACGACACACCTCCGAACGAACTGACGAGAGGCCCCTCCTCCGAACGCCGGACGACCACACCGCGGCCCGTCGTCCGTGAAACGAGGTCTAACCCCATGCCCGACGGCCGCCCCAATCGCAACACCACTCAGCCGCCGAGGGCGGCAAAGCATCCGAAAATGCTCCCTCTCGTGCCCCGCACCAATGAGGCACCGGCAAGCAGAAACACGCCGGTCCTCTCATCTGGTGATCGAATCGGAGTGGGACCGTCTGCTACCAACGCAACGGCGGAAGCGGGAGCCCGGCAACGCCGGGAAGGCGCGCCGGCCACGCCGACAGCGGCTCCACCGAAGCAAACCTGGGTCGGAGACCTCCTCTCTGAGGCGACGGCGCGGGCGCGGAGGCTTCCCCGCGATTCACAGCTACGCGCGGCGCTCGGCCTGGCTCGGATCGCGTTGCAGCATGCAGCCATTCCACTCCTCGAGTGGGTCATCGAGCACGGGGGGGACGCGGCAAGAAAGCCCGAATTTGTCGAGCTCCGAGCGCCCAGCGACGGCAGTCTGGTCGATCTCCTGGCGACCGGCCTCGTTTGTGCCGAGAATGCCCGATGGAACGGCGTACGCGGTAAATTCTGGGAGCCGACCGAAAGCTCGGCTGCACGGAAGTTCTTCGGCAGACCAGCGCCGTTGCATCAAGTGCTAAACGCGTTCGTTGCGGCAAGGAACGACGGTGTCGAAGGACATGGCATAGCCGGCGGTGAAGACCCCGAGGCACTGCTTTCGATTGTAGACGCAATCGTAAACATCCTCGGCCCCGTACTTCCATTCAGCGACGACGATGCGCTTCTCGCAATCCAATCTCCTGATGGCCGGGTGACGCGCCTCTCATACCTACGGCTTGCCGAAGGCGATCTCGTCTGCTTCCGACGCAGCAAGGTGCTCCGTGCTGGCGCGTGCAGAGTCTTCGCTCAGCGGCAGACGGATCTACTCGAAAAGGTGGATATCAGCTGGGAGAGTAATGACACACTCCAACAGCACGCGCTGCACGAACCGGTCGTCAAGTACGACTACGTTGAGACCACATCGCCGAGCTGGCTACCGCTCACTCGCATTCCGGAACGGCTCACCAAGACGTTCATGGGCAGAAGTCACGAAATCGGACAGCTATGGGACTGGTTCAACGACACAGACTCCAAAGCCTGTATCGTTTACGGTGACGGCGGCATAGGAAAGACAACCCTCGTAATCGAGTTCATCCAGCAGCTCCTCGCCGGTGGCTTCGGTGATCCGATGTGGAAGCCTGCAATGATTAGCTATTACAGCGCAAAGGAAACACGGTGGGGACTGAACGGCCTAGAACGCCTGCGATTTTCGCAGGCCGGCCTGACGGACGCCGTCACGGAAATCGTCCGCCATCTTCGCGGCTCGCACGCGATCGAGGACGAGTGGTACAAGCTCGATCTTCCCAAGCTTGCCCAGAAGCTTGGGGGATATCTCAAGGAAGATTGGAAGGTCCCGGCGTCAGAACACCTGCTCATTCTCGACAATACAGAGACTCTTGCGACACAGGAGGAAGAGATTACGCTCCTGGCCGAGCACATCAAAGCCCTCTCGCGTCGCGTTGGCCGAATCATCATCACCTCACGACGTCGCGAAAAGATGGAGGCCGCGCCGATCGAATTGCCGGCGCTCGATCCGTCGACAGCGGAACAGCTATTGCGCCGTCGCGCCACCGAGCTTGGTTGCGACAAATTGACGGCGGCCGGCTCGTCGAAGCTTCGAGCCTACGCCGAAGGTCTCGAGGGCTGGCCGCTCTTGCTTGAAGTGTTTGTTCAGACACTTGCGGAGAAAGGGCTGTCGCCGGAAGTAGCGTTTGACCGCGTCCGGCAAATGCGAACAACGGATCTCGGCGAGTTCCTCTTCGCCGACGCCTGGGCCCGCTTCTCCGATCGAATCAAGCACATGCTTCTCCTCATGGTGAGAGTCGGTGACAACCTCGACGAAACGCTCGTAAGGCTGTGCGCCACCGAGGCAGACGTCGGCCTTCACACCGCAGAACAGGCTCTCGAAGAAAGCCACGGCATTGCTCGCATTCAGCGGATCCAGGGCAAACTATATGTCACCTTCCGCAAAGGATTTCTGGACTTCTGCCGCGACCGACCACTCGTCGTCGCGGGCGCTGAGGTCCAGCTCTCGGAGTCGGTCAGCCGCGTCCATCGGCGATACGCGGAATATATACAGGTCCACGACAAGGAAGTCGCTCACCGATACGGCAAAGCTTTTCGGACACCGTTTTCGAAGATGGCATTCGCTGCACGTGAGCGAGGGCAGTACGACGAGTGTGAAAAACTCTTCGAGTCAGCGATTGGAGAAGATCCCAACAACGGCCTCTTGTTCGACCAGTATGCCCTCTTCCTCCTACAAAACAGGACCGACCCAGCGCGCGCGCTAGGCAAAGCGGAAAAAGCAACAGCACTGGCTCCGGAGAGCCCCGACGTCTGGTTCACCCACGGGACGATCCTCGGCCGCCTGAAAGAAGTTGATCCGGCGTGGAGCTCTCTTCAACGTGCATTGGAGCTTGGCAAAGGAGCCCACCTGGTCTGGCTCCAGGTAGCGCACATCTACATCATCACCAAGGACCCCCGCGAGGCTATTGCGCGCGAAGCGCTTCGGAAGGCCCGAGCACTGTCGCCCCGCCCTACTCCCGAAGAATCCGCAAGCGCCTTCTGGCGCGACCTTACGCGCCTTGAACGGCGTCTCGGAATCACTGGGGACTAGGCAGCGTCGCGAGCACGTGATGGTCGTGCGAACAGCGAACGACTGATGCCAAGCGCTCTTGCACGGAAACGGCCATGCTCGCGGTCGGCACTCAGTGCGGTGAGAGGTCTAGGGCGTCTGCCGGAGGCGTATCCTGCTGTGTTCCGCGCTGTGCTGGATGGCACGACGATGGATGGGACATCGAATATATGGGGTCATGGGCCGCTCGTTACGGCGTTACGGCCCCAGCCGGCGCCGCCCGGTGCTGCGCACCCATCGTAGGGCCTTCTCGGGAAGCGAGAGTCGGTTCCCGGACACTTCATCCAAGTATTGCGTCGCTCGCTGAGCGCGAAGCTCCACCCGAGCTGCGTAGGGAGCAAGGCAGGGTGGGAGGTTCGGGCATGGATCGACGAGCGTGAGCGTGCGTTGACGGCTGGCAGAAAGCCACGATTCAATAATATTGTTTATGTGAGCATCCCCCATACTGCATCCAATTATGGTGAGCGTGGTCACATCATCGAGTTTTCGCCGAAACAAATCGAGTAGCTCAGGTGGAGCATTTGACGAAAGCCGCCTGTCGAACTTGTACTGACCAGCAAGGACCGTACGACGTAGAAACTGCATCTGTCCATCATCGTCCTCGAATGCGATCTCGCCGACAACTCCTACCGGCCGACCATCTTCGATATACGCCAATTCCCGCTCGACGCGACGAAGCGCCTCGGTCCACCCAAATGCATCGTTTGTCGTTGGGCGAACGCGGACGTAGTCGAGGTCGTCGGTATGGGCAAACACATCGAGGGATCCGTGCAGCTTAACCAAGTTGATCCCTCTCTCGTTGGGAGAAAGGAATGTCAGGTTCCGCAGCAAGTCTCGGCGCATATAGTCAAACGACAGACGACCGATAACCTTCCCGCTTGCGTCACGACGGGGAAACTCGACAGAGGCCTCCGGAAACCCGACGCAAACAGGAATCCCGAGCTCTGCGCCCAAGATTTCAACACAGATGTCATGATTCAAGGAAAAGAACCAGGTTGGCGCATCCGAGCCAACAAGTCTTGCAAGTCCACGATAGTAGGAAACTCCTGCACGAAAGTACTGCGGATTGCGGGTATGACGCGCGACCAGGAGCTGCCCCACCATATGAGTAATAAACCCATATAGTCGACGATAGTGAAGCTGGCGCGATCTCACAATTGATGAGTCAAGATACCTTGTCTGCAACCAACCGATTATCTGCTCATAATGCCGCCCCGCGTCAGAGAGCACGGGCTCAAACTCGTTAAGAACATCCTCGGGCACCGGCGCGTTCGATCCGGCGTTGATCTCGCGCAGTTCAGCCGGAGTGAGCCACCGCGTCAGCTCCCTCGTCAGCTCCCAAACGAGGGGCATCCCCATCTCGTACGAGAAGCCTGCACCAATGAAGTACATGCCAAGCTTTCTTGTCCCACTAGGAACTCGCGCCCTGTTGGCGTCCGAAGCTTCAGTCTCGCGGTCTTCAAGCATCTCCCCAGGATAGCCATCGCCAAGGCCCCGAGTGTTAACTTGTCGCCGCCTGCGCCCACGTAGTCAGGCGGTCCGAGACTTCAACGTGACCTTCTCCCTCGACATCCGCCGCCCTGGCAAAGAGCGGACGGTGATAGCCGGATAAATCCACTACGTCTGCGCGCCGGTGAGGGTGACCGTCTACCGCGGGAGCTACAAGATCAGTCCTAGCGCCACCACCGCGCGAGATCTGCCCGCGACGTTGCCGAGCAAGCCGCCAGGCATCGCAAAGCTCCGCGCGGTAATGGCTTGGGAGGCGCCCCCCACTCCTCCGACCATCGCCAGAAGGCCGACGGCGCCGGAGACTAACATGAGCAGCAGACCGAGTGCTGCGACGGCCCCACCGACGGCCTGCACCAGGCGGATCTTCCGCACGTCAGGATGGAACGCGGTCATCGTCGCGTGCAGACACGCGGCGGCTTCGGCATGAATTGCATGTGCCTCCGCATCGCTACGATGCGGGAGCGGCGGAGCGAACGCCTCGGGCTCAAACGCGCGGCGGACACCTAGCACTGCGTACATCTGATCCCGATCTTCGACCTCGGGTGCGTCGTTGCCGATCCGGTCGATGTCGGTCTCCCGCTCTTGGTGCGCTTCGAACTCGAGCTTCCAGGCGCGCAGCTGAGCCTCCTTCGCGGCCTGCTTCTCTGCTTGCTTCGTCCGAACCGCGTTCGTGCGTTCCCACTCGAGCCGACGGCGCTCTGCATCCCGCTCTGCGCGGATGCGTTCGCGCTCAGCGGCCCGTTCGGCGCGTACCATCTCACGCTCTACGGCCCGAACGTGCGCGGCCTGAACCTGGCGCTGCTGTCTACGAGCTTCGGCTACTGCGCGCTGATTCGCCTTCTCCATCTCGCGAACCATCGTCGCAAGGAACCCCTTTCGCCTTCCCACAGCACCTCCGATCGATCGACCAGCGTACGAAGACGAGTACTGTCCCGTCGAGACCGTTTCTCACGCTCTCGACGATTCGCAGGGAGATGTAGTCGACATTCCCATTCGACAGCTTCTTCGATGTGCGAAGACAGAACTCGGCCAATAGGAGCGTCCGTTAATACGCACGAGGCAATTCCCGCCCACTCGAGTTTCGGAAACTACGTGTTGACCGCAATGCCATCGCAGAACGCAACGAACGGCCGGCCACGCTCCGTGATTTGAGCCACCGAGCTGCCGAGAAGCGACACGCTGCCGCAGATCCGCGAGCGAAAGACCCCATCCGTGAAGTGGGTCTAAACGTGGGCGAATTCTCACCGTTCCCAATTTCGGAATCTTCGCCGATCCTGATCATTGGGCAATTTTGCCCGAACACCGGGGGCATGAATGAGGTGGTCGAAGCAAATCATGTGGGCCAGCGTGCTGTCGGTCGTGCTCGGTTCGACGGCGTGCGCCCCGATGAGCGTCGGCCCGCCCGTGGTCACGGAGGTTCCGAAGGGAAGCACGCAGCGCTCCTTCAGCAGTGGGTCGTCGGCCAACTCCGTCAGCCAGAACGGCACCGAGGTCGTCGTGCGCACGGTCGACCTCTGCAACGTGCAGCGGTTCGACACCATCGAGCGGACCACGATCCGAGAGCACAAGAACGAAGCCCCTCAGAACGAGTGGTGGGCCGGCATCGGCGGAGCCGCACTCGTTGGCCTCGGTGCACTCAGTGTTGCCAGCCCCGCGACCGTCCAGCCCAAGGACGGATCCGTTTCCCAGACGGAGGTTCGCGGGACCGGCTACGCGCTCATTGGCGTTGGGGCGCTCTTGCTGGCGGTACCCGTCATCGACTCGATTCGAGAGCACAGCATCGCCGAGAAGAAGGTCGAAAAGGTCGTAGAGCCGGGGCCCCTTTTGGGGCGGAACGTCGCGTGCGGCGTCGCCCAAGGCGAGCATCCGGTGCTGGCCCGATTTCCGGGGGGAAGAGAGCTCGCGCTCGGAACCACCGACTCAACCGGCGCCCTGCGAGTCAATCTCTCGGAGAAGACGCCGTCCGATTGGCGCTTCCTGCGAGATAGCGTGGTGACGGTTGTCGCCGATGGCCGCGACGTCGGCGATGCGTCGCTTACCGCGATCTACGACGAACGTGACGCCGAGGCGTGGCGCGTTGCTTCTGCCTCGAGCTCCTGTGAAACGGCACTCGAAGAGAGCGCATGCGGCGCGGAGCAGATCTACATCAACCACTACCCCACGGGCGCTCATGCAGCCGACGCTCGGCGCCTGATCGAGGCGGCAATCGAGCGACGTCGACTCGCCCGCGACGAGGCGGCGTGGAAGGAGCTCGACCTACGAGCCTGCCGAACGCCTGCCAAGCAGGAGATGGCGTTCATCGAGACGGCGTGCGCGCCGCTCGAACGCTACCTCGACGCGTTCCCCAATGGTCAGCACGTCGATGCCGTGCGCGCGGCCATGCTCCCGGCGCAAGCGACGTACGCGAGGTTGCAGGAGGCCCAAGAACGCCGCGCGGCCGCTGCCGTAAGCGCCGTTCCGGTGGGCGGCTTCATTCCGTACGAGGGCAATGGCGGGGGCCCGACGTTGTGCTCCGACGGCTCCTGGTCTCATTCGAGCGGTCGCGGAACGTGCTCTCACCACGGAGGCATCGCCGGCGGTGGGGGAAGCCGATCGTCGGGAGGCCATCGCTCGTCCGGCGGGCATCGGAGCAAGCGGCGATGACCGAACGGGGTCGTCGACACGACGTGCGCCACACGTCAACCCCCTGCGGGGGTATCGGACGACGATTGGTCGTACGCTGTCCGGTAGCCTGCGGCGTCTCTCGAGGGCGCGCGACTACCCCGCTGGTCGCAGTAGCCGCTAAACTGCAAGCATTGGGGGACTCCCCAACGACCTTCCGCCTTTCTCAGCGCAGGTACACCTCGCGGTACCACTTGGTCCTCACGTGAACACCACGCCCTCAGCCAACTTCGCCTATCTCGCGCATCACGATGCTCGTCTCGTCGCGCTTGCGACGCAGGCCGAAGAAGTCTTCGCCAGCGATCCGCCGACGAGCATCGCCAAGCTTCGGCTCTTCGCGGAGGTGCTCGCGAAGCGCGCGGCGGCGAAGGTGGGGCTACTCCCCCTCCCCAACGAGACGCAGCAGACGCTCGTTGATCGGCTGTTCGACAAGAGCGTCATCGGCGCGACGCAGCGAACGATCTTTCACGACCTGAGGCGCGCGGGGAATGCGGCGGTTCACGAGAATCGCGGCGACGCCAACGAGGCGCTGCACCAGCTGCGGATGGCGCGTGAGCTGGCGGTTTGGTTCCAGCGAAGCTTCGGGAACAATCGCAAGTTCGATCCTGGGCCGTTCATTCCGCCTTCGGCGCCGAAGAAGGTCGAGACCGCGGCCCCGGCGCTTCATGATGAGCTCACCCGTCTGCGCGCGCAGCTCGATGCGCGAGCGAAAGAGGCCGCGGCGGCGCAGGCGCAGATCGAGGCGATTCGACTCGACGCCGAGAAGGAGGCGAAGCAACGCCTCTCTGCCGAGGAGCGCGCGACCAAGGCTCGCGAGGACGCGGCCATCTGGCAGGCCCTCGCCGACGAGCAGGTTCGTGCGAGCAACGAAGCGGCGTCGACGCGCACGAAGGAGCTCGAAGAGCAGAACAAGAAACTCCTGCAGGAGCTCGCGGCTCTCCAGGCCGCCGCCGAGAAGGCTGCCGCCCCGACCGTCCTCGAGACCATCAAGCGGGCCGGCGAAGCGAGCGAAGCCATCGAGCTCGACGAGGCCGCAACGCGCCGGATCATCGACAGGCAGCTGCGCGACGCGGGCTGGGAGGTCGATTCCGAGAACCTCACGTTCGAGCGCGGTGCTCGCCCGGCAAAGGGGAAGAACTTCGCCATCGCCGAGTGGCCCACGCTCACCGACGGAAAGGAGGGCTGGGCCGATTATGTGCTCTTCGCTGGCCTTCAGGTCGTTGGCGTCGTCGAGGCGAAACGGAAGCACAAGGATGTCCTCGGCGTCATCCCGCAGGCCAAGCGCTATTCGGCGGGATACGTAATCAAGGCCGACGAAGCGCTCGTTGACGGTGCGCCGTGGGGAGTCCACAAGGTCCCGTTCCTGTTCGCCACGAACGGGCGGCCCTTCCTCCGCCAACTGAAGACCAAGAGCGGCATCTGGTTTCTCGATGCGCGGCGCGCGCAGAACCACCCTGTGGCGCTCGAAGGCTGGTACACGCCCGAGGGCCTCCTCGATCTGCTGAAGCAGAACGTCGACGACGCGCACGCGAAGCTCAAGGTCGAGCCGATGCCGTACATCGACCGCGACTACCAGCGGCGCGCCATCCTCGCCGTCGAAGGCGGGCTCGAAGAAGGCAAGCGCGAGTTGCTCGTCGCGATGGCGACGGGCACCGGCAAGACGCGCACGTGTATCGGCCTCTGCTATCGGCTCCTGAAGTCAAAGCGCTTTCGGCGCATCCTCTTCCTCGTCGATCGGAGCGCCCTCGGCGAGCAGACCGCGAACGCGCTCAAGGACCTACGCCTCGAAAACCTCCAAACCTTCACCGACATCTTCGAGGTAAAGGAGCTCGCCGACCTCAAGCCGAACCGCGAGACCAAGCTCCAAATCGCGACCATCCAGGCGATGACGAAGCGCGTGCTCGGCCCCTTCGAGGGCGACGCCGAGGAGCGCATTCCGCCCGTGGACCAGTACGACTGCATCGTCGTCGACGAGTGCCACCGCGGCTACCTGCTCGATCGCGAGATGAGCGATCGCGAGATGCTCTTCCGTGACGAGGACGACTACATCTCCAAGTACCGCCGCGTGCTCGACCACTTCGACGCGGTGAAGGTCGGGCTCACCGCGACGCCCGCTCTCCACACCAAGGAGATCTTCGGCGCGCCGGTCTTCTCGTACTCGTATCGAGAGGCGGTGGTCGACGGCTTCCTCGTCGACCACGAGCCGCCGATCCGCATCGTGACGAAGCTCGCGCAGGACGGCATTCGCTACGACGCGCGCGACGAGGTGCTCGTCCTCGATCGGAACTCGCAGACGCTCAAGAAGGAGGAGCTGCCCGACGAGGTGAAGTTCGACGTTGAGGCCTTCAACCGACGCGTCATCACCGAGGGCTTCAACCGCGCCGTCATCGGCGAGCTCGTCAACCACATCGATCCCGAGCAAGACGAGAAGACGCTCGTCTTCTGCGCGACCGACGAGCATGCGGACATGGTCATCCTCCTGTTGAAGGAGGCGCTCGCCGCGAAGTACGGAAGCGTGGACGACGACGCGGTTGCCAAGATCACCGGCGCCACCGACCGCTATCTCGAGGTCATCCGTCGCTACCGGAACGAGCGGCATCCGAACATCGCGGTGACGGTCGACCTCCTCACCACGGGCGTCGACATCCCGAAGATCGCAAACCTCGTATTTCTGCGACGCGTGCGAAGCCGCATCCTCTACGAGCAGATGCTCGGGCGCGCGACGCGTCTTTGTCCCGAGATCGGCAAAGAGCGCTTCCGCATCTTTGACGCCGTCGACCTCTACTCCAAGCTCCAAGACGTGACCGACATGAAGCCGGTCGTCGTCAATCCGCTCGTAACCTTCGAGCAGCTCGTGAAGGAGGTGCTCGAAAGCAAGGAAGAGGAGATGCGCCTCGCTGCGCTCGAGGAGCTCCTCGCCAAGCTTCAGCGCAAGAAGCGCGCGCTCAAGGGCGAGAACGAAGACCGCTTGCAAACCGCCGCGGGGATGAGCCTTGGCGAGCTCGCGTCGTTCCTGAAGACGAACCGCGTGGGAGACGTCGCCAACTATCTCCGCGAACACCCGGCGCTGGCGCCGTTCTTGGATCGGACGACGGGAGCGGGCGGGTACAAGACCATCGTGTCCGAGCACGTCGACGAGGTCCGCGAGGTGACCCGCGGCTACGGCCGTCACGGGAGCAAGCCGCCGGCCGACTACCTCGACGCGTTCCGCACCTTCCTCGCGTCGAACATGAACCGCCTCCCTGCGCTCCTCGTCGTCACCCAGCGCCCGCGCGAGCTGACGCGCGAAGATCTCCGGCAACTCAAGCTCGCGCTCGATGAAGAGGGGTTCAACGAAGCCTCCGTGCAGACCGCGTGGCGTGATCAGAAGAGCGAAGACATCGCCGCCACCATCGTGGGCTACATCCGGCAACTCGCCCTGGGCTCGCCCCTCGTGCCCTACGCCGAGCGCGTGGATCGCGCCGTCGCGCGCCTGCGCAAGGCGCGTGCCTTCACCGATCCGCAGGTGAAGTGGCTCGAACGCATCGCCAAGCAGATGAAGCATGAGACCGTCGTCGACAAGGCCGCGCTCGACGCCGGACAATTCAAAAGCGACGGCGGCTTCACCCGCCTGAACAAGGTCTTCGACGGCTCGCTCGAAACCCTACTCGGCGACCTGGCGGACGAAGTATGGAAGGACGCGGGATGACCGCTCCGGAGCTCTACTGCTTTCGATGTGCAGAACCGATGCGTCGCGACAGCAACGGCGAGCTCGGATGCGCGCCGGGCGCGATGGGACTTTCGAAGGACGTCGAGAGGGCCTTGCTCGAACGGTTCGCGACCCGTGTTGCTTCGAGCGCTGTTGCTCCAGCCGCGCGCGAGGCGTGGTACTGCCCCGGGTGCCGGTCGCCGCTTTCCGCCGAGATGGTCTGCCCCCGGTGCGAAGTTTCACTTCACGATCTCGTGTTCCAGCTCGTCGAGCTTCATCCCCATCGATAGGCCATGCCCAGTACCCAAGACATCGTTCAGAAGCTCTGGAACCTTTGCAACGTCCTGCGTGACGACGGCATCACGTACCACCAGTACGTCACCGAGCTCACGTACCTGCTCTTCCTCAAGATGGCGAAGGAGACGGAGACCGAGACACAGATCCCGAAGGCGTACCGTTGGGACGAGCTCGCGAAGCGAGACGGCATCGAGCTGCTCAATTTCTACAAAAAGCTCCTCGTCGATTTGGGCAGCGATGGTTCGTCTCGCGTGGGCGCGATCTACGCAAACGCGTCAACATCGCTCCGTCAGCCCCGCCACCTCAAACAGGTGGTGACCGACATCGACGCGCTCGACTGGTACAGCGCGAAGGAAGAAGGCCTCGGCAATCTCTACGAAGGCCTTCTCGAGAAGAACGCCGAGGACACGAAGAGTGGCGCGGGTCAGTACTTCACGCCCCGCCCGCTCATCGAGAGCATGGTGGAGCTCATCAAGCCCCTCGCGGGCGAGCGCGTGCAAGATCCCGCCGTCGGGACGGGTGGCTTTCTCATCAACGCCGACCGCTACATCAAGACGCAGACCGACGATCTCCACGATCTGCCGGCGGCAAAGCAGAAGTTCCAAAAGCAGGAGGCGTTCTACGGCGTCGAACTCGTGCCCGACACGCATCGCTTGGCGCTCATGAACGCGATGCTCCACGACATCGAGGGCGACATCCTTCTCGGCGACACGCTCGGCCCAACGGGCGCGGGCCTCCAGAAGGCGGACGTCATCCTGACGAACCCGCCTTTTGGCACGAAGAAGGGTGGCGGCGGCGCGACGCGCGATGACATCACGTTCCCGACGAGCAACAAGCAGCTCGTGTTCTTGCAGCACATCTACCGAGGCCTCAGGCCGGGTGGCCGCGCGGCGGTGGTGCTGCCGGACAACGTGCTGTTCGAGGATGGCGTCGGCCAGAAGGTTCGCGCCGACCTGATGGATAAGTGCGATTTGCACACGATCCTGCGCTTGCCGACCGGCATCTTCTACGCGCAAGGCGTGAAAACGAACGTGCTCTTCTTCACGCGCGGCGCGAAGGACAAGGACAACACGAAGGCGGTCTGGTTCTTTGACATGCGGACGAACGCGCCAAGCTTCGGCAAGCGCACTCCGCTCACCCGGGCGCACTTCGCGGAGTTCGAGAAAGCATACGGCAGCGATCCACTGGCGAAGAGCAAGCGGAAGGACCAAGGCGAGGCGGGGAGGTTCCGGAAATTCACGCGCGAGGAGATCGCCAAGCGCGAAGACAACCTCGATGTGTCGTGGCTCAAGGACGACAGTGTGACCGACCACGCCGACCTAGCGGAGCCTGACGTCATTGCGGCGGAGATCGTCTCGCAGCTCCAGACGGCGCTCGAGGAGATGCAGGCATTGCAAGAGGAGCTCGGAGCGTGACCGGGCGGCTTCCGAAAGGTTGGAGCCGAGCACGAGTGGACGACTTGGCGGCCCTCGTCCAGTACGGCTCCTCCTCAAAGACCTCCGAGGATGAGGCCGGAATCCCTGTCCTCCGGATGGGGAACATCGTGGATGGGCGTCTGGTCTTTGAAGGACTGAAGTACCTTCCACACAAGCACGAGGAGTTTCCCGAGCTTCTCCTGAAGCCCGGCGATGTGCTCTTCAATCGAACCAATAGCCCCGAGCTGGTTGGCAAGACCGCCGTGTTCACGGCCGAGCATCCTTCGCCATGCTCGTTCGCATCGTATCTTATTCGACTACGGTTTCGAGAATACGAACCAAACCTATTTGCCGCATATCTAAACTCCACGCATGGGCGCGCGTGGATTCGCTCGTGCGTCACGCAACAGGTCGGGCAAGCCAACGTCAGTGGGGGCAAGCTAAAGGAACTTGAGATTCCCGTACCTCCCCTCAACGAGCAGCGTCGGATCGTCGCGAAGCTCGAAACACTCCGGGCGCGGAGCAGTCGCGCGCGTGAGGCGCTCGACGCCGTGCCAGCGCTACTCGAGAAGCTCCGCCAGTCGATCCTCGCAGCGGCCTTCCGCGGCGACCTCACGAGGCACTGGCGCGCCAAGAACAAGGACGTCGAGCCGGCCTCGAAGCTCCTCGAGCGCATCCGCATCGAACGCCGCAAGAAGTGGGAAGAGTCCGAGCTCGCCAAGCTAAAGGCGAAAGGCAAGGCCCCCACCGACGATAGGTGGAAGTCGAAGTACACGGACCCCGAGCGAGTCGATACGACAAGGCTCCCCGACCTGCCCGAGGGCTGGTGCTGGGCAGCCTGGCAAGAGGTCGGGTTCTCCCAAAACGGTCGTGCCTTTCCGAGTTCAGAGTACGCGGAGGATGGCGAGAAACTTCTACGCCCCGGCAATCTGCACGTGTCTGGGAAGCTCGAGTGGACTCAGGCGAATACACGGCGAATGCCACGGCGCTGGGCAGAGGAGTATCCGGACTTCGTTGTCGGCGGGAACGAGCTCGTGATGAACCTGACCGCTCAATCGCTGAAGGACGAGTTCCTTGGCCGCGTGTGTCTGTCAGGACCTGAAGAGCGGTGCCTGCTGAACCAGCGCATCGCGCGACTTACACCAATCGGGCTGCCGCCACGCTATTGGCTCTGGTTCTTCAAGTCGCCGATGTTCCGCCGGCACGTGGATACGCTCAACACTGGGAGCCTGATCCAGCATATGTTCACAAGCCAGTTGGACGAGTTCGCTGTCCCGATCATGCCGCTCGCGGAGGCGAACTTGCTAATTGAGCTGCTGAGCGAGCGACTCGAAGGCGCCCGAGCGACGATGATGCTTGTCAAGGAGCAAAGCGCCCGATTCCCCGAAATTGATCGCGCTATTCTTGCCAAGGCGTTCCGTGGCGAGCTCGTACCGCAGGACTCAAACGATGGGGCTGCACGTATTCCGAACGCCGGTCCGGATCCTGATCCAGGCAGCTCCGAGTTGCCGAATTCCGGAAAACGAACTCGAAACACGCGACGAAAGGCAAGCTGAAGATGCAGGGACGATTCACGCATCTAAGGCTAGGGAATTGGCGCAACTTCCAGACGGTCGACGTTTCACTCCAGTCTCGTGTCTTCGTCGTCGGTCCCAACGCTGCCGGGAAGTCCAACCTGCTTGACGCGTTTCGCTTTCTTCAGGAACTCGCAATTCAGGGAGGTGGCTTAGTCAACGCACTTCAAGGAAGTAACCGCGGTGGTATCCGGGCCGTTCGCTCGCTCCATTCGCGCAGCAATTCTGACGTTATGCTCTCTGTGACCGCGGAGGTGGACGACGAACCTTGGATGTATCGCCTCGTTCTTGAAGCCGATGGCACCTCGCAGAAGCCTGGCCCGGCACGCGTCGCCGAAGAACGTGTAGAGCACAATGGAAAGGTCGTCTTAAGCCGACCGAACGCGGCCGATAAGGCGGACCCAGAGCTCCTACTCGCGACTGCCCTCGAGCAGAGCTCGACAAACGCATCTTTTCGAGCGCTTCGTGACTTCCTGCGCTCGGCGGAATACATCCACGTCGTTCCTCAACTAGTGCGAATGCCTTCGCAGGGTGACGCCCGGCGTTTCGGAAAGGGTCTAGGTACAGGCCTGATCGCGGCAATGGGCGATGTCACGAAGAAGACTCGTGATGGTCGTCTGAAGCGAATCCAGAAGGCGCTCAAGACCGTCCTCCCCCAGTTCGAGGCGCTCGAGTGGTTCCAGGACAACAAAGGTATTCCTCATATACGAGCGAAGTACAAACACTGGCGTCCCAAAGGGGCATGGCAGCAGGAATCGACCTTTTCGGACGGCACGCTGCGTCTGATCGGTTTGCTCTGGTATCTCGATGAGGCTGGCGGACCACTGCTCCTCGAAGAGCCGGAGATGTCTCTACATCCCGCCGCCGTCCGCCAGCTTCCTCGGATCCTAGCGAACGTCGCGGCACGGAACACCCGTCAGGTAATCATGACGAGCCACTCAGCTGATCTCGTGGCCGATACGGGTATTGATCCCTCGGAGCTACTCGTCCTTCGCACAACGGGCTCCGAAACCACGGTGACTGTCGGGAGCGACCTCCAAGAGCTACGTGAGGCGGCCGAAGCAGATATGCCGCTCGCAACACATGTGGAAGCCTTGACGAGGCCGGAGGAGTACGCCCAGCTCGCTCTCTTCGGTGCTAAGACGTGATCACGGTCCTTGTCGAAGGAGACACTGACGTCCCCTTCGTAACTCAACTTTGCGTCGCAGCAGGTTTTGAGGTGAGAGCGCCCCGGGTGGCGAGGGGGAAGCCAAATCTTGATCCGCTGATACCGGGCTTCGGTCGCGCGGGCCGGGGCTCGCCCCATCTTGTCGTCCGAGACCTCGACGGCGACGCGGAGTGCCCCGCGACCTGGGTCGCCGCGAACGCCCCGCCGATTGCGGGTCCTTACTTCGCACTTCGCTTGGCAATTCGAGCCGTGGAGGCCTGGTTTCTCGCGGACCGGGCGAGTGCGGCGAGTGCGCTTCGGATAGCGGAGCACCGGATTCCGTCGCATCCAGACGCGGAAGCGGACCCGAAGCGAACGATCGTAGACCTCGCACGCACGTCTACCAAGCCGGCGGTGCGCAACGCGATTCTGCCGATCCCCGGCGGATCGCGTAAGACCGGCCCGGGCTATGAAGCGTGGCTTCTTGGTGCATCCACGACGTGGTCGCTGGAGCGCGCAATTGCGAACAGCCCTAGCTTGGCTCGTTCTCACAAGCGCCTGCGGGCGCTTCATGCCGCATGGAAAGCTAGTCAGCAATGACGGTTCCTACCTACGACCAGTTCATCGCGCCGTTGCTTCATTACCTCGCCCAGCGTCCCGACGGGGTGCGCACCGCCGACGCGCACGAGGCCATCGCCAACGCACTTGGCCTCACGCCTGACGATCGCGCTCAGCGCGTACCTAGCGGCGTTCAGCCGATCTACAAGAATCGCAACGGGTGGGCACACGACCGCCTAAAGCGTGCCGGACTTTCGACGAGCCCACGACAAGGCTTCTGGCGGCTCACGCCTGACGGTCAGAAGTACGCGGCCGCCAATCGCACCCTCTCCGACGAGGAGCTCGATCGACTCTCCAATGTCGACCGAAGCCTCCGCCTCCGGCCCAAAAAGGACGCGACCGACGACGCTGCATCAACGCCGGAACTTGGATCGACGACGAGCGCCAAGGCCAGCCCGGAGGAGCGCATAGAAGCTGCGCTCGCTGAGCTGCGAGACAGCGTTGGTCGCGACTTGCTCGAGAACATCGGTCGCGCCCCACCGGAGTTCTTTGAGCAGCTCGTTCTCGATCTTCTCCACGCGATGGGCTACGGCACGAGCCGCGCCGCTCTTCAGCGCGTTGGTGGTTCGGGCGACGGAGGAATTGATGGCATCATTTCACTCGACCGCCTCGGACTCGAAAAGGTCTATGTCCAGGCAAAGCGGTGGAAGAACACCGTCGGCAGCCCCGAGGTCCAGGGCTTCATGGGGGCTCTCCAACTCCAGGCGGCATCGAAAGGCGTATTCATCACCACGAGCGCGTTCACCCGCGACGCGAAGGAGGCCGCAGCACGAGCACGCGGAAGCATCGTCCTCGTCGACGGAGCACAGCTATCGACGCTGATGATGGATCACGGAGTCGGAGTGAGTCACAAGGCGCTTCGGGTTCCGAAGGTCGACGGCGACTACTTCGAGGACGTTTGAGGAAGCGGGTACCGCTACCGAAGTTCGCCCACCAGAGAACAAAGCCAGAGACGAGAGCAGGCGCCTTGATTCTTTTCCGGCCGTTCTGACTACAGCGGTTCCCACGTGAGCAAGCCCCACGTGCGCCCGCACGTCTCCAACGACAACCCGTACTCCGAGTCGGCTTTCAAGACGCTCAAGTATCGTCCCCGATTCCCCGACCGCTTCGGGAGCGAGCAAGATGCACGCGCCCACTGCCGTCGCGTCTTTGATTGGTACAACCACGAACATCGCCATGGCGGGCTCGGCCTCTCCACGCCGAACGAAGTCCATTGCGGCCTCGCCGCCGAGACACGCGAGCGTCGCTCCGCCACTCTCGACGCTGCGTTCCTCGCTCATCCCGAGCGCTTCCCGCGTGGCCGCCCCCTCCCACCTTCAATTCCGACCGAGGTGACGTGGCTCAGTAAACTCACGAACGGCGTGTCCCACACTCGTTGACAGCTTCCGTCGCGACGCGTCCGTCCCGTCACTTGGCACGAACTCTCCTCGAACAGATCCGCCGACGCCGGACCAGATCGACTCCTGCAGTCTTGCTCGGTTCCTGTCGATCGATATTCATAGCGATCGATGGGATGCGCGATAGGAGCAGACCGCTTCTCGCCTCGCGCACCGCCTGCGCCCACAACTCTTCAAGTGAAATCGCGAAAACATCAAGCCGAAAGCCGCGCCCGACGAGAGCTTCGAGAACGGGTGCGGGCGCACGACGGAGGTTTTGGGTATCAATGGCAACTGTCCTTCAGGGCACCGGAGGACGCTTGGGGGCTGCCGCGTTTACCCCCTCGTCAGCGCCGCCGGCGTCCGCGTCCGAAGTCGTACGCCTCCTCGCGCGCTACTGGAACTGGCGCGCGCTCCGCCGCCGCGTCCTTCACGAATACTTCGAAGCATTCCTCGAGCACGCCGGAGCCATCAAACCCGCGCTCTTTGTACTGGACCGCAGACAAGGCGCCCTTGTTCTTGCGGCGGTACAGCAACGCGTTCACGTTCTGTGCTCGGATAATATCGCCGATCACCTCATACCGGCCGCCAACGTTGTCCTCTGGGTCGCGACGCACGATGGGCTCCCGCTCCATCTCGACGAGTTGCAGTGTTCCGTATGGCAGCGGTTGGGCCACGAGCAGCAAATTGCCAAGCCAAATCCGCTTGTGCGTTCTGACCTCGATGCTTCCCCAGGCGATGGCTTCGTCCGACTCCGTCACGGGGACTACGGCGAGAGATATCCTCATCGTGGCATTGAGAAACCTCGCCTCGATGGCGCGGGCGTCGGCAATGGCGTTCTCGGGGGGTTCCTCGCTGACTGTGATCGACGTCGACGCATTGCTGAGCGAATCTAAATGAAGGCGTACCTGCGCGAAGAGGTTCTTCGCGGTGAACGCAACGAGCTCGCGGCGGTCCTGCAATTGCGCTCGCCGCTCGTCGGCTACACGCTGAACGTCGAGAGTCCGCTGTTTCGCAACTTCGACTTGCTGGGCTGCCTCTCGTGCCAGAGTGGCTAACCCCAGTGCAGGTTGTTCGACTGGGATGCGCGTGCGAACTTCGCCGAGCGCTCGGCGCAGCTCGGCCCATGATGCGAAGCGATCGTTCGCCTTCTTTTCCAGCATTTTGGCAACGACCCCGCCGAGAGCGACGGATACGTCGGTGACTTCGTTGAGGCGCGGCGGACGTTCATAACGGTGCTGACGGACGACATCTTCTCGCGAGCCATTGAAGGGCACGCGCAACGCTGTGAATTCGAACAGAACGATGCCGAGCGAGTATTGGTCAGCTCGTGCATCGACGGATTCGAGCATGCTCGACTCCGGGGCCTGGTACGCGGAACTTCCCCACCCTTTGAACGACTCGCTACGCGTTATCTCGCCGACGTACTTTGCGATTCCAAAGTCTCCGATCTTGAGCCGCTGCTCGTCGACGAAGATGTTCGCCGGCTTCAGGTCGCGGTGGATCACCTGCTGATTCACCGCTTCCAGGGCATCGACGAGTTGCAGCGCCATGGCGACGACTTCGGACTCAGTCCAGCGCGTGTTGGCCTGTTGCCGCTGCCGTATTTCGCGATCGATTGAACCTCCCGGAACATACTCGAATGCGATGAACGGCTTCGGATCATCGCCCCAATCGAGCACGCGAACGACGTTGGGGTGTTTAACGCGCGATGCAGCCTCTGCCTCCCTGAGAAATAGATGCTTCTCATCGAGATCGTCGAGCGGTGTCTTCAACGCGACGAGCACCGTCGGATCGTCGGATCGCCTGGCGAGGTGCACCGTCGCCATGCCGCCTCCGCCGAGCCGCTGTCCAGACAAGATGAATGACGCTTTCTGGCCCTGGTAGAGTTCGTCCGACATCCATCAGCGAGACTACTCGACCGAAGCGGCGCGGCAAGTGCCGCGGCGGGCGCGGTACGTCTTCTTCAAACATTCGCCGGGAGTCACGGCAGGACGAACGAGGTCCGCCACCTCGATTCGCGTCGGGGCGTGTTGTCGTCGCGACACTCATCGCGTGCGAGGCGACCTCGTCAGCCATTCGAGGGCGACCCGGATTGCCGGATTGCTGCTCCCATCCCCCGTCCTCGAAGTCGTCGTCCCGACCGGCGCCCCGCGGCTAGCACACACACTGACGCCATTGACTGCCGCGACCGCCAAGTTCATTCCGTCACTGGAAGCGCCAGCGAGCGACGACGCAGCGCACCGCCGGACTTGGACACATCCGAGGCGTCGCCGAGAACTGCCTTTGCCTAACCAATCATCTACCTCGTCGCGACCTCCGCCCAGCTCGGCAGATGGTCTGAGATCTGAAACGTGAACTCTCCTTCGACATCCGCCGCCCTGGAAAGAGCGGGCGGCGATCGCCCTGGTAGTTATCCACCACGCCGGGGCGGCCGGTGAAGTTCGTCGTATATCGAGGCAGTACAAGATCTGGTCGTAGCGCTTCTTCCGCGCGAGATCCGTCGTGACCTCCCCGAGCAATCCGCCGGGCACCGCGAAACTGCGCGCCGTCACCGCTTCGAACGCCGCTGATTTCACGCTGGCGGTCGAAAACGACGCCCGCGAAGTCATCCCGCTCACGGAGCGCGCAGGGCATAGAGCGAGCCGACGACGCTCGGCCCATAGTTGCCCGGCGCAAACGCATGCGCCAGCGCCGCCTTGGCGCGCCAGCCGGTGCAGTGCCCCGGCGCGACGAGGCGAGGCCTGACGCGATTTGCGAGGTCGTGGACGGTCGGCTCGATGCGCGGCTCCATCCCCGCGCCTGCCAGATGGTAGCCGCCGAGGATGACGTCGAGCGGCTCGCCCCCGAACGCGTCCCGCGCGCCGAGGGCTGCGTTGACGACGCCGGCGTGCGAGCACGGCGAGAGCACACTGACGCCGCGGCCGCGCACGTGCGCCGCGAGGAATCGCTCGTCGAGGATCAAGGGATCCGGCACCGCGTGCCCGTCGCGCAGCGTGTGGTGCCCGACGAACCCCGTCTCGTACAACGTCACGCGCGCGATCTCGCCGCTGACGAAGAAGAAGCCCGCAAGGACGTGCGCCTCGGCGTGCTTCGTGACGCGCCCGCCGGCGCGCTCGATCGCCTCGAACGTTGGCTCCGGGTCGAGCAGCACCAGCGTCCCGGCAGGGGTCATGGTGCCACGCTGGTCGGGCCGGTCGGGGTGGAGATCGACGAGCGGTGGCGGGAGCCCTTCGTCGAGACGGGACCGCGTGATGGCAGCCACCACCCCCGGGAGCCCGCCGCTGTGGTCCGCGTGCCAGTGCGAGAGGCACACCGCTTCGATGGACGCGAGCCGGACGCCGAGCCGACGCGCGTTCTCCAGCCAGAGCTCGGCGGAGGGGCCGACGTCGAAGAGGACCGAGCGCTCTTCGGAGCCGCGTCGCCCGGTGACCAGCGCCGAGAAGCCGTGGCAGGCGAGGCACAGATGCCCCCAGGGCTCGACGCTGTCATGGCCGTCCTTGGGCGCAAGATGGGGAACACGCGCGACCAGTCGCCCGAGCTCGGGAAGCTGCGGCACGCCTTTATCCACGCTGGAGAGCGTGTCGCTCTCGTTGTCCACGAGGACGAGCAGGTCCAGCGCGTCGAGCGCCGCGATCTCCACAGGATTCATGGCTCTCTCCTGCCGGCTGGCGCGCCAGCCCACGAAGATCACTTCACCATGTCATTGATGATGCGTAGCGGACTGAGCGGACCTAGCGGGATATAGTCAAAGCCCAGCAAACCGGCCTGCCCCAGCGGGAACTTCTCCAACAGGTTTTTCGCCTCTTCCGGTGTGCTGGCGTTGACGATGAAGACCACACCCTTCCCGTCGGTGCGGAAGTACCACTGGTCGATCTTGCCCTCGAGATAGGCATTCACCGTGTCATGCACTTCATGCGGCATGATCTCGGCGCGCTGGGCGGGCGTCATGGGCGCGCCCATGAAATGGGAGATCGCCAGGATCTTCGTGGTAGGCACAGGCGGCAGCGGGCTCCGCGCTGAAGCTGCGCCCTCGGGGGTGCTCGGGTCCTTCATGGCAGTAGCTCCTTATTCATCGTGGAGTCGCGCATGCTCTCTGCCAGGCTCGGCTTCGCCATGATTGCGCGAGGGCTTTCTTCCTGCCCCGCCAGTACACACAGCACGCTGCGTACCCGCGCCAAACTCTGCGACACCGAGACGGAGGCTCGTCCGCCCGCACAAGCGCTGCCGAGTTGCCGAAATCGCGAAGTGACGGGGCGTTCCTCGTGGAAGCGGCACGCCGAATGAATGGCCATGTTTTCGGCACGGTGCCGATGCCTGAACGCTACACCATTGCGGAGCGGCTCTCGGTGGGAGGTACGGCCGCTTTCTATCGCGCGACACGGAATTCCGATCGACGTCCGGTGGTGCTCAAGGTGCTCGACCCGCAGCGGAGCCGACCGATCGACCTCGAACAAATGAAGCACGAGTACGAGCTCGGGAAGCTCTTCGACTCGCAGGCGGTCATCAAGCCGCTCGCTCTCGAGACCTACGAAGGCATGCCTGCTCTCGTCCTCGAGGACTTCAGGGGATGCTCGCTCGACCGTCTCCTTGGAGCGGCGACGGGACCGATGGGAATCGAGCAGTTCCTGCTACTGGCATCGCGCATCGTGGCCGCGGTGGCGGAGCTCCATCGCAAGGACGTGGTCCACAAGGACTTGAAACCGAGCAATATCTTCGTCAACTCGGAGACGGGCGAGGTGAAGATCGCCGATCTCGGCGTCGCCGCACGGCTCCCACGTCAGCATGTCGCCGTGCAGTTGCCGGGTCGGATCGAAGGCTCGCTGCCGTACTTGTCGCCGGAGCAGGCGGGACGGATGAACCGACCCGTCGACAGTCGTTCCGATCTCTACACCCTCGGCGTCACGTTCTACGAGATGCTGACTGCTCAGCTCCCGTTCTCGGCAAAAGACCCGCTCGAATGGGTGCACTGCCACGTCGCGCGTGCGCCGCGACCTCCGCGTGAGCTCGTCCCGGAGATCCCGCCCGTCCTCTCGAACATCGTGCTCAAGCTGCTCGCGAAGATGGGGGAAGACCGTTACCAAACCGCACGCGGCCTCCAGCACGACCTCGAGCGCTGCCTTCGTTCCTTTCGACGCTACGGAGAGCTGTCCGCGTGCCCTCTCGGCGAAAACGACATCTCGGACCGATTCGAGGTCGTCCCGAAGCTCTATGGGCGCGAAGCGCAGGTCGCCGAGCTGCGCGGAGCATTCGACACGGTCGTGCAAACAGGGACTCCCGAGCTCGTCCTCGTGTCGGGATATTCGGGTATCGGCAAATCGGCACTCGTCCGCGAGCTCTATCGCCCGATCGTGCGCCAGAACGGATTCTTCGCGTCGGGCAAGTTCGACCAATACAAGCGCGACATTCCTTACTCCACGTTCGCGCAGGCGTTCGCGGAGCTCGTCGAACAAATCCTCACGCAGAGCGAGGCGCAGCTGGCCGCCTGGAGGACGAAGCTTCTGTCTGCGCTCGGCTCGAACGCTCAGGTGATCATCGACGTCATTCCACAAGTCGCGCTCATCATCGGTCCGCAGCCGCCTGTTGCCGTGCTGCCCCCCCTCGAAGCGCAGAACCGATTCCACATCGTGTTCCGTCAATTCATCGGCGTCTTCGCGCGGAAGGAGCATCCACTCGCCTTGTTCCTCGACGATCTGCAGTGGATCGATTCGGGGAGCCTCGAGCTGATCGAGCACGTCATGAGCCATCAGCACTCGATGCACCTGCTGCTTCTCGGGGCCTATCGCGACAACGAAATCGGTCCATCGCATCCGCTCGTCCTCGGACTCGACAAGATTCGCAAAGACGGCGGAATCGTCCGCGACATCGTGCTCACCCCCCTTCTGGTCGAGCACATCGTGCAGTTCGTCGCCGACACTCTCCGATGCTCCCTCGCTCGCGCAGCGCCGCTCGCGCACCTGGTCCACGAAAAGACGTCCGGCAATCCGTTCTTCGCCATCCAGTTTCTGACGACGCTCTATCAGGAAGGCCTCGTGACGTTCGACTGGAGCCTCGCCGAATGGGGCTGGGACCTCGAAAAGATCCACCAGAAGGGCTTCACGGACAACGTCCTCGAGCTCATGGCACGCAAGCTACGGAGGCTCGGGCCCGCCGCGCAGGACGCGTTGAAACTCGCGGCCTGCGTGGGCAACACGACCGACCTCCGCACGTTGGCGGTCATCTCCAAGCAATCGGAGAGTGACACCGAGCGCGACCTCTCGGTGGCGGTCCAGGAAGGTCTCATGTTGCAGACGGGCCGCGTCTACACGTTCTTGCACGATCGTGTCCAACAGGCGGCGTACGCGCTCATTGCCGACGACGAGAAGAGGCAGGCCCACCTCGAGATCGGACGCCTTCTGCTCGCGAGCCTCGCAGTCGAGGTCGAGGAGAACGTCTTCGACGTCGTCAGTCAGCTCAATCACGGCATCGAGCTCATCACCGATGAACGAGAGAAGGACACGCTCGCGCGGCTGAATCTCGTCGCGGGGAAGAAAGCGAAGTCGGCCATCGCGTACTCGTCGGCGAGGAACTTCCTGGCCGTGGCGACTTCGCTGCTGACGGAAGACGCCTGGGAAGCAGGCTACGATCTCGCCTTCTCTGCCTACATGGAGCGCGCGGAGTGCGAGTATCTCTCCGGCTCGTTCGAGTCTGCCGAGAGCATGTTCGACTTACTTTCGGGCAAAGCGAAGTCGGACTTCGACCAGGCGAGGATCTACGAGCTTCGCTTGAAGCTCTATCAGGTCGCCGGCAAATACGACGACGCCGTTGCCATCGCACTTCGAGCTCTCCGGCTCTTCGGCGTGGAGGTACCCGACGACGACGACGTTCTCCGCGAAGCAACCCGAGCCGCTGCTGACGCCGTGAAGGTGAACCTGGCCGGTCGCGCGATCTCCGACCTCGCGGACGGGGCCGAGGCAACGGATCCGCGTATACGCGCGATCATCGGTCTGCTCGCGAACGTCGCTCCGCCTGCCTATATCGGAAGCCGTCCGCAGATCTTTCCGTTCATCATCCTCGAGCTCGTCAACTACTCACTGAAGTACGGCCAGACCTCCGAGTCGTGTATGGGATACAGCGCATACGGCGTGATGCTCGTGTCGCTCTTCGACGACCCGTCTTCGGCCTATGCGTTTTCGGAGATGTCGATTCGACTGAATCAGAAACTCGGCGATATCAGCCGACGCGGGACCGTGCTCCACCTCCACGGCGACCACATCAACTTCTGGGTCAACCCGATTGCCACGGACTTTCCGATTCTCGAAAGAGGGTTTCTCGCGTGTCTCGATGCGGGTGACCTCGTCTTCGCGAGCTTCATTGCGTTCGAAATCGTCTGGCAGGCCGTGGAACGGGGTGACACGGTCGACGATGCCCTCGCCCTCTCGCGAAAGTATGCAGCATTCGCGCACGAGTCACGCAACGAGGCCGTCCATCAAACCATCCGCATCGAACAGCAGTTCCTCGCCTGCCTCAAAGGAGGGACGCGAGGAGCCACGACGTTCGACGACGAGACGTTCGACGAGAAATCCGCGCTCGACGTCATCAAAGGGGCTGCCTTCGGTTGCGGCGTGGTCTTCTTTCATACGATGAAGCTCATTGCGGCCTTCCTCGCGGAGGACGACAAGGCTGCGAGCTACCACGCAGCCGAAGCGAAGCGGACGCTCGCGGCGGCGATGGCGATGCCGATGGAGGCGACCTTCTACTATTTCGACGCGCTATTGCTCGCGCGGCGCTACACGAACGCAGGCGAAGAAGAGCGTCGCGAATTCCTCGAGACGCTGCGGACCCACCAGAAGAAGCTCGCGTTCTGGGCAACGAACAGCCCGGAGAACTTCCGGACAAAGCACGCGCTCGTGTCCGCCGAGATTGCCCGCGTGACCGGGGACGAGCTCGAGGCCGAGCGGCGGTACGAAGAAGCCATTCGAACGGCGCGAGCGAGCGGCTTTCCGCACTGGGAGGCACTCGCGAACGAGCTCGCCGGGAGGTTTCACCAGGCACGAGGCATGGATATCGTCGCCAAAGCCTACGTGCAGGAGGCGATGCACGCCTACGCCCGTTGGGGAGCCGACGCGAAAGTGACCGCGCTCGGACGCCGCTATCCACATCTGAAGGACTCTGGGGTCGTGGCTCCTGCCGCCACGTTCATCGCCCGCCCCGAGCAACTCGATCTGCTTTCGGTCGTAAAGGCTTCGCAGACCATTTCCGGCGTCATCGTCCAAGACGAGCTCGTTCACACGCTCCTCCGCGTCGTCCTCGAGGAGGGTGGCGCGCGGCGGGCACGGCTCATGCTCTCGCGACGGGGGGAGCTCGAGCTCGTGGCAGAGGCCTCGGCGGACGCGCCGGAGACGTCGGGGATCGATGGAGACGGGCCGCGGATGCCAGCCTCCGTGGTCGCTTACGTGCAACGAACCCAGGAACGCGTGGTGCTCGACGACGCGACGATCTCCGCGGGGCCGTTCTCGGGGGACGAGTACTTCGCACGCGCTCGTCCGCGATCGGTCCTCTGCGTGCCGATCCGCCGGCAAGCCGAAACGATAGCGCTGCTCTACTTGGAGAACGACCTCGTGCCGGGCGCGTTCACGCCCGAGCGCTTGCTCGCTCTCGAGTTGCTCGCAGCGCAGGCCGCGATCTCGCTCGAGAACGCGCTCCTGCTCGAACGCGAGCACGAGGGACGCCTCGAGGCCGAATCCGCGCGCCACCGGGCGCTGATGCTCGCCGAGGCGACGTCACTGATGTCGGCAACGTCCGACTACGGAGGCGTGTTCAACGCGTTGACGCAGCTGTGTGTGCGCTCGTTCGCCGACTGGGCGGTCATCGACCTCGTCCAGGGCGACCGCGTCGAACGGCTCGCGGGCGCGCACCACGACCCGGCGAAGGAACCACTCTTGCGCGAGCTGATGGAACGATACCCCATACGAGCGGGCGCCCGCGCGCCGGCGGCGAGCGTGCTCCAAACGGGAATGCCGCTTGCTCTCCCCGACATCGACCGCGAACAAGTGCGTGACTTTGCGGTCGACGACAATCACATCGACCTCGTCGAGCAACTGGGGACGCGAAGTGCCATCGTGGTGCCGCTCATTGCGCGCGATGTTCCGCTCGGGGCCCTCACATTGTCCTCGGCGAGGCCGCATCGCTTCGAGCCGGCCGATGTCGACCTCGCCGTGGAGCTCGGTCGGCGCGCTGCGCTCGCGCTGGACAACGCTCGCTTGCTTCATGACACGCAGTGGGCGCTCCACCTGCGGGAAGAGTTCCTCGACGTCGCCTCCCATGAGCTCAGAACACCCGCGACCGCGCTCAGACTCATGACGGAATCGCTGCTCCGGTCCGCGGCGACAGGAAGGTCGGTCTCGCCCGAGATGCTCGAGCGCTCGCTCCATCGCATCATGAACAAGGCCGTGCAGCTCGAGACCCTCAGCGGCGAGATGCTCGACGTCAGGCGGATCGACAAGGGCTCGTTCGAGATCCACGTGGTGGAGGTCGATCTCGACGCCCTCGTGCGCACGGTGGTTGGCCGTTTGGCTACGGCACTTTCGTACGCGCAGTGCTCGGTGTCGATCGCGAGTGACGGGCCAGTGATCGGGCACTGGGATCCGTCACGCCTCGAGGAGGCAATCGTGAACCTCCTTTCGAACGCGATGAAGTTCGGCGCACGCCGCCCGATCGAGATTCGCATCGGAAAGACGGAGGGCGTCGCGCGGCTTGCCATCAAGGATCACGGGATTGGAATCGAGCCGTCCCAGCTGCCGTACGTGTTCGAGCGCTTCGAGCGCGGCGTTCCCTTGGCTCACTACGGCGGCCTGGGGCTCGGCCTCTACATCGCTCGATGGATCGTTCGCGCGCATGGCGGCACCATCGACGTCGAGAGCACACCGGGGAAGGGGGCGTCCTTCATCATCGAGCTCCCCCGATTCCACCACGCCACATCGACGTCTTCGAGCGCGAACGCCAGCTAACGCTCCAGGCGTGACGCATGACCACGCGCGCCTCGACGTTGGCTTCGTCGATGCTCTCGTCGAACAGGCGGCGGAGCGGGCGCAGTCCCCTGCCCCGTCGAGACTGCCGCGCCGCTTCGTGCGTGGAGGGCCATCTCGGGAACGCGAGCTCGGTTACGAACGCGACTTCTGCGAGCTTCCGGAGCGGAATCGAGGCAACGCTGTGGAGTGGGAGGTCAGGTCGACGAACACCGGAGGTGGAGTCGCAGCGTTCGCGGCGTCCCAGAGCCTCCGACGCCCGGCTGCCGAGATTGGCAAGTTGTCCTCTCCGCCTGCTGCCAGCAGCACGTCGAAGTCACGGGCCGAGTCGCGCACCGGGCGTGGATTGTCGCGATCCAACGCGCGCTTCACGACCGCCGCCATCGGCCCCCGGGCGAGCAGCTCGAGCGTGGTTTGGTACGAACAACCGAGAATGTCTGCCAAGTCGAGCGCCTCACGCAGCCCCGCTTCGGCCGCCATGACGACGACATTGGTAATCAACTTGTAGGCCACTCCGGAGCCGAGCGGCCCGACGCGAGCGACCTTCCCGAACCTTGCCAGGATCGGTTCGGTCAAAGCCATCGCCTCGCCTTCGCCCGCCAGCAACACGGTCAGTGATGCTTCCGACGCGTAGCGCACGCCGCCGATGAGCGGCGCGTCGACGAGATGGGCGCCTGCTGGCATGGCCGACGCAATCGACTGCAGTGACGCTGGCGTCATCGTCGAGACGACCGCGAGGGCCGCTCCCGCTCGCATGCCAGCGAGGATGCCCTCCGGCCCCAGATGTGCTGCAGGGATATCTGCAGACATCACGGCGCTGACCACCACGTCCGCCTTACGGGCAACTGCCGCTGGGCTGTCCGCCGCGACAGCGCCCAACGTAGTCATCGCATCCATTCGTTCCCGTAGGATGTCGAAGACGAACACGCGGTGCTGGGCGTTCAACAGATGAGGCACCATGCGGGACCCCATGTCCCCGAGGCCGACGAAACCGACGTTAGCCATGGTCTTCTCCTTGAGTCAGCTGCTGACTGTTCAGGTACCGCTCTGTCGAGGGAGGAAAGGAGCTTGTTCGCTGACGGAGGATGCAAGCCGCATTCTCGCGCAGAACGGCTTCGCCCCGACACGCGCCAAGAATCAGCAGCGAACGCGGCCGTGAGGCCTAAACGGACCGCCCTTGGCGTGGGCGTCGCGCATCACGAACCAGCGCGCGCCCGTGGGACGTGAGCGCTTCACGACAGACTTGTTGCTCCCCGGGCCCCCAACGGCTGGCTAGTTTCCTTCCTGAAAGGAACACGAACATGAGCCGAACGATGATTGCCGCGCTTCAAGTCTCTCTCGATGGTTTCACGCAAGGAGAGGACCGCGGAGAGCCCAGCTGGGTCGAGTCGTGGACCGATGCCCTCACGCTGATCCCCGACGTCGACGCGTTCGTCCAAGGCGCCGGCATGTATCCGGGGTATGCCGAATACTGGTCCGCCATCGAAGCCGACCCCACACGCGACGCGCCGTTCAGTTCGGCGCCACCGGGGGAGGCCGAAATCGCCTACGCCAGGTTCGCCGCCAAGACTCCACACTACGTCGTCTCGACCAAGCTCGAGGGCGTGACCTGGCCGAAGACGGCGCGGATGGTTCGTGATCTCGCCGAGCTGAAGGCGCTCAAGAATCAGCCCGGCAAGAACATCTACGTCGTCGGTGGCGCAACGCTGGTGACAAGCCTCCTGAATGCCAACTTGCTCGACGAGCTTCGCCTCATCGTTCATCCGCTTCTGCTTGGCGGCGGCACACCGTTGTTCGCCAACGTGAAGGCGCGGCGGGCGTTGACGTTCGTCGAGGCGAAGCCCGCCAAGTCCGGCCGCGTGGTGTTGACCTACCGCACCTGATCAACCGAGGCGCGGCGCGAGCACTCCCTTCGAGAGACCGTCTGGAGCGACGGTCACTGCTCGTCGATGTCGCCGGGATCGAGGTCGATGTTGGCGCCGCCGCGGGCTTCGCGCGGGGGATCGTCGGGTGACTCGAGGCTGATTCGGCCGAGCGTGCCGGCTCGGAAGTCGTGGATGAGGACGTCGGACGCTTTGTGCATGTCGACCACGCCGCCGCTTCGAAGCGCGCCACGGCGTTTGCCAATCTCGACGAGGAGCGCTTCGCCGTCGACCGGCAGCGACTTCAGCTTGTAGCGCGCGGTCACGAGCTGCGGATAGCAATCGAGGAGATACTCGGCGCCCCAGAGCGCGACGCTCTCGTACTCGATCGCGGAGTCGGGGATCGCGCCGCCGAACGCGAGACGATAGGAGACGTCGTCGTCTTCAATCTTCGGCCACATGATGCCGGGGTTGTCGAAGAGCGTCATTCCGTTGGAGAGCGTGACAACCTGCTGGCTCTTCGTCACTGCCGGCTCGTCGCCGACTTTGGCGACCTTGCGATCCATCAGCGTGTTGATGAGCGTCGATTTGCCGACGTTCGGAATGCCGACGATCATCGAACGGACCGTCTTGTTGGGACCGTGCGGGTGAAGCGCGAGCTCCTTGCACAGCTTCAGGAGCTTGCTCTTGCTCTCGCCCGGACGGTCCGTCGTGATGGCGATCGCGACGACCTTGCCGGGAGGCATGCCATTGCCCGGATTCGGATGCTTCACCGATGCGAAGTATCGAATCCAAGCGGCGGTGACGTCGGGGTCGGCGAGGTCGCTCTTGCTGAGCACCTTGATGCACGGCCGGTACGTTCGAAGCTCCGTGACGACCGGGTTCTCGCAGGCGAGTGGCATCCGGCCGTCGAGCACTTCGATGACGACGTCGACGAGCGGCATCGTGTCGGCGATCTGGCGCCGAGCCTTCGTCATGTGACCGGGGTACCACTGGATCGGCATCGCCCACGGGTCGTACCTCATCGGGCGGAGCGATGCACGGGTTCGACGATCTTGCGGTTGAGCTGCGAATCTCGGCCGTGGGCGGCTTCGGGCGCAAGAGACCGCTCTCCCTCGACCAGGAGGAGGAGCTCGCTCTTATGCTCGAGCACGCGTGTTCCGTCTTCGCACTCGGAGGCTTACGCCAACGGTCGCGGCAGTCACGAAGAGCATCCCCCACCCGCTCGAGGTGGACGATGTCGACACTGCGCATGCACTCGACGACGGTGCAGACGCCGCTGCGTTGGGCCCTGCGTCAGCTGGCGCGCTCGGAAGACAGCGTTGCCGCCCGTCGAGCTGCCCACACTGATAACCCTGCGGGCAGGCGGGGGTGAGTCTCGTCAGCGGCTACGTCCGCTTCAAGCGTGGGCATCGCCCGGCTCGTCGTTTCGCGGCGGGGCGATGAGCGGCGGAGCGGGCGCAGTCCCCTGCCCGGTCGAGACTGGCGCGCCGCTTCGTGCGCGGAGAGCCATCTCGAGCTCGCGGCGGGTCATCGGGCCGCGAAGGAGCGACATCGACCCGCGCGGCTGCAACAGAAACGGACCGCCCTGGGCGTGGGCGTCGCGCATCACGAACCAACGCGGGGAGAGGCGCTTCACGGAGGCGCCGATGGCCTTGGCCGAGTCGCGCTCGCGGGCCTCGCCGCTGGCAAGGCCTTCGACGACGCGTTCGCGATCGGCGTCGGTCTGTAGCCTTCCCACGCACCACATGCCGGCGTTGCCGAGGGCGCGGTAGTCGAGGTCCATCGGGTTCTGGGTGGCCACCACCACGCCGACGCCGAAGGCGCGCGCCTGCTTCATCAGCGAGACGAGGGGACGCTTGGTCGGTGGGTTCTGAGGATGGGGCGGGAGAAAGCCGTAGATCTCGTCGAACACCACGAGCGCGCGCAGGCGCTGCCTGCCCGGGAGCGAGCGGGTCCAGGAGAGGACTTCCTCCAGCAGAACGCCGAGGACGAGGGCGCGCTCTTCGTCGTCGAGATGCGCGACGCTGACCACCACCGCCGGCGTCTTGCCGCCCTGAGGCGTGAGCCACGAGGCGACGTCGAGCGTAGCGCCCGTCCGCCAGCTCGCGAACGTGGGTGAGGCGAGCAGCGTGTTGAGCGCGGCGGCGAGCGAGCGCCGGTCGGTCTTGGGGAGGAAGCTGTCGAGCGGCAGCGCGCCGACGACCTCGATGGGAGGCTCCACCAGATCATGCAACAGCACGCCGAGATCGGCCGCCTCGCCGCCGCGAAGCCGACGCTCGGCAAGAACCGAGAGCAGCACGTGCTCTTTGCTGCGCGCCGGATCGGGATCGCGTCCGACCAGGCGGAGCACCAGCGACACCGCCGCGCTGAGCGACGCCCGCGCCGCTTCGGGATCGGTGTCCCAGCGCGGAGAGCGTCGCTCGAGCGAGGAGAGAACGTGGAGCGACTCGCCCGCACTCGATCCCGGCGTGATGATGCGCACCTCGGTGCCGGCGCGAAACGCCGCCAGCGCCGGCTCGTCGATGCCCCACGCCTGGAGGCTCGTCCGACGCTCGTCGGCCAGCGCCGCCGCGATCTCGGCCTCCGAGCGTGAATCGTTGGGGAGCATCATCGCGCCCGCCCAAGGCAAGAGCGGCTCGGCCGCGAAGGAGTCGAAGGCCAGCAGGAGATTCGGGAGATCGCCCTTCACGTCCACCGCCAGCACCGGAACGCCGGCCCGCAGGGCCTCCTCCACCATGACGGTGACGAGCCCCGTCTTGCCGCTGCCGGTCATTCCGACCACGACACCGTGGGTGACCAGATGATGCGCCGGCACGAGCAACGGTTCGCTCGTGCCCGAGCCGTCGAGGCGCCGCCAGGCGCCGAGCTGAAGTCGAGGCGCCGCCAGGCGCCGAGCTGAAGGCGAGGTGTCGCGGGCATTGGCTTGCTCCGTAGGCGTGGACGCCTCGGCGAGCGGTTGGGACGTTCGCCGAGGACGTCGTCTTGCGCAGATGTCAGTTGTCCGAGTACGGCGAGCTACCGGGCATGCCCACGCCGGGCTTCGGAGCGGGAGCCGTCGTGGGCCCGGTCGGCGCGGTCTGCAACGGGGCGGGCACGGGATTCGCGGGCGTCGCGTTCGGGGCAGCCGGGTTGGGCGTGGTCTGGTCCGGTGCCCTCCGACCGCCGCGGCCGGTCCAGAGCGAGGGGACAATCTTCTCGACATCTTCCTCGTGCCAGCGGAGATAGCTGATGCCGCGACGGACCTCGTCGTAGGCGCGGAGGACGAGGGTGAAGGCGCGCTGCCGATCTTCCGCGGCGGCAGCGAGAACGTCCGGGTGTTTGGCGCGCTGCGCGGTGCTCCGGAGCAGGTACTCGCTGAGGCCCTCGGCCTTGTCGAGATCTTCGGGGGTCACGGCGGTCTTCGACGCGATGCGGTCCCAGCTCGCGCGGAAGATACGTACGAGGATCCCGAGGTCGGCGGCGACATTCGCGTAGCCCGTCGAGCCCTTGAGCTCGTCGAGCTGCTTGGCGCCGATGAGTTCGTGTTTGGCGAGGGCCTGCGCGTCGGCAAGAAGCACCTCACGACGCCTCGTCGCCTCCTCGAGATACTTCTGCTGCTCCTCCTGCGGCGCAGACGTGGTGTCGAAGAGCGTCTGCGCGTAGCCGAGGCCATTCGCGTAGGTGACGAGCTTGTCGACGTTGTTCATGTCGAACTCGGGCAGCATCGCCAGACGCGCGCGCAGCGGCGAGATCCCCGGAATGACCGCGAACACCGAGCGCGCCACCTCTCGCGGGTCGAGGTTCACCTGCACGAGGACCTCCGGGCTCAGCGCAGCACGCGCGGCTGCGGTGGCCTCGTAGGCCGCGCGAAATTCGAGTGTGAATCCCTGAAAGTCACGTTCCACGATCGTAGGCATTGAATTCCCCCTTTGGAGTCGATGCAGCCCAAACCGACGATTCGATTCTCGAGACTCGACGAGCGAGACTCAGGATTCGAAGCGTGCGAAATGGCCTGCGTTTTCGGGTAGCCGTGCAAGCGTGCGATGGCGCCGGCGAGCCCGCGCACTCGCGTGCGTCCTCTTCGACGGATGAGGTCGAGAGGCGCCGGAGCGTAGTCGCGTATCGGCTCCTGAAAAGGACAATTGCCAAAATAAGTCAAAAATCGACCACTGCGGCGAATTCACTCTAGCGCGTGCGGCATGCATGGTGCGACGCGCTGGCGAACGTCCGGCGGACGCGCGCGTCGCGACGGCGCCCAGCGCGTAGCGTTCCGGTTGCGACAGGTCGCCTGCCTGTCCAGCGATCGCCACGCCTCCGCCGGCAGCTCACCTGCTTGCTTGAACATCCGTTGCGGCGCCCATGGCAGGTCGGCTGCTCTCTTCGGCTTCGCAACGCCTCCGAGGGCAGCTCACCTGCCCGGTTCGGCCCCCGCTGCGGCATCCGTGCCAGGTCAGCTGTTCTTTTTGGCTTCGCAACGCCTTCGAGGGCAGCTCAGCTGCCCGGTTCGGGCCCGGCTGCGGCATCGCTGGCAGGTCAGCTGCTCCTTTCGGCTTCGCAACGCCTCTGAGAGCAGCTCACCTGCTCTTCTCGGCTCCACAACGCGTCCGAGGGCAGCTCACCTGCCCTGTTGGCCCCCGCTGCGGCGGCAAGGCAGGTCACCTGCCTCTTCGATATGAACTGCGGCACGCATAGCCGATCGCGCGCCCCCGTCGTCGACGACATCGCCGATGTCGGAAGCACGTCGACCGGCTCCGCTGCAGTTGCAGATACGCCGGCTGTGGTTGCGATTGGGTCGAATACAGGCTACATTTTTCGACGGAGGTTTCCCCATGGCTGCCGCTGCTCACACGATGGAAGACCTGATTCGACGGATGACTCCCGTCGCGGCTCCGCCCGAGCAGCAGGCGCAAGTGGCTGCACTCTCCAAAGCCCTCGAGAGTATGACGCTCCAGCCCAGGAAGCGTGGGCCCAAATGCCAGCTTATCGGCCCAAAGGGTGAAAGCATCCCGATACCCGAAAGCATCTTCTACGTCCTCGAGCGTGTGGCCGAGGTCATGGCGCGTGGGGACTCGATCACGGTCGTGCCAGTCGGCCGTGAAGTGACGACGCAGCAGGCGGCCGATCTCCTCAACGTGTCCCGGCAATACCTCGTCCGATTGCTCGATGAAGGCCGAATTCCGTTTCGCAAGACGGGCAAGCACCGCCGCCTCCGCATCGAGGACGTGCTCTCGTTCAAGCAGACGCGCGACAAGGATCGGCGCGCCGGTCTCCGCGAGCTCTCTCGCATGAGCGAGGAGTTCGGAGGCTATGACTCCGAGCGAAAGTAGTGTCGACTTCGTAAGCGCATGGTGCCCGCCCCGTTCATCGTTGTCGTCGACGCCCGAATGGTCCCGGAGCTCGTCGTGGGAGTCACGGACCGATCTGCGAGGTCCGCGTGATCGTCGGCGTCGACTTCGGCGCGCCTCGGAGGGGCCGCGACCAGCGTCGCAAGATCATCGCCATCGCCGCACACGCGACGGGGCCTGGCAAGTATCGCATCGACATGACAGGCATGAACGCGCGCCTGCGCGTGAGCTCCGCTCCGGGCTGGAGCGCCAAGGAGCTGCTCGACGAGCTCATCGCGCGTCCGGCTCAGGTGGTCGCGTTCGACTTCCCGTTCTGCGTTCCCCACGCTCTCCTGCAGGACGCCAAGTTCGCCTCGAACGTGGGTTACGAGGATGGCGCTTTTGGCGATTGGCGCTCCTTCAATTCCTTCGTCGCCCAGCGACTACCATTCACGGATCCACTCGACTTCGCCCCCTTCGCTGCGTGGCGCGATCGAGCCGAGCGCGCGCGGCTCTGGACGAAGCGCGCGACCGACATTGCGGCGGGTGGACAACCCCCACTGAAAGACAAGTTCCAGGCAACGTTCCAGATGACGCTGCTCGGAAACGCACTCCTGTCAAAGCTCTGGGAATCGCACCAATACCGTGTGCGGCCATTCCCAGGCGGGCGGGGCACCGGTGAGGTCATCGAGGTCTATCCGGGCGCGACTCTGCGCGCTCTGGGGCTCGCAAGCTACAAGTCGCGGCCCGACAAAGCCGTGCAACTTGCCAGTGACCTGTGTGCTGCTGCGGGCATCGAGCTCGACGTGGACGCGGAGGTCATCGCCCTTTGCTGCCACTACAGCTCTGGCGGGAAGAAGACGCCCGACTATGACGTGGCCGACGCGTTCGTCGCCCTCTGCACGGCAATCCTGTACGCCCAAGGCGCATGTCACCCTGCCATCGCAAGCGATCCCGCGGGCGATCATCACCCCCTCGAGGAATTGGAGGGCGTGATCTGGGTGCCGAGCATCGAGGCCAGCGGCGGTGTGGCGCCGAACCTGGCTGCCTCGTAGTTTCGTGCTAGACGCAGACATCGTGCATCGAAGGATGAAACACGTCGTTTCGTTCGTGATTGTGGGCCTGACGTTGCAGGCATGTGCTCCGGCAGCGAAGACGCCGACGGCTCAGGTAGGGGCGCCCGCTCGAAGCGTGGAAGAATCATCCGAAGCGGTCGGACGTCGGTTCTTGGCGCTCCTCGCGGCGGGTGATTACCCGGGTGCGTCGGCAATGGGCGACGCCACCATGCAGTCGAAGTTCGACGCGGCGGCGGCCGAGCGAGTCTGGACCGCGACGCAGAGAAAGCTCGGCACCTTTCAGCGCGTTGGGGCGGTCAGAGTCGCGGCTGGCAAAAGCGGCAATCAACGACTGTTCTTTCAGACCGCTTTCGAGCACGGCGAAGCAACCCTTTTGGTCGTGGTCGACCCCAAGGGCTCTGTCGCTGGTTTCTGGATCGAAGGCGTGCACGCGACGTCCAAGCCGGCCGACCAACCCTTCTCGAGTGCGTCGTATGTGAGACCTGATCTCTTCGCCGAGCATTCCACGACAATCGGAATCGCCCCCTACGTCTTGCCGGCGACGGTCAGCGTGCCCAAGTCGAATGAGAAACACGCCGCCGTGGTTTTCATTCACGGATCTGGGCCCTTGGACCGTGATGAGTCCGTCGGCGCGCTAAAGCCATTTCGTGACTTGGCGCAAGGCTTTGCAAGCGCCGGCATCGTGAGCCTTCGGTACGACAAACGGGCGTTCGCCTACAAGACGACCGCGCCCGAGGTGGCGTTTGCAACCTTCGAGGCATCGACCATCGACGATGCATGCGCCGCGATCGACGCCGTCCGCAAGGAGCCCAGCGTCGACCCGGCGAAGGTCTTCGTCGTCGGTCACAGCCTAGGAGGCTATGCGCTTCCGACGGTCGTTGCGCGCTGCAAGACGCCTATCGCGGGGCTCATTGCGCTCGCTCCCGCGGGCCGCGCACTCCAAGACATCATCGTGGCCCAGCGCGAAGCTCAACTCGTAGCGTCGGAGCCTCCGTCCGCCGCGCGGGATGCGAAAGTTGCTGACCTGCGGGCTCAGGCAACGAAGGTTCGCGCATTGCCAACGACGGCAGCGAATGATCCGCCCGCGAGCGACCTGCTGGGAATTCCCGCAAGCTACTGGCGTTCTCTCGATCACGCCTCGTTTCCGAAGCGCGTCAGTGCGATCTCGGTTCCAACACTGGCCACTTTCGGCGGAAACGACGTTCAGGTCACGAGCTCCGATGCCGCTGTATGGGAAGCGCTGGCGCAAGCGCACGAGCCTCGCGAAACGCTCGACATCCGACGCTACCCATCACTGAATCATTTTCTCTTCTCTGGGCGAATGGAAGCGAGCACACCGCTCACTGCACACACGGCGGATGCCAACCTCGTCGGAGATCTCGTCGACTGGATCAGAGCTCGTTCGAGAACTTCGGGATAGTGATGGCATCGCACGCCTCGGACAGGCGACGAGCGTGAGGATTGTTGTGGGCCACAGGTGATACGTTGGCCGAATGCGCCTCTCTTTCGTCCTCGCCACCTTCGTTCTGACGGCCTGCGCCAAGGACCAGATCTCGCCCGACCCCTCCGCCACCAACAGCGCGAAGGACGCGGGCCCCCACGACCCGAACAAGCCGAGCGACCCTTCCGATCCGTCGACGCCTTCGAACCCGAGCACGCCGGGCGAAGACACGAACGTGAGCGGCTCGCGCCTCAAGCGTCGCGTCTACAAGGGCGCGGACGGCTCGCAGCAATTCGCCGGCTGGTTCGACTCCGAACGCAACGAGAACTGCGATATCCATACCGCGGCCGACGGAAAGCTTCGCTGCCTCCCCGCATCCTTCGTCTTCGCCAACAGCTCCTACTTCAGCGACAGCAATTGTGCATTCCCGATCTACATAGGAACAAAAGGGTGCACTCCGCCTGCCGCGTATTCCGTGGATGGAGGCGGGCAAACGTGCAACAGGGGATATGTCATCCGCCCGATCGGGACCGCGTTTACGTCGCCGAACTTCTACCTGAAAAACGGGGCGGCGTGCGTCTCGCAAGACGCGTCGGCTTGGCTCTCTGCGTACGATCTCTATTCGACTGGCGCCGAGATCCCCGCGTCGTCGTTCTTTGAAGTGACCGAATCACACCTCTGATCGTCACCACGTGCGCGGAAGGCAAACAAGAAGTGAAGCGTCACTTTCCGGGCGACGTCATTTCCGAGCCGTCGGCTACAGTTGATGAAATCATCAGTCGCCTACGAGCGGCTGAGGCCCTTCATCGGAGACAGGCCGTTACCTTCGGCGAGGTAAGAACGGCACTCGTTGAGAGGCCACGGCACTTCCTGCTGTACAAGCACCCAATTCATCGGTTCAAGGATCGACTATTTCGCGCCGACACGACTGACCTACTGAGCTTTATTCAGAACGAGTTCAGTTCGGAAAGAATGGAAGGCGTAGACATTATCGTTACAGATGAACCGATGAGCCGATTTGTCGTCGGCAACCACGACGGAGATCTGTTTCTGATTCGGAATGATTGAGACGGCTGCACCTTATCGAGATTCGATCGGCGTTCGCTCGGCGAGCGTGACCGTCTGGCCGGCACGGGAAACAGGTCAGATGCCAGAGGTCTCGACACTCCGCCTCAATGTCGCGTCCCAGACTATGGGTGCGCCAGGCGCGACTTAACACGCTTCGCAATTTCTTCGACGAGCGTTTCCTCGCCCCTCACCGACAGTCCAACGTAGGTCTCCGCTTCGATGGTCACGGATTCTCCTACGATAGCTACCGCCACGGTCTCCAGCTCTTGGGAGCCGCCTACGCCGAGCGTTCGTTCATCAACGATGCCGCCCATTTCTCGGAGCACCACCACGAGTGACTGTCGGAGGCGCTGGTCATACTCATCACCGATGCAAATCGTTCTCTCGACGCTGCTCATCTCAGAAACCGAGATCCTTCCCGCCGGGCCTGACCGCCAACTCGATAATCTGCTCCCAGCTCTTGCCGTGTGCGCTTTGCACCGTCGTTCCTATGGGGGAGCGAACGCCCCTCCCAGATCCTTGGCCACGGCGCCGGCTCTCAAGATGAGCACGATCCAGCCAAGCAGCAGGAGAAGCCCCGGCCCCGCGTACAGAAGCGACCGGCGGGACAGTTGACCGCGTAGCACTGCGTAGACCTGCACGACGAGGAGCGGCCACATTCGCTCGAACAGCCCTGATTGCAATGCCTGCACGCCGGCCCGAACAGCGTCCAGTCGCCCAGCCCCGTAATTCTCTTGATAGCGAATCTCCACGATGCCCGCATCAACGCTCACGAAGAGCGCCGTGAGGTAGCACGCCGCCAGAGCCGCTCGAGCCCCCGACTCATCCGAGAGCGCAATCCAGACGACACTCAGAACGCCGACTTCAACCAGCAGCGTGTCGGAGCTGATTCTCGAGGAGCCGACGGCCGCCCCGTAGCATGCCAAGAAGAGACCGATCGCCGCGACAGCCAACGCCTTGTCCAACTTGCTCGGCCGCGACCAACGTGCAGAAGCGAATGCGTGAATGGGGACGCCGAGAAGCAGCCCGATGGATGCTCCCCACGGCGACATGACAAGGCCCGGAGGATCAGCCGGGGCAAACGCGGTCGAGGCGAAGAAGCCCATCGAGCCCAGGCAGGCAACCCACAGCGACCGGACAGACAAAGACCTCGGGTGCAAAAACGCCATCACCATGACGACCGCAACTCCGATGGCCAGCGCCCATCCTTCTCCAAGGGGCAACGGCCATGCAATTGGGTGCCTGAACCCCGACTGCCAGATTCGTCCGAGCACGCATACCCAAACGAGGCTGAGCATCACGACTACAAGTCGTTGCCCCCACGATTGCTTGCTGTCAACGGGCGGACTCGGAGCCTGGGCAGAGAGCGTCACCGGCTCTACTTACCTTCCTCAAGCTGCTGGACCGACGGGAAGGAATACGACTCGCCGTTTCCCAGCTGGATGTCTCCGCCCGGCTTCTTCAGCCCGGCGTCGTAATTCGGTCTGCTGGTGAAGGACTTGTCTGCCTGCATGTGGTTGTTCACGTCTTCGACCGTGGTCTGTTCCGGGCGCAAGTACGTGTTAAACCGATTCGCCCAGCAGTCCTTGGACCCGGACATGCATCCGTCAACGTGTCAGACGTGTGCGATTCAACCTTCCGAGAGTGTAAACGAGAGACCCCTTGTGGAGGGATAGATCTGCAGATCCACCTCCGAGGCATGAAACCGCCGATCATCGACAAGAACGAAGAAGGGCAGTTCAGCAAGGCGCTCGCCGAGATGATCCACCACCGACAGCATCACGTCATTCACTGCTTGCTCGAAGTCACTCCAAAATTCGCTTGCACACTCATCGGTGATGGCTTCCTCGAAACTTCCCTCGTACGTATTCGCCTTCAGTCGTGATGGCTGAACGCGACATTGGATGGCCTGATTCCCAAGCATGAGTATTGTCTTCACGGCGAACGCTCAATTTCTCATTGTATCGGTGAAAGCACTGGACAGTTTCTGCAAGTTTTCTGGCGTGAATCCGTCGGTTGTGAAGAGCACGGTGCTGGACGCGTCTCCGGCCACGTTCAGAAAGCCCGGCGGGCTCGGAATCGAGCTGGCATTCGACCTCGCATCACCACGCGTGACCGCGGCCTTCAAGTATACGCGCTCGGCGTCGCCGACATCACGCGGAGCCGCATACATGTCCGGCGGCGGCCCCGGACCTTCGGATTCACCGATCGGCGGCGCCAACATGGCAGGCCACGGCGATCCGGAGATCGGTCAACGTGATCCCTTCCGGCCAGTACATGAACTCGTATTCGTTCTACGCGGATCCCACCTACGGCGATGCGTCGCTCGTCATCATCCGCGCGAAGACGGGCCGCGAGTTCAAAGATGTCTGGCTCGACGGCGCCGGCAACCTGACAGGTTTCCAGCCCGTCGGCTCCTACCCGGGTGGCATGGCGCAACGAAAACTCGTCAACACGAGCCTCGTCCCCGTCCACTGAGCCCCTGGCCGACCAGACAGACTCCTACGCGCGGCATAAGAAGCGTAAATCCGTCAATCGCCGACATCACCTGAATGAAGTAGGAACAGAACCAATCCTGAATAGGGTCCCCATCGGACAACCGACATCCTCCCTAGGGAGGATGCTTCGAAATGCAACGGCCATCACAGGAGCCGCAAACTGCGCTAACGCGTGGCGAATCCAACCTACCTGGGAGGATGGTGACGCTCTCGTGAACGTTCACCGAACCACTCGTTCTTCGTTGCTTGACGGCAGTGAGCTGTGACAGACAGGGTCTGATTAGGACGGCTGGCTTCGGGGTACGTAGGGCGACGAACTTGCCAGAAGCAGTGGCGCCGCGCATACGGCCCCTGCAAGTCGGGGTGCTCCCGCTGCCCATTCGGCCGTGGTCGCTCTGCAACTTTCCTCGAGACATCGCGGGTCCCGCCGGCTCTGATGGTTGCAGGCAGGTGACCCATGACGGACGATCGAGAGGCTCGGCGTAGGCGTATTGGAAGCGCGGTCGAGCGGGTGAAGGCCTGGATGACGGCGCACGGGGCGGACGTGCTCGTGCGAAACCTCGCGGCGGGAGCTTCGAGCGCTCGCCTCGATGACGTTCAGGCCACCATCGGCTTTCCCCTCCCCGCCGATCTCCGGGCGCTTTGGTCGCTCCATGCCGGCCAGAATTCCGACCAGGACGGCTTCGTCGGGGCAATGGATCTCCTCGATCCCGAAGGCGCCGCAACGGAGAGCGAAAACGTGAAGTTGTTCATCGGCTTCCTCCGAGAGGATCCGTCGACCTGGCCCGAAGCGGGCGTCAGCAATGAAGAAGCGGAGTCGAGCGCCTGGCTTGCCTTTGCGGCGCGTGGATATGCCGACTTGCTCGTCGTCAGCGGAGTGACCGGCCGCGTCTTCACCTGCGAGAAGGACTCGCCTCCTCTGCATCTCGTGGCATCCTCCGTCCTCGAATGGATCGAGGCCTACGCGGACCGCGTCGAGGCCGGCGAGTACACCGTGGAGGAGGGATTCGGCGAATGCTACCTCTCTCGCGACACCGCCATGTTCTGACTCCGGCTGGCTCGGCGCACGGCTGAAGGCTCCCCTCTGGCGATATCGCTCCTTCAACGGCGCGCCAGCAGCACATCCAGCGTCGACGGCACCTGATAGGAGGGTACCTGGCGCTCGCCGATGTCCCGCACAGCGCGCTGACCACGGCCCCACCGCGAGGAGCCGGCGCTTGGGCAAGAGGGGGAATTTCACGGCGCGGGCGGACTTAGTCCCCGGCGCGCGATAATGGTCATCGCCGCATCTTGCGCCGTCGGGTCGCGCTCTCGTTCAAGGAGACGCGCGAAAAAGATCGGCGCGCCGGCCTAAGATACGGGCTTCACGTCAAGTTTCCGTATCCGGGGGTCGACATAAACGACCTCGACCTCAAGCTGAAGTCCAACTTCAAATTGCGCACCGTAGTCAGCAGCGAGGATTACGGCGAGAACGCCTAGCGGCATTTCAACTGTGGATCCATACTCGACCACCGCGCGAACGGTACCGACGTGGCGCGTCCCAACCGCAAATCGAGATGGGTCCGCCCAAGGATCAGGCGTGGCTCGCTTGATAGAGGCATAGAAGCGATCTGGCGTCACGGCATAGATCCGCACGGGAACCCTGTCGCCAACGCTGAAGTCGGTAGGTTGCGCGGTGTTTGACCAGTTGAGCTCGATGCAATCAACGAATCCAACTTGTCCGTCCACCTCGATGTCCAGACCGTACGAGTGTACGCCCGTGATCGTTGCGGTTACGCGTTCATTTTCGTTCATAGCGTTCGTTACTAACGTCGCACGTTGAAGCGTTCGTACGTTTTGGGCAGAGTCGGGCCTTATGTTCCCGTGCGCAAGCGCCCCGGCATTGACGGCGGGCGGCGGGACCTCGAAGCCGCCGGGCGCCGTCAGTGGGCTGGGAGGAGTGGACTCGTTACGGTAAAGTGGCGCGGATGTGGCTTCGAGTCGGGTCGAGCCGCATGCCCGTCGCGTTCGTCGCGCTGGGGGCCATGGCCGGAACGCTGGCCGTGGCCAAGCCTGCCGGAGCGGAGGCGAAGTTCGCGTTCTCGTGGCGCGCCGCGTCCGACAACGCGTGCCTGACCGAGGAGAAGGTCCGGGCGGCGCTCGAGAAGAAGCTCAGGCGGTCGGTGTTCTCGTCGCTCGACGAAGCGGACATCGCGATCGAGGGCGAGGAGCTCCGCGATGCGCATCGCTATCGCGCGCGGATCACGCAGCGCGATCGGGCGGGTCGCGAGCTCGGGTCGCGCGAGCTGACGGCCGAGACCTGCGGCGCGCTCGAGCGTATGACCGTGGTGCTCATCGCGCTCGTCCTCGAGCCCGGCGGCGCGGCCTCGGCGACGGACGGGGAGAGGCCGCCGGAGAACCCCGAATCGGAAGAGCCTGCGGGGAAGCCCCTTCCCGTCGCTCCGCACGAGGATGGGAGGCTGGCGTCCGCCGACACGTCGCGTCGGCCAAGCTCCCCTCCCCTCGTCGCGCAGCCGGCGCGGCCGCGGCGCGTCGAGCTCCACGCCGGCGTCGGAATGGGAGCCGCCACGGGCATGCTGCCGAGGGTGAGTGCGTCGGTGCGGTTGACGACGCGGCTCACGGTCCACGGCAGCCGACTGAGCGCCGATTGGTCCGCGGGGGTGTCGCTTCCCCAGAGTGTGACCGAGGACGCGGTACGCGCCACCTTCACGCTGGTCGATCAACAGGTGCGCGGCTGCTGGGCTTGGTTCGATCGCCCCTCCTCGCGCATCGACACCTGCGCGGGTGGCTTCTTCAGCGCGCTCGTTCCGACCGGAGACAATCTGGACAATCGGAACGGCTCGGCGCTCTCCTTGTTCGGACCTACAGCGTCGCTGGCCCTGCGCCTCAAAGAGACTCCGGCGACCGTGCACGTCGAGCTCGGCGTCCTCGCGCCCACGTCCCGATACAACGTCACCTATCTGGCGCGCAGCGGCGAGGAGCGAACGCTCTACGCGACGCCCCCTCTGATGGCGATGGCCACGGTCGCGGGGACGTTTCGTGTCTTCTGAACCTCAGCCACGCGGTCCGACGCATGACGAATTTGCGTCTTCGTTCACAAAAGCGCGAGCAACCCTGGATTAGTCGGATGTGCGAGCCTTTTCCGGCACCGCCGTCGCGACTGCCGACGCGGGACATCTCGAGCCCGACGTGACGAAGGGGGACGCTCGCCCTCACTTTCCGGCCGTGTTCCACGAGCTACGGCCCTACGTCCATTCGGTGCTCCGTGGCCTCGGCGTACCGAAGGCCGATCTCGAGGACGTCTGCCAGGACGTCTTCGTCGTGGTGCACCGCAAGCTCGCCACCTACGAGGATCGCGGGGCGCTTCGCTCGTGGATCTACGGCATCTGCGTGCGGGCGTCGCTTCACGCACGAAGGCGCCGGGCCCGCAGCCCCGACGTGGGGAGCGAGGCACTCCCGGAGGCCATCGACTCCACCACGCCCGCCGAGCAGGCAACCGCCGCGCAAGGGCGACAGATCCTCTACGCAATCCTGGACCAGCTCGACGACGACAAACGCGCCGTCTTCGTTCTCTACGAGCTCGAAGAGCTCACGATGGCGGAAGTGGCGAAGGCTCTCGAGATCAATATGTTCACTGCCTATTCGAGGCTGCGCTCGGCGCGCGCGGAAGTTCAGCAGGCGATCGTTCGCTTCTCTCGCGCCAACGGTGCCCGATGAGTCACGATCCGCAGCGGCTCGTCGACGTCGACGCCACCCCCGAAGACCGATTGCTCGCGAGCCTGATCGAGCAGCACCGTCAGGGGCGCCCCGACGCGGCCGCACTCCTGTCGCTCACGAAGAGGCTCGATGCGGGATCTCCTCTCCGGGCGACGGGCCGCTTCTTCCGACTTTGCCTCTATGGCGCGTCGGCTGTCGCGTGCACCGCGCTCGCGGTAACCGCCTTCCGCGTGGCCCCGCCCGCGACGCCTTCCCCCTTCCCTTCGCCATCGTCCGCTCCGGTCGCGACCAACGAGCCCCCGCAGGGCCCGGCAACGGTCTCGGTTCACGCGCTTCCGAGCGAGCCCGCCTCTTCCGCTTCGGCCGCGCCGCCTCCGCCGAGCCGGCGCGTGAAGGTCGCCGCGCCTGAGACGCGCGAGACGTCTGACAAGATCTGCGACGAATCCCAGCTCATCGAGCGTGCCGAAACGCTGCTCCGCACGGGCCAGCCCGCGGGCGCACTCGACATCACGCGTCAGCACGTGGCCTGCGGTGAAACGGTGCTGGTCCAGGAACGCGAACGCATCGCGATCGAAGCGCTCTTGAAGCTACGGCGACCGGAAGAGGCCAGTGCGCGCGCACGCGCCTTCGAGGCGAATTACCCATCGTCCCCGCATATCCGGAGAATCCGTCAGCTCATCGAGCTGCGCTCCGAATAACGACCTCGCACGACCTGGACACTCTCAACGTTGCTCTCTGCCTCCGCGGACGCGGCCGGTCGAGGTGGAAACATGAAGTCGCAATCGATAATCAGCGGAATAGCCTTGAGCGTGATGACCGCCGTGTGGGGATGTTCTTCGATGGATCATCGGCTCGGAACCGAACGCGGCGAGCCAGGCCCCTTCATCGACATCGGCGGCGACGCGGGCACGGCGCCGCTCGATGGCACTGCCGAATTCACGGAATACTGCCCATCGAGCGAGTGCCCCGTGGGCTACACGACCTGCCCCACATCCACCTTTCGATGCGACGTCAATCTGTTGATCGATACGCAGAACTGTGGCGCCTGCGGTAACGCTTGCCCCTCTCGGGGCTCCGCCGAGAAGTACACATGCATCGACGGCCGCTGCGTGCTGGCGTGCGATCCCTTCGCGCAAAAGTTGGATTGCAATGGCATCGTCGACGACGGTTGCGAGACCTCCTCCAAATCCAACGACTCGTGCGGAGCCTGCGGGAACAAGTGCTCCGACCCCGCCAAGCCGTGTGCCGATCAAACCGGAAACTCGATAGCGTTCGCGTGCGGCTGTCAGGGCGGTCAGGAGCCCTGCTTCGTCAGCGATTTCTTCTCGAGTGGCTACAAGTGCATGGACGTCGTCTACGACGACGCGAACTGCGGAGCATGCGGCAACGCCTGCGATCCCACCAACAACGGAGCCGTCCTCTACGACAATACCTACTACGGCTGCCACGAAGGGAGCTGCGGCGCACTGAAGTGTCAGCAGTACTCGGGCGACTGCGATCACGACATGGCCGCCAACGGATGCGAGGCGCCCCTCTGGACCAACGAGAATTGCGGGGCATGTGGCAACGCCTGTCCGGCCGATCAGTTCTGCGCGCTACAGCCGATTCTTCTCACCTTCGCCATCGGATGTGTCTGTGATCCGGGCCTGACCTTCTGCGGAACGCGTGGAGCTGGGCCCAACGATACGTCGATAGGGAGATGTTACGACCTCTCGTCCGATCTGCAGCATTGCGGTGCTTGCGACGTCGCATGCCCCGGCGGACAGTGGGCGCACGCCACGCCAAGCTGTGAATTCGGGGCGTGCAAGATGACGTGCCGATCGGGATGGGGAGACTGCAACGGAAACGCGACGGACGATTGCGAGACGCACACCGACAGCGATCCCAACAATTGCGGGAGCTGTGGAACGGTCTGCGATGCCGTTGCCGGTCAGGCGTGCGTTCAGGGGCGCTGCGTCGTGAAGCCGTGCGAAAAAGAGCAGGATGGGGGGCTCCCGCGATGAAGCTCTCTCTCGTAGCTGCCACCGTCGGCGGAACCGGTATTTGGCTGCTTGCTCTTCTCGGCGCATGCGCGTCGGACGTCGCGCCCACGGCGGAGTCCGACACGTCCCCAGACGCGCAGATCCCCCCTGCTCCTGAACCCGACGCCACTCCCGACGTGGAAGCCGGTCCGTGCGCGGACTGCGAGTACTTTTTGGATACCTGTTCGCCGGACGTTCTTTGCCTCAACGGCCCCTTCAAACCGAGTCACTCGCCAGACGACGTCGACACCTTCGACCTTCGCACGCAGATCAGCGTCATCGTCGGCCGCGGGATAAGCGACGTATGGGCGGCCGGAACGTTGGGGGCCCTGGCTCACTTCGACGGGACATCGTGGAAGCGGTCGGGCCCTGACACGACGGAGAGCCTGAGAGGTCTTCGTCTCTTCGACTCCGGAGAGCTCGTCTTCGGCTCGAAGATCCATCGCGTCTACTTGCGCGGCATCGCCCCGCCCGACGGCGGCGCGAACACCTCGGATGGCGGCTGGACGAGCGCCCAAACGCTGCCCACGCCCCCGGACTATCAGTACGCGAGCGAATTCGCTTTCAGCTCCGCATGGACGGCACCAGGAGCTCAGTGGACGTGGTGCGGATTGTCGAACGAGTTCTATTTCAACGGCTTCAACGCGAACGGTCTTTGGCGCATGCGGCGCCTTTCGGACGCTTCGTTCGAAATCCAGCCGGGGACGGTATGCCAGAATCCCTGCGACACTGACGGTATTGCCAGCATTCACGGTAGCTCCGCCGACGTCCTCTGGGCGGTCGGCTCCAAGGGAAGGGCCTTCCGTATCCTCGGAGCAGACGGCGATAGTCCGAGCGCCTCGGCCTTCAACAGCCTGACCTGGAATCAGCTCAATGCCGTTTGGGCCGCGTCCGCCTCCGAAGCTTGGGCCGTTGGTGTCACCGGAACGATCCGTCACTACGTCGAGGATTCGGCCACCGCGGAGATCGTCACCGGCATTGCCGCCAACGTGAACCTCCGCGCGGTGTGGGGATCCTCGTCGTCGGACATATGGGCGGCCGGCGACGCGGGCGTCGTTCTGCACTACGACGGCAAGAGCTGGACGCGGGTGAAGATCGCCGGCCTCGGCGCGCGTCGTCCGGACCTCAAGGCCGTGTGGATGCCGGCCCCCGGGCACGTCTGGATCGGCGGCCAAGGAGTCATTCTTTCTCTCGGAGGGCAACCATGACGCGCGCGCCGGCAGTGACCTTCACCTCGGCGTTGGTCCTTCTCGCAACGGCGGTGAACTGTGGCATCGGGGACACCGAAACCGGCGAACGGCAACCGGACCCCGGCACCAACGTGCTCCCGGAAGCCGGCCCCACCGATGCGCTGGCGGACGCCGGCGCCACCGATGCGCGCGCCGATGCGGCGCCGAGCGGACCTTCGTGCAGTTCGGCCGGCTGGTGCGCGACCTCTCTGCCGGACGCGGACCTGACGCTGAAGAGCATCTGGTCTCTCGAGGGCCGCGCGTTCGCCACCGCCGAGGGTGCCACCGTCGGCGTCAAAGTTCTCGAGTGGACCGACGCCGAAGGAAAGTGGCAATACATCGACGACAACAGTCAAAACCAAACGGGGCTCGCCAGGTACGTGTCCAACGTCTGGGCTCCAAGCGAGAACGAGCTCTACTACGCCGTCGCGAAAGGGACGATCGTCCACGGAACACGCCCCTCGTCGGACAAGGCGTGGACCTGGACCTCGCATCCCCTCGAGGACCATAGCCCCGTTCGCCAGCGCTACTACGCGCCCGACGGTCCGCCCGAGGCCGTGTCGGGCGCGCTCTATCCAACCTTGGGCGTATGGGGAACAGGCGCCGACGACGTCTACGCTTGGTACACGAATACGATTTATCACTGGAAGAGCGAGGGCTCCGCGGCGCCGTCGTGGATGCCGGAGTACACGGCCGACGATGTCAGTAGCGACACCGAAGAGCTGTTCGCCCTCGGCATGACCGGAGCCAATCGCGACGATCTCTGGTTTTCCTTCGTTCGAACGAACATGGCCTACTACCAAGGATCATGTCCCGTGATCGTGCGCAAGACCCCGGCCGGGTACGAGAGGATCTCCGACGGGCGCGTCGAGGGTACGCGATGCACCGAAGCCCTGCCGGGATTCTCGAGAATGGGATCGGTGAGAGGGTGGCTGACGTCGCTGCAGACGCTGGGCGTCGGCCAGGTGGCGGGGATCCAGGGCGGCCGCGAGCTGGTGAAGATCTCGGCGGCGGGTGACGGCTACTCCGTCGCCACTTCCAGGATCTTGTCGCTCGATCCCGTGAACGATTTCGACTCGTCCCCTGGCGCTTCGGATTTCTTCACGTCGCTCTACCGCGCGCCGGATGGACGCCTGTGGATGGGCGGAATGGGGATATGGCAATTGCACTCATCCACGGGAGGATCGGGCATGGTCGTGAGCGCCGATGACGTTTGGAGTGCAGGCGGCAGCTATACGGTCTCGACGCTGTCGCTCACCGGCGCTCCGCTCGAAGGTTCAGGTTTCAAGATCCACGGCACCTCGAATACGAACCTATGGCTCGCCGGAGCTCGTCATGCGCTTCATAAGACCAATCCATAAGCGGCAATTGTCACGAGCCATCGTCGCCGCCTGCGGGATGCTCTCTTGCGCCGCGGCGAACTGCGCGAGCGACGAGGTCGGCGCGGGCTTGGCGGAAGGCGACGGGACGCCCGACGCGTCTCTTGCCGACAGCGGGAGCGACGCGCCCCTGGAGGACGCTCCTTCGCGTGATGCTGCACCGTTCGATGCGACGCCGCCTCCGGTCGAATGCACGACAAAACCGTGCGCCACCGCGCTGACCTCCACGTCCGTCGGCGACGCCCAGACGGTCTGCGCGTTGCTCGACGACGGCACGGTCGCGTGCTGGGGTGCCAACGATCAGGGACAGCTCGGACGCGGCGACGACGCCGGCGCAGTGGACAGCGCAACTCCGAAGAGGGTGGTCGGTATCGACAACGTCGTCGCGATCGCTCGGACGTGTGCGGTCGACAAGAACGGCTCGGCGTACTGCTGGGGAAAAGGTCCGTATCTGGTTGGGGACGCCGCCGACGTCACCACGGAGCGTACGCCGGTGAAGCTTCCCCTCGAGCGGGTGAAGAAAATCAGCGTCAACACGAACGTCGGCTGCGCAATGGTCGAAGACGGCGTCGTGTGCTGGGGAGTCAATACGAACGGACAGATCGCTCCGTTCGACGGCAGCGATCGTTCGATGCCGCGACCACCGCAGACCGTCGCGCTCCCGCCGGGAGCGAAGGCGCGCGACATCAAAGTAAGCAATGCCACGCTCGTCGCTCTCGAGGATGGGTCGATGGTGAGTTGGGGAGCGAGCCCACCGCTCGGGCGCGTCACCTCGCTCTCTCCCGACACGCATCCCCAGCCTCTCGCCATCGCCGGAATCACGACGGCCATCGCGATGGAGATCGACAATGGTTGCGCAGCGGTATCGGGTGTCGGCTACTGCTGGGGAGCAGGACCGCCGAATCCCCGGAACATCGTCGACCTCAGTCGGGCGCTGCCGACTCCGATCGCGCTCCCCGAGCCTGTCCGCCAGATCAGCATGCCCGCGCAGCGTGTCCTCTGGGACCCGAACAGAGGCGAGTCGCTCGTGCCGAACCGCGGGTGTGCCGTCGGTGTTTCGGGGGCGGTGTACTGCTGGGGAAACAACACGAGTGGTCAGGCCGGCGACGGAACGAAAGACCACGCCTACGAGGCGGTTCAGGTCAGGGGGCTCCCCGCTCCGGCCGTGAAGGTCGAACCGCTCTTCGACGCCACGTGCGCGCTTCTGACGAGCGGCAGGATCTACTGCTGGGGAAGTGATTTCTACGGTCAGCTCGGTACCGGCAATTTGAAAGTCTCGAGCCTCACACCTCAGGAAGTGCTACTGCCATGAAGTCGTCGCAGCTGCTGTCCGGCGTCCGCGCCGGCGCTCTTGTCGTCTGGGGCTTTGCCCTCGCCAACGCCCTTGCCTGCGGAAAGGACCGGCCCGCGCTCGACGCGCCCCCGGTGCTCATCGCCGGCGACGATGGCGGCGATGCCGGCGGGCCGGTATGCGGCGTCCAGTGTTCGATCGACGGACGGTCGAAGCTCACGGTATGCGACGGCGAGGTGACCGAGACGGTGATGTGCCCGCCGGAAATGGCGTGCGGCGCCGGGATCTGCCAAGAGCCGTGCGCGGCAGCGGCGGCGGATCATAACTCGAACGGATGCGACTTCTATTTTCAGGCGCCCCGATACTCATCATCGAATTATCGACAGTCCTGCTACGCCGCGTACGTGGTCAACACCTCGAACCAGGACGCGACCATCTCCCTCGAGTACCAAGGCCAGCCCATCGATATTTCGAAGTCCTTGTTCCGGACGACTCCCGGGGACGCGACGCTCACCGCCCATACCGGACCGCTCGCTCCGGGGGAAGGCGCGATTCTCTTCGTGTCCGATCGCGATCGCACAGGCGAGCCATACGTTCCGAGCACCCCTTTCGACCCCGATATTTCGTGCCCCAAAGGCGTCGTTCCCGCCACGCACGTGGACGTCATTCCGAACGGCACCGGGATCGGCTCGTCGTTTCGTCTGACGGCGGGCATGCCCGTCAGCCTTGCGTCGATCTACCCGTTTGGAGGCGCTTCGAGCTTCGTTCCCGCAGCCACCCTCCATTTGCCGGTGGCGACATGGGAGAAGCAGCACATCCTGATCAACGGCTGGGAAACCGGACCCACCGGACGACCGGCAGCGCTGATCGTCGCCTCCGAGGACGACACGGAGGTAACGCTTTTGCCGAGGGTGGACCTCCAGAACGGCGCAGGCGTGGTGGGCGGTCCCGCCGGAGTCCCCGTCAAGTTTCGGCTCGGAAAGGGTCAGAACCTTCAGCTCGTCCAATCACGTGAGCTCACGGGGAGCCTTGTCACGTCGGACAAGCCGACGACGACCTTCGCCGGCCACCAGTGCGCAGAAGTTCCCGTCGGTAAGGCCGCTTGCGACATCCTCACCCAACAAATTCCGTCGCTGGAGCAGTGGGGCTCGGAGTACGTGGGTGTTGGCTATCGCCCGCGGCTCGGAAACGAGCATGAACCCGTCGGCTATCGGATTGTCGCCGCCCAGGACGGGACGCTGCTCGAATACGATCCTCCTCAGCCGCCCGCCGGTGCGCCCACCGCGCTCTCGCGCGGGCAGTCCAAGCTCTTCTACGCGGGAACGGGAGACGCGTTCGTGGTGCGCACGCAGGATGCCGATCACCCGATCTATGTCGCCGCGTACATGTCCGGCGGCGGCGACGCCAACGGCGCCGGAGATCCGGAGTTCGTGAACGTCGTGGCGGCCGGTCAGTACTTGCGCGCGTATTCCTTTTACGCCGACCCAACCTACGCCGAGGCTTCGCTCGTCATCGTGAGGGCCAAGGCCTACGGCAAGTTCAACGACGTCTGGCTGGAGTGCGCAGGCAACTTGACCGACTTTCGTCCCATCGGAACGCGTGGAGACTACGAATTCACGCGCGTCGACTTGTCCCGCAACTTCGGCAACGGCGCCAGCTTCGACGGAGGCACGTGCAAGGCCGGCATGCAGCGCATGAGCAGCGAAGGTCCGTTCTCCGCAACGCTGTGGGGCTGGGGCATGTACGCAAGCTACGCCTTTGCGAGCGGCACGGCGCTGCGGAAGCTCGTGACCAACCCCATTATCGTTTTCTGAAGCCGCTCCAGTTTCAACGTCGAATCTCTCCAAGAACCCGCTCCACCGCCTCTTCGACGGGGATAGGCCCAGAAAGGCGCAACACCGGATTGGTCGCGCGCCGCAGGAGCTCCTCGTGGCAGGGAAGCGTGTTGGTCCCCTCCGCGGTGCCGTCGTCGTAGCCTCGCGTCCAGGCGATGAACTCGGCGTGAACCTCAGCCATATCGCCGCCGGGCAGAATTCGATCCCCGTATTGCTCTCGCTCACGTCGCACGATGCGTTCGATGCGCAGTTCGCTCGGTAGCCACAGGAACGCGTGCAGCGAGTAACGAAGCGCAGGGGTCGGCGTCCACGTCCCGACGGCACCGCTCAGGACCCAGTGATCGAGCGGGCCCAGCTCGCGCTCCACGAGTGTGCATCGATCCTCGGGTGTCCGTTGCTTCTGAAACGGCGGGTCGGTGGGAAGATGGTAATAAGCGTCCGAGTCGAAGTGGGGAATCGCAAGTCGCTCCGCGACAGCGCGAGCGAGGGTCGTCTTCCCTACCCCCGAGGCGCCGATCACGTTGATTCGAACAGGGCTCACGCGCCGAATCCGCAGCACACCCTCGACTTCCGTTCGACCAGCACGCTCGCCGACGAGTCAGTCCACGCGCGACACGTCGACGTCCACTCCGAACTCCCTCAAGACCTCCTCGAAGTACTCCGCCTCGACGCGAGCGCCCTCCGCCAGCGGCAGCCCATCGCGGACAATCCGAAGAAGCTCCATCGGGGGATCACTTCGCAATCCACGCAGCGCGTGCAACGCTTCTGTGCGTCGCGGTCCGAGATCGCGAATGCGCGCCACCCAACGCCCCTCGGAAGCGATGAACGCTGCCCTCGCCTCGTCGGTCAGCGCGTCGCCATCTCCCTCTTCGGCAAAGGAACACTTCGTACAGTAGAGGCTGCGGCTAAATCGGAATTTCGTCGCGCTCGACGTGGCGACGTACGTGCACCTCATAGTCGCTCCACAGTCAGGACACTGAACCGGTTCCGAAGCGACGTGGCGTCCCATGATAGCCCTCGAGTCCTCGAGTAGCATTGCACGCTGGTCTCGCGCAGTTCCCTTCGAGCCGACGAGACCTGGCTGAGCTACAGGCCCCTCCGCAAAACCTCTTCTAGCCGCTCGGCGTCGGTCGTGTCCCACGACTGGTAGACCCGCAAGAAGGCCTGATAGGCAGCGTCGGTCTGCATGCTTCTCAGCAGCAAGAGACAGACGTCACCAACGTAGACCCCACTCATTAGTGGCTCGCTCTTCGACGGTCCGCTCGCGAGGCTCTCGAGCAACGTGACGGTCTCGGCACGCTCGCCATGGAGCTCCGCGAGTCTCGTCAGCGCGGCGCCCTTCTGACCGGGGAATCCTGAACGTGCCATTTCCGCCAACGCGGAGAAGGAAACGTTGGGTTCTCGAATGCGCTTCAGCCACAAAGGCAAATCATCGCTCGCAGGAGCCAATCGCGGCTCAGTGAACAGCGACCCCCAACGATCCTGCAAGGTGGCAGAGTTGTTCCATCAAGCGGTTCCACGCAAGAACATACGCGTCAACGGGAACGTTCGTGTGATGGTCCGTGGTTAGATCACGGTGCAAATGAGGGGACCGTCGAGTGTGAATTGATACGCTCTCATTGCTACGCACGGCGGAGATGACCAGCGATCCATTGCCGAGGTAAACGAAGTGTTCTGCCCCAGCCAAGAACTGCGGGAGATCGGAAACTGCGTCGCAGAGAAAAACAATATCGTCTTCCACCGGCAACGCACATAGGCCGAGATTTTCCCAACGGATCTCGAACGTCATGACGCCTCGTTCCGCCAGGCTCTCCATGAGCGCCATTGGATCGATGGGCGAAAGCGCGGGTTCTTCCCGTCCCTGGCAGTTCGCAGTGCTGAAGGTTAGCTCGATCTTCATGCTCGTCGTGCTCGTGCTCGGCTTAATCGGAAACGTATACCAAACAATCGGCGCACGCGGTGGTTGCGACTACTCGAAGGCGGCCTTCCAACGCTCGCCATCGAAGCGGATCGAGACTTCTCCTTCCTCCCCTCCGAACGACTTCCACGTCGCCATGGCGACGGCACATCCAACGACGCCCGGCGAGGTATCGACGGCGGTCTCGATGAGATCCGTCACGACGATCGAGTAATTTTGTCCCGCCCGCCGACTCCGAGCTCGACCGCGCGCGCGCGAATCGTGTGGAACTGTGTAAACGCGATCGGTCTGCGGGGGTGTCCGCTACGTGCACTCCGATGGCACATACCTTCCGTCGCCTTGCGATCTCTGGCTTGCTCGTCTGTCTCTCCCCGCTCGGCTGTTCGGATGCCCCGTCGAACGCGCCCCCCTCGTCGGCGAGCTCGGACTCGTCGGGCTCGTCGGACAACGAGGCGGCAGCAGGGCTCGAGCCAGTGACCGTCGACGACATCCAGCTCTCGACGGGGGCGCTCCTCAGCGCCTACGACGAGACTGCCGCGGAGCTCGAGGTGAGTTCGCTGCGCATCGAGCAGGCGCTCACGATCAGGGTGAAGGGAACGAGCGGCGGAAGCGTCCTCGTCGACGGTGTCGTCGTTCCCATGAACGGGGCCTACAGCCTCACGCTCGATCGGCTCGCCGATGACCGAATCATCCACATCGTTCACAAGAACGCAGCGGGCACGGTGGTCGATCAGAGTCTCCGCACACTGCCGACCGACTTTCCGGCGTTCACAGTCACCGCCGACAATCCCACGCCGGGTTGGATCTTCTTCACGCCCGGTACGTGGTCCGCCTTGCCGTTGACGCCGTACATCGCGATTCTCGATGAGCTCGGGCGCGTCCGTTACTACCGACGCATGATCGCCACGTCGACCGACTTCAAGTGGACCGTGCTGCCCAACGGGCGAACGCGCTACACGTACTGGTCGGACGAGAGTACGGAAAGCGGCGCCGGTACGACCGTGGTGCTCGACGAGAACTTCGACGAGATCGAGCGAATCCAGCTGCTCGCGACGGACAAGCACGCCGCCTACCCGACCGACGCCCACGACGTGCTGCTCCTCGACGACAATCACTACGTGCTCACTGCCACCGTCAGCAGGACCGTAAACAACGTCCCCGAGGACCTCGCGGGTGACGATGCGACGCCCACCGTGGGCGCGGCGATCATCCAGGAGATCGAAGACGGCAAGGTGATCTTCGAGTGGGACAGCACGGAGCATCCGGAGCTCTACGCCTCCTCCTCCGAGGGCAACGCTTACGCGACGTCGACGTCGACGAGCGCCGCCGATTACATCCACTTCAACTCGATCGACATCGAGCCGACGACCGGCAACTTCATCGTGTCCTTGCGCCACCAGGATGCACTGCTCGAGCTCGATCGGACGACCGGCGCCACCGTCTGGACGCTCGGCGGTGTGAACGACCAATTCGGACTCGACGACGCGCAACGCTTCTCGCACCAGCACCATGCACGCGTGCAGTCGGACGGCAGCATTCTCTTCTTCGACAACGACAACGCCCGCGAGGCGACGCGCATCATCCAGGCGAAGGTCGACTCGCCAGACCTCGCCCTCACCTCGTTCGACGCATGGGACACGGGCCGCTATTCGATGGCCATGGGGTCCGTGCAAAAGCTCGACGCCACGACGTACTTCATCGGCTGGGGCGCTCACACCGACGATCTCTCGGATATCTCCGAAATCGACCGGAGCACGGGGAAGACGAAGTTCTCTCTGACCTTCCGCGACGACTACTATTCGTACCGCGCCCTCAAGTGGACGAATCATCCCTGACCGCACACGAGTCCGCGACCGAGGAGCGGCCCACCGCGAGCTCGCACGTGCGAATTGCAGGCGCGGCCGAGGAGCTGGTATCGTTCGCTTGAACCTTGTCCTTTGGAAGGGTGATGGGGCGGACGCGACGAATTGGGGGGCTTGTGTTGAGCGTGGTCGGGGCCTTCGCCGTGGCCGGCGTGTCGGTCGTGGGCTGCGAGAGCGCCCTCGGTTTGGACGATGCCCGGGTACGCACGAGCGACGACGCAGCGCCTGCTGCCGCGGACGTTTCCGACCTTCCGGACGTTCCGGACGTCGTTTCGGACGTTCCAGACCGCGTACCGAATCGCGTGCCGTACGTCGTCTCCAGCCTTGGGGATCACACGTGCGCTGTCACGCCTGACAAGCGTGCGTATTGCTGGGGCGACAACACGGAAGGTCAGCTCGGCGACGGCACCACCGAAACACGCAGCACGCCGGTTTTGGTCGCCCCGTTCGACGACGTGGTCGATGTCTCTGCGGGCTACACGCACTCGTGTTTGGTTCGGAGCAACTCGGACGTCTACTGCTGGGGCAAGAACGATCGGGGGCAGCTCGGGGATGGCACCAAGATCGATCGCCGTGAAGCCAGCGCGCTGACGATGAGCGGCGCGTTGAACGTGGGCGTCGCCGGCTGGCACACCTGCGTCGTCACCGCGCTTCGCACCGTTCGATGCTGGGGCGACAACTATTACGGTGCGCTCGGAGACAGCACCTTCACGGCGCGCACGCGCTACGTCGACGTGCTGGGCCTCTCGGACGTCACCTCCCTCGCCGTCGGCGTGATGCACAACTGCGCGGCCACCGACCAGGGGTATGTCTACTGCTGGGGCCGCAGCGTTTTTGGAGAGCTCGGTTACGCGGTGGAAGGCGATGCTGGAAGCCCGGATCCCAACGATCCGGGGAGTCCAATCGCACAGCGGGTCCCTGGACTCACCGACGTGGCAAGTGTCGTCGCCGGCGAAGACCACACGTGCGCCATCCGCAAGAACGGGCAGGTCGTGTGCTGGGGAAGAAACGACTACTCGCAGCTCGGTGACGGCACGGGCATCGGCAGGACCACGCCCGCTCCCGTGTTGGGGGATCCGACCTACGCGGTGCATCTCACAGCCGGTGGATTCAACTCCTGCGCCACGTTCAGCGGAGGCAAGGTGCGGTGCTGGGGGCGGAACAACTTCGGGCAGCTCGGCAACGGCAATACGAATCAAGGCGAGACCGTCCCGAGTCCGCCCATCGTCTGGCTCGCGGACGTCGAACGACTCTCGACGGGTGAGCACACCTGCGCCTGGCGCAAGGATGGAAAGTTGTTTTGCTGGGGCAGAAACGATCTCGGCCAGCTCGGACTGGGGAGCATCAGTGACTACGAGCTCCAACCGCGCGAGGTGACCTTTCCTGCGCTCCCATCCGCGAGCCCCTAAGCGCAGCGCGGTCACTTCGCAACGAGCACGCCTCCATGCCTCTTTCGCCCGAAGTCGTCACGCGCGCCCGGGAGCGCGTCGGGAGCTTCGTCCGACGCAAATACCACTTCGATGCGCTGGTGGGCATCGGCGGAACCGCGGCGGTCTACGCTGCCACGCATCGCAACGGAACGCGCGTCGCGCTCAAGGTCCTGCACCCCGAGCTCGCGTTGATCGCGGACATTCAGGCGCGATTTCTCCGTGAGGGTTATGTCGCCAACCGCATCGCGCACGAAGGCGTGGTGCGCGTCGTCGACGATGACGACGACGAAACGTTCCATACGGTCTTTCTCGTGCTCGAGCTTCTGGAGGGCGAGACGATCGCGGAACGCGTCGCGCACACCGCGGCGAGCATGGACGAAAGCGTCCAGTGGGGTGATCGTCTGCTCGACATCCTCGCGGCCGCGCACGATGTCGGCGTCGTTCATCGGGACATCAAACCGGAGAACCTCTTTCTGACGCGCTCGGGCACGCTGAAGCTCCTCGACTTCGGCATCGCGCGCCTTCTCGACGGCAGCAGCGCGACCCGCTCGGGGCTGCTTCTAGGAACGCCCGCGTTCATGTCCCCCGAGCAAGCGAGTGGGCACGCACGCGACGTCGATGCGCGAAGCGATCTCTGGTCGACCGGCGCGGTGCTCTTTCGCCTGATCGCGGACCGCCCGGTGCACCTCGCGCGCTCGCCGGCCGAGCAGATGCTGTTTGCGGCGACGCAGCCGGCTCCCAAGCTCGAGACCGTCGTTCCGGGCATCTCGGCTCGACTCGGGAACGTCGTCGATCGCGCGCTCGCCTTCGAACGAGCGGACCGCTGGCAAGACGCCCGCACCATGCGCACGGCGCTCCGCGAGGCCGTGGGCACGAATCGTTAGACTGCTACGCGAGACGTCGAGCTCACCACGCTCCGGTCATCGTCATGCCCATCGCCTGCTGGGAGACGGCGGGCGCCATCGACGCACGGACGGAACTGTCGGGCGTGGAGAGCACGAACAAGGCGACGCCGCTCGCGGTGAGGACGCCGCCCGCGACGAAGGCGACGTTGGACATCATTGCCGACGAGCGTGCCTTCGCGAGGGCGTCGCCGTCCTCGCATTCTGCCGCGGCGTCACACTTCGCGTCGGACTTTTGGGATATCGCGCGAAGTCCGAAATAGGTGCCGAGCGCAAGCCCGGCGAGGCCGGCGCCGCCGAGCAAGTAGCTCGTCGTTCGCAGCGACGAGCCGGAGCCGCTGGCCTCGGGAGCCGTCGTGATCGGCGCCGCGGCGAGGGCCGGGTTTGCCGTCGTAGGTCGTGCGGAGACCCTGAGCGTCACGGCCTGGGCTTTGACGCCCTCGGCCACCACGGCCTTCACTTCGTAGGCCTCGCCGCTCGGCAAGACGAAACGGAACGTGCGCGGGCCGGGATCGGTTTCGATGGCGCGGCCGTCGAGCCTTTCGGCGAGCCATTCGCCGCCCGCTTCGACTTTCACGTCGAGGAGCTCGTCGCCGCGTTCCGTCCGCGCAAAGAAGACCACCGACGGCAGCCGCTGCTCGAGCACGGCGAGGCTCTTGGTGCAATCGGACACCATCCACGACTTGCAGCTCGGATTGGCGCACGCGCGAAGCCGCTCGCGCGCTTCGAGGAGCCTGACCTCGCCCGTCGTCGACTTGAGCAGGAGATCGGCTTGCTCGAAGCCTTCCTTGCACGATGCTTCGTCCGCGAGCGCGCGGGACGAGACGAGCGAGAGCGCAAAAGCGGTGAGAAGGGTCGCTCGCAAACGAGGGCCGATCAGCATCCTGGTTTCACCCTTCGCGAGGAGGTCACCGGATCGAAGTAATACGGGGGATCGCAATCGGCGGTGGCGACCGAAGGCGGCGCGGTAGGGGTTGTCTTCGGTGCGTGCGAGGTCGCCCCGCCGGTCGAAGACGGCAGGGCGGTTTTCGAGGTCGGCTTGGGGGATGCGGAACTGGCGGCGCGTGCGCTCGCGACGGCCAACGGCGAGGACGGCGACAACGCCGACAACGCCGAAGACGTGGCGACCGGTAAGACGGTCGGCGGGGGCTCCGTGGCGGGCTCCGCAGCCGCCATCGACGCCGACGCCGACGCCAACCCCTCGGCCGATCCGGTTCCCGCCGCCCGATGTGCCCCCCATCGCGGCACGAGCATCGCAGCGCCGCCGAGCACCACCAGCCCGATCGCCACCACCATCGACCCGCGAGCGCGCCTCGGCTTCGCCCCGGCGCCCGGCGCGGCCGGCGAAGGCTCATGTTCCTTCGACGCAACGACGCCCCCATTCGTCGAAGCCACTCCACGCGCCTCCGCGAGCGGAGGCCGCTCCGCTTCCGGCGAAGTCACGAGCCGAGGAAACGGACGCTCCTGACGAACCACCGGCACGATCTCGAAGCCCGCCGACGCACGGTAGCTCTCGAGCGCACCGCGCATCTCGTCCGCGCTCGCCCAGCGCGCGTCACGCTCGAACGAAAGCGCCCGATCGACGATCGCCGCAAGCTCCGACGGCGCATCTGGAGCCACCACCCGAAGCGCGCGCGCCGGACGGCTGGCCGCGAAAACGAGCATCTGCTCGGTCGTCTCCGCCTCGTGCACCAACGCCCCCGATAGGAGCGAAAACATCGACGCTCCTACCGCCCAGAGATCCGTTCGCGCGTCGATGTCCCGCGCGATGCCGAGCGCTTGCTCCGGCGCCATGAAGGACGGCGTGCCCGGAACGCGTCCGGTGACGGTGGCAAGCTGCCCGGGCGCGGTCCGCATGCGTGCGATGCCGAAGTCGAGGACCTTGAGCTCGCCACTCCGCGTGACGAACAGGTTTTCCGGCTTGATGTCGCGATGAACGATCCCCTTGGCGTGCGCCGCCGCGAGCACCGCGAGGAGCTGGCACGCCCACGCCGAGACTTCGTCCGGCGGCAGCTTCTTGCCGTGCTTCTCCCAGCGCGCGTGCAGCGTTTCGCCTTCGAGAAGCTCCATCACCAGAAACGGCTGCTCGCCGACGTCGTCGTCGAAAACGCGAACCGCCCCCGGATGATCGACCGCGTTGGCGACGTAGCCTTCCTTCAAGAAACGTTCGCGGAGATCACCGCTCAGCGAGATCGCCGGGTGGAGGATCTTGATCGCGACGCGATGACCGTTCCGATGCCGTCCGCGGTAGACCGCCGCCATGCCACCGACGCCGAGGAGCTCGTCGACGTGGTACCGACCGCAAAGGGTCGTACCGACATGACGCTTCGCGAACTCGAGGTCGGGGCTGAACATCGGAAATAGAGCCAGGCTATCCTGGTGGTGGTGCGCGAGCAACGTACGGCGGAGCTCATTTTCCGGCTCACTTCGCGCTCACTTCGCATTCTTGGGGGCGTTCTTCGGGGCGCTCTTGGGGCGCCGTCCTCCCGAACCGTCGCGGGGCGCCGCGGCTGCCATGCGCGCGACGTCGAGGCCGTGGTGTTTGACGAGCCGGTTCAGCGCGAAGCGGCTCGTCAGCCCGAGGGCCCTCGCCGCGCGCGGGATGCTTCCCCCGTGCTCTGCGAGCGCGGTCGTGATCTCCTCGAGCGAAGGCGCTCGCGAGCCTTCCTCCTCTCCTCGCGCTCGCGCGACCATGCGAGACTTCTTCGTCGATGCACGCGACGCCGAAGGAGCGCTGACGCGATCGCTTTGGCTTTCGGCAATCGCCTGCCAGAGGATGGCTTCGAGCTCGCGGACGTTCGTCCGATAGGCGCGCGCGAGCAACATCTCGATGAGCGCGGGATCCACGCGCACGCGCGGTCGCGTTTCGTGCCGAGCCTCGACGAACGAGGCGGCCACCGCCGGACTCGAACGCGCCGCGCGCTCCAAGAGATGCGCGGCGAGCAGCGGGATGTCCTCGCGTCGCTCGGCAAGGCTGGGCACGTCGATGCGGAGCGTCATGCGCGCGGCGAAGTCGTGCTTGAGCAAGCGCGGGTCACGGTTCGTGGCAGCGACGAAGCGAAACGTCGAACGACGGACGCGCCCCTCCCCGAGGCGCTGATACTCGCCGTCGCGATCGAGCACGCGAAGGAGATGAGCCTGCTGCTCGGGCGGGAGCTCGCCGACTTCGTCGAGAAACAGCGTTCCGCCGTCGGCCTCACCGATGAGGCCCGCACGCTCCGGCATGCCTGGGTTCGGGTAGTTCCGAACGTTGCCGAAGAGCTCGGCGTCGATGAGCCCCTCGGGCAAGGTGGCCGCGCTGCGACTGACGAACGGGCCTTGGGGATCGGCGGAGAGCGCATGAAGCGCGCGCGCGACGAGCTCTTTGCCCGTACCCGAATCGCCGTGGACGAGAACGTGGTTCGGCGTCTTCGCCGCGAAGGCAATGCGCTCACGGAGCGCCCACATGGCGGGCGACTCACCGAGGAGCCCGAGCGGGTCGACCTCGCCGAAGGCCGCCATCGCCGAGGCCGGCAGAAATCGCACTGGCGGGATGAGCGCTTGGCGCTCGACGCAAAGGAGAACCAGCTCGGAACGGAGCTGCACGACGTCCCCCGGGACGATCTCGGCGACGTCGCGCACGATGCCGTTGACCAGCATCGGACAGCGGCCCACACGCTCCAAGCGAAGGCCGCGTTCGGTCGGTCGAACGAGGAGCTGACGACGCGACAAGGACGGCGAGGACAGCGGCGGACACTGACCGAGGGTGCCCGGACGCTGACGCCAAAAGCGAACGCGCGGCTCTCCGCGGACATCGTCGGCGCCTCGCCCGAGGGCGGCGTCGCTCGACGACGGCGCCAAGACGGCGATCTCTCCGACGCGATCGGGCTCGTGCGAAGACCAGGCGATCACGAGCGCGATGATGTCTGGGCCTCGCTCTTCGGTCGACGCGGGACCACCGTGGCCCGAGTCGAGCGTCGTCGCAGACGAGATCGTGGGTCGGTCGGGGGTGCCCATCGGGACTCACTGACCAGGATGCCAGAATCGAGCGCGCGATGGTGCGCACGCTCGATGGTGCGCACCACGCGGCGTGCGCACGCGCGTTCGAGACAGAAAGATCAGGGATTTCACGTAGTGACGAGCGTGCCGGACCGGCCCGGAGTTTGCGAAGTCCCGGCGCGTGGCACCACGCAATCGGGAAACGACGTCGCCCCCGGTCTGGATGGAGAGCGCTTTGACCGCCGCGCTGGAGGCGATCGGTACGGCCGCCGTCGTCGTCGACGTACGAGGGGTCGTCAAAGGCGCCAACCAGTTGGCGCTGGCGCGGTTCGACGGCGACCCGCACGCGGCGACAACCGAGCTGAGGCGCTCGCTCGACTCGGAGGGTGCTTATTGCGTTCACCCGCTCGCGGGCTGCGCGTCGTCCCACTTTCTTCTCGTGCTTCGTCAGGTCGTCGACGAAGACCGTGTGGGCAGTCGCGTCGACGCGGCGGCCAAGCGCCTTCGGCTCACGCCCGCGCAGGTTCGCGTGCTGCGGTTCGTGGTGACCGGAGCACCGAACCGAACCATTGCCGCGAAGCTCGATATCAGTGAGCGCACCGTCGAAATCCACATGACCGCGCTGCTGTCGAAGTTCGACGCCGACAATCGCGCGGCATTGGTGGCATTGGTTCTCGCCCCGTAGAGCGACAGAAGCGCTGTCGGCCGACTTCCCTCGATTGACACGCGAAAGCCGGGTTCGATACCCGGGCTCAGGCGGCGCCCTCGGCGAGTCTGTCCATTCGCGGGGGCCTTCGCCCGAACGCGGAGTGCTCTCGAGCGAGCTCGAGGGCCTCCACGGCCACGCGTATCGCGAGCGGTCCGAAAACGATGCCCCAGGGACCGAACGCGTAGACGCCACCGAGGAGGGACACCAGCACCGCCGGGGTCGACAGGCCGAGGTTGGCGCGTCGCGAGAGCACCGGCCGAAGCACGTGGTCGACCACACCGACGACGAAGTAGCCGAAGAGCGCCAGGGTCAACGCCTTGCCGGTGTCGCCATGGATGGCAAGACCAGCCGCGACCGGCGCCCAGACGAAGATTGGACCCGTCAGGGGGATGAGGGCGGCGACTGTGCTGAGCACTCCGAGCAGCCCTGCGCGCGGGATGCCGAGCACGAGGTAGAGCACGGTCGCGAGAGCTCCCTGCGCGAGCGCCGTAAGGCCGAAGCCGACAAGGACGCCGCGACCCGCCTGATGAAAGGCCGCCGCCAGGCGCCGATAGATCGCTGGCCCCACCGGCGCGTTCGCCTCGAACCAGGCGGCTGCGCGTTCGCCCTCGGCGACGAACGCGAAGAAGGTCGCGAGAAGCGTCACGAGCCCCACGATCACCGACAGGGACAGCGACCCCACGATGCCGAGGACCTTCGCCGCCGTCGCGCCGAAGTCCTTTCCGAGGGAGACGAAGTAATCCAGATCGCGCGTGGGGGTAGGCGTGCCGTCCTCCGTGACCAAGGACTCGAGGGCGTACCGACTGTCGTGGGCGTGCTGCAGCTGCGCGACGAGGCTCCTCGCGGCCGGTACCGCCCCCACGACGACGACGACGGTGGGGACGATGAAAAAGACGACGAGCGCGAGGGTGAGCAGACCTGCCGCGATACCGCGTCGCCCGCCGAGGGCGCGGGAGAGCCGATCGGCAAGGGGCCTGGCCAGCTTCGCTCCCCACGCGGCGAGAACGAGCGAAGCCGCGAGCGGCCGCAGGACCATCAACGCCACGATGGTGAGCAGCGTGGCGATGATCGCGAGGACGGTCGTCTCACGCCAAACTCTCGCACGAGCTCGCGGCGGTCTCGTCCGCTTACGTTCCAGCTCCGTGCCCTCTTGCCTCACGGTCATTGGACCGCAAGGAGCAATGGGCATACCGCGGCGCAGCTGCCCCACCTCCCCCGGGGGAACGTGGTCGATGCGGGTTCCGTCGTGGCGCCCCGAGAGAACCTCTTGCGAGACATTCGTCATCACCCGCACGGCGTCGAAGCGCCGCCAGGACGCCAGGGCTTCGAGGTCGGGGAGCTGGCTATCGTGCTTTGCTCGATCGTAGTGTCCCCTCGCATAGACTCGCCGCCCTTGATGAAGACGGCTCAACGTCCGGTTGAAGGATCACGGTCCTCTCGCGACAGGGGTTCCATTCCTACGGAAAAGAACACCAGGCGGAGCTTCCTTACTTGCTCTCCGCTCAGGCGGCCGACCGCCAGTCGAAGCGTCCGGTGCTCCTCGATTTGGTGGGGAGGGGCGCTCCGAAGGAACGCAGCCAGCTCCGAGCGCTGAACGTCGCTCAACTCTGGCCGCATGACGTACACGTTCTCCGCCGGTCCTAGCTGCCATTGCAGCTCGGCGGGGGCCAGGCTTGTGAGATAGTTGAACAATTGCAGCCACCACGGGTCCCACTTCGCCATATCAGGGGTGACAAACAGATAGGCGAATGTGCTCCGGAGCGGCACATCGATCCGGGCCTGTCGAATCTGAAAATCAGAGTCCAGCATCACAAGGCTCCCGGCGGAAGCGTAACGATCATCCCCTGGCGAGCGATCGTTTCTTGTGCCCCCCCCGGTTTGAATATCCATTCCATATCTCCCGGCATGTCGTCGATAGATTCCACGGAGAGTTCGCAGAGCGACTTAAAGCGAAGAACGCATCCCCTACCCGAAAGCATCTTCTACGTCCTTGAGCGCGTGGTAACTCGATCACGATCGTGCCTGTCGGCCGTGAAGTGAACGACGCCCGAGCGCCGCCTCGAGGCGAGGCTCACCGATGAAACCGGGAATGGCATCGATCATTCGTTCGCGTTGGAGCGTCAAGGACGCTGCTTCCCTGATAGAGTCCGCTCGCTATGAACAAACGACTTCGCAAGAAGAAGCGCGTGGGCGAATTCAAGGAGCTTGGTTTCGAGCTGCGCGCAGATCTGCAGCCCGGCCTCACCGAAAGCGCGGTCGATGCCCTCGTGGACCGACTGATCGATGTCGTCGAGGCACGCCAGCTCGCCTTCGGTGGTGGCGGTGGCGGTGACGACAAGCTCGAAGGCTTCGTCCAACGCGCCAGGCGGGGCAGCGCCACCGAGGACGATCGCGCAGCGCTCGCCGCGTTCTTCGAGCGCGACGAAAGCGTCGTTCGTCACGAGATCGGTGCGCTTCGCGACGCCTGGTACGGCTGGTAAGAGGTCCGAGAGTCGGGCATCCTAATTCGCACACCGAAAGCGAACGAACGAGTTCCCGTCACGCGACCTCGTCACGCGACAGGCTCGTCCTCGAAGGGTCGCGACGACCAGCCAATACCGGGGCGACGAGAACGCGCGACCCCAGAGACGCTATGCGCCGCTGGGTCGCTCACGCTGGCGCGCTTAAGGCGAGAGGAGAGCGTCTACACGGCGCGGGCGGACGCTATCCTGCGTGCTAAGCTGTGGACGTGTCTTCGTCACCTAGCCGAGCTGCGCGCGCGAACTGGAAGGTCGAGGTGATCCGTGGTCCCCAATCCGAGTCCGAGTCGGCTGCGGAGGATGACCTCTATTGGCTGAGTGTGCCGCGAGACGAGCGGGCGGCGCTGACGTGGGACCTCAGCCGGGAGCTGTATTCGATCGCGGCGCTCAACCACGGCGTGTTCGACGAAGAGCTGGGGACCTTTGTAAAGTTGAGCGGGGACGACCTTGAACGAAGACTTCCTCGAGCTGCTTTCGTCGTTACTCGACGCTGACGCAAAGTTTCTGGTGATAGGAGCGTACGCGGTCGGCGTTCATGGGCGCCCGCGTGCCACGAAGGATCTCGACATCTGGATCGAGGTGAGCCAGGACAACGCCGCGCGCGTTCTCCAAGCGTTGCGGGCGTTCGGCGCTCCACTCGGAGATCTGACGGAAGCGGACTTCGAGCAGCTGGGCACGGGCTTCAAGATGGGCATCCCCCGCGTCGAATTGATATCCTCACGAAGATCGAAGGCATCTCGTTCGAGGAGGCCTGGCCGAACCGCATCGAAGCAGAATTCGGAGCGGGGGTGCGATGTCCCGTCATCGGGCTGGAAGACATCCTCACGAACAAGCGTGCTGCGGGAAAGCCACAGGACCGGGCGGACGTCGCCGTGCTCGAACGCGTCGCGCGGAGGGCGCTCGAGCGCGAGGAGTGAGAAGCCGAGCTTCGGCAGCGCGCGGGGAGGTGCCTCGTCACCGCACGGTCCGTCACGCCGAGTATCACGGCAGACGGACCGCGGCTCGTGGAACCCATGCGCCGTCCTCGGGATCCGAGCCGACGACGCGGTCGCTGAGCAGGCGGACCCACGTTGCGTCCGGCTTCGGAACCTCGACCGTGAGCTCGGCGTCGGCGGTGGTGGCCCACTGCCTTCCGCCTGGCGTCGCGTAGACGGGCGTGCCGGGGATCACCGTCGCGACGACGACGCGCGAGCGCTTGAGACGAAGATCGCCTCGCGCGTTGCCCGTCCACAATCCCGGGCCGGCCATGGCATTGCCGCCGGAACCACAAGACTCCCCCAGCGCGACCGTCGTGTCGATGGTCTCCGTGCGTTCGCCGAGGATCTCCCGCCTCGTCCGCCATTCGCAGTAGGTCGGCTCGCGGAGCGCGTCGGTTGCAACCCAACCGTCGATCCGCGTTCCATTGGTCCACGCTCGAACGACGTGACTCAGCCCTCCACGAGTCTCCGTCTCGAACAGCACGAGGCCACTGCCTGCGAGTCGAATGGGCGAGGGCCCCGAATCGACCTTCGGACGAAGCTCCGTGTCCCGCTCGAGAATTCGCGGGACGCCGGACGGAGCAGAGATAGACGCATCGTTTCGCGTGACGAAGGCGTGCTGGACGAGCTCGTCGCAAGCGACGGCGACGCCACGGATCGTCACGTTCGAGCCGGGCTCCATGGGCAGCTCGACGTCCGCTTCGAGGAGCCGCCCCGTTCCCGCGTGCGCTTGCACGGCGACCGACCCCGCCGCGAGAGAGAGGCCGCCGAGGTCCTTGGCGTGCTTCAAGTCGAAGAGCCCGATCGGCTCGACGCGACCGCGGAAGGCAAGCGGGCGGGTCACCTCGGCGCGATAGCTCGGTACCTCGACGGTGGCGTCGACGCCGTAGGCGAAGATTCGATGCGAAGCGCCGTCCGGCTCGGCCGTGACGGAGACGTTCTCCAGTACGAAACGGCAGCTCGGGGGCGGTGGCTGTTCGACCGCAACGACGTTGGCAGGACGCGGCGGCGCCGACCGACACGACGTCGAGGCCGCCAAGCAGATCATCCCACACGCCCAAGCGCGCACGCCCATCGATTCCGGAGCATATCGCGTGTGCGACCGGCGAGTGGCACCAACATGCCGATGGGCGGCGAACCATGGCAAGCAAGCTCAGTCTCCGGATGACGGCTCTGCCGCGAGCACCTCACCAAGGCCGACGGGATGAAACAGCGTGAGAGCGTTGGCGGTCAGGCCGAGTCCCGCCAACGTGTCGGCGCTGTTGATCGACGCGAGAAACCCCGACGACAAATCCTCGAGCGAGAGAGTCTCCAATCTGTAACCGGGCCAGCGCTCGAGCCATTCAGCGGGATCGTCGCGGCTCGCCCAGTATCGGGACGAAGTCCTGGCCCTTCGGTGTGACACCATCCGCCCAGTGTTGTTCTTCATCGGAGTAGAGCGCGATGGCGCCCGCCTCTTTCACTCGCCGAGCAAACGTCAGAAAATCTGCCGCAAGCCCACCGCCCTCCACACTGCCGGCCCCAATGACTTCTCGCTCCCATGTATGGATGTGGGCAACGAATCCATCCAGCTTCGCCTGCTCGAAGAACTCCCTTCCTTCTGGATTATCAAGATAGGTCAAGTCTGACACGACCTCCTCGAGCACCGTCCTCGCCACACCCCAGCCTTCAGCAGCCAGCTTGCGTGCAAGGAGCCTTCGCTGGCTGCTGGGTTCGTCCGGAAGTGAGATGTTTTTCATTCCGTCGATCTGGGCTTGCTTCCACGCGCATTGAACCGCGTCTTCTTCAGCCCGTCTACTCGTTCGCCGTTCTGTTTGAAGAGCGTCGTTCCGAGCTGCCGGAGACAGGAGGAAGCGTTCGAGCTCGAGAGCGATGAAACGGCCACTGCGTCGTACGGAATTACAAAATGCATTTGCCAGAAAGAAGATCTTCAACGGACTTGCGAACACATATTATGTGATTAGTTTTCCGGGCTCGAGCTCGCAGGGTGTAGGGGCGAACAGGGAGGGGCGTATGAACGAACGGGATCGGGCCGAGGGCGAACAGCTCACTGGGCAGACGCGGCAGGCGTGGCGTCGGACCGTGGACGAGTGGCTGTGCGAGAAGATTGGCAGCGGAGGAGAGCCGGCGAGAGGCTTTGTCCATGCGGACGCGGCGCCGAGACTTCTCGCGGAGGTCTCGAATGAAGAGATTCTCCTCGATGTGAAGTCGTTCGTCGGCGCGGAGCGGCGGTCGCTCGCAAGGGTGATCGTCTATCTCGTCGAGATCGAAGAGCGACGACTCCATCTCGAGCTCGCGTGTTCCTCGATGTTCGATTTTTGCACGCGAAAACTCGGCTTCAGCGAGGGAGAAGCGTTTCGACGGCTCGCGGCCGCGCGTCTCGTTCGGCGTTTGCCAGTGCTGCTGGACGCCATTGCCTCGGGCCGAATCCATCTCTCGAGTCTCGTGCTTCTGCGCGACCTTCTCACGGAGAGCAATGTCGACGAGATCGTCGCTGCCGCGAGCGGCAAAAAGAAGCGCGAGGTCGAAGAGCTCGTGGCACGAATGGCGCCGAAGCCCGACGTCCAAGCGTCGATTCGGAAGCTGCCGGACCGTCGGCCGTCTTCTTCGACCACTTCGTCGCAGGCGCCCACACCAAGCCGCGTGCCGCCATCGCAGCTACAGGCCATCGCGGAGCGGCGTTACAAAGTACAACTCACTGCCAACGAGGTCCTTCGCGACAAGCTGGAGCTCGCGCGTGCTCTCATGAGTCACCAAAATCCGAGTGGAGATCTCGCGGTCATCGTCGAACGCGCCGTCGAGCTGCTGATCGAGAAACTCTCGAAAGAGAAACTCGGTACGACCTCGCGAGCGCGCCGAAGCAAGCCGTCGGCGAAGCACGGGTACGTCACGCACGCGGCCCGACGGGAAGCGTTCGAGCGTGACGGTATGCAATGTTCGTTCGTCGGCGAAAACGGCGAGCGGTGTCCAGCGCGCTCGTTTCTCGAAATCGATCACGTAACGGCCCGGGCACTGGGCGGCAGTGGCGAGGCCGAGAACCTCCGCGTCCTATGCCGAGCGCACAACCGCGACGCTGCCGAGCGCGTGTTCGGTCGCTCGCACGTCGAAGCCCGGATCCGGACCTCCCGAAAGCGCTCTACGCGAAGGCCGGATCGCAACGCACCGTCCGCCGGACCGCCCAGCGTTTCCCAGCGCAAGTGCAACGACGCGAGAGCAGCCACCTCTACAGCGTCGACGTCGTTCATCGGTGAGACGAGACACGTCGCGCCCGAGCAAACGCAAGACGGCGACGCGCGGAAACACGTACGCACCGCGCTGCTCTCGCTGGGCTTCCGTGGCTCCGAAGCCGACCGCGCTCTCCTCGTGATCGACCGAAAGGAGTACGACGAGCCGTGGCGGCGGCCGATCGAGACACTCGTCTGTGAAGCCCTCGGCATCCTCACATGACTCGCTCATGAGACGTTGCTGGCTTGCGCTCGACTTCGCTGTCCCCGGCGGCGGCTTCCCTCGCACCGGGGCGCGCTGGCATCAGATGCACGTCTCGAAACGCGAAAGCGCCTCCTCGATCGTTAGAACCGCGGGATCGTAGAGGCCGTAGCCAAGCAGACTGCCCGTGGCGATGCGCAGCTCGGCGTGCGGACTTGGCGGAAGCGTGCGAAGGAGCTCGCGCAGCTTGGACTTCCGCGGCTTGTGGTTGACCAGCACGAGCAACAGCATCGGCACCTCATCGCTGAAGCTCACGAGATCCTTCTTGCACTCCATGAGCCCCAGCGCGCGCTTCTGATTGAACACCCTCACCATCTCGAGCTTCAGGCCCGCGACGTTGTCGGGGTTGGCCAAGTGGGCGTTCACGTCGGCGACGTGCGCATGAAGACCAGCGACGCCGTCGAGTGCGTCGTCGCCGTATTTCACCTCCCCGAGCACGAGGCGTCGACCATCAGCCTTCTTGCGCTCGAGCGCGGTCGAGGCCCAATGCACGGCGACGAGATCGAATCGCCCGTGGTCGTTCGCATACTCGATATCGCAGACGTAGAAATCGGTGTCACCGGCTTGGCCGCCCAGGTTGTTGTCGCGGAGGAGCTGCTGCTGGACCTCGCGCTCGTCCTTGGCGTGCCTACCGAGCCACAGGTCCATGGCCTCCTTCAACCTGGGCAGCGCGGTGATCCACGCGGCGACGTCGGCGGGCTGCCGCAAACGAGGCGACGGCATCGGTGGCGCGGCCCCCTCGAAGTACTTGGGGTCGAAGAAGGCCGAGTAGCCTCCAGCGGCCGGGGAGACCCGCATCACGTTCCCGCCACGGTAGTAGACGTTGATGTAGTCCTCGCGCAGCTCGAGGCAGAGAGTCCGATCCCGCTCGACGCGCTCTCGGAGCGGCGCAAGGAGACCTCCCTCTAGGTCCGCGAAGAAGTCGGGGCTCAGTCCACGGCGCGCGATAACGGTCATCGCTCCCATCCTACGCCGTCGGGTCACCCCATCGCGAGACGCCCGCCCCTAACCCCTTCTTCGCGGCTCGCCGTTTACGAATTTGCGGGGCATGCGCTTCATTGGAACTTCTACGAGCGGGTCGGCCGTCAGCGCTATCAGCGGACTTTGGATCATCCAGACGACCCAAGACGCTTGAAGGTCCATGTCCCCGCTATTGCCAGCGCCGCCCCCGGCGCGCACTGCTTCGGAGCTCGCACGCGCCCGCGGGAATTCCGGCATCACGCATCCATCTTGCAGAACGCTGCGAATGATCCAGAGCACCCCCTCGAACAGGACACCGGACGCGCTGTGGTCGCGAACATCCCAAGTCTTCGAGGGCTCCTCAATTCCTTGCACGAGGACAATCTAGCAACGAAGAGGTCCGTCGATCGACGTCGACTACCTCAGAGCGCTCGTTCCATGCGCAGCAGCTGCGGGGAACCGGGGCGACGTCCAGTCGTGTGCCATCCCATGCGCTCATAGAAGCCTCTCGCCTGCACGTTGGTCTCGCTGACGTACAAGTACGCCCGGTCGAATCCCGCGCTTCGGAAGAGCGCAATCGAGTACTCGTGTTCGAGGCGCCCGAGCCCGGTGCCGCGGAGATCGGGGCGCACGTAGAAGAGGTTTACGTAGCCAAGATCGCCATCGGAGCGTAGCTCCACTTGGCCGACGCAATCGTCCGCACGCCAGACGTGAGCGCAGCTGCCCGGCCACGCCTCTGACCGCTCGGCGAGCTTCCGGAGGTACGCTTCTCCACCCGCGCCCGCATCGCGCCAGAACTCGTTGGCATCTCCGAACGACGCCTCATACGAATCCGCGCGGAACTCAAGGCACAGCGCGGCGTCGCGCGCGATGTCGATGGGACGGAACGAGAGTGAAGGCTTGTCCGTTATCACTGGGTCAACTCGGTGGAGGTAGCGATTTCGATCAGCAAGGTGGAAGCGCGCTGCCAGACTCGTCGCGAGCGGCGCTGCCCGCAACAAGATCGGCGTATGCACCCCGCGTGCGAGAAGCTCATCACCAACCGATTTTGCGGTCGGTGGCTTCCTCGCCTTCGGCGATCACAGGTAGGGTTTCCAATCCAGGTAACGTTGACTCTTCAACGGCTTCAACCATGGAGCTGAGAAGCAACACCTCGGCTCTCTTGGCGTAACTCTCGGCCAATCTATCCCCCCACTCCTTCGAGGACTCTGGCGTCGTGCCATCAACAATAAAAACGGCAGGCCATTCGTAGTCCGGATCGTCCCGTGGGAACGAAAGGTCTCTAAACCAAACTATATATACGCATTTCATACCCCAAGAATCCCCTGATGAACGTTACCCCACGGCGCACCAAGAATCTCGCCGAATTTGTCTATGAAGACACGAACCTCAGCGTAATTGCCTGCGCGCTGAGGTCATTCTCCGCGACCAACTCAGACGTTATGTGCCGCCGCCCCCAGAGCGTGTGTCGAAGGTCGTCCAGTATCGGTCGATTTGGCCATGGTCCCCGCGGCCCTCTCCGACGCGCGCGGCGAACGTCGCAAGCCCCTCATCGAGAGACCTCGGTGGACTCGACCTCGACGGCTCCCACGACCTCGGAATCCGCGGGGGCCGCCGCGGCTCTGAGAGTCACGTGGCCTCGATATGGCTTCCCGTCACCGCCAAGGCGGGTGACGCTCGATCAATGGCGGCGATGCACGGCGCCCGCGATGGTGTTCGGGAATGCGCATCGTCGTGCTCCGCGCGCGCAAAGTTCGCTTGGATCGAAGCGCGCGTGTGGACGGCGGCCCTCGTCACGGCTGACCTCGATCGCCATGCGTGGCTCGTCGACGCTGCGCCGGCGTGCTGAAGCTGCTATTTCAACGAGTCATGGCGTCGTCCGCGACCGTTCGCTCGCCTCGCGATGCGCGGCGGGCCTGCGCGCCGGGACACGCGTAGACGCGATGCGGGGCGAACGTCGTTCACGGCAGCGTTGCGTCGTGCTGGCGGTGGGGGCGCTGGTCGGGCTCGCATCGAACCGCGCGTCGGCGCAGGAGCGATCGGAGCTCCGAACACGGATCTCCTTCTCGGCGCCCTCGACGTGTCCGGACGAACAACGGTTCCGCGCGCTCCTCGCGCAGCACTCCGAGGCGATCGTCGATGACGACGCTCCGATTACGCTCCGCATCGAGGTGACGAAAGACGAAAAGGGCCATCGCGGGCGGGTCGCGCTGCTCACCGTCGAGGAGGAAGGCACGCGAGAGGTCGCCGCCAAACGATGCGAGGACGTCGTGCGAGGACTCGCACTGTTCTCGGCCATCGCGCTCGATGCGTACCTCGAACGTCTCGCCGCCGAGGCGCATGCACCGCCCGCTCCCCCTCCCGCCCCGCCGTCGCTGCCCGTCGTGGAGCAAGAACAAGCCTCGCGCGCGGTGACGAGCGACGCGCCGCGCAAACGCATCGCCAGGCCTCCCGCGTCGCGATCGGTCGTCGTCGACGGCGCGGTCGGCTTCGCCCTCGGCGCGCGAAATGCCGCTGGCTCAGGTCTCGTCTACGGGGCGGGGGTGTCCGGCGAATTGGGGATCATGCACCGGTTTCGATCGTCGCTTCGTGCGGGCCTGAATCTCGGGGCGCGCGTGCCGGAGACGCACCGCGAAGGCACGCTCTCCTTCGGCATGGCGTGGCTGCAGATCGACGCCTGCCCGGGATGGGTCGCGTTCGGGCGCACGTTCAGCGCTGCGGTGTGCCCGAGCGCGGAGATCGGTGTGCAACGCGCCGCGCTGGACGACATCGCCATGGGGCGGACAGAGCTCCGGCCATGGCTCTCGCTCGGCGGGGTGGGCCGCATGCGTGCGGCGCTCGGCAATACGGTCGAGCTCGAAGCGTCCGTGGGGCTGGTCGCGCCCGTCCTTCGCTACGATTTCCTCACCATCGGCGGTGAGGTGTTCGCCACGCCGAACCTCGTCCCTACGGCCACCTTCGGCGCCGTTTTGCCGATCTTCTGATCGCGCCGCCCGGAAATCGGGCAAGAGGATGACGATTTCGAAATCGGTTCGGCCTTGGTCGGCAGTCTCCGAGCGTGACGTACCTCGCTCGCACGGCGCTGCCCGTCCCTTCGTTGGAGCTTCGGGTGCACGACGAGCGACTGCGCACCGCCATCTCGGCCCACTACGGGGCCCTTCGTCGTGCCATCCGGCGCGTCGGGGTCCCCGAGTTCGAGGTGGACGACGTCGCCCAGGAGGCGTTTCTCGTCTTCCACCGAAAGGCGCCGTCGATCCACCCGAAGGCCGAACGGACCTTCCTCTACCAGTCCGCGTTTCGCATCGCCCTCTCGCGCCGGCGCGGGTTCGCACGCCGCCGCGAGGAGCTCGAACCTGCGTTCGAGCAGTTCGTCGCGGCGCGCCCGAACCCCGAAGAAGAAATGAGCCAGCAGCAGTCCCTCGAGATCCTCGACGGGATTCTCTCGGCGATGCCGTTGGAGCTCAGCATGATTTTCACTCTCTGCGAAATCGAACAGCTCTCCGTCCCCGACGCCGCCGAGATCCTCGATACCCCGCTCGGCACGGCAACCTCACGCCTCCGCCGCGCGCGCGAGGTCTTCGCCAAGCTCGCTGGGAAGGTGCGCGCGTCGCTCGCGAAAGGAGGCGCACGATGAGCAACGAAGATCGCAGGTTCGTCGAGCAGCTCCTCGACGCTGCGCGGCACGACGAAGCGCCGGACGCGTCCGCGCGCCAGGCGCGGATCCACGAGCACGTGGTCCGTGCGGCTCCCGCGAGCGCTGGGCTCGCTGCGCGCGCGTTTCGTTCGTGGGGTGGCTTCGCCGTGGCGGGGCTCGGTGCGCTGGCGTTCGTCGGCGTCGTGGCCTCGGTGACCTCTCGGTCGGTGAAGCAGCCTCCGGCTCCGGCGATCGCCGCCGCGCCCTCGGTGCCGGTTCCTCCGGCCGCGAGTGCCTCGGTCGAGGTCGTCGCAGACGGCGAGCAAGTGCGTGGAACGTCGGTCTGGGAGCTCCCTTCGGTGCCCGCACCGAAGAAGGCCGTCGCGGCGCAAGGCGAAGATGCCGACCTCCTCGCGCTCGAGCTCGCGGCCCTGGAGGGCGCGCGAAAGAAGCTCCGCGAAGGTGACGCCGCCGGCGCACAGAAGCGCCTCACGGACTTCGACCGTCGCTTTCCGCATCCGCGCGTCGGCGACGAGGCAACGGTCCTTCGCATCGAAGTCCTCTTCGCCCTCGGTCGTGGAGAGGATGCGCGCCGCCTCGGCCAGGCATTCGTCGCGACGCACCCGGACTCGATTTACCGCGCGCGCGTCGCCCAGCTCCTCGGAGATCCCTCGCGATGAATTCCCGCGATGTCCGCGCGCAATGGCGCGCCCACGCCTTCGCCGGCTCGGCTCTGGTGCTGCTCGTCATCTCGTGCGGAGAGCGTCAAAACGTCAGCCTCGAGGATTCGCCTCCCCACGACACCTTCGTTACCCCCGATGCCGGCGACGGCGACGGCGGCGGCGATGCGCCATCGTCCGAGACGCGCATGTGTGCGGTGACGACCTGCACGCTGCCCTGGGCGACGTGTCCCTCGTCGGAGTTTCCTTGCTCCACGAACCTGCTGAACGACGACGACAACTGCGGCGCATGCGGGGTTCGTTGCGGGGGGGTCGAGGTGGACACGAAAAGCAAATGGACGTGCGTCGACGGGCAATGCGCGTTCGGTTGCTACGGAACCGGTTGGCACGATTGTGACAACGATGGGAGCAATGGCTGCGAGACCGATACACTGGGCGATTCGGCCAACTGCGGTCAATGCGGACATCAATGCCCTGATGGATTGGTTTGCGATGGCGGGACGTGCATCAATCCTTGCATGTGGGGTGGGTTCCCGGACTCGTGCGACGGCCTATGCACGGATTTGAGAACGGACGATCAAAACTGCGGAGCATGCGGAAACGCCTGCGATCCTACCGGCCCCGGCAAGCCGGAGCTCCACGGAAGCATGCATTACGGGTGCGTCGACGGACAATGTGGGCGTCCGAAATGCAATGAAGAGTTGGGGCGTGACTGTAATGGAAATCCGGCAGACGGCTGCGAGGTGGAGATTCATACGAACGACAACTGCGGTGGCTGCGGTGACCAATGCTCCGCAGGCAAGGAATGTGGGTTGGATTCGTTCTATCGTTGTCTCTGCGACGACGGCGAAACGTATTGCGGCGGCGGCTATATGCCGTGCAGGCGGCTCGATGACGACCCGCAGAACTGCGGAGGCTGCAATAACCTCTGTCCGGGAAGCTCCCTTCCGCATTTCGAGCCCACCTGTTCATTCGGCACGTGCTCAGGGAAGTGTCTAGACGGTTATGCAGATTGCGATGGTCTTCGCGAAAATGGATGTGAAGTAAACGCGCGGATCGACAATCGGAACTGCGGTGGTTGCGGGCAGGCCTGCGCCATCGGGCAGGTTTGCTCCGAGGGCAAATGCCTAGTGGCTCCTTGCGAAACGGAAGGACCGACGGCCAAATGAACGCGGACTTCAGCATCGAGAGGTGCTTTCGCGGTGCCCTTGCCGTGGCATCGTTCTCGGTCGTGGCTGCCGTCGTAGCCTGCGCGGCATCCGATGCGACGGGCGAGACGATGGGCGACGGCGGGACGATCCTCGACCCGCCGGACTCCGCCAAGGACGGCGCGCTCTCCGACGGCGGCGATGCCGGCGCCGAAGACCTCGGACCATGCGCGACGGACAAAGCTTGTCGGGTTGGGACACCGCTCGCGGTGGGAGCCGTAACCGCGATGGGAGGCCGTTCGCCGAACGACGTCTGGGCGACATGCGCGCGCGGCCTGCTGATGCACTGGAATGGCAAGCAGTGGGCGGCGCTGGAGTCAGGAGTCACCGAAACGATTTCGAGCGTCTTCATGACCGACGACGAGATGTGGGGCGTTTCTGGGACCCTCGTTCTCCGTCGTGGGCTCGATGCAAACAGCGTGCGGAGATTCCGCTCTCCGGTCGACGTTGGAGCCCTGTCCGGGATCGCCGTACTCCCGAGCGGAGACGCGTACGTGAGCCGACCAGCCATGACCACGTCCGTTCTCGGGCGTATTTCGGACTTCGATGCGGGCGCGATCGAGTTCGTGCCGGCCCCCATCTTCCCTGCGACCGGCGAAGTTCAAGCGGTCAACGCGCGCGCAACCTTTCTGGTCCCCGACAAAGCCTTCTGGCTCGTCGGCGATCACGGTTTGGTCACGCGCTATCCGGTGTCGCCTCTTGGCCAGGGAGTCGTCCTCACGGTTCCGTTGCAACCGGACCTGTTCGCTGCGTGGGGGATTGGAGAGGAGCTCTGGGCGGCCGGCAGTGGCGGCGCCATTCTGCATTTCGATGGCTCCGAATGGCATGTCGAGGAGACCGGCACGACGGAGACCTTGAATGCCATCTTTGGATTCGCGCCGGACGACATCTGGTCCGCGGGCAGCGCGGGCATGGTCCTCCACTTCGACGGCAAGAAGTGGTCACGCGTCTCGCTCGGTCAGTATGACGGAGACCTCCGCAGCATCTGGGGGGCGGCATCGGACGATATGTGGATTGGGGGAGAGAGAGCCATGTTCCACTGGGGAGCACTTCCATGAAGCGGCCCGTCATCCCGGCGACCATCGCCCTTCTCGGGCTGGCGGCCCTCGGCGCGTGCGCCACGAACAGCACCGACGCCCCCGTCGAATCCGACGCAGGCAGTGATCGCGTCGACAGCGGCCCTGTTCAGGACGACGCAGGCGTAGCGGATGGTGACGCGGGCCAGTTCGACGCGGACGCGGAACGGCCGCTCGTATGCGGCGATGCAGGTTTCTGCGAGACGAGGCTCCCGCTGTCTGCAGCAGGTCTGTCGCTTTCGTTGCGGCGCGTGTGGGAAGTTGCGTCGAACGACGTCTGGAGCGTGAGCCTCGAGGGCGATGTCCTCCATTACGATGGGACGAGCTGGACGACGACGTATCGTGCGAACCATCCACTCTACGCTCTGTGGGCGTCGCCGACGGATGTCTGGGTGGGTGGTGAGGGTGGGCTCTTGGTCCATCGAGGCTCGGACGGTGTCTTCCGTCGTATCGAAGTCGGACACGTAGAAAACATCGGAGAGATCGCTGGCCCGAACAAGGATGACCTATGGTTCACGGGCCGCGAGGGGGTGCTCGATCACTTTGACGGCGTGACGCTGACGAGTCATCCGATTCCCGTCGAAGGGGTTCGTATCACCACGCTCTTCGCGCGTGCAGGTGTAGGAACCTTCGCGGCCGGCTACGTGCAGGGGCTCCCGCCCACAACCATGTGGGATCCGATCGGGCACGTACCTTACGTCTTCGAACTCTCGCCGGCGAAAATATCGATCTACAACGATTCGATCCAGGCGCTCAAAGGCTTTGTCCCGGTGCGAGCGACCGTGACGGATGATCCCGACGAGGCTCGGCGGATCTTTCTGACGGGCTACTATGCGCTCCAAAACGTACTGCCGCTGGAGTACTGCACGTTCGGGGCAAGCAATACCGCCGTCATGGACGCGCTCGACTATCTCGCTATTCGCATGTCAGACTTTGCTGCGGGCCTACGTCCGTCGATTCCTGTTTTGCCTCTGGGTTCCGGCGACGTCTGGATTCCGTACAAAGTTGGGGTGATCCTCCGCTTCACGGACGGCGCTTTGGAGCGTCGCTCGCTGAGCATGGGTTTTGGATTCGTGCCGCGTCCGATCTTCGACGTGCACGGAGATGCGACCGAGGCTTGGGTCGTCGGTGATGGATACGCATTGAAAGGTCCGGCACGATGAGCGGGAGGCATTCTTCGTTCGCGGCGTTGGGGTTGCTCGCGTGGGTGCCTCTCTGTCCACTTCTTCCTGCCGCCTGCTCGTCGTCCGAGCGTGACGCGGAGCCTCGCGTGAACGCGGTGCCGAACGACGGCGGATCGGGTGACGTTGCGGATGTGGTCGAGGCAGGCGATGACGCGGATGCCGTCACGCCGCAGCCCTATGATTTCGACGTCACTTGCGCGGGCGATCCTTGCGTCACGCACCTGGCCGCGCGAGGTGGCGGACATGCATGCGTCGTCCTGCGGGATGGCTCCGTGCGCTGCTGGGGATCGAACGCCTCTGGGCAGCTCGGAACGGGGGACAACGACGGGGGGACCATGCCTGGATACTCCGGAAACCCGGTTGTGGTGCAAGGCGTTTCGGGCGTGGTGGCCCTCACTGCGACGGGGGACGGTGCGAGAGGGACCACCTGCACCGTGTCCAACGCGAACGACGTGTTTTGCTTCGGTTCGAACCAATGGGGCCAGCTCGGGCTCGCCTCCGGCGCTTCGGAGGGGCCCCAACCGGTTCCGGTTCGTGTCGAGAATCTGCGCGCCAAGAGCGTCATGCTCGCGGGCACGTTCACGCTCGCCGTCACGACGAACGATCGGCTCTGGTCCTGGGGATCGAACGACTTCTTGCAGCTCGCGCGCGCAGCGCTCGACCCGGACGCGGGAACGTCACGGCCACCGGCGCTCGCGGATCGTGTTTCGAGCGCCGTGCACTCCACGGCCGGCACCAACAAGAACGCCTTCGCCGTCACCGACGCTGGGGAAGTCCTCTCGTGGGGCGCCGGGACCGCCGAGCAGCTCGGCCGGACGACCTCGACACCGATCGACGCGGTGCCAAAATCGATTGGAATCGGGAACGTCTCGAGCGTCGTGGCGGGGACGGCGCACGCGTGCGTCCTCGCGCGCGGGGCGATTCGTTGCTGGGGGCGAAACGACCGAGGCCAGTTGGGGACCGGGGTTCGCGCCGACGAGCTTTTTCCGGCAAGCGTCGTCCTCCCGGGTGACGTTCATGCGGTCGCTGTCGCGGCTGGCGGCAACGACACGTGCGCGATTGCCTCCAATGGAGACGTCTATTGCTGGGGCGAAAACGGCAGTGGACAAGTCGGAATTGCCGGAGGACTCGATCAGCTCCTCCCGAGGCGAATCGAGGGCCTCGCGGAGCGAACCGTGGCGATCGCCGTCATGGATCGGGCCGTGTGCGCACTGTCGCGTGAAGGACGCGTGGCGTGCTGGGGCGACAATCTCATGGGGCAGCTCGGGCGAGGGAGCCGCGACGTCGACCTTCACGTCGACGCCGCGCCCGTCGTGTTCGAGTCGTCGGCGCACTGAAGAGAGGATTGCATGCGTAGGCCCATTGTTCAGACTCTGTTCGCGGCTTCGCTCGCTTGGATCGGTTGTTCGTCGGACCGCACCGAATTCGGCAATGACCCAATCGGACTTGGCTCGCCTGATGCAGGAGCGGATGGCGCGGACGCCGCATGCTCCGGCTTCGCATGCTCGCGCGACCTCCGCACCGTTCTCGACTGCAACGGGAACGTGGTCCAGGAGTGTCCTGCCGACCAAGCATGCGGAAACGGCCGGTGCCTCGACCCATGCAGCGCGGCCGCCCTCAACGAAGGTTCGGTCGGGTGCTCGTTCACGGTGCCCGCGACGAACACCGATCTGTACGCGCGCGGGAGCTGTCTTGCCGTCTTCGTCGCGAACAACTGGACCTCTCCCGCGACGTTGAGCTTCGAGTACAAGGGAGAGAACAAACCGTTGGACGGCGCCGTCTGGGTGCCCACGGTCGAAAGCGGCGTCGTGAAGCACACGAGGCTCGACGGGCCAATTCCGCCCGGCGGCAGCGCCGTCGTCTTCGTGTCGGCCGAAGACACCGGGACCCCAGAACAGTCGATTGGCTGTCCGACGGGTGTCAAACCCGTCTTCGACAAGGACCACGCAGTGTACGGCACGGGCATTGGCAATGCGTCCTTCGTTACTGCGGACGTTCCTGTCTCGATGTACTCGATGTTCCCGTATGGCGGAGCGAAGGGCTATTACCCGAGCGCGATGCTTCTCTTTCCGACGACGTCGTTTCGAAAGAACTACGTCCTCGTGAGCGCGTGGGGCGGCATTTCGGATCGCTTTGGCAGGGGGCTCTTCCCGAACTCGATGCCCTCCATGACGCAGCCGGGCCGTCCTACGATTCAGATCGTCGCGGTCGAAGACGATACGTCGATCGACTTCTTGCCAAAGGTCGACCTCATCGGCGGCCGCGACATCGCGCCAGCCGCGCGGAACGAGGTCACGAACTACAAGTTGCAGCGAGGACAGGTCCTGCAGCTGACGCAGGACAACGAGCTCGCGGGATCGGTGATCGACACCACGAAACCCGTGGGCGTTTTCGGTGGCAATTCGGTCATGAATGTCCCTTCGGATGTCGGATTCGCTGACATCGACAACAGCCAGATCCCGCCGGTATCGGCGTGGGGACACGAATACGCCGTGCTGCCTGCGCCGAACCGTTCGGCCGTGGTCTCGCGCGGCGTGGAAAAGGAGCGAGATCCGAGCGTCGTTCGCCTCGTTGGCGCCGCCGGCGGCACGGAGCTCGTCTACGAGCCCGCGCAGCCCGCAGGCGCGCCAAGCACGCTCGACGCAGGGCAGCTCGCCGCCTTCTTCGCGGAGCGCCCGTTCGTCGTGCGGAGTCAGGATCGCGATCATCCGTTCTACGCAGCCATCGTGATGACAGGGGCCGGGGCATCGGCGACGGGGCTCGGTGATCCCGAGGTCGCGATGGTGGTGCCGACCGACCAGTGGCTCGATACCTACGGGTTCTTCTCGGATTACTCGTACCCGTACAGCTCCGTCTTCGTGACCCGGCGCAAGACCGGCGGTACGTTTCGCGACGTCACGCTCGACTGCGCGGGGCCGCTGACGGGGTGGACCCCGATCACGTCGGACTTCGAGTGGACCTTCGTGGAGCTCACGCACGCCGGTGATGCGCAAACGTATCCCGCCGGGACCTGCACCGACGGCGCGCATCGCATGAAGAGCGACGGTCCCTTCGCAATGACCGTGTGGGGCTTCGGGCAAGCCGCGAGCTACGCGTACCCCGGCGGAGCAGGCCTTCGGCCGACGAGCCAGGTGCACGTGCCCGTCCGCTGATCGGCTCACGCCTTCTTCGCGGCTACGGCCGTCTAATTCTTCATCAGCGCGTCGTAGGCCATCACGTCGCCCTCCGTCGGCACGACGATGCTTCCCTTCAAGTGCTCGCTGGCGACGTACTTTCTGAGCCCGTCCTTCGTCAATTGGCAATGGTTGATCGCGTCCATGTGGACGGCGACCACCTTCGACCGAGGCAGGAGCTGCGTCATCTCCTTCAGCTCACCCACCGTCAGGGTCATTGGAGTTCCAGGCGTCAGCACCGGATTCTCCTTGGTGAATTGACACTCCCCCGTGTTCGCCACGATGACGTTCGGTCGTACGCTGGTCAGGGCAGCCCGCAGTCGATCGTCCAGAATGGCGTCTCCAGTAAAGAAGAGTGCCTCCTTCTTCGTTTGCAAGGAATACGAAGAAGATTCTCCAAAGGGCGGCGCGCCAACGGCTCCCTCGTGATGCCTCGCCAAAAGCCTGGAGATGGTGATCCCTTTCCAGGTGAACGTGCGGTCGATCACCTGCAGATTCGAGAATCCCTTCTCCCTCAGTCTCGCCTCGTCGTAGGGCTGGCAGAAGATCAGCGTGTCGCGCGGGACGATGCGTTCGGCTTCGAGGTCGAAATGATCGGGGTGATAGTGCGTGATGAGGATTGCATCCGCACTCTCGAGCAATTGCTTCTTGTCGACGGGGAGTTCAATCGTCGGATTCTTGTTCGTGTTCGAGAAATCGATGGGCGGCTCCGTGCCTTTGTCCGCCAGGATCGGGTCGACGAGAATCGTGACGCTCTTGCGATCCAGGTTCTTGTACTTGATCGCCACCGTGGCGCTTCGGATGAATTGGATCTCCACCGCGCTCGCGGTTTCGGCGGCGCTCTTCGGTGATGGCCCCGTCGCTGCGCAGCCCAGAAGAGCGAGCGCGCCGAAGGGGAGCATTCGTAACCAACGTCGTTCGTTCTCGTTCATGATGCCTCACCCCCGCCGGTTGTCCCGCCGAGCACATTGGCGGTCGTGGCTCGATGGGGCAACGCCTGCTAATTGGACGCACTGTCCATTGGGAGGCACAATGAAGATCTCCGACCTCGGCCCTCTCCTGACGTTCGCGAAGGTCGTCGAGCTGAAGAGCTTCCGCGCGGCCGCGGAGGCACTGGGCGCGCCCAGGTCCACCGTCAGTCACAAGGTTGCGCAGCTGGAGGATCGCCTGGGGATCCGCCTGATCGAGCGCACCACCCGCACGCTGAGACTGACCGAGGCCGGAAGCGCCTACCACCGTCAGATCGCACCGGCGCTCGAAGCACTCGAGGATGCCGATCGCGCCGTCGTCGACCTTCACACGGCTCCAAGAGGCGTCCTCCGGATCACCGCGCCGGCCGAATTCGGCCAGTTGGCGGTCGGCGAAGTCGTGGCCGAGTACATGCGCCGCCACCCGTCGGTCGATGTGCATGTCGAGCTCACCGATCGAGTCGTCGATCTCGTCGAGGAGGGCTTCGATCTGGCGCTACGCCGTGGCCCGCTGGAGAACTCGACGCTGGTCGCACGGAAGCTCGGCCGTCCTGGACACATGCGCGTCTACGCGAGTCGCGACTACTTACGCCGCCGCGGAGAGCCCCGCCACCCCGAGGATTTGGCTCACCACGACTGCCTCGTCATGACGAGCCTGCGTCAGCCCGTGATCTGGAAGTTCCGACAAGGACGCAAGCGCATCGCCGTCGAGGTCCGCCCTCACGCGGGGGTCAACAGCTTCACCCTCCTCTGCGAGCTCGCCGTCGCCGGCCACGGCGTCGCGCGCCTCCCCGAGTTCCTCGGTGAACGCGCCCTCCCCGCAGGAACACTCCGCACCGTTCTCGACGCCTTCGTCGAGCCTCCCTACGAATGGCACGCCGTCTACCCGAGCGCGCGCCACGTATCCCCCAAGGTCCGTGCACTCATCCAGGTCTTCTCGGAGCTCTCCGCCGCCGCCCACTGGGGCCAAACGAAGAAGCGTCGCGGCGCTAGTTGAGTGTGAGCAGCGCGGCGCGCACGAGTTTCCGCGCGTCGTCGTCTCGCGCTTGCTCGGACGCGACGTGGTTCGCCTCGAGAGCAGGTCCACGGATGGCCGCCGACGACGCCATGGCGGCGGCTGCCCTCGCGCCTTCGCACTTGCGTTGGGAGAAGTCGGGCGGTCCGGCGGATGGTGCTCCGCGATCCGACCTTCGCGAAGAACGCTCTCGGTAGGTCCGGATCCGCTCTTCGACGTGGGCGCGACCGAACACGCGCTCCGCAGCGTCACGGTTGTGCGCTCGGCAACGGACGCGGAGGTTCTCGGCGTCGCCGCTGCCGCCCAGTGCCCGAGGGGTCACGTGGTCGATTTCGAGAAAGGAGCGCGCGGGACACCGTTCGCCGTTCTCGCCGACGAACGAACATTGCATACCGTCACGTTCGAACACTTCCCGTCGGGCCGCACGCGTCACGTACCCGTGCTTCGCCGACGGCTTGGTTCGGCGCGCTCGCGATAAACAAACATCCGCAAGCCATTCAATCAGATCAATTACCAACAAACACATCTGACAATACTGCACAATACGACAACCGTTTCATCGCCCTTTGGCTCCAACGCTTCTTCCTGTCTCCCCCGCTTGAAACCACGCTTCCCTCGCGCCGTGAAGCTCAAGACGGCACCGACGACCGGTCAAAGCGCTCGCCGCAAATGAACGGCATTGCGCCTTATCGACAATGCCGTTCGGATAGAGAAACCGGGAACAGAGCTGCTCTGAAACCACGCGCGTCGTTGGAAGCCGGTTCGTGGAGTGCCGGTCGATGGGAGGGAATCGCACAGGAAGGGCGTAAGGGCGGAAGACTCGAGGAGGGCACGGAGCAGAGCATCGCCGCACTGCGGACTCATCGAAGTGCATCGATGTCGCGACCCAGGACTCCCGGAGTCGGCGCACGAGGCCGTACTGCGAACGGCATCGCGACGGCTCCCCTCCCTCCCCCCCTTCCGTTCTTCTGCCCTTCCTGTGCCATCTCAACTCCACAGGCGAAGCAACGACCTGACAGCGCGGCTAGCCCATCGAAGCGGATGTCCGAATCACCAATCCCGGGCGGGTTGCAGGAGCGCCTTCGCCGACGCCCGACCAAGCAGGATGCATGACGGCGACCGGCCCCCCAAGGCGTCTTGCAGCAACGCCGAAGCGCGCCAACACGATGATCGTTGAGGTGTCGGCGTCGTGAGGTGCTTGGCACGAGGATGGCAGCGCGAAGCGAGCATGATGGCCCGCAGCGCAGAATCATTCGACGAAGCCGTCCTTCTCGAGCGCGATGCATCGCAGTTCGAAGTCGCCGTGCACGACGCTTCGCGACTCGCGTGGCATGTCGTCGTGCCGCTCCCGCCGTCGGGGCGAGCCGCGTATTCGTTCGAGCTCGAGCTCGAGGTGCCGGCGGATGTCGTCGGCCCGCTCGAGCCGTGGAGCGCGCTGCAGTCGTACGCGCGGCTCGATGGCGCCGCCGACGAGGCGCCGGCTCGTGAGCACTCGGTCGAGACCTTTCGGCGCGCGGTCGTCCTCGTGTCTTCGCGACTCGCTCGCGCGCGGGACGGCTTCGTGCGGCACTGCACGCTTATCCGTTCTTCGTCGACCGCCGCTGAGAGTCACTGGCGCCCGCTGCTTCTGTGGGTCGAAGCGGCGACGACCGAGCTCGCGAGGGCCAGGTCTGGGCTCTTGCGCGCAGGAGAGAGTGAACGCGCACCGGCAGACGAGTTTCTCAGCGGCCAGCTATGGACGGTGCTGACGGACTGCGGCCGCGCGCTGTTCGATACCCGTCGGGCGCTGGAGGAGCGCGATCTCTCCGACATGAGCCCGATCGACTCCGTCGAGGCGGCGCTCGCCGAAGCACTTCGGAGTGAAATCGCGTACCGACACGAATCGCGCTTCGAGCTCGCCGAGCCCCTCTCCACCGCACAACTCGAGCGCCTGCTCGCACGGATGCGGACTCTGAAGAAGCACTTCGAGCAGGTGCTCTTCCTCGACGCCGAGAGCTATCAGGTCGTGAGCCGGCTCTCTGGCTGGTTCTCTGCGTTCACGGCGATGCTCGCGTATCTCTGGTTCGGTGTCGTGCAGTTCGCGCTCGAACGCCACCCAACGACGCTCGGCTCCGGCGTGATCGCCATCGCGATCGCAACAGCCATCGCCTACGCATCGCGCGAGCGATTGAAGGAGGTCGCGCGAAACTGGCTCTCGGGGCGCATCCAGCGCATGTACGCGCAGCGAGTGGCGCGCTACAGGCTCCCGTCGAAGGAGCGCCCGCGCTCGGCGTCGCTCGTCGTATCGGCGCGTGAGTCCTTCTCCCAAAGCAGCACGCACGCCTCCCCTAGCGTTCGTTCGGAATCGGGCGGGGTGCGCGACGCCACGTTGCTGCGGTTCGTCCATCGCGGCGTCGTGACGAGGCCCGGTGCCTTGCCCGCGCTCGGCACGCAGCAAGTTCGCTTCATCTATCGTCTGGACCTCTCGCCGCTGTTCGCGCGCCTTCACGACGCGGTGCGGGGGTTCGCGTCTCTCGACCCTCGGGGACGCATCACCATCGTCGACGTTCCCCGAAACTACGAGCTCCCCGTGGCTGCAACCGTCCGCTGGCCGGGTGGCTCGCAGCGCGTGCAGCATTCATTGATCCTGAACAAGAACGGCCTCGTCCGCGTCGAGGACGCGATCAACGCGGGAGCTGCATGACAAGCCGCGCGCCGCCACCTTCCCGCTCTTCGTAGCGAAGGGTGCCGCCGTGCGCCTCGACGATCTCGCGCGCGATGTAGAGGCCGATCCCCGAGCCGCGGAGGCCCGCGTCGCCCGCGCGATGATGTTCGACCCGGAAGAACTTCTCGAAGATGCGCTCTCGAAACTCCGCCGGAACGCCCGGTCCGGAGTCCTCGACGGCGACCACGATCCGATCGGCAACCTCGTCGACGCCCAGCCTGATCGTCCCGCCGGCCGGCGTGTACTTCATGGCGTTGGCGAGGAGGTTCGCGAGGACCACGTGAAGGCGTGCCGCGTCCCCACGAATCGTGAGGCCTGTGCGCTCGGCGCCGTCGACCACGAGTTCGATCCCCGACTCCTTGCAGGACGTTTGCACGGCCGAAGCCTCTCGCGCGACGAGCGCCGCGACGTCGACGCGATCCCAATTGAGCCTGAGCTGGCCCGCTTCGATGCGCGTGAGGTCGAGGAACTCGTCGATGGTTCCGGCGAGCTGCTCGACCCCGAGCAGCGCCGTGTGCACGAGCTCGCGGTCCCTGTCGGTCAGGGAAAGCGCGCGCTCGTTCAGCATCAGAAGGGTCATGCGGAAGGTCGTGAGCGGCGTGCGGAGCTCGTGCGAGGCGACGGCGATCAGCTCCGTTCGCATCTCGTCGAGGCGCGCGAGCTCGGTCACGTCGGAGAGGATCAGAACGGCGCCCCGCTGCCCGTCGGGCAAACCCGTGATCGGCACCACGCGAGGGAGCAGTTTGCGCTTCGAGCCTCCCACGTCGATCGCGACGGCGTTGGTCAGGTCCACCGCCCCGGCCGCCCCGGCCTTGCGACCGTCGAGAACGTCTCTCAACAGTGCACGCGTCCTGTCCGCGATGGGCAGCGCATCGAGGCCCTTCGAAAGCTGCCCCGCCTCGACGCGGAGGACGGAGCTGGCCGTCGGGTTTGCCGACGCGACCGTGCCGTCCGGCCCCACCACGACGACCGCATCGGGGAGCGCGGCCAGGGTCGCCTCGAGCGTCTCCTTCGCGCGAAGCACCTCGCCGACGTTGGCCTTCCGAAAGGCGCCCAGATCCTCCGCCATCCGATTGAATCCGCCAGCGAGCCTTCCTAGCTCGTCGGCTCCGTCACTCGGCACGCGTCGATCGAAGTCACCGCGGCGCATCGCTTCGACGGCCCCGGTGAGGTTTCGGATGGGCACCACCACGGTGCGCGCCACGTAGGATGCGACGAGCACGGAGAACGCGAGGGCCGCGAGCGTTACCCCGAAGAGGACCTCGGTCGACCGTACCGCGCGGTCCCGGGCCCAGGTCGCGACACTCTGCGCGGATCGGAAGTGCTCATCGCGGATGCGTGCCGTCTCGCCGACCGCGCGACGAAGGAGCGGATTGACCTCCTCGTGATAACGGAGGCGTGCCTCCGGATCACGAGCGTGCGCGACGAGCGCGTCCCCCGCTCGGTGGTACGCATCGACGTCGCGTTTGACGGCGGCGTACGTCTCCGGCTCGCCTGGTTCCGTGAGCACGTCCCCCAGGCGCGCCAGGGCGTCCGCGACCGCCTTGCGCGTAGCCTCGAGCGAGCGCCGACCGCGGGCCTCGTCGGTCAGGGTGAGGAGGAGCGCATCGTCCTCGCGCTCGAGCGCCGTCGCGAGCGAAGCCGTCGCCGCGGTGGTCTGCTCGCTATCGTGGAGCGTCGCATCGACGACGCGGCTCATGTCATGGAACGCAAGGACGCTCCAGGCGCTGGAGACGGCCGTCGCGCAAACGAGCAAGGCACCAGCAATGAGAAACTTCGCGCGGATGCCGAGAGCCGATCGCGTCATGCGAGCCCGTAGCGCTTACGCTTCCGCTGGAGTGTCGTGCTGTCGATGCCGAGCAGCTTGGCGGCGGCCTCGAGCGTCGTCGAACGCGCGATCACGCGAGCGATGTGCTCGCGCTCGAGCGCATCGAGCGAAACGTCCCCGCCGATGGTGATCTCCGCGGGCGACGTCGTTCCCGCCGATGCTCCCTCCGTGATGGCCGGCACGCCAAGGTCCTCCGGCTCGATCGAGGGTCCGGGGCTCAGGATGACGCCACGCTCGATCGCGTTGCGTAGCTCGCGGAGATTGCCCGGCCAGCCGTAGCCTCGGATGGCACGTTCCGCCCCGCTCGAGAGCAAGAGGTCCGAGCGGTTTTGGCGGACCTTCGCACGCGCCAGGTAGTGTGCGCTCAGCGCAGACAGATCCTCTCGGCGCTCGCGGAGCGGCGTCATGACCAAGCTCAGGACGTTCAGTCGAAAGAGCAGATCCTCTCGAAAACGACCTGCCTTCACGTCGTCTTCCAACCCCCGGTTGGTCGCAGCCACGAGTCGTACGTCGGCGTGCCGCTCCTTGGCCTCGCCCACGCGCTCGTAGGTGCGATCGTTCAAAAACCGGAGTAGCCCCGCCTGCGCTTCGAGCGTGAGATCGCCGACTTCATCGAGGAAGAGCACGCCCCCTTCCGCCTCCTGCACCTTGCCGGCAGCATCGTTCGTGGCGCCGGTGAACGCTCCGCGCTTGTGGCCGAACAGGGTGCTCGTCATGAGCTCGCGCGAGAGTGATGGACAGTTCACGGAGACGAAGGGCCCCGAAGCGCGAGGCCCGTGCTGCCAGAGCCATCGCGCCATGACGTTCTTGCCGGTTCCGCTCTCCCCGCGCAGAAGCACCGGGACATCGGCGGCGGCAACGCGCGCCGCCTGCTTCATCACGTTCCAGAACGTCGGACTCTCGGTCTCGAAGAAGTCGTCGTCGGCGCCGGCTTCCCGCAGCCGAACCTCGGCATCGCGCAGTTGGCGTTCGAGTTGCTGGCCCTCGAGCGCACGCCGCACGGCAAGACGCACTTGCTCCGGGGTGAAGGGCTTCGGCAGGTAGTCTTTCGCGCCGCGCTTCATGGCGTCGACGGCGCTGTCGAACGTCGCGAAAGCCGTGATCACGATGATCGCCGCCCCTGGCTGACGGCGCAGCATGTCGGGGATGGCATCCAGGCCGGATTCGCTCCCCAGCCACAGGTCGAGGAGGATGACGTCGAAGCGGCCGCGTTCGAGCGCCTCGAGCGCAGCCAAACTCGCGCCGACCCCCAGAACGCGACCACCGTCCGCCTCCAAGCAGAGGCGGAGCGACTGCCGGACGCCGGGATCGTCGTCGACGACCAGCGCAGAGAACGAGGCGTGCTGAGGCGTCTCCATGGTGCGCGAAGATACTCCCTGCGTGTCCACGCTCAAAGCCACGAACCGAAGCGGCGGACGTACCAGGTCTTCACCAACTGCGTCAGCGTGCAGTACGAGAGCAGGATGGCGACGAGCCAGGGAAAATAGGAGAGCGGCAGAGGTCTGAGTCCGACGGCCGCGCCGATGGGTGTGAACGGAATGGCGATCCCCACCGTCATCACCGTTGCCGTGAGCGCGATGACCGGCGGCGCAGCGCGGCTCTGAATGAAAGGAATCTTCTGCGTGCGAATCATGTGAACGATGAGCGTCTGCGAGAGCAGCCCTTCGATGAACCACCCGCTCTGAAAGAGCGCTTGCTGGGCCGGAGAGCGCGCGCCGAAGACGAACCAGAGGACGACGAACGTGACGATGTCGAAGAGCGAGCTAATCGGCCCGATGAAGAGCATGAAGCGTCGAAGGTTCGGAGCGTCCCATCGCCGTGGGGTCCGCAGGAAGTCCTCGTCCATGCGATCCCAGGGGATCGAGAGCTGCGAGACGTCGTAGAGGAGATTCTGGATCAGAAGGTGGATCGCGAGCATCGGCAGGAACGGAAGAAACACGCTCGCGACGAGGACGGAGAAGACGTTCCCGAAGTTCGATGACGCCGTCATCTTCAGGTACTTCATCATGTTCCCGAAGGTGGTTCGGCCCTCGAGCACGCCCTCTTCCAGAACCATCAGGCTCTTCTCGAGGAGAATGATGTCGGCGGACTCCTTGGCGATGTCGACGGCCGTGTCGACGGAGATGCCGATGTCTGCGTCGCGTAGCGCCGGCGCGTCGTTGATTCCGTCGCCGAGGAAGCCGACCGTGTGTCCGCTCGCTTTGAGGACCCGCACCACACGTGACTTCTGCAGCGGATTGAGCTTCGCGAAGATCGTCGCGTGTGCCGAGGCCTCCCTCAGCGCGCTGTCGTCGAGCTCGTCGAGATCGGCCCCACGCAGCACCCCCTTCACCGTGAGCCCCACGTCGCGACAGACTTTGCTCGCCACGATCTCGTTGTCGCCGGTCAGCACCTTGACCTCGACGCCGTGACGAGCGAGCGCCTCCAGGGCGGGCTGCGCGCTGTCGCGCGGCGGGTCGAGAAACCCGATGTAACCGGCCAGCGTGAGTCCACGTTCGTCGTCGACGCTGTAGACGTTCTTGTCGGCCGGGTCCTCGCGGTAGGCGACGGCGATGACACGCATCCCGTCCTCGTTCATCACGCGCGTCACCCTGGCCACGTGCTTGCGGATCAGATCGGTGACGGGGCCGACCTCGCCGGCGATCTCGACCTTGTCGCAGACCGCCAGCACCTCGTCGATCGCGCCCTTGCAGATGAGGAGGCGCTTGCCCTCTTCGGTCGCGACGACGACGGACATACGGCGGCGCATGAAGTCGAACGGGATCTCATCGACCTTCTCCAGCGCCCGGAGCTCCGCCGCGTGCGACCGCATCTGGGCGTGTTCGAGGACTGCGCGGTCGAGAAGGTTGCGAAGGCCCGTTTGGTGGGAGCTGTTCAAGTACGCGAGGCGCAGCACCTCGCGGGACTCCTGACCGACGACGTCGACGTGCTGCTCGAGGACGATTCGGTCTTGCGTCAGCGTGCCCGTCTTGTCGGTGCAAAGGACGTCCATCGCGCCGAAGTTCTGGATGGCGTTGAGGCGCTTGACGACGACCTTCTTGTTCGCCATCGCGAGAGCGCCGCGCGCGAGGTTCGCGCTCACGATCAACGCGAGCATCTCCGGCACGAGCCCCACCGCGACCGAAATGGCGAAGAGCGCAGCCTCTTGCCAATCGTGCTTCGTGAAGCCGTTGAGCAGCAAGACGACGGGCGCCATCACCGCGATGAAGCGGATGAGCAGCCAGGTGACGTTCGACACGCCCACGTCGAAGCTCGTGAGCGGACGAGGGCCGAGCAAGCTTCCGGCGATCGAGCCGAACCACGTTCGCGCCCCCGTCTGGAGTACGACCGCCGTCGCGGTTCCGCTCACCACGTTCGTCCCCATCAGCGCGATGTTCGGGAGGCCCTGGACGTCTGGTCGGGCGCTTCGAGCTCCCTCGGCCGCAGGGGAGAGAAGGCCCTCCGTTGCACTCTTCTCGACGGGCATCGACTCGCCGGTGAGGACCGCCTGGTTGACGAAGAGATCCTTCGCCGTGAGCAGCCGCACGTCGGCCGGCACCATGTCTCCGGCAGCAAGCGCAACCACGTCACCAGGCACGAGCTCGCGCATGGCGATCTCTCGTCGCTTCGCAGGCTTGTCCGGTGCGTTGTCTCGCCGGCGCAGGACGGTCGCGGTCGTCCTCACGAGCGCGCGCAATTGTTCGGCGGCGCGCCCCGAGCGGAACTCCTGCGCGAAGCGGATGCCCACGCTGATGGCGATCATGACGCCGATGATGATCGGCCCGGCGAGCTCGTCGGGTGAGCTCCAGAGGTCGATCGCCGCGAGGCCCACGAGCACCGCGTTGAACGGGTTCTTGAAAGCGGAGAGCAACTGAACGTACCAGGACGGTGGCCGCTCTCGCGCGACCTCGTTGGGCCCGCATGCGAGCAGGAGCTCTGCCGCCGTCGAGTCCGTAAGACCGCGCGACGTCGCCTGCAGTTCGGCGAGAACCGCATCGGCGCCGCTCAGCGAGGCCGTCCGAAGGCGTTCCGCTTTCGCGGCCAGAACGTCCGCATCGCCCTTGCGAGCGGCTGCGCGGGGAGCCGTCGTCGCGCGAGACGCGAGAGGCGCATCAATGGTGTTGCTGGCGTCGTGGGGCATGGCAGCGTCTTCCTCGACGCGCGCTGAGCAGGCGGTGTGCCACCACGAAGATTCTCGCGATCGCGCAGGGGTGCTCGAGGCTTCGCGTTGGCGTTACGGCGTTGTGCCCGGCAGCCCGGTCGGTGATCGGGCAATTTGCCTGGATGGCGAGCCCTAGGCGCACGAACCGCCCCTTGGGAATCGGACCGGCACGCGCGGTGCTCAACACGGGCAACGTTATGAACGCCTTTGTCGTAGACGCCCTCTTCCTTGGCGGAGCGATGCTGGTCGCGGTGGCGAACTCGCATTTCGAAAAGCGCCGGCGCGTCAAGCTGAGGCTTCGGCGTGGCGCGACGCACGACTTGGTTGCGTCGTCGCGCGGCCGCAACGAGGGCGGCCCGCGTCCGACGGCCAACGGATCGATGAGCCATACGGACGTCTGAGCCGTGGCGGCGGGATGCCGGAATCGCGCGTCGGCAGCGTCGGCAAGTTGCGCCCACGCTGTGTCGTCTTTCGTTGGGGAACGCGCGCATTCGCGCGGATGGGAGCGTGGCCGAGGGCGTGGCCGAGAGCTTGCTATCGGCCGCCGCGTCCCTCCCTCCAACTCGGTTCGGCAAACGTGATCCTCTTCGACGTCAAACGGCAACCATCCCTCGATTCGCATCCACCGCGCTTCGCGCTTCTCGTCTCGCTGCTCGCCGTCGGTTCAACGCTCGGCTGCGGCGCACTCCTCGACAGCCCACCGCAAACGTCCGTCGTTCTCGAAAACCGCTATCCGACCGCGCCGACCGACGCGCTCGTGGTCTACGACGCGTACTGGCAGAACGTGTCCTTCAAGGGACAGCCGCTCGCGCCAGGGACCGCATCAGCTCCTCAAGACGCGGTTCCGGCATCAGCGGACAACAGGGCGTTCGTCGTTCTCGCTCCGGGGTGGGACCCGTCGAGCACGCCGCCGACGACGAAGCTCGTCGTCATGCAGTCACGGAGCGGGTTCGCGATCGCCTTGGGTGACACGCTCCGCATCCCGGTCGACGACGAGCACTTCATCGGCAACTGCGCGGCGGGGAGCTCGCTCACCCAGGAGCAAGCGGACTTCCTGACCCAGATCGTCTTCACGGCCGACTTTGCCGGCCGGCGCTACGACGCGTCGACCTGCTCGACGACACCCCAGGAGGACGCCGTTGCCCCTTGAACGCCGAATGCGCTCGAGGCGAGCGGCCGACTACGTCGTCTGCCTCGTCCTCGGTGGCGGCTGTGCGCTCTACTCGACGCCCGCCGCCGCGCAGCCCGTGCCGCCCGCACCTCACGACGAGGAGGCCTTCGACGTGATGAAGGAGCTCTCGCGCCGAGGGCTGCACGACATCCACGACGAGAGCTGGAACCTTTACGGCCAGTACACGTTCATCACCAGCTACAAGCCGCCGATCTCCGCGCCGTACACCAACGTGAACGGAAGCCCGAACTCTCTCTGGCCCCAGGCCGAGCGCGGGTTCACCAGCACGTTCACTCTGTTCGGCGGGATCCGACTCTGGCGCGGCGCGGAAGCGTACGTCGTACCGGAGCTGATCGCGGAACGCGCCTTCTCGACGCTCCATGGACTCGGCGGCTCGACGGAGAACTTCGAGCTTCAAAAGACCGGCTCGGAGGCGCCGACTCTCTATCGCTCACGACTCTTTCTGCAGCAGACGATCGGCCTCGGCGGAGGGCGCATCGAGAAGACATCGGATCCGATGCAGCTTGCAGCCACCGTCGACAGCCGGCGCCTCGTGCTCACCGTCGGCAACTTCTCCGCGCTCGACATCTTCGACCGAAACGGCGTCATCGGTGACCTTCGGCAAACGTTCTTCAACGAGGCCTTCATGACCCACGCATCGTGGGACTTCCCAGCGTCCGCACGCGGCTACACGTACGGCGCCACCGCCGAGCTCTACCTCGGGGACTGGGCCGTGCGCATCGGTCGTCTCGCGCCGCCGGCAAACCCGAACGACTACCCCATCGATGCCCGTCTCTGGAAGTACTACGGCGACCAGATCGAGATCGAGCACGATCACGTTCTCTTCAAACGGCCGGGAGCCGTGCGCGTCCTCGCGTACAGAAACCACGAGAACTTGGGGCGGTTCGACGACGCGATTGCTGCCGTCGATGCCGATCCGAAGAAGAACGCGGCGGCATGCACGAGTTACAACTACGGCTCCGGCAACTTCAGGGCGCCTGATTTTTGCTGGGTTCGCAGGCCCCAAGTGAAGGTGGGCGTGGGCGTGAACGTCGAGCAGTCCATCGGCGACGGCATCGGAGCCTTCGCGCGCGCCATGTACTCGGACGGTCGGACCGAGGTCGACGCCTTCGACTCTGCCGACCGCGACTTCTCGGCCGGCGTCGTGGCACATGGCTCACTCTGGCAACGCCCGCTCGATGTGACCGGCGTTGCGTTCGCCGCCACGTGGATCTCCGGCGCGCACGCCCGGTACATGGCCCGCGGTGGAATCGACGCCTTCACCGGCGACGGGCGACTCGACCACGCGGCCCCCGAGGAGCTCTTCGAGGTCTTCTACTCGCTAAACCTGCTGAAGGCTCTCTGGCTCTCCGGCGACTACCAGTTCCTTGCCCACCCTGCGTACAACGCCGACCGCGGCCCCGAGCACGTCATCTCCGGGAGGTTCCATGCGGAGTTCTAGCTCGCGCCGCACGCTCTTCAGCATCGTGGTGGCGCTCATGATGTCCGTCTGGACGTCCTCGGCAAATGCACAGCAAATGGCCCAGGGATTCGAGCTCGAGCGACTGTACACGTCGGCTCCGGGGGCGAGCTGGTTCGTGATGGACTCTCTCGACATGCACGGCGGCCTTGGCGGCGCGGCGAGCATGATCGTGAGCTATGCACGCAATCCGCTTCGTGTCAGCGACGGCACGCAGCATCTCACGGTCGTGTCCGACGCGGCCTTCCTCGAGCTCGGATGCGCGGCAACCTACGACCGATTCCGCTTGTACGCGAGCTTCGCGTCTCCGCTCACCGTCCAAGGCAACAGTGGAACCGTGGGCGGGTACACCTTCACGGCGCCGAGCGTCGACCCGTCCTCGGCGCCGGACGCGGCGTTTCACGCTCGCGTGGGCTTCGACGCAAGAATCGTTGGCGACCACGCGAGCTCGTTTCGCATGGGGCTCGGCGCTCAATTCTGGATCCCGGGAGGCTCGCCTGGCTCGCTGCGAGAGAATTACCTGAGTGACGGGCCTCCGAGCGATTCACTCGGCGCATACAACGCGATGGCGCGCGTTCTCTTTGCAGGAGACATTGGGCTCCTGACGTACGCCGGTCATCTTGGTTTCCATCTGCGTCCGCTGGACGACTCCCCCACGCCGGAAAGTCCTCGAGGAAGTGAAGGCCTCTTTGGCGCCGCCGCGGGCGTCAAGGTGTCACCCTGGGCAGGCCAGCGCGTTCGTCTCGTGCTCGGACCGGAGGTGTTCGGCACGACTGCGCTCCGGTCCTTCCTGGGCGCGCACACGACAGGAATCGAAGCGCTCGCGACCGTTCGCATCGAGGGAACGTCGGACGACGCTCCGCAGCTGCGGTTCAGGGTTGGCGCGGGCGGAGGCCTCGACCCACATTTCGGGGCGCCCGAGAGCCGCGTCGTGCTCGGCATCGAGCTGTTCGAGTTCAGCTCCAACTAGTCCGAGATGCCCGCCCTGGCGCGCGGCGATCCGTTCGTGCCTGCATGGGCGTCCTGAACTCCGCTGGTCGTTCGTGCTATCGGATCGGGGGATGAGCTCGTATGTGGTCTTGAAGCTCGGGACGGCGACGCTCAAAAAGCACGCGGTGCCGACGCATCCCGACGCGGCGGACGGGTACTTCGCGCTTCGCTCCGGCAGGGGCGTCGCGCTCCTCTTCCTCGAAGCTTCGCTCGACGATCTGTCGTCCGACGACGAAGAGGCGGCCGAAGAGCTCGCGCTACACCTGACGGCGGATCTTCTCGCCGGGCACCGCGATCCGCGCGGCGTGCTCGTGTCGTCGGGCAATCCGAAGAGCGAGCCCCGAGGGAAGACGTACGACCAGCTCGTCGCCGAGCTCTCACCGAATGGACGATGGATCCCGAACGAGGGCGCGGCGCTCATCGACGTGGCCGGCGAGGACCGCGAGATCCCCGTCCCTCCGCTCCCCAAGGCGAAGCCGATCGAGGTCTACGTCCTCTCGCCAGCGCGCGCGATGCGGGACCTCGCCCTGCAAGAGGCGCCGCTGCGCGTCGTGTGCCGAACGTCACGCGCCAAGGCACGCCCGGTCGACGCGAGCACCTTCTACGTACCGAAGATGAAGGCCCTCGGCTTCACCACGAAGCGCCGCGTGTGGTCCGACGGCTCGGCCGAGGAGCTCCGCGGCGAGAAGGCGGGGGCGAGCCTCCAAGTCCTCGCCGAGCAAGACGGCGCAGATGCCATCTTCCTCCGGGTCACCATCATCCTTCACCGCTAACCTGCCGCCGGTGCTGGGTCGAACGGCGCTCAGTCGGGGAGCTCCCCCGGGCCGAGAGAGTCGAGACGGATGCGGACAAGGTCGGCGCGCCATCCATTCATGACCCTGACGAAGATCTCATCGCAATTCATCGCGTGAACTCTCTGCCAGTTCCAAGTCCCCTTGTTGGGAAGGAACCAGGAATGCCCGTCGGCGATGCGCACGATCCGAAGCCCGTCGTGACGGCTTCGCGCTGCGAACCCGCACCCTACCTGGAAACGTTCGGCGCTCAGGGCGGAGCCGACCTCGGAGCGCAGCCGGCGTTTCCGTACCTGGGATGGGTCGGTCGTGTAGGGCGCCGTCGTGATCGCATAGGTATCGAGACCGCCGTCGTTCGGCGGTCGCGGCGCTCCCTCGAGCCAGACCATATCGACCCCATCCGTGCCGAACGCCCCGGCGCCGCGCGTTTGATCCGTTCCGAAGCTGACGAGATCCCGCACGCCGGCCGCTTCGGTCCAGACCTTCGCTTTCGCGCCTTGGTACGAGCCGGCGGTCCAAAAGATGGCGTCGTCCGTGAAGAAGAACTGCGCGTGGTTCAGACCATCATCCTGGGTCCACAAGACGCGAGGAGACCCGAGAGCGGACCACGGGTAGAGCAGGAAATCGGGGCTCCACCCTGTCTCCACGATGCCGAACGGTCCCGTATACAGCGAATGAGGGCCGCCCTCGGTCCGGTGTATGGCGAAGGACGGCGTCAAAGCACCGAGCTCACCGATGAGATACCCCTCGAGGCGCGAGCTCTGAAGCTCATTCAGCGACAGGACGTAGTGGTCGCGCCAAAGATACCCACCGCCCAAGGTGCACCGATCGGAGTCCGCTTCGATGACTCCGTATCGAACGTGACCATCAACGTCGATGACGAGGCGCCAGACAAACGGCTTGGTAAATTTGCTGACTTGAAAGAGTAGCTTCCCGTCGGACGCTACGGTCGCAGACACCCAGGAGCTTAGGAACTCGTACGGATCGTCGCGGTTGACGGCAATCCGTTGGCACGCGACGTCGCTTGGATGAAGGTCTGGGCCACAAGATTCCCACTGAAGCGGCGCAGGGAACTGGTCGGTGGCGGTCGGAATGTAGAAGCTGCAGTCAGGATCGTAACCTTCGTAGAGCTGCCACCCGTCCGGGATGTCGGCCGGACGGGGAGGCGGCTTGTGCGCGGGCGCATCGCGCGTTCGGGCGTCTGCCGGCGTCACGCGGTCGGGGGAGAACACGGCGGCGTCGCTCGCGGCACCGTCGTGTTCAACCTCGGAACATCCATGAAACGCCAAGGCGCCGAGGGGCACCACGAGCGAAGCGCACGCAACGAGGGTGCGGCGAATCCCGGTCACGGGCAGGGCCCGCCTGCCGCTGAGCCGAACGACGACCTACCGCTACGATTGCGCACTGTGCCCCTCGCCGACGAATGAACGGTGGGCAGAGACCGACCAATGCCCCACCAACGTTGGCGGCACTCTTAGCGTGCGACTCGTGGCAGGCGCGAGAAGATTCCAATTACAAGAATCGCGAAATTTGGATGTCCGACCACGCACACGATTTACGCGCACACTTGCTCAGTTGGATTATGCAACAGTGAGCGTCGCCGAGCGCGCTCGAAACGCGAGAACCAACGGAACGAGAGAAGGTCGCGAAGCACATCCGCGGCTATTCGACTTAACGATGTTCGTTCGTCGAACATCAAAGATCCCGTTAATCCCCAATTGTCGTGCGACAACTCGCCTCAGCCAGTCGGCGGGTGAATGTTCGAAACCTCGCCATCTCCGCAATGAGGATGATGCGAAGACCCGTCACGCTCGGCTCGCGTGGAACAAGTCACACACTCGGTCACCCAAAGCCGTCGAAATGATGGCCGTCGGCACGCGCGCAAAGCGTGCGCTCAGGCGCAGCCCTCCGGGCCGCACACCGCGCCTTCCGCGAAGACCTCGGGGCCCGCGCTGAGCTCGCTGTACGTCCGCTGGAGCGCCGAGCGGAGAAGCTCCGCCGGTTGAGCCCCCGAGACTGCGTACTTACCGCCGAGCACGAAGAACGGAACTCCATTGATTCCGAGCTCCGCGGCTTCCTCTTCGTCGGCGCGAACCGCCGCGCCGTGGGCGTCGCTGGCGAGCACCGCACGGACCTCCTCGGCGTCGAGGCCCGCTTCGGAGGCGAGCCGCACGAGCGTCTCGGGATCGCCGATCGGCTCGCCCTGCTCCATGTAGCCCTTGAGAAAGCGCTCTTTGACGGCGTCCTGAACGCCGCGTTCACGCGCAAGGTGGAGCACGCGATGCGCGTCGAAGGTGTTGCCCGAGCGGATGATGTCGAAGCGAAAGGTGAGCCCGTCGGCGCGCGCCACGTCGGTCATGCGCGTGATCATGGCTTGAGCCTGCTCCTCGGGGACGCCGTACTTCTTCGCGAGCCGCTCGGCGTACGACACGTCCCGATCCCGCTCGCGGGGCGCCGACGGGTCGAGCTCGAACGCCCGCCACACCACCTCGATCTCATCGCGCGCCGCGAACGTCTCGAGCGCCGCCTCGAGGCGACGCTTGCCGATGTAACACCAAGGGCAAGCAATGTCGGACCAGACGTCGATGCGGAGCGTCTTCTTCATTTCCCCGACACTCTAAGGCGTCCCCCCGCGACGCGCACGTCACCGCAGGCGCGGCGTTCTCCATCGAAAGATGGTTCGAACCTCAACCGCACTCGCTACGGAACAGCCATCAAGGTGACGCGCCTCGAGGGCGCTCGTTGCGCTGGATCAGAGCGCGCCGTTCATCGGATCGTACTTGTCGCCGCTGTTGACGAAGGGCGCGGCGCCCGGCGTGCGCTTCGCGCCACCGGTCGACGGACGATCCTTCGCGCGCTTCGCGGCAGCGGCGGCGGCGGTCGCCTCGCGGGCCTTGTCGGCCTCGGCGAGCCTTGCCTTCTGTTCGTCGGTGAGCACCCTCGCCGGAGCGGCCTCGCCGAGATCCATCGCGGCGGGCGGAGGCGCCGCGGCGGCGGCCGTGGCCACGGGTTGCGAGCTCGGAGCCTTCGCGTCGAGGTTCGCGACGCGGAGCGCGCCGAAGCCGAGACCGCAGGCGACCGCCAGGCCGACGCCGACGAACGCCAGCACACGCCCCTTCTTCGGCTTGAACGCCTCGTCGGGCAGCGTGTCGAGATCGACACCGAGCGCAGGCGCGGGCGGCTCCGCGACGCTCATCGCCACCGGCGCGATGCTTTGCACGGGCTCGGCCGAGGCCGCGTCGAGGCCGGCAGCATCCGCGAGCGTGGTCCACGCCGTCGCACCGGGCGGGAGCACGGGGGTGGCCTCCGTGAGGAGCCCCGACTGGAACGCTTCGTCGAGCGCATCGAGGCTCATCGCGCGAACCTCGCCGGTCGTGAGCTTCACGCGCCAGAGATCGGTTCCCGCCTGCTCTTCGTGCGTCGTCGTGTTCATGGGGCGCGGACCGTACACCGCGACGTCACCGTCGGAAGACGCGAAGTGCCCGTGAGACGCCCGTGAGCCGAACGTTGGCGTGCGCCGGTCAGGGCTAGCCGATTCAAGCCGTGGTGCGCGCGCCCTCAGCGATAGCCGGGACTCGGCGGAGCGCTCGGCTCGATCAAGAACGTCGTCTGGATCTCCTTCTCCCGAAAGCCGGTGAAGACCACGTTGCACACGACGATCTTGCCGTACCAGCGCGAATGCTCGCGCAGATCGGTCATCGGACTATGGGACAGCGGCAAGAGCCCAGGTCCGTAGCCCGAGATGGGCGGATGAAAGTGCTCGAATTGCCCATAGCGGACGCCCGTATCGAGATCCGTGATGAGCGGACGATCGAAGACCGGCACAGGATCGCCGCCTCCGAAGAGGCCTTCGTTGGATCGGCCGTAGAACACGCGCACCTCGACACGATGGCCCACCGGGATCGGGGCCGCCCCCCGCATCTGGACCTGCGTCATACCGTTCGCCACCGCCGACATCTCGCTCTCCTCTGGCCGCCAGGCGAGACGGCTCACGGGTCGACGGTATCCTCGCGCGCAGCGCATGGCGAGCGCCGACGCGGGGAGCTCCCCCCTCCCCGTCCCGGCGCGGCGAGCTCACCTTCCGTCAAGCGAGCCCGAACTGCTCCTTGACCCGCCTCATGAACGTCGTGTCGTCGGCAGCCTTGCGATTGGCGACGAGCGCGTTTGCGTCCTCGCCTGCGGTGTAGCGCAGCTGGTTCGTGCCGTCGGTTGCAGCCTCGTAGATGACCTTCGCGACCACCATCGGCTCGGAGCCTTTGGTCATGAGGTTCGTCATGATGCCGAGGAGCTTCCTGACGATGGACTGGTACTCGACCATGCGTTCATCGTTGCTGAAGTCGAACGAGCGGCCGCCGAAGTCGGTCTTGATGGCTCCGGGCTCGACGATCTTGACCCGGACGCCGATGGACTCCATCTCCCAGCTCAGCGCCTCCGAGAGGCCCTCTACCGCGAACTTTGTGCCGTGGTAGAGCGTGCCCAAGGGAAAGGTCATCTTCCCGCCAATCGACGAGACATTGATGATGACCCCGCTCCTGTTGGCGCGGAAGTGCGGGAGGACGGCCTTGGTGGTCTCGAGGAGGCCCATGACGTTCACGTCGAACTGGCGTCGGATCTTCTCCATGGCCGTCGCTTCGAGCGGGCCATAAGCGCCGTAGCCGGCGTTGTTCAGCAGGACGTCGATCTTGCCGAACTTCGCGATGGCAGCATCGACGGCGCTCTTGATTGAGGTGGGGTCCTGCACGTCGAGTCGCGTGACGAGGACGTTGGCCAGAGCTGTCAGCTCCTTCTCCTTCTGCGGATCTCGCATGGTGGCCACCACGTTCCACCCGCGGTCATGGAAGTACTGGGCCGTCGCCTTGCCGATGCCGCTGCTGGCGCCCGTAATCAGGATCGTCTTGCTCATCTCATCCTCCCTGGGCTCGAGGCCGCAAAATCGGCATCGGGAAGCGATCGCCGTGCCAGGGTCGTCGATGGAGAGGTTCACCTGCGAGCAGGCAACGCTGAGCGCTATCGCGTGTCGACCACTTGCGTGTGGCGGCAAGTAGCGATCGCCTCATCGCGCGTCAGCCCAGCGGTGCCGTACGCGGTTTGGGCACATGTTGCGTTGGCCGGTTGGCCGCGATTCGAGCAGAGGACGACCGCCTGCTGCTGCGAGAAGCCGAAGCTGTGGTTAGCCTGGCCGGCGCAGGTTGCGGTCTCGGAGGTGCCGCGGTTCGCGCAGAGGGCGACCGCCTGATCTTGCGTGAAGCCGAACGTCGAGACCGCGAGACCCGCGCACGCAGCGGTCGTGGCCGAGCCGCGATGGGCACACAGCGCGACGGTTTGATCGCTCGAGAAGCCGTCGGTCCTGAAGGCTGCTCCGAGGCACTGCGCGACCACCGCGCCATCGCGTCCGGCGCAGACCGCGACCGATTGTGCGCGCGTGAAGCCGAACACTGTGAGGGCACTCTGCGCACACTGGGCAGTCTCGACCGAGCCCCCCCTCGCGCAGAGCGCAACCGATTCGTCCTGGCTGAAGCCGAACGTCAGCAACGCCATGCCAGCACATCCAGCGCTGTCGACGAGGTTGCCCTGGCAGAGCGCCGCCGCTTGCGCGCTGCTGAAGCCGAGCGCCCGAACCGCTTGCAGCACGCAGCTCGCGGAAGCCGCGGCTCGGCCGCCCGGTGACTCGGCGCGAAAGAGCGCGAGGGTGAGATGATCCTCGAGGTCTTCTTGATCGACCGCACTGTACGCCTCGATGTTGGCGTTCACCGTCTGCTGAACCTGGCCCGCCAACGTCACCACGTCGGTCGAGGTCGAAGCATCGACGCCCGCATCGGCGCTACCGCCATCGCCTTGGATCGTGAGCTCATCGCGCGTGGTCGACGTCGTAGACGAGCTCGTGACGCTCTCGCACGCCGCCGCGAAGACGAGCACGAGAGCAACCGAGCCGATGAGCCGGGCCGGACTCCCCATACGCCAACGTCACAGCAAGACCCGTGCATTGGCTCCGGCCCCGCTTCCCCTCACACACGCTCGACCGAGGGGAGCTCAGGTCGAAGCGCGCAGTTCCAGACCGTGAGCGTTTCGTTCGAAGGCTGACGGCGCGAGAAGCGCACGCGCGCACGGACGCACGATTTCGTCGAGGGCGCGCGCGGCGGCGGCATCGAGTTGGGCGGAGTCGAGCCGGCCGTGCGCAGTGAGGTCTCCCGCAAAGATCACCGGAGGAGCGGACGGCGATGACGCTCGGAATGCCTCGGCCACCGCCTCGCAAACCGCGTGTCCGCCGGCGCGAACGGCCCAAGCCACGAAATGCCAGGCAAGCTCGGCATGACGGGCTTCATCTTCGGCAATCGTCGCGAGCGCCGCGCGCACGGCCGGATCGACCGCCGAGGCGAGTTGCTCAGCGGCGATGGCTGCGGCGAGCGTCTCCCCGATGCAGCCCTCCGTCACCGCACGGGCAGCGACGGACGCGAGGTCCGAGCTCACCTCGACGTTTCCGTCGAACGGAAAGCGGCCTGGCGCAACGGGCTCACCCGCGTAGGCGCTCGCCAGCGTGAAGCAGAGCCGAGCGTGGCGCATCTCGTCGAGCCCAGCACGATGCGCGTCTTCGACCAGGTCGGCGGGCGCCCCCACCGCGAGAAGCTCCATCGCGAATCGCGCGAACGATGCGACCGAGGCGTGTTCGTAGAGCGCGTCGCGCGTCCACTGCGCGGCGAGCGCCGCGCGGGCCGCCGGATCGAGCGAGTCCACGCATGGCGATAGACCGTCAGCGCGATAGGACTTCGTGAAGGCTCCACCGCGCACTGCGCGGGCAGTGACTGCCGTGCGAGCGAAAGTATCGACGATGTACGGGCGTCCTTCGCAGATCGTCGTATAGACGACCGTGTAACAGCACCCGCCGTCTTTCACGGTCGCCTCGGTCTTCACGTCATCGACGTATGATATTTGGCTCCTCGCGTCCTCGCGCGATGGACACGACGTTCCCGGAGGCAATCCCGAGTCCGGATCGCTCGAATCGCCGGCATCGACGCCGCCCTCTCCCTCCGGCGTCGCGGCGATGCACCACTCGATTTCCCTTGGCCCTCCCTGGCAACCGTCGGTGGACGAATGACTCTCCAAAAGACTGCACGCAGCGACGGGCAGCGGGAGGGACACGGCCAGAAGCGCGAAGATGCGCCGTGTGAGCACCTGACGAAAAGCCTGCGCAGAGGTCATCATGCATCGACGACGCTATCGCCCGAAGCTACGAACGTCGCGGGCTACCGTGGCTCACCGCGCATTTGGGGCCCACAAGGTATTCCTCCTCGGCTTGCGTAGCCGGCCATTCGGCAGCCAACCGTCCGAGTGTCGTATTTTGCTATCGACGTGCGATATCGAGAAGGTGTCGGCGGATCGTCGATGATCAGGGAGCCCGATTACTCTGAAGCGGGAGCCAAGTGAACGCTCCCTAATGCTAGTGCGCCGGACATGCGAACAACATCCTCGAGCTTGTCGGTTTCACGGGGCGGGCCATGGATCAACACCAGGTTCGCAGCTACGTCGTTCGTGGCCTCGAACGCTTCTTCGATTGAGTCCTTATATCGAGAAACCGCTACAACCCTGAATATTGTGCCGCCGTAGTCGAGACCTTGTCTCAGGCGCAGCACAAGACGACCTTGCTGAATACCCTCCACGACAGCATCGAACGGCCCAACGCCGCACGCCGTGCCAAATTCCCACGGATCGGAGACGAGTATCTGAACGAACCGTCCTTGCCGAAGTCGAAGCGTCATCGATGCTCGGTATACCCCGGTCACGAGCCAAGGATCCTACGAAACCAGAATTCTGCTTCACCACTCACCCCGCGAGCAGACGGGCGGCGAGGCCGAGGAGGGCCGCCAGCGCGCTCACGATGGAGAGGACGCGGGCGTCTCGGAGGCCCACCATGGTTCCGCGGAGCCATCGCGTGTGGGAGCCGGCCACGATTCGATCGCGCGTGACGATCGGCAGATCGCGGTAGAGACCGGCCTGCGTGAACGCCGACGGCGCGACCAGCACGGCGCCCTCCGGCAGCCCCTCGACGGCGCTCGAACCAACGGGTTCACCTGACTCGCTCGTGAGCGTGCCAGTGCTTGCAAGCGAGAGCTCTCGCCATGCGTGGAGGCGAGTCACGTACGCGATGGCCTTGCGGGCCCGGATCGCGGCAACCGCGAGTGCGCCGAGCGCGAAGACAACGATGAACGACGGCACATGACGCCTCGAGAACAGACGGCGTGGGCGGATACGGGTGGTGTTGGTCTCGCGGTGGAACGTCACGACGTCCCGCCGAGAACTCTCGCGGACGACGTACCGACTGCCTCCGGTGGGGCTCGACCACACGGTGAGGTCCGTCGGATCCGACCGCGATCCGAGCGCCTTCCCCAGAGCGACTTCGCGGCAGGCGCAACTCTGGGAGTCGTCATCAGGCGTGCAGTCGCTTGGAACGACGCGGAAGTCGACGTGCACCACCGACCCGAGCCTCAGTGGATCGGGGATGGTGTCGAAATCGATGCGAAACGACGGATCGTCCGAGAGCTCGACGAGGTGATCAAAGCCCGAAGCACTTCGAGCGCTCGGCAACTCCACTTCGAAGCTCGACGGGCAACGAAGGACCGTATCATGCGCGGCATCGCGCAAGACGAAGACGCCGATCGAGACGACCGCCGCGATGGCGAGTCCGATCGCAAGCCACGTCGCGCGCCATGTCCCCCGAAGGCCGTCGACCATGCACCATCGTACAATGGCTCGTGGCCACACGCCGCTGAAAGCTCCTCGTGGCGAAGATCGCGTGCGCTACCGATCTTCCGGTGCGTGGGCTTCGAAGGCGGCGCGTTCGCTGGCCGCTTGCTGGTCGATTCGCGCAACCACGCTCGACGTAACCTTCGCGAGCGAAGGGTCCACTGGAGCGTTTCGAAGACGATCGGCCAGGCCTACGAGGATTCCGTTCCACGCCAGCGGTTCGCGATTCTGCGGGTCCCGCGCATCTGGAGGGACGGGATGCCCAGCGTTCGCAGCGACGCGCGTGAGATAGGCGAGCCAGGTGCCGGTGGGAATCGGAAGCGCGGCGTCGTCGGAGAGCTGCGGTGCGGAGATACCGAAGACCGCCGAGAAGGGACCTCGGACGGCATAGACCTTGAGGTGCTTCGGCAATCCTCGAGCGCTCTCGACACGCTCGAGCACGTTGAGGATGGCGATGGCATGCGCGTCCGCTTCGAAAGGCCCTCGATAGGCGAGAAGCGCTTGCAGCGCAGCCGCACTCTGGAGATCGGGGGCGGCGGCTTCTTTGTTCGCCCGCTGCCCCTCGGCAGGAAACGATTCGGAGACCTGTTTGACGACGTCTGCCGCCCTGCGAGCGTGAAGCGTCTCGCGCGAGGTGTCGGCGATCCTCGAGAGCATGATGGCGAGCCCCGGGACATTCTCGGTGGCGGCCGTCACACTGACGCGCTCCGTGAGGCGTTTGACGGTGCCTGCGTCGACCGCGCGCAACTGCGCATATCCCGTGTCCGAGGAATCACCGATCGCTCGAAGGACCTCGTCGCAACGACGACGCGTGCTCGCTTCGCCGGCGGCGCCTCGATCGCCGAGAGCATCACTAACGAGGCCGTCCAACCAGCAACTGGCGGCCTGAAGGACGAGCGCGTGGGCTTGTCCGGTGGCGGCCTCTTGCGATGCCCTATCGCCTGCTTGCGACGGCATGGAAGCCGACGTCGTGCTGGTCTTGGACGCCCCGCCACCGCACGCCGCGATCAGCATGCTCGCCCCAATGACGGCTCGAAAAGCCGTCCCCCACTCTCTGGACATCATTCTCGCCTCGCTAGTCACCCAGCATCAGCAATCAACGTGCCGAGCCGGTCGTTAACGCAGGCCGAGTCGCTGGATACGATCTTCGAACGACGCCTTTGGGCCGCTGTGCATCCCGACGCATTCCGCCCACGCCAAAGACGCCCGGGTGCGAATCGAGCGTCGAGACCTCGAACTTGGCGCCGGTTGGCCGACGAACCGTCGTTAGCGATTTTGTACCTTGACGAAGTGTTGCAATGTGCCACAACGACCCACATGCGTCCGGTCATTCTTCCCGCTCTCGCCGCCATGTCGCTCCTTGCCTGCACCGCGGCATCGAACGATGACGCGACGTCGAGCGAGAGCGCGATTCAGGGCGGTACCCTTTGGGGCGGTGACTACGCCGTCGGGATGATTGGCTTCCAGTCCGGTGGCGTGTGTACCGGAACCCTCATCGCGCCCGACGTCGTGCTCACAGCCGGCCACTGCGTTCAGGGTTACGAAGGACAGATGACGGGCTTCTATGTCGGAGCCGGCGCGCCGATCGTCGCGACCGCAGACGATCCGAATCCGAAGCAGATTCCCGCGAACCTCACCCGCTACGAAATCGACAGGGTTGCTCTTTACCCGGGCTTCGACGCCTCCGAACTTCGGAGCGGTCACGTTTCGACCGAGCACCCAGACCTCGGCTTGATCCATCTAGCAACCCCTGTGAGGGGAATTCCGCCTCGTCGGGTCGTCGACCCCACGACGGAAGGCGACGCTGTTTCGAGTCAGCTCGTCGTTGGGCCCTCGACGAACGGCTCGGAGCGTTTGCGCTGCGATGCCATCGGCTACGGCAGGCACGACGAGCATGGTGTGACGACGGTCAAGGCGAAGCGTGATGCCGTCGTCTCGCTCGTTGCCGTGACCCCGTCCGCGATCTCGGCCTCGCCGGCTTCCGGCTCGAGCGCGCCGGGAGTTGGGGACGAAGGAGACTCCGGCGGTCCGCTCCTCTGCATCTTCCGGGGTCTCGGCACCGATGACCCCACGCGAATCGTCGGTACGGCTTCGTATTCGCTCGATGGTACTGGCGCCTCGCACGCCGTCCTCCAGTACGTGCGCCTCGAGCCTTATGCGGCGTGGATCCAAGACGCGCTCAAGACGTTCCCAGCAGAGGAGCGGTGCGCCATCGGCAGCACGGGCATGAGCTGGCGTTGCGAGGGCCAGGCGCTGGAGTACTGCGACGGTACCCGCTGGCGCACGGCGATGACGTGCGCCGCGGGCCAGACGTGCGACGCAGCTTCGAGCTGTCGCTGACCAGCGAAGGTCCGCGTGAGACGGGCGGCCGTCGATCGTGGCAGGCGGACAGACGTTGGGCAGGGACGCCGATTACGGCGTCTTCTTCATGTCGGCGAGGATGTGGGTCGTTTCGTCGACCCAGAGATCGCTCGCGAGGGTGTCCTTCCACTTGTCGAGCTGCCGCTGCATGCGCGGATCCGACGAGGTCTGCGGGTTGAGCGCAATGACCTCCATGAGCGGCTTCTTTTCCTGCTTCTTCGGGTCGAGCGCCTCGAGGTCGGCCTTCGCCTGCTTGTGCTCCGCTTGCCACGCCGTGCGCTCGAGAGGCTTCAGCGTCTTGTCCTTGCGCGCCTCCACCAGCTTCGCCAATCGCGAGACGGTCATGAGGTCGGGGTTGGCGCTCGTGCGCTTGGCGCTCATGGACGCGAGGTCGGGCACCTTCCACGCGTGCGGCACCGTCGTGAAGGGGCCGCCTTGATGGTCGACCACGGAATGGCGTGCGGGAGCGTGCGCTCGAAAGAGTCGATGAACGACGTCGGATCGGGGAGAAGGATGTCGGGCACCACGCCCTTCAGCTGCGTCGAGCCTCCGCTCACGCGGAAGTACTCCTCGATCGTCACCTTGTAGAGACCGAGCGGGTCGCCGCCCTTCGCCTGCGCCTCCCGATCGAGATCGACCACCGCCTGCACGGTTCCCTTGCCGTGGGTGCTGCTGGTCCCGACGACGACGGCGCGCTCGTAGTCTTGAAGCGCACCCGCGACGATCTCCGCGGCCGAGGCACAGAACCGGTCCACCAGGACGACGACGTTTCCGTTGAACGCGACCGACGGGTCCGTGTCACGGAGGACTTGCACCTTTCCGTCGCCATTCTTCGTCTGAACGATCGGGCCCTCTTTGACGAAGAGCCCCGCGATGTCCCGTGCGTGACCGAGGAGCCCGCCGCCGTCGCCACGGAGGTCGAAGACGAGCGACGTCACGCCCTTCTTCGTCATCTGGTTCAGGATCGCGCGCATGTCGTCCGTGGCGTTGCGTTCGCCCGGTTTCCTCGACTCGCCGTAGAAGCCTGGAAGATGCACATACCCGACTTCGCCGCCGCCCTTCGTCTTCAGGATGGCGCCGCGTGCGTAGGTCTCCTCGATACGGACGACGTCGCGCGTGATCGAGATCGTCTTCACCGAGCCGTCGGATTTTTTGACCGTGAGAATGACGACGGTGCCCTTCGGCCCGCGGATCATGCTCACGACCTTTCCGATCGGCATGTCCATGACGTCGACGGGCTCCTTGCCCTCCTGGGTCACGGCCATGATGAGGTCACCGACTTCGAGCTTCCCCTGCTGCCACGCCGCGCCGCCAGGCACGAGGTCGTTGACAAGGATGTAGTGCTCTTGCTCACGCAGCGTGGCGCCGATGCCCTCGAGGCGGCCGGTGAGCGCGATGTCGAGCTCGGCTTCCTCCGCCGGCGGCAGATAGTTCGTGTGCGGATCGAACGCGCCGTTGACGGCGTTGAGGAACGTCTCGGCTGACTGGAGCTTGTCGACGGTGGCGAGTCGCGTGAACTGCGTCGCGAATCGGGTGGCGAGCTCCTTCTGAACCTTGTCGCGGCGCCCCTCGAACGTGGTGGGGATCTCGCCGAGCGCCTTCTCGGCAGCGGCGTCGCGCTTGGCGTCGTCGGGATCGGCGGCCTTTTCCTTCGCCTTCGGCTGAGCCCGCTTCTCGAGGATGTCTTCGAGCTCCTGCATCCGCTCGAGGGCTTGCAGCTTGAGCACGCCACGCCAGCGCGTGGTGAGCTCTTCGTCGGTCTTGCAGAACGCACGCTTCTTCGGGTCGGTTTCGATCGACTCGTTCACCGTGAAGTCGAGCGGCTTGGCAAGAATGCCTGCGATGATGTCCCCGACGACGCGGCGCCGGCTGGCGAGGAGCGCGGTGGCTTTGCGTCCGGCGACGAGATCGCCGGCACGAAGCTCGTCATCCATGTCCGTCTCGAAGCGCGCGAGCTTCTGCACGTCGCTCTCGAGCAAGAACACTTTGCCGGTGTCGAGCCCGTCGATCATGCGCTGGAACGCCTCCTTCGAGAGGCGATCGTCGATCGGCGTTCCGAGCACGTGCTGCTGGAGCAGCTGCGTGGCGGCACTTGCGAGAACGGGCTCGCGAGCGTCGCGCGGCGCCTCGGGAAGTGCGACATCGACGGGCCGCCCGCCGTCTCGGTTGGAGGAGGCGGCGACAGGGGACGTACTCCCTGCATCGGTGGCCTGCGGCGAATGACAAGAAACGAGCAGCGCGAGGAAGATGAAGGAGCGACGCACGCGCGCAATCTAGCACGTCGATGACGAACGCCAGCTACGAGGACTGCTGCGGGCCCATGGACGAGCCACGGGCGCCTAGCGATTGCAGTGCAAACGGATGACCTGGCATCGCTGCTGCAAGCCTCTCGACGAGCGTTCGTCGAGCGCAGACATGCTACGCTCTGCGTATGGTCGCGTCTCGGCTAGGCAGCCCGAGCACGGAGGACTACGACCGCGGCGTGAAGCCCGAGCACTATCAGCGCATCGATTCGCTTCGAGAGTACGTGTTCATCGCGCAGAGCGGTCGACCGTATCGAGGTCTATCACCGCTCAGAGAGCGGCGCGTGGGCGTCTAAGGTCGCCGAAGCAGGTGAGACCGTGGAGCTGCCATCGCTCGGTCTCTCGTTCCCGGTCGACGAGCTCTATCGAGCTGCCGGACTCTGACGGTTCGAGGCTCCGTCACTTCGACGCGCGCGTGGCTACATCGAGCGCTGCGAACACGGAATCCATGCCGGTCAAGTACGTGCCTCTCGCGTAGCACGCATAGAAGTCGTCGAGGTACGTGGCCGAGCCTTCGGGTGTCGTGCAGGCTCTAGGCATGTGAGCGTCCAATGGAGCGCTCCGAACGCGATCGAGCTCGATCTCTCCGTGCTCTGGGCACGCTGACCAGAGGCGGCTCGACGTCAGAACACGCCGCCGAAGGTGACGCGCGGGCTGCCGCGGCCCGTCGAGACGCCGAGGCTCAGCGAACGCTTCTCGGGCAAGGCGAAGGTGGCGTCGGCGCGGATCTGCGTTTGGTTCTTCGGAACGCCGAGCACGGCGTTGGGCACATAGAGCTGACTCGCGGACAGCGAGAGGGACACGGTTCGCGAGACGGGCAGCGTGAAGACGAGCGCGCCGCCCACGGCTTGATCGATCGCGCATCCGCTGCGCGAAAAGCCATAAAGTGTGAGTTGCGGCACGAGACGAATCCCAGCGGTTTGCTCGATGCTCGGCCCCGCCGAACGACATTCCGCGAACATCCCGCCGAGCACCGGCGCTTGCGCGTAGAGGCCAAGTCGAATCGCGTCGAGGGCGCCCTGATTGACGTCGCCCTGCCCTCCCTGCGCAGCGTCGCCTCCGGCGTGCGGATCGAGCCAGGCGATGTAGGCGGCGGGGACCACGGGAAAGATGGACACCATGCGCGGCGGCCCAGGCGGCCCGGCGACCGGACCGTCCGCAGCCGCAGGCGTGCTCGTCTGGGCATGCGCGGTCGGGGCGATCACGAGCCCCAGCAAGCTCGTCGCCAGTACGAAAACGCGCCGCCCCATGGGAACTTCGTTGCGAGTCGAATCGCCGGCATTCAAGTCGAAGCAGAAGTAGGCTCGACTGCGAATGAACGACGCAACTTCGCCACTCCAGCGAGAGTTCCAGGTCCCGCTCCTCGGACTGACGCTCCTCCTCCGGCCGGTGGAGCAAGCCGACTTCGAGGCGCTCTACGCGTGCGCTTCGGATCCCTTGATCTGGGAGCAACATCCCCAGTCGACGCGGTATCAGCGCGACGTCTTCCAGGGCTTCTTCGACGGTGCGATCGCCTCCAAAGGCGCGCTCGTCGTCATCGAAAGGGCGTCAGGCGACGTGATCGGCAGCTCTCGCTACTACGATTTCGACGAATCACGTAGCCAGGTGACGATTGGCTACACGTTCCTCGCCCGGCGCTTCTGGGGCGGCGCCGTGAATCGCGAAATGAAAGGTCTGATGCTGCGCCACGCCTTTCAGTTCGTCGAGCACGTGCACTTCGAGATCGGCGCAAACAACCGGCGCTCACGGCGCGCGATCGAGAAGCTCGGCGCTACACTCGTGGACGAGCAGACACTCGACGGGAACGCGCACGTCGTCTACCGCATCGACAAGAGCAGCTACGCACCGGCGTGACGGCCCCCGCCCTGCAACGCCCCGCAATGAACCTCGTCAGAGAGGAAGACCCCACCGGTACGGCGGATTCCCTAGGACTCCGTCCGGGAGGCAGGCCCCAAGTCAACCGTTGGCCCCGGCTGCGATGTCGCGTCGATAGTGTGCGCCTTCGAACTGGATCTTGGCGACGGCAGCGTAGGCACGCTGCACGGCGTCCGCCAAGGCACCGGCCCTGGCCGTCACACCGAGGATGCGTCCCCCGCTCGTGACTACGCCACCTTCCGCGCTCCGCGTGCCGGAGTAGAAGACCTTCACGTCCGGCATCGAAGCGGCCGCTTCCAGCCCGTGGATGGTTTTCCCGTCCTGGTAGGTTCCGGGATATCCCGCCGAGGCCATGACCACGCACACGACGACATCGTCGCTCCAGCGCAGGTCAATTCCGGACAGACGTCCTTCGATGCTCGCGCAGAGCACCTCGACGAGGTCCGACTCGAGGCGAGGCAGGTATACTTGGGCTTCGGGATCCCCGAAGCGCGCGTTGAACTCGATGACCTTCGGGCCGTCTTGGGTGAGCACCAGGCCGGGGTAGATCAGGCCGCAGAACGCGATACCGTCGGCTGCGCAGCCGCGCATCCAGCGATCGAAGACATCCTGTTGGATCGACGAAAGCGCGCGCGCGTCGAGGAGAGGCGCCGGACTGTACGCCCCCATTCCGCCGGTATTGGGCCCCTCGTTACCGTCAAAAACTCGCTTGTGATCCTGCGATGTCGGGAACACTTTGAGCGTGGTTCCATCGCAGAAAGCGTGCATGGAGATCTCGGGACCTTCGAGCAGCTCTTGAATGACGATGCGCTCGCCCGCCCGGCCGAAGGCCCGATCTTCGAGGATGTGCCCAATGGCATGCTTCGCTTCGGACTCGCTTCGACACAGGAGTACGCCTTTGCCGAGGGCCAAGCCGTCGGCCTTGATGGCACACGACCATCGGAGGTGCTCTGCGAAGGCGATGGCATCCTCGGGCGTTGAGAATGCCGCAGCCTCGGGGCTCGGAATTCCGTGACGCTGCATGAAGTCCTGCGCGAACGCCTTTGACGACTCGAACTGCGCTGCCCGCTGCGTCGGTCCCCACACGGGAAGGCCCGCTCCCTGAAGCTTGTCCACGAGGCCCAGCGCGAGCGGGTCGTCGGGTCCCACAACGGTGAGATCCGGCCTCTCGCGCTTCGCGTAGTCGAGCAACGTATCCACATCGGTTGCCTTGATGGGGACACACTGCACGGGCGTGCCATCGCGAAGGGTTTCCATCGCGATGCCAGGATTGCCCGGGGCACAGTGGATGGACGAGGCATGCGGTGACTGGCTGAGTTTCCAAACGAGCGCGTGTTCGCGCCCACCGCCGCCGACTACGAAGATCTTCATCGCTAGGGTGCCTTCCGGCTGGCGAAACTAACCTGCGGCCTGCCCCATTTCCATCGAGGAGTGGAAGCTCAACAAGATGATCGACCTTGCGCCCCATCTTGGTCTCCTGCCTCGCGATCGGGCGAATAAGTTCGGCCTGGTCCTTCGGTACGAATACGACCTTGGCCACCGAAGCAGGAATTCCGTATGCAGTATCCCTGGCGACAGAATGCGTCGTGCAGCCGCATTCCGCCTGATGAGAAATGAGCGTTGGCCTTCACTTTCTTTCATAAGGAAGTCAGCAGGCTCCCTTTCTTGCTGAGGCGAACCAGCATGTCCGTCCCCCATATCAGAGCCGCTCGTGACGCTCATGACGGCCGCCGAGCTTTATGAAGTCCCGGAGACATCCGTGGATGAGCTTCGAAACACAGATCTTCTAGAGCAAATCGATTACGCGGGCATGTGGACCGGCTTGGGGCTCGGACGATCGGCGCTCGTGACGTGTCGCCCTGGTTGGATTCGAGGACTCGTCTCGCGTGATGAATGAATGCGGGAAAGGAATCGCGTCCAGCATGGCCCCATGCAAGATGAGCAAGATGCGTTTGCGCCCTCTCGTCGTCGCGGTCGTGACGGCGGCTATCCCTGTCGTCGCGTGTGGCTCGGGTTCGACTACGGAGAACGCCTTCGTGCCGGCGACCAGCCTTGCCTCGCGTTTGGGTTACACCTGCGCGCAACTGACCGACGCCACGGTCCGCTGCTGGGGAATGGTCCCCGGTCTACGTGAAGCAGACTATCGGTCCAAGCCGACCCCAGTCGCTGGGCTGTACGGCGTTGCCGGCGTTGCCGCGGGTTCGTACCATGCCTGCGCACTGGTGACGGGCGGCACCGTCCGCTGCTGGGGATCGAACGCCTTCGGTCGGCTCGGTGATGGGACGACGACGGATCACAACGACCCGACCCCGGTGCCCGAGCTCTCCGGTGTTGCCGAAATCACCGCAGGTGAGCATCACACCTGTGCGCGCCTGACCGATGGTACCGTCCGCTGCTGGGGCTACAACGGCGACGGCGAGCTCGGCGACGGAACGACCACCAATCGGCCCACCCCAACGCCTGTCCCCGGGCTCTCCGACGTCGCCGAAGTTGCCGCGGGGACCTTCCACACCTGTGCGCGCCTGACCGATGGCACCGTCCGCTGCTGGGGAATGAACAGCGACGGCGAGCTCGGCGACGGATCGACCACCGGTCGGCCCACGCCGGTCGTGGTCTCCGGGCTCTCCGACGTCGCCGAGATCACCGCAGGAGGGAGCTACACCTGCGCGCGCCTGAACGATGGCACCGCCCGCTGCTGGGGAGCCAATCGCGTTGGCGAGCTCGGCGACGGAGGGCTCACCGGTCTCTCGGGCGTGGCCAAGATCGCCGCGGGCGCGAGCCACACCTGCGCGCGTCTGACGGATGGCACCGTGCGCTGTTGGGGATTCAACCTCTCCGGCCAGCTCGGTGACGGAACGACCACGAGTCCGCTCCCCCCGACTCCCGTCCCCGGGTTATCCAACGTCACCGAGCTCAGCGCGGGCCTCGCCCATACCTGCGCACTTCTGGTCGACGGAACCGTCCAGTGCTGGGGAAGCAACCGCTGGGGAGCGCTTGGCGACGGAACGACGACTCAAAGGCTCACCCCTGCCCCGGTCACGTGGTGTTGAAGACGCCTCCTCGCCGATGACGCTCGAACCCCAATCGAAGAAACTACCTTGATGCTGAATCGCAACCCGTCGATCGAGGAAATCTGGATTGCCGACCCCGGGGCCGGCCCGTACGGTCTCACCACCGGTCCCGACGCAGCACTGTGGGTGACGGCGATCCACGCAGGCAGCATCATCCGCCTCGGCGCGACTTCCGGCGAAGAGCGCGAAGTCGTTCACCATCCCTTGAAGTCGAGGACATGTGGTCCTTCGATCATCACGTCGGCTCCGGATAGCGGTCCGGATAGCCCGCTGTGGTTCACCTGCTCTCGCGAGCATCACATCGGCCGGATCACCACGGATGGTGCGATCACGTCATTTCCCACGCCCACGCCGGACAGCGCGCCATTCGGCATCACGGCAGGACCGGACGGTGCTCTTTGGTTTACCGAGATGAAGGCCGACCGTATTGGCCGGATCACTTGTGACGGCGCAATCACGGAGTTTCCGCTCCCGATCAAAGGCGCCTTCCCGTCGATGATCACGCCCGGTCCGGACGGCGCCCTGTGGTTCACGTTGAATCAGGCAAACGCGATCGGTCGAATCGGGCTCGACGGGGAAGTGACCCTTCACGAGTTGCCTACGCCCAATGCCGGGCCGGTCGGCATCACTCTCGGCAGCGACGATACTCTCTGGTTCGTCGAGATCGCCGCGGGTCAGATTGGCCGCCTGACACCGGACGGCAAGATCCAGGAGTTCCCGCTACCCGAACGCACGGCCAAGCCGCACGCGATCGTTGCCGATCCGGCGGGAGGCTGCTGGTTCACCGAGTGGGCCGCCAACCGCATCGGCTACATCGGCGTCACTGGCGAGTTTCAGCATCATGACCTGCCCAGTCCAAGCTCCGAACCTCACGGCATCACCATCGGCCCGGATGGTGCCGTCTGGGCCGCGCTCGAAACCGGCGCGGTCGCGCGCCTCCCTCGTGGGTAGTCCTACGCCATCAGCCGGTCGATGGCTTACCGGCGTTGACTGCCAATTGAGCGTCGAAGGCTCGCTTGTAGGCGGGCCTCGCTTCGCCGCGGGCGACATAGGCGGCCAGGCTTGGGTATTCGTTCAGAATGCCCGATGGTCTAAGCCGGAGCAGCACCGACACCATCATCAGGTCGCCCGCGCTGAATGCACCATCGAGCCAGTCGGCGTCGCCTAGGCGAGCGGAAAGCTGGTTCAACCGATTTCGGATACGCTCCACGACCAGAGGGAGGCGTTCCTTGGCCCAAGGCTTGTCGCCTTCCAGGACCTTGGCCGTTACGAGTTCGAGGATCGGCGGCTCCACCGTGTTGAGCGCAGCAAACATCCATGTGATGGCACGCGCGCGCGCATTGGCCTCGTCCGGCAGCAGGCCCGGATGACGCTCGGCGATGTGGAAGACGATCGACCCCGTCTCGAACAGAGCGAGCTCGCCTTCCTCATAGGTCGGAATCTGGCCGAAAGGATGGAGCGCCAGATGCTCGGGCTCCTTCATCGCCCGGAAGGAAACAAGGCGAACCTCGTAAGGCTGCCCCGCTTCTTCGAGCGCCCAGCGCACGCGCGTATCACGCGCCAGCCCCTTGCCGCCATCGGGCGACCGTTCAAAGGCGGTAATGGTGATGGTCATCGATAGGCTCCTCCTTCGCGGGCATCATCCGCTGCGGAGGCAGACCTTGCAACGCTCACCGAGCGCCGCGCGCCGAGCGCGTGCCGTGGTCGGGAAGGATGCGCTAGCGCGTGGCGCCTTCCACGGGGAGGCGCGCCTCGTTCCACGCGAGCATGCCGCCGAGCATGTTCATCGCGTGCTGGAAGCCCGCGGCAGTGAGCTCGCGAGCCGCCTGCTCCGAGCGTCGACCGGAGCGGCAGATGAGAACGAGCGCTTCGTCCTTGGCCCAGCTCGTCGAGGCCGCGGCCACGGTGGCGAGGGGGACGAGCTCGGCGCCCTCGATGTGCCCGAGCTCTCCGGTGAACTCGCTTGGCTCGCGCACGTCGATGATGCGCGTGGCCTTCTTGTCGGCGAGCACCTGCTCGGGGCGCACGTCGCGGTGACCTGACGGATTCGGGGTGGCTGCTTCGAAAAGGGTGGTCATCGCTCGCTCCTCACGCCGGCGTGCCGTCGTTGTCGGTGATCTGCTTCAGGTTCAGCGGCACACTCAGGTAACGGCGCCCGTTCGCGTGCGGCCTCGGCAAGAGGCCAGCATCGACGTTCACTTGGACGCTCGGGTAAAGGAGCCGCGGCGCAGCCAACGTAGCATCTCGCGCGGTTCGCATCTTCACGAACTCCTCGCGGGTCGTGCTCGCGCGGAGCTGGATGTTCTTCTCCTTCTCGGCGCCGATGGTGGTCTCCGACCGGAGTGGGCGACCGTCGGGCTGATAATCGTGTCCGACGAACACGCGGGTCGCGTCGGGCAGCTCGTAGAGCCGCTCGTGGATCGACGTGTAGAGATCTTCGGCGCTGCCCGCGGGGAAGTCACACCGCCCGGTGCCTGAATCTTCGATGAAGATCGCGTCGCCCGCGAAGATCGCGTCCTCGATCTTGTAGGTCACGCAGGCAGGCGTGTGGCCAGGCGTCGCCATCACCTCGAGCTCCAGCGTACCGGCGACGATCTTCTCACCGTCATCGAAGAGCCGGTCGAACTGGCTTCCGTCGATCGCGAAAGCCGCCGGGAGGTCGAAGACATCGCGGAAGAGCTTCTGCACGTCGCGGATCCGCGCGCCGATGCCGACCTTCGCGCCGAAGCGCTTCTTCAGGTACTGGCTGCCGCTGATGTGGTCGGCATGGGCGTGCGTCTCGAGGATGTAGTGGACGCGGAGGTCATGCTTCCTCAGCAAGGCCTCGAGCGTCTCGAGCGACCGCGTGGACGTCGAGGACGCCAGCGGATCGTAGTCGAGCACGGGGTCGATCACGACCGCGTCACGACTCTTCGGGTCGAACACGATGTACGTCAGGGTGGACGTGGCCGGGTCGAACAGGGTCTCGATCTGCATCCGCGGGCTCATTTCCCGGTAAGAGCCACGCGACACCGATTGGATTCGCGCGGACGCAAAAAAAGCGGTCCAGCCATCCCAAGCCCGACGGTACGACGACGCGGGGGACCTCGGGAGCGCGGGAGATTCGAATAGGGGACCGAGAACATCATCGAAGGGCATCAGTGCTTGGGCCCCGGGCTCCCATGAACGCGCCCCTACCCTTACGGGACAAGGCTCATGTGACCACCGGCGATCTGCCAGCGGCCATTTTCTGAAACCCACACTCTCGTGTAGCGCAGCGTGGCGGTGGTCGGCTTCCCCGCCAATACAGCTGCCGCATCCATCTTGACGCTCGTGACGGCACCTCCCGGGATAGGCCTCACGCGGAACTCCACCGGATCGAGCTTCGTGATCTTCAGTGCGCCCGAGCGGTGTTGTTCCAGGTCCGCAGCCTTTGTCTCCAACGAGCCTGCGAGACCAGTGAACAGTAGGTCGTCCGCAATCAGGTCATCGAGCGCCTCCACATCAGCCGAGAGCTGCGCCTTCCAAAGCCGCTCTTCCATCGCTCGGATCGTCGATTCGATATTAGCCATGTCGCAAAAGTACCACGCAGCGCGGGGACCGAAGAATCCCCCGAAGCAGTTGGTACCCCGAGCCCTGCGCGTGATCGAACGCCGCGCGCCCTCGGCGGAAGTGACGAGACCTCCAACGTTCGCACATCGAGGCGCGCCTTCGGCGCCGCCGAAAAGCGTCGTTGGTCCCAGGTGGCGTGCGAAATGCCGCGCGTCGAACCCCGCTACTTTTCCCAGCGAAAGCGCGCGACCACTGTGCCCACTCACCCGGCTACAACGAAGGCGCCCGACGCCTCCGTTCCCGCCTCCAGCCGTCCCGTCGAGACGATCCTTCGCGAAGCACTCGCCTTCCTCACGTAGGGTGAAGCCGGTCGGCTCCTCATACGGCGTGTACAAATTCTCATCCGGAATGCTCCAATACCCTCCTCGAAGGCCTCGCGATCACGCCACCTCCCACGCGCAGAGCGTTCCGCTCGCGTCCCCCGCCACGAGGGTGTGGTGCTCGGGGTGCCAGGCGAGCCCGGTGATCTCGTCGTCGAGGAACGCGAAGCGCGTAGGCCGTGTTCCCTTGCGCGGTTCCCACAAGAGCACGGACGTGTCCTGGCTGCCGCTCGCCAGGACGCCTTTCCGCGGGCTAAACGCGAGGCAGGTGCACGCACCCTTGTGAGATTCGAGCTGCAGCGGGCGCGTCCCTTCCGGGCCCTTGCCGTGAAAGTCCCAAACGGTCACCGTCGCGTCGCCGGAGGTGGCGAGCAACCTCGAGGCACTGTCCCATGCAAGGGCCTTTGGCTTGAAGGGGTATCCGCTCATCTGGGAGTCCTGGCCGGTGGCGAGTCGCCAGAAGTGGACGGAGCAGTCCTGGCTTCCACACGCAATGACCTTCGCATCCGGGCTCCACGCAACGGAGATGAGCGAGCCCTTCCACGCGAGATGCCGCGCTTTCATGCCTGGCGTGAAAGGCAGGATGTCGACGCCGCCGTAACACGTCGCCGCGAGCGCGTTGCCGTCGGCGCGCCAGGCGAGCCCCGTAATGGTGCTAGCAAGGGCTTCGGTTTCGACGATGGGCTCGCCGTCCGAGGTCCACACGCGAACCTTCTTGCCGGCCGCCGTCGCCAGACGTTCACCGCGCGGCGCCCATGCGACGTGCTCCACCCACGCCGCTCCGCCCGAGGGCAACTCGCGTAGGAGCTTGCCCTGCGTGGTCCAGAGCTTGGCCGCCTCCTCCTGTCCGCAGGTCGCGACCGAATCCCCTGCGGGAGAGAGAGCGACGCCGAGAACGACGCCGGGGTGAGCAACCGTCGAGAAGAGTTCTTTTCCGGACGAGAGGTCGAGCCCGAGGACTCGTCCGTCGCCCAATCCCGCCACGCACAGGCGACCGTCACGCGAGACCGTGAGTGCGGCCACGTAATCGCCCGTCTCCAGCCGAAACCGCGCGCGAAGCTCCGTCTTGGCGACCACTCCTTCGTTCAGGCCAGGCATCGTTCGAATCCCCGGGTGAGCTCTTCGCGATCGAGATTGCGTCCGATGAAGACGAGATCGCTCGCGCGCCGCTCGGTGCCCCACAGTCGATCCTCACGACCGTCGAAGAGCATGTGCACGCCCTGGAAGACGAAGCGTTTGTCGCTTCCCTGGATATCGAGGATTCCCTTCATGCGGAAGATGTCGGTGCCTTTCTCGCGAAGGAGCTTCGAGAGCCATTCATTCAGGCGATCGCCGTCGACGGCTCGCTCGAGGTGAATGCCGACCGAGCTCACCTCTTCGTCGTGCGAGTGGCCTGCGGCAAACTCCTTGCTCGCCACGGCGGCAACTTCGATTTCGCCGCAAAGGAGTTTCAAACCGAACTCCGACGGCAAATGTTGCGTATAGAGCCCGATTCGGCCGGCCTTCGGAACGCGAAGTCGAAAGTGCTTCGCTCCCATGCCGTAGAGAACGAGCGTGCTCGGGGCGGCACGCAAGGACAGCTCACCGCCCGCACGCAAGCTGGCCGCCTCGTGCGCCCACGCTCGAAGGGCGCGCTCCGCGACAGCTTTGTCGTGCGCACGTTCGCCTGCCTCAAGGTCCATGACGACGACATCCATGCTCGGATCCGGTCCTTCGCGGAGGACCACGTCGTAAACACCTTCGTGGAGGTCGAACGTTCCGGCCCACTCGAACGGATATTCCGGCGCGAGGAAGGTCGGTTTCGTGGCGACGGCGCGATCGAGGTCGAAGCCTCCGACGTCGAGGACCGAAGAGATCGGCACGTCAGCGTCCGTTGCGCGAAGCACCCTGGCCATTGCGTTCATCGACCGCACGCGCCTCTCGAGAGCGTCCAGGTCGGCCGGTGAAACGAGATCGGACTTGTTGAGCACGAGCACGTCGGCGAAGGCAATCTGTTCTCGGCACTCGCTCGAGTCTTCGATGTGCAGCCTCACGTGCTTGGCGTCGACAAGCGTGACGATTCCGTCGAGCGTGAAGAGATCGCGCATGTCGTCGTCGACGAAGAACGTCTGCGCAACTGGCCCGGGGTCGGCCATGCCGGTGGTTTCGACGAGAACGTGGTCGAACTTGTCGCGCCGCTTCATCAGGCTCCCGAGGATGCGAATCAGGTCGCCGCGCACGGTGCAACAGATGCACCCATTGTTCATTTCGAAGACCTCTTCGTCCGCGTTGATGACGAGCGCCTGATCGATACCGATCTCGCCGAACTCGTTCTCGATGACGGCGATCCGTTTGCCGTGCTGCTCGGTGAGGATTCGGTTCAGCAAGGTGGTTTTGCCGGAGCCAAGGAAGCCGGTAAGGACGGTGACGGGAATCTTCTTCATGGCGAACCTCTCGAAGAGAGGCAACGCAATATCACATGCAACCGAGTTGCAAAATGAAGATCGAGAAGCCCGGTCGCGACCAACTAGTGCGCGCCGGCGAGAAGCCTTAGGAGAAGCCACGCGCCGAGGGCCACGCCAACACCTCCAGAAACTGCAACCACGGCTCTCTTCACCACGCCTTCTCGCCTCATCGTCCACGCGATCGGGCCTGCCATGACGACCGTGAGGACCACCATCCCGAGCACCGTGCCGAGAGCGACCAAGCAGAGATACCCGGCGGCGAGTGGGCGAGATGCAATCGTCGTCGCGGCGAGCAGGGCGACCCCGGAGGAACCGGCCAACCCGTGGGCGACGCCGATGACGATGGGCCGAGCCACCACGGCGGGCGCGGCGTCCTCCGGCCCCGACGAATCGAAAGACCGCACCAGGTGCCACGCTCCAAAGCCGATGAGCAGGCCCGCCACGAGGATTTCGGCGAGGCGCTCGAACGCTGGCGGCACCTGCAACCGTGCGAGAACGACGAGGAGGCCGAGACCGAGAAAAGCGAGTGTATGCCCGGCTCCCCAGAGCGCAGCGACGCGGGCCGCCCGCCATCGCCCTGGCTCCCGCGAAACCAACGTCGACACCACCACGACATGATCGGCGTCCATCGCATGGCGCACGCCGAGTCCCAAACCGAGGAGCAGCACGGAGAGTCCCGTCATCGATCCCCCGTGGGAGCATCATCGAGCAACACGAGGTGTGGATAGTGCACCGACAGCCTTAATGCAATCAAGTTGCATCAACGTCCCCATCTAAGCTCGCCCCGGCTCGCCCGCAGGCCGAGCCGTCCCAAAGAAACGCGTAGGAGGCGAGATCGTCTTCATCCATTGCGGGCCATCGCCGATGTCATTCGCAACAACGATATCTCATAATAAGGAACGCCAGAGCTTGCGGCGCACGCAGCGTTTGCGTCGGCGCGCGAGCCCTGCAGCAAGACGCGCGCAAAGAGCCGAATTTGCGAGGCGAATCGCGCTGGTTCGCACGTTGCAATGCGACGGGCGCAGTCATGCCGAACACGGTTCTTTTCGATAGCGGAAATCACAAGAACGTCCTTCTCGAGGACTTCTCGACCGGGGGGCTCGCGGTCCAGGCGAACCAGCATCTCATCGTGCATGGATCGTCGGCCATGATCCTCGACCCCGGTGGGCACAAGGTCTACTCGAAGGTGATGTCCGCCACGAAGGGCGTACTCGGGGCGGCGAAGCTCGACATCATCTTCCTCTCGCACCAAGATCCGGACATCGTCGCGGCGGTCAATGGCTGGCTGATGACCACCGACGCCATGGCGTATGTCTCCCAGCTGTGGACGCGCTTCGTCCCGCACTTCGGAGTCGATCGTCTCGTCGAAGACCGCCTGAAGGGCATTCCCGACGAAGGCATGAAGATGCCGCTCGGCGACGGGCACGTGCTGGTGATCCCTGCGCACTTCCTCCACTCGTGCGGCAACTTCCAGGTCTACGATCCGGTCTCGAAGATCCTCTACACCGGCGACCTCGGTGCATCGCTCGAGCAGGACTACACGGAGGTCACCGACTTCGAGGCACACCGCCGCTTCATGGAGGGCTTCCACCGTCGCTACATGGCGGGGAATCGCGCGATGAAGGTCTGGGCGCGGACGGCGCGCAAGCTCGACATCGAAGTCATCTGTCCGCAGCACGGGGCGTATTTCCGGGGCAAGGAGATGGTGAAGCGCTTCATCGATTGGGCAGACGACTTCGCGTGCGGCCCTGATCTCTTGGCCGACGAATACGCAATCCCCTCTTGAACCCACGATTCGCAGTATCTCGTGAATTCACCGCAGTCCATCGCCCGTCTGTATACCCCTGACGTGGCGCCGCTTCTCGGAGCCCTGCAGTCAGCCGTGCGGGCCGAGCTCGGCGCCATCGTCGATCAATTCAATGAATGCCAGATGCGGATCCCGCGGGCGGGGGTCTTGGTATCGTCGATGTCCGACTGGGAGCGCGGACATCTTCAAGAGATGCAAGGGAGGATGCTCCTCTTTTTGACCGCACCGGACATCACCGCCGACAAGCACAGCGACTTCGCGTGGAGTATCGGCCGGAGGCACGCCGCGGTCGGTCTCTCCCAGCAGGATCTCGCGCTCAGCAACGAGTTCCTTCTCGACGCCGTGCGCAGCCATGTCGACACGGCGCAGTACACGCGCGCCCTCGCGATCTTCGCGCAGCGCCTCATGCGCGATCTCGCCATTCAGCTCGACGCCTACGAGGACGTGGAGCGACGGCGCCACGAGCTCCTCGGAGACATCACCCGCACGGCGTGGACGACGGGGAGCTACACGGACCTCATCGGCCGCGTGTCCGAGCGCCTCATCCAGCACGACGAGATCGCCGCGGTCTCCTTCGGCCGCCTCGACCGACACGGAGTCTTCCGCTTCGAGTCGATGGTGGGTCGAAAGGCCGACAGCCATCTTCAGGAAGTCGAGCGGCTCGCACGCGGCCAGCTCGTCGAAATGAGCGAGGGCCCCACCGGCAGGGCGTGGCGCAGCGCGCAAGTGGAGCACTGCGTGAACGTCGCGACCGATCCGCGGATGGCACCGTGGCGTGACGCCTTGCTGCGCGAAGGGCTTCGCTCCACGGTCGCCATTCCGGTGCGCCCGCCAGGCAGCTCGCAAACGTTGATCGTCGGTCTGGGAAGCTCCAATCTCGGCGGCTTTACCTCCGCACATCAAACGCTCTTCATCGATCACCTGAGGACGCTACTCACGGTCGCCGTCGCGCGCATCGAGCTGCGCGAGGGCCGAACGACGACGGTGCCCTACGCGGTGAGGCAGCACTGGCTCTCGCTGGTCCGCTCGGAGGGCCTCGAGATGCACTACCAGCCGATCTTGGACCTCCACGCGGGAAGGATCACGAAGGTCGAGGCGCTCGCCCGACTCCGCGATGGCGACAGGCTGCTCTCCCCGTGCGACTTCTTCCCGGCGCTCTCGCCCAACAACTTCGTCGAGCTCTACGCACGCGGGCTCGCCCAAGCGCTGCGCCAGAGACGCACTTGGCTCGAACAAGGCATCGACCTCGGGATCTCCCTCAACCTGCCGTCGAGCGCACTTGCCAATCCCCGCTATCTCGAGATCACACAGCAAGCGCTCGCCGAGCACGCGTGCCCGCCACAAGCGCTGACCCTCGAGCTCCTGGAGTCCGAGGAGACCCGGCTCGGCGCGGACATTCTCACCGCGCTCTCGAAATTCAAGAAGCTCGGCGTGGGCCTCGCGGAGGACGATCTCGGCTCCGGCTACAGCAGCCTCGAACGCCTCCGAGAGATGCCGTTCGACATGATCAAGATCGACCGGAGCATCGTGAAACGGGCCGGGAAGGATTCGTCACAAATCCTCCGCTTCATCTACCCGCTGACCAGGCTCGGCAAGTCGCTCGGCAAGTCCGTGGTGGTCGAAGGCATCGAAGACGAGGGCATGCTCGAGGCCGTGAGGATCCTGGGAGCCGACCTCGTCCAGGGGTACGTCGTTGCCAAGCCGATGTCGGGCGCCGAGCTCCGAGACTGGCTGCCAACCTACGTGGCCCCGCCGGCCCCGAATCTCCGCTCGCCGCGAAGCGCGCCAGCGAGGCTCGCGAGGCTGCTGGTTTGGGAGGAGCGGCTCCATCTCCTTCACGACCCGACCTTCGGCGACGAGCCGCTCGGAGCGGAGGCTCCACACTACGAGCCGATGCATTGGCCGGCCCTTCCGTTCGAATCCGTGCCCGCGGTCGTGCAAAACGAGCTCGTCCGCATGGCAGCGCACCATCGCCCCGACAGCGTCGAATACCAAAGCGCCCGCCAACACGTGGTGGACGCCCTCCTGGAAAGCGACCTCACGATTCGCTGACGAGCGCGGGTCGCCCTCGGGCGCTCGGAGCTCGAACCGGACCTTGAGCGTCACCGGCGAACCGTCGAAGCGCGCCGCGGCTCCGGCCAAGCGTCGTGCGACGCACGCGCCGACCGCCGTGTCCGCGTAGGGCGCGGAGAGACGAACTCCCACGCGACCTTCGCTGATCGTCACCTCGGCCATGCCACGCCCTTCGGGACCGGCCCGTCTGCCATCCCATCCTACGTCGTGATGGCCGCCGCGGTGATCTCTTTGGCCGTCCGGAATCTCACGTTGCGGAGCACGACCTTCCGAACCACCTCTCTCACCGATTCCGGAAGATCCTCGAGCATGACCGGATTGTGCGGAGTCGCAATCCGTTCATACGGGCCGCCGCAATAGTCCGAATCGAAGGCGAACAGCCCTCGCTCGGCTACGAGCCTCCATGTATTCGTGAGGTCCGCCGAAAGCTCTTTCGTGCAGTCCGCCGAGGTGCACGCAGGCAGTGCGAGCACGGTGTCGATGGCGGGCTCGAAGGCGTCGATGTTCTGAAGAACGGCGTCCGGAACCAATCCGCCGCCAGCCGTACTCAGAATCCCCACGACCCCTTCGGAGTCGACGGCCAACCAGTCGTACTCCACGCCCTGAATGTCCTTCCGTGTCGGTATTCGAGAACCTAGTCCGAGGAATTCGCTGAACGTTGAAACCCCGTCGACCTGACCACGCCATCGCGTCAGGTCGTCGGCGTCGAGCAGGAGCCTTGCCACGAGTGAGCCGTCGTCCGCCTGGATGAAGAGGAGGCGTCGTCCTAGCTGCTCGCCCACATGAAGCGTCGAGTGGGATTCGGCGAGCGACAGCGCCGGGTAAACGCGGACGCCGTCGAGCATGCCGGAAGCCGGGCCTGCGGGTTCCTCGCACAAAGCACGGTGCAACCCCTCGACGATGGTTGACCTGCGCTCGGCACCAAGCGACCGCCTGTGGCCGTCCATCTCGAGTACCACCTGCCACCACTCGTTCTCGTCTGGCTCGAGAATGAGTTTCCCATTCGCCGCCGACAGGATGACCACCACGGCACTGTACCCCCCACGCCACCGGCAAGGAGCTCTATTCCACGACGCGTCCTCGCGACGTGCAGGGCGAATGTCGATTCGGCTATCGCGACCGGCGGCGGTATAGGACGATGGTCGGTCACGATGGCCACCACTTCGCAGCGCTTGCATCTCATCCTGGCTCTCTTCCTTTCGACCGGCGCGTTCGTCGTCGGCTGTTCGAGTAGCGACGAGACGGCGTCAGGCAGCGGCGGCCCCCAGAGCGAACAGGTCGATGCCGGTGGTGGCGGTGCAAACGCTCCCGACGCCCCTCAGTCGCCCGAGACGACCGGCGAAGGCTGTGGAGGCCTCAACGCTCCCGCGTGCGGGAATGGTCAGAAGTGCAAGGTTGGCAAAGACTGCCAATCGCTGTCGTGCCAGGGCGGGATCTGCGCCGCTCCGAACGCCACGGACGGCATCAAGAATGGCGACGAGACCGACGTTGACTGCGGAGGCTCGAGCGGCAAGGCGTGTGCGGACAATGCGGGATGCGCCGCGCCGGCCGATTGCGTGAGCCTGGTCTGCAAGGGATCTCACTGCGCGCCCCCGTCCTCCACGGACGCGGTGAAGAACGGCGACGAGACGGACGTCGACTGCGGTGGTTCCTCGACGAATGCCAAGCGATGCGATGACCTGAAGGCGTGCAAGCTCGCGACCGACTGTACGAGCAAGGTGTGCACGGGCAACGTCTGCCAGGTGCCGACGAGCACGGACAATGTCCAAAACGGCGACGAGACGGACGTCGACTGCGGTGGTTCCTCGACGAACGCCAAGCGGTGCGACGACCTCAAAGCCTGCAAGCTCCCGGCGGACTGCGCGAGCAAGGTGTGCACGGGTGATGTCTGCCAAGTGCCGACGAGCACGGACAATGTCCAAAACGGCGACGAGACAGACGTCGATTGCGGTGGTTCCTCGACGAACGCCAAGCGATGCGACGACCTCAAAGCCTGCAAGGTCGCGACCGACTGCACGAGCAAGGTGTGCACGGGCGACGTCTGCCAGGTGCCCACGGGTACGGACAATGTCCAGAACGGCGACGAGAGCGCCGTCGACTGCGGCGGTACGAAAACCGGAGCGAAGCGTTGCGACGCCGGAGTCACGTGCAACGGCCACGACGATTGCGCGAGCAACGGCTGCGCCTACAACGGCGTGTGTGCGGTCGGACGGAGCTGCACGCGACGACTCGGTGGTGAAACCTGCGGAGCCGGCGAGGTTGGCGAGGCCGGGGCGGCTCACGAGAGCTGCTGCGCGACCGCCAAGGTGTCGGCGACGTCCCCCGTGCGCATCGACAAGTACCACGTGACCGCCGGCCGTATGCGCGCGTTCATCGAGCGCACGGGAGGCAACGTGAAGAGCTTCGTCGGCGGCCTCGGCACCGCATGGAACGCGGCTTGGACCCCCTACGTTCCCAGTGACGCCACCACCGCCGACGCGATGCTCGGGTCGTTCTGGTTCGGTGCTCCGAACGACGCTGACGCCACCCCCACCGCGAACCAGTGGTCGAAGCGATCGTGCGCTCCGGGATCGTTCGGCGGTCACACGTACTGGACGCCGGCGAACGGCACCGATTTTTCGAGTTTCACCGTCGACGATCTCGACCCCAAAGCGCTCAACTGCGTTGGATGGCACTTGCTCAAGGCATTCTGTGCCTTCGAGGGCGGGCGCCTCGCCACGTCAGACGAGCTCATCAAGGCGTTCACGAACGTGAACACGACGACGTATCCCTGGAACTGGACCGATATACGCCCGTGGGCCGGTCCTGGAAATCAGGATCAGTACGGACGCCTCAATCACAAGTTCAGTTACGGATATCCGGGAGCTGCGCCACTGAATGGTTCGGGCACCGTGCGCGACATCGCGTGGTACGTCTCGCCTCCGGGGCGCTTCCCGGGAGGCCTGAACAAGAACGGCGTCGAAGTCGCCGGCAATCTCCTCCACTGGACGAACAACGCGGAATATCAATTCCTGTGGACGATCTCGTGGGAACAACACGGCAACACGAGCCCGTCCACGCAGGATTGGAAGAGCGCGTGGCCGGGCGAGCCGAACGGCTACTACGCCCTCGGCGGCCGATGCGCTTACGACAAGTGAGTTAGGTCTTCCACAACCAAGGAGGTGCCATGTAGGCGACGGCGAGCCGGGTCGCTGCAACACGCGACACATCGATGGTCAGCGCGCACCAAAATGGCGGCACGCTGCATTCCGTCGCTTCGGAGGAGCCTGGCCCGGTTTACGGTGAACGGGTGAAGTCCTCGACGCTCGCACGGACGCTCGTTTCGCATCGCTGGTGTACGCCGACTCTGCTGCTCGGGCTGCTCGCAACCGGGTGCAGCTCGTCCGACGGACCGGCAGCAACGGCGCCCTCCGACGCCGCCGTCTCCGAAGGCGACGCCAGCCCGCCCGCCAAAGCGAACGGCGTGAAGGACGAGGGCGAGACCGACATCGATTGCGGCGGCGGCGCACCAGGTGTTGCACGATGTAGCGACGACAAGGCGTGCCTCGTCGCATCGGATTGCACGAGCGGGTACTGCAACCCTCAGAACATTTGCCGAACGCCGACGGGGAGCGACCAGGCGCGAAACGGCGACGAATCCGACGTCGACTGCGGTGGCGCCACCACGAATGCGCCGCGCTGCGGGACCGACAAGCACTGCAACGCGAAAGCGGACTGCGAGAGCGCTGTTTGCGGAGCGGACGGCCTCTGCGATGCAGCCACCAGCAGCGACACCGTTCAGAACGGTGACGAGTCGGACGTCGACTGCGGTGGCAGCACCACGAACGCCCCTCGCTGCGAGGTCGATATGAAGTGCAAACGGGCGTCCGATTGCGCGAGCCTCGTCTGCGGCGCGGACGGGCTTTGCGATGCGCCACTCGGCACCGATTCAGTGAAGAACGGCGACGAGTCCGACGTCGATTGCGGTGGCACGACCACCGGTGCGCCTCGATGCGGGACCGACAAGACCTGCAACTCGGAGGCAGACTGCGCGAACAAGATCTGCACGGCAGGCAAGTGCGCGGCTCCCCTCTACACGGACACCGTCCAGAACGGCGACGAGACCGACGTCGACTGCGGCGGTGACGGTACGGTCGCCCACGCGTGTGCGACCGGGAAAACGTGCAAGGTCCACTCCGACTGCTCCTCGAACGGTTGCGATTTCGACTTCAAGTGCGCACCGCGCCCGAGCTGCACCGCGAAGGACGGCGGAAGCACGTGCCGCAAACCGGACGGGACGATGGAGAGCTGCTGCAAAGCGATCTCCATCCCGCCTGGCAAGATCGGCACGACGACGATACCGGCGTTCACCGTCGACAAGTACGTCGCCACGGCAGGCCGCATGCGTGCATTCCTCACGCGAGTGAACGGCAACGTGCGGGGCTACATCGAGACGAACACGCCTTCGTGGTGGGATCCTCGCTGGACGCCGTGGCTGCCCATCTCCTTCAACGGCCACGTCGACAACGACTACGCCAAGCCCGTCGCCAGCACGACCGTCTCCGGTTGGAGCCCGGGCGAGTACACCGTGAGCGGCAACAACGCCGTCACGACCGTGGCGGCCCACGATCTGGTGGTCACGAACATCAACATCGCGAGCGCATGGGCGCAGGTCGCCGGCGGCGTCATCTACGACCAAGGCAGCCAGGGCTGTACGATCGGCACCGCAGGCGTGGGGCACCCGACCTACGACGTGCCCGTCACCGACGCGGTGAACATCTACGGCGAGAATTATGCGCGTTGGATGAGCACCGCCGCCCTCGATCAGCGCCCGATCAACTGCACCAACTGGCCCGTGCTCGCGGCACTGTGCGCATTCGACGGCGGCCAGCTCATCTCGGTCAACCAATTCAACTTCATCTACGACGACGATGGCTATAGCGCCGCGACGAGCACCACGACGCGCTCGACCTACCCCTGGGGCTCACCGCCGACGCTGACCTGCTCCGGCGCGATCGCGACGAACGGCGGCGCCTGCTGCAAGACGAACGCGCTGAACGCGGACGGCACGTGCGTGAGCGCCGGTGGAACGTGGTCGAGCGTCGCGGGCTACGATCCGATCAACAACCCCCACCCCGGCGGATACGCCACCGTGGGCGGCATCTGGACGAAAGTAGGGACGGGCCGCGTCGGGTTCTCGACGAGTCCATGTCCCGATTGCGTCGACGATTTCGTCAACTGGCGCTTCAACTGGCAAGATCCGAACTGGAGCCCGTGGACCGCCGCCGATCCGAACGAACAGGTGCGGCGTTCGCGTGATCAATCGTATTTCATCTCGCCCCCCGGAACGTTCCCGAAGGGCGCGAGCCGCATGTTCAACGGCAACGCCGAAGATCGCGTCCAGGACATCGCCGGTCTGGTCTTCGAGGCCGCGTCCCTCGCGAAGACCGCATCGAACGGCAAGTCCATCATGACCTTTGGCGATGCCGACGCGAGCAACGACATCGCCGTCAGCGTTCCAGCCATCGCCACCGGCGGGACGGGCTCGTGGGAAGGCCACGCCATCGGGAGCGCCGCGGGCTATCCGCTTCCGGCCAAATACGGAAAGATGGGCGTGCGCTGCGTTTACTGAATCGCATCACGTCAGCGCGCCAGAACAACTCGATCCCGCCCCTGCGGTGCAACCGAAGCAGTGCGCGCCGGTCACGATGCGCCGTCGTTCGAGATCGCCGAAGTCGTCGATATCCCAAATCGTGATCATCCGCTGCGAGGGAAGGCGCGCAGGCAACTCGAGCATCTGGTTGAAGTCGCAATCGTACAGAGTCCCGTCGTAGCCCACGCTGACGAGGGAGCGGCACATGAGCCCCTCCACGTTCTGCACGTTGAAGTGGCGTACGAGCAAGGACATGTACTCGTCGTAGCGGCCGTCCCGTAACAGGGCCTGCGCGAAACGGCTAATGGGCATGTTCGTGATCGTCAGCAAGCGATGAAACGAAATGCCAAATTCGCGCGCCAGCTCCTCGTGATACTTCGCTTCCAGCTCTTGCTGCGGAGGCGGCAGGAACGGACCGACCGGGTTGTAGACGAGATCGAGCGCCAGCCGGGATCCGGGCTGGCCGTAGCCGAGCGAGTTGAGGATGCGTAGCGCTTCGATGCTCTTGTCGAACGCGCCTTTGCCTCGCTGCTTTTCGACGTTTGGCTTCCCGTAACAGGGCAGGCTCGCCACGATCGCGACTTCGTTCTCGGCGAGGAACTGGGGAAGGCCCTCCATGCCGTCTTCGAAGAGCACCGTGAGATTGCATCGATCGATGACCTTGCGCCCAAGGCGGCGCGCCTCGGTGACGAGCCATCGAAACGACGGACACAGCTCGGGTGCCCCGCCGGTGATGTCGACGAGCGAGACGTCCGGGCTGCGCGCGAGGAGCTCCATGGCGCGCTCGGCCACGGCGTTCGACATGATCTCGGTACGCTTCGGGCCGGCGTCGACGTGGCAGTGGTGGCAAGCCATGTTGCACAACTTGCCCACGTTGATCTGCAGCGTCGTCACGCGGGTAGCCTCGAGCGCATGGATTCCATACGCCGCAAGCGCCCCCTCGAAGTCTTGGGCTCCGCAAGAGCCCGATGACCAGATACCGATGCTCTTGTTCGCCATGGCCCCCTCTTTCTCGCATATCGGAGGTTACGCCAACGGAGGTGCTTTTCGCATCGGGAGCAAGAGCACGTGCACTGGCCCCGTTGCTTCGTCGACGGGAGGCTGCGACGGAATGCCGATCCGAATGCCATCCTGCGCGGCGATGCGCCGCGAGCCATGCAGGCGATCCCACACCGAGAGGACGACGCCCCAGTTCGACGAGAGGTGCTCTGCCTGATCCGAATGGTGTGTACCGTGAAGCGTGGGGGTGATGATGACGTTCGACAGGGAACGTTCGAGCCATTCCGGCAGGCGCATGTTCGCGTGATGAAACGTGGCAGCGAGCTGCAGCGCGCCTTCATAAATCACGATCTCGCGCGGCGTCACGCCGAGCGCCGCGACGAAGACTCCGATCACCGGAATCGACAGCATCAGCTCGCCGAAGTGGAATCGAAACGCCGTCGTGACGTCGAGGTCGGGATCGACGTGGTGCACCGCGTGGAAGCGCCAGAGAAATGCAATTCGATGATTCGCGCGATGCCACCAGAAGAACACGTAGTCGAGAAGCACGAAGGCGACGGCGGCGTGCATCCACGCGGGCATGTGGACCTGTCCGAGGAGCCCGCGACGCATCCACGGAGCGGCGACCAGCACCATCGCGGGCAAGACTGCGAGACGTCCGGTAAGGGCTCCGAGCGCTCCCACGATCGCGTTCGCTGGATAGCGACGTAGGCGGCGCGTCGTACGATGCCGCAGTGGCGCATAGGCCTCGAACGCGAGCGCGAGCACCGCGACGACGGCAATCGCCGGCGCGGCGACGCGGTCGAGGATCGCGAGCGCATCGTCCCCCGCTCTTGGGAACCACCATGGCATTCGCCGTGGAGTAGCATCGCGCGTGCCGTAGGACAGGTCGTCTGCTAGAGCGCTTGGATGCTCGGCATCATCGGCGGTACGGGGCTCGGTGAAGCGCTGTTCGGCGAAGCGTTCGGCGAGGAACATGTCATCGACACGCCGTTCGGCGCGCCGAGCAGCCCGGTGCGTGTCCTTTCGTGGGGCGACACCAAGGTTGCCGTTCTTGCCCGCCACGGCGATGGCCACACACTCCAACCGTCCCACGTGCCCTATCGCGCGAACATCTTCGCTCTGAAGAAGCTCGGGGTGACCCAGCTGCTCGTGAGCGGTGCCGTCGGCTCGCTACGCGAGGAGATTCGCCCGCGCGACTTGGTCGTCGTCGATCAGCTCATCGATCGGACTTACCGGCGAATCCCAACGTTCTTCGACGAGAGCATGGCCGTGCATGCGGAGTTCGCGGAGCCGTATTGCCCTTGGCTGCGTGAGCGCGTGCTCGCAGCATCGAGCTCCGCTATCGACGCGAAGGTGCACGAACGCGGCACCTACGTATGCATCGAAGGCCCTGAGTTCTCGACCGTGGCGGAGGCGAGGATGCATCGCGCACTCGGCGCAGACATCGTGGGCATGACCGCTCTCCCCGAAGCGCGGCTCGCGCGCGAAGCCGAGATGTGCTGCGCGCTCGTCGCTATCGCGACCGACTACGATTGTTGGAGACCACATCCAAGGGGTACAACCAAGCAGACGTTGCTCGCGGAGATCATCGGTCACGTGAAGGCGGCGACGGAGAACGCCGTATCGGTACTTCGCCGCACGATCTCGGACCTTGCGAACCGACCGCCCGACGTGTGCGCCTGCTCATCGGCCCTCGAGCTCGCGATCTGGACGCGCCGCGACCGCATCGACCCCCGCGCGATTGCCCATTACGGCCCGCTGGTCGACAAGTACCTCGGCCCAAAGTGATCTTCGCGAAGGGCTAGGACGCGCGCGGTGCGCGGGGCAAGCTCCGGCGCGTCTCTCAGCGCGACAGCCAGGCGTTCGAGGTCGGCAGGCTCGTCGACGTCGTACGAACGCGACAGCTCGCGCACGCTGAGTCCAAGCTCGGCGCAGCGCCGAAGCGTCTGCGTGAGCACGTGGGACGTGCTCCAAGCAACGTCGTGGAAGAGGCGCGACTCCGCCACGCGAGGCGCGACGAGGTAATAGCCACCGTCATCGGCGGGACCGACGAGCACGTCTTCCTCGAGCGTCGGATCGAAGAGCGGAAGGTGCGGACAGTCCGTCCCGACGATCACCGCACGCGCGCCAGCGTCTGTCGCGAACAGCTCGCGCATGGCGTGCGAAAGGCGGGCGCCGAGGTCCTCTCCCTTCTGGAGAGCCGTGGTCCATCCTCGGGGGAGACTTGGTCGAACGAGCTCTTGCACGTCATGGCCCTCGCTCGGCGCCACGAAGACGATACGCACCGCAGCAGGCAGGGCAGCAAGCCGCGCGAGCGTGTCCTCGAGCATCGCGCGCTGCAGCTCGGCGACCCACTCGGCGGGATGGTGCGCAAGGAGCCGCGTCTTGCAGCGACCTGGGATCGGCGCGCGCGCCATCACGGCGATGGCGAGCCTCATGCTGCAATCCCTCGACGCCGGACATCGCGGTAGAAGCGCGCGAGCGAGTGCGCGCTCACGCCAAGCGAATACATCACCTGGAGCAGGGTCCAGACGAAGAGCGTCATCAGTGGAGCCCGCTCGAAACGCCGCGCGCTCACCTTTGCGACGACGTCGTGGAGATACGCGGTGCGATGGCTCCTCTCGAGCCGGCGAACGAACTCGTAGTCCTCGAGTATCGGAAGGTCGCGGATACCCCCGAGCGCGAGGTACGCAGAGCGGCGTACGAAAATGGCCGAGTCTCCATAGTAGACGCGCAGCCAGCGTCGCCGCACATGGTTTGCCCACGTGAAAAGGCGAGCAGCCGCCGATTCCGGCTCGAACCGCACGAAGAAGTTACCGCCCGCAACCGCCGCGTCTCTCAGCGCACTCTCGATCGCGACGCGCGCCTCGGGCGGAAGTCGCACGTCCGCATGCAGGAAGAGGAGCACGTCGCCGCTTGCCGATTGTGCACCGGCAGCGAGCTGTGCCCCGCGGCCCTTCGGTGCGTTCACCACGCGCGCACCATGGGCCGCCGCGATCGCGGCCGTCCCATCCGGACTCCCCGCGTCCGCAACGATGACTTCATCGGCAATCCGAAGCGCGCTCGCCGTCGCCTCGGCGATCTCGTCGGCTTCGCACCAAACAGGAATCACGATCGAAAGCAGAGACCTCTTCGCCATCGCGCCCGCCCTGCCCACGGTTCTACGCGACGCCGGCGCGCCAAGCCCTCAAAACGTGCCGCGACACGTCGCCGCCCAGCCCTAGGTCCTGCTGAATCAGCGAGCCGGGAGCCCTCCCCGCCCGCGCATAGGCCGAGCACGGGCTTGGGGAGGCGGCGGGCGAAGTCCAGGGCGGAGCAACACCTTACTGATCGAGCAACACCGCGAAGATTCGCTGTCCGGCGTAGATATGCCCATTGACGATGTACCGCGGATTATCGCCCTTCGTGAGCTCGTAGGTATTCGTCCCAGGCTTCATCTTCGGCTGCCACTTCCCCTGGGCGTCCTGCTCGTAATAGAGCTCCACCATCATGCGCGCCGGCTGGTCGGGCTTGTCCTGCTTGTAAATCTGAATCCGGTACATCTGCTCGGGCGGAATCTTGACCCCGATCTCCGCCATGTGGTCCTTCAGCTCGAGCCAGTTGAAGCCGTCGCCTTGCCCGAAGTCGAAGCCGTCGATGGAGCAGCCGTTGCGGAATGGCATGCGTGACTGGCCCGAGCAGCGGTTTCCAACGCAGTCGTCCCCCGCCCACCAGGAGGCCGCGTCCGTCTCTCTGCCCTTGAGGCCCCAGTAGCGATCGCTGTCCTGACCGATGACGGCATAGCCCGGCAGAAACGACTCCGCGGGATAGTAAGCCTCGCTGCCTCCGGGCCAGATGGTCCGCGTCGAGGCGATGATGGCGCTCGATTTGTTGATGACCACGCAGCGTAGGTCGCTGTCCCAATCCTTGTAGGCGAGCCGCAGGTCCGCGGGCGGCGCCGGCTGATCCTTGCGCTGAGGAAACGTGATCGGCTGAGGCTTCGGAACGTAAACCTTGCCTGTCGGATCGATGTGCAAACCGAACGTCACGCCGTTGTAGGCGCCTTCGGGCCAATTCGCCTTCGAGGGATTGAAGAGCTCGAACGACGCATCGCCGCCCGCGTTCGCCGTGAAGAGCCAGGTCGGACGAATGCCAACGTCGTCTCGGAACCAGTAGCCATAACGGTAGCCGGGCCAGGTGGTGTAGACCCACATCTTCTTCTGGCCTTGGTACTTGGCGACCTCGGCAGAGATGTCTTCTTGAATGGGCCAGCCTTTGTTCTGCCCATTCACCGTCACAGTGGGTTCGGAGTGGCCCTTCACGATCGGGGCGTAGACCAAGTCGTCGGTCACGCACGGAATGTTCGGGATCGCGTAATTGCTGTCGACGGCCCAATAGTCGCCACGATCGTCCATGGGGAAGGTCTTCCCCTGATGGGCTTCCGACACGACGTACCTCTTGGGAAGCGCCGTGATGACCTGATAGTCCTCGCTGACGACGGTCTCCTGACCATCGGCCCCCTTCTCGTACCGCGCGAACTTGACGTCGCCGACTTTGCGGATTTGGTACGTGTCGTAGGCCTTGTCGTCGAGGATCGAATAGCCGTCCCGGGTGGCATTCGGGCAGTCGGTCGGAACGTGGCTCGGCGCTCCTTGGCTAGGACCACTGCCACCGGACGTACCGCCGCCAGGCGTACCGTTGCCCGTCGTATCGCCGCCACCACCTGGGCCAGACGAGTCCGAGTCGCTCCCGCAAGCGGCGACGATCGTGGAAAGAAGCAAGAGTGCAAGATTGTATCGGCTCTTCATCGAGGTCTCCCGCCGAGGGCGCGTCTCTTCGGAGGGGCTAGTTATCCGTGGGGCCCTGGTCCGTGTCGAAAAGCGAGCCACCCCACGAATCGGTGGGAGCGTGCCTGACAGGCGGCGACGCCCGACGAGACACGCTCTGGTCCGAAGCGGTGGACGATGTGCGAGGCCCGCTCCCGACGAGGATGCTGCCAGCGGAGTTTTCCCGCTCTGCCACATGACCTAGCATCGCGACGTGCGCCGTTCCCGTTCGCAGCCCGCTTCGCTCGCCTCTGTTCTTCTCTTCCTCGCCGCGTGTTCCGCCGCGTGTTCCGGCTCCTCGGACGGTGGCGTCGATGACACGTCGCCTACCGGGACGGAGGCCGGCGCCGGCAACAGTCCGTCGAATGAGTGCACGGCGAACTGCGAGCCCGACGGCGGACTCGCCCCCGCCGCGTCGTGCCTGAAGGACAGCGATTGCTCCACGGACTATTGCGACTTCGACTGCAAAGCGCCGCCGCCCAACGTCCACTCCGACGGCCGCCGCAACGGTGGTGAAACGGGAGTCGACTGCGGTGGCACCGCCGACGTGGCGTGCGCCAACGGCCAGGGCTGCAAGACGGACAGCGACTGCACCGGGGACTATTGCGACGGCACGATGTGCGCGCCCGCTCCCGACAACGTCCACTCCGACGGGCGGCGTAACGGCGGCGAGACAGGCGTCGATTGCGGCGGCGCGGCCCCAACCGACTGCGCCGCCGGTGGAGCCTGCAAGACGAATGACGATTGCCTCGGGCTCTGTAACGAGCTGTTCGTATGCACGGCGCCGAGCCCCACCGACGGGAAAAAGAACGCCGACGAGACAGACGTGGACTGCGGCGGCGCCACTGCGGACAAGTGCAAACTCACCAAGACGTGCATTGCCGATACCGATTGCGCGCTCGGCTATTGCAAAGACTCCAAGTGCGCAACGCCGGCCGTCGACGGCGTCAAGAATGGCGCCGAGACCGATGTCGATTGCGGCGGCGGCACGGTGACCGAAGACGCCGTCAGCTACACGGCCCCCCGCTGCAAAGACGACGGGCTCTGTGCCGTCGACTCCGACTGCGTGACGAGCGCCTGCTCACCGGGCGGCGTGTGCGTCGCGCCCTCGTGCGATACCGCCGAGACGGCAGGCATCGTCACGTGCGGCTCGGGCGAGGTCGGAGACGCCGCCAAGGTGCACGAGACATGCTGTAGGTCGCTCGTGTTGCCGACCCGGACCACGCGCCGGCTCGACCGCTACGAGATCACCGCGGGTCGCATGCGCACGTTCGTCGATGCCGTGGGGCCCGACGTCCGCTCCTGGGTCAACGCCTACATCACGGCGCACCCCACCTCGCCCTTGGATGCGACGGTTCCCTCGCAGCTCGCGAAACTCAAAACCATGGACGCCGAGGCCATTGGCTTCTTCCCAGCGCAGCTGCACGGCGCCGAATTCAACTTGGTTTCCGCCTTCGCGCTGGACGCCGATCCCTACGATGGCATTCGCGGCTGCTACAACGGCGCGGGCTCGTACGGTGCCAATACGTACTGGCAAGAGCCGACCAATCTCGCCGACTACGGAATTCCAGCACGCACGATTGCCCGTTCGGAGTCCGATCAGAAGAGCATGAATTGCGCGATGCCGATCATGTTCATGGCCTTCTGCGCTTGGGACGGCGGCGAGCTCGCACTTCTAGCCGATCACAACGACGCTTGGCCCACTACACAGGCCTATCCCTGGGGCACGACCGACATCAAGCGGCCGAACTACAACTGGTGCAACGGAGGCTACAAGACCGGCGGCTTCACCTGCCAGGACACGACGACCTTCCCCGCCACTGCGCAGACGATTGCCGGCGTGTTCTACGAGTGGCCGCGCGGGCAGGATCCGGCCAACGACGAGGAGATCTGGATCGCAGCGCCGGGCCGCTTCCCAAATGATGCGACCTCGCGCAAGAGCGTGACGAAGAACCTCCCCTGGCAAGATCTCTACGCGAACCTTGGCGAGTACACCGGCGATCTCGCGGCGCCGACGCCAACCGGCACGGATGCCCTCCAAAAGGGTGACTTCTGTGACTTCACCGCGGGCACGGTTGCCGGCGGCACGTCATGCACCGACAGCAAGAAGCCCGGACAGACCGGCACGTACTTCAAGGGGGTCCCGACGGTGAAGATGTCCGGCCACAACACCTGGGAAGGCCACACCGGCCGCAACGGCACCTACGTCGCGACCTTCCAATATGGAAAGTTCGGCGCCCGCTGCGTGCGAGCCGCACAGTAAGCCGATGTCGCTCGACTTCGATCTGACGAACTTCTGCTCACGTTGTCCGAAGTTCGACGACGGCTCGTAGACGGCAAGCTGCGAAGCGGGCCGCTCAGCGCGCTGGCGATGGAATCGCCGTGTACGTCACTTTCGTCAGACTCATTCCTGCGTCTTTGACGAGAGAGATGGCGACGAGGTCGACGTTGTCCGTCTTGATATCGAACTCGAAATGCCCGGCACCTGGAGCAACGACGTCCGGCTGACCATAGTCGATCACGATGGGGACTTTGTTCCAGTGCCACGTCCAGCCTCCGCCTTTCGTGTGCACCGCGAAGCAGGCCTTCAAGAAGTCGGGCGGGGTACGGTCGAACGCAGAAAACTCGACCTGCATCGTGTCTACGTATCCGACATCCTTGGGATGCGAATCCGTGTTCGCCACCTGGTTGTAGAACTCCTCGTTTTCTGGCGCACACGGTTCAGGTACGGAATTCACGAATTGCGAGAAGAACGTACCGCTAAACAGCGGGTCCCTCCCTGCAGCGACAGGTCGCTCGGGAGCGGAGAAATCGAACGAGAACGTGGAAATTTCCCGACTGTGAGTCGCCCAATTGCAATGCACGACGAAGGTCTGCGTAGCCTGCGGGGCGACTCCCGATGCGACCGGCTCAGAAGCCGATTCCGACGTCTTACCTCCGCAGCCGCCCGTCATCGACAGCCCCAGCAGCCCAGCGATCCCCGCGCACGCGCCAAGGCCCGTGCGCACATGTCTTTGGCGAGCTCTCACGCATTCTCCCGGATAGCTGCTCCAACGACTCCGCGAGGCGCAGCTTGCCTCGTCGCGCGGTCGACATTCAACTCGAAACTCCAGTTCTCCTTGCTCCGGCTTGCGCATTCAAGCGACTCGTTGAAGACTTGAGCAAGTGAAGCCGCCGTCATCCCCTTCCCCGAACCAAGCTCCGGCGTTTGCAGCTGTCCTCGACGATTCTCACCCGCACCCCGACGAGAGGCGAGCGCACTGGGAGAAGGTCTTTGGCGAGAAAGACGAAGCCGAGGTTTCGTGGTTCCAGACGAGGCCGGCCATGTCGCTCGACTTCATCCGCAGAACGGGCGCGAACCCCAGCGCGAAGATCGTCGACGTCGGCGGTGGCGCGTCACGCCTCGTGGATGAGCTCATCGATGCCGGTTATGCGGACATCGTCGTCGTCGACATTGCGGCGGCTGCACTCGCCAAAGCGCGAGCTCGGCTCGCGGAGCGCACAGGCCGAGTGCAGTGGGTCGTCAGCGACATTGCGCAGTGGCAGCCCGAGGCGGCATTCGACGTCTGGCATGACCGCGCGGTGTTCCACTTCATGGTGCAGCCCGAAGATCGCGACGCGTATCTGACGACGATGCGTCGCGCGCTCAAGCGCGGTGGGCACGCCATCATCGCTACGTTCGGGAGCAACGGGCCGGAGCGATGCAGCGGCCTCGTCGTCCAGCGCTACGAGCCTGAAACGCTCGAAGCGGTGCTGGGCCCGGATTTCCGGCGCATCGAGAGCATGCACGAGGAGCACGTCACGCCCGCGGGCAAGGTTCAGGCATTCCAATTCAGCTTGTTCGAGCGCGTCCAATGACAACGACACCCGAGCGCCGATTCAAAGACGCCATTTACGAGCAATTCGCTCGACTGGGCAAAGCCGTCTCCGCGCCCAAGCGGCTCGAGCTGCTCGACGTGCTCTCGCAAGGGCCACGCACCGTCGAAGAGCTCGCCGAGCAGGCGAACATCTCCATCGCCAACGCCTCGCAGCATCTTCAGGTGCTCCGCGCAGCGCGCCTCGTCGATGCCGAAAAGAAGGGCCTCTATGTCGAATACCGTCTCGCGGGAGACGAGGTCGGGCGCTTCTTCCTCGCCCTGCGCGGGCTCGCTTCGACGCGCTTGGCCGAGGTCGACCAGGTCACACGCGCGTATCTCGAGCGGTCAGGCGCGATGGATCCCGTAGACAGCGACGAGCTGATGCGACGCGTGAAGGCCGGCGAGGTCACCGTGCTCGACGTGCGGCCACCCTCCGAGTACCGCGCTGGACACATCCCGGGCGCGCTCTCGATTCCAATCGACGAGCTGAAGAATCGCCTCAAGGAGCTGCCGAAGAATCGCGAAGTCGTCGCGTACTGCCGAGGGCCCTATTGCGTGATGGCCGTGGAGGCCGTCGAGCTGCTCCGCAAAAAGGGTTTCAAGGCTCAGCGCATGGAGGAAGGCGTGGTCGACTGGCGTGCTCGCGGCTGGCGTGTCGCCACCGAGGGCGCTCGCCCGTGAGCTTCGCGCGAAGCATCTTGCAGAGCATCGGCCGCACACCGCTCGTCGCGCTCACGCGGATCGGCGGAGAGTTGCCGGTGCCCGTGTTCGTGAAGTGCGAGCACATGAATCCTGGAGGCTCGATCAAGGACCGCATCGCGCTCGCCATCGTCGACGACGCCGAGCAACGCGGTGTTCTCGGTCCTGGAGCCACGCTCGTGGAGGCCACCGCCGGAAACACCGGCGTGGGGCTCGCGCTCGTCGCGGCAGCGCGAGGCTACAAGCTCGTTTGCGTGCTGCCCGAGAAGATGTCGGTCGACAAGCGCGTGGCGCTGGCGTCGCTCGGCGCGAAGGTCGTCGTCACTCCGAACGCACCGCCGTCGAGTCCCGACAACTTCCGCAACGTCGCGCGACGCATGGCGGACGAGCACGGGTGGTTTCTCACCGATCAGTTCAACAACCCCGCCAATGTGCGCATTCACGAGGAGACCACCGCTGCGGAGATCCTGGAGCAGACGCGCGGACGCGTGGGCGCATTCATCGCCGGCGCAGGAACCGGCGGCACGATCAGCGGCGTTGGTCGACGTCTCAAGGCTGCCCTGCCCGGCGTTCGCATCGTCCTTGCCGATCCGGTCGGCTCGGCGCTGGCCGATTGGGTCGAGACCGGCCAGCTAGGACCGGATGGAAGTTATGCCGTCGAGGGGATCGGCGCGAGCGAGGCGCCGGCGAACCTCCATCGCGAGGTGATCGATGCCGCCGAGCGCATCACGGACGACGAGAGCTTCGCCATGACCAAACGCCTCGTCCAAGAAGAGGGGCTGCTTGTCGGAGGCTCGGCCGGTACGAACGTCGCCGCCGCATTGCGCGTTGCGGCGCGCGGCAACCTCGATGGGCCGGTGGTCACCGTATTGCCCGACTCGTGGGATCGCTATCGCACCAAAGAGTGGATGCAGGACTGGGCACGCTGACATGACGAACGGCCCCATTTATCTCGATTACAACGCGACGACGCCTCTCTTGCCCGAGGTCGTCGACGCCATGCTCCCCTACCTGCGCGAGCATTTCGGCAATCCCTCGAGCGGGCACGTGTACGGCGCGCGGGCTCGAAATGCCGTCGACCACGCGCGTGAGCAGGTCGCAACGCTCCTCGGTTGCGAGGCCGACGAGATCGTCTTCACGTCGGGCGGCACCGAAGCGAACAACCTCGCCATCCGTGGAGTGACCGAAGCGTTCGAATCGAAGAGCCACGTGGTCACGACGGTCATCGAACATCCGGCCACCGCGCGCCCCTGCATGTGGCTCGAGAAGCACGGCCGCAGTGTGACGCGCATCGGCGTCGACGGCGAAGGTCGTGCGCGCCTCGACGAAGCGCGAGAGGCCATCGACGGCGACACGGCGCTCGTCACCGTGATGCACTCGAACAACGAGACCGGCGTGCTTCAACCCATCGCCGAGCTCGCTCGCCGCGCACACGACGCGGGAGCATTGATTCACACCGACTGCGCGCAGTCGCTCGGCAAGGTACCGGTCGACGTACGCGAGCTCGCCGTCGACCTGCTCTCGGTCGCCGGCCACAAGCTCTACGCGCCGAAAGGCGTTGGCGCCCTCTACGTGAAGCGCGGCACACCGCTCGTTCCGTTCGCACTCGGCGCGAGCCACGAGCGTGGACTGCGCCCGGGCACGGAGAACGTGGCGTCGATCGTCGGGCTCGGCGCCGCGTGTGAAGCCGTCGGACGAGATTTGGAATCGGCTGCCGAACGCATGAAGACGCTGCGCGAGCTCCTCTGGGAGAAGCTCGCGAACGATATCCCGAGCCTCGCTCTGAACGGGCATCGCGAGCTCCGCTTGCCGAACACGCTCAACCTTCGGTTCCCACGGATCTCCGGAAGCGCGCTGCTCGAAGGCGCCCCGGAGATCGCCGCGTCGACGGGCTCCGCATGCCACGAGGGCCACGAGAGCGCCTCCGCCGTGATCCTGGCCATGGGCGTCGAACCGGAAGAGGCGCTCGGCTCGGTGCGTCTCACACTGGGCCGCAGCACGACGGACGACGATGTCACCCGCGCAGCAGATGCGCTCGTGAAGTCCTGGCGCCGCCTTACGCGCGATTGATTCAGGCGTCGAGCGCTCGAGCGAGGTCCGCCCAGAGATCGTCCGAATCTTCGAGGCCGACCGAGAGGCGCACCATTCCGTCGCTGATGCCACGGCGGCTTCGCTCCTCCGCGCTCAGCCCGTGATGGGTCGTGGTGATGGGCTGGGTGACGAGGCTCTCGACGCCCCCCAGGCTCGGCGCAATCGAAAGAGCTCGAGACGGTCGACGACCGCTGCTGCCGACTTGGCATCGCCTCGAACGACGAAGCTCCCGCCAAAGCCGCTCATTTGCCGCTTCGCGAGAGCATGCTGCGCGTGCGAGGTGAGGCCCGGATAATTCACGCGCTCGACGCGAGGGTGCTCGGCCAAGCGCCGCGCAAGGAGCCCCGCGCTCTCGTTATGAGCCCTCACGCGAACGACGAGCCTGCGCAAGCTGCGTGCGAGCAGGTAAGCCACCTCGGGGGCCATGGTCTATCCGAGGTTCTTGCGCCAGGTCCATATCGGCTAGAGCAACTTCGCAGAGCCAATCACCACGCCACCGGTGAGATCGCTGTGTCCGCCGAGATGTGGTCGCCGGCCTTGCAGTACGACAAGAAGGCGGCCGACTCGGCGGCCATCCCAGATCCGAAGACCCAGGCGCTCTCGCCTCCCTCGATGCTGGCGAGCTTCTCTTCGACCGAGCGAAGCGTAGGATTGAGCCCATAGCGCGTGTAAAGGTTCCCGGTCGCTCGGCCCTCGACCACGTCGAGCACGGCCTGCGTATTCGGGAATGCGAACGTCGAATGCGCGTACCGGGGCGTGTGAATGGCCCCTCGCGAATCGAGCGCGTCGCCTGCATGGATGCATCGGGTGGAGAGCCCTCTCGTATTCATCGTCATCGTCTCTTCCCTCTCGTCAGCGCGTATCGCGCGATTCAGCCCATCCCACGGCCGACTCCGCGCGATCGGGAATCGCCGATAGGGGCGGTCGCAGGGTCTCCGTCATTCGCAAAGCCACGGCCAGCCCCGAGACGAACGTCAGCGCCGGGCCCAGCCACATGGCGCGTGACAACCCAAATGCGTCGGCCACGAGGCCGGCGGCAATGGCGCCAACCGCATATCCGATGTCGCGCCAGAGGCGATAGACTCCAACGGCGGACGCGCGCCAGCTCGCGTGGGCAACGTCACCGATCGCCGCAAGCAGCGTTGGATAGACCATGGCGGTGCCAAGCCCGAGGAGGGCGGCGCCAACGGCGAATCCCGAAAATCCATTCGACAGAATCAACGTCACGAGCGCCGAGGATTGGAGCCACTGGCCGGCGACGATCAGCCATTTGCGCCCGATTCGGTCCGAGAGGGCGCCCGTGAAGAGCTGCCCCAAGCCCCAGGTCGCGGGATAGATCGCGGCGAGCACGCCGATCTGCTCGAGCGACATCCCGGCATTCGCGAAGAACAACGGAAAGAGTCCCCACGCCATCCCGTCGTTCAGGTTGTTGACGAGCCCCGCCTGGCTGATGCTCGCCAGATTCTTGTCGGCAAAGGTGGCGCGCCGGAAAATCTCGCGCTGGCTCGGCGCGTCGTCCGGACGAAGCTTGCCTTGCAGGTTGGACTCGACAGCGACGTGGTGCTTCGTCTCGTGCACGGCGACGCTGGAGAGCAGTAGGCCCGCAACGACGAATCCAACGCCGAGATAGAACGGTTGGGGGCGCAGGCCGTAGTGGGCGGCGACGAATCCCGTCGCGAGCGCGCTCGCCGCCACCGCGAAGTATCCGGCAAACTCGTTCAGCCCCATCGCCAAGCCGCGTTTCTGGGGGCCGGCGAGGTCGATCTTCATGATCACGGTGGTCGACCACGTCAGCCCCTGGCTCACGCCCAGCAAGGCATTGGCAACGAGCACCCACGTCCAGCTCGGAGCCCACATCAGTAGGAACGGGACCGGACTGGCGACGAGCCATCCGCCGATCAGCACGACCTTTCGGCCGAAGCGGTCGGACAGTCGTCCGGCGAGGTAATTCGTCGAGGCCTTGGTGATACCGAAGACGACGATGAACGATAGCACCGCGCTCTTCGCGGCGAGGTGGAAGACCTGCTCCGCGATTGGCGGCAGGATCGTGCGCTCCATGCCGACCATCGCCCCAACGAAAGCATTGACGACGACGAGCAGCGCGAACTGCCCGAGGTTCTCGCGGAGACCGAGCCGAACGTCCTTGACGATGGGCACGACGGACACGACGGGCCTCTAGCGTCCTCGGTTGAGGCGCAGAATCTCGTCCATTCCTGCCGGCTTGGGCGGCACGGCGGCGAGCGCCTCGACGAATTCGCCCCTCGACTTGGCAAGCATCGGATTCCAACGTTTCTCGAAGGCAATCGTGCTCGACGGTTTGCCGCTCATGTCGGCGCCACACATCGAGCCCGAAAAGTGGCCAGGGTAAATCTCGAGCTGGTCCGGCAGCGTGAGAAGCTTCGCGTGAATGCTGTCGTACAGCTCGGCCGCGTTCTCGCGTGCGCGTCCCGGGAGGTCAGGGCGGCCGACGGCGCCCACGAAAAGCGTATCTCCGGTGAGCACGAACCAGGGATCAAAGCCCCGTCGCAGGTCGGTCACGACGAGGCTGATGCTCTCGGGGGTATGCCCCGGCGTATGGATCACGCGGACACGCGTATTCCCGAGCTCGACCTCCTGCCCGTCGTGGAGCGGCGCGAAGGGCACATCGACGTCGGCAGACGCGTGCAGACAATACGCCGCCTGAACCCTCTTCGCGAGCTCGGGCCCGCCGCTCCGATGGTCGGCATGGACGTGCGTATCGATGACGTGCGTGATCCGCATTCCCTTCGAGGCCGCGAATTCGACATATGCGTCGACATCCTCCTCATGCGCGTCGACAACGGCGCACTTGCCCACGCTGCCGCAACCGAAGAGGTACGCCGCGCACCCAGTCTCGAAAGAATAGTAGGGCTTGAAAATCATCGCTAACACCTCCGCGCGCTGGACGCGCAAGCCCCCGACCGAGCCCGCCGATTCGGCGACTCCCAGCACCTGAACGCTCTTGGACCTAGACGAGGCCACAGCTCGGTCCTCGAACCGCCCTCGGCCCGCACTACGTCACGTCTTGCGCTCAACTATTCAATTAACCGGTTGAACAGTCAAGCGCGGGCCGTGAAATCGCGAGCCGGAGCGTTCAGGCGCTTCCTACACCTCTTAGCAACGTGGCGACGCGTCTCGAGGCGACAGGGGCGCGGGCCATCGGTCCACGCGGCAGCTCAGGTGAATGCGCGACCTCCCTCAGCAACAGCCTCGCGATCGTCGTCGGCACGGCTCGCATCGTCGTTCGCCAAGGCGTTGGTGCACGCTTGCTTCGCGAGGTCGTCGCCGCACTCAGAGTGCGCGAAACCATTCCTCCTGCGTTGCGTCACATTGCGATCGACGATGCTGGGCTCGAGGCTTTGCTCGACGGCATCAACGTCGAGCAAGCGCCGACCACACACGCGCTGCCCCTCTCTAAACCGGCGACCTCCGACGCGCGTTCAAGCAGCTCGAGGGGCAACACGACTGGCATCGCCAACGCATCTTCATCACGAAGGGAGCACCTCGATACGCGGCAGCTCGAGGAGCTCAATCCATCGAAGTTTGCTGGTCCCTCAGCAATACCTGGCTCCGACGGCTCATGCGCCGCCCTGAGGTCGGAGTACGAGGGTCGATTAGCAATATTCTTAGCGTCCGAACGGACCACCTCCGGGCGCCCGCCTCGAACGCCCACGCCATCATCGCGGCGCGCGCGGGGCTTCGCCTGGATGGATCAAGCCGTGCTTCCTCCACCCAACACGGGCAAGCCACGTTCTTGGCGGTTCGACCGGTGAGGGCTCCTCCGGGAGCTTTCGAGTCTGAATCCACCCCCTGAACCATTGGGCCGAGGAGCGTAGGTCTATGCGCGGGGTTCCATCTTCGATGCGCAGGTGCTTTTTGAAGTTCGAGAGGACGTAAACGAGCGCATTGCGCACCTGGCGGGGACTCGTGAGATCGCGCCGGTGGTAGCGGTCGCCCCAAAGCTTCGCGCGAACAACGCCCAACACCTTCTTCACGCGCTTCGTGATCCGCGCGACGAGACTCTTCATTCCACATTCGAGAGAGCTCTTGGCGCCTGCCTCGACCAGTGTGTGGATATGGTCTTCTTGCACGGAGAACTCGAGGATCCGGAAGTCGTCGCGTCGCGTCGAACGGACCGCCGCCTCCACCGCCCGATAGATTCGTTCATTCCGAAAGCTGGGCAATCCCTTCGCCACTCGAAGCGTCACGTGCACTGGATGGCGGATGTCGTGCTCAGGCCGACACCGATGCGCCACGCACGCCCGTGCGCCGACTCTTCGCTTCCGCCCAGCCCCCACCCGCTTGCCACCTCGCCTGCGCGGTGGCACCGGCTCGGGCAAAGCCAACTGCACTCCCTTCATTTGTCCCCCCAACTCCGCCGGCCGTGCAGCACGACCCCACCGCACGACTGCGAGAGCGCTCCACCACAATCATCAACCCGACCAGTTCAACTCATTTCAATTCCAATTACGATCAACGCCGCGCATCGAGTTTGATTGGGCGCTTCACTCCAAACTGTTGGCGCACGTTGACGTCCACGCACGATGCCGTGGGCCCGCCGGAGAGCATCTCCCCATGCAGGAGATGAAAATCGATCGCGTCGACGTTGGAAGCGCGCGCGGCCCTCGTCGCGCGGACAGGACGAGAGACGAGACTGCAGAAACCACCACGACGCCCGCGGCAGGGCGAAGTTCCTGCGCCAGCGCAGAAGCGCCCAATCAAACGCATCCGACTGCTGGTCGCGAAGTCGTTCATTCCGAAGGCTTGGCGCCCCTTCGGCATGCGAAGCGTCACGTGCACCGGATGCCGGAAGTCGTGCTTAGAACGACACCGATGCGCTTGCGCACGTCGACAGCCACGCACGTTACTGAGGGCCCGCCGGAGATCACCTTCGCAAGACGGCCACCGAGGATGACGGGAACAGCGAGGCGTTCGAATCGCGCTCGGTCCTCGTATTGCGACCAGGACTGAAGACGAAACTGCAAAGACAACGCGCTCTCCGGAGCTCATCTTCGCAAGGTCCCTTGCGAGCCCTCGGAACGGCGAGGCTGTTCAGTCCGGGCCGGGCTCCGTTCGCGTCGGCGCGACGGTACTGACCAGGGCGACGTCGCATGGCTCGACAACGCGTTGCATGCCCCGCCATGACGACTCTCCGAGTCGAAGGCGGCGACCACGGCGTAAACGACTCGCCGCTAACCCACGATCCCGCTGGCGCGGAGGTCGGCGCTGCGGATGGGTGTGTAGACCGGTGGGGCGCCGAGGGAGAGGAGCGCGCGGACTTCGTCGAGGGGGCGTTCGAGGAGCGATTCCCAGTCTTGGGAGGGCAGCCATTCCGCGCTGCGGCCGCGGCGGTAGCCGTCGCGGACGACGCCGAAGATCGGTGCGCGGCCGATGCCCTTGAGGATGGCCGCGAAGACGATGAGCGCGATGCCCGTGTTCCACTTCTGCGCGATGATGAAGGCGAGGAGCCCGAGCTCGCCGAGGACGTCGCCCTTGTAGCCCGTCGCGGCGTGCCAAACGTCGTGTGTGTCGCGCATGCGGTCGCGAACGAAGGCCATTTCGTCGTCGATCCCGTCGGCGCGGCGGTCGACATCGCTTGCGTCACGGATTCCTTGCGCCGTGATGTTCTCCGATTCCACGAATTCCAAATAGGCGCGACCGAGCGAGCCTTTCGGCATCGAGCGGAGCTTCTCCCGGTCGGAGAGGATGGCGACGATATCAGGCTTGTCTCGAAGGAGGCGACGGCCGGCGTCCGTTCCTCGGAAGCCATCCCGCATGCTCCGCAGGTGATTGGCGCTCGAGAGCGATTCGATGAGCGCGAAGACCTGCGGGAGATCGTCGGGATTCTTGAGGAGTGCGCGGAGCGAACGTGCGGCGCGTGGCAGGTCGACGCCGAGACGAGGGAGGGCTGCGGTGTTCATGGCGATGCTTCGAAGAAAATGAGGCGTCGAGCTCAGTCGCGCATGGCGCGGCCGAGCAGCTTCCAGTACGAGACGGGCGCGACGCGCTCGACGACCGAGAGCGCAATCGCGTCTTTGCCGACGAGCACGCGAGGCTTCCGAGCCTCGACGCCGAGCACGATCGTCTCCCCGGCAAGGGCCGCCGGAAGGCGAAGATGCTTGTCGAAGGCGGCGCGGCGGCGTTCGACCTCGTCGGCGTCGTGGCCGCCGGGAACGCGCGCGTTCTTGGCAATCGACGTGGCAACGCCGCCGGGATGCACGACGGTGACACCCACGGTGGTGCCTTCGAGCTCGTGACGGAGCGACTCGGAGAAGCCGCGCACGGCGAACTTGCTCGCGACGTAGGCGGCTTGCCCGGGCGGCGCGACGAGGCCGAAGACGCTCGACAGGTTCACGATGCGCGCGTCGTCACTCCGCTTGAGGACGGGCAGGAACGAGCGCGTCATGCGGACCACGCCGAAGAAGTTGATCGAGAGCAGCCAATCGAAGTCCGCCTCGCTCACTTGTTCGAAGGTGCCGCCCACGGCAACACCGGCGTTGTTCACGAGGAGGTCGACCCGCGGATGTGCCGCGGCGATCTCGGCGGGAAACTTGGCAATCGCATCGCGATCGGAGACGTCGAGGCGGTGCTCCGTGACGAGAAGGGAGCCACTTCGCACGAGGCTCGCGGTCTCGGCGAGGCCCGCTTCGTTGACGTCGGCGAGGGCAAGATGACAGCCTCGACGCGCAAGTGATACCGCGATGGCGCGGCCGATGCCGCTCGCCGCGCCGGTGATGAGCGCCGTTCGGTCTCGAAGGCGCATCCGACTAGGCATGACTCGCTCCGTTCGCAACCACGCGCGAGTGCTCACGAGACGGCGCCGTCTTCCCCGTACGGGCACGTTCGAACTCGAGCTCTGGCTCGTCGACCCGTCCGAATCGAAGCATGTAGAGGTCCTTCACGTAATTCTGGTGAAGCCGCCACGGGGCGCGGGTCCCCTGCTTGGGGAGCGTGTGGAGCGCTCGCTTCACGTAGCCCGAACGAAGGCCGATGAGCGGCTCGGTCGGCATCGACGCATCGCGAACGCGCGGCGTGACACTGTCGTAACCGCGATCACGCATATGATTCAGAATGCGCACCACGTGCTCTGCGATGAGATCGCATTTGAGCGTCCACGAGGCATTCGTATAGCCGACAGCCGAGGCGAGGTTCGGCACGTCGCTGTACATCATGCCCTTGTAGGCCGTGCTCTTGGCGAGATCGACGCGCTCGCCGTCGACGAAGAGCTCGAGCCCCGCGAAGAGCTTCGCATTGAGGCCGGTGGCAGTGACGATGATGTCTGCGTCGAGATGCTCGCCGGAGGAGAGGCGGATACCCGTCTCGGTGAAGGTATCGATGGTGTCGGTCACCACCGAGGCGCGCTTCTTTCGGATGGCGCGGAAGAAGTCACCATCGGGTGCCACGCACACGCGCTCGTCCCACGGCTCGTAGCGCGGTTTGAAGTGCTTATCGACGTCGAAGTCTTCGCCGAGCGATCGACGCGCGCCCTTGCGGAGGAAGTGCTTCACCACGCCAGGCCGCTTTCGGGCGAGGTCGTAGAAGAACATGCCGACCAGAACGTTCTTCCAGCGCGTTGCGGCATAGGCCGCGCCGTCCGGCAAGAGGCGCCGGAGCATGCCGGCGATCGCGTCGCGCCCCGGCAGCGAGGCGATGTACGTCGGCGAACGCTGGAGCATCGTCACGTGCAAGGCCTTCTCGGCCATCGCCGGCACCAGCGTGATGGCCGTCGCGCCGCTACCAATGACCACGACGCGCTTCCCCTCGTAGTCGAGATCGTCCGGCCAGTGCTGCGGGTGCACCACTTGACCGCGGAAGGTCTCACGACCGGGGAACTCCGGCGTGTAACCGCTCGCGTAATCGTAATAGCCGGTGCACGTGTAGAGGAACTTGCACGTGTAGTGCACCGGCGTGCGCTCCGGCCCGACCTCGGCCGTCACGTGCCAGCGAGCATCGGCCGACGACCACTCCGCCCGCATGACGCGATGGCGGAAGCGGATCTTGTCCGTGATGCCGTGCTCGGCTGCGGTCTCTTCGATGTACGCCTTGATCGACGGCCCGTCGGCAATCGCCCGCCCGTCGCGCCACGGGCGGAAGCGATAGCCGAGCGTGAACATGTCCGAGTCAGAGCGAATGCCCGGGTACCGGAAGAGGTCCCAGGTTCCACCGATCGCCTCGCGACTCTCGAGGATCGCGTACGTGCGCGTCGGGCAGAAGGTCTTCAGGTGGTACGCGGCACCGATGCCGGAGAGGCCGGCGCCGATGATGAGAACGTCGAGATGCTCGGGGGTCGAAGTGGACATCGGACTCTCGAGGTCGAGGGTTCAGTCGCGCGGTGGTACCACTTGGTACCAACCTCCTCGAGAGTAGCGCCGGGTCTTGGTACCGGCAAGTACCAAGCCGATAGATCGCGCTGCACGTGGCCGAAAGGCCGCTCTTATCGACCTTTCCGTGACCCCAGGCGCAGGATCAGCGACCGGCGCGGGCGGCGAGATGAGCCGGATAGCGGTCGCCGACCACGCTCACCCTGGCGAGCGCGTCCTCGATGCGGCGGAGGTCTTCGCTCGTCAGCTCGATGGCTGCCGCGCCGACGTTCTCCTTCAACCGGTGCAGCTTCGTGGTCCCGGGGATCGGCACGATCCACGGATTCCGCGTGAGGAGCCACGCCAGCGCGATCTGCGCAGGCGTCACGCCCTTGGAGGCGGCGATGGCGGAGACCTCGCTCACGAGGGCCTGGTTCGCCTTGCGGGCATCGACCGCGAAGCGAGACACGATGTTGCGGAAGTCGTCCTTGGCGAAGGTCGTCTTGTCGTCGATGGCGCCGGTCAAGAAGCCCTTGCCGAGAGGACTGAACGCGACGAAGCCGATGCCGAGCTCCTCGAGGGTCGGAAGGATCTCCTTCTCCGGCTCGCGCCACCACATCGAGTACTCGCTCTGGAGGGCAGCGACGGGCTGGACGGCGTGCGCACGACGAATGGACTGTATCCCGGCCTCGGACAGCCCGAAGTGTTTCACCTTGCCCTCGCGAATCAGCTCTTTGACCGTCCCGGCCACGTCCTCCATCGGCACGTTCGGATCGACGCGGTGCTGGTAGAAGAGGTCGATTCGATCGGTCTGGAGTCGCTTCAGCGCCGCGTGGGCAACCTCGCGGATTCGCTCGGGCCGGCTATCCATTCCCGCCTGGGGCTCGCCATTCTTGAATCCGAACTTGGTGGCAATCGCTACGCGGTCGCGAATCGGTGCCAGGGCTTCCCCCACCACCCCTTCGTTCGTGAATGGCCCATAGGCCTCGGCGGTATCGAAGAACGTGACGCCGCTCTCGAAGGCATTTCGAATCAGAGCCACCGCTTCTTGCTTGTCGGTGGCGGGGCCGTACCCGAAGTTCAACCCCATGCATCCGAAGCCGAGAGCCGACACCTCGAGCCCACTATTTCCTAGTTTACGTTTTTGCATCACTGAACCTCAAAGCTCCTGCGACGTGGGGCGGAGCAGAATTTCGTTGATGTCGACGTCGCCCGGCTGCTCGATGGCGAAGGCGATGGCGCGCGCCACCGAATCGGCGGGAATCGCCTGTTGCCGATAGAACTCTTTGATCCCCGCGGCGGTTTGCGGATCGGAGATACCGGACGTCAGCTCCGATTCCACGGCCCCCGGGGAGATGATGGTCGTGCGAACGCCGTCCACCTCTTGCCGAACGCCCTCGGAGATCACGCGCACGGCGAACTTCGTCGCGCAGTACACCGCGCCGCCCATGGTCACCTTGTGACCGGCGACCGAAGAGAGGTTGATGAGATGACCGCCCTTCTGTCGCGCGAAGACGGGCAGCGCCGCAGCCACGCCGTAGAGCACGCCCTTGATGTTGATGTCGACCATGCGATCCCATTCGTCGACGAGCGTCTTCTCGAGCGGCGCGAGGGCCATGAGCCCGGCGTTGTTCACGAGCACGTCCATGCGGCCGAACTTCTCCACGGCAGCTTGAACGAACGCATCGACCTCTGCGCGCTTGGTGACATCGACCTTCTTGGCCGCCGCCTTGCCGCCTCCGCGCGTGATGTCCGCCACGATCGACTCGAGCCGATCCATGCGGCGGGCCCCGAGGAACAGCTTGGCTCCCTTCGTGGCCAGGTGGCGTGCGGTGGCCTCGCCAAGGCCGCTGCTCGCGCCGGTGATGACGACGACCTTGCCTTCGATGTTCGACATGGTTCCCTCGCGGTCAGGGCGCCTCGCGCCGTTCGACGATCGCCAACGTAGGTGGGCGCGCGACTCCGCTGAACGGAGGACTTCTGCATGGGCTGTTCAGCCAGCCTTTACAATCGCGCCCGCTCGAGCGACGGAACGATGCACGAACGGCGCCTCGGAAGGCCGTGACGCGTGCAGCGCGAGGGCACGTTTGCGGTCAGGTCCTGCCAAGCAAGCGCTCGCTCGGCGGCCGCGCTGCGTCCCTCGCATTCAGCGCCGACGCTTCGATGGGCTGCGAGCCGGATCCGTCGCCGGAAGCTCGGCAAGGAAGTGGTCGAGGCAGGTGCGGACGGCAGCCGTCAGCGAGCGGTGCGCGCGATACAGAAGATAGACGCCGCCGACTTCGCCTTCGTAGCCGTCCAGAACGCGGACGAGACGTTTGGCAGCCACGTCTGCGGTGCAGAGCACTTCGGGGAGCATGGCGATGCCCACGCCGGCGAGCACGGCGCCGCGCGCGGCGGAGAACTCCTTCACGTAGAAGCGCGGTGCGAAGTTGATACGTCGCTTCAGTCTTCCGCCCATGGAGAGCGTCCACGTGGCCATGCCGTCGGTCGCGCGTGTGGCGATGCAATCGTGGCGCGCGAGATCGTCCACGCGACGCGGTGTGCCGCGCGCTTCGAGGTAGCGCGGGCTCGCGAAGAGCAATTTCCGCGTCGAGGCCCAAAGTTCGCGGGCGACGAAGTCGGACGTGTCCACCTTCCCGGTGAGAATGGCGATGTCGAAGCCTTCGGCGAGAACGTCACCTCGACGTTCGTCGAGCTCGAGATCGATCGACACGCCCGGATACTTCTTCAGATAGGCATAAACGACGTTCGAGACCGCCGCGCCGAGGGCCAGCGGAGCGACCACGCGCACGCGACCGTGCGGCTCCTTACGAAGTTCGTGGACGCGATCGGATCCTTGCGCGAGGTCGTCGAGCGCACGCTCGGCATGCGCGAAGTACGCGCGCCCCGCATCGGTGAGCCGCAGGCTGCGCGTGGTTCGTTCGAGAAGGCGAATGCCGAGGCCTGTCTCGAGTCGCGCGATGCGCCGACTCACCGTCGAAACGGGAACGCCACGCTCGCGCGCCGCGGCCGAGAAGCTTTGCGTTTGAACGACGCGCACGAGGAGCGCGACGTCGTTGAGGTCGAGATTGATTCGTGCACTCACAGCAAAAGTCGCTTTCAAAACGGCATACTAGTGCGTTCGTAGGACGGGCGGTACCTCTCGAGCATTCGCTCGCCAAGGAGGACTCCAGCATGTTTCTCGTCACAGGAATCACCGGCAACGTCGGTGGAGCGGCAGCTCATCGGTTGCTGAAAAACGGGCACGCGGTCCGCGCACTGGCGCGCGATCCGAAGAAAGCGGCAGCTTGGTCGGAGAAGGGAGTCGAGGTTCGCCAGGGAGACTTCACCGACGTGGGCGCGATCACCGAAGCTCTGCAGGGCGTGGAGGCCGCCTACCTGATGGTGCCTCCGCTTCTGAGCATCGGGCCGGGCTTCCCCGAGGCCAAGGCCATGATCGCGACGTTCTCCGAAGCCCTGCGGAAAGCACCTCCGCCGCGCCTCGTGGTGCTGTCGTCGGTGGGTTCGGAGCAGAGCAGCAAACTCGGACTCATCACCACGACGCACCTGCTCGAAGAGGCGCTCGCCGACCTCCCCTTCCCCACCGCGTTCGTCCGCGCCGGCTCCTTCTTGGAGAACTACGCGTTCGCGCTCGGTCCCGCAGCGTCGACGGGCTACTTCGACACCTTCCTCATCCCGACCGATCGGCGCTTCATGATGGTGGCAGCCGAGGACATCGGCAACGAAGTCGCTCGGCTGCTCACGAGCAAGTGGAGTGGCAGAAAGGTCGTGGAGCTCGGCTCACCGATGAGCGCCGATGATCTCGCCGGCGCGATGGGCAACGTCCTCGGACGCCCGATCGAAGCCCGCTCCATTCCCCGCGATCAGTGGACGGCTCGCCTCCGTGCTCAGGGCATGGAGCCGGTCTGGACGGCGATGTTCGAGGAAATGGAAGACGGCTTCAACTCGGGCTGGATCGCCTCCGGCGTGCCCGGCACCGAACCGGTGGCCGCCACGCTGACCGCCACCGAATTCTTCACGAAGCTTCGAAACGCGCGCGCCTGACCACCTGGGATCAGGCCTTCACGCGGTAGCGGAGCCAGACGAGGTCGCCTGCTCGCTTCTCGACGGAGAGGAGCTTCAGAGGACGAGCAGGTGCCTTGCGATCCTCCGAATCGAAGAGCGTGGGGGTTCCGATCGAGCCGTCGGCGACGGGCGCCACGAGCAGGCTCAGCTCGTCGACGAGACCCGCGGCCAAGAAGGAGCCATTGATCTTGCCGCCCCCTTCGAGAAGGAGCTTTTCGATTCCGAATTCCTTCGTCAGCTTCTCGACCACCTTTTTCAGATTCAGGCTCGTCTTGCCGCCGAAGAGATAAGAGACGCCCTTCGACTGGAGGAAGGCGAGGTAATCGTCCGAGACACTCTCGGTGAGCACGGTGACGACGTGCTCCTCGTCGATTGAATTCGACTTCCACGTGAGCTTGCCGGAGGGGTCGAGGGCAATCGCATACGACTCGGCATCACGCCGGGCGATGAAGTCGGTCCTCGGAATCGCTTTGCCACCCTTGCGCGCCGGCACTTTGGCCTTGCCGGCATAAGGCTCCATCGAAACGCGACCGATCATCCAAGCGTTGGCGCCGAACGTCTGCGCGGTGCGCTCGTATTCGGGGGTGAGCTTGGTCTTGATGTCCCAGCGCGACGTGACGATCCGCCCGTCGACCGACGGGACCATGTGACAGATCACGTACGGCCGGCTCGCCTTCTTCGCGCGTCCACCTTTCGCGCGGCCTTCTTTCGTTCGACTCATCGCGCCCATCAAGCCAGACGTCTCTCGCCACGTCACGCACGTTCTGTCGCTCCGTCGCGTGCATCGCGTGCGTCGAGGGCGCCGCCGATGTAGGCTCCATGCACGATGCAGCCGCCCTACCCGCCGCCGAACTCGCCGTACGCCGAGCGTCCTGCACCTCCGCACGCCCAACCGACGTGGGCACAAGGCCCGCAGGGGTACCAGGACCCGGCGATGAAGTACGTCGCGCCCGTCAACGTCGCGCCACTCGCACTGATTGCCGGCTACGTCGGGCTCGCGAGCATGTTGTGTTTGCCCGCCCCTCTCGCTCTCGGGCTCGGCATCGCGGCACTCGTCGATCTCAAGAAGAAGCCCGGCAAGGACGGCGCCGGCCGCGCCTGGTTCGCCATCGTCACCGGCGGCATCGGCACGCTGATGCTCCTCATCGCATTCGTCGGCCGCTTGTTCCATTGAGCGACTTCGAATTCGAACGCCGGTAGGCGCGATATCGTCGAGCACTCGTCAGAGGGCCGCGACCGACGCGACCACGGAGTGCGCGACGGTATCGTCGAAGAGGCGTGCCGTTACCCAGCGAACGAGCTCGACGCCGGCGAGGCACTGGGCAGCCGTGGCAACGTTTCCTTCGACGACGAGCGAGCTTCGGACCAGCGTCGCTCCATAGGCGTGCAGTCGGTCGTGCAGGTCGGGCGAAGGATACGTCGTGGCGCGTAGACCACGCAGGTGCCCGAGCTTTCCAAGGACGATCGCGCCCGAGTCGACCGCCGCGAGGACTTGCCGCGATGGATCCAGGCGGAGGATATCGCACGCCTCCGCATCGTCGACGAGCACACGCGAGCCGGGACCACTGCAGAAGTAGACGGCATCCGCCTCGCTCGCGGCTGCGAGGCCCGCGTGACAATCAATCGTCAGCCCCGTGCTCGACGTGATGCGCGGCGTCTTCGCGGCGATCTGGACGGAGCACGGCGGCCCGATCCGCGCGAAAAGGTCCCACGCCAGAAAGAGATCGATGTCCGTGAACCTGTCGAACGCGACGAGCACGACCCGTTTCACGTCGTTCATCGAGCGCTCCAAACCGTTACCGGCGAGACAGGAATAACGTTACTCTCGAGTGGCATGGAAACGGGTAACAGTCGCGAAAAGCTGGGTCAAGCACTTCGCCGCCTCGTCGCCTCCTCGGCGGCCGGAAGTCAGCTCCCGCCGGTACGCGAGCTCGTCGCGCAACACCGCGTGAGCCCGGTGACGGTGCATCGCGTCCTCCAGCAGCTCTCGGTGGAGGGGCTCGTCGTCGCACGTCCCGGTGCGGGAACGTTCGTCGCCGCGCGACCGGTCCGAGGCGGCAGCGGCCACTTCGAGTGGCAAGCACTCGCGCTCGGCTCGCAAGACGTGCCGGCAAACGCTCTCGCGGCGCTCGCGGTGACGACGTCGAGCGGCGCCACGCTCTTGAGCAGCGGATATCTCGATCCGGCGCTCCAACCTCTCTCGCTCCTCGCCGGAGCCGCTGCGCGCGCCGCGCGTCGTCCGGGCACGTGGAGTCGACTCCCCGCCGAGGGTCTCGAGGGTCTACGCGCGTGGTTTGCCCACGAGAGCGGAGGCGGATTCCGCGAGAGCGACGTCACCATCGTTTCGGGAGGACAGGCCGCGTTGACGCTCGCCTTTCGCGCCTTGTCCCGACCCAACGATCCCGTCGTGTTCGAGGCGCCGACGTACCTCGGTGCGCTCGCCACGGCGAAAGCAGCGCGGCTCGCTCCCGTGCCCGTGCCGTGCGACGGAGAAGGAATCCTGCCCGACGCTCTCGCGCGGATCCTCACGAAGACCGGGGCACGGCTGGTGTACTGCCAACCAACGTTCGCGAACCCGACGGGCATCTCGTTTTCGGTGGAGCGCCGTGCTCGCGTTCTCGACGTCGTCGCGCGCGCGAACGCGTTCCTGATCGAGGACGACTCGTTTCGCACGCTCGCGCTGGACGGTCTTCCGCCAAGGCCGCTCGCGGTGGACGACGTCGACGGGCACGTCGTGTACATCCGCTCGCTCACGAAGAGTACGGCGCCGGGCCTCCGCGTCGCGGCGCTCGTCGCTCGCGGCGCAGCGCTCACGCGTCTTCGTTCGATGCGCGAGCTCGACGACTTCTTCGTGAGCGGCGTTCTCCAGGAGACGGCGCTCGAGCTCGTGACTTCGGCGTCGTGGAGCCGCCATCTCGCCTCGGTGCGCCGCACGTTGCGCGAGCGGCGTGACGCACTCGCCGGCGCCGTGGGTGAGCTCCCCCTCGCGGCTCCCGTTTGCCTTCCGAAAGGCGGCCTGCACCTCTGGCTTCGCTTGCGCGAAGGACTCGACGATCTCGCGCTTGCGGCGCGCGCCCGCTCGGAAGGGATCATCGTCAGCCCGGGCTCGCCATGGTTTCCCGCCGAAGCGCCCGGTCCGTATCTTCGATTGAGCTACGCAGCGGCCGACGCGAGCGTCCTCGTGCGCGGCGCCGCGAAGCTGAAGGCGGTCATCGCGAAGATGACGATTCACGGATCAAGGCGCGCCTAGGGAGACCTGCGAGGCGAGCCGATGCCAGCGAACGACGAGCGCGCGCGCCAGGCAATCGGTAGCGTCGACGGTCGGAACGACGGATTTCGAGCCGACGCCGAGCGCGCTCAAGTCCGCACACGCGATGACCAGCGCGTCCACGTCTTCGCTCGAGACACGCTCTGCAATCCGTTGCCACGTCTCGTCGAGCGCAGCCGACGCCGCACCGTTTCGGATCCCCTCGAGGAGGTGATCGACGTCGGACTGACATGCGAGATCGACGACCGAGCGGCCGGCGCCCTCCAGCGCGCGCAGGTAAATCCCTGACTCGAGGGTGGGCCGTGCACCGACGACCGCGACCCGCTGCGCACGGGCCGGCAGCGCCTCCACGGCGAGCTTCACCATGCTCACGACGGGAACCCGGACGCCAGCGACGAGGTCGTCGAAGTAGACGTGCGCCGTGTTGCAGGCGATGCCGACGACGTCGACGCCGGCTCGCTCGAGTTCACCGAGGCCGCCGAGAAGCGCGCTGCGCATCGCGCCATGATCCGTGGGGCGATCCGCATGGAACGGCGTGGGCAAAGACAGGATCAGCATCCGAGGAAAATCCTCGTCCTCCCTCGCGCCGTAATGCGCTCGACAATGCGCGACGACGCGATCGACGAACGGCCCGGTCGATGACGGCCCCATCCCGGCGAGGATTCCAATCGTTATCGAGGTCGGATGAATAACGTTACTCGTGATTATCACATGCACCAGTAACAGAGCGCTCGTGTGCTATCAAACGCGCGTTGCGCCACGCGACACACGGAGGGCCCCCATGGAGCTTCGAAACATCCCGTTCTCGACCATCGACTGGAGCTCCGTCGAGCCGACCGAGCACCGCGGTGAAACGGGCATGGCCTATTGGCGAACTCGCCACTACGGCGACGTGCGAGTCCGCATGGTCGAATACTCGCCGAACTACCGAGCCGACCACTGGTGCAAGAAGGGGCACATCCTCCTCTGCTTGCAGGGCGAGCTGCACACCGAACTGGAAGACGGACGAGTAACCGTTCTGGGCCCCGGAATGAGCTATCAGGTAGCCGACGGCGCCGAAGCACACCGCTCGTCCACCCCCACGGGCGCAACACTGTTCATCGTCGACTGAAGCCCAACGAATGCGCTCCATCGACAAGATGGGTGCTACCGAATTCCAACAGCGCGGCTCCCAATGCGGAGCGACAGAGCGAATTTCACGGGACGTTCGGCATGCGTTGGCCCGCGACGGTGTTCAATGGCCAGCAATCGAGCGTAATCTACGTCGCATGACGCCGCCTGCATTCGCCGATCTGCTGACGCCCGACGTGACGGCGTTCGTTCGCGCGGCGCGTGACTATTGCGCGTTCATGCTCGAGGCTCCGAAGCTCTCGGTTCCAGAACGTCTCGCGACCGCGCGGGCGCGGCTGCTCGAGCTGTATGCGGCGGGCGCGAGACTGCCGGATGCCGTGCCGGATCCCCATCGCGAGGCACCGAGATTCACTGCTCCGGAGGGGTGGACGCCACTCGACGAGTACGACTTCTACTGGACCGCCTTCGACGCGTTCGACCCCGAGAGCAGCGAGGCCATCGTCGGTTCGCTCGACGACGATCTCGTCGAGACGTACCAGGACGTGCGCGAGGGCCTTTGGCACTGGGAGAGAGGCGAGTTCGCTGATGCCGTCTGGCAGTGGCGCTTCGGTTTCTTGAGCCATTGGGGCGCACATGCCGTCGAGGCTCTCCGCGCCATCCACCATGCCCTGGAGAAAGTCCGCGGAAGCAGCGGCTGAGCCGGCCGTCGAAAAATCGCAAAGCGGGTCAAGCGCGGGGGGACCGGACCGCGTAGCTTGGACCCCGTGAAGAAGGAAACGCGCTCGTTTTACGAGGAGATCGTGCAGCAGGCGGTGGGGCGGATCGTCCACGGGTTGGACGAGGCGCTCGACCTCGGCTGCCTTGCGCGAGGGGCGGCGCTCTCGCCGCTGCACTTCCATCGCATCTTTCGAGGCATCGTCGGCGAGACACCGCTCGAGCTGCATCGGCGGTTGCGGCTCGAGCGGGCGGCGCATCGGCTCGCCAATGGCGGGGCGAGCGTGACCAGCATCGCGTTCGACGCGGGGTACGAGACGCACGAGTCGTTCACACGCGCGTTCCGTGACGCGTACGCGGCGTCGCCCTCCGAGTTTCGCGAGCGAGCTGCGGAGGAGCGGAGCGCGTGCCGGCGGCCCCCCGACGTCGAGCTCGCCGCGCGGTGCGGAATCCACTTCATCGAAGGCAAGAGACTCGAGCTTCCCATTTCCATCCAACCGACAGGAGCAGCCATCATGAACGTCGACATCCAGACCATGCCCGAACTTCGCGTTGCCGCCGTTTCGCATCGCGGTCCGTACAACACCATCTCGAATGCCTTCGAGCGACTCGGAGGCATCGTCGGCCCCGCGGGGCTCATCGGGCTCCCGGGCTGCAAGATGCTCGCGATCTACCACGACGATCCCGAGACCACGCCCGCGACGGAGCTGCGTGCAGACGCGGGTATCGTCGTTCCCAACGACGTCGCCCTTCCCCCGGGTCTTACCGAGATCAAGATCCCCGCAGGCAAGTATGCCCGGACCGAGCACGTCGGACCGTACACGCTCCTCGGCGATACGTGGTCGCGCTTGATGGGAGAGTGGCTCCCGAAGAGCGGACATCGCATCAACGGAATGATGTACGAGGTCTACAAGAACACGCCGATGGATACGAAGCCGAGCGACCTCCTAACCGAGCTCTTCCTCAACATCGCGTGAGTCGCTCAATCCGAAATACGTTCCAGGCGTTTTCGCAAGAAGCGGCGCTCGGCATCGTTTCGCGCCAGCGCGAAGGCCTCTTCGAACGATCGCCTCGCCTCCGACATACGACCGAGTCGTAGCGAGAACTCGGCAACGGCGGCGGGATAGAACGGATAGTCCGCGAGGCGTTCTTTCCCTGCGATTGCATCCAGCGCCTCGAGGCCTCGCTCTGGCCCTTCGAGCTGGCCGACCGCAATCGCCCGATTGAGGGCCACGACGGGCGACGGTGCGATGAGCATCAGTCGGTCGTAGAGCGAGACGATGGCCCGCCAATCCGTTGCCTCGAGCGTGTGGGCGCTTGCGTGCGTGGCCGCGATGGCCGCCTCCACGTGGTAGCGAGACAACTCCGTTCCGGACGCGGATTGCTCGAGAAGCACGAGGCCCTCTTCGACGAGACGGCGATCCCATCGCGTTCGGTCCTGTTCGACGAACGCGCTGATGTCGCCGGCAGAATCGACGCGCGCCGGCAGCCTCGCGGCATGCAAGAACATCAACGCGGCAAGGGCGTTGGTGGTCGGCGTTGCGGCGGGAGCATGCTCGCGAAGCAACGTCGTCAGTCGAATGGCCTCTTCACACAGCTCGATGCGAACCGCCGACTCGGCGGAAGCACCGTGATAGCCCTCGCTGAAGAGCACATAGAGGGCACGCTGGACCACCGAGAGCCGTAACTCGAACTGGGCATCGGTCAGGTCGAAGAGGGTGCGAGCGCCCGCGAGCGTCTTCTTTCCACGCGAGATCCGCTTTTCGATGGCGGCCCGTCCGCTGAGAAGCGCGCTCGCGATCTCGTTCGCACCGAATCCGCAAAGGACGTTGAGCACGAGCACCACCTGCGCCTCTTCGGCCAGGCTCGGGTGGCAGCACGAGAACATCATGCGCAACTGCTCGTCGCGGACGATCGACGGAGAGAAGGCCTCGTCGATCGCCGGGGCGAGCGTCCACTCGGACTCGAGCCAACGTCCCATCTCGGGCGCGAACGTCCGCGCGGTCCGTTCCTTGCGGACGATGTCGAGCGCGCGATTCTTCGCTGTCGTCATCAGCCACGCGGACGGATTGTCCGGCACGCCGCACACCTTCCACACCTCGAGCGCTCGGCAGAAGGCGTCTTGCACGACGTCTTCTGCGAGCGCGAGATTGTGGACGCCGAAGATGCGCGTGAGCGCCGCCACGAGGCGCCCGGCTTCGTGCCGGAAGAGATGTTCGTCGAGGTCCAATCAACCCTTTCGCGAATAGCGGAGCATCACGTTCCCGGAAGGATAGCCCTTGGCCTCCACGAGGGTGAGCCCGGTCGTCTTCGCGACGCCTCGCACGAACGATTCTCCACTGCCGAGCAAGAGCGGACTCACGACGATCTGGTATTCGTCGATGAGGTCGTGCTGGGCGAGCAGAGAGACGATCGAGCCGCTCCCGAAGATGATGATCCCTTTGCCCGGGGCCTTCTTGTATTCGCGAATCTCCTGCGGGTCGAACGTCGCGCGAAGTTGCGAATTGTTCCAGGTCACGCTCTTTCGCGTGCGTGAATAGACGATTTTCTTCGCGGCGTTGATCATCTCCGCCATCGCGCGCATTTCGGACGACGCGCGGACCGGCCCGTGAGGATTCTCGATCTCGCCACCGGCCTTGGCGACCTCGATAGCATGCGGCCAGAAGCTCTCGAACATGTCGTAGGTCTTGCGACCGAAGAGAATCGTATCGACCGCCGACGACGCAGCGGCTCCGGCCTTGTCGATCTGCTCCTCGGGGACGACCCAGCTGAGGTCGGCGTGCGAGTCTCCCTCCGGACGGGCGAAGTAGCCGTCGGCCGAAACGCGATTGAACATGATGATGGGTCGCATGGTGTTCGCTCCTTCCCTGTTCGTTCGGTGGTTCACATCGTCCCCGTGAGAACGGGACGGACCTCGACCAACTCGCCGCCGATCACCATCGGACAGGACTCGGCGAGAGCGGCAGCCTCCGCGAGGTCCTTCGCCCGAACGAGGATGTAGCCGAGGATGACGTCTTTGGTTTCGGCATACGGCCCGTCCGTGACGAGCGCGCTCTCGCCCTTTCGCCCGCGGACGACCTTGCCGGCCGTATCGAGAGGCTGACCGGGCTCGGCCAGGTGCCCCTTGGCCTCGAGATCGCGCATCCACGCCATCATGGCCTCCATGCTGCGCTGGGCCCGCTCCGGCGTTCCCATCGCCTCGCGCTGACCTTCGAGGGTGGATCGGAAGAGGTAAACGAAGACGCTCATTTTCAAGCCTCCTTGCGAAGAATCCGCGCGTTTGCGGCTTCTGCATGCCCACGACGTGCGAAGGGCGGACGACCGGACATTTTTCTTTCGAACTGCGGTCGGGATGCGATCCCCGCGACATCTTCCGACCTTGGCCTGCTCACCGCTAGCGTGAACCGTGCCGCCGGGGACCACGCTTTACGCCGGGACCAAACCAGCCGATGGTCGAGCCGCTCACCGGGAGGACGCCCATGCTCACGAGACCGATCCCGAAGTCCAACGAACAGCTTCCCGTGGTCGGGCTCGGAACGTGGCAGACCTTCGACGTCGGCACCGCGTCACGCGAGCGCTCAGCGCTCGCTCGGGTGGCCACGGACTTCTTTCGTTCGGGAGGCACCGTCATCGATTCGTCGCCGATGTACGGGGGCGCCGAAGAGGTCGTCGGCGATCTGCTCGCCGAGCCCCACGTGATCCCGGAGGGCGTGCGGCCCTTCCTCGCGACCAAGGTCTGGACGCGCGGGCGTCAGGCCGGCATCGACGAGATGAATCGCTCGATGGCGCGCATGCGCACGACGACGATGGACTTGATGCAGGTCCACAACCTCGTCGACGCCGATACCCATCTTCCCGTGCTCCGCGAATGGAAGCAGGCCGGGAAGATTCGCTACATCGGCATTACCCACTACGCGCACAGCGCCTTCGACGAGCTCGAACGCCGGATGCGCACGGACGAGCTCGACTTCGTCCAGCTTCCTTACAGCATCGTCGACCGCGCCGCGGAAAAGCGCCTCTTGCCGGTCGCGCAGGACACGGGCACGGCCGTCCTCGTCATGCGCCCGTTCGCCGAGGGACAGATCTTCCGCCGCGTCCACGGCAAGCCTTTGCCGGATTGGGCGAGTGACTTCGATTGCACGAGCTGGTCTGCGTTTCTTCTCAAGTTCGTGCTCTCGCATCCTGCAGTGACCTGTCCGATCCCCGCCACGGCGAACCCGAGTCACCTCGCCGACAACTGCCGCGCCGGAGACGGTCGCTTGCCGGACGAGGCCACGCGCGAGAAGATGGCCCGCCTCTTCACGATCTGACGCGCGACTTCTTCGGCTTTCGTTTCGGACGGACTTCGAGCTCACGACTGCGAGCGAACGCGTCCTTCGTGAGAATCTCGATCTTCTCGCGCACGAAGCGGCATGCATCGTCGTCGTCGAGGGCCGCCGGCCACAGAAGCTCGAGCGACGCGCCACGAATGCCGAAGGGCAGCTTCGCGGTGGCGAGGTGTGGCTTCGTCTCGCGAACGTAAGAGGCCACGATGGTCGGCACCGTGGCGAGCAGCGGTGTGTCGTCGACCAGCGCTCCGACGTGGGAGAACGTCGACACCGAGCAGCGGACACGCCGTGACTTGTGGAACATGTCCTCCACCACGCCGCGCAGGTCGCCGTTGTACGAGACCACCACGTGCTCTTTCGCAAAGTACTCCGCCTCGCGAATCTCGGCGCCGATGCGGTTGTGCCTCGGGTCGAAGAGAAGAACGAAGCCGCCCCAGAAGAGATCTTTGCGTAGCGTGCCCGCGGGCATCTCGTCGGCGACGGTCACCGCCATGTCGACGGCGCGCGTCGCGATGGCCTCGCCGACGGAACGAAACTGCACCGGGATGGCGATCACCTTCATGCTCGGGGCTTCGTTCCCGAGGACGCGCACCAGCGCGGGGAGCAGCCAGCCTTCGGTCGCGTCCGACATGCCGAGGCGCAGCGTTCGATCGCTCGTCTTCGGATCGAACGCCGCCGGCTTCAACGCCGCTTCGGTCAGTGCGCGGAGGTGGGGCTTTACCGAAGTCAGCAGCTGCTCACCTCGTCGCGTGAGGGTCAGCCCGCGTCCCTGGCGAGCGAAGAGCGGCGCCCCCATCGCCGTCTGCAAGCGCCTCAGCGCAGCGCTCACGCCCGGTTGCGTCAGATAGAGCTTCTGGGCCGCGGCGGTGACTCCGCCACTCTCCGCGACGACCGCGAACACGCGCAGGAGGTTGAGATCCAGGTCCCTTCCATAATTGTCAGTCATGTGTCCCATTCATCCTATTCACTGGTCTCATTCCGTGGGCGGATTAGTTTCGTCTTCGTCAGCAACGACCGATGACTCACCCAGCGCAAGCGAGTTGCGCGTAACGGAGACGACCATGAGCTCGAACGGCAAGAACCTCGGCACCATCAAGCTCGGCGCAGGCCCCGCAGTGTTTCCCCTCGCGCTCGGTTGCATGGGCATGACCGGTGGCATCTACGGTGCCATCGACGAGCGCGAAAGCATCAAGACGATCCACACGGCGCTCGAGCGCGGCGTGACCCTGCTCGACACCGGCGACTTCTACAGCATGGGCGAAAACGAGCTGCTGATCGCACGCGCGCTGCGTGAACGTCCCGACCTCCGCGAGAAGGCGCTTCTCTCGGTGAAGTTCGGTGCCATGCGCAGCCCCGACGGCGCATTCGTCGGCTTCGACGCGCGGCCCGCGGCGGTGAAGAACTTCGTGGCCTACAGCCTCGTGCGCCTCGGCGTCGATCACATCGACATCTATCGCCCCGCACGACTCGACGCGAGCGTGCCCATCGAGGACACCATCGGCGCCATCGCCGATCTCGTGAAGGCCGGCTATGTCCGCTCGATCGGGCTCTCGGAGGTCGGCCCGGAGACGATCCGACGCGCCCAGGCCGTGCATCCCATCGCCGATCTGCAAATCGAGTATTCGCTCATGAGCCGCGGACCGGAGGAGAAGATCTTCCCCGTTCTCGCCGAGCTCGGCATCGGCGTCACCGCCTACGGCGTGCTCTCACGCGGACTGCTCTCGGGCTCGAAGGTGCAGAGCAAGGGCGACTACCGCGCCGTCCTCCCGCGTTTCATGGGCGAGGCCGGCGAGCGAAACCGCCAGCTCGTCGCCGCTCTCGAGACGATCGCCGCCGAACGCGGGGCGACGACCGGGCAGCTCGCCATCGCGTGGGTGCTGGCCAAGGGCAAGGGCCGTGGCCTGGTTCCCACCATCGGCTCGCGCACGGTCGCCCAGCTCGAAGAGGCCCTCGGTGCCCTCGCCCTCGACCTGTCGGACGACGACGTCGCGCGCATCGAACGCGCCGTGCCGGCCGAAGCCGTCGCCGGAACTCGCTACGGCGCCGAGCAGATGCACCACCTCGACAGCGAACGCTGACGTGCGGTCAGGTCGAGCGTCACTGGGCCGCGCTCCTCAGGCCGCTCGGTCGCTCGCCGAAACCCGACAAGAGAGCCGGCGAGAACGCCTAAGATAGAGGCATGACGAGCCTCTCCGAGAGCGCGCGCGCAGCACTCCGGCGCGCGGCCGAAACGCCCCTCAGTTACGGGGTTCGCGTTTATCTCGCGCCGGGCGACAACGGAAGCTCGCGGGTCCTCGTCACGCTCGGCGAAGCCCACCTCAAGCTCGAGCACGCCTCGAAGCTCGGCCGCGACGTGCTCGAGCAGTTCGAGCTCCGAGGGGTGGAGACGTTCCAGACGCGTCAGGTCTTCGCGGGGCGCCTCCTCGGCTTCTTGATCCACGCGCCGCGAGCCATCCTTCGTGCGCTGTCGTTCGGACTCGTCAAAGACAGCTCCATCACCGACGCGAAGCAGCTCCCGTTCGGCTACACGGTCGAAGTCGAGCGCGCGAAGAGCATGCCCTTCGGCCTCCACGTGGGGTCGGCCTATCTAACGGCGTTCTTCGCGGTCGTGTGGACGAACTTCGTGCTCCTCGCTCTGCGTGAGCTACTGCCCAACGTGCCGCCGGCGCTCGATGCCATTCTCGGCGTCCTCGGCGTCGCGGGAGTTCTCTTCGAGCTCCATTTCGTCATGCTGGTGCCGGCCGTTCTCCTGCGACGATTCTCCTGGAGCTGGCTCCTCCACCCCGCCGTAGGCATTCTCACCTTCCGGGACACCCTGATGGCCGAAGGCACGATTCGAATGCTCGCCGACCATCCCACCATTTCGTCCGCCATCGTCGTGATGGGCCGCGCGCACCTCCCCGGCTTCGAACGCGAGCTCGTCGACAAGCACGGTTTCCGGCGCATCGACCTCTGAGGCGCGAAATACGCCGAAGTCGTCACGCCAGCTCTTCGGTCTTGAGGCTCGCTGCCGTTACTCGACGAATCGCGGCGACGGTTGCCGGATCTTCCGTCACCGGGGGCCACGATTGCTCTTCCTCTTCGACGAGCCATTTCGCTTGGCCCGGTTGGGACCAGCGCGGGCGATCGAGAATTCGTACGAGCCGCGCAGCGCACGTCTCGGGGGATTCCCAACTTCGTTTGACGAGTGAGAGAAGCCAGCCGAGCGGCCCTTTGCGTGCGCCGAGGTCGGTGCGCACGACACCGGGGTGAAGGACGACGACGTCGACGTCCGGATGGGCCGCCGCCACGTCGCGCATCGCGACCGCAAAACAGAGCTTCGTCGTGCAGTAGGTGCGAATGGCCGAGAAGTCGTCTCCCGTCGGCGTGCGTGTCGCATCGAAGCGGCCTTTGACCAGGAGCCCCGCGCTCACCACCATCACGCGGCGCAGGAGGCCCGCCTCGAGGAGCGGCGCTTGCATGGTGAGCCCGCCGAGGTGATTGACCACGAAGGCTCGCTCGAATCCATCCGGACCGAACTCGCGGCTCGAGGGCCAGAGCCCGGCGATGTGGACCAAGGTGGCCCCCGGGCGGACGAGCTTTGCGAGTCGCTCGCCGAGATCACGTGCGGAGGCCAGCGTTCCCAGGTCGCCGGGCACGGCAACGGCGTCCGTCCCGACGCGTGAACACTCGCCGGCAAGCGCTTCCAGGCGCGCCTCGTCACGTGCGGCGAGCAGCAGGCGCGTGCCATCGCGACGATTCGCCAGGGCGAGCGCGAGCGCATGACCAATTCCACGGGTGGCGCCGGTGAGAACGAGATCAGGCATGGCAAGAGGCTAGCTCCGCCAAATCTTAATTGGAAAAATCCTCCAGTTGCTGGTCACGGGGCCGCGGCACTATCGTTTTTCGCGTGAAATCGCCCCGCCGAGACGGACGCGAGCGCCGCGAAGCGCTGCTGGATGCGGCGTTGCGATGCTTCTCCGAGCGCGGCGTGCTCGGCACCGGCATCGAGGAGATCCGCAAGGAAGCGGGGGCGAGCCCGTCGAGCGTATATCACCTGTTCGACGGACTTCCCGGGCTGACACTCGCCCTACTCGCGCGCACGTTCGACCGGCTGGCGGGCCACCTGGCGTCGCGCGTCGTTCCGGCGAAGAGCGCCGAGGAAGCGGTGACGGCCCTCGTCGATGCCCACATCGAGTGGGTGCTCACCCATCGCGACGAAGCGCGATTCATGTATCAGGCGTTCGCGCTGGAGTTCACGCCGGAGCCAACGCTCGAGCTGCAGGCCCAGAAAGCCCAGAGCCTCGCGCCGATCACGACGGCGGTCGGTCGCTTCATCGCCGAAGGCGCTCTGCCGGCGTGGTCGCCGCTCCTCTTCGACGTCGTGCTCCTCGGTCCGAGTCACGAAGCGTGCCGGCGATGGCTCGCGGGGGCGGAGCTCGATCCGACCTTCATGCGCGCAACGTTCCCCAAGCTCGCGTGGCAGAGCGTCTCGCATCTCGGCGGCGCCGCGAAGGCCAAGACGAGCCGCACGAAGACGACGTCGAAGAAGACCGCTTCCAAGCGTCGCGGCTGATTCGCGCGAGAGCGCGCCTGTCGCGTGGCGGGGTGGACAGCCCTCTGCGCACACGCGCGCCGTGCAAACGACGACGAGAAGAGAGGACGCTTCCGCTCCCGTGTTGCTCGCGCGAGCCTCGCAGGTCTGCGGAAACCTCGATGCACTTTCCCACCGCGAATCCACAGATCGATCTGTGGATAAATATTTCGATGATCAGATCGAAACGCGTTGCAAACGAGATCTGTGGTTTATATAAATGACACCACTGATCGCAATTCCAGCTCACCACGTGTTCATGAGATCTGATCTCGAGATCTGGCTCCGAACCTTGGAATCCTGATATTCGCCAATGACTTCGATCACTTCGAAAGACTCAGCCGAGACAGCGAAGGCAGCAAACGCAGCGAACTCCGCGCAGCTGGCCCACCTGGCAGTGATCGAGGAGTTCAAGCGGAGTGACTCGCTGCCCATGGTCGCCGCGGCCCTCTACATCTTGGGCAGCCTCGCGCAGGATCCGGAAAAACGGCACCGGATCGCGACGCCCTGGGCTTGGGAGCTTCGTCAGAAGGCTCGTGGTCTGCGAAACGGCGGGTATGGACCGGCGGCGAGGCAGGCCTCCGTGGTCGCCCGCATGGTCAGCGCCGTTGCACTCGGTGAGATATCGTCGGACGAGCTCTTCCGAGCCGGGTCCGACATCGATGTTTCGACCTCTGCCTTCAATACGGCATTGCAAGTACTCGAATCCGTGATGAATCAAGGATTGGACGTCGCATGACCGATTCATTGGGAGAACGGCGACACGCCCCGGCCACACTTCGCAATCGCGAGCCGATTCTCGAAGTCCTATCCCGCGTCTTCGCGACTCCTGGAACGATTCTGGAGATCGCCAGCGGAAGCGGCGAGCACGCCGCCTTCTTCGGCGAGCGGCTGCCTCACCTCGTCTGGCAGCCGTCCGACCTCGACGCCACGGCGCTGGCCAGCATCGACGCGTGGGTCTCGCTCGCCGGCATGTCGAACGTGCGTCCGGCCATCCAGCTCGACGCGACGATGAGCGCTTGGCCGGTCGGGCCCATCGACGGCATCGTGTGCATCAACATGATCCACATCGCGCCGATCGAGGCATGCGAGGGACTCCTGCGCGGGGCGAGCGAGCGTCTCGCGCCTGGTCGCGCGCTCGTCCTCTATGGGCCCTTCCGCGAAGGCGGCGTCCACACCGCGCCGAGCAACGCGAGCTTCGACGAGGGCTTGCGTGCGCGTAATCCGGCCTGGGGCGTCCGCAACCTCGACGACGTCGTCGCGAGCGCGGCTGCCCACGGGTTCGTCCACGAGGAGACCGTCCGCATGCCGGCCAACAATCTCACCGTCGTCTTCCGGCGAACCGCCTGATCCCAAATGAACGAAGCCCGGCGAACCGCGAGGTTGCCGGGCTTTCGTGCGTCGGCGAGGGCCGACTCAGGGGTGGCCGGGCCCCCTTCCGGGACCACGCGGCGGCGCGCAGACGAGGCGCTTCTCGCCACTGTCGGACGGAGGCACGATGCAGTTGCCCGAACGCGTGCCGCCGTCGAACGCGACGTCGCAGCTCGCGCCTTCGGTCTTGCCATCGCAGGCGGCGAATGCCTCGGCAGGAGGCGGCCCATGCGGGCGACCGTGCGGTCCGCCGGGTCCGCCTTCGGGCGCGCAGAAGGAACGCTTGTCCTCGGCATCGGGCGGCGGCGCCGCGCACTTGCCGTTGATTTGCTTGTCGTCGAACGAGACCGTGCAGGCATCGCCCGTCGCCTTGCTGGTGCATGCATCGAAGGCGGCGGGCGGCGGGCCATGATGGCGGCCGTCGTGCGGGTGACCGCCCGAACCGCCGTCCGATGTGCTGAGTCCTTGCTGACCTTGTGCGGTCGACGACTCCTGGGCGCTCTGCGCGCACGCGGCGACAACCAGCGAAAGCGAAAGAGCGGAAGCGAATCCTGCGAAGCGTAGGCTTTCCATCCTCGGAACCTCCGCCTTCGACCATGCGGTCAGGACATTGCGTCGGCCTTGTTCGCGCGTTTGGAATTGTTGAGCCCGCCTGCTCGGCGTGGTCACGTTGCGGCGGAGGGCAGATGCACGCGGGCGATCGTGCCGGCACCGAGCTTGCTCTCGAAGGCGATGGTGCCGCCGTGAGCCTCGACGACCCGTCGTGAGAGTGCCAGACCGAGCCCCAATCCGCCGGTGGAGCGCGTGCGGCTCCGATCGGCCCGGAAGAACGGCTCGAAGACGCGTTTCACGTCTTCCTCGGCCACGCCCACTCCGCGATCCTGGACTTCGATGGTCACACCATCCGACTCGCGCCGCACGACAATCGCGATCGGCTGGCTCGCGTCTTCGGTGTACTTGTGAGCGTTGTCGAGCAGGTTGTCGACCACGCGGCGAAGCAAGATGGCGTCGCCGAGAACGGGCGGTAGGTCGGCCTCGATTTGCACGCGAAGCGTCCGATTGGGATGAGCTCCGCGAAACTTCGTCATCGCCTTTTCGATGAGCTCGCCGAGCTCGAGATGCTCGCGTCGGATCGGTAAGCTGGTCCTCGACGAAGGACCATCGTCGAGCGCGAGGCGTGCGGCGGCGAGAACGTCGTCGACGAGGCGCTCGAGCTCCCCTAGATCCTCGGCGATGTCGCCGAGCGACTCCACGGCGTCACGGGGATCGGCTTCGTTGGCGAGGTCGAGGGCCACGCGGATACGCGCGAGCGGCGTTCGCAACTCGTGCGAGACGTTCGCGAGCAGCTCCTTCTCCGCGAGCAGGAGCGCGGCGATGCGGTCGGCCATGTCGTCGAAGGTTCTGGCCATCTCCCCGAGCTCGTCGCTTCGCTTCATGTGCGCGCGGGCGTCGAGCTTTCCGGCGCCGAAGTCCCTCGCCACTTGTGTGAGGCGCGCCAGCGGCTTCGTGAGCGCACGCGACGTGAGGATCGAGGCCACGCCGACGACGAGCAAGATGAGTGCGATAGGAACGACGAACCCCGGTCCTGCGCGAGGCCGTGGTCCGCGAAGGGGCACCACGTAGTCGACGGTGCCGCCTCGTCCGTCCGCGAACGTGACGGGGAGCGAGCCCCGAACGATGACCTTTCCGGACGGCAGCTCCTCGGGGCGCGTCTGGCCGAGAACCTCGCCGGTGTCGTCACGAACGGTGACGGCCCAGTGGAAGATGCTTCGAACGCGATCGAGCTCCTGCGCGAGCAACGGAGGGTCTTCGGCAACGCGCGCCAGGGTGTCGGCCACGTAGTGGACGTCGGGCCCGATCGGCGGCGGAATGCGCGGCGCCCCTGCGCGCCGGTTCATCTCCAAGCCGATGGCGACGACTAGGAACTGGACGAGTCCGATCAGGTAGATGCGGAGCGCGAGCCGAGAGCCTCGTTCGAAGAGCTTCGGACGCCGCACGTCAGCTCCGTTCGAGCGCCAGCATGTACCCCACCCCGCGCACGGTCTTGATCAGCTCCGGGGCTTTGGGGTCGTCGCCCAACTTGGCGCGCAAGTGCGAGACGTGCACGTCCACCGAACGATCGAAGGCCTCCTCGGCGCTACCGCGAACGAGGTCGACGAGCTGCTCGCGGCTGAGCACACGCCCCGCCCGCTCGGCCAGGATTTTGAGCAGACGGAACTCGTAGGTCGTCAGGGCGAGCGCTTCGCCGTCGAGCGTTGCCTTCATCGCCTCCGTATCGACGGTGATGCGCCCCACCCGCAGCTCCTTCCTCGGACCGATCGTGCCGCGCGCACGACGCGCGTGAGCCCGAATGCGCGCCAGGAGCTCGCGCGAGGAGAACGGCTTCGCGATGTAGTCGTCCGCGCCGCCTTCGAGGCCGAGGACGCGATCGGCCTCTTCACCGCGCGCCGTCACCATGATGATGGGCGTGTCGACGCGGGTACGAAGCTCGCGACAGACCTCGAGGCCGCTCATGCCCGGAAGCATCAGGTCGAGGAGAATGACGTCGGGGCGTGAACGCATCACACTCGCGATCGCCGAAGGACCGTCGGCCACGACTGTAACGACCAGCTCGTGCGACTCGAGGTAACGGGCCGTCAGGCGCGCCAGCTTGTCGTCGTCTTCGACGAGCACCACGGAAATTTGGTCTGCGGTTGCGCTCACGGCTCCCCGAATTGCTGCCTGCATCAATCTTTGGATGCAAGGGGAACATGAACCGCGTGCACACGGTTCATTAGCAATTGTTAAGGCGCAAACGTGCCGCGCGCAGCGGATTTTCACGAGCTCGTCCGATCTCCATCTGTCGAGATCGGAGGCCCGAGGCCGGCCACTTCAGTGGTTCGTGAACCAGTCGGTGATGCGGTCCGGCGACTGCTCGAGCCATTGGTGGCCCGCGTCCGGATCGGTGATCATCGACGTCTCGATGCCCGCGTGGCCGAGTGCGTCGTGGTACGCCTGGGCCGTGAAAAGCGGCACCGTGGTGTCTTTCTCGCCGTGGAGAAAGAGCGTGGGCGGGTGGTCCTTCGGCAGCTCCGAGGGCACGTTGCACACCGGTCCGATGCAGGTGGCGTAGCTCGCCGACTGGATGGCGAGGGCGCGGAACTTCCCGGCGTAGCTCACGGCCATGCGGCTCGTCATGTAGCCGCCGCTCGAGATGCCCGTCGCATAGAGGCGCGTCATGTCGGCCGGTCCGTACTTGCCGGCGGCAACGTCCGCGAGAAGCGCGTCGATGACGTCCTTGTCCGTCGTCGCGTCCCACGGAAGGCCCGAGTTCGTTTGCCAGGCAATGCCGACGGCGGCCGACGGCGCAATCACCGTGAAGCCGCTGTCGAGGAGCTTCGCCTGCAAGACGCCTTGGTAGAAGCCGCCGAACACCGTATTGGGTCCGAGCTCGCCCCACGTGAGGCTCGGTCCCGCGAACGAGCCTTGGTAGAGAACGACCACCGGATAGCCGGCAGCAGGCGGCGGTGTCGTCGGCGTCTGCCAATACACGTCGCGCGTTGCCGTGCCGGCGGTGAGCTTGGTCACGTTGTGCTCGCACGACACGCTGGTGGGCGTCACCTTGCAGCGGCTCGTCGTCGAGGCATCGCTCGCCGTCCCGTCACCAGCGGCGTCGCTCGCCGCCCCGTCACCACCCGTGCCGGGCGTGCTGCCTGTCGTCGACGTTCCGCTGTCCGGCGTCTGTGCGACGGGCGCATCCGTGGCCGGATCGTCAGAGCCTCCACACGCCGTCCCGCCGGAAGCGAGTGCGAGTGCCGAAAGAACCGTGACGACGGAGATCGACGATGCCTGGAAGCGACGACGCAGCATGGATGAACCTCGCGTGGGACGCGACGTGTCTGTAGCAGCGGACCAACGAGTTTCACTCGAAATCGACCGCGATTCCCCGCGCAGTGCTGGCATGCGAGCCATCTTGCATTACACAAAATGAATGACGTCTCGGGGCGGTGAACGACGGGCGGGAATGAAGATCTCGGAGCTCGCGCGGGTTTCGTCCACCGGGCGCTCGAGCATCCACTTCTATCGGAACCTCGGTCTGCTCCCTCCGCCGACGCGTCACGGAACGCGCTTGCACCTCTACGGAGACGCACACGTGACGCGGCTCAGAGAGATTGCGCACCTCCGTGGCGGAGGGATCCCACTCGACGAGATTCGACGCCGCTTCGCCAAACGAGACGCTCGAACCCAGGCACGCAAAGAGGCCTCGACGCCGACCGAAGCCAAGGAGCCTCGCGTCCGATCGAACGACGACGCCGCGCGCGACGCCATCGCGGTGGTGGCCGCTCGCGCCTTCGTGGAGCGCGGTTACGACGCCGTGCACGTCGAGGACATCGCGCGCGAGGCGGGCATCGGCAAGGCCAAGTTCTATCGCCTCTTTCCCAGCAAAGCCGACCTCTTCGTGGATTGCCTTCAACGCCTTCGCCTCGCCGTCTTCAGCCGTGAAGAGCGCGCCGACATGACCCACGAACTCTCGTACCGCGACGAGGGCCGCGTGCGAGCCAGCGCCGTGATCCATCGCATCGAGCCGTACCGGATGATGACGAACCTCCTCACCCAGGTCGCCTACGGAACGGACGCCGACCTCGCGCGCCGAGCCCGCGCCGCGCTCCACGACATGATCACCGGCGCCGAACCGATGTTCGCCCGCGCCGTGAAGAGCGGCGAGAGTCGCCCGATGAACACCGAGCTCGTTGCCTACATGACGTGGGGCGCACTCATGGCGCTCGGCGATCGGCTCGCGTACGACGATCGTTTCTCGGCGCGCGAAGCCCTCGAGGCGTACCTCGACGTCGTCCTCCACGGAACCACGCCCGATGCGCGCTAACGGTCACGGTCGCCACAAATGATGGTGGTCGCGCACGTAGCGCTCGACCGTGTGCCCGCGCCGTCCGAGCAATTGCTCGAGCGTCGGATCGACGTGCTCCGCTTGCCCATAGCGCAAGCCCACGTGCAGCACGGTCTGCACCGCCACCTGCGAGAGCGGCAAGCCGCGGTCGTGCAGGTGACGCACGAAGCTCACCACGCTCGCCGGCTCGTACTTGATGCGACGGCCGAGAACCTCCGACAGGAGCTCCGCGACCTCCTCGAACGACACGGCCTCGGGCCCCGTCAGCGTGTAAGCCTTGCCGCGGTGAGCCGCGGGATCGGCAAAGACGACCGCCGCGACCTCGGCCACGTCGCGGATGTCGACGAACGCAATCCGACCGTGGGCGACGGGCACGAATAGCTTGCCGTCGCTCGCGATGTCGTCGCGATAGGCACCTCCGAGGTTCTGGGCAAAGAAGCCAGGCCGGAGGAACGTGTACCCCTCCACCGTCGACCGCAGGTGTTGCTCGACCAGGTAATGCGGAACGAGCGGGTTCTCGCCGGCCCCGATCACGGAGAGGAACACGACGTGCTCCACGCCGCTGCTCACGGCCGCGTCGATGAAGGGCAAGAGCGTCGACTTCACCTCGGCGATCGCGGGCGGCCGCACGAGAAAGAGCCCCGACGAGCCCTCGAGCGCGCCTTCGAACGTGCTTCGATCGCGGAAGTCGAGGCGCGCCGTCGGAACGGCGTCGCCATGAGCCGCGCGCAACGCCGAGAGCGAAGGCCCCGCTGCGCGCACGGAATGCCCCTTCGATGCGAGGACGCGGACGACCTCGCGACCTACGTGTCCGCTCGCCGCGGTGACGACGACGAGTCCCGTGCGCTGCATGTCGATCAGCGTGCAAGTACTAAGCCGCCACGCGGAAGATCGCCACGCAACCGCAAGCGCGCGTCACGTCAGCGGCGCCGCTCGACGACGGCATCGGCGCGGGTCTCCCCGGCCCGAACGGCCGAGACGATGCGTCCCTCCGGATCGAGAATGCACGAGTCACCTTGTCCCGGGAGCTGCACCACGCCGGGTGCCCAGTTCGCGTTGGCGATGGAGATCTCGAACCGACGCGCGAGCCGAGCCAAGGTGGGGATCTTGGTGTCCTCCTCATCCACCCAAGCACTCGGGAACAGAAGCAGGTCCGAGCCGCGCAGCGCATCGGTCGCGTCGTCGGCGAGGAAGTGCACGTCGAAACAGATGCCCATCGTCACGCGCACGCCTTGGACTTCGAACATGGGTGGCTCGGTCGTTCCGGCCGTCGCCCACCGCTCGGGAAACCAGGGGTGCCGCTTGCGATACACGGCAACCGTCGCGCCTCGCTCGTCGACCACGGCCATCGCGTTGAAGCATGCGGCCCCTTCGCGGAGGACGAGCGGCGCCACGATCGAGGTTCGGTGTTTACGCGCGAGCTCGGAGACGGCGCCGATCGTGGGGCCATCGAGAGGCTCGGCAAAGCGCCTCAGATCGAACGATCCCCGTGGTGAGACGTAGCCGGTGAACGCCGCCTCGGGCAGAAGCACGAGGTCGGTCGACGGGCCGCGCGCCAGCTCGTCGTCCAGCAGGGCGAGAACGCCCAGGCGATCGTCCCAGACGGCAGGAAGCTCGACCACGGTCACGCGAAGCACGAGAAAAGTCTATCACTCCGAAGTGTCGTGCTCGACGGCGCGCAAGAGCCGCGGTAGCCACGTGGGTCGATGACGGACAAGCCCTTCGACGACATTCCCTCCGAGGTCGTGGCCTGGGTCGACCGCCTGCACGAGGTCGCCGACGAGGTGGCGCAGCCGCTCCTGACGGCGCACGCCGAGCGCCTTCGCTGTCGGGCCGGATGTTCGGACTGCTGCTCCGACGGGTTGACCGTGTTCACCATCGAAGCCGCGCTCATCGCCAAACGTCACCCCTCGCTCCTTGCCGAGGGGATCCCCCACGCCGAAGGCGCCTGCGCGTTCCTCGACGACGAAGGGCGCTGCCGCATCTACGCCGAGCGGCCCTACGTGTGCCGCACACAAGGCCTCCCGCTGCGCTGGCTCGACGAAGAGGAGCACGACGGCGCGGCGGAGATCGTCGAGTCGCGAGACATCTGTCCGAAGAACGAACAGGGCGGCCTGCCCCTCGAAGAACTCCCTGCGGAAGCGCTCTTCACACTCGGACCGTTCGAGCAGCGCCTCGCGGCACGGCAGTCCGCTGTCGACGGCGGAGAAGGACGCCGCGTCGCGCTCCGTTCGCTCTTCGCCCAAGCGGCGCCGCGCAAGCATCTTCCAGTGCTCTAGCTGCCTCATTGAGACAACAAACAACGCGTCAGCGCGAGAGCTCTTCTTCGACACCGCGACCGATCGCGCGAACTCCATCGGGGCCGACGGCGAGCAACCTGCCCTGGTCGACCACGGCACGCGAGCCCCAGTTCGTCGTCGTTTCGAAGGGCATGGTGACGGCGGCAGGGCGGCTCGCGCGGAGCGATGCGAGCGCGGTTGCATGCTCGAGCACACCGTCGCGCGGGTGCCAGGTGACATAAGGGAGCGCGACGACCTCGGCATGCGAATCGGTCGAGAGCGCGGCGTCCGAGCTCTCGGCGGGAGACCAGGTGGCGTCGTCACCGAAGACGGCCTTCGTGACGACCTTCGGCGACTCCTGCGCCGCGAGATCGACGCTCTGAACGACGAGGCGTCGCTTCGCCTCGTCGGCCAGCGTGCCGAGAACGACCAATCGCTCGGAGAGAGGAACGACCGTCTTGGCGGCGCCGTCGAGGCGCGTTCGGCCAACGACCCGAGGAGCCTCCGGCCGTGTGGTGTCGACCACGCGAAGGGAGGTCGCGTTGCCCTCGGAGTGTGCGAGGTAGAGCTTCCCGTCGGCAAAGCGCGCGAGCGAGACGGCGCCGAGTCCCAGGGCCCCGCGCACGCGCGCTCTTGATACCGAACCGCCGAAATCCAGGCTTCGCAGCGTTGCCGAGCCACACTCGTCCGAAGCACAGGTGACGAGCCGGACGAGGCCGTCTTCGTCGACCGAAGCCCAGTACTGACTTCGCCGTTCGGCTCGCGGGAGCGCGCCGGGCACCTCGAGCGAGGCCGTGGGCGTCATCGTTCCGGGCAGGCCTTCCAGCGGCAACTCGAGCCACGACACCTCGGTCGAAGACGCGCGCGTTCCCATCACCGCGAGGCCGTAAGGAGAGACGACGATTCGTTCGGGCGCCCCGAGGACGCGCGCTTCGTCGATCTTCGTGAGCGTGCCCTCGCGTAGCGCGAACGACAGCACGCGCCCTTCCCTCGGGTCGTCGGTGCGGAGAACGAAGAGGACATCGCCACTCGACTGCACGTCGCGCGCGACCCCGGGCAGCACGACTTCACCGAGCGACCTCGGTGGTTCGGCGCGTGCGTCGACGGCACGAAGGACGGTTCTGCTGCCGCTCGGCGCCGAATCCCAATCCACGAAGGCCACCCAAGCGATGCCGTGCTGCACGTACAGCGCGAGGGGCATCCCTACGAACGCGCTTCCGCCGAGGAGCCGCGGACGCTCGATGTCCGTCAGGTCGACGATTGACAGCCCGGTCGTCTCGTCGACGTGGAAGAGCTTCCTGCCTGCGATCCGAACGGCGTCCGAGCTCTCGACGGCACGAAAAGTCCCGCAAGCTGCCGGTGCCGTCGGATCGTCGTCCCCGAAAGTCGCGCGCCCGGCTTCGGACAACGCCATCGGTGAAGGGTTGGAGGGCGCGAGCTGGCCCGTCGAGGGAGGTGCTGGCGTTCTCGACGGTGACAGGAAAAACGTCATCAGGATCGCGAACACGACGAGCGCGAGCGCGTGACGAGCGGCACTCGCGTGATCGCGTTCGTGCGTCGGTTCGCATCCGCCGAAGCCCGACTGAATCGGCAAAAGCGGAGATGCACGCGTGGCCATCCCGTTTCGTCCTGCGAAAACCATGCGACAACGCCGCCCACGCTTCGCCTTGGTGCGCCGTATGCATGGCTCCCGGCCCCGAAAGGAGAGTGACGAATGGGAACCAAGATGAAGCCGGGCAAAGCGCTCGATGAGGTCGTGTCGGAGCTCGAGCAGCTTGCCGACGAGATCAAGGTGAAGCTTCACCTCGCGAACATGGACGCAAAGTCGACGTGGAACGAGAAGCTCGAACCGAGGCTGTTCGAGGCGCGCAAACACGCCAAAGAGGCTTCCGACGCATCACGCAAGTCGATCGAGGAAGCTGTCGAAGCGTTCCGGACGTTCTCGCGTTCGCTCTGACGTACGCGCCGCCCGGTGGTGGTGAACCGAGCGCGAAGACTCATTCCGCAGGCTGAGCTGCCGTTCCGGGCGGTACGGAGAGCTTTGCGCGATGGAGTCGTTCGCGTTGGTGATCCTTGGCGATGAGCACGTAGACGGCGGGCACGACGAAGAGCGTGAACACCGTTCCGATGGCCATCCCACCGACGAGCACCACGCCGATCGAGTTACGCGCCACGGCGCCGGGCCCCGTCACCAAGGTGAGCGGGAAGTGCCCGGCGACCGTCGCGATCGTGGTCATCAGAATCGGACGGAGGCGCGTCTCGGCAGCAACGCGCACCGCTTCGATCTTCGAGAGCCCCAATTGTTGTTGGGTATTGGCAAACTCGACGATGAGGATTCCGTTCTTGGAGACGAGCCCGATGAGGGTGACGAGTCCGACCTGCGAATAGATGTTGAGCGTGGTCGTGAATCCCTGAGTCAGCGGGAAGCGGAGTCCTGGTGGACCTGCGAACTTCAAGAACGTGAAGATGAGCGCACCGAACATCGCGAGCGGAACCGACCCGCCCAGGATGACGAGTGGATCGCGGAACGAATTGAACTGCGCGGCAAGCACCAGGAAGATGAGCAGGATGGCAAGGCCCATCGCGGGAAGGAACTTGCCACCTTCCTGCCGGAGCTGACGCGACTCGCCGGTGTAGTCGATGTGATAGCCCTGCGGCAGCGTCTTCTCCGCGGTGTCTTCCATCACCTTCAGCGCACCGTCGAGCGAGCGGGTGGCAACGCCTGACAGCTTCACCGAATTGAGCTGCTGGAAACGATTCAACGTCCGCGGCTCGATGGAGTCTTTCAGCGTGGCGACCGCGCCGAGCTTCACGAGCTCGCCAGAGGGACCGGTGATGTAGATCTGCTCCAGCTGGTCAGGCGTGAGCCTGCTCACGCGCTGGACCTGCGGAATGACCTTGTAGCTTCGACCGTCGATGTTGAACCGATTGACGAAGTTCCCGCCGAGAGCCGCGCCCAAGTCGGAGCCGACCTGCTGCATCGTCAGGCCCATGGCGGCGACCTTGTCGCGATCGATGACGATCTCGGTCTTCGTCTGATCGATCTTCACGTCGGTGACGGGAGGAAATGCGAATTGACCGCTGTGCTGCGCTTCGAGGACCAGCTGATCGGCAAAACGCATGATCTCGTCATGGCTCGCCGTGGACGAAATCACGAATTCCACCGGGAAGAGGCCTGGACTCGGCAGCGCAGGAGGCAAGAACATCGGCGCACGCACGCCGGCAACGCCTGCGGACTTGGTATTCAATGACTCGAGAATCGGAAAGATGGTGCGCTTTCGTTCGCTCCAGGGTTTCGTGATCATTCCGCCGAAGCCGCCGGTCGAGAACGTCAGCTGGAAGCTGTGATCGAACTCGGGTTCGGATTGGAAGAGGTGGTCGACCTCCGTGGCATACCCGCTGACCTGCTCGAGGCTCGCATTCGGCGGAACGTCGAGAGACGTGAACACGCCACCTTGGTCTTCGTTCGGCGCGAGCTCGGCGGGTGAAAACAGGTACATCGGCACGATCACGATGGCGAGGACCATCCAGACCACGTAAACGGCTTTGCGCGCGCGGAGCGTCTTCGCGAGCGCCGAATCGTAGGCACGACGAACGCGGTCGAAGACGCGCTCGATGTGGCGCACGAGCCAGCCATGTCCGTGCTCTGCCGGAATGAGCCGCGAGGACATCATCGGTGACAACGTCAACGCCACGATGCCCGAGATGAAGACCGCTCCGGCGAGGGTGAAGGCGAACTCGCGGAACAGGGCGCCGGTGAGGCCTCCCTGGAAGCCGATCGGGACGTAGACGGCCGCGAGCGTGATGGTCATCGCCACGATGGGCCCCACGAGCTCCCGCGCCGAGATCAGCGCCGCTTCGACCGGCGGCGTTCCTTGGCGAACGTGACGCTCGACGTTCTCCACGACGACGATCGCGTCGTCGACGACCAGACCGACGGAGAGCACGATGGCGAGCAGCGTGAGCAGGTTCAGCGTGAAGCCGAACACCTGCATGAGAAACACGGCGCCGATCAGCGAAACCGGAATGGCGACGATCGGCACGACGACCGTACGCAGCGAGCCGAGGAAGAGGAAAATGACGATGATGACGATGAGCACCGTCTCGAGGAGCGTGTGGACGACCTCGTGGATGGCGTCTTCGATGTAGGTCGTCGAGTCGAACGCGACCTTCGCTTCCATGCCGGTGGGGAGCTCGCGATCGATGATCTCTAGCTCTTTGCGAACGCGCCCGATGACGTCGAGGGAGTTGGCGGTGGGCAAGACCCAGATGCCCATGAAGACCGCACGCTGCCCGGAGACGCGCACGTCCTGGTCGTACGTCTCGGCGCCGAGCTCGACGTCGGCGACGTCTTGGAGTCGGACGAGCGTTCCCTCTCTCTGGAAGACGACGAGCTTCTTGAACTCGTCGACGGACCTGAGGTCCGTGGTCGTGGTGAGGTTGGCCTGGACGAGCGCGCCCTTCGTCTGCCCGACGGCCGCGAGGAAGTTGTTCGCCGCGAGTGCGGCGCGCACCTGCGCTGGGCTGATGTTGTGCGCCGCCATGCGTTCGGGCTTGAGCCATGCGCGAATGGCGAACGCGCGACCGCCGAGGATGTCGGCGCGCTGCACGCCGTCGAGGGCTGAGAGACGCGGCTGGACGATGCGTATCAGGTAGTCGGTGATCTGATTGTCCTCGAGGATGTTCGAGGCGAAGCTCAGATACATCGCTGCAATCTGCGCGTCGGAGGGCTCGATGTTGATCGATGGGATCTCGGCCTCGGGCGGCAAATCCGCGCGAACTTGGTTCACACGCGCGCTGATGTCGGCAAGGGCGTTGCCGGCATTGAAATTGAGCTTCAGCCGAACGTTGATGGTCGAAAGCCCCTGGACGCTTTGCGACTCGACGTAATCGATGCCGTCGGCCGCGGCGATGGAGCGCTCGAGCGGCGTGGTGATGAACCCGCGAACCAGATCGGCATTCGCGCCGACGTAGACGGTTCTGACCGTGATGGTGGCGCTCTCGAGGCGCGGGTACTGGCGCACGTTGAGCGAGCGAGCCGCCTGGATGCCGCCCACCAGGATCACGAGGTTGACCACGATCGCCAGGACGGGCCGGCGAATGAAGATATCGGTGAACTTCATGGCAGCTCAGCGATTCTCGGGTTTCGGGTTCAATTGCGGCGGAGGCGCACCGGCGTCGGGGACGTTGTTCACGACGATGGGAGCGCCGTTGCGAAGCTTGAAGGCGCCTGCCGTGACGACCTCTTGCCCAGGGGCAACGCCCTCGACGACGGCCACGAAGTCGCCACGTGCTTCGCCGGTCCGCACGAACTGCTGGCGCGCGATCTTCACCCGTTGGCCGGAAGGAGTCTCCGTCATGCCCGGCGTTCCTGGCTTCTTGTCCTCCACCACGAAGACCGAGTCGCCGTACGGCGCATGCACGATCGCCGTCGCCGGCACGATGACCAGATTCTCGCGGACCGGAAGCACCACCGAGACGTTCACGAACATGCCCGGCCGGAGCTTCTCGTCCTTGTTGGGGACCGTCGCGCGGAGGCGAATCGAGCGCGTCGTGGCGTCGACCGCCGGATCGATGGCCGCCAGAGTTCCTTCGTGCGGAGGGTCGGAGGCGCCCTCGACGACGCAGCGCACGGGCATGCCGACGTGGAGCTCGGCCAGGCGCTGCTGCGGCAGCGTGAAGTCGACATAGACCGCTTCGATCGCCTCGAGGACGGTGATCGGCGTTCCCGGGCTCAGGTACTGTCCGAGATTGACCGCGCGAATACCGAGCTTGCCGGCGAAGGGCGCGCGGATCGTCTTGCGTTCGATCTGCGCCTTGATCCCGGCAACCTCCTTCTCGGCGGCATCGTAGCCGCTCTGATCTTGGTCGAGCTGGGCCTGCGAGAGCGCATCCGACGCGACGAGCGAACGCGTGCGATCGAGCGTCGTCTTCGCGTAATCACGTCTCGCTTCGGACTGCGCGAGCTGCGCGCGTTCGACGCTCGTGTCGAGCTCGACCAAAACCTGCGCGCGCTTGACGTCGTTGCCCGACTCGAACGCGATCTTCGTGACCACACCCGGCGATTCGGAGCTGAGTGACACCCCCATCGACGACGCGACGCTTCCTACGGCTCCGAGCGCGCCCTCCCACGACGTTCGTTCGGCATGCGCTGTCGCCACCGCCTCGGGCGGCGGACCGGCGGCCTCGGCCTTCTTGCCGAACGCCATCAAGGAAGAGATCTGCGCAAACTTGAGCGCAGCGAGCCCGCCGACGAGCAGGACGAGCCCGAGGATGACGACGACGTACCGCACGCGAATTCGCCCACCGAGCGTGCTCGATGCTCCTCGCAAGCGACCGTGGCAACGCGACCGACGCTTCGGAAGAGGCAGCGTGTCTCGAGCGCACCTGACGCGGGGGAAAAACGCGAACGGTCGAGCTTCGCAGAGAGCGCCGTGATCGGTGCAACCGAAGGCGCCTCAGGCTTTGCGCTCGGATGTCGCCGCGAGATATGCCGCGGTGATCTCCGTCTGGTCGAGAATGCCGACGACACGCCCCGAAGCATTCGTCACGACGACCTCGCGCATGCCGCTCGCGAGCAGAAGGTCGAGCGCGTGATGGAGATCTTCCGTCTCGCGTACGGCGACGGGTGAAGCCATCAGATCGTCGGCGAGCGTGAAGCTGCGAAGGTCGGGATCCGAAGCCATCGTCCGGAGGATCTCCGCGGTGACCACGCCGACGAGCGTTCCGTCGGCCGCGAGGACCGGAAACGCATCTTGCCAATCCGCCGCGGCGACCGCCTCGACGACCTGCGATGCGGGCGAGCTTCGCTGGAACGTGGTGAATGGGCGGTCACGAATCATGACCTCGTCGACACGGATGTCTTTGAGGAGGTCGAAGATGAGCTCGTCCCGATGCGCAGGCGACTCGCGCTTGGTCTCGACCTGCGCATGGTAAAGCGATCGATTGCGCAGGGCGATGAACGCGATGCCCTCGGCAAGCATGAGAGGCACGAGGAGGTCGTAGCTGCCCGCGAGCTCGCACGTCATCACGAGCGAGCCGATCGGAACGTGCGCGAGGCCGCCATAGAAGGTGCCCATGCCCACGAGGGCGAACGCGCCCGGGTCGATCCTCGGATCGTGCAGGAGGAGCTGCGCCGCGCGGCCGAAGGCTCCGCCGAAGATACCGCCGAGGACCATCGACGGACCGAAGTCACCTGCGCTGCCGCCGCTACCGACGGTGAGCGACGTCGCGACGATCTTGAGGATGCCTAGCACGAGGAGAACCTCGACGGCCTTCCAGCCCTCGGGCAGCCAGCTCGCGCCGGTGATCGCGACCTGCGCGGCGCCGTAGCCGCCGCCGAGGATGCCGAGCCCCTGGCCTTCGCCGAGGTGCGAACCGAGCAGGTAGATGATCGGCGTCGCGACGATACCGAGCGCAAGGCCACCGACCGCCGGCCTCACCCAAGGCGGCCAAGGCAGCTTCGACGTCCAGCGGCGCACGAGGTCGAGCGTCCACACGAAGAGCGTGGCCGCCGCGCAGACGACGAGCGCCATGACCGCGTAGAGCGGAAGGTGGACCGGAATGAACGGATACTTCGGCGCGTGGGCGAAGAGCGTCGATTCTCCGAAGAAGGAGATGAACACCGAGTACGAGACGACGCTCGCGAGAACCGACGGCACGAGCGCGTCGGACTCGAAGTCGTTCTTGTGGAGCACCTCGACGGCGAGGATCGCGGCGCCGAGCGGCGTGCGGAACACGGCGGCCATTCCCGCGGCGGTTCCGGCGACGAGGAGGATACGACGCTCGCGATCGGTCACGCGCAGGTAGCGGCCGACGATCGCTCCGATCGAGCCGCCGATCTGCATCGTCGGGCCCTCGCGCCCGCCGGAGCCTCCAGAGCCGAGGGTGAAGATCGAGGCGAGCACCTTCACGAACGGCACACGCGTGCGCACGGCGCCGGCCTTGGCGTGGAACGCCTCGATGATCGCGTCGGCTCCGCCACCGCGCGTTTCGGGAGCAAGCTTCGTCACGAGCCCCGCGAGAAGTGCGCCGATGCCCGGGATGATCCAAAGCAGCCACGGTTTGAAGGTCACCGCGTTGCCGCCAGGAAACGCTTGTTCCCCCGCGGCGCGAAGAGGGACGTACCCCGCGAGGTGCTCGAGCACGACGACCTGCGCGAGCTCCAAGCCTTCCACGAAGAGCAGGCTCACGAAGCCGACGGCCGCTCCGACGGCCGCCGCGTGGAGCAGCAGGCGCCCGAGAAGCTGCAAGGTCAGCGGTGTGCGAGACGCGAAACCTCGCTCGATGAGCTTGGTCAACCGCTGGAGCGCCGGCTGAGGTAGCGTGGAAATACGCCCCGACGCGCGTTCGGAGACGCGGGCCGGCTCGCTCGTTCGGGGGGGCTCCTCGCTCATCGCTCCGCCCCTATATAGAAGATCCGCGGCGCGAGCGCTCCTTGGCTGACGCTGCCCTCGTCCAGCGCGGGCAGCGCGAGCGACGGAGTGCTGCTCTCAGGGAACGCGCGCGACCGACCGCGCGGCTCGCGCCACGGTCACGGGCGAACCGAGCGCAGGAGCGGTGGGCCGCGCGACGACACGAACGCCACCGCTCGGTCGCCGCGTGGACCGTCGAGGAGAGAGCTTTCGCACGAGGGCACGGAGCTCGATCAGTTGCCGAGCGAAATCCGCCTCGCCCAATCCGCCCGCGTCGAGAGTCATGAGCATGCTCGCCGCGAGATCGAAGGCCGGCGCGAGACGCTCGTTCGCAGACAGCTCCGCGATCACGCTCATCAAGAGCGGACCACGTACGTGCCGCTCGACCTCGAGGGAGTTGAGAAGCGGCTCGACGATCGCTTCACGCGAGAGGGTTCGCGCCATCGGGACGGGCCCGACTGCAACGAGCGAGCCGTGCGCGACGAGGATTCGGAGAGCTCGAGTCGCTCGAACGCGGAGTAAGTCGTCCGGTCGGTGCGTTCGTGTCGAGGCGCCTCGTCGGGGCGCTCGCGCTTTTTCTGCCTGCTCCGTCGCGTGCGGCGTGACGCGACCGGCACGATCGGTGCTTCGTAGTTGACCTCGCATGCGCGTGCTCCCAGGAAAGGCCTTTCCGCTCGGCGCGTCCTGGGATGGCAAGGGAGTCAACTTCGCGATCTACTCGGAGAACGCCACCGGCGTGGATCTCTGTCTCATCGACGAGGACGGCAGCGAGACGCGCCTCTCGATGCGCGAGCGAACCGGGTTCACGTGGCACTGCTACGTGCCCGACGTCGGTCCGGGTCAGATGTACGGGTATCGCGTCAACGGGCCCTGGGAGCCCGAACGCGGACTTCGTTTCAACCCGAACAACCTGCTGCTCGATCCCTACGCCAAGGCCCTCGAAGGGCGTGAACGCTGGGAGGCGGGCCTGTTCGCCTACGAGCTCGGAAGCGCCAAAGGCGATCTCGAGAAGGGCTCGCGCGACTCCCGAGGTGTACCGCGCGGCGTGGTCGTCGACCCCGCCTTCGACTGGGGCAACGATCGGCCTCCCGACATCCCCTTCCACAAGTCGGTCTTCTACGAAGTACACGTGCGCGGCGCGACGATTCGTCACCCGCGCGTGCCTCCCGAGATCCGCGGTCGCTACGCAGGTCTGGCGAGCGATCCCATGATCGAATACTTCACCTCGCTCGGCGTGACCGCGCTCGAGCTCTTGCCGGTCCACGGCTTCGTGGACGACCAACACCTGCTCGACACCGGAAAGCGCAATTACTGGGGCTATAACTCGATCGCATTCTTCGCTCCCGACGTGCGCTATCGCTCGAGCGACGCGACCGGCAGCGGCGTGCGCGAGTTCCGCGAGATGGTGAAACGGCTGCACGCCGCGGGGATCGAGGTGATTCTCGACGTCGTCTACAACCACACCGCCGAAGGCAATCATCTCGGGCCGACGATCAGCTTCAAGGGCATCGACAACCCGACGTACTACCGGCTCGCCGGAGGCGGGCGGCACTACTTCGACTACACCGGCACGGGCAACACGCTCAATGTCCGCCACCCGCAGACGTTGCAGCTCATCATGGACTCTCTCCGCTACTGGATCACGGAGATGCACGTCGACGGCTTCCGTTTCGACCTCGCCTCAACCCTCGCCCGTTCGCTGCACGAGGTCGATCAGCTCTCGAGCTTCTTCACGATCATCCATCAAGACCCGGTCATCGGGCGCGTGAAGCTGATCGCCGAACCGTGGGACGTCGGCGAAGGTGGCTACCAGGTCGGCAACTTCCCGGTGGGATGGACCGAGTGGAACGGCAAGTATCGCGACGCGATCCGTGCCGTCTGGCGAGGCCTGGGACGCAACACCGGCGAGCTCGGATACAGGCTCACCGGCTCGAGCGATCTCTACGCCGACAGCGGGCGAGCGCCGTTCGCGAGTATCAATTTCGTGGTCGCCCACGACGGTTTCACGTTGCGCGATCTCGTCTCCTACAACGACAAGCACAACGAGCAGAACGGCGAGAACAACCGCGACGGCAGCGACGACAACCAGTCGTGGAACTGCGGGGTGGAGGGAGAGACCACGAATCCTTCGGTGCTCACGCTGAGGCGGAGGCAGGTGCGCAATTTCCTGGCGACCCTGCTCCTCTCACAAGGCACTCCGATGATTTGCGGTGGCGACGAGATCGGACGCACGCAGCGCGGGAACAACAACGCCTACTGCCAGGACAACGAGCTCTCCTGGTACGACTGGGACCTCGACGAGGAGAAGAAGCGCCTGCTCGATTTCACCACGCGCCTCATCGCGATTCGTCGCGATCACCCCGCCCTTCATCGAGCGAAGTTCTTCAAGGGCCGGCGCATCCGCGGAACCAACGTCCGGGACATCATGTGGTACCGCCACGACGGCGCCGAGATGACCGACGCAGACTGGAGCAACCCCGCTACGGCAGCGCTCGGGCTGTTCCTCGCCGGCCAAGGGATCGACGACGTCGACGAGCTCGGAAACTGCCTCGACGACGACGACTTCTTCTTCGTCCTGAACGGCTCGGACACGACCATGCCGTTCACGATTCCTCGTGCGTCGAGCGACGAACCATGGACGCTCCTCGTGGATACGAGCAAAGACGCGATTCCCCACGAGGGCGAGGAGCCGGTCGTCGTCCTGCGCGGCGAAGCCACCGAGCTTCTCGCGCGTTCGCTGAAGCTCTTCGTCAGCCGTCGGACGAAGACGTAGACGCGCCCTGAACCAGCTTCAGGCCAGGCGCTGCTTGTTGCCGCGGGGCGTGCGAACGCGCGCACGGACACCGCTCGTGCGCCGGCTCATGTGATCGCGCAAGAGGGCGTCGAGCTCGGCGAAGTCGATCGGGCGCGGGAGGGCGAAGTCGAATCCGGCCGCGTGAACGCGGGCCTGGCCGTCGGGACCATCGGGCGCCGTGGCCATCGCTACGCTGGGACGCGCCGAGCCAATCGCGCGGAGCGCCTCGGCAGCGGCCTCGAGGGGCGTCGTCACCAGCAACGCGTTGACGGACCGCTCGCGGAGCATCGTGCACGCGCCTTCGACGCTATGGACGACGACGACCGCATAACCGCGCTGCATGAGAGCCAGCTTGAGCAGCATGACGTGCTGCTTGCCGTCGTCGATGACGAGGACGAGGGGACGGCTCTTCGGCGCGCGCGCGTTACCCATGAACGACCTGGAACCCTACCGCGAAGCCGGTTCCTTGGCGATGGGTTCGCGTCGGCGTCCCCGGCTGAACATCAGCCAAACGGCGTCTCAGCCACTCCTCCGACCATGCGCCGCGCGCCGGACTGCCGCGTGTCGCAGCTCAAGCGATGGGCACTCGCATTGCTTTGGGGGCCGCCAGCCATGCTCGCGCTTCCGCATCTCCTGGGCACCGAGTGCATCGCGACCCTCACGACGATGGGGTTCCACGTCATGGCTAGAAACGCCGGACGCGAGACGCTTCAGCGCGACAGCGTCGTGGTGATCGTACCGAAAACGGCGCTCGCCCCGGCCGTGGTAGCCGGCCTCCTCCGCGCCGCCGGCGTGGATCCCTTCGAGTTCCTGCGTGCTCTCGAGCAGCAGCAGCGCCCCCGCACCCTTTCGCAAGGCGCCTCTCAGGATACCCCGAACGAGTCGGCGCCGCGGGGTCGCCTGACCGCAGCGCGCCTCGGACCGACGCGCGCCTCGACCGTGGCGCCCTTGTGTGTTGTGGCCTCGAGGAAGGCCTCCAGGTCCGCGTAGAACGCCGAAGCGCACGGAATCCGTCGTGGCCCAAACCGTGCGTTAGCTCGCGTTGTGAGCGTGAGACTACCGACCGTGCTCATCTGCGACGAGGACCGAGGGCACACCGAGCCCCTCGCTCTCGGACTCTTCGAGCTCGGCTACATGGTCGAGTTGACGCGCTCGTATGCGGAGGCTTTCGCGATCGCCTGCGCACGCGACTTCGACGCGCTCGTCACCGCCCCCTTCTTGCGGGATAGCTCGGCGCTCATGCTCCCCGCTGCGCTCGGCATACGACGACCGCTGATCGTCGTCCTCGCGAGTCGGATGGGCGAGCGCCTCGACCCGGTGATCGTGCGCAGGGTCGGCTTCGATGCTCAGCTCGCGAAGGTCGTTGCACCGATGACCGTCGACCGAATGGTTCGCGCCGCGCGTGCTCATCACCTCGCTGCGGAGGACCGAGACCGACCTTTCGGCCCGCGCGACCACAGCGATGTACGACGGTGACGCGTGCAGCACCGAAGTGACGCCAGCACGACGATGCGCGCGCGCCTGAGGCGCAGCGCATGGTAGTGTCGGGATAGTGGACTTCACGTCACTCGGACGCTGTGCAGAGCTTCGCGAACGACACATCGTTGCTGCCGCCAGCTCGTCGGAAAGCATGCAGGCCCTGCTCGAGCGCTTCGAGCAAATCGCGTCTCCCGGTGCCGGCGCACCGGTCCTTTTTCTAGCGCTCGCACGGCTGGCCACGACCGCATGCGATTGGCTCGACGGCGAGCTTCGCGTGGAGCTGACGGGCGACGACGCCAAGACGCGCATCTCCGTCTCCACGACGATCGGCGGAGGCTTCCGCGAGAAGGCCTTTCGCGATGCCGTGCTCGGAGTGCCCTTCGCCGAGTTCAATCACGCGGCGCTCACCATGCCGAAGCTGATCGAGCCGCTCGTTCTCTCGGAATCGGGAAAACGCATCGTGCTCGTCGCGTCTTCGGCTGCACGCAAGACGTCGCTTCCTCCGCCGATGGTGACCATCGACCCGAGCAGCTTCGTCGAGATCCCGAAGTACCAGGCTCCTTACGCCGGATCGCGCCCGCACGGCGTCAACCTTCCTCCGCGTCCCCGCATGGAGACGCTCTTGGGCCTCGATGATCCCGGGCTCGCGCACGAGCCGCAGCACGCCGCGCCCGCCGAACCGAAGATCGTGCTTCGGCGCCGCGTTCGCGAGGAGAGCGGGTCGAAGTAGACCTGGGTAATTTGCGCTGCCGGGGTCAGCGTGGACCCGACGACTTCGCGCGACCTCTCACGCCCCTCCGCCGCACGCGTCGCAGCGGCTCAGGCCGAGGACGGAGGCGATTCGGAGTCCTCCTCGCGGAACTCGCGCGTGCGGGCACGTGAAGGCCGCGAGGAGCGCGCCGAACGGGCGATGACGGCATTCGCCGCGTCGAGAAGCGAAGACACGCCAAGGGGCTTCTGGAGGACGCGTACGCCGTCGGGAACATGCAGCTCGCGCGGCTCCGCGGTGTAGATCATCGCACCGACGTTGAACAGTAGGCCTGCGGAAGACGCCTCCTCGAGCATCGCAGACCCACTGGCGCCTTCGAGATTCTCGTCGCTGATGACGAGATCCACGGAATCGCGTCGCAGCGTGGCCAGAGCCAGGGCGGTCTCGGCAACGGCCAGCACGTCCCAGTCGTAGGCCCGGAAGATCTCGACGAGCATTTCGCGCACGTCCGGGTCGTCTTCGACGATGAGCACCTTCATTCTGCGCCGTCAGCCCTCTCTTGCGGCGACACGAAGCATCCCTCGTGCCACGTGATCTCCCGGCGGCGCTCGAGCGATCGCTCGGTTCGGAAGGCCTTCTCGCTTCAGGCGGTGAGTTTCGCGCGCACGCGTAAGCGTTGCCTTCGCAGCCCGTTCGAGCGCGAACGGCAAGGCGATCGAAGTCGAACGGCGACGAGCACCCATCGCCAGGCGCGTTTGCTCCGCTGCGCTTCGCTCGCGCGGCTTCGCGTGGCCAACGAAAAGAGCTTGCGCTCCGCACACGATCGCGAGCGTCAGCAGCATCGTCCGCAGGACCGATCGTGCACGGCCGCCCTGCAAAAAACGACGCTGATCGCACGCCCATTGCTTGCAGAGACCAAGGACCAAGCCGTGTCTCTCGCTCACGCCGTCTGGAGGTGAACTGTGAATCGTCGGAACGAATTCGCGCGGACGCCGAGCTCCGCAGACCAACTGGGTGTCGCGCGCGTGCAAGCGATCCAGTGGTCGCATCCCGCCGTCGCGCAGCTCAGCGATGCCGCGCGGCTCATCTACGCGTGCCTCATCGACGGCTGCTCGACCACGGCGCGCGAGACCATCGACAGCGTGGAGCTGGTCTGGCGAAACCGCTACCGGGCGCGTGAACGCTACGCGGGGGCTGCCGAGATGCGCGACGCGCTCGACGAAATATGTCTCGCCGTCGAGGAGCTGCTCGCGGCTGGGCTCCTCGTTCTGCTCGACCGCAGCAGCATCAATGCGGGCTGGGTGAGGCGTCCCTGGGAGGAGCTGCCCAACTGATCTCGTGCTTGCACATCGCATGTATCGGCGAGCTCGAGCACGCGCAAGCTCGCGCTCCAGTTGGGAAAAAAGCTCCTCTGGTGGCGACAGTTCACCACGCGTGTCGTGGATCGACACGCGAATCCCGGCTCGAGAGCGCCGATCCCGGCCCTGGTCACTGGCACGGCCGTCGCTTCGTCCCTTACCCGAACCCCAAGGCCGGCGGGTCGGCTAGCCCGACGCCGCAGGCGCCGCAGGAGTAGTGGTCATCATGATGTGGAACGCCGACGACAACAACACGGGCGGCACCCAGGAGTCGTCCGAAACGAAGACCGACGCCGCGACCGAGGAGCGTCGGCCGCGCCGCCGGGGATTTGCCGCGATGGACCGCGAGCGCGTCCGTGAGATCGCGAGCAAAGGTGGAAAGGCCGCGCACTCCGCGGGCACCGCGCACCAATTCAGCAGTGAAGAGGCGCGCGTCGCGGGTCGCAAAGGAGGCATGGCCCCTCACGTCAGACGTGGCGGAGTCCGTCGCCGTCCCGCTGCCGAGGGCGCGACCCCGAGCGGAGCTGGTGCGGGTCAGGCCACGCACAACCCCGGCGAACACGGCGGGGACAACCGCTAGCTCGCGCGCGGGCCCGAGACTCCGGTCTCGTGGCCCGCGGGCGTTTTTGTCCCTACGCAGGCACTACGCGCGGGCAAGCTCGCGAAGCACGCTGACGAGCTCGGCGGGTTTGATGGGCTTTGCGACGTGGCGCTGGAACCCGGCGGCGAGAACGCGTTGGCGGTCCTCCGCTCGAGCATAGGCCGTCATCGCCACGAGCGGAACCTGACGTACCCCTTCGTTGGTGGCGCTCCGCACACGCTGCACGAAGACGAACCCATCCTCGATGGGCATGGCGAGATCCGAGAGGGCAACGTCGGGCACGCACGCCTCGAGCGAACGCATGGCGTCTTCGACGGTGGGCACGCGAGTGACTTTTGCGCCCGCATGCTCGAGGATCATGGCAATCAAGTCCCGCATGTCTTCCTCGTCGTCGAGGACGAGGACGCGGAACCCGGCGAGCGGCGAGAGCTGAACGGGCTCGCTACCACTCGAGCCCCCCGGAGACCGCCGGCGCTTGTCACCGTCCGTGTCGGCATCGAGCGCGGCGAAGAGCGGAAGGCACACCGTGAACTTCGCGCCGTGCCCGAGCCCAGCGCTCTCGGCCTGAACCGTACCGCCGTGCAGCTCGGTCAGATGGCGCACAATCGCCAAGCCGAGCCCGAGACCGCCGTGCAGGCGCGTGGTGGAGCCGTCGGCCTGTCGGAAGCGATCGAAGACGAACGGCAAGAACGCGGCGTCGATCCCCTCGCCGGTGTCATTCACCGTCAGGACCACGGCATCCGCTTCCCGCTTGGCGGCGATGCGCACCACGCCTCCCCGCGGCGTGAACTTCACGGCGTTCGAGGCGAGGTTCCAGAGGATCTGCTGGATGCGGTCCTGATCGGCGACGATGCTCCCCGGCTCGTCTTCGAACTCCGACTCGAGGAGCACCCCCTTGGCCTGCGCCGCCGAGCGCACGGTGTCGAGACAGCTCTCCACCGCCATCCGCACGTCGACGAGGCCCGTGGAGAGCCTGAGCTTGCCGCTCACGATCCGTGAGACGTCGAGGATGTCGTCGACGAGCTGCACTTGCGCGCGAGCGTTCCGCGCCACGACCTCGAGCCCCTTGCGACGCCGTTCGTGCGAGAGCTCGTCGTCGCTTTCGAGAAGGACGCGCGACCACCCGAGAATCGCGTTGAGCGGATTGCGGAGCTCGTGCGAGACGGTCGCAAGGAACTCGTCTTTCGCACGGCTCGCGGCCTCGGCGCGAGCGCGCGCGACCTCGGCTTCGGCGCGCGCGTCTTGTTCGCGTGCGAGGAGGGCCGCGCGTTCTTCTTCGATCCGCTTGCTTGCGGTGATGTCGAGCAGCGTGCCGATGAATCGAACCGTGCTGCCTTGTTCGACGATGGCCTGCCCTTTTGCCGCTACCCAGCGCTCGATGCTGTCTTCGAGGCCCACCGTTCGGTATTCACAATCGAACGCCCCCGAGGTCATGGGGTCGAGCGCGCGCCGGACGGCACGCTCCACACGCGCGCGATCGTCGGCGTGAACGGCAGCCATCCACACGGCAATGCTCACCATGGCCCCCGGGCCCAGACCCGACAGTGCCTTCGAACGCGCATCCCACCGGAGCGCGCCGGTCATCGGGTTGTAATCCCACGTTCCGAGGCCGGCAGATTCGAGCGCGATGCGCCGTCGCGCTTCGCCGGCTCGCAGCTCGAGCTCGGCGAGCTCGGCACGATGCCTCGCCTCTTTGGCCTCCTCGTAGAGGCGAGCGTTCTCGAAGGCGCCGGCCGCATGCTGGGCGGCAACCGCCGCGAGCTCTTCGTCGCGGACGTCGAACGCGCCCGCGTCTTCGTGCGCGAGCACGATGGCGCCCGTCGTCTCCCCGTCGCGCGACACCACCGGCACGGCGATGAGACTGCCGACGCGCGAGGGAACGCCCGCGGACCGCGCGAACGGCGCACTCAGCCGAAGGATCGAGACACCGCAGAAGACGCCTTGGAGCTGCGGACACTCCGGCCCCAGGGACATCATCTCGTCATCCATCATGCCCGAGAGCGCGACGTCCATCGCTGAGCATCCCGACACTTGGTGCGAGCGAGCTCCTTTACCGACGGCGTAATGGAACGCGCCTCCGCTCGCCGACGTGAGCGACGTGGTCTCGTCGATGAGGCGCTGCGCGATTCGACCGAGGTCGAGCTCGCCATTGAGCGCACTGTGGATGCGGACGAGTGCTTCGACGGCGTCGGCCTGAGCGTCCACGGGCAACGCCGCGATGAGGCGCTCGCTCAGTCGGCCGGTCGTCGGGTCGGCAGCGATCCGCGAATCGCTCGCGCGCGGCGCCATGCGCTGCCGATAGCGAGCCACGGCCGCGGCAGCCTTCGTCCGCAGCACCTCGGGATCGACAGGCTTGTGGAGAAACTCGTCCCCGGTCGAGAAGCTCTTGGCGACGACCTCGCTCGTCGGCTCGCTCGGCGTAAGGAGAATGACCGGCACCGCGCGGGAGCGATCGGCCTTCTTGAGGAGAGCCGCAGCTTCGAGCCCATCGAGCTCCGGCATGCGCAGGTCGAGGAGGACCAAGGCGAAGTCTTCGTGGCTCGCGCGAATGACGGCTTCGGCGCCCGAACTCGCGCAAACGACGCGCTCACCGAGCGGTTCCAGAATCGCGCGCAGCGCTTCCAGATTGGGAAGATGATCGGCGACGAGGAGAATGCTCGCGGTCGTCGAAGGCGTGTTCGGGTACACGCTTCCCGGCGCCCGTCGTGCGGAGGACGACGTGGGGAGTGTCGGAGACGATGGAAGGGGCGCTGTTTCAGGGGTGCGGGCCAAGGGGCCTCTTCGGGATTCCCTATGCTTGAGCGACAAGCGCGAGCGGTCAACGTGACACGACGCCTCCCCTCTTCCCGCGCACGGGCGTCGCACGCAAGACCGCTCCCGTCATCCAGCACGAGCGGCGCGGGATCGCTCCTTGCTGCCGCTCCCCCTCGTACGCCGCGCGTCGTTTCTTCTCGTACGTCCGGCTTCACCGGAGAGCCACATGAGCCATCGTGCCACGGTTCTCGTCGTGGATGACGACGAGGACACGGTCGAGACCATGCGAGACATCTTGAGGGAGGAGGGTCACGTCGTCTTGTGCGCCCGCAATGGGAGGGAGGCGCTCGAGCTCGTCTCGGAAAAGCGGCCCGATCTGGTTCTGCTCGACCTCAACATGCCGGAGATGGACGGGCGGTCATTTCTCGAAACCATTCGTAACGATCCCGCTCTCGCAAACACCCACGTGGTGGTGCTCTCGGGCGCGCCGGACGCGCCGCGGTTTTCGTGCGAATCGGTCTCGAAACCTCTACGGCTCGACACACTCCTCGCCCTCCTCGAGAGGGTCGCCGACGCGGGTAAGGCCCCCCTCCCCGTGAGCACCACCCGAATCGGCGGCGACCCATCCGATTGATGGCCCCATCCGATTCATGGCCCCATCCGATTCATGGATGGATTCGCCGCGCTCCAGCGATGATCCTCCAATGAGGGCCCTCATGCCACCCGTGGGCTCTCGAGGAGTATCAAGGAACGTCAGAGCGCCGTGTAGCTGGTGACCTCTCTCGTGAGCGACACGTGCGACACGAGGACACGAGGAGCGAGAGAGAGAAGGAAGCAAAAGCCCAAGCGCCCAAGCGCCCAAGCGACTGAGGCGGGCCCAACGCGTGAAAAGCCATGTCTGCGACCCAGAAAGCGCGAACTGAGGTATCTTGCGATGGTGGGCATTCCTCGCGCTCATCGCGCTTCGCGAGGCGCTCAGCCCACACTCATCGTGAACAAGCGCCCCCCTCGCGGAAACCAAAGGCTCGTGTCGCTTCGCGCTTCGCGCCTCGTCGCAAGCAGGGTGTCCTATTGAGCGAGCTGAGCGATCGGAGCGCGCGCCCGCCCACGACACCTGCAAGCTCGTCCGAAATCACGGCGGAGATTCTCGAGCGGCTCCGGACGATCACCGGGCTATTGGCAGGCACCCACACGGTCACCGACATCGCACGCATCTCCGTGGCGGAGGGCGCGGCGGCGATAGGCGCGCTCGGCGGCGCCATTCGGCTGATGAGCGAGGACGGCACGAAGCTCGAGCTCATCGATCGGCACCATCACGGTGCACCGCCCGAGGCTTGGCTCGACGATCCCGTCGCCGTCGACGCCCGCACGCCCGTCGCGGAAGCCGCCCGGACGAAGGTTCCCGTTTTCGTGGAGACGCCGCAGCAGCTCGCCGAGCGGTTCGGGGCTGGCTCGAACCCACATCTCCCCGGCTCCAAGGCCAGCCTTCCGCTCCTGGTCGATGGGCGGCTGCTCGGAGTCGTCGCGTTCGCCTTCGCGGAGTGGAGAACGCTCGGCGGAAGAGAGCGCGCGTTCATGTGCGTTCTGGCAGACGTGACGGCGCAGGCGCTCGGTCGAGCACGCCACAACGAGGCTCATGAGGTGGCGCTTCGCGAAATCGAAGCGATGAGCAAGCTCAAGGACGAGTTCCTCGCCACGGTGAGCCACGAGCTGCGAACGCCCCTCAACGCCATCGTCGGATGGTCGTCCATGCTGAAGGAGCCCCTCGAGGGCGACTCTGCCAAGAGAGGCGTCGAGGTCATCGAGCGCAATGCACGCGCGCTCGCGCGGCTCGTCGACGACGTACTCGACGTGTCACGAATTGCCCGAGGAACCTTGCGCGTCGAGCATCGCCCAGTCGACAGCGCGCACGTGGTACGGTCCGCCCTCGAAGCGGTGGCACCAGCCGCCGTCGCCAAGTCCATCGAGCTCGAGACGGTCATCGACGATGACACCGGTGTCGTCATCGGGGACCCGGATCGACTCCAGCAGGTCGTGTGGAATCTCTTGTCGAACGCGGTGAAGTTCACGCCGCGTGGAGGGCGCGTCACGACCACGCTCTCAAATCGGCGCCTCTCGCATCACCGCCTCTCGCGTCACCGCGACGTCGTGCAGATCGTCGTGACCGACACGGGCGTCGGCATCGAGCCGAGCTTTCTACCGCACGTCTTCGAGACGTTCCGTCAGTTCGATAGTTCGACGACCCGCCCGCACGGCGGATTGGGTCTTGGCCTCGCCATCGCGCGCAACATCGTCGACCTCCATGGGGGGACGATGGCGGTCGCGAGCGGCGGATCAGGCAAGGGAGCGAAGTTTACCGTGGAGCTTCCCGCATCACACCCGCCACCTGCCGACGACGCGGCGGCGCCAGCACCAGCTACGAAAACGCGAACCCCCGTTCCCCGCAATGTCCTCGAAGGGGTCCGCGTGCTCGTCGCGGACGACGCCGCCGACTCGCGCGATCTCATCCGGCGCGTTCTCGAAAACGCCGGCGCCTCGGTCCGTGCCGTGGCTTCGGCACGCGAGACGATGACCGCCATGAAAGCATGGCCCCCCGACGCCATCGTCGCCGACATCGGAATGCCGGACGCGGATGGCTACACCTTGATGCGCTGGATACGAGCTCTCGATGCGAGCGCGGGCGGCCAGGTTCCTGCCATCGCACTCACCGGTTACGCGTCCGAAGGCGATCGGCGCAGCGCACTCGCCGTGGGCTATCAGGAGCACCTGTCGAAGCCCACCCATCCGAGCGAGCTCGTTCGCGCGGTTGCACGCGTCGTTGGGCGCTGACGTCGCTCAGGTCGAAAGCGGACGGTCCTCGGGCAGGTCGGTCGCGAGCCCGTAAAGGCTCATCGCGACGACCGCGGCGCGGTGCTGCCGTACCGAGGACTGCTTCGCTTCTTCGACGTAGGCGACCATGCCGGCGCGATCGCGGTCGTTGAGGCGACCGAAACTCTCCTGGGCGCGGGGGCTCTGTTCGAGGAGTGCGAGCAACTCGCGGGGGACGAAAGACTCGGGGAGAAGCGAGGCGGGGGCGGAGACTGCGTTCATGTGCCGCTCTTGAGCACGAAGCAGGCCATAAGGTGCGCTGTGCCGCAGCTCCTGCACGTATTTTGTCAACCGCCTGAAATCACTTACATATCGCTATAAAGCGCGACCGCTAGCGAGGTTTCTTGGGCAGGTCGTGAGTGACCCAGCCGGGTATAGTTCGACCACATAGTCCGACCCAGTCCGAGGTCATACGACCTCAGAGCTGGGTGGATCCGCCGACGGCGAACTACGGGAATCACCTACTCGTTCGTGCAGACGCGGGCGACCTTGCCGGTCGTCGTCGCCGCCACGGCGCACGAGCCTGCTGCCGCGTTCTTGCAGTCCTTGTCGCTCGCGCACTTCTTCTTGCACATCGCGTCTTTGCCGAAGCCCATCACGAGCTCCTGACCCGCCGCGCACTTGGCCGCGGTCGCCGGTTTGCCCGCGTCCGCCGCGGCCCCGGCGTCGGAAATGCCCCCCGCGTCCTTGGCGCCGCCGTCCACAGCCGTCGTCCCTGCGTCCGTCACCGTCGCGGTGGCGGTGAAGGCGTCCTTGGTCACCCATCCCATGAGAACCGAGCTTGCGTCCTTCGGATCGGCGAACGTCACGAGCTCGCAGTCCTGGTACTCGGCGATCTTGTTGACCTCCGTCCCCTTGGCGAGGGTTGCGACGACCGACCCGGCCTTCGGAGTCGTCCGTACGCTGGCGGAGGCGGCGGCCACCTTCGTCGCCTCGTTCGGAATCGGCGTCTCGCCGGGGAAACGAGCGACGGAGGCGGCATTCTTGGCCGCCGGTGCCGGTGCGGGCGCGACGGCGGCATCGGCTGCGGGCGCGGGCGCGGGAGCAGCATCTTCCACGACGGCCGTGGCGTCGACGACAGCCGCGTCCGATCCGGCGTCAGCCCCCTGCTTCTTCAGCATCGGGCAGCCAGAGACGACGAGCACCATCGGGAAAAAGCTGGCAACGAGGATGAGCTTTCGCATGCGCCACCACGCATATCACGGGCTGCTGGCGGGCATCCAAATCGTGGCGGAACCCAACAGTCGGTCGTCAGGCCGACGAAGCCATCAACGTGGCGTCGTGCAAATCGAGTGACTCCGACGCGAAGCCCCGGTCGATCCCACGACGCCCGCTCACGCCGACGATCTGTGAGGCGCGTGGGCACGAGCCGGTCAACGGCCAAGGCATGTCACGAAGCGTCGAGCCGACGCGCGCGAGGTCCGTCCGCATCGTGCGGATACGTGTGTGCTGCGAAGGGTTCTTTCGCAGAGCGCGCGAAAGGACCTCGACCAGCCTGCCGAGCTCCGTGCGCACGCGCAGCTCCGCGATGCCATCGGATGCCGGCGTCCGCGTGTCGATCGGGGCTGCGCGTCCGCGCGACTTTCACGCCGGCGACGGCTCGGGCCATAATCAGCTCCCCATGGCTCGTCCCAAGCTTCGTCTGCCGGTTCTGCTCGCGGTCGCAGGTGCGTTGTTCCTCGGCTCCACGCCGAGCCACGCTGCCGACCCACCTTCGAAGACATCCGGCGCGCCGAGCACGTTGCCGGTCAAACTCGTTGCGGAGAAGACACAGCTACCGAACGGCCTCACGGTCGTGTTCGACGAAGACCGCCGCACGCCGATCGTCACGGTGAACCTCTGGTACCGTGTCGGCTCGAAAGACGAGGCGAAGGGACGCAACGGGTTCGCTCACCTCTTCGAACACGTCATGTTCCAGGGCAGCAAGCACGTGCCCGAGGACACCTACTTCCGCTTCCTCGAGCGCGCCGGAGCGAGCTCCATCAACGGCACGACGAATACCGACCGCACGAACTACTTCGAGACGGTGCCCGAGAATCAGCTCGAACTCGCGCTCTGGCTCGAGAGCGATCGCATGGGCTTCCTGCTCGACCACGCCGACCAGGCGACGTTCGAAGGACAGCGCGACGTCGTCAAGAACGAGCGCCGCCAGAACTACGAAAACGCTCCCTACGGCCTCGTGTCCCAGTTCGTTCGCGCCGAGCTCTTCCCCGAAGGTCACCCCTACCACCTGCTCACCATCGGGAGCCCACAGGACCTCGACGCCGCGACGCTCGAAGACGTCCGCGCGTTCTTCCGCGCCAACTACGTCCCCAACAACGCCACACTCGTGATCTCCGGGTCGTTCGACAAGGCCAAGGCGAAGGCGCTGGTCGAAAAGTACTTCGGGCCTATTCCGCGCGGGCCCGAGGTGCCGCGCAAGAAGCCCGCGCGCGTCGACCATCCCGGTGAGACGCGCCTCGAAGTCGAGGCCAACGTCGAGCTCCCACGCGTCTACATCAGCTGGCCTACGCCGGCATTCTTCGCGCCCGGCGACGCCGAACTCGATCTCGCTTCTCACGTTCTCACGGGTGGCAAGACGAGTCGCCTCTACAAGCGGCTCGTCTACGATCTCCAGATTGCGCAGGGCGTCTCGGCTTCGCAGCAGTCGAGCGAGTTGGCGAGCGTCTTCGAGATCGTCGCCACCGCCCGTCCGGGCCACACGGCCGACGAGTTGCTCAAGGTCATCGACGAGGAGCTCGCGAAGTTGAGAAAGGGCGGCGTCGACGACGCCGAGCTGGGTCGTGCAAAGACGACCATCGTCGCCGACAATTTCTTCGATCTGGAGAAGAGCTCGTCACGCGCCAACCGCTTGAACACGTACGACTACTACGCGCACGACCCGAACTACCTCGGCCAAGACATCGCGCGCACGACGAATGCGACCGCCGCCGGCGTCAACGACGCCATTCGCAACTCGCTCAAGGAGAAAGACCGCGTGGTCACGCTCGTGACGCCGAAGAAAGATGCTCCCGTGGCCGGCCGCATCGTCCGCACCGTGCGAGGTGACAAGTGACTCCCCGCGTCTCGTCGATCCTTCTCCCCGTCCTCGCCTCGCTCGTGTTCGCCTGCGGAGGAAGCGCCCCCGCGCCGAGCGCACCGCCACCTCCTTTGCCGGAAAAGCCGGTCGCCTCGGCGGCTCCGTCGGTTGGGGAGACGCCCGATGCCCCCTTCCGGCAGCAGGCGCCGAAGGAAGACGGGCACGTCACGTTCGTTCCGCCGAAGGTCGACGAGTTCAAACTCAAGAACGGCATTCGCGTCTTGCTCGTCGAGCGGCACGAGCTCCCCATCGTTGCCGTTCGTCTCGTCGTGGGCGCAGGTGCGGGTGACATCGAACACGTGCGCCCCGGTGCCATCTCGTTCCTCGGAGGCATGCTCGAGCAGGGAACGAAGAAGCGGACGGCGCTGCAGATCGGCGACGACTTCGACGCCCTCGGCGCGGCGCATGGCGCGTGGTTCGAGTGGGATTCGGGTGGCGCGAGCATCAAGGTCCTCGCCGACAAGCTCGATCCCGCGCTCGAGATCATGAGCGACGTCGTGGAGAACCCGACCTTCCCCAACGACGAAATCGAACGCTTGCGAGCACGCCGCATCGCAAGCATCCAGGCGGAGAAAAGCAGTCCGCAAGCCATCGCGCAGAATACGCTCGCGGCTGCGATGTTCGGACGTGCGCATCCGTACGGCCACACGCTCGGCGCCGAAGAAGCCGACGCAAAGAATCTGAAGCGCGACGAGATCGTCCGCGCCTACCAGCAGCTCTTCACGCCAGCCAACGTCTCCATCGTCGTCGCCGGTGACATCTCGCGCGAGGCCCTGCAACCGAAGCTCGAAGCCGCGTTCGGTTCGTGGAAAGGCAAAGGCGGTCCGGCGATCTCGAAGAAGGGTCCGAAGACGCCGACCAAGGCAGCCGCCGAAAAGCGCATCGTGGTGGTCGACAAGCCCGGAGCGCAATCGCAGGTGCAGATTGCACGGCCGGGCGTACCGTTCTCGACCAAGGAGCGCGACGCGATCATCGTGACGAACGCCATCCTCGGCGGCATGTTCTCGAGCCGGATCAACCTGAACCTGCGCGAGAAGCATGGATACACCTATGGCGCTCGCTCGTACTTCGTGATGCGCCACGGAGCAGGGCCGTTCATCGTGACGGCGCCTGTCATCGCCGAGAAGACGATTCCCTCGATCAAGGAGATCTTCAACGAGCTCGACGGCCTCCGCCAGGACGGCCCCACCGAGCGCGAACTCGAGCTCGCGAAGGAGAGCATCCTGCTGAGCATGCCGAGCCGTTTCGAGTCCGTGTCCGACGTCGCTTCGGCGATCTCCGAGCTGCTCGTCTACGACCTGCCGCTCGACGACTTCGCGAAGCGCCCCGCGCGCATCGAGGCGGTGACCGCCGCGGACGTCAAACGCATCGCCGGCGAGATGCTCGACGGCAAGCAGATGACGGTCGTCGTGGTCGGCGACAAGAAGAAGCTCGCCCCGGAGCTCGAGGCGCTCGGCCTGGGACCGATCGAAGAGCGGGACCCGTACGGAAATCCCGTCTCTTCCGTCCACTGATGATCGGGATCGATACGTTCGCGAGGCTCAGGCGCGTCCAGGCGCCTGACTCGAGGGCGACGGCGGCACGCTCGCGGCTTCGAGCGCGCGGCGGAGCGTTCGGTCGAGGAGCTCGAGGGTTACCGGCTTGACGAGGTGGGCCTGGAAGCCCGCCTCGGCCGACGCCCGCTTGTCCTCGGGGCTACCGAAGCCAGTGACGAGGACGGCCACGCGCGGCCGCTTCTTGCCGAGTGCCGCGACGAGGTCGAAGGCCGTGCCATCACCGAGCCTGAGGTCCGTGACGAGCGCATCCGCGGTTCGGCCGGTCAGGATCGCCTGCGCTTCGGCGCACGATCGTGCGTGGCGAACCTCGTACCCACTCGTCTGAAGCGCGGCCTCGAGGATGAGAACGTTGTCTTCGTCGTCATCCAGCACGAGCACACTCGGTTTCTTCATTCCGGAGAAAGGCTAACCACGCCAATTCTCCAGGCGAGCGCGACCGCCTCGCGTGGCCGGGGCTGGCCACCACGATCGCGTCGGCGCTCGTCACTCCGTCAACCTTCCGCAGCCGGCTCGCGCGATGCATGGCCTCAGTGAGGAGGTGAGCATGGAGTACGCACAATGTGCATCCTGCAAAGAAGAGGTGGTGCCGGTCCCGCCGAAGGCGGGCTGGAAGGTCGTGTCGTTCGTATTCTGGATCGCTCTACTCGCGGTGGGCACGCTCTTCGGCTGCCTGCTCGGCCTCAACGTCCTTCTGGTCCCGTTCTGGATCGCCATGGCGGGAGCGGTGGGCGTCACGGCGAATCGCGCGGCAAGCTGGACGTGCCCCGAATGCCATTCGGAGATGGCCCCCGCACCGGATCTTGTTCGGGAAGCTCGCGCTCGCCGTCAGCGGCCGCGTGGGATCGGCCACCGTCCGTTCATTCCGCAGCACGCGTGAGCGTGAACGCAAAGGTGCGTGAGCACACGCGGGGGACCGGGAGCATGCACGCACTCCCGGTCCCCTCCCCCGCCCCTCGCCCCCCCCTTCGCCGACTCCCCTCGATCTGCTCTCTCGCTTCGCACCTACTTGTTGCTGTGAGCCATGAGTAGGTCGTGCATGTCGTTCGCGTGCTCTTCTTCCTTCTCGAGAATTCGCTCGAGCAGGATGCGTGTCGTCGGATCTTTGTCTCCGAAGTAGCGAATCATTGCGCGATAGCTCTCGATGGCGATGCGTTCGGCGACCAGGTTCTCGCGAATCATGTCGACGAGCGTGTCCCCCTCGACGTACTCGGACGACGAGCGCGAAAGGAGGCCCTGCGGGTCGAGATTGGGCTTCCCCCCGAGCTGATTGATTCGTTCGGCGAGCCACTCGAGGTGTTGCATCTCCTCGAGCGCATGTTGCGTGAACTCGGCTTTCACCGACTCGCTCGCGATGCCTACGGCCATGGTCGCGTGGTACTTGTATCGAAGCACGCAGACGAGCTCCGTCGCGACCCCTTCGTTGAGGAGTTTGACGGCCGTCTCGACGTCACCGCCGTAGTTCTTCGTCATCGCGCCCTGCTCGAGGTGCTCGCGCGCGCGGCGTCGAATCTCTTTGATATCAGCCACGAAGGGCCCGTCTTGCCTCATGGGACTTTCCTTTCGCTGCGAATCCGTTCGCTGCGGAAGCGATGCAACGGAAGTGCCGCGAGGCTGAGAACGGCCTTCCTCAGCGCGCGCGTGAACGAGAGGTGCGCCGCGCCCGCACGCGCGACACGCGCCTCGTGCTCGGGCGACGCGTGGTCGACGCCCCCGCGCGACGCACGCGCTTGGCTGCAACCGCGCCTCGTCGCACCGCCGGACGGCGCGCACGCCCACGGAGCGCCGTGCTGGACTTGCGGGAGGTCTTCTTGCGCAGCGTCGTCGGCCCTCGGCCGACCTTCGACGTCACCTTGCGCGAGACACTCGCCGAGCGCCGCTTCGGCGCGGCCTTCTTCTTCGCGACCGTCTTGCCGACGGCGCGCCGGCTCCTGCGGACGGCCGGCTTGACGGACGCGCGCGACCCGCTCGCGACTCTGGAGGCGGCTCGTTTCACCCCCCGGGTCGCTTTCCGCGCGGGCCGCGCCGTTCGCTTTTTGGTCGTGGACACTCTGCGTCGCATCATCGTTCGCCTCCTGGTATCGACGGATCTCGTCGACGTTGGCGACGGTCGCGCTGCACGGCGCGCGCCAGCAGGACCACGAGGGGCGTCGTCACCGTCCGCCTTCACGACGGACGGAAAACAGACGCTTTAGACCACGTGCCGCCGGTTCACGTAGCGGCGGCGCGATGGCGGCTGATCCTGGTGAACAAGAACAGCACGATGAGCGCACCAAGGATGCTCCCGATGATCCCCGACGGCCGAAGGTCCAACAGATGACCGTTGCGACCACCGTGGAACAAACTGCCGAGCAGACCTCCCACGAACGAACCGGCGATGCCTAGGAGCGTCGTCGCCACGAGTCCCATGCTTTGACGGCCGGGCATGAGCGCGCGGGCGATGAGACCGGCCACGAGTCCCAACAAAATGAAGGTGAGCAGACCCATTTCTCGAATCTCCCGTGAAGCGGCCAGCGGCCGCGAGCCTGACGGGGCTCACGCACGCGCCGCGCCAACGCGAAGCTGCGCCGCGTGGCTCGGCGGGCTCGAGCGACCGGAATGCACTGCTCGTTCACGAACCACCGCGCCGCTCGTCGGCGGCGACGTGCGCCGTTTCACGAACCCCCGGAAGTAGACCCGAACAGGGTCGGCCATCGAGAGGAAGAGCTCGGTGAGGTGATGCGGAACGACACCATGGGATCCTCCTCTACGGGGCCCATGGCGTCGAAAGACCGGAATCGCCCGCTGCATCGAAGCCTTCGCTGACGCGAATGGGCCAGGAAGACTCGTCGTCCGCAACGAGGAGAGCGAAAGCGGGTTCGACTACCGAGGTGTTTGGGTCGTCGTCTTCGGCTGGGCTGAAGCGCCGCTATCGGTGAACGGATTGGGCAACGGCGGTTTCGGCTCCTCCGGCCGATCCACCTCGGGGATCGGTGAGTTCGGAGGAGTTCTCGGCTCGCTCGGCGGGCCATCACCACGGCACGCACCGAGCGCGCAGAAGAGAGCGAGGCTCGCCACGCCAAGGACAATCGCGAGCCGTCTCGTCGTCTTCGTGGTCGTGGTGGTCATGGCGACGCGCGCAGCTGCAACGTGCGTTCCCGTGATGCCGCACGGAGGTCGTCGGTCAGTGGAGTGATCACGACGCGAAACCATCGATGTTCCGTGCAACATGACGGCAATCCACGATGTCGACGAGATGTCGACACGCGTCCCGCTGGCTAGAGAAAGAACGTGCGACACCCCGGCCTTCGGGCCTTCGGGAAAGTGCGATCCCGACGAACGCACGAGCCTCTTGCGCCGATCGGACGAGGCGAGGAAATCGACCCCATCTTGTGGCCCACGCCGTCCGGCAGCGCTATCCCTTTTCTGATGACGATCGCGCCCGAGCGCCGACCGCTCGTCCTCGTCGTGGACGACGACGACGACCACAACCTCGTCATGACGATGAGCCTCGAAGCTCTCGGTTACGAAGTGCGTGCTGCCGACTCGTGCGCGGCCGCGCATGCGGTTGCCGCCAGCGAGAACGTCGACGCGCTTTTATCCGATCTTTCGCTCGGTGACGGAAACGCGCTCGATCTCGTGCGAGGCCTCGCGACTCGGCCGCGCGTCGCGATCGTACTCACCGGCTTCGACGACGTCGGCGCCGCCGTGCGGGGCGCGTTCGATGCGGTGCTGCTCAAGCCAGCCACGATCGATCGCGTCGACGAAATCTTGCGCCGCGCTTTGACGGATCGGCGCGAGCCTACACCGCCGAGCGAGCCCGGCGTGGACGGCGCTTCGTCGGATCCGTCGCGACGACGCGGAGCGGCCTGAGCCGATGCCGTGACGAGCCCTGACGAGCTCGCTTGGAGCTCGTGAGTGCACGGTGCGGCACGTTGATTAGGACATTTCGTCCCAGGGGAGCCGACGCGAGACTCCGCGTTGCAGCACTTCTCGACACGTCGAGATACGTCCACACGCGATTTTGCGCATGGGTTTCGACGCGGCGCGCTCTGCGCATGGTATCGATGGTCTCCCATGACCGAAGGCGAACGTCCGGTTCAGACCGAACACTGGATGGCGATCGCACGGCATACGCCGCTTGGGATCCTTTGTGATCTCGACGGTACGCTCGTGCCATTCGCCAGCTCGCCCGAGGAGGCGCGGCCCGACCGCGACGCCATCTCGCTCATCGAAGAGCTGGCCGCTCTGCCGGGTGTCGTCATGGCGATCGTGAGCGGTCGCCCCCGCGAGTGGCTCGAGCAGTTCTTCACCAGCCCGACCATCTCCCTGGTCGCGGAGCACGGTGCCGCACGTCGCGGAGCCGGAGCCTGGGAGCTCGCCGCTCTCGATCCGACGCCGCTCGCAGGGCTCACCGAGGAGCTGGAGGAGCTCGCACGCCGCCACCCCGGCGCCTTGCTCGAACGCAAGACTTCGACGGTCGCCCTGCACTACCGCAACGTGCGTCGCGGCCGGCGCGGAGAGCTGCTCGTCGAGGCCTACGGCATCATCGACCGCTTCCTGACGCGTCATCCGGCGTACGAGCGCCTCGAGGGCATCCTCGTCACCGAGGTCCGACCGGCGTCGGTGAAGAAATCCTCGGCCGTCCCCTGGGTGCGGGACATGGCCGGGCACGGCGCGCGACTCATCGCCTTCGGTGACGACGTCACCGACGAGCACATGTTCCAAGCACTCTCACCGCAAGACGACGCCATCGTCGTCCGCACGGCCGAGACCCGACGCACGTACGCGCGCTGGGAGCTCGAAGGGCCCGACGAGGTCCGCTCCGTCCTACGCTACATCCACGGTCTCCGATCGGGACAGACGCCAATCCCCGTGGTCCTTCCGCGTGAGATCGCTCCGACGCGAAGCCCATCGATCGGCATCGACCGCGACCTGCTCGTCGTCTCGAACCGCCTCCCCGACTTCCGTCACATCGAGGGAGACGAAGGCGTCGAGCGCAAGAAGAACGTCGGCGGCCTCGTCTCGGCACTCGAGCCCGCGCTGCGTGCGCGTGGCGGCATGTGGCTCGGCTGGAGTGGTCGCACCGTGCCGGACACGGACACGGTGGAGAGCGGCGTCATCGACGACCGCACCGCGCAGCTCGCGTGGTTCGACTACAAGGAGTCTTGGTACCGGGACTACTACTCCGGCTTCTGCAACGGCACCCTGTGGCCGCTGTTCCACTCGTTTCCCTCGCGCGTCACGCTCTCGGACAAGGGCTGGGATGCCTACAAAGAGGTGCACGAGGTCATCGCCGAGGTCGCCTCGGGACACATCGGCAGTCGCGCCATGATCTGGGTGCACGACTATCACCTGCTGATGCTGGCGAACGTCATGAGGCGGCGCGGGCACACGGGCCCGATGGGGCACTTCCTGCACATCCCGTTTCCTTCGCTCGACATGTTCTCGATGCTGCCTTGGGCGGCGCAGATCCTCGACGCGATGCTCGACTTCGACTTGCTCGGCTTCCACACGCCGGCGCACGTCGCGAACTTCCTCTCCTGCGCGTCGTCGCTCTTGCCGGCGAAGGTCGCGGACGACGTCGTCTCTCACCGCGGGCGCATCACGCACGTCGCCGCCATGCCGATCGGCATTCTCCCCGACACGTTCCAGGAGCCGCCGGAGCCTGCGATCGTGGAGGAGATCGACGGCCTCATGCGCGCACTCGGCGAATCGCAGCTCGTGCTCGGCGTCGATCGTCTCGACTACACGAAGGGCATTCCCGAACGCCTCATCGCTTTCGGGCGCCTCCTCGAGATGTTCCCCGAGTGGCGCGGCAAGGTCTCGCTCGTGCAGGTCTCGGTGCCTTCCCGTGCCGACGTCCCGCTCTATGCCGAGCAGCGCGCGAGCATCGAGACCATCGTCGGCCGCATCAACGGCGAGTTCGGTGAGGCGGCGTGGGTCCCCATCCGTTACCTCTATCGCTCGTATTCGAAAGCGCAGCTCTCGCAGCTCTACCGTGCAGCACGCGTCGGCTACGTCACGCCGCTTCGCGACGGCATGAACCTCGTGGCGAAGGAATACGTCGCGGCGCAGGATCCGGAGAACCCGGGCGTCCTCTTGCTCTCGCAATTCGCCGGCGCCGCCGTCGAGATGCGTGACGCGATTCTCACGAACCCCTACCACGCCGACGGAATGGCGCGCGATCTCGACCGCGCCCTTCGTGTCGACCTGCCGGAACGCAAGGCGCGCCACGGCAAGCTGCTCGCGTCCGTGCAGCGTTCGAACGCCGTGACGTGGGCCGAAGGCTTCCTCGACGCGCTCTCCGCCTGCCGCTAGCGAGGTTCGTTCCTGCCGGCTGTTTCCCTCGAACGGCTCCTCCGGGTTATCGTCGTCCGACGATGCCCCGGTTGCACCTGCTCTTCACCGCCATGATGTTCGGCAGCATGCCCGCCCTCGGCGCATGCGGAGGCTGGGGCGGAGGCAACGCGTGGGTGCAGCAACCGCTCGTCGAAGAGGAGGAGCGGCGGCCAACGTCGGGAGGCGGGCTCGAAGGCCCCTCCGGTCCTGCCCAGCGGGCGTCCAAGACGCTCGGGGCAGGACAAAGGCAACCCGACGAAGGACTGCTCGGCGGAGACGCGCCCCCTTCCGCGGGCAATGCTCGAACCGCCGGCGGTCACGTGCTCGGCGTCTTCCGCAACACGTACTACGACTTTCCACGCGAGGCCGACTTCAGCGGGCCGGAGACGCCGATCATGAACGCCTCGTGCGCGCCGATCGCGAAGGTCCCGAAGGCCTTCTTCGAGGCGGTGTGCGTCCAGGGTGGCGGTTCGCTCCGCAACGGTGGAACGGTGAGCTTTGCGAAGCGCGACTGCGCGTGCGCCGAGATCTGCCCGCGCACAGGTCAACGGATCTGCTTCGACGCACTCGACGCGGCGTCCTTTCCCTGGGGCCGAGGCGCTACCGGACGGCCGATTGCTCCGCTGCGAAGCGTCGCGGCCGACACGTCGGTACTGCCGATGGGCACCGTGCTCTACATCCCCGAGCTCGAAGGGGCCCCGCGTGGTCCCGACAGCGAGCCGGCCGACGGATGCTTCGTCGTGGAAGACCGTGGCCTCAAGGTCCGCGGCGAACACGTCGACATTTTCGCGGGCTTCCCCTCACAGACCGCCGCGCTCAATGCGCGCGTGCCGAGCAACAAGGGCGTGACCATCGTGGTCGACTCGCCTCGCTGCGCTCATCTCTCGAAGCGCTGACGCCGGTGGGTCGTGACGCGGGCCCCCACCCACGTCACGCTCCCTACGTCGTCGGCGATTCAGGTCGTCGCTGCGCGAAGCTGCTGCGAAGAACGCGGAGAGACGTCGCTCACCTTCGAGAGAGCCGACGCGATCTCGACGATGCGGCAGCCCAAACGGGCGAGCTGCTCGGCCACGGCCGGCGTGACCGCCTTTGCCTGCCCGTCGGCGGACACCTGTCCGGGGTCCGACAACGGGACGAACACGTCCACCGCGTCGAGGAGCTCCTTCGCGTGAGCGACTTGCTCACGCACTTCGGAGAGACGTAACTCCGTGATCAAACGTTCGTCGTCGCTCGAGCTCAGCGTCTCGATTGACGGAAGGTGTCGCTTTGCCATCGTGTTCCTCCCCATCCCTGCCTGCCCCGCGGGCAACACAGGCAAACAGGAGGCCAATCGCGACCACGGCCGACGTCGTCGAGGCTACGTGAATGCCTGGTATTCCGAGAGCGCGAACGCTCTCCTCGTCGAAATTCGTGGGGCGAAACGACACGAGCGAGCAAACTGACGCGCTGTTCGCTTGGCGGAAAACGACGGGCGGAGAGGTTCTCAGGCGTGCCCCGGGTGGACCGTAAGCACGGGGCACGGCGACGTCCGTACGACCTTCTCCGCGACGCTGCCGAGCAGCGCCCTCGGGAGACCACGACGGCCGTGCGTGCCCATCACGATCATCCCCGCACCGACCTCCGCGGCGGTGTCGATGATCGTTCGCCACGTCTCGCCTTGCTTGACGATGCCGCGTACGGGGACGCCCAGCGTCTGATGCGACCGCACCGCTTCGTCGAGGCCGGCCTGAGCGCCTTGCAGGACGCGCGCAGCGAGCTCGGCGGTCGCGACGAGCGTTCCGTCGGGAAAGCCCACCATAGGGATTTCGAAGGCGTGGAGCAGGATGAGCTCGGCGTCCAGGGCACGTGCGAGCTCGGTCGCGTAGGCGATGGCGGCCTCGGAGCCCTCACCGAAATCCGTGGGCACGAGGAGGGTCTTCGGAAGGCTCATGCCTCCGCTGTGGAGCAAATGCGAGGCCAACGGTCGCGCGGGCGCGGTCATCTCGCGCGCGAGGCCGACCGAGCGACGCGCAGAGGCCCGGGCTCGATGCCCTTCGCAACGGCCGAGCGCTTGAACACGAGGTGCACCTGCTGCGAGTAGCCGTGGCGCGCGTGCTGGATCGTCGCAACGAGTTCCCAGCCCTCACGCCCCGCGGCGTCCAGCTCATCCTGGAAAACCTGGCTCGCGACCTCGGCGATGCCGAATTCGAGCCGCTTGTACTCCCAGCGCATCTTGACGCCTCCCCGATCGACGCGCCTTGCAACAGCCGTCACGAGCCCGATGTCGAGGGTGCCGCAACGTGCGCGCGCATCCGACCCTTCGCTGCGAGGCCTTCGTAGCAAGTGCAAGGCCTGCACGGAGGCGCGTGGTCTGCGGATCGCGCGGTCACGTCCGCGCGATCGCGTAGTTCGTGCAACGCTCGTTGCCCGGGGAACAGCAGGGGCGTAGTCTCGGTTGTCACTGGCAAACGATCCATGTCGGCGCTTGCGACAGACGCCCCTGCCAACGATGGGGCCAACGATGGGGCCAACCGCCTCGGACAGGTCGTCTCGGGCCGCTACCGCATCCAGCAATTGCTCGGGGAGGGCGGCATGGGCGCCGTCTACCTTGCCGAGCACACGCTCATGCGCAAGCGCGTGGCGCTCAAGCTCTTGCATGCAGAGATGAGCGCGAACGCCGAGGTGCTCGCGCGCTTCGAGCGTGAGGCCATGGCGGCCGCTCACATCGAACATCCGAACGTCGCCGCGGCCACCGACTTCGGTCGCACGGAGGACGGCGCGTTCTTCCTCGTGCTCGAGTACATCGAAGGCACGAGCCTTCGTGAGGTGATCGGCTCCGGAGCGATGCTGCCGGCGCGAGCGGTGCACGTCGCGCGTCAGATCGCCATGGCACTCGAACGTGCCCACGACGCCGGCATCGTCCATCGCGACCTGAAGCCCGAGAACGTCATGCTCGTGCGCAAGGGCGACGATCCGGACTTCGTGAAGGTGCTCGACTTCGGCATCGCAAAGCTCTCGGCCGAGACGATCAGCCAGCGAGGCGGCGCCGATCAACCGCTCACGCGCATGGGCACCATCCTCGGCACGCCTGAGTACATGGCGCCGGAGCAGGCGCTCGGCGAGGCCGTCAGTGCCCAGTCCGACCTCTACGCCGTCGGCGTGATTCTCTACGAGATGCTGACGGGCCTTCATCCCTTCGATCCGCCCGATCGTATGGCGATGCTCTCGTTCCACATCGTCGCGCCCGTACCGGCGATGCGCGACCGCGCGCCCCTCGTCGACGTCCCCGCGCCGGTGGAAGCCGTCGTACGAAAGCTCCTCGAGAAGGACGCGAAGGCGCGTTACGCAAGTGCACGCGCGCTCGTCGAAGCACTGGACGTCGCAGCTTCGCAGGGCGGCCTCTCCGCGCAGACGCCCAGGCCGAGAGAGAGCCTCGCGCGCATCGCTCCTCCGCCGTCGGCGGCACGCTTGTCCGCGGCGGAGCCCGCACGCGATTCGTCGTGGCACGCGGACGACAGCTTCGCGAAGACGAGCCACGGCGAGCTCGTCGCGCCGCCCGGTCCTCACGCGCGTGCAAGCATGGTCGCCAGCGCAGCAACGGCTGCAGGGCTCCCCGCTCAGCGCATCGAGCCCTCGGCCGCCGTTGCGGGTGTTCCTGGCGTTCCGATGCAGGTGTCGCCGCTCCTCCAGGCCCTCGATCTGTTGAAGAAGCAGCCGCGCGGTGTCCTCATCGCGGTCGCAAGCGCACTCCCGATCGGCGCGATTCTCGTCGTCGTGGTGATGGTGCTCGCCCTGCGCGGACCGAAAACGAAAGACGACAAGCTTGGCGAGGTGGCGACCACCAAGCAGGCGGCGAAGGCGGCCGAGCCAGTGAAGCTCGCCTCGGAAGACCGACTGAAGAGGGCTTACATCGAAGGTCCCGAAGCCCTCGAGGCGCTCGCCAAAGAGTTTCCGGCCGACACGCGACCGCTCGAAAAGGCCGCGCTCGGCTACCACACGCAGGGGCGCGAGGCCGACGCCCTCCGCGTGACGAGCTCGCTCATGCTGCTCGACGCGAAGGCGGGCAGCGCCGAGCTCGCAGACATCGTCGGCGAGATCGCCGCCAGGTCGCGCGGCGAGAATGCCGAGACGGCGTACGCGCTGCTCGAAGGGCCTTTCGGCGATCACGGCGTCGATGCATTGGCCGAGCTCGCGACGAGCAAGACATCGAGCCGCGAGACGCGCGCACGCGCCACCCGCAGCTTGACCAAGCCGGACGTGCGCGCGCATGCGTCGCCCGCCACGATGATCCTCATCGACTTCAAGAACGCGACGAGCTGCTCGGCGAAGAAGGAGCTCCTCGACCGCGCGCGTGAAGAAGGCGACGTACGAATGATCGGCGTGCTGAAGCCGCTGAAGGTTTCGCGTGGATGTGGATTTCTGGGTCGTGGTGACTGCTGGCCCTGTCTCCACCGCGACGGCACACTCGCCGACACCATCGCCGCCATCGAAGCGCGTGCGGCTTCGAAGTAGTGACGAGCACCATCGCCTCGGCGATGATGCCGCATGGCTCGCAAGCGCCGGATACATTCTCTCACCGCAGCGGCTCGTCATCTCTTCGTCTTTGTCGCTGCATTGGCTTTCTTCATTCCGAGCACGGCTTCCGCGGCTCCGCGGTGGGTTGACCGTCCGATCACGCTTCCGCGCCTCGTTTTCGCAGGCAACGTGGGCCTCGGCGTCGCTCACGCCGATCCGGGTGGTCCTCGGAGTCTCACCGGCCCAGGACTGAACCTCGAAGGCGCTCTCGGCATCACCGACAACGTCGAGCTCGGCCTTCGCACCGGTGTTCGCTTCGGCGACGAAGCGCGCGCGCTTCAGGCCGATCAGTACGGCCGCACGCTGTGGACGGAGACGTACGGCACACGCTTCTCGACAGGCGCGAATCCCGAGTTCCGCGTTCGCTGGAATTTCTATAGCGGCAGCGTGGCCGAGGTCGGCCTCGACGCGCGCGTGTACCTGCCCTTCGAAGACGGCTCGCGCATCGGATTCATGGCGGGCTTGCCCCTCGCTTTCCACGTTGCCGACTTCATGCGCATCGACACGGGCGTGTACTTGCCAGTGGTCTTCACCGATCCCGAGTTCGTCGCGTTCAGCATCCCCGGCTACTTCTGGTTTCAGACCTCGTCGCGCTTCTGGCTCGGCCCGATGTCCGCGTTGCGCATCGTCGACAACGGCCCTGGCCCCACCGAGACCGATCTCCTGCTTGGCTTCGGCATGGGCTACCAGGTCGCGCCTGCGGTCGACCTCAAGTGGCAGCTCTACTTTCCGCGGATCAACCAAGACGCCGGCGCACGCACGTTCGGCGGCGGTTTTGGCGTGGAATTCCGTATCGGCGAATGAGCCTACGGAGAACCGAAACCGACCTGGCTTGACCCGCGTAGACCAGGAGTAAACTCCCCACACGAGTGCTCCGGTCGAAAGGCCGGAGCCGAGAAAGGTCAACCATGGGTTACGCCGACAAGATCCGAATGCCTACCGCCGAGCAAGCCCTTCCGGGCCGCGCCGAGGCGATGCCCGTCACCGGCACGCACGCCGTTCTCGGCTCGCGCATGCAGGCGCCGTGGCCTTCGGGCATGAAGGTCGCCACGTTCGGCATGGGTTGTTTCTGGGGTGCCGAGCGTAAGTTCTGGCAGGTCCCCGGCGTCTACTCGACGCAGGTTGGCTACGCGGCCGGTGTCACCCCCAACCCGACGTACCGCGAAGTTTGCTCGGGCATGACCGGGCACAACGAAGTCGTACGCGTGGTCTACGACCCGTCGAAGGTGAGCTACGAGACGCTGCTCAAGACCTTCTGGGAGAACCACGATCCGACCCAGGGCATGCGCCAAGGCAACGACGTGGGCACGCAGTATCGCTCGGGCATCTACGTCTACGACGACGAGCAGCGTCGCGAGGCCAACGCCTCACGCGAGCGCTTCCAAGAGGCGCTCGACAAGGCCGGTCACGATCGGATTACGACCGAGATCATCGACGCGCCGCCCTTCTTCTACGCCGAGGACTATCACCAGCAGTACCTCGACAAGAACCCGGGCGGCTATTGCGGGCTCGGAGGCACCGGCGTCAGTTGCCCGGTCGGCATCGCTACCGCCTGACCTCGCGAACGAGCTTCAGCGCTCGGAGTCGCGTGAAGGGTGCTCGAGCTCGACGTGGGCCGTCGTCGGTTGGGGCTCGGCCAGGAGCTCGCCGATCGGCCGGCCTGCATGCGACGAGCCGTCGGATTCGAGACCGAGCACGACGCGCAGCGTAGGGGCGACGTCGGCGAGGCGGCGATCATCGTTGCTCGCCACGCGCCCTCGGGCGGTGATGGCAGGCCCCGCCGCGAAGAGCCAGACGCGCGCGGACTCAGGCGCCCAGCCACCGTGGTTGCGGAAGTCCTCGGCGCGTCCGTGGTCGGAGGTGACGAATACGTTCGTGCGTGCGCCGCGATCACCCATTCGATCGAGGATGGTGAAGATCTCACCGATGACCGCATCGGCGAACGACAGCGCTCGCACGTAACCGTCGTAGTCACCGCGATGCGCGTACTCGTCGGGATCGCCAAGACCGACGAAGAGGACGTCGGGCTGTTCCTTCACGAGATAGCGAAGCGCGTTGTACGCCGTGACGCTGTCTGGACGGTACTCGCCACCGCCGGGGAACGGGTGGATGGTGGGATCGCCCTCACGACCGCACGACACGAGGAAGCGGCCGGGGGCGACGGTGATCGCACGCCGGAGCTTCTCCCATGAGGAGAACGCTGCGACCCGTGCCCCTGCGGCGTACGCCTCGTCGAGCACCGTGGGCGTTGCGACCGACGAGCAGTCATTCGACTGACACGCGAGCGGCGAACGGCCCGTCAGGATCTCCGTATAGCCGGGAAGCGAGATGAAGTTCGGGCCGGTCGCGTGAATGTGTCCCTTGCCCGGAGCGCCCACCATGGCGCCACGATCCGTGGCGAGATGGTAGAGGTTCGGAAAGAGGTCGCGCGCCTTTCGACGCGGCGCGGCGACGCGAGAAGGATCCTCGCCGTCGAAGATCTCCTGCCAGCGCGCGCCGTCGACCGTGACGAGGATCGCGGGACTTCGAACGCCCTCCTCCGCGGGGTGATACGCGCGTTCGACGTCGATGTAATTCGCCCAGATCGCGCGCCCGTCTTGCTGATGGGACGCGCAGCTCGCACCGATCGCGAGCAAACCAATGAGCCCGAACTTCATCATCCCACCGGCCATGACTTCAGCCTCCTGGGAGTCGCCACCAAGGATCGAAGGGAGACTCGAACGGCCGATTGGCCGAACGATCCTGCCCTCGAGTTAGCAACAAGCGAGCCCGCCAATTTCGTCCCGTCCGATCGACTTCGCCTCGCACGCGTCGTACCGGCGCGCACCTCACATCGAAGAAGCGAAGAGCTCGTCCATCGGACGTCCCGCGAGCAAAGAGCGATCTCGCGAGAGTCCGAGGAGCAGACGCAGCGTGGGAGCGACGTCCGCGAGGTGCCGTTCCGACGCGGAGGCAACGTGACCTCGCGCCGTGATCGAAGGCCCTGCAGCGACGAACCACACGCGCGCTGACTCGGGAGCGAAGCCGCCATGATTCGCGAAATCGCGCGCCCGGCCGTGATCGGCGGTGACCATTACCGTCGTCTGCGCGCCGCGCGCCCCCATCCGTTCGAGCGTGTCGAAGACACGACCGACCACCGAGTCCGCATAGGCGAGCGACGAGAGATATCCGTCGTAGTCGCCCTTGTGCGCGTACTCGTCGGGTTCACCTAGTCCAAGGAAGAGGATGTCGGGACGTTCCGACTCGAGGTACTCGAGTGCAATTTTTGCTGTGTAGCGATCGGGCCTGAAGTCACCTTCGCCAGGCCAAGGCTCGATCGAATCATCACCGTGTCGACCACACGAGACGACGAACCGACCGGTTCGAACCGTCGCCGCGCGCTCGAGGCGTTCCCACGAAGCGAAGGCCGCGACCTTGCCACCTGCGCCGTGCACTTCGTCGAGAAGCGTGCGCGTGCGGGTGGCGTCGCAATCGTTGTCCTGGCAGCCGACCGGCGCGCGTCCGGTGAGAAGCTCGGTGTAGCCGGGCAGCGAGACGAAGTTCGGCCCCGTGGCCGCCATCGTTCCCTTGCCCGGTGCGCCGACTGCCGCGCCTCGCTCCTTCGCCATGGAGGCGATGTGGGGAACGAGATCACTCGGCAATCGTCGAGGGTGATTCGAGAGCTCCGTGTCGGTTCCGCCGAAGATCTCCTGCCAGCGTGCGCCGTCGATGGTGACGAGCACCACCGGTCCTGCCGCGCCGCGGGGCTGGACCCGCGAGACCTGCTCGCTGATCGTAGCCTCGCCGGCGCCTTGGGACGCGCGCTGAGGAATCGGCGTCGACTCGGTGCCTGACCATGCTTCGCGGCGCCCGGCCGCGCAGCTCGTTCCGATCGTGAGCAGCACGAGGAGCGCCGCCCGCATCCACCCGCCCGTCATGCTTGCACATTGCACCCTCAGCGTGACGAACTCGCGAAGCGGAGCCGACGTTACGGCGAATGATCGATTTCACTCACCGATTCACATCACCGTGCCCTCGCGAACGCGAACCTCGCGCGTCGTACACGCGCTAGCGAAGGCGTCGTCGTGGGTCACCAGAACGATGGCTCCCGGATACCCTTCGAGCGCCTGCTCGAGCCGTTCGATACTCGGCAAATCCAGGTGATTCGTGGGCTCGTCGAGCACGAGCGCCCAGACGTGCTTTCCGAGGCCGAGCGCGAGCGCGAGCTTCCTCGCCTCCCCGGGAGAGAGCGATGCCGCGTCTTCGCTACGTCGCAAGACAATCCGTTCGGGATCGCTTCCCAGCGCAGCGAAGATGGAGAGAACGCGGCCGCGCACGTCTTGCCCGAGCTCGGCGACCGACCGGGCGAGCTGGGCGACCGCCTCCGGCTCGAGCTCCTGAGGAAGATGGAGAATACGGGAGTCGTTGCTTCCGCGAGACGCGAGAAGCGCCCCGAGCAGCGTCGTCTTCCCGGCTCCGTTCGGCCCCGTCACCCGAACACGTTCCTCACGCCCAATCGACACGCGAACGTCACGGAAGATCGTGTGTCCGTCGCGCTCGATTCGGTCGTGATCGACGTGGAAAAGAACGGGCATCGGTGCTCGTTCGAAAGTGGCGAATACCTTGCCGCCGAGCGTACGATCGCGCGCGAGCGTGGGCACGTCGGCCGACGCACGCGCGAGCTCGTTGCGAAGCACGCGCACCTGCTGTCCGGCTCGGGCTTCGGCCCAGCCGGCCACCACCTTGGCGCCCATGCTCTTGGCGTCGTGATCGTTCTTGTCCTTGAGGCGCGTGCCGGCGTTCTTGGCGCGGCTCGCCGACGCCTGGTTGCGTCTCGCCGAGTCGAGCCGCGAAGCCACGACCTCGACGCGTCGCTTGGCCCGCGCGTGCTCCTCTTCGAGCGCGGCGCGTTCGCCCGTCCAGGCTTCGAACGCCTGCGAATACGCGCCTGGATAGAGAACGACGCGCTCCCCGTGCACACGCAGGATCGCCTGCGGAAGCTCTTCGAGCAGAGCGCGGTCGTGCGAAACGACCACGCCGATCCCGCGATAGCGCCGCAGCGCGGACACGAGCAACGTCCGGGCCTTGGCGTCGAGGTGGTTCGTCGGCTCGTCGAGCAAGAGCACGTCCGGCTCGCGAACGAGCGCCGCCCCCACCTGCCAGCGTTTGCGCTCGCCGGGTGAGAGCGTCTCCCAGCGTTCGAGCTCGTCGGGATCGAGCGCGAGGCGTCCTCGAAGCTCCGAGGCGCGACCATCGTGCTCGAGGGCGAACTCCCGCACGTCGTCGGAGAGCGAGTGCACGGTCTGCTCGCACGAGACGATCGACGCGTCTTTTGGTTCGACGATCACGCTGCCTTCGGTGGGCGCGAGCTCACCGGACAGAACACGCAAGAGTGTCGTCTTGCCCGCGCCGTTCTCACCGACCAGGCCATGGAAACCCGGCGTGAGCCGGAACGAAACGTCACGAAACACCGGCAGCGCTGCGGAATAGGCCACAGCGACACCGCGCACGGAAAGCGCAGTCATCATGAAAAATCTCCTCGTCAGCGGGCGTCGCGATCCCACGGATCCGCGACCAACGAGCTCCGCCGCCCCTGCCTGCGCATTGCGCGCGGCATCGCGCCTCTAAGGCGTCGGATGGCCGAGAGCCGAAATCCGAGCGCCTGGCGCCGCCGCCGCCCCTAGCGCCGAAGGCCAGAGGCGAGCGAAGCGAGCCGAAACTCAAACTGAAACTAGAGAGACTTTTTGGCCATGATGGCGCCGGGGTGCCGGCGCGAAACCGAGTTTAGCACGCCTGCGAGGTCAGGCTACGGGAGCATCGCGTCGTCTTCGGGGCCGAGCGCTTCGATCATCGTCTCGAGCATGCGGTACGTCATGCCCCAGAGGATTTCCCCGCCCGGCTCGAAACGGATGCAGGGAAGCTCGAGCGTCTTGCCCTCCCACACCCACGGAAAGGTGCCGCGCCCTTCACCACGGGCGAGCTTGTCGAACGGGATCCAGTAGGTGCCTGCAACCTCTTCGTTCGGCGTGGGCACCACGTCGCTCTTGAGCGCGAAGACGAAGGGCGTGACCGTAACCGCGCGCTTCGTACGCGTGTAGGGCAGCAAGTCGGGGAGGCGCGCGACCAGATCGGCGTTCGTCAGGTCGATCCCCACCTCCTCGCACGTCTCGCGAATCGCGGTGACGAGGATCGAGTCGTCCGTGGGCTCGGCGCGTCCTCCCGGAAACGCGATGTGTCCCGACCAGGGGTCGCCCGTTCGATCCGCACGGCGGATGAAGAAGAGGTCAGCGCTATCGGCTCCTTCGCGTTGACGAAGGATGGCCGCGACGGCCGCGCGCGGTCCCTCCCCGGTCGTTTCACCGGAGACTCCTAGATGCGCGAGCCTGCGAGCGATGGCCGAGAGATTCATGGCCAGGCTCTTCAGAAGACCTTCTTGAACGTCTCGACGTCCGACTGGGTGAAGCCGTAGAGGCTCGCGATGTCTTGCATGGCCGAGACGAACGACGGGGTGCGGTTGCTCGTGTCGGCAAGAAGATCGACGGCCTTGTCCGCTCCGATCTTGGCGAGCAGACCATCGATCTGCGCGTCGGTGATCTTCCGCCGGTCCTGCGGGACGCCTCGGAAGCTCTGGATGAGGCCGATCGCATCGCCGAATGCTCGGAGCGCGACCGGGCCCTTCGGCGGCTGCGCGGTGGCGGCCGCCGAACCGAGGTTGAGGAAGTAGATCGCCGAGGCGTACGACGCCTTCTCCCACTCGGCGAAGAACGTGGAGAGCGCCTGATTGAGGTCGTCGCGGCACTTGTCACCCGCCGCCGCCGCGGCTCGTGCGGTGAGGAGTGCGTCGCGGATCCTCCGGTACGGTCCCGTGCTCTGGCTCTGGTCGTCGCGCTGGGACGCGAGGGATGCCGAGAGACCATCGCGGTCGGCTCCCGCGTCCTCGTCGGTCCGGTTGGCGAACGCCGGGGTGGCGCCGAACGAGGCCACGAGGCGATCGACGGTGGCCTCCGTCATCGCCCCCGCCGCGAGTGCCACAGCGTGGTTGTAGAACGCTCCGCCGAGCAGCGTTCGCGACGTGGCCTCGCGCAGATCGAGGCCCGTCGCCGAGACGTGGAACGTGCTCTCGAACTTCCCGCCTGTCTGCGCGCCGCCGTCGGCTTGGGCCTGCGCGAGCGTCCAGACGCGACCGACCGCGTCGCCGTAGGCCGTGAGGTAGCCGTCGACCTCCGCCTGCGCCGCGGCGGTCGAGACCGAACGAAGGTTCGGCGTTCCCGCCGTGAACGCCGTCGTCAGCTCCGCCGTCGTCAGGATCGCGGTGTTCGAGCCTTCGGTCTGATCCATCTTGTGGTCCATCGCGAAGGCGTACGCGCGCAGATTGAGCTCCTCGGCCGCGTTGGTCGCGAACGAGGGACTGTCGTAGACCGACGACACCACCGCTCCACATTTCAGGCTCGACGATCCCGCGTCGGTGCCTTGCGTTCCACCATCCGGGCGTGTCCGCACGGTGACCGGATCGTCATCACAACCCGAGACGAACGACACGGCCACCGCCGAGGAGGCGACCACGAGACAGCCCAGAATCGACGCGAGACGCGAGCGCGACGACGAGAACGAGAGCTTGGAAGCGAAAGTCATGGTGGGTCTACTTCTCGAGACGATTACTTCTTTTTGTCGCCGGCGGCACTCGCCGACGTCGACTTCGTATCAGACTTCGCAGGCGTCGTTTGGGAAGCGGGAACGTTGGTGGTCTTGACCTCGAAAAGGCCGAGCTGCTGCTGCATTTCGAGGCTGTTCTGGTAGGTCCAAGCGCGAGAGACCTTGCCGTCTTTGATGCGGAAGACGTCGACGAGGTGGACGTTCACGGGCTTCTTGGTAGGCGCGATCTGGCCGAGCGCTCCCTTCTGCGTCGCATGGAGCGTCGACTCGACGATGGCGTAGTCGCCCACGGCGAGGGCGCGACCGACCTCGAACTTGGCGTCGGGGAATGCGGTGGTGAAGCTCTTCCAGAACTTCTTGGCCTCATCCTTCCCCTTCGTGGTCTCGAGATGGAAAAGGCCGTCGTGCGCGATGTCGTCGGCAAGGAGCGACACGAAGTCGGCTTCCTTCTTTCCCTCGAGTGACGCGAGCACCGCCTTGGCGACGTCGACGTTCTTCTCCTCCTCACGCTGCTCGCGTTCCTCGCGCTTGCCCACGATGGTCTCGGGGCTGGGCGGAACTTCGGGGATGGGGCGCGCCTTGGCCTTGGCGGAGCCGACCTGTGTCATGACGGCGCCCAGCTCACCGTAGCGATTCTCGCGCTGCACTTTTCCGTCCGGAGAGAACGAAACGATGCTCAGACCGTAGTGTCCGATGGGCTGCTCGGTACCCTTCACACCGAAAAGCTCACCGTGGTGGGTACCGTTGATGACCCATTCGAGGACCATCGTGTCGCCCTTCACCCACACGCGTGAGAATCCGAGCTTCGCCTTCGAAAAGACGTCGAACCACTCGGTCATGTTCTGAGCGATGGCCTCACGGCCGTTCACCTCGTTGAGGCCCGCGACCGAGATGACGGCGTCGTCGGCGTAGACGCTCGCGAACTTCTTGGGATCGTGGCCATTGAGCCCCGCGAGGGCATTGGCCAAGCCCGATTGCTGCAACTCGGCAAGGGTTGGCTTCGGCGCGGGCGGCTCCGGCTTGGCCGTCTCGACGGGCGGCGGAGGAGCCACAGCGGCGGTAGGCGCGGGGGTGACCGGGGGCTTCGCTTCTTCGGCACCGCCACATGCGAGAAACCCTGATGCCACCAGAGCGAATCCAAGGGCATGCGAAACAGCGCTCGAGAACGCGAACTTGGCGCCCCTCTGGAACGGAATGCCCGATCGGTTGCGATGAACCTGGCGATGGACCTGGCGATGGATCTGCATGGCTTGCCTCCCCTGGAAAAAGCCTTGCCGCGAAGGTCCATCGAAAGCGATGCGCCCGTCAAGCGAGCTCGTCGAGGGGCCGGTCCGAGCCCGTTTTGACCCGCGACGACATCCGCGTCTCGCCGTCAGGACATGGATGCGCTTGGCCGAAGTCACCGTATGCTGAAGCCAATGCGTGGATTCGTCGCGCTCTTCGCGTTTGCCCTCGCGCCGTGCCTCTTCATGAGCGCGTGCTCGTACGACTGGTCCATCGGAAAGGAGTCGACGCCTTCGACGCCGAGCTCGACGAGCACGACGGACGCGCCCGATGCCTCCGCACAGACCGACGGGCGCGCGCCCGACGCATCACAACCCGATGGCCCCGTCACGAAGGTCGAGTGCCACCCGGGCGAACGTTGTTCGTGTCCTCCCGGAGGTCATTGCACCCTCGAGTGCACCATGCCTGGTTGCGAGATGTCGTGCGGCGCCGCCGCGAGCTGCACGTTCGAGTGCCAGGGCGGCGGCTGCAACATCTCGTGCGAGAGCGGCGCGAACTGCGACGTCGATTGTCCTGGCGGAAACTGTCAGCTCCAGTGCGCGTCGGTCTCGACGTGCAACGTGAGCTGCCCCGGCAACGGCTGCTTCACGAACTGCTCGAGCGGCGCGCACTGCACGACCGAAGACTGCTCTCAGAACTTCTGCATGTGTCAGGGCAAGGGCTGCCAGTGATGGGCGTTCGTTCTCGGCTCGCCTCGGTGGCCCTGGCCTCCGTCATTTTCACCCTCGGTCTCTCGGCCCACGCCGAGGAGTCGGGCCCGGCTCGCGCACGCGCGAAGGAGGCCTATGACCGCGGGCTCGCCGCCCACAAACAAGGCGACTACGCGAAAGCGGCCGAAGAGTTCGCGCGCGCCGATGCTCTCGCGCCGAGCGCCGTCGCTCTCCAAGCGGCGCTCGAAGCAACGCTGACCATCGACGATCCCGTGCTCGGCTCCGAGCTGCTCGAACGAAGCAAACGCGAGCAAGCCCATGGCACGCTGGCCACGGCGGTCGACAGCGCCCAGGCACGCTTCAGCGGCCGCGCGGGACGCCTTCGTGTGAATTGCGAAGGAGCGCGCCCGTGCACCTCCACGGTGGACGGCGCCCCCATCGAGACACGTCGTGCCATCTGGGTGCGCATTGGCCAGCACACCGTCGTCGTGCAAGCAGACAACGACACGCAAACGAAGACGGTGGACGTGAAGCCCGAGCAGATCACCGACGTCGGAACTTCGGCGGCGACCGAACCGAGTCCGGAGGCGCTGCACGTCACGACGTCCCAAGGCTCGGCGAACAAGCTCCCGAAGGCCGTCTTTTGGACCGGCGTTGGCGTCACCGGTGTCGTCGGCATCCTCGCGACCTACTTCGCGCTCGATACGAAGGGCCGACATACCGACTTCACCGATGCTGGATGCACGCAGTCGAACGCCACCGGATGCGGCGCACTGAAGGACGACGGTCAGAGCGCACAAGCGCGCGCCAACGTCACCATCGGCGGAGCGATCGTGCTCGGCGCCGCCACCGCCGTTATAGGTGCATTCTTCACGGATTGGGACTCACATCCGACGACCGGCAGAGCCTTCGTGAGCCCGATCGCGGGCGGCACCGTGGGTGGCCTCAGCGGAACTTTCTGAGCCTCACGCTCATGACCACCACGTGCGACGCAGAAAAAAAGCGTGTGCTCCGGTGTCGGCATGAGCACGTAACGCACCGAAATCACGAAGTGTGAAGATCGATCACGTCCGCTAAGGCTTGCGCTCAAGGCCATCCGATTGAAAGGTGGGGCGGATGAGCGTTCCCGTCGCATGGGTCGTCGGATTGATGACGGCCCTCGAACCAACCGCTCCGTGGCGGCCGACCTTCGAGAAAACGGCCGAGGCCATCGCACGCGTGGCCGAGAGCGAACCACTCTTCGAGGACCACTCCGAGGAACGCACGGCTGCGCTGCTCGTGTCGATCGCCTGGTACGAGAGCCGCCTGAAGCCGACGGCGAAGTCGGGCAACGGCAAGTGGTTCTGCCTCTACCAGATCGACAAGCGCCACCTTCCCGATCCGCAGAAGGCGCTCGACGATCCCGAAGTCTGCACGCGCGCCGCCATCAAGATCATCCGCGAGTCGCTCCAGAAGTGCGGCTCGCACAGGACCGACGAACGCCTCGCCATGTTCATGTCCGGCACGTGTAACAAGGGCATCCCCGAGAGCCGCTACCGGATGTACCTCGCCAGCAAGCTTTTGAAGGAACACCCCCTCTCCCCGAGCTCGGGCGGAGGAACTGCCCGCGCCCGCTAACGGGTTGTGCTAAGGACATCCGGGAGCAGACGCAGTCACTCCGCACGGGTGGCGAAATTGGCAGACGCAGCGGATTTAGGTTCCGCCGCCGCAAGGCGTGGGGGTTCAAGTCCCTTCCCGTGCACTTCCGAGGAGTTAGGTAGCCAAAACGCTACCCCCACGGAGGGGGTTGCAGCCGCGAACGCCGCCACCTACGCGGCGGCAATCGACCGGCTCACGAAGACAGCTCAAGCGGCGTCGGCGGCCGAGCAATGGGACCTCGCGAAGCAAGCGCTTGAGGAGCTCAGTGCGTTGCGCATGGCGAGCGCCGCGAACGTCATCGATCTCACCACGAAGCGGCACGGCGAGAGGAAGTAGTCTCCAGTCGTGGCGGCAACACGCGTCCATCTGTCGAAGGGCAAGAAAACGCGCAAGCGCGAGACCAATCTTCTCGCGCTCTGCGAACAGGAGTTCTTTCTCTCATTCGGACGACGTTGGTCTGGCGCTTGGCGCGCGATTCTTTCCTCGGACGCGAGGGTTGTCCGCGAACGAAAGGCCGCGAAGGCGCTCCTCGATGAGGCGAGGCGTTGGACCGTGAAGGTCGAGCGTCTCATCGAGTCGAGTCGGCTCGCTGACGATGAAGCGGGGGACGCCTTCCTTCCCGAACTTGCGCAGTTGCTCGAAGCGCTCCGAGAGCGTGACGTCTCCGGTGACATTGATCCGCCGTGGCGACACGAGGACCGCTCTCGCAGCGACCGCGGCAGGCTCGCACGACAGATCGCCCGAAACTGGCCTGACCAGCACTCAGCACGCGCATTCGCCGTTGTGAGTTTGCTCGTAGGCAACCGTCCTCGCGAGTTGGCGATCGATGCTCGCCCCGAGGTAGTTCTGATCGCCGAAACCGACGCGATGCGGAAGGCCGCTCGGCGCGCCGGACTAGTGCTCGGCCGTCGCCATCGCTCTCGTTTGTAACCGACGTTTCGTTGCAACGAAGTGTCGTAATGCTGCGCGAAAGATCGCGCTGCATAACGAATGCACGATGCAGCGCGACGAACTCCGACTCGCTCTCGAAGCCGACATTTGCCAGAACTCCGCGCGCAAGGCATTGCGCAAGGGCCCGAAGTCTCTTCGCGGCCGCGCAGGTCAGCGCGCTGAGGAGGCAATGCAGCGGCTTGGGCTTCTGCCGGTGAACGCCGGACCGAGCTCGGATCCGCCGCCCCAGGCTGCCTGAAAAGGCAACGCCGACGGTGGGCCCCTCAATGCCCAACCGCCGGCGTCAGCGACGAGGTGAAACTTGGCACTCAGCGACTCCGAAATCAAGAGACCACGAATCGTTCTCGCGTGTAGATGCGCGCCTCCTCAGCCGGCGTCGATCGTAGACGGCACGCTCGCATGCGGTCGGTGCTTCACGCCGATGACGATCCAGGGTGCCGGCTCCGCCGTTCACTCGCAGCACGACGGCGAGCGCCCCTGCTCTTCTCGAACAAAGTACCTGCGTGTCTGGAAGGCAGGACACGACGCCGGCGATCCTGAGGTCTGGGCCGAAGGTCGCGACCGACGAATGACGCCAGATGCGTGGCGACGCTACGCACGGTCAACGGCGCTCCTCGTCGGCAAGCCCGCCAACGAGACCAGCGTCGATGACTCGGTCCACGCTGAGCTTGGAGTGAGGCGCGCATCGTGATCGTACTCCTCTCCGCCGACTACGAAGTGCTCGACGTCGTCACGACCGAGCAAGCCCGGGACATGGGGCTCGAGGCGGTCGTCGACTACATCGAGCGTGACCGATTCAAGTTTCCCGGGTGGACGCCGCACATCGTGTTCCGCGGTGCCGCGATGCTCGTCGGCTGGGGGCCGGGGAGGATGGCGGCATGAGCGAGCTCTTTGCAGACTGGCTCGAAGCGGAGGGCATTGCGGTCGAGTCGGTGCCGCCCCTTGCGACTGCCGGCGAAGACGCCTTCGACCGCGCCGAAGTCGAGCACTTCGAGGCTGTGCCGCGCGTTGCGGAGGCGCTCTGCCTTCTTCGTGTGAGCATGGAGATCCACGAGGCTCGCCGCGTTGAGTTTCTCGAAGCTGGCGACCACCTGAATGCCGCGCTCGAACGAGCGACAACGGCACGCGAACAGTACGAAGAGGCCGGCACGCTCGTTGAGGATGCCGCGCGCCTCGTCGCTTTGGTGAAAGGGGCGCGCGTTTGACCAGCGCCATTTCGAACCTCATCGACGAACTCGATGCGGCGTCAACCAAAGAGCGTCGTCAGAAGACCGCGCCAAAGCGCGAGAAGCCGGCGAACGACTTCGATCGAGGGCCGGCGAACCGCACCGCGGCTCCGACTATCGCATCGATTCTTGAAGCCAGCATCGAGCGCGCTCAGCGCCGTTCTGACGGTCGCGAAAAGCCAATCCTCTTGCCGTGGCCGATTCTCGCCGATCACTTTGGCGGCGGCCTTTGGCCCGGCCTCCACGTCTTGAACGCAGGAACTGGGCTCGGGAAAACCCAGCTCGTTCTCCAGAGCGCCGCGTTCACGGCGAAACGCAAGACCCCGGTGCTTTACATCGGGCTGGAGCTCGGAGAACTCGATCTCGCCCTTCGTCTTCTTGGTGGCGAAGCGAACGTGCCGTGGTCGAACCTTTGGACCGGCAAGGCCGGCCCGGCGCACCTCGCACGCGTTCGCGAGGCTTTGCCGGCACTGGTGTCCCTCCCGTTCCACTTCGAAGTAAGCCGCCCCCACGGCTTTCCAGCATCGGCCGTCGCGTCAGCCGTCGAAGGCTTTCGGGCGCTCTACCCCGAGCCCGACGGTCCAGGGTCGCGACCGCTGTTGGTTGTCGTCGACTTCTTGCAGCTGATCGGCGCCGAAGCGGGGAAGGAGTCCGAGCTTCGGATTCGCATCGGTCAGGCGTCCTACGTGCTTCGAGAGCTCGCGAAGACGCTCGGAGTTGCCATCTTCGCCATCTCGTCAGTTGCTCGTGAGCGACTCAAGATTGACGTTCGCTCATCGGCAAGGCTCGAGTGGGACACGGATCCGAATGGTTGCCCGATCAACCGTCGGATCTTGGACCCCGACGCCATCATCGGCATGGGCAAGGAGAGCGGAGATATCGAATACTCCGCCGACAGCGTCTCGGTGATGGTTCGCGTTCCCGAGACGTGGGACGGCAAGACCTGCGATGTCATCTTCGCGACGCCTAAGGGGCGAGCCACGGGCGCGACATGGTCGCCGCTCCGTTTCACCGGCTACCAATACGAAGAGTGCGACGACCGCGGGGGACGCATGGTCGAAGCTTGGCAGGCGAGCGACGAGAGGCGAGAGCGAGTCCGCGAAGAGAAGAAGTCTGCAAAGGAGCAGAAGCGTCTTTCCGGCATTGAGGCGGACGCCGCTTCGATTCGAACGTATGTGAGCGCTCATTCGGGGTGCAGCGTTCGCGAAGCCAGAGTGAACGCGGTTGGGGACTCAGCACGGCGATGGGCACCAGCGGTTGCCCTCCTTGGTAACGCGCTCGTGCAGACCAAGATCGGTTCAAAGGTCTCCCTCTCAATCATGGAGGCGGCCAATGACCACACGTGACGTGGACGCGTGGACGCCGTGGACGGTCCACACTGTCCACTCTATCCACGGTGAGGGCCCCCGGCCCGTCCACCGTGGACGTGGACGGAGGGGGGTACGGGGGGAGTTGTCCACGTCCACGCTCGTCCACGAAGACGTCCGAAGCCCCCGAAGCGCGCCAACCCGGAACACGTCATGTCACGGGGCATGCCACGCTTTGCATCCGCAAAGGCGGAGTCTTGTTCCGCCGCCGGTGCTGGCGGGCCAGCCTACGGAGGCGTCCGACAACTCGAATGCGGCTGCGAGCGAGAGCTTGGCCGACAACGCCCACCGTCTGGAGGAGGCGCGAAAGGCGCTCACACAGGCGCTCAACCGGTCAGAGGAGCTGTCCGCGGCCGAGCAGAAGCGAGCGAACGATCTCGTGTTCGAGATCTTCGCGCGCACTGCCAGGTCGCAGGTGAAGCGTTCCGGCTCGCCTTACTTCACAAATGAGCGCACGGCGGCCTCAGCGCCGAAGGGCCAACGTCCCGGCCCTCGCCCCAGCACACGAAAGCCTGAACCCCGTGTGCTGGGGCGGCGTGGGGCATTCCACGAGGTTTCCCAATGACGTGGCGCAAAGGCCATGGCCGAGGGGCCGGCGTGCCCCGTATCGAGGTCTTGCCCGCCGACGAGCTACCGGCGCCCGTACCGGCCCAAGCGGCACCGGTCAACCGGCGCCAGAACGGCACCGTAAGCGATTCTGAGTCCGCCAAGGCCCTTGGCCGCAAGGGCGGCGTAGCGAAGGCTTCACGGGCCCGTCTCGTGTCAGCGCTGGGCCTCTCTGCGCTCGCCTCCGACGCCGAGTTCACGCCCTACCGCGACGCTGGCGACGAGTTCGTCCGGCATCACCTCGCGGCCCTCGCCGCTCGAGCCGGTGGAGAGGTTGGGCCGGGCCCATCGAGCATCGTTGCGAGCGCCGGCCTGCAGCTTGCGGCGTCGCGGTTCGTGTCGGACAAGGCGGCTAAGTCGGGAGACGCGAAGCTCTTCCACCTCGCGTCGACGCTTGCGAACGACAGCAGGCAGAACCTGCTCGCAGCGTACGAGCTTGCCGTTCGCGAGGCCGGCGCCAAGCCGCGGGCGACCGGTCTCGATGCGCTCCGCTCCAAGGTCATGAAGGGGGGCACGTGAGCCTCCGTTCGCAATTCTTCGAGTTCGACGACGTCCTGACCTCTCACGGCGTGCGTCCGCTCACTCAGTGGTGGCGTGACGGCATCGGCGAGTGGCTCGACGCCTACGAGCAGGGGCAAGTGTTGGAGCTCTTTGCGTGCGTCGGGCGTGGCGCGGCGAAGTCGACGGTGCTCTACAAGCTAGGGCTCTTCTTCACGCTCTTTGGCGACTTCGATGTGCCACCGGGCGAGCGTCACTACGCGGTCGTTCTGTCTCGTTTCAAGGATGAGGCGACCAAAGGCATCCTGATTATCTCGGGGTGGCTGCGCCTCCTAGGCGTTCGCCACCGGCCAGCGGGCGACGTGGTCGACATCGACGACATGCCGCGCGGGATTCGGGTCGTGACCGCCAGCGTGTCGGCCACGTCGGGCTGGCGAGCGTACTTCGTGGGCAAGGACGAGCGGTCGAAGTGGCCGTCGGGCGGCGTCGCTGACGTCGATGCGCCGGAGATCGACACGAGCGCCGCCGCGATGACGGCCACGCATCCGCTGGCCCCCGTTGTCGCCGTTGGGTCGGCATGGGGTGACTTCGGTTCCTTCTACGAGGCGATTGCGAGCGGGACGGATGCCACCAAGGTCGTGCTCGGTCCGGCTCCGACATGGGTTGCGGCTCCGCACGTCACCGAAGAGAGCACGCGAAAGAAGGAGCAAGACCCGAGAAAGTGGGCTCGCGAGTACGCGTGCGAGTTCCAGGCGAGTGCCGTCGGTGCATTCGACTCGCTGGCCGTTGATGCGTGCTTCGTGAGCCGGAGGTTGCCACCGGACGTCATCTCCGCCGTTCCGACTTTCATCATCGACGCGTCGAGCGGTCGTGCGGACGCGTGGACGTGGGCGCGGTGTCGTTGGCTCCTCCCGACACACTCCGAATACAAGGTCGAGCGCCGCTATTCGCACTTCGCAGGCGGCTGGTACCTCGACTTCCACACGGATAGCGAAGGGAAGCTGGTCCCGCTCAAATCGCACGAGCGCTTCGCTCCGATCCTGAGGTTCGATTACGTCTCAGGCGTCGAGGGCAGCGGCTTTTGGCGCAACGTGAGCGCCGAGAAGATCGTCAAGCAGATCGCGAAGGAGTGCAAAGAGAGCGGCGCCGTGCGGGTCGTCGGCGACCAGCGTGAGGCGTACGCGCTGACCTCGCTCTTTGCACAGCAGAACATCACCTTCACGTCGATCGCCTGGACGAGTGCGAACAAACCCGAAGGCGTCGAGACGGTCCGCCGTTGGATGCGAGACGGGCAGTTGTGGCTACCTCACGAGCGTGGCTCGCCGACGAGCGATGAGACCCGACCGCACCAAAAGCTCCGTCGTGAGTTGCTCGAGTTCGAAGAGAAGATCACGCCGAGTGGTCAGCTCACGTTCGGCGCTCGTGGCAATCGACACGACGACTACGTGGCACTTCTGATTACCGCGGCGCTCGCCGAGCAAAACGGCCTTCTGTCGATGTCGCCGACGGCGCCGCGAGTGACTCGCCACATCCCGAGAGGATTTGTTCCGTGAAAGGACCCCGAATGAATAGTGCAGAAGCAAAAGTGGCTCTCGACCGAGCCGAGCAGGTGATCGTCGATACGAGGGACGAACTTGAGGCCATGTCGTCGGTGCGAGCGACGCTCGTTCGAGCGTGCGCCCAAGATCCATCGAGGCGGGAAGAGCTCCGGACGGTCGATGCAAAGATTCAAGCAACGCAAACGGACCTCGAGATCGCCGAGGTCGGAGCGTCGGAAGCGCGGGCGGCATACAAGAAGGCCGTAGCCGACGAGACGCACGAGAAGATCGCCGAGCACCTGGCGAAAGCCGACGTCCCGACACTCATCGCCAGTCTCATGGACTGCTACGTCTACCGTCTTGTCGATCTCGATCGCCAAATCGCGGACGCCGAGCGAGGGATGCAGGCGCTTTGCTACTTGCAGGGCGAGGAACTGGCCAAAGCAAAGGCTCTCGCGGCGACGTTGGGCGAAGCGATCCATGTCCGAAAAGTGGATCCCGCCGACATCCGCGTGACGGCAAATGTGGCGATCGCTTACATGCGCGCTGCCGAGAAACGAGACCACCAGCAGTGCGAGCTGCTGGTTACACCGGTGACGACAGAGTTCCTTTGGGTGAACGGGTTCAAGCAGCCGAACCCCCTTGCAACATCAGCCCAGTTTGAGTTCGCGAACCGAGCGCTGGGCAGTCGAGAAAGGAAATAGCGATGAGTACTCAGAATCGAAGTGTGGGACGCAGCCTCTTGAACATGATCCCGCAACCCGCTCGTGTTGGCCGGAGCGCCGGCGAAGCGCTGTTGAACATGGCGACCGGCGCAACCGGCGCCAAGCCGAAGAAGACACTCGAGCAGGAGCGCGAAGAGGCCGAGCAGCGCCTCAATGAAGCGTTCGACGCAGTCCAATCGCGCAAGATCGCGCTTCTCGACATCGAAGAAGCCATCGCAGCCAACAAGTCCAACAAGGAGGTCTGAACATGCCCGCATACGATCCGAACAAGCGTTACTTCATCAAGCAATCCCCCGACGCCGGCGGCCAGTTCTCGTACTCGTTCATGGCGAACACGCTGACCGACGCCCAGACCGTCGCTCAGAGCCTCGCCACGATCACCGGCATCAAGCTTCGTCTCGAATCGGGGCCGCTGCTCGATGCCAACACGGTGCCCTACGCGTTCACGTATACGCCCGCCGCTCAGGGCGGCAACGTTAGCGCTCCCGCCAACGTGGTGCCTACGTGAAGGGGTCTAGGTCGAGCACGCTCGGCCTTCTCGCATCGGCTGGCCCCTTTCGAGGGGCCGCCGAGGTGAGAGACCGACGCTACTTCGTATTCGAGAACCAACCGGCCGAGCTGCCGGATCCGTCGCTTGTGCACGGCGACGATGAAGGAGGTGAGTGATGCAAGAGCGATTTCAGCTTCAGATGAATGGTCAGGAGCTCCAGACCAGCGACTTGAACATGATCTCCAAGGCAGCCTCGCTTGCTGACGACCGGGTGTTCGCCGAACTGCTCCGGATGGCGCCATACACAGGATCTGCGTACGCCAAGGGGATCATTCCGGCCGGCTACGCAAACACACCTCTTCCGACCGTGCAGGCAGGAACAGGCAGCGTCACGATCAACACGTTTAGGGCAGTCGTTGGCTCCCGCAATCTCGCCGCCACTAGTCCGGCCGACAACTGGCAAGACATCCGGTCGGCGGTCTTCACCGGGGCGACTGCCCTGCCGGCGACTCAGGCGCTTGCTGCCAATGCGAGTGGCAACCCGCGGTGGGATCTGGTGTATGCGACGTTTACACTCGAAGCCAACGGCAACTCTTTCACGAGATACATGAAGGATGTGCTCTCGAGAGTGGTGACTGCGCAGTCGCTCATTACGACGGTGAAGAACGTTGTCACGATCGGCGTCGTGCAAGGCACGGCAGCTGCCTCGCCAGTATGGCCATCGCTGCCAGTCGACACGGTGCAGCCGGACGGTCGAGGCCTCTTCTACATCCCTCTCGCCTACGTGCGCGTCCCCAACGGCTTCACGTCCGGTTCTGCCGTCGCGACGAACGACATCGCGACCGTGGCGCCGTGTCTGTCGCTAAGCCGCGTTCTCGGAGGTAACACCGCGTCGTGGGTCAACGCCGGCACGGCCACGACCGCTCAGCAAGGGGCTTGGGGTTCGAGCGGGACGCCTCCGCAGCTCTATGCGAGCTCCGCCGCCACTGGCATCGAGACGCGGCTCATCGCCATCAACCTAATCACCGGAAGCGAAAGCCATACGAATGGCGGCATCGTCGACGCGAGCCAGGATTGGCGTGGGCGGCTAACTCGCTACACGGCGACGGCCGGCACGAATGCGAGCCAGTTCGCGTGGGCCAACCCTGGGGTGAACATCACGCCCATCTACACCAAAGCGGGCGTCACTGGGTTCGGTCACACCTTCATCACGGGAACCGTCGGGGCCGCTGCCTACGTCGACTACAACTCGTTCACGCAGATGACGAACGGCACGAGCGTTCGAATCTTCGCCGACAACACGACCGGTGCTTTGAAGGTCGATTGGTCGGGCGGGGCGCCGAACTGCCTTCTCATCTTCGCAATCGACTTCTTCGCTCCGATGAGGTGAACCATGTCAGATCTGACGTACAAGTTGATCGTCGACATGTCGACGCGTGGGTCCTTGGGTGCCCAGGTCGGCCCGCAGCTCGAGAAGGTCGGCAAGGCTGGCGAGAAGATCGGCGACAGCTTTGGCAAGCTGAAAGATCTCGCCGGCAACGCCGCGAGCACCCTCGCTGGCGCGTTCACGGGGGCCGTCGAGCAAACTGCTGCGATCGCTGCGGGGCTCACGAAGGTCGGCGCTATCGCTGCCGGCGGAGCCATCGCCTACGGCGTCGCTGCGCTCAACAACGAGCTCGAGCAAACCAAGATCTCCATCGGCGCCATCCTGAACGCTCAGGGCGTTTCGGGCGGCATGGTCAACGCCATGTCGATGTCTGCGGACATCGTGAAGGAGATGCGCCGCGACGCAACGGCGCTCCCTGGCGAGTTCAAGGACCTCATGAGCTTCTTCAAGCTCGGTGCGACGCCCGGATTCCAGGCGGGGGCATCGACGGAGCAGCTTGAGAAGATGAGCGCCAACGCGATGGCCGCTGCAGCCGCAACCGGCGTACAGATGGACCAGGCGGCGCGTGAGTTCGCCCAGCTCCTCCAGGGGCGGTCGGGCGCTCACAACGTCTTCGGCACGATGTTGGGCCTCACGGGCGATGAGTCCAAGAAGTTCAACGCGATGTCCGGCGCGGATCGACTCAAGAAGGTCGAGACCGAGATCGCGAAGTACTCCCCGGCAATCGACGTCTTCTCCAACTCGTTCGACGCGCTGTCGTCGACGATGAAGGACAACGCCAAGAACCTCCTTCAGAAGGCGACGCTTCCGCTGTTCGATAGCGTGAAGCACGCCCTGGCGACCTCAAACGGCTGGTTCGATGCGAATCAGTCGAAGGTCGAAGACTTCGCCGAGAAGGCGGGCGAGAAGCTTGCCTACGCGTTCGAGTGGGGGCGGATGAAGATCCTTGAATGGTATCCCACCATTCGGACATTCGCCGAGAACGCGTGGCAGGAGCTCTCGAGCGTTTGGAAGCGCATCGAGCCGATGGTCGCTCGAATCGGCGACGTGCTGAAGAAGACGCTCGCCGATCCAAACCTCTTCAAGAAGCTTGAGGGCGTCCTTCAGGCGTACGCTGCCGTAAAGGTCGGTGGCGGCGCTCTCAGTGCAGGTGCCAGCACCGCGTCGGCGCTAGCTCCAATCTTGACGGCGGCTGCGGGCGGTAGTGAGGCTGCCGGCGCGGCGATGGCCACTGCGGCCGGTCCAGCGGCACTGGCGATTGGTGCGTTTGCCATCGCAGCGGTCGGCGCCGAGCATGCTCTTACCGATTCGACGTCGGTTTTTCATGGTGCGGCAACCTTCGCACTGAAAGACACCACCGAGAGTGCCGGACGCATTGGTGACCGATTGAGTCACCTGTGGACGACGCTTTCGCCAGTCGCAGACGGTCTCGGAACGGCGACGCTGTTTGTCGTCGACAGCTTCGTGAAGCAAGCGGAAGCGGTCGTGACCCTTACCGATGGCTACTTCCAGGCGACTGAGTGGTTCCAAAAGAAGGTTCGGGAAATGCTGCCCGAGTGGCTCAGAGGAGATGGGGAGCCGACAAAGGTGGCAGCGCTAGTTACGAAACAGATCGGCAACCATAGCGATCTGCTCCGGCCCGAGAAGGATTCGGAGCCTCAGGCCAAGAAGGGCGCCGGTGGTGGCGGCGGTGGCACGACGATCCAGAAGGTCGAAATCGTCGTCTCAAGCAATCAGGATCCGAGCCGTATCGCTCGTTTGACCGTCGACAAGCTGCAGGACATCTCCCGCAATCCGACGTCGTCTCGTTCGGTTCGTAACTGGGGCGCAGCGAGGCCGTGAAAGGAGTACACGATGATTGAAGACGATCTCTACAACCCGGCGAAGGACTACAGCTCAGCGCAGATCGACATTGGCACCGTCGGTTGGGCAAGCAGGGACGAACACTTCGAACCGGGCAGCGCAACCAACGGCGGCCTGACGATGGTCTTCGTCACACTCTACCGCGGCAAGACCCCGGGCGAGCCGACGAAGACCGGCGTCGCTCAGGGCTACGAAATCGTCTGCCAGATGTCCTCGCTCGCTGGCGCACGCATCCCTCCGAAGGGAACGCGGGTCTACGTGGCGATCCCGAAGGGGATGGAGGAACTGGCAGGAGCCGGTGTGATCTTCGCGTCGGTCGAGACCACGCACACCAAGCGGCAGCTCGCAGACGATCGCGTGGTGCTCGACTTCGGTGACGCTACACATGTTGTCATTCGAGGAAAGAGCGTGGCAATCCAGAGCTCCGAGAACGAGTTCGTCTCAGTCGGCACGCCACGCAGCGGCGGAACCTCCGGCGTCACTGTTCAGGCGAAAGACGGCAGCGGTGGCGTCGTGCAGAACGGCGTCGTGTCTTGGTTCGTCGCGTCGGGAGGCGACGCGAAAAGCGTGATTCAGATGACGCCGAACGGTGTGGAACTGCTCCAGAAGGACAGCGGCTTCATGCGCTTGAAGAACGGCGAAATCGTCGCGCTGTCGAAGGGCAAGGCCGCGTATATCGCTGGGAACACATTCATTGGACCAAATCCATCAACCGGAGTTGCAGCTCTCGTTGGGCTTAGCGGTCCCGCGGGACAGCCATCGCTCAACGTGTTTCTCGGAGGGCCAACATGAGTGGGTGCAATTTCCCCGGGTTCTCATTCAGCTTCGGCGTGCCGATCGGCATTCCTGGACTGCCGAGCCTCCCCGATCTGACGTTCTCGTTAGCCTTCTCGCTTCCGTGCCCAATCGATTAGCGCGGAAGGACGAAGGTCACGGTCTTCGTCGATGGGGTTCCGTTCACCATGTCGCACATGACGGCGACGCTACCATCGCGAACGTACCCGCCAGAGCCGAACTGAAGTGAGTACCCTTCCAGGTAGTTGGGCGCGGTGATTGTGAAATGAACCAGCGCCAACTCCGCTGCGGTCTTGCCCGGGTAGGCGTGCTCGGCCACGTAGTAGTCCGTGACGCCGCCGTACTTCAGGATCTTGTCGCACTTCTCTGTCGCCACGTCGGGCGGTAGCGGGTCCGCCTTCGCGTCGCCGACCGGGTTCGTCATGCTGTCGACGAACGCGTCGACGATCTCAGAGGCGTCGACCGAGCCGCCGCCGCCTCCGTCGTCGTTCGACGCCGCGAGACCGGCGGCGCGGTCTGACGCCCCGCACGCCGCCATCACCACATAAAGCACCGCACCCGCACCTAGAGTCCGAAGCGTCTGACCGATTCGCATGCCTTCCCTCCAACGATGGAGGGTCGCATATTCACGGGAGGGGTAGAAGCCATGCCGCGACGTCGAACCGACTTCCGCAAGATCTTGCAGACGCTCACCGCGGCGAACGTCGACAGGACACTTGCGGCGATGTCGGAGGAGACGCGACGCCGGTTCGTGCGAGATGTCCAATGCGCCGACGAGGAAACGTTCGAGCGGTTCAACGCCCTCGGCTGGCTTGACCGACATCCCGAGTGTCGAGGTCGCGGCGACGAAGGATTAGCTGTCGATCTCGACGACTTCGACCAGTAAGTCGCAGCGTGACAATCGAGGGCAGCGGAAAATTTGACAGCGGCGCCTTGCGCGTCAGCGTAGTGTGAGTATACTGGAACTCAGATGGCGCCGCGTCCTCCCTCCGATCGGAACGAGCGATTGAACGTGCGTATCGCCCTCGAGGAAATGGACATGATCCAGATGCTCGCGGACGACGCCGGTCTCAACGTCTCCGACTTCATCCGCTCCTTCATCCGCACCGCGTATCGCGAGCGCTTCGGCGACACGAAGCCAAAACCACGCTGAAATGAAAGCGGCCGACCGAGTGTTAGCGCACCCGCCGGCCATGGTCCGAACCTGATGAGAGGTCCCGACATGAACCAGCATACACCGAGAAGATCGAAGACGCCCAAAGCACAAGCCGCGACCGACAGAAGAGCTCTCGAAGAGTTCGGGCGCACGCGGGACGAACTCAGGTGCTCGCAACCCGAGCCCGCACCGAGAAGAAGAAGAACCCGGGCGGCTGGGGCCGAACCGGTTGAAGCGGCCCCTCCGCCGAGCCGGGTTCAACATTCGCAGCTGACAGTGTTTGAGGTGACCGGCACCTGCGAGAACACCGGCGACCTGGTGATCAACCTCCTGGAGGAGGTGAGCATCACCCTCCAAGGCGTGGAGAGGCTTGACGTCTGGGACGAAGGAGAGGCCACACACCCCGGTCTCGGCATGGTGATGATGGCCCAACGCAAGCTCATGGCGGCTATGGCCGCACACGAACACGCGATCGGCGCTCGACCGTTCGTTGACATCGCGAACGACCTCCACATGCTCACGGTCGCACTTGGCAACGACGATGCGCCGCCTGAGCGCGCATTTCTTCAGGACGCGATCCATCGCATCGCGCTGCGAGCCGAGATTATGAACGTCGGCGTTCCCGCCAACGATGTGCAGCGCGTGGACGAGTCGAGAAAGGCGAGCATCTGATGGGGAAGCTCCGAGCGTCAAAGGGTGGGGCCTACGAGTCTCGCGGCTCGTTCTTCATGCGTGTAACCGTCGCCCCGCAGAAGCGGCGCTCGGAGCTCCTCCCGTGGGCGAAGTCGCTCGACGAAGCGACCGAGCGGGCCCACGTGGTCCAAGAGCTCGTCAACCGCCTGCGAGCAACGCAACAGACGGACTTCGTCGACAAGATCGTGGAGAGCGCCGCGACGGCCGACGCTGAGAAGTTGGCGGCGCTTGTCCGCGCTGTCGACGGCATCGTGGCGGGCAAGCTCGTCAAGCCCGGCCCGAAGACAGGGCTGACCTTCCGGACCTTCGCCGAACGCTGGACCGGCGGCGAACTGCACCGGCAGTACCCTGATCACGTCCGCTTCAAGCGGAGCGCCGATGACGACATTTCTCGCCTCGAGGCGCACGTCTACCCGGTCGTCGGTGACAAGCTGCTTTCCGATGACGGCTGGCTCGATGCCGCGCTCGAAGTCATGCAGAAACTGCCGGCGAGCCTGTCACCTGCTAGCCGACGTCATGTCGCGCAGCTTCTCTCGCGGGTGTTCGCGCTCGCTGTGTACCCGTGCAGGCTCCTCGCCGCGTCTCCCCTGCCCCGTGGCTTCCTGCCGAAGCTCCGCAAGCGGAAGGCGAAGGCGGCCCTGTACCCCGACGAAGACGCTCGGCTGCTCGGCACGACGACGATCCCGCTTCCAAGTCGCGTGTTCTACGGCTTCCTTGCCCGTGAGGGCATGCGCTCAAGCGAAGCTCTTCACATGACCTGGGGCGATCTGGACCTGACACGCGGGGCCGTTCGCCTCGACGTGAACAAGACCGACGATCCCCGTTCGTGGGCGCTCGATCCTGGCACCGCCGAAGCGCTCAGGCGATGGCACAGGCTGCGAGGCGAACCGGCTGCCGACCGTGAGGTGTTCGAGCAGGTCGAAAACCGTGGTCACCTTGCAGACGCTTTTCGCGATCACCTGCAGGTGGCGAAAATCGAGCGACCGGAGTTGTTCGAGACTACCGACGCCCGCCGACGGGCATGGCTCCACGACCTGCGGGCGACCTTCGTCACGGTCTCGCTGGCGTGTGGACGAACGGAGGCCTGGGTGACGAACCGTACGGGCCACCGATCGTCGGGACAGATCGCAACGTATCGCCGGCTGACGCAGACCTTCCAGGACATCGGCGCCGGAGAACTGGCGTCCTTGGCCGAGGCCATCCCCGAGCTTTCTGACGCGGCAGCAGACGCGGCGGCGCCTGTCGACGGTTCCAAGCGAGCGTCCGTGCGAACACAAAAAACGCCGCGAAAATCAGCGAGCGTCGACCAAAAATCGTCTTTAGGTTCCGCCGCCGCAAGGCGTGGGGGTTCAAGTCCCTTCCCGTGCACCAGTCTGGTTTGGCGTCGCCTTCGGCGACGCTTCGCTTGGGACAGGTCTCGCGACGCGGACGCGGAGGCTTCGCTCGGCGCGGGTCTCGCGACGCGGACATTGGGCTCGGCGCGCGCTCGAGCGATGCGCGCGGGGTTCGTTCGGGAGCAGACGAAGCCGTCTTGAAGGCCGCGCAGGATTTGCTCGCGGCTGCATCGATTGCGTCCGGAATCGAGAACATCCTCGCGCGAGGGCTTCGAAATGCGAGGGCACGAGGGGTGCAGACTGCCGCGACAAGGCGCCATGAAGAAGTCGACCTTCGTGGCCCGCCACTGCAGGAGCCGAGGTGACAAATGGGACGGTCGCTCTTGACCAACATCGGGCCAGCGCCTGCGCCGACGGGGCTTCTCCCGATCGCGGCCAAGGGCTTCCGCCCGTTCTTCCTCCTGGCCGCGGCGTTCGCGGTTGCGATCGTGCCTCTCTGGCTCGCGATGCTCGGCGGCCTGCTCCGTCCCGTCACGTATCTCGATCCATTGGTTTGGCATTCGCACGAGATGGTCTTCGGCTTCGCCACGGCGGTCATCGCGGGCTTCCTCCTCACGGCGGTCTCCAACTGGACCGGCCGCGAGACCGCGACTGGCCCGGCGCTCCTCGGCCTGGCGCTGCTGTGGTGCGTCGGTCGGCTGGCGCCCTTGCTCGCCGATTCCATCCCGCACGGCCTGGTGGCACTGCTCGATCTCGCGTTCTTGCCCGCGCTCGCCGTGGTGCTGGCTCGTCCTATTGTTGCGTCCAACAACCGACGGAACTTCGTGATGCTCGCGATCCTCGCGGTGATGACGACGGCGAACCTCGTCGTCCATCTCGAGGCCTTGGGCGTCGTCGGCGCGCTCTCGGGACGACGCGCATGCCTCGTCGGGATCGACGTGGTCCTCGTCCTGATCGGCGTGATCTCCGGACGCGTCATCCCGATGTTCACGCGCAACGCGACCGGGGCGAGCTCGATTCGATCGGTACGGCGGCTCGATCAGGCGACGGTCGTGGGCCTCTCCGCCCTCGTCATCCTCGACGCTACGGGACGCGAGGAGCCAATCGTCGCGCTTGTCGCTGGCGTCGTCGGCCTCGTCGCCGCGGCACGCGCCGTGTACTGGGGCCCCCGTCATTCCCTACGGGAGCCGATGCTCTGGATCCTTCATCTCGGCTACGCGTGGCTCCCCCTTGGACTCGTCCTTCGCGCCGGGGCCTCTCTCGTGCCGTGGATACCCCGCGCCTCCTGGGTCCATGCTGCGACGGTCGGAGCGATCGGCTCGCTGTGTCTTGGAATGATGGCACGCGTCGCGCTCGGACACACCGGTAGGAAGATCGTCGCGCCGCGACGGGCCACGTGGGCCTTCGCCGCCATGTCGCTCGCCGCGGTCGTTCGCGTCTTCGCGCCCGTCCTCGCGCCCTCGTCGTACCTCGCGTTCCTCACGGCGGCTGGCGCGCTGTGGACGGTGGCGTTCCTCCTCTACCTGCTCGACTACATGCCAATGCTCATCGCCCCGCGCGTGGATGGGAAGGCAGGGTGAGCGTGGTGCTGCGCCGCGAGATCGTGTAGTTGACCACGTTCATGAAGTGCCCTGTTTGTACGATGGAGGAGTTGCTTTCCCACGCCGACAGGTGGGAGTGCGCGACCTGCGGCCACGAGTGGCCGCGTGAAGCGGAAGCGCCGGCGGCCCTCCTCGTGAAGGATGCCCACGGCACGGTGCTCAACGGCGGGGACACGGTCACCCTCATCAAGGATCTGAAGCTTCGCGGGTCGTCGCAGGTGCTCAAGCAAGGCACGCGCGTCAAGAACATCCGCCTCGTCGAGGGTGACCACGAAATCGACTGCCGCATCGACGGCAGCTCGATGGGCCTCAAAGCAGAGTTCGTGAAGAAGGTGACCGAGTAGGCACGCGCGCGTCGACTTTGCGCAGGTCGGTCGCGAACCTTCGTCTCAGAAGCTGCCCGTCCACATGAGGCCGCCGTTCGAGCCGGTATACCAAGGCGTCAACCGCATCGCGTTCCGCGGCGGCTCCACGGGCACTCTGCGAACTCCAACGAGCAACATCGCGAGGCCGCCGGCGGCGAGCACGGCGGAGCCAATGGCGCCTCCGTAGATCGCTGCGTCGTATCCGGGGCAGAACACCGGCCAGTCGCTCGTTCCCTGCGACTTGCAAACGTTCTTTTCGTGGGCAACGGATATCGTCAGAGCGACCGCGACAGGCACGAGCGCCAGCGCGACAATCCCTGTGACCATCAATGGCGTCGAGCGGCGCACGGTGCGCGGAGCTTCAACTGCCGACGAGCTCCAGGCGGTCGAGTCGTCGGCCATCGAGCTCGAGGAGACGGCGGAATGCGCCTGAGGCTCCGCGCACGCCCGGTCGACGCAAACACGATCGCCGTCGCAATCGATGTCTGTGCTGCATCCGGCATGGGCATCGCGAACGATGAACGTGCTCGCGAGCACGATGGACGAGAGTGAAACGACGTACGCGCGCACCGTTGGCCTCCCTCCGAGGAGTCGCCTCAGCAGGGGCCCGGCAGTCTGCTCGAGCCAATCGTGGAATACAAGAAAGGACGCCTCGCGCGTCGAATCGACATTTGGGCTGACGTAGGGAGCTACGCGTGTACGGCTCGATGTTCCTGCCATTGCGTCGCTACGCTGACCGATGCGGCGCCGTTGAGAAGAGCCAAAAACGCGAACGTCCCGCCGACCGAATAGGTCGATATGCCCGGCGCGACGAGGAGAGCTCCGCCGCATAGCAGCGCGAGGATTCCCGCCGCCACGGGCAGCGTGGCTCGACCGCCGTCACGCCGAAGCCGTGCTGCCAGAACGACCTCTGCCACGCCGACTGAAATCGCCCAAACGCCGACGACGATGCGGAATGCGTGGAGCACGAAGTTCGGAAACAAGATCGTCGCGAGCCCGGCCGCCAGGCCGACCGCAGCTCGGCCGAGATAGACGCTCGCGCCGTTGTCGCGACGCCGGACGGCCAACGCGAACGACGCCGAAGCCACCCCGTCGAACAACGCATAAACCCCGAAAAGGAGCTCACGGGGCGCGACGGCCGTCCTCGACCATGCGAGCGCGAGGAACCCGCACAGCAGCCCTACGACGCCCGCCAGGAGCAAGCTCCAGGAGGCACGTCGATCGTCGTCCAAGGTCGACATCACTCTCAGATTAAGCACTCACACGCCACCTGCGACGCCGAGATTGGTGCTGGCTCACGGCGGAGGTCACGTCTTTCTCACGAGCTCAATTCGGCGAATACCTGTGCACGATCTGCCAAGCACGCGCGAGCGAGATCCCGCACCGCTGATCGATCGCGAGCGGATGCGCGGTGGGCTCGAGCTCGATCGTCGGCCGTGAGGTCCCTTCGTGAAAGTGCACGCGGGTCTTGAGCAGGAACGTGTCCTCCGCGTAGTGAGCGATCCGATTGACGAGCCAGCCAAACGTAGGCGCCATCTCCTCGTTCCGCTCGTAGCGCTCGTAGTTCGCGCGTGACTGCGAGACCCAGACGCCCAGGCCGAAAGGCTCGTCCTGCCCGTGGATGGGGATGAAGATGACCCCGCGCACGAAGTAATGCAGTCCGTCCTCGTCGCGGACCGTACACCGATCCTGCGTGAGCGTCGTTCGCGCCGCGCGCTCGTCCTCAGGGACGCTGAGGTACGGGTCGGGGGCCCACATCCCAACGTCCGGCAGCCCCTCGTGCTCTTCGCCGCATGCCGTACAGTGGAACGTCATCGCGAAAAAATCTACGACGGGGCGTCCCGGGCGACAACCCACTCACTTCCATCCGACGGCATCCGCTGCTCACGGAATGGGAATGCCGTCGCGAAGCTCGATCGAACCGATCGGAAACGGCTTCGTACGAACGGGTGAGAAGAGCTCGGTGTTGCCCCAAAGAAGCGACGCCTCGACCTTGAGGTCGACGAGAGAGACCTTTCGAATCTTTCCTTCTCCGACGCCGAGCGTGGCGCCTCCTACGTCGAGCTTCAGGCGAAGGTCGAGGGGGATCTGCCAGGAGGGCGGTGGCGGAGGTTCGACACTGACGGTGAGCATAGGGCGGTAGTCGCCCTCGATCGTGTGGTGGGCGAGCGTGACTTCGCCGTGGCCACCGGAGGGCCCGCGAAAGGCATGGAGCTCGCGTAGATCCGTCCAGGCGCGCCCGAGCAAGTCTCCAACGCTCACGTCGAGGACGTGCGAGACCTCGCTCGCGAGGTGCTCGTCGAGCTTTCCTGGCGGCAGGTGCAGGAGAGGAAACGTCGCATGCAGCGCCGCCCTTCGACCATCGACCCAGCGAAGTTCGTACCTCTCCTCGGGCATCCCCTGACGGATCAACGTGCCAAGTTCGCTCATCACGTCCCCCGCACCGTCACGTTGACAGAAGATGCATCGCTCCAAACCAATCGCGGCGGTGCGCTGTCGCCCACGTTCGCATGAACGCGAACGGTACGGGTGACGGCGCGGTCGGCATCCGAGCGCAATCCACGAAGCTCAGGCTGTCCCGACGTGACTGTCACCATGTGGAGGCGGTGGGAACGCCGAAGGAGACGCGCGGCCACGGCGAGCCCCACGGCGACGGCGCCCGCCAAGAGCAACCACGGCATCCACGGGCGATTGGCTTCGCGCGGAGCGCGAACGACATGCGGCGGAGCAGGGACCGGCGGCGGTCTCGGCACAGACGATGGCGTGGCCGCCGGTGACGGCGTCACGACGTGCGGTGGGACGGTAGCCGTCGACGGAACGGGTGGCTCTGGGTCACGCGTCGGCGCGCCGGATGCCGGCGGCGGGGGACGCGCGCCACCGTCATGCGATCCCGCGCCATGCGGATCCTTGGTGGGCGGGCCGGCGTCATGCCGTTCTACATTCTCGTGACCGGCATCGAATTGCGACGACGCGTCGGCAGGACCGAGAACGGCGAACCACGTCGCGAGCGTCGCGTTTGCAGGCCAACGGCTTCCTCGCACCGCTCGCCGATGCATCGGCAACACCATGCGAGCTCGTCAAAGGGATGTCCACTGCGTGCACGGATCGCGGCCCGCTGCTGCTCGCCGGCATGTCGGCTTACTTCTCGTCTAGGTACGACCCGGCCACCGCGATGCTTCCTCGGACAAGCAGAGGGAAGGAAGCGAGAACGTCCGCCGTAGGCAACGTCCACCAAGGACGTTGCACATGGTCGGCATCGTCATCGTCCTCGTTTCCCTGCTGACTGTCGGACGCCAACATGTGGACCGCGTACGAAGCTGCGGGCCTATCGCGGGCGGCCTTGAATCCCACGCCGATGATCGATGTGGGCAGGTCAGGTGCATCTCGCGGTCCATTCCCTCCTCACGACGTTCGCCCGCGCTTCTGCCTCCTGAGTCGGCTCGTGCCTTCTATGCAAAACCACCACTTATAGTGCGATAAAAGCGCTTCATTCGTGCATCGCTCCCGAGCATCCACGCTATTTGCAATCGCGGCGCAGGTGACAATTCCGAGCTCCCGAAAAGAAAACGGACTAGGCTCGCGTTCGGAGATGAGTCGCGCGCGACCAAAGACCGCTTCCGGTCAGCGAGAACGCATTGCGGGGCTCGATGCGCTCCGGAAAAGCCTCTCCGCCAAGGACGACCTGGAGCTTACACGCCTCATCGAGGAAGGCGCTCTCTCACGCGTACGCGCCCCGAACGCTCTGCTCGAATACGCGATCAGGCATGGATCTCCCGCCCAGGTCCGCGCGATCGTCGAAGTACTGAAGCCCGCCCTGTCTGCCAAGACATTCCACGCGTTGTTTTCGGAGGCGGCCTTCTGGAATTACGAGAAGCCGGGATCCGCGCTCGCGGTGGATTGGCTCGAGACCGCACGCACAGCGTTGGCCTTTACCGAGAACGTCGATCACGTCGAAAACTGGCGGGCGGAAATCGATGGCAAGCCCGTTTCGGAGATCCATTCACCGCTGCTGCACGCCATCGAAATGAACGATCCAGAGTGGGTCGCACTGCTGCTCGGCAAGGGCGTGAATCTGGCACGGCCTCTCGAGGATCCACACCGTCATCACGGAGGCAGCGCGCTCCATTTTGTGTGCTCCCGGAAGGCTGCATCGAAAGCCATCGTCGAGCAGCTCATTCGTCACGGCATCCCCGTGGACCAACCTGACAAGCGCGGGCTCACACCTCTGGCGCTTGCCGCGACGAGCGGGCATCTCGATTTGGTTCGGCTCCTCATCGCGAACGGGGCAGACGTCGATCGGCCCGTCGGGCAGGAGCGTGACTCGTCCGTCCTCATCCAAAGTGTCCGGGCCGGCGCGTTCGACGTAGCCCAATTCCTCGTCGATGCAGGAGCCGACGTACGCCGTCGTGATCGCTTCGGTTGGACGGCCGCATCGCTGGCGTGCTCGAGGCGGCAGAAGCCGCTCGTCGAATCGATGCTCCTCCGTGGCGCAGAGCTGAGGCCCGCGTTGGGTCTACGCGGCGAGCCGACAACGCTTGGCTTGCGAGTTACGTGGTTGCTCGAGACGGCGGCCGGGAGCGCGTTCGCTGCGGGAATCAAGATCGGTGACATCCTCGTCACCATCGATTCGACTCACGTGCACACGATCGAAGACGCGCAGCGTTGTGTGGCGATGCATCGCGCCCTCGACGAAGTACAGCTCGAGCTCGTTCGCGAAGGGGAACGGCTCCGGAAAGACGTGCTCCTCATGGCGCTGTAACGGGAACGCAGGAACTACTTCTGGGGCGGTGGCCACGACGGAAGCGACGGGGACGAAGCCCGCCGCGTCAGGCGCGGAGGGCCGTGAGGGCGGCAGCGACTTTCGGAACGGAGACGGGGACCGGGGTCTTCAGCTCCGGGGCGAAGATGGCGACGCGCAGCTCTTCGAACGTCCAGCGGAGCTCGCTCGCACTGGCCGGGTCGCGCGCGCTCTTCGCCTTGGTCAGGAACGTGTTCCAGAGCGGCGTGAAGGGCGCGAGCTTGTCGGCGTCTTTGCGCGGATCGCTCACGGCGCGCTGGAGCCTCGCCTGCGCCGCGCGGAGGTAGCGCGGATAGTGTTCGAGTCTCGGGATCGGAACCCACTCCATCAAGTCGATCGGGAAGAGCCCCTCGAGCTGCGCGTAGATGTCGACGATCGCCGCGCGTCCACTCGGATGGCGCGAGGCGTTCTTGAGCGCGGCCAGCGTTTTGTCGAGCTCGGCGGTGATGGGCTTCATCGCATCGGTTACGACGCGGAAGGCGGCATCGATGCGAGGCAAGCCCTTCGTGAGCAGATCATCGAAGACACGCTTCGACCGAGGCAGCTCGGCGTCGCTGCCGAGCGCGAACGCGAGATCGACGATTCGACCGAGCACCATGCCGCGGAACGCCTCGGACTCCACGCGAGACGGGAGCGCACCGTTAGGACGTGAAAACGCCGCCGGAAGGCGGGGCGCGAACGCCGAGATGTTCTTGCGCGCGGCAAGCGCCACGAGACGACGCACCCCTGCCCGCGTTGCAGCTTCGGCCGCCGCAGTCGACTCGAGGAGCGCCAGATCGACGGACGTGCCTCGATCGACGAGCGCCGGGTAGCTACGAACGTCGATACGACCTGCGCGGGTGGTGACGAAGGCGGGGAGATCGCCGAAGTCCCACGCCGTGACGCCCGTTCGACCCCACGCGGCTTGCGGCGCCGTCTCCTTGAACGCGGCGCGCGCCCGGGCTCCGAACCGCTTGAAGAGGTCGTCGACGTCCTTGCTCTGCGCAACGACTTTGCCGTCTTCGTCGACGACGCGGCAGGTGAGGCGCAGATACGATGCAACCACATCGGGCCGGAACGCATCTTCCGGAACGTCGGCGCCGGTCACCTCGGAGACCGCGCGCGAGAGCGCGGGAATCATCGGTCCGACGAACGGTTTCAGGCGAGGAGCCACGAGATCGACGACCGAAGGAACGTCGCCCACGTCGCGCCGGAGGGCACGCGGAAGCTCGTAGAGCAGCGCCGCCAGCTTGTCGCGATGCCAGCCGGAAATCGTCCAATCGAGCTCGCCCGCCTCGAGCTGAGGGAGGAGCAACAGAGGCACCGTGAGCGTGATTCCGTCGTCTTCGGCCTGCGGCTCGAAGCGATACGTCACGGGCACCGTGGTGCCGTGCAGAACGATGGTGTCCGGGTAGTCCTTCGGCGAGAGACTGCGTTCGCCGGTGAGAACGTCTTCCATCGAGAGGAGAAGCACGTTCGGATTCTCACGCTCCGCCTTCTCCCGCCAGGCCTCGAACGCTTTGCCGTTCACGACGTCGGCGCCCACGCGCTGATCGAAGAACGCGAGGAGCGCATCGTCGTCGGCCAGCATGTCGCTACGGCGTGCCTTGGCGCGGAGCTTGGCAACGCGCTCGAGAATCTCCAGATTCTTGCGCTGAAAGGCCCCTTTCGTGGTGAATTCCCCACGAACGAGCGCGTGATCGAGGAACATCTTCCGAGCTTCCACGGGCGCGACGCTCGCGTAGTCGACGCTCACGTCGCGCGCGATGGAGAGGCCGAAGAGTGTCGAATGCTCGCGAATCGAAGCGCGCGCGGACTTCTCCGACCAGTGCGGGTCGCCATACGACTTCTTGAGCAGATGCACGCCTGCGTCGAGGAGCCATTCCGGCTCGATTTTGGCGGCCACGCGCGCGAAGAGCTGCGTGGTTTCGACCAGCTCGAACGCCATGATCCAGGCCGGCGGCTTGCGGGCGAGTGCCGACGACGGATGGATGGCAAAGCGCGTTTGCTTGGCCCCCATGTAGACGCGATTCTCTGGATTCCACTTTCCGACTTTGGAAAGAAGGCCGGTCACCAGTGCTCGATGCAGGGCATCCGCGTCTTCCGACGTCCGCTTTTCGGGCTGGCCTTTGCGACCACCGCCCTTCGAATCGATGTTCAGCTCGCGGACAATCTCTTCGAGCTGACGGTGAACTTCACCCCATTCGCGGATTCGAAGATAGGAGAGGAAGTTCTCCTTGCATGTCCGGCGCAATTGCCCCTTTCCGCGTCGCTCGGCCTCTTTGACGAAATCCCACAAACGCAGGAGCCCGACGAAGTCGGAACGCTCGTCGCGGAATTGGCGATGAAGGTCGTCGGCCTTTTGCTGCGCCTCGCGGGGACGCTCGCGCGGATCCTGGATGTTGAGCGCGGAGGCGACGACGAGGATGTCGCGCAGGCTCCCCACCTCGGCACCGGCGAGGATCATTCTTCCGATGCGCGGGTCGACCGGGAAGCGCGCCAGACGATGACCGATGGCCGTGAGGTCGCGATTCTTGTCGAGCGCGCCGAGCTCCTCGAGAACGCGATAGCCCTCGGTGATAGATCGCGAGTGCGGCGGATCGAGGAAAGGAAAGCTCTCCACGTCGCCGAGGCCGAGCGACTTCATCCGGAGGATGACACCCGCGAGGCCCGAACGCTTGATCTCCGGATCGGTGAAGGCCGGACGGGCAGCGAAGCTCTGCTCGTCGTAGAGGCGAACGCAAATACCCTCGCGAACGCGCCCGCAACGCCCTTTGCGCTGATCGGCGCTGGCACGCGAGACACCTTCGATCTGCAGGCGTGTGGTGCCGGAGCGTGGGTCGTAGCGCGAAAGGCGGGCGATGCCCGTGTCGACCACGTAAACGATGCCGGGAATCGTCACGGACGTCTCGGCCACGTTGGTGGCGAGAATCACGCGGCGCTGCGGAATGCTCTGGAAGACCTTGGCCTGGTCGCCCGCCGAGAGGCGTGCGTAGAGCGGCTGGACCACCGTGTGTCGGAGATTTCGGGTCAGGAGCTCCGCTTCGGCCTCGCGGATCTCGCGCTCACCGGGGAGGAACACGAGGATGTCCCCACGGGGGTCGAGCGAGGTGACGTTCTCGACGGCGTTGGCCACGGCCTCGGGAAGATCAGCGTCTTCATTCGGCGGCTCGTAGAGAACCTCGACCGGAAAGGTGCGCCCTTCGACTTGGATGACGGGCGCGCCGCCGAAGAACTCGGAGAAGCGCTCCGTCTCGAGCGTGGCCGAGCTGACGATGACCTTGAGATCCGGACGCTCGGGCAGGATTCGTTTGATCCAACCGAGGAGGAAGTCGATGGTGAGCGTGCGCTCGTGCGCCTCGTCGATGATGATCGTGTCGTAGCGCTTAAGGAGACGATCGCCTTGGATTTCCGCGAGGAGAATCCCGTCCGTCATGAACTTCACGTACGTCTGCGGCGACGTCCGGTCGTCGAAACGAACCTGGTAGCCGACGTCCGTACCGAGGGGAGTTCCGAGCTCGGTTGCCACGCGCGCAGCAACGCTGGTGGCCGCGATGCGGCGCGGCTGGGTAACGCCGATGATGCGTTCGAGGCCGCGGCCCATGGCGAGGGCGATCTTGGGAAGCTGGGTGGTCTTTCCCGACCCCGTCGCACCGGCGACGATGACGACCTGGTGGTCGTTCACCGCGGTCGCGATGTCGTGCACGCGTGCCGAAATCGGCAACTCGGGCGGGAACTCGATCTCCGGCATGGCCCCCGCGAGATAGCATTCTCGCGGCCCCTCGTGCGAGGGCGTCGGCCGAGTCAGCGGACGTAGATGTCGGTCAGGTCCCAGCCCATGTTCCCGCAGTCACCGGCGGCGGCGAGGCCGGCGGGCTTGTCTTCCGCACGCCGGCGCTGCACCACGCGAATCGAGCGGGTCAAGCTCTTGTACGCGGGATCCCAGAAGTTCTCGACGTCCGCGCACTGGTTCGTGAGCCCCGCATACGGCACAACGGCCCCGGTCGCGTCGTGGGCCATGTTCTTGTCGCGGTCGAAGAGATCAGTGCCGAGCTCGAAGGGCCGCACGTTCGTATCGGTGCCGTACGAATCGCCGAAGAGGATCCAGCAGCCCGCCGAGCCTCGGAACGTGTAGGTGGCCATGATCTGCTTCCACCCATCCGGGCCGGCGACCGTGAAAGCATGCCCAGGTGCGGGCTTCGGTGGGTCGCTGCAGTAGCCGGTGACCATGTCGACGGTGAAACCGATGCCACCATGGTCTCCCGTGACGTGCCCGACGTCGACCTTCGAAGGCGAGCTCGGCGCGTAGTCCTGCACGCCCTGGTCCGAGGCGATCATCGGCGCCGTCACGAGCGTCCAGCCGCCTCCGAAGCTGTCCATATCGCAATAGGCCTGGTACGCGCCTGCATCGCCCTGCAGCGTGTAGACGCCGCTCGCCGAGACTCCGACCTCACGCAGCGTTCGGCACGACCCCGCGTCGTCGGGAATCGCCGCGGCCCGAGCGTCGTCGTTCCCGGCGTCCTTCGTTTCGACCTCGGCACCAGCTTCGGAGTTCGTGCCCGGCGTGCTGGCCGTGCTGTCGCCGGCGAGACCATCCGTGGTCGTCACGAGCGAACACGCCATCGCTTCCGCGCCGATCGGCAGCGCAGCGATCGCGACCAACATCCAAACCGGGAGGCGATGGCTCGCCGATACGAAGCGAAGGCGGTCGGGCACGTCCCTATGAATCTGCCATGGCCCGAACTCGATTTCGAGCTGCGAAGATGAAACTCCGGCGACCCGATGGCCGGCTGTCGCCGTGCCGTCGCGCGGGCGTCATGGAGGGCGCCGGAAAACGCAACGTCACCCCTTCAGAAATTCGAGACGGAGCCGTTTGTTCCGTCCGTGGGCGAGAAGCGTCCTGACCTTCGACAATCCATCGTCTCATGACCGACGCCGACGCCGCTATGTATCGCGAAAAGCAGAGCAAGAAGACGAACGTGGCCTGAGCGACGCCGTTCGTCCCCACCTCGTGAGCAGTTCCATGGCACCAAGGCACGGTCGTTGCGCGGCGGTCGTCATGCTCAACCTCTCTCCGCATGCGATGTCGCTGCTCGGCGTCCTGGCCGCGGTCGTGATCCTCGGAATTTTCGTCGGAAGCGGGTTGTTCTACGGAGCGCGTGCCCATCGAGCTCTGCGCATGATCAATCGGGGCGATGCCATCCTGCTCGACATCGATGCCCCGGATGGGATCGAAGACGCGCGCGACCCGGGCTGGCGCGAAGTTCCGTTCCGAAAGCTCGAGGCACGTGCCGAGAAGCTCGGCGGGAAGGACCACACAATCGTCCTCCGCGGGGGCGGCAAGAGCCGCAGCCGTGAAGCCACGCGACACCTCCGGGCGCGCGGCTACCGCGTCATCAACATCGGCACGGCGTTCAGTAAAGCTTGAGCGAGTGCTCTACTGCACGTGCGTTCGTTCCCACGCGCGCACGCGCCGGCGAGCCTCGTCGAAGAGCCGCTCGTAGTTCTTCTTGCGAACCTTCTCGCTCGCGACCGGATCGAGCTGGGCAAAGAGCGGCGCGTACTGTCGATAGACCGCGAGGAGCTTCTCCTGGCTCGTGGGCGCAACCTCGTCGCTTCCGAACAGGAATCGATCGGGGAATCGATTGATGAGCCGCGCCGTCGCCTGAATGGTCGCGGGACTCGACACGACGTACTTCGCCACGACGTCCCAGGAGATGTCGAAGTACACGTTCGAAAACTTCGAATCCGCGAGGATCGATTCGATGATGGCGAGGTGATCGCCGACGGGCTGAATCACTCGGCCCAATCCCGTGTGCGCCCAGATCAAGGTGGTCTTGGGATGCCGCCCCAGCAGATCCATCATCTGCGAGAGATAGGCGGGAATCGGCCGGTCCTTGGAGAACGGAATCGTGATGTCGTTGTGCATCAGGGCCACGAGCCCGACCTCCGCAGCGAAGTCGAGCAGCCTGTCGAGGGCCGGATCGCGCAGACTCGGGGCTTCGCCGGCGATCTTGGAAGAGACGAATTCCTTGTGAATCGTGAATTCGCCGATTCCAGAGAAGACGCCAGGGAAGGTCGTCAGGACGCGCTTGATGTGATCGGCGGCATACATATCCGACGGATTGAACCCGATGATCATCGGGTCGAGACGACTCTGTTCTTCCTTGGGCAGCGCTCGATACTGAGCTGCGGTCACGGCATCGGTGAAGGAGTAGTAATAGAGCGGCGCGTCGGTATGGAGGTAGTACGTGGGCCCGTAGTCGCCGGAGATTCGATACGACCACGTTTGCTGCAGCGGAATGCCGAAGAGCACGGCTCGACCCACTTTGTTGCCCATCACCTCGAGGAGCGAATGCGCGGTGATGCCCTCCTGCACGTAGTTCGTGACGTGCACGTGGACGTCGTTGACCTCGTACGTCCCTTGCCAAGCGGCAGGCGGCATCGCCGAGCCTGCGACGGCGTTCGTGACCGTCGCAGCGCTCGCGGCCCCGGGAGCCGGCGCTGCATTCGTCGCCGTCGTGCCGCACGCGCCTGGCGCCGCGGGTTCATGCGTGAGCCCGCATGCCGCGAGGGCAACCAGGAACGCTCCGGCGAGGCCGCCACGGCATGCATGGAAAAGGACACTTCTCTTCTGCATCGATCCCCGCCTCGCTCGGAGACGATGGGAACTTAAGTGCAGAGCGGCCCCCACAAGAGCCAATGCGTGCACGCGACGAGCGAGCGCCGGGCGGGCTGGGACACGGCGGTGACGTTCGATGCCACGCGCACGGTGAGACCGTCGACCGCGATCGGCGTCGAGAGAACGACCGTGAGCGTCTTCGCGCTGTCGTCGAGCCCCGAGTGCGCGTTTGACTCGGCTCCTCATTCGTCGCGATGAGTGGGCGTCAGGGGGCCATGCAGTTGCAGTTTACCTGCGTGCTTGTCGTGCTCGAGCATTTGAATGGGCACGAGCTGAGGCTCGCGCAGATGGATTCGGCGCAGCCGCAATCGAGCTGGGCGGGGCCGCACGAGGTTGGTCGGGCGACGCAGGCGTAGGAAGGATCGCGCTCGCAGATGGCGCCGTTCCAATGGCTGCCGGACGGACAGACACCGGCGTCGTCGACAGGGAACGGGATTCCGCCCTGAACCAGGTATTTCGCGCAGACCTGGTCGCCGGTGCACGCGGGATTGCAGCCGGCCGAGCCCGCGTCCGAGAAGCATTGTGGCGTTTCGCCGGCCTGAGGCGTACGGATGTCCCAACGCCAGACCTGGCAGCCGGTGTCGTCTTGCTCGACACGCCAGTTGGTCGAGCAAAAGAAATCACACGTCTTCGCGCAGCCCGTCTTCGCCGAGCCTCCGAGGTTCATGCAGCCGGAGGGAGCGGGATCGAGGGGACAGCAGACCGCCGTTGTCTCGCCGTCGACCTTCGCGTCTCCGCGCTCGTCGGTCGTCGAAGTATCCGGGGAGCCGCCGTCCGCGGAGTTCTCCGCGACGACGAGCGTTTCGCCGTTGCACGCGAAGATCCACGTGGAAGGGAGAATCAAAGCAATAAGCAGCAAGGTCGTTCGCTTCACGATGCTCTCCGTGGTTCGGGAGGTCTCGCGAGGAGTGCCCGAGCCTTGGGTGATCCGTCACGAAAAGATCATGGCGCGGTTCCGGGCCCGCCGCACGACGAACGAACGCTCGCCGCAAGGGGTGACTCGCCACTGTCGCGCAGAAAGCGCTCGGTTTCGCCCCGCGCCTCGGACACGCGGCCGAGCTTGCAGAGCGCGAAGATTCGTTCGGCCGAGCATTCCTCGCGAAGCACGCCGTTCGGATACGTTCGCGCGTGGTCGTCGAGAAGAGCCAAGGCCTGCACGGCATCACCACTTCGCAGCGCAGCGTCCGCGTCACGCAAGAGCTGCGTCTCGGCGGCAACGCGTCCTTCGGAGACCTTCGGTGCCGAGGCGGAAGGCGACGGCGCGATAGGCGCGGAGGGGCGACGAATCGGGACTGCCGAGACGGGGGACGCCGGAGGCGCCGCAACGACGTTCGTTTCGAGGGCCAGCGCCGACGCACTGGAGGACGTGGGCACCGGCAGCGCCTGGCTCTCGAGGCTGGGAGACGGATGGCTGGTCGTGACAGCGTTGCTCGCAGCCACGGCCGGGGCCGGCGCGGCGCGATGGAAAGCGTAGAACGCCGCGCCGCCGCCCACTGCGGAGGCGAGCGCAAGCGCGCCGGCGATCTTCACAGCGAGTGGGACCGCGGAAGGGGCGGCCGTCGCGACTCCGACCTTCCCAGCGGGCGGGAGGCTTGCGGCGGCTCCCTTTGCAGCGAGCGCTGCCGCGCCCGTCGCCAATCCCAACTTGGCGGCCAGCGCGTGGTCCATCCTCGCGCGTTCCTCGGCGGTGATGGCCAGATCGCGACGAGCGCTCGCGAAGAGCGCGCGGGACTCCGGACCGAGCTCGCTCATCGGTACCTCCAACCATCGCGCGAGCGATGACGCGCGAGCGCCTGCTCGAAGGCCTGTCGTGCCAAACGGAGTCGCGAATACGCGGTGTTGAGTTTGATGTCGAGTGCTCCGGCGATCTCGGGAACGCTCATCTCCTCGAGCTCGGCGAGGACGAGCACCTCCCTCTTCTCGTCATCGAGCTCGTCGAGAATTCGTTCGAGGAGCAGTGTCTCTTCCGCGTGAACGACCGCCTCGTAGGGCGTCGGTACATTCGCGGGGAGAGTTTGGGGATCGAGGGCTGGGCCTCCGGAGGCCGTCTCGTGCGGGCTCTTTCGCTGGATGGATCGCCGATGATGGCGGACGACGTTGAGGATGATGCCCGAGAGCCACGTCCGAACCGATGACCGGCCCTCGAACTCCGGAAGGCGGCGGGCAACCACGACGAAGATCTCCTGCGCCACGTCGTCGACGGCTCCGTGCTTCACGCCGAGCCCACGGACGCTCCGCCATACGAACCCGACGTGCTCACGGTACACGTCGGGGAACGCGAGGGCCTGACCGCGCGGAGCGGCCTCCGCGGGCACCTCGTACGGGGGACTCTCACCGATGGACGACATCATGGAAGACATTCGAGAGGCCGCCCAAGAGAACGGGCCCGCTCTGCGGATTCACCGATTCACCTCACGTGCCCGGTGATCCGAGGATCCGTCAAAAAAAGATCATCTCCACGCCCAACGCGGCCCGACCGGCCACGATCGCCGCGCGGTGCACGTAAGTATCGCTCGTGGGCGCCGGCTCGCGAACGACGAACTCGGGCCGCACGAACGGAAGGACGGCTTCCATGGAGAGTCGGAGCGAGAAGCCGCGGACCTGTGTGAACGGGGACCACACCGCGAGGGCCCCGCCGCTCCCAGCGAGGAACGTCGCGTCCGGGTCGAACGACGTATTGCCGCCGAATCCCGTGGCCTCGACGTGATCGAGCTCGACCCCGAAGACGGGCCCGAGACTGCCCGTGGCCGTCTTCAACAGTGCGTACCCGCCTCGCACCCCGATACCGAGCGATCGGAAATCAGCCCCCACCTTCGTGCTCGCCGTCTTCTTCGACGGCAAAAGAAGCCTTCCTGCGGCCTCGACTCGGAAGCGCTTCCCCCAACCCAGGCAAGGGTGGCCTCGACACCACCGTCCGCCGACGGCAGGCTTCCGACGTCGCCCGCGAAGGAGACGCCTGCACCGAAGTGCCTCCTGCCCGACGGCGCGGGATGGACGGCCGAATCCGTCGCGCCGGACGCATCGAGCGCATCGGGCGGGTGCGTTGCTGCATTTTGCGGCGCGGGCTCGGCGTTCGCACGTTCGGAGGCCGGCGACGCGGGCACCGGCTCATCGCTCGACTCCTCCGCTCGAACCGGCGGCGCCGACGAAAGTTGCGGGTTGACGGTGATCGCGAGAATGAGGGCGCTCGCCGAAGCGAGCTCGGGGCACGACTCGGCTTCGAACGTCCGCCGGCCCGCAACGTCGGCTCCACGTGTGACGAGCATCACGCGGAATCCTCCGGTTGTCGTGCGTGTCACGTCGGCCCGCGCGGTGACGCGACGACGCGGGCCCGTCGAGTTGCCGAGAATGCGTTCGACCTCGCCGACGACGTGCGAGCCGTCCGGGCAGTCGGCCTCGGTGGCCGACCAATCGAGCGTCACCGAGGGCTCCGCGTCCGCGCGCGCCGCACGCGGGTCACACGTGGCCAACGTGGCGAGCACCGCAACTGTCGAGCCCAAGCGCATGAGAGCGCCGAGCATGGCACGCGCGCCCCGAGAGGCCAACACGAAGCCCCGCGGGAAAACCGCTCAATCTTCGACGAACGCTTTCAGGCGACCGATCGTCTCGTCCCACTCGGCGGAGATGATCTCGAGGTAGTGCTGCGCTTCGGAGAAGCGTTGGGGCCGGAGCTCCCAGACGTTTTCGCGGCCGAAACGCGCGCTGTGGACGAGGCCCACGTCTTCGAGGACGCGAAGGTGCTTCGTCACCGCTTGGCGAGTGACGTCACCGCCCTCGGTGAGCTTCGCGATCGACAGCGGACCTTCCTCGCAGAGTCGAGAGACGACTCGGAGCCGCGTCTCGTCGCCCAAGGCGGCGAACAGAGGCGCGGACTCCTTCCACGCGCGAGCGGCGTTGCTACGCGCCATGGGTGACGTACTTCTCGATCAGCTTCGCCTGGGCACTCCAGCCTCCTTCGTTCATCGTGAAGGCCTTCGCCCGGCGCTCGAGCGGGATTTTGTCGAACCCCGACTCGGTGATCGTCAAATGGGTACCACCTTCGACCTCCTCGAGCTCGAACGTGACGAGCGTGGGCACCTCGCTCGAGTAGTCCACGTTCGGGTCGACCGCGAACGGGTGCCAGCGGAACGAAAACAGCCGCTGGGGCTCGATACGGTCGATCATGAAGTCGAAGGGCTTGCCCGTGTACGGCTCCTGCGAAGCGGCGACTTCCGGGTCGACCTTCGTGGGCACGATCCTTCCCTTCATCCGTGCGCCGGCAACGAACGGACCGTCGAATTCGACGCCGAACCAGGTACCGAACTGCCGAGCATCGCTGACGGCAAGCCAGACCTTGGCGAGCGGAGCACGAAGCAGGACCTTCTTCTCGATGCGATCGGGGACAGGGCTCATACGCAACCTCCTGGTTGCAGATCCATAGCCACGTGCGTCGGCCCTGGCAACCCCGTTCGACACGAAGGCAACCGCAGCGTGATTCAGCGCGGGGGAACGACCGGAGCACACGTCGACGAGCCCGCGCCGACGATCAGCATTCCGGTGTCGTCCACCACGACGGTCGACGTATCGGTCGCCGGACTGTAACGCGTCACTGCGGACGTCATGTGCCCCGTGAAGAGCCAGAAATCGCCGCCCCAATGTGCAAATGCCCAGGCCCCGTTCGGGTCGACGGCCGACGTCCGATAGTTCTGCAAGGCCGCACCGGTCGTCTTGTCGAGACGTACGAGCCGGCCGCTATTCACCGAGAAGGCGTAGAGAAGCCCGTTTCCCGTTCCCGTCAGCTCGGCCAGGCCCAGCGCGGCCGGACCGATGAGCGTCAGCTCGTAGGTTTTGGTGTCGATTCGTGCAAGGCCCTCTCCTTCGATGAAGAGCGTTTCGCTCGAAGCCCCCGCGTCACCTGCGTCGTCTTTGGCGAATCCCATTCCGAAGCTGGAAAACCCAGGTTGATGTCCACGAAATGGCGTTTCCGTACAATGCGCGTCTTTCGTATCGACGTTGTAGATTCGCCCGTCCGTGAATTCGACCCACGCGATTCCCTTGCGATCGACCGCCATCGAGAACGTATCGGCGGTCGTCGGGCACGCAATCGTGCCGATGCGTGTGAACGAGAGCGACATGGGGTCGAACCGATGAAGAGCCTTGTCGCCCGAAGACAATACGTAGATGAGTTTGTTCTCCTCTGCGCAGTCGGTCTCCGGCAATGCAGCGTCGACCCCAGCCTCCTCCACGATGACCATGGCCGGCTCACCGGCGTCCTGCGGCGCCTCGAACGTACTTCGACTCGGGGCACAGTGCAGCGACTCGAGCCCGGCAATCGCGGTCAGCACAAACCCGACGGCAGCAAACCAATTCCGACGAGCCACGGCGAAAGACATCGTAGACCTCACGGCGGCAAAACCACGTTCACCGGGTGCGGATGCGTTTGGTCGTCGCGTGCACCTCGTCCCAGCTGTCCCACGAAGTTCGTTCCCCAACACTCGATGTTCCCCGTTTGGAGCAGCGCGCACGTAGCGCTCGCCGTGGAGACGACCCGAACGGCCGGCCCGCTCAATCCGACGATGCGAGTGGGCCGCCCGGTCCGCTGCACGTCGGCTGGGACGCCGTCGCCCAGCTTGCTGCCGAAGTTGCCGCCCCAGCAATAGACGCGTCCGCTGGCCATGACCGCGCACGAGTGCCCGTCGCTGACGGACAGATCGATCGTCACGTCGCCGCGACCCGGGGTTCCTGCATCGACGTCTTCGCCGTGAATCACGAATTCCAAGTTCGTGGGCGCGGGTGAGTAGAACTCCGGTCCGAACGTTCCTCGCCCGAGCTGTCCGTTGTCGTTCGCCCCCCAACACGTGACGTAACGACCGACGACCGCGCATCCGTGATTCGGCCCGCTCCCGACGCCGCGCACGACACCAAACGGGACCTTCGCCGGCACGCCATCGGGATCTTCCGACGTGTCGCGTGCGAGAAGAAAGCCGTAGCCACCTTGCTGCGTGCTCGCCCCCCACGACCACAGGTCTCCCGCGGCGGTGAGCGCGAAGACGCGTTCGACCCCCGGCTCGACCACCGCGATCCTCGCACCAAGGGCGACGTCGCCCGGCGGACCGGGCTCGCCCTTGGGGGCCCCTCGCCCGAGCTCCAGATGCCCATTCTGTCCCCAGCATCGAACCTTGCCGGCCGCATCCGTGGAACACGCCACGTTGGAGCCCACGGCCACGCTCGAGGCCGGCTCCACGAGGTCGAGGCGCGTCGGCGTGAACGCAGGGGCGCTGAAGGGAGCGTCTCCGCCGTCGCGCGACGTGCCGGCGTTCAGGAGATCCGGTGCGCCCCAGCAAAGCACGCCGCCGTCGGCCACGCGCGCGCAGGTGTTGGCCTCGCCCACGCTGACCTGCGCCACTCCCGACAGGTCCGGTACGCGGTTCGCCGTGGCGCTCGCATGGGGAAAATCCGGACCGGTGTCGTAGCCGAGCTGCGCCTGGTCGTTGCTTCCCCAGCAAGCCACCGTTCCATCCGCCAGGAGCGCGCAAAGTGTATTGCCCCACCCGCTCAGCGAAACGGCGCACGGGCCCGTGCCGCACGTCACGCTCGCGTCGGGAACGACGTAGTCGTCCGTTGCATCCGCCGCGTCTTCGTCGACCGAAGCGTCGTGCTCGGCCGGGAGCGAGGCTTCCACCACCGGTCCGCCATCCACGACGGGGTCTTCGGAGAATCCCGACTTCGAAGAGCAGGCGAAGAGTACGACGCCGGCGCCAGCCGCGACGATTCCAATCCAGAGCAACCGCATGAGCTTCACGGCTTGGCTCCCTGCATGCGATGAATGGCAATCCCGTGACCAACGGCCCACACGTCCTCTGCAGAACTCGCGTGGACGGCTGCAAAGTTGTCGAAGATCGGTGCGCCGTGCACCGCAGTTCTGGAGATGCTCCACGCCTTCCCGTCCCAATGCCGAACCGCACCCAGATATCCGACGGCCCACACGTCGTCCGTGGATACCCCCCAGACACTCGTCAGCGGAGAGGTGGTAGCGTTGCTAGGAGTGGCCGACCAGCCAATGCCCGCCTCGGTCGGGCCGCGGTGGAAGTTCTCGCCGGCGACGCCGATCGCCCAAAGGTCATTGGCCGACGAGCCCCACATCGACGGGAAGTCCGTATACGATTTCCCATCCACCGAATAACTCTTTTCCCAAATCCAAATCGACTTGGGACCATCTGTTTTGTACGCGTGAACGATGGTTGCAGTCTGGTCACGTCCGCCCAGCCAGAGGTCGTTCTTGCCCGCCACGTAGATAGCCGTCACGTTGAAGTCGGCGATGCCGATGTCCACGAGCTCGGAGCCGAGCGTGCCACCGTCGCCCATGGTCACGTGCTCGAGCGAGTGGGTTCCGTCGTCTCGCATGCCGACGATCCATACATCGTCGGCGCTCGCGCCTCGCACGAGGTCACGCGTGGGACCATCCGCGCGCGAATCCGTCGTCCACGCGAATGCACCACCCGAGGCACGGACACCGTGCACGAGTCTCCGCTCGACCTCCGCCACCGCCCACACGTCGTTGGGACCGCTGGCCCAGAGGCTCGTGAGTCCCTCGAGCCCCGCCGTCGGGTCGAGCGACCAGGCCGCGCCGTCCCAATGGATCATCCCGTTCCTTCCGACAGCCAGCGTGTCGTTGGAAGCGAAGCTCCACACCGCCTGCAAATCGAAATCCTTCGACGGCAGCTTCGTACGACACCAGTGATCCAGGCTGCAGCCGTCGCCTGCATCGGTCGAGGCATCGTCGCCCTCCGGAGGGCGGCCCGCATCGCCGGCATCGGAGGCGCCGTCATCGGGCGGCGCGCCGTCGGCGTCCACATGTGTCGCGCCGAGCTCGGCCTCGTCGTTCGCGCAATGAACGAGGGCGAACGCCAGAACGACGGCCACCGTCCACGCCGGAATCGCATGTCTCATGGCGACTTCCTCGGAAGAGCAGCACTTCCCTTGTGGAGAAGCGTATTTCGACCGACTGCCCAAAGATCGTCGGGACTCGACCCCCATATCGAGAAAAGGTCGTCCGGCCCGCCGCCGTCGGCATGCGCATCGCCGTCCATCGAGACCAGCGACCATGCTTGGCCGTTCCAGTGCACGACCGTGCCACCACTTCCAACCGCCCAGACGTCATCCGCCGCGAAGCCCGTCATTCCGAAAATCGTCGCGTCGGTAGGGAACTCCACGCCCGCGGCCTGGTACTCACCATCGAGTCCACGGACAAAGCGACGCATGGTGCCGCCTGCGCCTGCCGCCCAGACGTCGCCGCCGGCGACGCCCCAGACAGCGTTCAAGTCCATGGACGTTCCGCTGTTGACCGCCTTCCACACGATCGTGCCCTTGCTCTTGCGACCGACTCGCGTTTTTCCGCCCATACCGACGATCCAGAGTCCGGATTCAGGATTGCCCCAAATCGCGTCGAACGAAAACGGCTCGGGTTCGGGCGGAACGGCCGCACTCGTGGCCACGAATTGCCATTTCGGCACCCCGGAATTCCAACCATCGCAATGCCACACCGGCGGAGCGCCAACCTGGCCCATGAACGCCCCGACCGCCCATACGTCGTCGGCGCCGCTCCCGCCCATCGCGGCAATCGAGCCTGGCCAACCTCCAGCGTCACCGTCGAAGAATGACCACCCAGCGTCACCGCTCGAATAGCCATCGCTGTGCCACATGGCATTGCCCGCGCTGAAGGCCCAAACGTCCTTCGGGCCGCTTCCCCAGACTCCGAAGAGGGTCTGACGCGTGCCGACCTTTCCGGTGGTGAGGGCGCTGCCGTCCCAATGAAGCGTGACGTCCGGACTGCCCACGATCCAAACGTCCGCCGGCCCGGACCCCCAAATGCCATTGAGTGACATCGGCGATGGAGGAAGCGCGACGGCGCACCATTCGTCGGCCGTGCATGCGTGCGATGCATCGGCATCCGGCTGCGGCGGAAGAACGACCACGTCGGGGTCGGTACTCGCGTCGAGCGTCGCCTGGGCTGACGGCGGAGAGTCCGCACAGCTCGCGGCCGCTTGCGCGGCGAGCCCTGCACAAGCGAAGAGCACGAACGATAACGAACGACCGCGGCGCATCAAAACACCACCCCCGCGTCACACGGTTTGGTCAAGCAATGCCCCGCCGCGCAAGGCTGGCCGCCCGCGAGGTCACACTGCGCTCCGCAGGCTCCGCAGTGGAGAGGATCCGTCATGAGATCGACCTCGCAGCCGTTCTCGATGCGGTGGTCGCAATCGGCAAATCCCGGTGCGCAGGAATACGAACATCGTCCGAGCACACACGTCGGACTTCCGCGCCCGCTCATCGGGTCGACGCGGCCCGGGCAGGCGTTGCCGCAGGCTCCGCAGTTCAGCGGGTCCGACTGCAAGTCGACACAATCGAAACCACATCGCGTTTGGGTCGCATCGCAAATGCATCTGCCCTGATCGCAGACCTGGTCGGCTGCGCACTTGTTTCCACACGACCCACAGTTCTCCGGATCGGAGGCCAATACCGTTTCGCAACCGTCACGGCACGTATCCTTGTTGCAATCCGCATATCCCGACGAACAGTGCAATCCACAGGACGAAGAGGCGCAATTGAAACCGACGTTCGGCGGATAGACGTCGACGCCGCACGGCCATGACTTCACCTCGGAGTGCGCATTGTCCGGATCGCAGACGTGCCCGCACGCCCCGCAATTCGAGTCGTCGTCGCTCAGCTTGACGCACTGATCGCCGCAAGCCGTGTATCCCGGCGGGCATCCGCACGCGCCCTTCCAGCACAGAACGCCAGCGCCGCATGCATTTCCGCACGCTCCGCAGTTCGCTGGGTCGGCATCGAGGCTCTTCTCGCAGCCGTCCTCCACGTAGCCGTTGCAATCGCCGAACCCCACGGTGCAAAGCATCTGGCAACGGCTCTGGGCGCACACGAACGACGCGTGCAATTTCTGGCGGATCCTGGGTGGTGGGTTCGGACACTGCACGTCGCAGCTCCCGCAGTGGTCGACGTCGCGACTGAGATCGGTCGTGCAGAGCCCGGACGTTCCGGGGCACGTCGCGTACGGCGCGGGGCATTCGTAGGCGTTGCACATGCCCGCGTCCGACGCGGTGGGCGTAGGATTGGCCGCGTCGGCTCCCGTGAAGCTCGGCCCGCTAGTGTCGACCGGCGGACCGTCGCCGCCCGCACTCAGCGAGGAGTTCGCGCATGCCGAGAGAACGGCGACTCCGAGCACGACGGCAATCGCCGCGGCCTTCGCGAGGTTTGACGTGTTCATGGTGCTGCACACGAGTGAGCGAGGCGTTGCAGATGGTTCGATCCTGGCGACCGTCGCTCGAGCTCGGCGCGCACAGCACGCGCCGCGTCGACATCGCCCCGCTGACACAGCGCCAGCACCTGGAGGGTCATGCGTTCGTCTCGGAGAACGCCCTGCGGAAAGTGCGTCGCATGATTTGCGAGCGTGGCGAGGGTGTCGTCGGGAGAGCCGTCGCGGAGCGATGCCTGCGCCCGTCGCAAAAGCGCGAGCTCCTCGGCGAGACCGGCAGAGGATTCGGCGGCGATAGACGTGCTCGGCGGCCGATGAGCCGACGACGGAGGTGCCTTGGCGGCCACGTTCGGGAGCGCATCGATCGAGATGGCGGGTGGCGAAGGCGCCGCGCTCTCGTGAGCCGCTGGACTCGGTGGCTCGACCACCGACGACGCGATCGGTGCCTCGTGCGTCACGACGGCCGCCGGACGCGAAGCCGATGCTCGAATCCAGACCACCCCGGCTGCGCAGAGCCCGACCAACGCGAGACCGACTCCGAGAGTCCATGGTCCTCGTGCGGCGGCCTTCGTGCCCATGCCTCCCGCTCGGCCGGGAGGGGCCGGTGCATCCGCGCCCAAGTCGGGCGCTTCGCCCAGGCGATCCGCGATTCCGGCGCGCATCGCCCTCGCTCGCTCGGCGCTCGGTTCCCAGGCGCTCGTCGCGCTCTGGAGAAACGCCCTCTCTTCCGGTGACAGCTCGCTCACGGCGCACTTCCTTCCGACGCCTTCGTGCACTGCGAAAGCAGGCCCTTGAACTGCTCGCGCGCGAGACGCAGCCGCGAGTAGGCCGTGTTGACGTTGATCTCGAGGAGCTCCGCGACTTCGGCGGCCTTCATCTCCTCGATGTCCATGAGCAGAAAGACGATGCGCTTCTCTTCGTCCATCTGGGCGAGGATCCACTCGAGCCTTTCCATCGCCTGCGACCTCGCCAACGTGTCGAAGGGACCGTCGGCCCGGTCCGCAACCTCGTCGTCGAGCGCATCGAGCGACGGGCGCGCACGCTGGCGCCGACGCTCGTTGGCCACGAGCCACCGAGCGATCTGGAAGAGCCATGTGCGAATGTCGCTACGCCCCTCGAACTCCGTGAGGCGGCGGTGCACCACGACGAACACGTCTTGCACCATGTCTTCGACCTGCGGCTCGGGTAGGCCGAGCGCGCGAAGCACGCGCCACACGAACCGAAGGTGACGCTCGTAGACTTCGTCGAAGGTAGGCAGGGCGCGCACGGAAATCGAACGCCGCTCGGGGGGTGCCACACTCAGCTCACGCGCGAGCGGGCTCGTTCCGGCGGAGGCATGCGGAAGGTGCACGAACCGTTAGTTTCGGTCCCCTCCGGAATCATCACGACGACCTAGAGAATTTTACCCTCGAGCCCCAGAAAGACGCGAACGAAGGCGCCAGGTGCCTCGAAAACCGTGCCGACGCGCTCGATCGTGATGCTCGACGCGGAGAGAGGAAAGCCGACCAGGACGCCCGCCGAAGGGGATATCGGCAGCCGGGGCCAGCCGCGCACGCGAAGCATCGTTCCCACCGCGCTCCACACCCCGGCCGACTCGCCTGGCTGCGAAATGGAGACCCCCTCCGTGGCCTGACGCCCGAGCTCGCCGCCCACACACCCGCCGACGTCGACCCAGCGCGCCCGACCGTCGAAACATCCGAAGAGGCTGCCGGTCGCCAGGCGTACGTACGCGCCGCCGACGCCACCGTGCGGCCCGCCGACGGTGAAGCGCTCATGGAACGCCGTCCCTTGCAGTTCGAGAGCCCATGGCCCGCGGCGCAGATCGACCGCCAGGCCGAGTCCCATCGTCGGGCGCGGAAGCGACCCTGAATCGAAGACGAAGCGGCCGCCGAGGGTCACCCCGATGGCCCTCTCCTGCGGAGGGGGCTTGCTTCGCGCGCGGCGAGCCTTCTTCTGCGGAGGAGGAGGCGCGGGTGGCGGGACAGGTGTGGACACGGGGGGTGCCGTTGGTTCGACCGGTCCAGGCGCCGCCGCATGCTCACGTGTGAGCGCCTCCGGATCGATGTCGAGCGCGAGCACGAGCGCCGCCGCATCGGCAAGCCTCGAGCAGTCGTCATCGGCCAGCGTCCGAGGTGACGTCTCCGCTCCGACGAGAAGACGCAAGCGATAGCGGGGAACCACCTTCGACGCCGAAAGCTCCGCGCGTGCACGGAGCGAGTGCTGTCCAGCGCGGCGCGGGCCCACGATCGCGTCTACGCGAGCGACGACCTCGTCGTGCTGGGGACAGTCCGCAGGCGCAGTCCAGGTCAGGTCGAGAAGTGCGTCGGACGGGGCGACGTCCTGCGCGAACGCGAGATCCGGAGCCGACCCGCGCGCGAACGCGAAGAGCGAAAGGGCCACCGCGACGATCCGCCGGCCGGCCACCTTCTCCGCAGCATGGGTGCGGACGTCCCGCATCGATTGGCCATCCTACTCGTATGGGTCGTCCTGCGGCGCGGGTTCCCGGGGTCCACGGAAGCACGCTCGCCGGCCCTCTCGTCCGCTCGGCTTGGCATGCATCCTGCGCGCGCCAAGGTAAGTCTGTCGCGACCTCCGTTTGACTTTTCAATCAGCGCAACGGGGTTGCGCTGTAGTCTCCGAAGGTGACGGGCCCCGAGCGAACACAGCCATTGCTGTTCGATGTGCTGCCCGGTCTCGCGCAGACGGTCCCCTGGCGACCGCTCGCCCGCCTGCCCACGGCAGTCGAGCCCTGCGACGCCATACGGGACTGGCTCGGACGCTCGGGGGTCTTCATGAAGCGCGACGACCTCGCCTCTCCGCTCTATGGAGGAAACAAGGTCCGTCGCTACGAGTTCGTCCTGGCCGACGCGGCCGCCAGAGGATCGAAACGCATCGTCACCGTGGGAGGGCTCGCCTCGACCCAGGCCATGGCAACCGCGCTCTTCGGACACGCGCTTGGTTTCGACGTGTGCATGGTGCTCTTCGATCAGCCCATGACCGACTTCGCGCGCGACGCATTGCTCGGATTCGCCGCGAGCGGAGCGGAGATCGTCCACGGCGGCGGATACCTGATGACCGCCCTTCGAACGATGAAGGCCATGCGGCGCGTTCCTGGGAGCTACCTGATCTTGCCCGGCGCAGCGAACGCCCTCGCGAATCTCGGTTACGTCGATGCGATGCTCGAATTGGCAGGCCAGGTCGAGCGCGGCGAAGCCCCGCGCCCCGATGCCATCGTGCTGCCGACAGGCTCGTCGGGCACGCTCGCCGCCTTGGCGCTGGGCGCGGCGTGGCTGGGCTGGAATACGGAGATCATCGGCGTACGCATCACCTCCACATTGGCCTGCAATCGATTCACGATCGATCGCATCGTCCGCAATACGGACCGATTTCTCGAACGACACGACGCGCGCTGGAAAGCGATGCGTGGTCGCGTGAACTATTCGATCTACGGAGGCGCCTTGGGACGCGGCTACGGCTACCCCACGCCCGAAGCGCTGGAGGGCGCCGAACGCGTTCGTGATCTGACGGGAGCGTCTGGAGAAGTGACCTACAGCGGCAAGGCCCTCGCCGCCCTGCACGAGCTGGCACGCAAACCGGCGTATCGCGACAAGACGCTGCTCCTGTGGAACACGCTTTCGACACCGCGCCCCGCGCTCGTGCCGGGCGCCGAAGCGCGACTTCCGCCGTCGCTGCGCAAGCTCGTCACGTCGACTTCGTGAGCGCGGGTGGCGGCGGAGGAAGCCGGTCATCGTCACGATTTCGAAGTCACGAAAGACCGGCCTTCGACACCATCGCTGGCGCGCGCTAAAGCCGATCGAGGTACGCCTTTCGGAGGCAGTCGTAGTCTTCGCGCTCGACGACGCCCATGCGTTTGAGCGCCTCGACCTGGGCCGCGCGACGCTCGGCTTCGTCGGATTGCAGCCGCGGACCCGCGCCGACTGAGCACAGGGGGCGTTCACTCGGTTTGGATGCGGTCTTGGTGCCGAGGCCGGGCGGGAGCTGGCCCTGCTCGATCGACTCCGAGGCGGCTTCGACCACCTTGACGACGGCGTCGGTGAGGGCCTGCTCGCAGAGATTTCCACATCGCGGGCCGCTCGCCGCTACGGTGGTCGACGCCTCCTTCAGGACCTGGCCGTTCTTGTCCTTGATGCGGTAGGCGACGTGGAGCTTGCAGAGGCCGGTCGGAGCCACGCACCTCGGCGACTCGTTCTCGATGCCCACCAGAATCTCGCCGTCGCCACCGCGCTCCACGAGCGAGAAGCGCGGGTTGTTCACCTTGACGGCCTCGAAGGCGTGCCGCGCATCGATCGCGCTGGCGCCGAACACGTGCACACGCACCGCGAGACCGTTCGCGGGGATCGCGGCGATCTTGGGAGGCGGCTCGAGACAGCCCACGAGGCCGCAAGCGAGGACCAAGGGGAGGACACGCACGACGCCCATCGAGAGAAACGGGGTGCAGCCGGCGAGCAATCGTATTCGAAGGATATCATTCATATAATTAACGATTTCCGTGGAGAATGGCTGCCCGTTTCCCCGCACATTCCGCCGGGGTGAAGGTACCCTGCGCGCAGAGCCGCTCGAGCACCTCGAGGCGACGCCGTTGTTCGCGCGTCAGCGTGGAGGGGAGCGCCGCGGGCGACGCCGAGATCACGTGGGGCGCCGAAGCTTCGCTCGGAGGCAGCGCGGGCGGCGGCCCGTGCGAAGGCGCCTCCGGCGGCGGCGCCACGGCCCGCTCTTGCGTCTGAGGCGCCGCGGGGACGAGGCCCACCGCCGGCACACGTGCCCGGTACGCGTGCAGCGCGAACGTCGACACGAAGACGACGAGCAGAGCCGCGATCGCGCACAGCCCCACGCCGACAATGAAGCCCGTCGCGCGCGACGCCGGCGGAGGCACGGTGAGCGGCCGCGCGGGAGCCACCGAGACCGCGCTCGGACGTGCGAGCGTCTGACCGAACGCTTCGGCCAAGGCGGCGACGGCTTCGCCGGCGGCCGAGAATCGTTCACGGACGTCACGATTCACGCAGTGCACGAACCACGTGTCGAAGGCCGGTCCGAGCAGCACGACGCGCGAGCTCGGAAGCGCGATCGGATCGACGAGGAGGCGCACGTAGAGCTGCTCCCCCTCGGCATCCCAGAATCGCCGGCCGGTCAAGAGCTCGAAGGCCACGAGGCCGAGCGCCCAGACGTCCGTCCAAGGACCGACGGCCGACGGATCGCCGAGCGCCTGCTCCGGTGCCATGTACGCGGGCGTGCCGAGCACGTATCCCGCGCGCGTTCGCGTCGGGCCCGCGACCTCCACGTCGGCGAGGCGGGCGATGCCGAAGTCGACCAGCTTGATGCACGCCGAGCCGTCCTCACGGTGCGTGAGGAACAGATTCTCGGGCTTCAGATCGCGATGGATGATGCCCGCAGCATGCGCCTTGTCGAGCGCGCGTGCCGCCTGGCGCAGGTACTCGACGACCAGCGCCGGCGGGAGCGGCCCATCGTCCTGGACGACCTGCGCGAGATCGCGGCCGCGAAGGAGCTCCATCACGTAGAACGGCGCGTGGCCGAGCTCCGGCGCAGTGTCCGCGTCCGTCACACGCGCGATGTGCTCACTCTCGATGCGGGCAGGCGCCCTCGCTTCCCGACGAAAGCGCTCGACCGCCTCGGCATCCTGGCCAATGGCCGCATGCAGCGTCTTGAGCGCGAGGAGCTCGTCGGTGTGGACGTGCCGAACGGCATGCACCGATCCCATCCCTCCCGTGCCGAGGAAGCGCTCGATCCGATAGCGCCCTGCGACGACCTGTCCGACCACCAACGGAGGCTGCACGACCGCAAGAGTCCGGGACGGCGCCGAAGTCGCAAGAAATCGTCGTCGCGTCGTCGAAGCGGACGACGGGCTCGTACGCGAGGGCGTGCGGCGTCGCCGGCACGGTGTTACGAGGCAGGTCCATGCCGTCTCGTCTGGCTTCCAGGTCGTTCGCAGCCATCCTGCTCTCGATGTTTCTCGCCGGCTGCTCGAAGGATTGCGGCGGCGGGTCACGTACGGAGTCGACGGCGGCCGACGCCACGAAGCTCGGCGAGACCTTCTCCGCGCTCGGCAAGGTCGAGGTCGTGAGTGGTGACGGGACCGAGCTCGAGATGACGCTCGGCCCGGCCCCGCGCGTCATCGTCCAGGACCTCGCCGCCGGCGAAGACGGTGGCCACGCCCGCGAGTCGTTCATGGTCGGGCTCCTCAAGAGCACGCCGCACGAAGGCGAGCCCGCCAAGGACGGCACCAAGCACGTCGATCTCGAGCATCGGATGCAGCCCGCCGTCATCTACTTCGGCGACCAGGCAGCCGCCGCGCACGCCGCCTGGCTCGTCGGCTATGCCAAGTGGGACGCCGCGCTCGACGACGCCGAGCTCGATCGCATCGCCACCGGCAACCTGGACGCGTCGTCGGCCCCCACCGTGGGCGCTCCCACGCCCGCTCCACTACGCGTCCACGGGCACGTCGCGCCGTATCGCACGGCCGTCGCCAAGACCCCTGCCCTCGCGTCGCCGCGCGTGATGCGCTTCCTTTGCTTCGGCCACGATCGTTGCGAAGAGGAAACGCTCTCGAAGTTCGTCGTGCTCGTCGTCGATCGCTGATCGCCAGAGGGCAGGCCTCGCGCTCTACCGCACGACGAACTCGGCTTTCGTGGTTGGAGGCAGCGCCTCTTCGATCGCCACGCGGGCTCCCTGCACGCGTCACCTGAGCATCGAGGCGTGCGCGCCACAAATCGCGCGCCGGCCAGCGGTTCCCCAATGGGTGGGCCGCGTGTGGGAGCGTGTGACGCAAACGCCCTTCGAGCACGTCGTCGGGGCCACCCCAGGGGGAACGGAAGCTCTGGGAACACGAGCTTCCCGTGCGTTTTCGAGCCCATCGTGAAGCGCGGCGACGCCTGGTGCCTGGCCGGCGACTTCGTCGATACGCGATCGAGCTCGGCAATCCTGAGCGCGCGGGCCTCCTCGGATGGCGGCGACACACCCTCGGGTGCGGCGGGGGATCGAGCGCCGACGGAACGTTCTTCTGGAGCTTCTATGCACCGCTCTTGGCGCGCATCTTCACGTCACGCGCTCACTGACGCGCAACGCCAAATTTCGCTGTTGCCCTACTCACGCAGATCGCTTGCTATGCTTCGCATCATGTCCGCGAAGAAGAAGTCGAAGGCGAAGGCGACCAACGCGCGTAGCTCGGCCAAGAAGGCGGCACCCCCGAAGCCGGCAAAGAAGGTTGCCGCCAAGGCAAAGCCGAAGGCCAAGAAGGCAACCGCGGCGAAGAAACCTGCAGCCAAGGTCAAGGCCAAGGCTGCGCCGAAGAAGGCGACCGCCAAGAAGGCTGCCCCGAAGAAGGCTGCCCCGAAGAAGGCTGCCCCGAAGAAAGCCGCCCCGAAGAAAGCCGCCCCGAAGAAAGCTGCCCCGAAGAAGGCGACCGCCAAGGCCAAGCCTGCTGCCAAGGTCGCGAAGAAGGCCACGCCGGCCAGGGCGAAGAAGCCCGCGGCTGGCGTTCGTCGCTACGATCGCCCCGGTCACCTCGATCCGCAGTACGCCGCGTCGCTTCGCGCGCAGCACCTCGACGACGACACCACGACGGACGCGTTCATTCACCGCGCGCGCACCAAGGACGACCTCGCCGAAGAGCTCGGCGAAGAGGCCGTCGAGAGCATGACGAGCGGCGAATACGTCGGCGAAGACAACTTCGACCAGGAAGTCCCCGAAGAGCTCGGTGGCCCGTTCGTCGAGAGCTCGGGCAAGCAGGAGTTCGCGCGTGGCACCGACCCGTCGAATCCGGAGAGCGCGACCCGCGAGCCTTTCCCGCGCACCTGAATCAGACCAAGGGCTGTTCTTTCGCGTCTCGCGCGTCCACTCGAGGTGGACCGCGGGACGCGCGCGTTTCGGGGCGAGAAAGGCATGGCCCACGGAACACGACGGATTGCAGCGTCTGCTGACTGGCAGTGAATCGAGACGGGTCGCGAGAATGCCCGGCTCGGGGATTCAGGAGGGCGCGCGCCGCTGCGCGACCGACTCGAGGAGCGCCAGCAGGTCGTCAATCATGAACGGCTTGTCGATCGTGGGGCAGACGCAGCGGTCGAGGAACTGCTGCGCGCGGTCGGTGAAGGCGCCGCCGGTCATGACGATGAACCGGTGAGCGATCTTCATCTTGCTCATCTCTTCGAAGAACGCGATGCCGTCCGTGTCGGCCATGGTCAAATCACAGAGGACGACGTCGAATCTCGACGGGTCCTCACGCAAGAGCTCGAGCCCCTCGGAGGCGCGGTCCGCCGTCACCACGCGGTGAACGCCATCGAGCACGAGCCGGAGCGATTCGAGAACACGCGGCTCGTCGTCGACCACGAGAACGGAGAGACGTCGGCGCTGGATGCGGGCACGTATGGCGGTGGTCGCCTCGGGCATGGGCTCTGGCTTTTCGGACGCGTTGGCGACGGGCAGAACCACGGTAATCGTCGTTCCGTTCCCTGGTGAGCTTTCGATCTCGAGCTTGCCGCGATGCGACTCGACGATGCGTGACGTGATGTACAGACCGAGCCCGGTTCCCTCGTTTGCTTCCTTCGTGGTGAAGAACGGCTCGAGGATGTGCTCGCGAATTCCGGTCGGAATACCGACGCCCGTATCGCGAACGGCGATGTGCACGGCACCACCGCGGTACGACGTCTCGATGGTCACCGCGTTGTGCACCGGATCGCCCGGCGGAATCGCCTGCGCGGCGTTGAGAAGGAGATTCAAGAAGACCTGGCAGAGCTCGCCCTCCTCACCCGAGACGAGCGGCACCTCGCGCAGGAGACGAACGAGATGCGCGCGGCCTTCGAGTGCGTTTCCCGACAGATCGAGCGCCGCCTCGACCGCGCGCCGGACGTCGAGCGGACGCATGACGCGATCGGTTCTCGGGCGCAGCAGGTCGAGGCTCGCGACGATCGCTCCGATGCGCCGCGCACCGTTCTCTACGTTGGCGAGCGATTCGCGCACCGCGGGCGGCGCGTCGGCCCCGACCTCGCGGCCGAGAACCTCCATGCTGCTCTGCATGAAGGCGAGTGGCTGACGAATCTCGTGACCGACGCCCGCTGCGATCATGCCGAGCGAAGCCAGTCGCTCGTGTTGGACGAGCTTCGCCTGGAGCTCCTTCTGCTCCGTGACGTCGCGCACGAAGAGCGTGACGGTCAAACCTCGACCGTTCCGGCGCCGGTGCGGCCGCGCTTGGCACGAGAAGCTCCGCCGTCCGGCGCCGACGTCGAGGCTGTACTCGAGCGCCGCAGGGGTGCTTGTCTCGATGACCCGGCGAAACATCGCGCGGAACTTCTCACCGAGACTCGGCCCGAGCACCTCGACCACGGTGCGACCGATGAGCTGTGCCTCCGGGCGAACCAGAAGCTTCGTGTCTCCGGCCCAGATTCGGAGGTAGCGACCATCGCCGTCGAACTCGAAAACGATGCCGCCGGCGAAGGCGGTGAGGATTTGAAGTCGCTCCTCCAGATCGAATGCCGTTTCGTCGTCCGCGCGCACGAGCTGCCCGTTGACGCCCTCACCCATGGACCTGAACGTACCACTCGAAGGATGCGTCCGCGACGGCCGTGCTGCGGAGCCGTGGCTCACACACCGCCCGCGCCGCACGCGCGTGTTCGCCACGGTAGGTCCAAAGCGTGGCGATGCGCCACGAACGAAGAGATCCACGCACACGAGCCCACGACCGCCGAAGGCTCGGTAGCTCGGGCGTCGTCCGGGACGCGAACCTCACGGATGAGGCGCTGCGCGATCGCGACCCGATCACGGCTGATGCGCTGGGCGTGGGCGTTCGTGCAGCCCTTCGGCCCGGCGGCGTACCAGGCAATCGGGTGCTCGGGGCAGACACGCATCGAGTCACGAACGAAGCGCATGGCGACGGTCACGCACTTGTCGGGATCTTCCAGCAGGTCATCCCCTGTCCACCCCTCTTTTGTCTTGGTTCCAGGCAGATTCACCTGGAAGGCACAGAAGCTCGTCGGCTTGCCGCGCGAGAAGTCGCCGACCGCGTTCGCGCGAAGTGACGACTCGCGGAACGCAATCGCCACGAGCAACGCGGACGTCTTGCGACGGTCTTCGTCGTTCTTGAAGAGTGGAGCCTCTGCTTCGACACGAGCCGTGATGGCTTGCGCGAGCCGGTCGTGAGAACGCCCCGGCGCGAGAAGCGAGCTGGCGGCGAGCACCCAAGAGAGAAGCGTCGTCGACATCTGGACCCTCCAGAAAAAGTCGGCTCGCTGTGCAAGGAGCACGCCGCGGAGAGCCCTGAAAATTGCGACATTCACTCCCGATCACGCGCTCGCTCTGCGCTGAACATGGAACGCGTGAGGGCGACGTGACGCATGCGCCATGTCGCCATATCCAAACGCGGCATCGCGCGCGCGGCCCTACTTCTTCTTTTGACGCTGGGCGACGGGAACGACGAAACGGACCGCCGTGAGCTCCTCGGAGACCTTGGCCACCTTGTTGTCTGTCAGCGACAGGGTCCGCCCTGCCGTGAGCACGTCGCGCTCACGAAGCTCCTCGCGGCCCTTTGGGTAGACGATCCAGATGCCGCCCTCGTCTTTGATGAGGGCGCGCGCGTCGGGCAGCTTCTCGAGATCCTTCTTGCTGCTCGCTGCAAGAAAGACCACGTCGAAGTCTTTACCGCGTGCGCTCTTCGCGACCTTCGCTCCCGATGCGACGAGATCGGCACGGAGATCGGCGTCGAGCTTGCCGATGATGGCGACCTTCTTCTGGGCATCGACGCCGAGCTTGTCGACGAGCGCCTTCGGATTCTTGATCTTCTCCGCCCACGTTTCGGCTTTGGGTCCGAGCTCGAGGAGCAGAAGCCCGCGCGCCGTCTTCAACTCGAGCCACCCGGAGTTCGCTTCGGCGTTGAACATCTCGGTAAACGGCACGGTGAGGCTCGCACCGCCTCGGAAGATCAATGCATCGGACTCCAGCAACGCCGTGCCCTCGAGGATCCGACCATCGAACCGCAAGGTCGTCTTGATCTCTTGTCCCACGCTCACCCTCCAAGCTCGGATCGCCTCAATCTATCAGGGTGGAGATCGGTTCGGGCGCCCGTTCGGAAGCAGAGGGAACGTGGTGCGTGACGCATCGCGCAGCCGACGGCACGCAGGGTCGCTCGACTCGTTCGGGCCCACGATTCGTTCTCCGGATCGCTCTTCGTGACCACCGAGCGCGATGCAGAACCAGTCGCCGTCGAACACGCGCGCAACGAGTTTGTGATCGTCGTCGTACAAGCCCCACGTGTTGAGGGGGCAAGGAAACATGCCCGTACAGTTGGTGACCGGGATCGGCGCTCGCGCCTCGGCTGGGGCGAGCGGACGAAGCAGGCTCCGGCCGCGCATCGCGCTCCGGGAAGGCGCGAGCCCGAAGTTGTCCCAGAGGCCGAGAGCGTCGACGACGGTCGGTAGAACGTCGAGGTGCGTGACGAAGCGCGCGGCGTTGTCGCGTAGCGCCTGGGCCTGCTCACCCGTCAGCGCGCCGTTGCCGAACGCGATCCAGCCCGGCACGTGGACCTGCTCGTCGAAGAGGTTCTGACCGTGATGAATGGCGCCGTGCTCGCCGAAGGCCTCGCCGTGGTCACTGGTGAACACCACCATCCAGGGCGCATCCCCTGCGTGCTCGACGAACGCGCGCACGGCACGCGCCACGGCCTTGTCCTGCGCGAAGATCGCGTCGCGGTAAGCGTTGTGCAGCTCCGGCATGCGCGACCAGGTGACGACGTGACCGAAGGGTCGGAACGGCGCATTCCGCTCGTCCACGTAATAGGGCGCGTGGGTCGACGCGAGGTGCAGCATGACGACGCTCGGCCGCGCGAGCTCGCCGACATGGGCCACGAAGTGCTCGACGAGATCGGCGTCGAGCGGCTCGGTCGCGTATTCGGCGTCGTCGGCAATGTCCTTGCCGCGCCAGACCTCGACCGGGGCGAAGCGATCGACGGCGGCGCGGACGTCCTTCGTTTCGAAGACCGTCTCGGATTGCGCCGAGTAATACGCCACGGTCGGCCGGACGTCCCCCCGAGCCCGCGCGGCATGGGCCACGTCGAAGAGGTTCGGCGCGTGCAGAACGGCGTCGCGCGGGCCCTCTTGCGAGACGCCCGTGAGCACCGCGGAGAGCGAGACGGCGGTATAGCTCGAGATCGCCCGCATCTGCGGGAGGTCGATCCGGCCGGGCGTAGCCGCGGCGGTTTCGGACGCCGTCGCCTCAGCGCCCGCCGTCAGGTAGTCCTGCGCCCGTACGCTCTCGGTGAGGATGAACAGGACGTTGGGCAAAACCGCGCGCTCCGAGAGCAGCGGCGGGAGCGCGACGGCGGACGCCGACGCCACGGCCGGCTCCGTTCCTCGCTCGAGCGCTGTAAGGGCGTGGGCAAGGCGAACGTCGGGGGTCGCGTGACGAGGCGGCAGCCCGAAGAACCCGGTGAGCAAGACGAGCGCCGCGAGCGACCACGACGCGAGGCGGCAGCGGGACGAGAGCGACGAGAGCGACGAGAACCATTGCGGGAATCCACGATGGCTTGCCGCGAGAAGACCATATTCCAGCACCGCGAGGGCCGTGGTCGTGGCCACGAACGCCGGCAAAGCCCGCACGACCACCGGTTTGACGTCGCGCCACGCGTGAAGGGCGCTGGTGACGACCTGAACGTCGACCGGAGTGTGGTAGTAGCGGAAGATCGAGATCTGGACGGCCAGCACGACCGCCGCGAGGACGGCGAAAATCGCCCGTCGCTTCCGCGAGGTCGCCAGCCCGAGCACCAGGGCCCAGAGGGCAATCGTCTCGACGAAGTTCACGACCAGGCGCGGCTCGACCAGGAGCGCGTTCGGTCCGCGTAGTGCCAGGTCGAGGAGCACGAACTGGAGGACGAAGGGGATCGCCGCGAAAGCCCACGCTCGAGTTCGGTGCTTACGTAAATTCACGCCGTCCGTCACGCGGGCGCGAGCATAGCGGAACGCGCAGGGTGCTAGGATGGGACCGTGACCACTTCGGCAAGCGAGGACAACGAGCATCCTCGGCCGCGCTCTCTCGACGTCGGTGACTGGGCCCTCGATGCTCTGGCGAGCCTGGAGGACGGTGTCCTCATCGTCGATACGAAGGGCGTGCTGGTCTACATGAACCCGGCGGGGCTGCGCTTGCTCGGTCGCGAGCGCGAAGTGGAGGTGCCCCCGCCGACGGTGCTGCGCAAGTTCGAGCTCTACGCTTCGGACGAAAAGACGCTGCTGCGGCTCGACGAGCGACCGCTCTCACGCGCCCTCGCCGGCGCCATCGTGACCGACGTGCCGGCCTTCGCGCGACACGACGACGGCGGAGGCGTCCACCTGACCGCCAGCGCAAGTCCGTTGCGCGATGCGGACGGCAAGGTCCACGGCGCCGTTTGCTTGTTCCGTGACGTCACGGCACGCCGGACGCAAGAGGCGCTGATCCGCAAGAGCGAGCGCCAGAAGATGGCAATCGTCGACAACATCCCCGACATGGCGTGGCTCAAAGATCGCGATGGTCGCTTCTTGGCCGTCAACCAGCGCTTCGCCGAAGCGGCCGGACGACAGCGTCCCGAGGAGCTGCTCGGCCTGACGGACTTGGAGCTATGGCCGCACGATCTCGCCGCGAGCTACCGCGCCGACGACGAAGAGGTCATGCGGACGGGCATCCACAAGAAGATCGAAGAGCCGCTGGTCGACGCCAAGGGCCAGCGGCACTGGATCGAAACGTGGAAGGCGCGCATCGTCGGCGACCGCGGTGAGGTCATCGGCACGACGGGCATCGCCCGCAATATCACGGAGCGCAAGCTCGCCGAAGAGGCCCTGCGCGAAACGAACGACGCGCTCGCGACCCGCGTTCGCGAACGTACGGTCGCTCTCGCCCACGCGCAGGAGAACCTCGTCCGTAAGGAGCGGCTGGCGGTCCTCGGCCAGCTCGCGGGCGGCGTCGCGCATCAGATCCGCAACCCACTCGCGGCGATCATGAACGCCACGTACGTACTCCGGCGTCACCTCCTGCCGGACCAGCATCCGAACGTCGAAGACGCGATCCGGATCATCCACGACGAAGTCCGGCACGCGAACGTGATCATCACGGGTCTGCTCGACTACGCCCGCGTGCGCGCGCCCGATCGCCATCCCACGTCGGTCATCGAGCTTCTCGAACGCGTTCTGTCGGGCGATTGGATCCCCGAGTCGGTGAAGATCGAAAGGGCGATCGAGAAGGTTCCGAATCTCGAGATCGACTCCGATCAGCTACACGGCGCCTTCTTCAATCTCATCCGCAACGCCGTCGAGGCGATGCCGAGCGGCGGAGCCTTGCGCGTCGAGGTCCGGCTGATCGATCACGAAGTGCTCATCGCCTTCACCGACTCCGGCCCGGGCATCAGCCCGCAGGTGCGCACGCACTTGTTCGAGCCGCTCCACAGCACGAAGCCGATGGGCATCGGGCTCGGCCTGGTGACCGCGCGCACGTTCATCGAGGCCCACGGAGGCCACATCGCTTGCGTCGACGTGCCCCGTGGTGCTCGGTTCGAGATTCGCCTGCCGCTGGCGAACGAAGAATCAGCCTGAGATCTTCGCGCGTCGTCGGCGCGCCGCGAACGTTGCGGCCGCGGCGAGCGCGAGGAAGGCCGAGCCACCCGATGAGGCGGGAGCGCCCGACGTGGAGCAACCGCTCGTGGTGGTGACGACCGTGTTCGACTTGCCCGACGCCCCGCTCGAGCCCGTCGTGTCGGTCTCGGGATCGGCGCCCACGTCGAGGCCGGTGTTCGCGCATTCCGCCTTGCACTTGCTCGCCACGCAGGTCGCGAGCTTCTTACGCGTGGTGTTGGTGGCGCAGTCGGCGTCCGCGTCGCCCTTGAGACACGCGAAGCACGTGCCGTCGGCTTCGCAGTCCAGCATCTCTTGGCAGCACGCACTCTCGCTGCAGGTGGAGCACTCGCCCGGCGCCTGCTTGGAGAGGTCGTAGCCGCACGCGGGAACGCCTGCGCACGCCGACTGGCTCGTGCCGCCACACTCGTCCACGCACGCGCGGTTGCACGTGCAGGTCATGATCGCGTTGATGGGCCCCTCGCCCTTCGGATACTTCGCGGCGCACGTCTTGAGCGGGTTGAGGCCGCCGGTCTTCGACAGGCACTCGTAGAGGGCCGAGCAATCCGCATCGGCAAGGCACGCGCTCTGGAGTGCAGCGCACGTCTGGGTGCCCGAGTTCGCGACCTTCGTGCAGAGATCGCAGCTTGCCGCCGGAGCCGCCTTGCCGAGCTGCTTGTTGATGAAGGTGAGCTCGCCGCTCACGCGCCCGCTGACGCCCATGCCGTTGCAATCGCCGGCCACGAACGAGTGGACGGCCACGACCTTCTCGCCCGAGCCGTCGTCGTAGAGGTCCGGGCCGCCGCTGTCGCCCTGGCAGATCCCGCGCGCGCTCATGTCGTAGCTGATCTGCATCTGGCTGCTCTCCTTGACGGTGAGCTTCACGCTGCGACGAATGGTGTTCGTGTCTTGGGAGCCCGAGTTGATCAGCGTGGTGCGACCGAACCCGACGGCGGTGATGGTCTTGCCGGGGCCGAGGCCGTCCGGCGAGGACGCCATCGGAATGACCGGCGTGTTCGCGTCGACGCCAGCGATGCGGATGACGGCGAAGTCGTCGACCTGATCCGCGTCGCCCTTCTGGTCGTAGTTCGGGTTGGCCAGGTAATCGACGATGTCGTAGTGCAGCGCGGTCGGCGTGTTGAAGTCGTCGCCCTGGATGACGATCTGCGGGGCAACGTTCACGCAGTGCGCCGCCGTCAGCACCCAGCCGATGTGCGTCGCCGGGTCGACCTTGACGATCGTGCCCGAGCAGATCTCGGTCTCCTGTGCCGTGCCGGCCAGGATCGTGACCACGGCCTGGTGCGTCGTGTCCGCACTTCCGTTGATGATGGCGCTCGACTTGTGCCCAAGGTTGGCCGAGTCGAGCGAGTCGGCCGTATCACGACCGTCGGTCGGTGAAGTACAGGCCGAAGCCAGCGTGAGGATGGAGAGGAACGGTACGGAAAGCAGGAAGGACGTGCGCATTCGAACCTCGTGCCCCCCAATCGCAGGCCACGCAGTATACGGGCCCGTTGGCCGAACGCCGCCCAAACGGAAGCCGAAAACGTCTCGCGACCGTCTGTGAAGTTTCGTGAAGTACCGATGGCACCGAGGCGTCCAAACGTGGCGTACTCGTTTCGTTGCAGTCACGCTGCACGCCCTCACGACGGAGAAGGATGCCGACCACGGCACCTGCGGATGCCGGTCTCGACCACGTCGCAGAGCGGAAGCGTGGGGTTTGGGGGTTGCTCTGCCAGTAGACCTCTGAAAGAGGTTGGGCATGCGAACGACGCGCTCCGTGCTCGCTCCCGTCGGCATCCTCTGCTCATTCCTCTGCTCCGGCACAGCCATCGTCGCCGGTTGGGGATGCTCGTCGAGCGATCCGGCGTCGACGAGTCCGAACGCGGCGGAAGCCGACACGAGGCCGCCCACGCCCGCCGAGTGGGACCGCACGGTGACGCGTCCCGACGAAGCGACGGCCGCGGCATCGCGTGCATCCTGCACATTCAAGCGAGGCGCCCTTCCCGACGAGACGCTCGGAACGATGGTCCCGACAGGCAAGGACATCCCGATCGAGACGATCGTGGTCCTCATGCAGGAGAACCGCTCGTTCGATCACTACTTCAGCGGCTTCGGCAAGTACGCGGGTCGCACCGACGTCGAGGTCGCCGCGCCCGACGCGACGAATCCGGAGCGCACCGGCCCTGCATCGAGCGTTCTCCATACGCGCGAGCGCGCCGGACACATGTGCTTCCTCGATACGAACCACGAGTGGAGCGGCAGCCACCTCCAGTACAACGACGGCAAGAACGACGGGTTCTTCGAGTCGAACAGCGACTTCAAGGGCGAGACCATGCCCAACCCGGAGGAGGCCATGCGCACGGGCGATCGTGCGCTCTGGTGGTACGACGAGACGGAGCTGCCCTTCTACTACGCGCTCGCCAAGGAGTTCGGCATCGGCGACCACTACCACTGCTCGCTGCTCGGCCCGACGTGGCCGAATCGCATGTACCTCTTCGCAGCTACGAGCTTCGGTCGCGCAGCGAACTTTTTCCCGAACCTCGACGCGTCTCCCTTCCCCGCCGTCGATGCCTTCGTGCTCGACGAGCTCGACAAGCGACACGTCGATTGGAAGCTGTACACCGCCGGTGGACCGCCCGGCATCTCGACATCGCTCGGCGTCGCGGTCTCGACGCGTTGGAACCGGAGCGTCACGTTCACGATCGAGGAATTCTTCGCCGACGCGCAGGCCGGCAGGCTACCGCCGGTCGTCTACGTCGACCCGAACTTCCTCAAGACGGGTGATCCTGCCGGTGACGACGAGCATCCGCCGGCCGACGTCCAGGTCGGTCAGAACTTCGTCGCACGAATCGTGAACGCGCTCATGAAGAGCCCTCAATGGGGCAAGCTCGCGCTCTTTCTCACGTACGACGAGCACGGCGGGCTCTACGATCACGTCCCGCCGCCGAGCGCGTGCGCGCCCGACGACAAGTCGCCCGTGAACACCAAGGACGTGCCCGAAGAAGGGGCGTTCGATCGCTACGGGTTCCGCGTGCCGTTCCTCGTCGTCTCACCTTACGCGAAACGTGGCTACGTGGGCCACGGCGTCTACGACCACACGAGCATCCTGCGCTTCATCGAAGCCAAACACCGCTTGCCGGCGCTTACCTCGCGCGACGCGAACGCCGCCATTCCGGTCGAGTTCTTCGATTTCGCGAGCCCGCCGAACCTTTCGGTTCCAGCTCTCCCCGAGGCCGTCATCGACCAGGGCGAGCTCGAGTTCTGCCAGCAGCAGTTCGCGAAGTAGCCGGCGATTCACGTGCGCTCGCGCGGCGCGCGCCGGAGCGGAGTGGTGGTACGCTCGGACGATGCCGGCCTCCTCCATTCTCGACCGCGTCCGTCGTCGCCTTCGTGCAGCGCAAGGTCAGGAGGATTGCGACCTCGTCCTGCGCAACGTTCGCTACCTCGACGTGTTCTCGTGCACGTTCGTCCGCGGTGACGTCGCCATCACCGACGGCGTGATCGTCGGGCTCGAACCTGGTCTTCGCGCCAAGCGCGAGCTGGACGGCAAAGGCGCCCACGTGGTGCCCGGCTTCATCGACGCGCACGTACATCTCGAGAGCTCGCTTCTCGTGCCTTCGAGCTTCCAGCGCGCCGTGCTCCCGCGTGGAACCACCTCGGCCATCTGCGATCCGCACGAGCTCGCCAACGTGCAGGGCGTGCCAGGTATTCGATACTTCCTCGACGCCGCGTCGCGCATGAACGCGGACGGCTTCTCGCCCGGGCTCGATCTGCGCGTGATGCTGAGTTCGTGCGTTCCCGCGACCACGTTCGAAACCAACGGCGCCGGCACGCTCGACGCAACCGCGCTCGCTCCGCTCCTCGATGCTCCGAAGGCGCTTGGCTTGGCGGAGGTCATGAACGTGCCCGGCGTGCTCTCCGGCGATCCACTCGTTCTCGACAAGATCGCGGCGTTCGACGGGCGACCGCTCGATGGTCACGCGCCGCTCGTCTCCGGCAACGCGCTCTCGGCGTACGCATGCGCCGGCATCACGAGCTGCCACGAGAGCTCCGAGCTCGGCGAGGCCGCGGAGAAGCTCCGCAAAGGCATCGCCGTGTGGATTCGGGAAGGAAGCGTGGCGAAGGATCTCGACGCGCTCGTGCCCCTGCTCACGCTCGCGACCTCGACGAGCATTGGCTTCTGCACCGACGATCGGAACCCACTGGACATCGCGCGCGAGGGCCACATCGACTACCTCGTCCGATCGGCCATCGGCAAAGGCGTCGCCCCCGAGGTTGCGTTCCGAGCCGCTTCGTGGAGCGTGGCACGCCATTACGGGCTCGCGGGACCTGCACGCAACGGCCTCCGCGTCGGCGCCGTCGCGCCGGGGTACCGCGCCGACCTCCTCGTCCTCGACGACGTCGCCACGTGCAGCATTCGCGACGTCCTCGTTGCGGGCTCGCTCGTACGCGAGATCGAGCTTCCGCGCGAGAAGACCGAGGCTCCGCCGAACACGATCCGCGCATCGATCCCCGAGACGAAAGACCTCGAAGGACCGTCGGGCATGGTTCACGTCATCGGCGTTCGCGAAGGCCGAATCCTCACCGATCGCCACGTTCTCCGCAGTGATGCACCGGGCGTACGACGACTGTCGGTCCTCGAACGCCACGGCCACGGGAGCAAACCTGCGAACGGTTACGTGCTCGGCTTCGGCGAGCTCCGTGGCGCTATCGCCTCGAGCGTGGGCCACGACAGCCACAACCTCTGCGTGGTCGGTGACGCGACCAGCGACATGCGCGTTGCCCTCGCCGCTCTGCAGAAGACTGGCGGCGGCTTCTGCGTCGTGCGCGACGGCAACGTGCTCGCCCAGCTCGCGCTTCCGCTGGGCGGTCTCATGTCTCTCGAAGAGCCCGAGACGATCGCGCGCACACTCGAGGAGCTCCACGCCGCGAGTCGTTCGATCGGCTGCGCACTTCCCGAGCCGTTCCTGCAGCTCGCGTTCCTGAGCCTCCCGGTCATTCCGAGCTTGAAGCTCACCGACCGTGGACTGATGGACGTCGACGCCTTCCGGCTCATCGACGTGCGGGCTGCGTGATTGACGCGCCGCGCGTTCCCGACGCTCGAAGGCGCCCAGTGCTCGTTCTCGAACACTTCGCGCGCGCGTGACGGTAGGATGGCGCTGTGGGAACACGCACGCTGATTCTGCTCCGGCACGGTCAATACGAAGCGGACGCCGGCGGCATCCTCACGGCGCTCGGTCGCGAACAGGCGCGGGTCTCGGGTGAGTACCTCGCGAACCTACGATTCGATGCCGTCTGGTCCAGCACCCTCCCGAGGGCACGCGAGACGGCAGGCATCGTGGCGAAGGAGATCGCCATCGACGCGGAGCGCGTGAGGCACGTCGGGGTCCTTCGCGAGGGCATGTACACGAAGATCGAGGGCTACGAAATTCCCGCCAACGAGCGGCGCGAAGATCGCGCCCGTGCCGACGCCGCGTACGAGAAGTTCTTTCGCAAGAGCCGGACCGATCGGACCGAACTCCTCGTTTGCCACGGAAACCTCATCCGCTATTTGCTTTGCCGCGCGCTCCGCACGTCCGTGGACAAGTGGATCAAGATGACGAGCACGCATTGCGGGATCTCCCGCGTGCTCATCCGACCAAGCGGCGCCGTGCGGGTCGTGTCGTACAACGAGCATTCGCACTTGCCTCCGAAGCTGGTGACTTGACCGAACGTCACTTCGCGTCGATTCTCCATGGCCGATCGTGGGTTCGAGCTGGATGCTCCCGGCGGCCGGTGCCCCGTCGCAGTTTCTCGTGCGCGGGTTCGGACGGCTCCTCGCGCGCCTGGGCGAAAGCCCTCGGCGCGGACGGAGACGTGCGTCCTTCGACGTAGCCTTGCCGGCGGATCTCGCCGCGTTCATGGCGGCGGTGGGCGCCACCGACGGCATCGGCAACTATCTCCCGCCCGCCGTGCGCGGCACGAAGCGCACGGCCACACGTCGCACGCCCCGTCCGAATGCATGGGTCAAGCTCGTCACTGCCGCACGTCGTGGTGCGTCAGGACGCGCCCACCTCCTTGCTTGGATGGCCGGCGCAATCCCTTTCGGCACGACGAAGTCGGGTGAGCTTTGGCTCTACGTCATCGGCGATGCCGCAAGCCCGGCCCGAGGGATCGTCGGCTCCGTTCATCCCGAAGAGCCTGCCGCGCCGAAGCTCGCGGTTCGCGATCTGTCGTCGTTCGCACTCTTGCGCGCGCTCGAACACGGCGTTGCGCAAGGTGATCACGAAGGTCGTGCGGCCGAGGCGCGTAAGCGCGTGCCCGCTCCTGGCGTCGCCGAACAGGAGGCCGTTCGCGCCGCCTTCGAACGCGCACGCGCCGTGCTCGATCTCGTTTGCGGTGACGACGCCTCCGTGAGGAGCGCCGCGAGGAAGCTCGCTCTCCGCCCCCTCGACGTTCCGCACGCGCATGGCGTATCGCGTCTTCCCGAACCTCCGCCCACGCGTCCCTCCAAGAACGTGCGGCGCGCGAAGAGCGTAAAGCGCAAGAGTAGTGCGCACGAAGACCGTACGGCCCCGCTCGCCCTGGGGAGCATCGTCGAAGCATTCTTCCGTTACGAGGAGCGCGATTTCGAGGCCACGCTCGTGGCTCACGCAAGCTCGAGCGATCCATTGGTTCGCGATGCCGTCGCCACGCTCGAAGACGCGATTGGCCGAGGGCGCACCGCACTCGCGCGCGAGCTGAAACGACGGCGCGAGATGGCCCGGCGGGCGGCTCGCGCGGAGCAGAAGCGACCGAAGGCCGACGCGACGTCGCGCATGGATCTCACGCGGCGCATCCTCGACCACCTCGATGCTTCGCAGCCACGGCTCGATCCCGTGGCGGTGAACGACGAGCGTGAAGAGAACCTGCTCGCCCTCGCGGAGATGGGCGACCCGGAGATCGTTCCCGTGCTCGTCGCTCGCGCGGTGACCGGCGACAAGAACGCCGTCGACATGCTCGGCGCGCTCGGCGATCGACGTGCGGTCCCGCAGCTCGTCACGCTCCTCGCTCGCGAGCCACAGGCGTCGCGGCAGTTCGACGTGGCGGTCGTGCGCGCGCTCGCTGCACTCGGTGACAAGCAAGCCGCCGCGCCCCTCCGCGATCTCTTGTCGAAGAGCCCGATGCCGAGCTGGCGAGAAGGCCTCGCGCTCGGCGCCCTCGTGCGCGAAGTGGTCGTCGCGCTCGGCACCCTTCGAGACGAGCAGGCGCGCCAGCCGCTCCTCGAAGTCCTCGACGAACGCGGGCAGGAGTACCGCGCCATCGTTCCCAGCGCCACGTGGGCGCTCGGTCGCCTCCGCGATCTCCCGGCGCTCGGAGCGCTCGAGCGGTTGCTCTGTTCACCGAAAGATCTGGTCACGCCAGAGACCCTCTGGGCCGCCGGCGAGATCGGCTCTGCTCACCCGACGGCGCAGGCGCGCGCGCTCGCGCTCCTCGACAACATGCCGGGGCTCGAGCCTGGCGCCGAGATGGTGCGCCTCGCCGCGCTCACGAAGATCCTGCACGGGCTCCCGAACGAGGCGCCTCGACCCGACGACCTGAGGCGCACGCTCGAACGCGCGCTCTGGGAGCCGGCCTTCCGCCGCGAGGAAACCTCTCGACGGCGAACGTGGGCCCTGCAATCGCTCGAAGAGCTCGCAGTACTTCCCGCGAAGCGCGGAGACGCAGCGGCACGCGAGCGGAGGCACGCGCTCTTCCTCGGTCACGAGGCTATTCGCTACTTCGTCACGCGCGATGATCACCGTGTGCGCAAGGCCGCAGAGTCGGCCTTCACCGCGCTCGGCGTTCAAGTCCCGCAGACGCGCCGTTATTACTCGTTCGTGCTCGAAGACCTCGAACGACGCGGCGGCCTCGATGCGCTCCACGACGCCCTACGCGATCCGCTCGGAGTTTTCCGCCACAACGTCGCGACGCGCCTCTCGGCCATCGGCCACGCGTCGTCGGTGCGTCCGCTCGCCGAAGCCACGGCACGCCTCTTCGCCGAGCCGCCCACGTCGACGTACGAATACGACGACGCTCCCTCGCATCTCGTCGCCTTCGTGCGCGCCCTCGCGCGGCTCAACCAGCCCGAGGGCAACGACGTCCTCATCGAAGGGCTTCGCACCGGAAACCACCACGTGCGCGCGGTCGTCGCCGAGAACGCGCCCGAGGATCCGCGTTTCGTCCCCGAGCTGATGGCCATGCTCGGCGATCCACGGAGTTTCCTGCGTTCACGCGCCGAGCGGTCGCTCGCCACGCTGGGCGTGGACCGTCACTCGAGTGACCGGCCCCCCGTGCGCATCGTCGAAGTCTGAGGTCGAGCTCGCTTCCGGATCGCATCCCGCGGGCACGCATTCCACGGTACGTTGGGCTCGGAGGCGAACGCATGACGACCACGAGCACGGCGGGTGCGCGCGAACTTGCCAATCCCGAACGCCGTGGCGACGGCTTTCTCCATCGCACGATCAACGTCGGCGAGGTGCGGCTCCACGTGGCCGAAGCGCGTCCTGAAGGCATCGCGAGCGATCGGCCCGTGCCCGACGAGGTTCCGCTCGTCGTCTTCCTCCATGGCTTCCCGGAGTTCTGGTGGTCGTGGCGCAAGCAGCTCCGGGCCTTCGCCGAGGCGGGCTACTGGGCCATCGCTCCCGACCTCCGCGGCTTCAACGAATCGGAGAAGCCCAAGGGCGTGAGCGCGTACGAAGTGGAGCGGCTCGCCGGCGACGTGGCCGGCATGCTCCGCGCGCTCGGTCGGAAGAAAGCCATCGTCGTCGGCCACGATTGGGGTGCAGTCGTCGCGTGGTTCGTGGCGCAGCTCCATCCCGAGATGGTCGAGCGACTCGCCATCCTCAACGTCCCCCATCCGCTGCAGATGACGCGCGGCCTCCGCCGACCGGCGCAGCTCCTGAAGAGCTGGTACATGTTCTTCTTCCAGCTGCCCCGCATTCCCGAGCGGCTCACCGCGCGCAACGACTTCGCCTTCGTTCGCAAGACCTTCGCCGCGGATGGGATTCCGGCGGAGGACATCGAGCACTACGTCGACGCGGCGCGCGTGCCCGGCGCGCTCACGGGCGCGATGAACTACTACCGCGCAGCGATTCGGCGCGTCGTGATGGGCCGCGTTCCCAAGACGATTCGCATCGACGTTCCCGTGCTCGTCATCTGGGGCGACGAAGATCGGTATCTCGGCAAGGAAATGGCCGAGCCGCCCGAGCGTTGGGTCACGAACGCGAGAGTGGTCCATATCCCGGGTGCTTCGCATTGGGTCCAATCGGTCGCCAGCGCCAGGGTCAACGAGCTCCTCCTCGGCTTCGCCGCCGAACGCCGTCGGCACTGAAGCAAGACGCCACGGACCGCTAAAAAGCAGCGTGAAGCCAAGCAGCGCGCCCGCGGGTTCGGTACCATCCTTCGAGAGCATGTCCCTGGGTCCTGCCGTCGAGCTCTCGAGCGATTGCGCTGCATGCGGCCTCGAGTCGGGTGTCATCGAGCTCTACGACGCGCTCTCGCCCGCCACGCGCTTCGGACTGCCCGTCGTCACCCGCTGCAAACTCTGCAGCATCACGCACGAGGCCCAGTTCGATCGCGAGCCCGCGCGCCCCATGCGCGAGATCCCAGCGAACTTGTGCCCGGCGTGCCTGAGCGAGCTCGGGCCTCGGGCGCTCGACGCACACGTGTGTCCATCGTGCGGCGCATCCGCCAAGCTCTTGGAGACGGCGGCGAGCACGGATCTCTCCAGCGAAGCGGCTCTCGCCCAGGCCCTCGATGCATGGGCCGAACGAGCCATGTTTCCGTCGCGCGACGCTCTGCTCGTGGCCACGTTCTGCGATCCCGACTTCGGCGCGCTGCTCGCGCGAATTCGACTGCGCGCGCGCCTCGAAGTCCTGGCCGACCCGTTCGGGCCCGCCCCCATGCGCCCCGCGGCCACGACGACGATCGCCAGCACGGTCGAAGAAGTGCCCGTCGCGGTCGTGCCATCGATCCCCCCGCCCCCCTTGATCCCCCCGCCCCCCTCGATCCCCCCGCCCCCTCGGCGCCGCCGCGTGCCATCGTCTATCCGCTCGTGAGCGTCATCGCCGCCGACGGCGAAATTCATCCGGCCGAGCGGGCGCTCATCGATCGATTCCTCGTCAACGAAGGTCTCGCGCCGCTCGCCGATCACGAGTTCGCCGTCCACCACCCGTCGGCCGTCGCCCACCTCGTGCCCGTCGCCAGGCGTCGCGATGTCGTCCAGCTCATGTGCGAGACGGCGGCGGTCGACGGCATGCCCGACGAAAGCGAACGGCGCGTCATCCGCGCCTATGCCGCGGCGTGGGACGTGCCCGACGAGATCGTGGAATTCTGGCTCTGGGGCTACGAGAACATGAACACGTCGCTCGTCAGACAGCTCTGGATGAAACTTCGACGCTTCGTCCTTTCGGCTCGCTGGGGTGACCCCACCGAACCGACCTTCGCCACCAAGGAATCCGGCGTATGAACGATTCGCTCGCAGGCATGGGCAACGCGCCCACGGCACCCATCGCGACCGGCGGCCCCGTCCCTATCGACACGAGAATCCCCGAGCAGTTCCATCGTGTCGCCGCGAACATCCGGCGCGTCATCCTCGGCAAAGACGAAGTCGTGGCGCGCCTCCTCTGGGCCGTCGCCGCGCAGGGTCACGTGCTCTTCCGCGACGTGCCCGGTGTCGGCAAGACCATGCTGGCCAAGGCCTTCGCGGCCAGCGTCGATTGCACGTTCAAGCGCATCCAGTTCACCCCCGACCTGCTCCCGATGGACGTCTCGGGCTCGAACGTCTTCGACATGCGCAACAAGACGTTCCAGTTCCAACCCGGCCCCGTCTTCACGAACGTGCTCCTCGCCGACGAGATCAACCGCGCGCCGCCGAAGACACAGTCCGCGCTGCTCGAGGTCATGGAAGAGCGGCAGGTCACCGTGGAGGGCACGACGCACGCGCTCGCCGCGCCGTTCATCGCCATCGCGACGATGAACCCGCTCGAAGACGAAGGCACGTATGCCCTGCCCGCCGCGCAGCTCGATCGCTTCATGATGATGCTCTCGGTTGGATATCCCGCCGAAGAGGCCGAAGCGAAGATGCTCGAGGTCCACCTCGGCCAGACGCCTGCCCTCGCCTCGCTCGAGCCGGTCATCACGAAGAACGACGTCCTCGGATGGCAGGCCGCCGTGCCCCGCATCTACGTGTCGCCGGAGATGCGCCGCTACCTCGTCTCGGTCTTGCGCGCGATTCGCTCGGACGACCGTAATCTTCGCTCGGTGTCGCCGCGCTCGACGATCCAGCTCGCGCGCGCTTGCCAGGCGCGAGCACTGTTCTCGGGCCGCCCGTTCGTATCGGTCGAGGACGTCAAGACGCTCGCTCCGGACGTGCTCGGCCATCGCGTGATGACGAGCGACTCGGGCGTCGGACGCGAGCTCGTCGCCCAATGCGTGGAGCGCGTTCCCGCGCCGGCCTGAACCATGCGCACGTTGTACCGGCTTCTCCGCGCAGGCATGCATACGGCACTCTTGTTCGTGCTGCCGTGGCTGACGGGCGCGCTCGTCGGTCTCGCCTTCGACGTGCAGGAGGTCGAGGAGACCAAGAACCGGTTCGCGACGCTCTTCTCCGTCGTCGTCGTGCCGCTGTTCGTGCTCCAGATGGCGGCCATCGCGGTCAAGATCGGCCGCGAGGTGCGTGCCCAACATGCAGCTGGGCGCCGGGGCTTCGGGATCTGGGTCGACGCCATCGACCGCCACGTACGAATTCTCACCGAGCGCGGACTCGGCATGGCGGCCGTGTCGCTCGGCATGGTCGTCCTGGCGCTCGCGGCCAAGTGGGGCCAGTTCGGCGTGCTCGCCATCGCCGGCCTCGGGATCATGTATCTCGCGTCGACCGGGGCCACGCTGATCTCGGCGTTCGCCGTGCGGGCCTTCGACGACCGCGTTCGCCGCGGGCGCGGCGCGATCGAACGCGAGATGTCTCCGCCCGTCGTCGATGCCGGTGATGCCGTCGAAGAGCGCTTCTTGCTCACACGCGTGCCCGTTCCTCCCGGCTTCCGACTCCACATCGAAGAAGATCTGCCGGCACGCCTCGGCGGCGACACGCGCTTCGCGCTCGACCGCAGCGTTTCCCGCGCCGAGGCCACCGTGGCGGCACCGCTGCCCCGCACGCCGCGCGGCGTCTATCGCCTCGGGCCCGCGTCGATCTGGTACGAGGACATCCTCGGGCTGACACGCGTGTTCGTCGCCTCGCGCGCGTGCGCCTCGCTCCGCGCACTTCCGCGGGTGCGCCCGGTGCTCTTCGAGCGGCGCCCTCGCTCGCATGCCAAGGCCGAGGGCCCGCTCAGCATCCTCGCGCGCATCGCCACGGAAGATCACTTCCGGACGAAGCCCTACGTTGCCGGCGACGACCTGCGTCGCGTCCACTGGAAGCAGTCGATCAACACCGGGCAGCTCGTCGTGCGCCTGCCCGAGTCTGTTCCGCATGCGCCGTCTCGCATCCGGCTCGTGCTCGACACCTTCCTCCCGCCCGGCTTCCGCATCGCAGCGAACACCGACGGTGCGCGACTCCGGCAGGGCGAGCGGGCCGTCGCCCGCGCACCCGATGCGATGGAAGACGTGCTCGATCTGCTCGTCGACGCGTGGATCGGCCTCGCGCACGTGCTCTTGCGACGCGGCGAAGCGGTCACGCTCGTATGCGCCGTTCGAGACGGCGAGGGCACCGTTCTTCGCGACATCGCATGCCGCCGCGGTGAGGAGCGGAAGTGGCGTGCGGTCGGGTCCGATGCGTCCTGGCAGAACGACATCACGCTCGACGCTGTCCTCGCGAAGATGGCCGCATCTCCGCAAGGCGGAGGAAAGCCGCCGAGCACCATCGTCGTCTCCGCCGGACTCTGGCTCGGGGAAACCGCGCGCGCACCGGGCACGAGCTTCATCGTCGCCGACAGCGCTTCGGTCATTCCCGATCACACCGCGCCCCAAACGCCGCTGGCCAAGCGCCTCCTCTTCTTCGACTACCCCGTGGGCGCCGAGGACAACCGACTCGATCTGAAGCGCCTGCTCGCGCCCAGGCCGCCGCCGCCTTCGGTCGTGCGAGCGAATCTGGCGAACGCGACGGCCCAGGCCATCGAGCAGATGCGCGTGCACTGCGCTCCGACGTTGATCGTCCGGAGAAAAGGCCTCGCCCTCGTCTTGGAGACGCCATGAACGCCGCCTCTCCTCGCGAAGGTCGTCGTGCCTCGCGCTGGGCCCCGCCGTTCCTCCAGGCTCTGCGCCTCGCGCTTCGCCCCGCGATCGCCTATCTGCTCTTCACGCTCTTCGGCTCCGTCGCGCTCTTCGGAGCCGTCGCGAGCTACGAGGGCGGCGGCGATCTCCTCGAGCTTGTCCTCGGTTTGATAGCCGGTGTCGTCGGCGTCGTGGCCGGCCAGCTGCTCGCCATCTCGCGCCTTCGCGTCCTTCCCGTCCTCGTGGCCCTCGGAGTCTTGGGAACGGCGCTGATCACGCTGGTCACCTTCTCTTCGGCGCCGTTCCCGAAAGAGGTCGCGATCCCCCTCGTGTTCTTCGCCTTCGCCTTCCCGTGCGGAATGCTCTCGCTGCAGCATCGCTGGGAGCTCCTCGCGTCGTTCTGGCCGAGCATCGGCTGGATCGGCGCGGTGTTCGTGATCCTCAACAACGAGGGCCGCGTCCGCGACTGGGAGCGCGACAAGGTGCAGGCGTGGCTGCCCGTTCCGCTGTTTCTCCTCTTCGGGTTCCTCGTCTTCTGGCTGCTCTACCTCTCCGCCAAGCAGGCCGTGCGCGTGGAATTGTGGCAAGCGCTGAGCGGCGCCGTCACGCGGCGCATCGCGAAGAAGACGACGATCGCGGCGCTCCCTCGCAAGAACGTGTTCTCGCTGCTCGTCGTGGCCGTCGCTCTCTTCGCGATCACGGCGGTTCTCGCGCCGTACTTGTGGCGAACCGGCAAAGGCGATCACGACGGCAAGGCCCCCCACGACGAGCCCGCCGAGCCCACGCCGCAAGACGGACCGAAGCTCGACGGCGACTCGATCATCCAGCAAATGCAGAAGCTCGCGCGGGCGGCGAAAGACACGGCCGCGAATCTCTGGCCGCTTCTCCTCCTGCTCCTCGTTTATCGTCCCGCGAAGCGCGCGCTGCTGAACACGCACCTCCTGAGGCCGCTCGTTCCAACACCTCCAACCGAACGCATCGACAACGGATGGGAGTACGTGCGCATCGCGGCGGAAGACGCGGGCGTGGTACCGAACTCGTCCGATTCGGTCGAGGAGCTGCTCGTCCGCATCGAGGCCAAGAACCTGATGACGCCGGCGGTGCTCTCGGCCGCCGAGATTTACACCCGGACACGCTACGGGTTCACCGTCGCCCGCGGCGACGCAGAGGCCATGCGGGGTCACGCGGCCACGGCGGGTCGCGAGCTGCGAGCCCACCTGACGCCCTGGCAGCGCGTTCGGAACCTCTGGCGACCGCTGGTTTGAGCGGCGGATCGAGGTCTGCCGTAGGACGCCTTTCGCCAGACCTCCAAATGCGCTAAGCCCTGCGCGTCGTGCACGAAAACCACGCGAAATTGAAGCAGGTCTACGGCAACAAGCCCGTCATTCTCGCCCCCATGGAGGACGTGACGGACATGGTGTTCCGTCGGCTCTGCCGTTCGCTCGGGGGCGACGTGAGCATGACGGAGTTCGTCAACGTGGAGGGCCTTCTCCGCGGCTGTCGCAACGCCAAGCGCAAGATTCGCCTGGCCGACGACGACGGGCTCACCGCCATCCAGATTTACGGCGCCAATCCGGAGCGCCTCGCGGAGGCCGCTCGATTCGCCGAAGAGGCCGAGCCCTTCTTCATCGACGTCAACTGCGGTTGCTGGGTGCCGAAAATCGCGGGCCGAGGCGCCGGCGCCGGCTGGCTCCGTGATCCGGAGGCCATGGTCGCCATGGCGAAGATGGTCGTCTCGAGCGTCAGCCTCCCGGTCACGGTGAAGACGCGCATCGGCCTCGGCCCCGAATCGCACATGCCGATCGTCGATCTCGCCCGCCGCCTCGAAGACGCAGGCGTCTCGGCGTTGACCATCCACTGCCGAACGGCATCGATGGGCCACTCCGGTTCGGCCGACTGGTCGTGGGCTGCACGCGCACGCGAAGTCGTCAGCATCCCGGTCATCGTGAACGGCGACGTCAAGACCGCGCAGGACGCGAAACGTGCGCTCGACGAGACGGGCTGCGCGGGCGTCATGGTCGGCCGTCGCGCGATCGAGCACCCGTGGATCTTCCGCGAGGCCTACTCGCTTCTCCGCGAGGGCACGCTCCGCGCGCTCCCCACCGACGAGGAGCGCATCGAGCTTTGCCGCGAGCACCTCAAGGCCAACGTGGCCGAGCGCGGTGAGCCGTACGGCGTGCGCTGCACGCGGCGTCACTTGAGCGGCTACCTCGCAGGTCTGCGCGGGGCTTCCCAGCTCCGCCAGCAGCTCAACACCTGCGATTCGCTCGAAGGCTGCCTCGCCATTCTCGACGCGTACGGCTCCGTCGCCGCCGCCTGAGCAGCCGCCAATTTGCCTGGATTCAGGCGCGAGCTGGTACACTCGCGCCATGCGCAAATCTGCCGTCGTGCCGGCGAGTTCGAGCGCGAACGCGAGCTCGCCGATCGAACGGACGATACGCGCCAAACTGCTCGTCGACGCCGATCACTACGAGACGCTCATCGCCCGCGCCGTCAAAGACGCGAAAGTGAGCGTGTGGATCGCGACCGCGAACCTCAAGACGATGCTCGTCGAAGCGCCCATCGGGACGCGCGCGCGCGCGCGGGGCAGCTACGTTTCGTTCTTCGAGACGCTCACCACGCTCGCCCAGCGAGGTGTGGAAGTTCGCGTGCTCCACGCATCGGCGCCTTCGGGTCCGCTCGCGCGTGAGCTCGTCCGCCTTCGTTCCTCGCGCTCGAAGAGTCCGACGAAGACCGTCGAGATGAGGCAATGTCCCCGCGTCCATCTCAAGATGATCGCGGTCGACGGCAAGCTCCTCTACCTCGGCAGCGCGAACCTCACGGGCGCCGGCCTCGGAGCGAAGGGCGAAGGACGACGCAACTTCGAGATGGGGATCGTGACCGACAGCGAAGCGCTGCTCGATGCCACGCAGGCGCGCTTCGATCGGATCTGGCGCGGCGGCGATTGCGCGAGCTGCAAGCTCCGCAAGGCATGCCCCGCGCCTCTCGATGCGCCGCCGAAGAAGAAGACTACTTCGCGTGCAGCGACGAAACGAACTTCTCGAAGTCCGGCTTCGCCGCGGTGACGGTCTTCTCCGGGCCGACCATCTTGAAGAACTCCTGACTGTCGCCGCTGTCGACGATCGCGCCGAGGAGCATCTGGTTGGGCTTCGGCGCGGCCGCGGCGCCCATCATCGGTCCGCCTCCGGCGTAGGTGCCCTTGATCTCGACGATGGTCACCTTGAGACCGTTCACGGTGCGCGGCTCGGTCTTCGCCTTCGCGTCGCCGAACTGCTTGGCCCAGCGCTGCACGTTCGGCTCGACACCGCCCGCGGCCGAGGAAACCGCCAGCTCCGCGTCTTCGCTGTCGCCCGCCGCCTTCGGAATCTTGAAGGTGGCCTTGCGCATCGGGCTCGGGTTCGGCGCACTCGTCCATGTCTTCGGCGCATCGTAAGCGATCTCGGGTCCGGGCTTCGCCCCCTCGCCCATCGCGGGCCCACCCGCTCCCATGTGGCCCGGCGGCATCGCGCCCATCGGATGCGCGGCGCTCGACGAGGGCGTCGCCCCGGTCGTCTCCGTCCCCTTGTCGGAGGGAGCCGGCTCGGGTGCAGACTTCGAACAACCGACGAGGAGACCGAGCGACAGGCTCGACACCACGGAGATCCGCATCACGAGCGCGCTTTTCATGGCTCGCTTTTCTATCACGCCGGGTCAGCGGCGCGAAGCACGGGCCGCGAACAGCTTCTTGAACTGCGCGCCGAGCTTCGGCCCGGTCGCGGCGTCTTCGTGCTTGAAGAACACGAAGACCTCCTCCCATGGCTGCTCGAGGATGCGCGTCACCCACGCATCGAGCTCGCCTCGCTTGTACTCGACGCCACGGAGCCGCACGTACCCCCAGCGCGCGGTCGGAACGATCGGCACCTTCTTGTTTGGATCGTCGACGATGCAGAGCGATGCGCCTCTTTCGCGCAGCAGCGCATACGTATCCTCGGCGAGCCACGACGCACGCCCCACGTCGAGCGCGATGCGAACGTCGTTCGGCACCAGCTCGAAGAGCGCACGAAGTCGGTCGAGATCTTTCTCGAGCGTGTGAGGGAGCTGCACGAGCACGGGGCCGAGGCTCTTCCCCATGGCCTTCGCCGTCTCGAAGAACGCCTGCGTCGCCGACGCGCGCTTCTCCGCGTCCTTCATGCTGACGAGATACGTCACGGCCTTGAGCACGAACGAGAAGTCGGAGCCGACCTGCTTCGTCCAGTTCTGGAGCATGCTGGCCTTGGGCATGCGATAGAACGTGTTGTTGATCTCGACCGTATCGAAGCGCTTCGCGTAGTAGTCGAGCATCTTCGCGTCGGGGAGCTCCTCCGGGTAGAAGCTGGGCCGCCATTCCTTGTAAGCAAACCCGCTCGTGCCGACCCTCATGCGCATGGGCATGCGGCGCATCCTACTCGTTCAGCGCCAGAATCGCGCGACGAGGATGTTCTGGTCGAAGTGGCTGCGTGTGGTGCCGAACACGAGCATTCGCTCGCCGCTCGTCATGACCACGGCCCGTCCGTGACTTTCGAGGGCCCCGAACGAGTCGCTCGTCCCGCCGCCGGAGCGTCCGAAGGTGGGGTCCGGCGTTCCGTCCTTCTTCCAGCGCATCACGGCGAGGCTCGGCGCCGGCGTCATGACCGTACCGACGCCGATGAGGTCGAGCGCAGGGCTCAGAGCGAGACCGGCGAGCTCGGGCGCCCCGCCGAGAGCAATGCGCCCGAGGCCGTTCGTTCCGAACGTCGTGTCGAGCTTCCCGCCCGACGTGTAGCGCGCCAGGGTGAACGTCGAGGTGCCGGAACCATTCTCGGTTCCTCCAACGAGAATGCCTCCGAGAGGATGAACGAGAACCGCGCTCGCGACCGCATCCGAGCCGAGTGTCTGGACGAGCCGCCCGTCGCCGTCGAACGACGGGTCGGGCAGGCCGCTCGGCAGGAGACGTCCGACGAGCCAGGCGCGCGTGTTCGAGAGCTCGCGATGGCCGGCGAACAGGATCGCGTCCTTGGCGTCTACCGTGACCGCCGACAGCGATTGGCGACCCAGGCCGAAATCGACGAGGACGGTCCCCGCGGTCCCCGAGCTGCCGAACGACGCATCGGGCGTGCCGTCGGCTCCGAAGCGCGAGAGCGCGGCGACTCCATTCGGCGTGGAGCCGGCGATCACGATCCGGCCGTTGTGCTGGAGGCCCATGGCGCGCACGGTGTTCGTACCGGCGGTCGCAATGCCATTCACGCCGAACGAAGTGTCGAACGCGCCTTCCGGCTGGAAGCGTGCGAGGGCGTTGGCTTCGCCGAAGGAGCCGACGACGACCTTCTTGTCCGGCTGGGTGAGGATCGCGCGAGCGAGCGAACGCGGACCATCCGGGCCGTCGCCCGCTGCAGTGAGGGGCGTGTCGTCGTACGCGAAGCGCGCGGACGAATTTCCGGGGTTGGCGATTTGGAAGATCAGCGTCTTCCACGTGTCACCACCGAAGCTGGCGCCGGTCGCGAGGATCGAACCGTCACTCTGCATCACGGCGGCGAAGATCAGGTCGTCGCCTCCCGCGAGGTTCTTCCGCTTCTGACCTCCGTTGCCGAACGCAGCCACCGGAGCGCCGTTCGAGTCGAGCTCGACGACGGCGAAGTCGCGGTTTTCGGCGAACAGCGTGGTGCCGACGGCGGCGACGGTTCCGTCGGCGCTCGCGAGGACGGCCGACAGCCGGTCGTCGGTTCCCTTGAACGACGCCCGTGCAATGCCTTCCGTCGCAAAGGCCCCGTCGAGAGAGCCGTCTCCAGACAGCCGCTGAACGAACCAGCGCGTGCTCACCCCGGACTGCGCGGGCAGTTCTTCGCCGGCCACGAGCAGTCGGCCCATCGCGTCAAGCGCGATTGAACGCGCGAGCATCGAAGGATTCAGGGCGAGCGAGGTCGGTACGAAGGTCGGGTCGACCAGGCCGTTCACGAGGCGCACCACGGTGGCAGGCTCGGCCTCCGCGATGGGCTCGCAAAGGACCCAGGCCGATGCCCCGCGCGCGACCACCCGATGGCCTGCACTCGGCTTTCCTCCCGGACGCAGGGTCGTCGTCCCGAGGGTGCCGAAGGACGCGTCGAGCGCGCCGCTCGGCAAATAGCCGACGAGCGCAACGTCGGTCGCCTCCGCGCGCGAAAATCCGGCCACCACGATTCCGGCCAAGCCGCCGTCCTCGGCGAGGCGGAGGGCAACGTCTTCCGCGCCTCCTGCGCTCCCGTCGGCGAAGGCCGTGACCACGCGCCCTCCGTTGCCGAACGACGGGTCGAGCGCACCGTTCGTCGAGAGGCGCGCGAGTGCGATGTGGCTCGGCTGCGAACCGTCGGACCGCTCGACGCGACCGACCACGACGATGCGGCCGTCGGGCTGCACGGCGAGAGCTCCGGACGATGCGACCTGACCGTCGAACGTCACCGCGGCGACGCCCGACGTACCGAACGCCCCATCGAGCTGCCCCTCACGCGTGAAGCGAACGACGTGCATGCCTTCGAGCAAAAGGAGGATGCTGCCGTCGTCGAGCAAGTGCACGTCGGCAACGCGCGCACGGTTCCAGCGTTCATCGTCGGGCGCCGAAGCGAGCCCGACGTCGCCGAACGACCAATCGAGGTCGCCGTTGTCGTTGAACCGCGCCACGACGACACGATGACGTAGTCCCGACGACGAGAGCCCAGCGACGAGAAGCCGGCCGTCCGGCTGCTTTGCAACCGAAAGCGCGATATCGGAGCTGCGGCCCGCGCCTAGCTCCTGCACGCCGCCGCCCGCCGAGGTGTCGAGCCTCCCCGGCGCCCCTCGTACGGTCAGATCGAGCACGAGCCGGACGACCTTGCCGTCGCTGCCGCGCGCTTCAATCGTCGGCTGCGACAGCTCCTGGGCCGCGGCGTCCATCGCCGAGAGCACGAGCGTGCCGGTGTCGACGTCCGCGGCGACATGGGCGCTCGTCGCGGAAATGCCGGCCGCGAGGCCGGTCATGGAGAGCTCGACCTCGGTGGCGTCGAAGTCGCTCCGCACGACGTCGACGACGATCGGCTCGGACGCTCCCGCCGTGAGCGACACCTCCGTCTGCACCACCGCGATCGACCATCCGGCGGATTCTGGCCTTGCGCCCGCATCGGACGGATCAGGTTCGAGCGTCACGGAAGGCTCGGAGGCGTCCTCCGAGGGAGCCTTCGCCAACGAGAGGCCGTCGTCGCATCCGGCGACGCTCGCGACGACGAACAAGCTCGCGACGAAGCCGGCCCTCACCCCTTGGTGATACTCGATCGCACCGCTCGCGAGCGCGGCCGCCGACTCCTGGGACGCGCTCGCGACGTCTCGCTGCGACTTCGCTTCGCGGCAATCCGTGCACGAGGACGCCCGAGCGTTGTAGAAGACGGCGCCATGGCGTTCTCCAGACGTACCTCCCAGCACGACGAGCCGAACGCGCTCGCGCAAGCCGTCGCGCGCGTTCGCGCCGAGGCCTCGAAGGGAGGGCCGCCCTTGCTCGATCTGACGGTGAGCAATCCGACGACGGCGGGGATTCCGTACGACGAGAAGGCCATCCTCGATGCGCTTCGGAACCCACTCGCGCTCGCCTACTCGCCCGAGCCGCTCGGATTGCCTTCGGGGCGCGCGGCCGTGGCGGGAGACTGGACAGCGTCGGGCGTGCCCATCGAGGCACGGCACGTGGCGCTCACCGCAAGCACGAGCGAGGCCTACGCCGCGCTCTTCACGATGCTCGCCGATCCGGGCGACGAAATCCTCGTTCCCCAACCGAGCTATCCGCTGCTCGGCTATCTCGCGGCCTTCGACGCTGTCGAGCTGCGCCCCTACCCGCTCGTCTATGCCGGTGGATGGCACGTCGACCTCGACGCTCTGCGTTCGGCCGTCGGACCGCGCACGCGCGCGATCGTCGTCGTCGCCCCGAACAATCCGACGGGATCGTATCTCTCGGCCGCCGAGCTCGAGGCCATGCTCGATCTCGGATTGCCGATCATCAGCGACGAAGTCTTCGCGCGCTACCCGCTGGGAGCAGGCGTTCCCGACGGGCGCGTGGCAACTATCCTCGAAGCAAAACGCGGCCTCGTCTTCGCGCTGTCCGGGCTCTCGAAGCTCGCCGCGCTGCCTCAGCTGAAGCTCGGATGGATCGGTGTAGGCGGCGACGAAGCGAAGGTGAACGAAGCGATGGCCCGCCTCGAGCTCGTGCTCGATGCCTATCTCTCCGTGGGCGCCCCCGTGCAGCACGCGCTCCCTCGCTTGCTCGCGCTACGCTCGGCACGGCATGCGATCTCCGCACGCACGCGGCACAATCTCGGTGTACTCCGCGCCGCGATACACACTGCGCCGTCGGCGAGCGTCCTCGACGTCGAGGCCGGGTGGTACGCGATCGTCCGCGTTCCGGAGACGCAATCCGACGAGGAGTGGGCCATCGATCTCGTCGAGTCCGACCGCGTTCACGTGCACCCGGGCTACTTCTTCGACATGCATCGCGGCGCTCATCTCGTCGTGAGCTTGCTCACGCCCGAGGCCGTCTTCGCCGAAGGAATAGAGCGGCTGTTCGCGCGCATCGCACGTCTCTGACCGGCGCGTCGCTTGCTTGGGCGGGGCGTATGGCACGACGACAGGTCGACGAAGAAACCGTATCCAAGCCCGCACGGTCGCGCGCGTCCACAACACGAACCCCGCGACGATCGAGCTTCGCTCGCAGAGTCCCTCGCGCGGCGAAGCGAAAGGCTGGTGCTACCGTCGTTTCCGCCACACCGCTCAAGGTCCATGTGTCGGGAGTGCGCCTCGGTACGGTCGAGAAGACGGCGCTTCGCGCGAAGCTCGGGCGCAGACTGAAGCGCTTCGCTCCGCACATCGAACGCGTCGCCGTCCGGCTCGAGGACGTCAACGGCCCGCGCGGAGGCAAGGACACGATCTGCCGCATCGAGCTCGCGATGAGCGGCATGAAGAACGTGTTCGCCGAAGCGCGCGCGCACGAGGTGATGAGCGCCTTCGAAGGGGCCTCTCGCTCGGTGAAGAACGCCGTCGAGACTGCCATCGGGAAGCGAGGCCGCAGCGTTCGTCGCCGCGCGCGTGCCGAGACCGTCCGCGCCAAGGAGCGCGCGATGATGCCTCGCCCCGTACGGCGCAAGCCCCCCGCACGGCGCCCGGCCGGCGGCAGCCTCATCGGCCGTCGCGTGGGACGCTCGCGCGAGAATCTCGAACGCGCGGCCGCACGCCCCGAGAAGACGCGCCGCGACGTATGGGTCGACACCTCGCTTCCCGGCGTGAGCGCAACCGACCGCAAGGCAGGTGGCGGCTCGACGGCCGCGCGCAACACACGCCTGAACGCACGCCGGGCGACGGCGACCCTCGAGGATTCCGCCCGGAAACCCTCGCGAAAGTCGACGCGCAAGAGCGCGAACCGCGCGAAGTCCGGAAGCAAGCTGGCGCGCAAGCAAAAGCGGAAGATCCACTCGCCTTCGGCGCGGGCACGGCGCGCTTCGCCCTGAAAACCAGGGTAAGATCGCGAGTGAACGGCCCGCCGCCCCCACGTGGTAGACTGGTGGGGTGAGGGGACCGGACCTCGAAGAAATCGCGCAAGCCCGCGTTGGGCAGACGCTCGAGGGAAAGTGGACGCTCGAAGCGCTGCTCGGCGTGGGCGGGATGGCCGCCGTGTTTCGTGCGAAACACAAGAACGGCAACCGCGTCGCGATCAAGATTCTCCACGAACGGTTCCATCGCGAAAAGTCGATCCGTCAGCGCTTCCTCCGCGAGGCGCGGATCGCCAACCAGGTCGACCACCCGGCCGTCGTCCGCTTCTACGACGATGGTACGACGGACGACGGGGCCCCCTTCCTCGTCACTGAGCTCCTCTCGGGGCAGAATCTCGAGGACGCTCGTGAGGCCGCGGGCGGCATGCTGCCGTTCGACGAGGTCGTTCGCATCGGCGACCTCGTGCTCTCGGTGCTGGAGATCGCCCACGCCTCGGGCGTCGTGCACCGCGATCTGAAACCGGCGAACCTGTTCCGCGCGAACGACGGCGAGCTCTTCGTGCTCGACTTCGGCCTCGCGCGCGCATTCGAGGACGAGGAGAATGCCGGCTCGGCGCTGACCAGCGCGGATTCCCTCCTCGGAACGGTCGGCTTCATGGCGCCCGAACAGGCGCAAGGTCGATGGGATCTCGTCGGCCCGGGCACCGATCTCTTCGCGGTCGGCGCCACGCTGCTCAAGCTCGCGACAGGGCTCGACATCCACGAAGGTCGAACCGCGCAGGAGCGCATCGTCCTCGCGGCCACGAGGCCCGTCGCGCCGACGAAATCACGCGCTCCAGCGGTGCCCCCCGAGCTGTGCAACGTGCTCGATCGCGCGATGGCCTTCGCACCGAAGGATCGCTTCGCGCACGCGCGCGAGTTCCGGGCGTCGCTGACCGGTACGGCCCCGACGGATCCGTCCATCCCGACCGGACAGCCCGCGCGGGTGTCGCTCCCTGTCAGCAACGCGCCCAATCACGTGGCCGTGGTCTCCGTCGCGCAGACGCGCCCGCATCCGCCGTACTGGGCGATCTCGCTCGGCGCGCTCGTCCTCGGCAGCGCCGTAGCGTGGGCGGCCCTCACGCGTTTCGCGCCCGGCAGTGGGGCCACGCCGGCTCGCGTCGAAGCCTCACAAGCCCCTCTCCCGCCGAGCGTTGCACCGACCGCGCCGATCGCCAGCGTGGCGGTCTCTGCCCCAGTCCCTCTTCCGGTGGTCGAGCCCGTGGCATCGGCGACCACCTCCGCCACGCCTCCGGTCGTGCCGAAGACGGCGTCGAAGGACGTCGCAAAGGACCCCGCCGGCAAGGCCGCGAGCACGGCTCCGAAGCCGAGCGCGACGAACAAGCCCAGCGCCGCCGCCGATCCGCTCGACCGACGGCACTGAGCGAGATCGCGCCCTAGATCGGCGACGAGTAGGCCTGCTTCCAGAGCTTGCGATACGCAGCTTCCTCGCGCTCCCAGTGCGCGTCGTCCCAACCGAGCTCGGGCTGGGCGACCGCGCGAATGCGCGCCATCTGATCGAACCCGCCGTTCGGCAAGAGAAGCCCGAGGCGCACGCGACGGAGGAGCAAGTCCGCCATGGTCACGACGGCTTCGGAGCGTGCCGCATGACGAAGCTCGCTGTAGAGGGCCACCGATCCGCCGATCCGTTCGGCCCCCTCCTTGTCCGCGGCGACCGCCTCGATCAGGGTGCCGAAGCGCCCGAGCAAGCGAATGCGCTCGCCCTCGTCGACCGACGAAGGCCAGTTCACCTCGGCGGGCGCGGTGTCGAAGATCTGCGTGCGCGGACCGAGCTCGCCCAGGTCGTCCTGCACGGCGGCGAGCGCATCGCGCGCCATGACGACGAACGTGGTGAGCTTGCCACCGCTGATGGTGAGGAGGCCGTCCTCACGCCAGATGGCGTGCTCGCGCGACTCCTTCGACGGGTCGCTCTTGCCCGTGTTGATGACCGGCCTCACGCCCGCCCACGTCGAGATGATGTCGCGCGCGCCGAGCTCGAGAGACGGAAACGCCTTCTGCAGCGCCTCGAGCAAGTACTCCGTCTCCTGCTGGCTGATCGCCGGCTCGGTGTTCAGATCACCGTGATCGACGTCAGTGGTGCCGAAGATCGTGACGCCCTCCCACGGGATCGCGAAGATCGCGCGCTGATCGCGCGGGTGCAGCAAGCTCACCGCCTCCTTCAACGGAAGGCGCGAGGCCGCGAAGGTGATGTGGCTTCCGCGAATCTTCCGGAGGCGCTTCTCATGACCGAGCTGCGTACGCAAGTCGTCGGCCCATGCGCCGGTGGCGCTGATGACGACCTTCGCTTGGACTTCGGCCGTCCGCGTCGCGCCCGGCGCCATGTCGCGCAGGACGATGCCACGCACGCGACCGTCGGCGGTGCGAAGGAGCTGGTCGGCCCTCGCGTAGTTGATGGCCGTTCCACCGTGCCGGACGCCTTCCTGAATCACGCGGAGGGTGAGACGCGCGTCGTCCGTCTGCGCGTCGAAGTAGCGATAGCCGCCCTGCACGTTCGAGCTACCGAGCGGCGGAATGCGCGCGATGATCTCGTCTTTCGACTGCGCCTCGTGCGCCCACTTCCACGCGAGCGCGTCGTACATCGCGAGGCCCACGCCGTACATCCACTTGGGCATCTGGTCGCCGGGGAATGCGGCGAGCGAGAAGGCGAGCGGGTCGACGAGCCCGCGGCCCTCCTGCATGAGGCGCTCGCGTTCCCTTACGGACTTGCGGGTGACGAGGAACTGTCCCTGCCGGAGATAGCGCAGGCCGCCGTGCACCAGTTTCGTGGAGCGACTGGAGGTTCCCGACGCGAAGTCCTGCGCTTCGACGAGCAGCGCTTTTTTGCCGTGGCGCGCGGCCTCACTCAGGATGCCTGCGCCGGTGATTCCCCCGCCGATGATGATGAGGTCCCAAGGCTGGTCGAGCCGGCTCCAAACCTCGTCACGATAGCCACGCGTCCACATCGAGAAGGGCCTCCAAAGCGGGAGAATCGAAGAGAAAGCGGTCGAAACGTTACTCTAGCAGGGCTCGCGGTGACAGGCCGTTTGCTAGACTCCGAGGCGCGAGCTTTCGAGCACGCTCGGAGAACGAACATGTCGATGGTCGAGAACGTCAGGTCCGCAGAAAATGGCTCGTCCAGCTCGTCTGCCTCGTCTGCCTCCGCGGACGCGGGGCGCGGCGCTCACGCCGAGCTCTCGGCTCTGCTCGGACGCCTCAAAGCCGCGCAGCGGAAAAGCGGCGCTCCCGACTACGACACGCGCATCGACCACCTCGACAAGCTCGAGAAGGCACTCCTCGCCCGCAAGGAGGACTTCGTCAAAGCAATCGGGATGGACTTCGGAACGCGCTCGCGGCACGAGACGCTCGCGGCCGAAGTCATGGTCGTGGTGAACGAGATCAAGCACGCACGCGCCCATCTCCACGAGTGGATGGAGACCGAGTCGCGCGAGATCGGCTGGACCTTCCTCCCGGCGCGCGGCGAAGTGCTCATGCAGCCGGTCGGCGTGGTGGGCATCATCTCCCCCTGGAACTACCCGCTGCAGCTCGCGCTCGCGCCGCTCGTCGGGGCACTCGCGGCCGGCAACCGCGTCATGCTCAAGCCGTCCGAGCTCGCCTCGGACACGGCGGAGATGACGAAGACGCTCATCTCGGAGATCTTCGAGCCCGATCACGTGGCGGTCGTGACCGGCGGTGTCGACGTGGCCGACGCCTTCTCGCGCCTGCCGTTCGATCACCTCGTATTCACCGGCTCCACGCGGCTCGGCAAGATCGTCATGAAGGCCGCCGCCGAGAACCTCACGCCCGTGACGCTCGAGCTCGGCGGCAAGTCGCCGGCGATCGTCGGCGACGGCTACGCGATCGCCCAGGCCGCGCAGAAGGTCATGTTCGGCAAGTGCCTCAACGCAGGTCAGACGTGCGTGGCGCCGGACTATGTGCTCTTGCCGAAGGGCCGCGCCGACGCGTTCGTCGAGGAGTGCAAGAAGGCGTTCGCCGAGATGTATCCGCTCATCGGCTCGAACCCGGACTACACGGCGATCATCAACGACCGCCACTATGATCGCCTCCAGAGCTACCTCGAAGACGCGCGCGATCGCGGCGCGAAGCTCATCGAGCTGAATCACAAGAACGAGACGCTCGATCCCAACGCGCGAAAGATGGCGCCCGTGCTCGTCTTGCACGCGAAGGAAGACATGCTCCTCATGCAAGAGGAGATCTTCGGGCCGATCCTCCCGATCAAGACCTACGAGACGCTCGACGAAGCCATCGCCTACGTCAACGACCACCCGCGGCCGCTCTCGCTCTACTTCTTCGAGCACGATCAAAAGGCGATCGACAAGGTGCTGCGCGAGACGATGTCCGGCGGCGTCGGCATCAACGAGACGATGCTCCACGTCGCCCAGAGCGACCTGCCCTTCGGCGGCATCGGTCCGAGCGGCATGGGCCACTACCACGCGCGCGAAGGCTTCGAGACCTTCACCAAGAAGAAGCCCGTCTTCTACCAGAGCCGCATCAACAGCACCTCGCTGCTCAAGCCGCCGTTCGGCTCGCGCATCGACTTCGTGCTGAAGATGCTGCTCGGCAAGTAGCGTCGACAAAACGCGTCGTCCGGCTCCGCACGCTGCCGAGCCGGACGTCGGGGGGTCAACGCGAGCCGCTCAGAGCGCGCACTCGGCCTTGGCGTCCTTGTTTGCGCGAAGCGCGTCGATCACGCACGCCTTCTTCTCGCAGAACGAGCTCGGGAGCTCTCCGCCGAGGCGCTGAATGAGGCTCTTGAGTGCCGGGAGGTCGCGCTTCGATACCGAGCAAACCATGTCGTTGCGCGCGTGCTCGGCGAAGACGTACGGCTTGCCGGCGACGCCGCCTTCCCACTTCATGTCGAGCGGGAGATCCGTGCCGTCGGGGGTCTCGGTGGCGATCCACGAGCCGAACATGACGACGTTCTCGGTGCCGTACGTCTTGAACGGACGGGTGACGCCAACGTCGGTCGCGTAGTCGACGTCGACGTACTTGCCATCGAGCTTGTCGTAGTCGGCGATCACCGTGACCTTCGCGGCCGTCGGGTTCCAGTACGACTTGTTCGGTTCGTACACCTTGCGCATCGAGATGCCGAGCAGGTGCGCGAGCTCCACGACGTGCTCGCCGTTCATGCGGTTGCAGCCGCTCGAGACGTCACCGCGGCGCAGGTACCAGACGTTCGCGTCGAGCTGGTGGTTCGACTGCGACGTGATCGGGCCGTGGAACGCGATGCCGTTGTTGTACGCGAGGAACGGAAAGCCGCCCCAGGGAACGAAGTGCGCGCCGTCGGACTGCGTGTACGCGATGCCGTCCGGACGATACGGGCGTGCTTCGTAGAAGGAGTAGCTGCCCGGTCGGGAGTTCGTCTTCGGGGGAGCGGCGGTCGCGATCGGGTAGACGATCTCGAGGCGCGTACGATCCCCGTCGGGGTAGCTCTTGAGGTGCGGGAGGTCGGGAACCTGGAAAGACGACGGGACGTAGCCCGTGACGCGCGCCGTGTTACCTGCGAGCGAGACGGTGATCTTGGCGTTGTCGAGTTTCCTCAGCGGGCCGCCGTAGAACCAGTGGTCATCGGCCTTCTGGACGAGCGCACTTTCGTCCGAGGTCGGGGCGACCTCCTCGGCCTCCGTCTGGTTCGAACAACCAACGGCGAAGAGGCTGACCGCGCAGGCCGACGCGAGAAGGAGTCGAGGGAGGAAGCGCATATTCCGCCGACCTTGCGTCCGCCGTGCCAAGCCCAGCCAACCGTCCGGACGAAGACTTTGTCCGCAAAAGTACGGTTATGTCGGACAACGACTCCTTCGGCAGGCGCCAAAACTGGATCAGCGGCGGTCCATGGAAGTGGATAAACCGTGATCGGAGGGGGGACGGGGGGCGGGGACCACAACACGCACTACACTTCGAGGACGGCGATGAAACTCCACCAACGGCACATCGAGGTTCCGACGCGGGGCCAAGGGCTCTACGACGTCACGAACCGAATCGCGGAGGTGGTGAACGAAGCGGGGATCACGACGGGCCTCTGCACGGTCTTCATCCAGCACACGAGCGCTTCGCTCGTCATCCAGGAGAACGCCGACCCCTCCGTGCTTCGTGACATGCAGACGTGGATCGAGCGCGTGGCCCCCGAGGGTCGAGGACTCTACGAGCACGAAGACGAAGGGCCCGACGACATGCCGGGCCACCTTCGCAGCATCCTGACGCGCACGAGCGAGATCGTTCCTGTCAGTCGAGGACGACTCGCGCTCGGCACGTGGCAAGCGCTCTACGTCTGGGAACACCGCAGCGCGCCGCACACGCGCAGCGTGATCGTCCACGTGCAGGGCACCTGAAGCCCCCTGCACGCGAACGGATTCGCAGCCTCGTCGATCAGTCGCGCAGCGGGCGGCCCTGCGCGTCGGTGACCTTGCCCATCAGCATCAGGATGCCGTCGACGAGCGGCCAGATCCCGCACGTGATCCAGCCGACGAGCAGCTGCGCGATCGCGATACCGGTGTGGCCCGTGTAGAAGCGGCCGATGCCGAAGGTACCGAGGAAGATCTGAAGAAGGCCGGCGACCATCTTCGACTTGTCCGAGAACGGCAGACCCGTGATCGGATCCACGCCGTACGGCGCCATCGGCGCGCCCATGCCGGGGCCCATTCCGGGCATGCCGGGCGGCGGTCCAAAACCACCGGGAGGAGGAGGACCGTAACCACCGGGCGGACCACCAGGGCCGCCGGGAGGAGGACCATAGCCACCGGGAGGGGGTCCGCCGTAGCCGCCGGGAGGGGGTGCGTTCGGGGGGTAGTTCATTTCGTGAGCTCCTCTAGTGTTCTCGTGTCGAGCTGCGTCTGGCGACGAGCGTACGTAAGGCCAATCTCGGAGGGTAGACGTATTGCGAGGGCCCGCAAAGCAATGGCGAGCCCAAGAATCTCGCGCGCGCTCGTCAGTTCGGACGACGACGCTCGACTGTGTGGGAGACTGCGACGCTCGTGCTCGTGCCGCGAGGCCCCCGGAAACGTGTCGGTGTTCGTCGGAAGGCAGGCTACGCACATCCCCGCGTCTCGCCCTCGCCTCACCCGCTCACGACTCGCCGCGACTCGTCGCGCTAACGTGATCGCACCGGCACCACCGGCATTGCCGCTTCGAGCGGCGCGTCGATCAGCGCGGGATCATGGCGGTAGCGCGCGACCGTCCGAGCGAGAAACGCCATGGCCAAGCTGGCGACGCCAAGGTCGTCCAGCCAGCCGACGATCGGCACGTCCGGAATGAGATCGACGGGGCATACGACGTAGACGACCGCCAGTAGCACGAAAAGCTTCCCGAAGATCGAGGCCGACGGATCGCGAAAATAGCGAACGAGGGCGCGCAGGCGGCCCACGCTCTCGCGTCCTCCGCGGGCGAACTCCAACGCCTGCCCATCCCGCCGGTTCGTTCGAGGCTGGTTCGAAGCCCTAGCGAAAAGCGCCATCGGCCCTGAAATTAAGTCGCGATCGGATGCGGTCAATGGCGCGCGCGCCCCTCACTGGGTCTTGGGCCATTGGCTCACTCGGTGACGGTGAAGCTCACCCGACCGACGAGCTGACCATCGAGCGTTTCGACGTCGACCGACCAATGACCGCCGAGCCAAGCCGGCAATTGGCGGTCGGTCAGGGCCGAGCGCAGCCTCACGGTGCCCTTCGCCGACGGTTCGACCACATGAGAGGTGTTCTCCGTCGCACGGTGGACCTCGTTGCCGTCGTGCTTCCACACGTGGACGAGGCTGTCGCCCTTCCCTCCAGGCGCGACGACGTCGGTGATGGCGATGAGCTTGTCGATGACCGACGCGTCGAGCACGCTCACCTCCATGCCGAGGCGCCCGTCAGGAAGGACGATCGGACCAACGGCGCCATGCGAGACGTACATCGGCACGGGCGGGATCGCCGTGCGGCCCGCATAAACGAGGCTCACGGAGCCGACGAGACTCAGTCCGAGAACGAGGAGCCAACGCTTGTCGCGAAGCAGCCTGGATTCCAGGTGGATCGTGAAGAAGCCGAGCGTCGTGATGGCCGTCGCGACGAGCAGCGAGGTGAGCGTGCGGGTCTCGGGGAAGAGCGCCGGCACCACGAGATTCAGACAGCCGAACAGCGTCACCGCGTGGAAGACCGCCGCCAGCGCCCGAAAGCGGAAGACGATGCGGTCGAAGACGATGTCTAGCGTCGAGAGCAATGCGCAGAGACCGAGCACCACCACGAACCAGGCATTCGGCGCCCAGAACGTGGTCGACTTCCAATAGAAGGGCAGCAGGAAGAAGAGCATGCCCTGGTAGAGGTTCTTCAGCGCGTAGGTCATCGCGAAGAACCGGAGCTTGTGCTTCGTGCCCGCCGTGTGAATCGGTGCCTGGGCCTTGCCCGAGCCGTGGAGGCGGAAGAAGAGCACGACGAGGAGCCACGCCGCGCCGAGAGAGAACGCGAGCCAGCGCGCGTGGTCGAAGCCCTTCTTCGCGAAAACGACGACGGTGATGCCCAGGCCGAGCGCGTACGCCGAGTGAAGCCACCAGAGCTTTCGGCCGTGCTTCTTCAGGAACAGACGCACGCGTTCGCGCGGCGTCGGGGCATAGGGCACCGGGTCGACGACGCGGACGTTCGCGGGCGGGGTCGTTTGCGGATCGTGACGCAACGCCTGGAGTCTAGTGCGACCGAAAACGAGAACGCTAGAACGTGCCGGAAACGGAGCCGGCGAGCCCGTTCACGCCCAACCTCAACGATGACGCGGGCGATACAGCTTCGCCACGCGCGCGCGGCTTCGGTGCGAACAGGAGAATGCTGACGCCGCCCACGGCCAAGGCGGCGCCGGCGACGAAGGCGACCGTGCTCACCGTGCCGAGCGTTCGTCCTTCCTTCGACGCGTCGAAGCCCTCCGAGTCGCAGCCGGTCGTATTGCAGTGTTCGTCGGTCGTGTTCTTGCGACCGATGGTGAGCACGCCGGTGACACCTCCGACGACCAGGCCGACGCCCCCCGCCACAGTCAGCGCCCAACCGACGGCTCGCGTCGTCTCGGATCCGGTCTCGGCGTGCTCGCGCTCCGGGGCCGACGGCGGCGCGGAGGCGGCCGCGGGTGCCGGGCCGGGTGCCAGTGGCGGCGTGTCGACGACTTCGCCGAGCTCGAGGGCCTGGGTCTGCGCGGCGCGCTCGGCGAGGGTCAGCGAAAATTCGCGATCCTTGTGATCCGGGGCCCGCACGACGATTCGGTGCGGACCGGGGTCTTGCGGAAGCGCGACGCCGAGGCTCGCCATGGACAGCTCGGTCCCGTCGACGAGGACCTTCGTGCCCGCCGGAAACGGCGCCGACGTCGTGAGGGTCAGGCGCGCGACGCGCTTGTCGAGATCGTCGTGCAGCTTCTTGGCGACGGCGATGCGGTCGTCCGAAGCCGAGAATCCTTCGAGGGCCGTGCCCGAGTGCTCCCAGGCCGACGCGAGCTTTCCGAGCTTCTCTTCGGCGAGGGCGAGGTTGAGCAACGTGCCTGCGGCGGGATCGAGGCGCTGGCTCTCGACGAACATCGTCCGCGCGCGCTCGTAGTCGCCCTTCTTCATGGCCGCGCGGCCGTCGCGAAAGAGCTGCTCGGCAACCGGCGACCCGTCGGCCCAGGCGACCCCCGGTGCAACGGCCATGGCTCCCACTGCGATGGCGACGGCGAGGACCGCGCCGCGGAGCGTGTGCCCGGAACGCGAGTCTCTCACGCGGGAGGCGCGGGGGGCGCGGGGGGCGCGGGAGAGCACGCGGGGGGCGCGGGGAGCCATCGGGGACGACGAGCCAAAAGCGGGCCTGGAGCCGATTCGCACGCGCACGCTCTCACTATATACCGCGAAGTTCGCTAGGATCGCGCGACATGTCCGGAACCGGCTCGCCGCTCAGGGCACCTCCCTCGCCAGCGCCAGCGCGCGCGCATTTCGCCGTCATGGCTGCGCAGCCCCCACGGGGGGCGAGCGGGATCTCGTTCTACGACCTCGATCGCGACGTGATTCGCGTGGGAGCGGCCGCGGAGGCGGAGCTGTTTCTTCCCGACCCGGAGCTCTCGGGAATTTACGCGCGCATCGAACGCCGCGAAGACGGCTTCGTCCTCGTGCGCGAGCAGAATCCGCTGCTCGTCAACGGGATGCGCGTGCGCATCCACCTGCTGTCGCCGTTCGACATCGTCGTCATCGGGAAAAACGCTCTCTCGTTCCGGCCAGGTCCCGTTCCGCACGTAGCCGCCGATGCGGCGGGCCCGAGCGCAGGCGGCTCTCCGCCGACGATCGACGCCATTCGACGCCTCACGGCCTTCGCGGCCCGCGCCCACGGACGCGAAAACGTGGCGGCGCTCGCCGAGCAGCTCGTCGACGACCTCATGGTGCTCACCGGCGCCTCGCGCGGCACGCTCGTGCGCCTCTCGAGCGACGAAGATCCGGTAAGCCTCGTCTCCTCGGCGCATGGAAGCTTCTCGGGTGGCGAGGTCGAGATCAGCCGCACCCTGCTCGGCAAGATGCGCGCGTCCGGCAAATCGGTTCACGTGCAGAATACACTGACCGATCCGGAGCTCGCCGGCGCCGCGAGCCTCGTGGGTGAGCCCGCTCTCTCCGCGCTCTGCGCGCCGATCGTCTCCGAAGGGCGCATCGTCGGCGCCATCTACCTTTCGCGGCGCGCAAGCCGCCCGCTCACCCAAGAAGCGCGCGAGCTCGTCGAGCTCTACGCGAGCCATGCGGTGAACATCCTCGAAGGCGAGCGCCGGCGCGCCCTCATGGAAGATCGCCTCGGCATCCTCGGCGAGGCGCAAGACGACGAGAGCCTCATCATCGGTGACGCCGAGCCGATGGTGGTGCTCAAGAAGACGCTCCGCAAAGCCGCTGCGTCGCGCGCCCCCGTGCTCGTCACCGGCGAAACCGGCACCGGCAAGGAGCTCGTCGCTCGCGAGCTGCATCGCCTCTCGCCTCGCGCGCGCGGCCCGTTCATCGCCGTCAACTGCGGAGCGATCCCGAACGAGCTCCTGGCGAGCGAGCTGTTCGGCCACAAGAAAGGCGCCTTCACGGGCGCCGCGGCAGACCGACTCGGCTTCTTCCGCAGCGCGGAAGGCGGCACGCTGTTCCTCGACGAAGTGGGTGAGATGCCGCTCGCCCAGCAGGTCGCCCTCCTTCGCGTGCTCCAGGAAGAGCGCGTGGTACCCGTCGGCGCCGAGGAGAGCGTCTCCGTCGACGTCCGTGTCGTTTGCGCGACGAACCGCCACCTCGCCGACGAGGTGCAGGCCGGGCGCTTCCGTCAGGATCTCTACTTCCGCCTCGCCATCGTCGGCGTGCAGCTGCCGCCGCTTCGCGAGCGCCCCGGCGACGTGCTTCGCCTCGCGGCACACTTCCTCCACAAGTTCACGCACGAGCGCGCTCCGAAGTCGGAAGGACGTTCGAGCCAGCCGCTGCGCTTCGGCGACGACGCGCTCATCGCCATGCGGCGCGCGCGGTGGGAAGGCAACGTGCGCGAGCTCGAAGCGTGCGTGCGGCGAGCCGTCTTGATGGCCGAGGGCACCACGCTCTCGGCTGCCGACCTCGGTCTCACGACCCCCACCGACTCCGTGCTCCCGCGCGGCGCACCGCTCGTTCGTCCCTTGTCGATGGTGCGCGACGAGTTCTTGCGCCAGTACGTGCGCGAGGTCGTCGCTCGCTTCGGCGGGAACCGCACGGCCGCCGCCGATGCGCTCATGGTCAGCGCGCGCACGGTCTTCAAATACGTCGACGAATAGTCGGAAATTAATTTCCGATCGCGACTGGGGTATCGGAATCTTTTTTCCGACCGCACGCCGCGAATCGCCGCGAATCGCCGCGAAGCCACGGGAAGGCGGCCGTGGCCCACGCTTTGCTCCAGCCCCGCTGCGCGCGTTGCTCGCGCGCGTCGATCCGAGCCAGGCCGTGGGAGATCTTGCCGTGACAGACGAAGCACCTCGCAAGCCGCGCGGCTCTCCGCCCAGTTGGCTCGAGGATGCATGGAACGAAGGTCGGCGCGAGAACGACGGCATCGTGGTGCCGCTCGAGGCGTTCGCTTCGTACGTGACGTCGAAGTCGGTGTCGCGCGCGTCGAACGCACTGCGCGTCGCCGAACTCTACCTCGCATGCGCATGCGCGGCGCAATCGTCGGCCGCCATCGCGCGCTTCGAGCAACGCTACTTCCCCGTCGTCGGTCGAGCCCTGCGCCGCTTGAAGGTCGCCGAGAGCGTCATCGACGATCTCGAGGGGTCGCTCCGCGAGAAGCTCTTCTTCGGAGATTCGACGAGCCCACAAAAACAGGCGCCGTGGATCACCGACTACTCCGGCGTGGGACCGCTCGAGAGCTGGCTGCGTACCATCGCCGTCCGCGCTGCGCTGAAGGTCGTGCGGAGAAACGACCGCAACGTGGAGCTCGACGACCGGGCGCTCGACGACATGGATCGGGCGCCGGATCCGGAGCTGCTTTACCTACGGAAGATGCACGCCCCGCAGATCGAGGCGGCCATCGAGCGTGCGATGGCCACACTCTCCACGCGTGAGCGCACACTCGTGCGTCAACACTATCTCGAGGCGATGGGCATCGATGCCATCGGCAAACATTATGGCGTGCACCGCGCGACGGCCGCTCGCTGGCTCGCCGCCCTCCGGGTCACGATCGCACGCCAGGTTCGTGAGTCACTCGCCATCGAGCTCTCGCTCGGCGACGAAGAGCTCGAGAGCCTCGTGCGTTACGCCGCGCGCGATCTCGACTTCAGCGTCGGCAGGCTCGTCGCCGCCCCCAAAGTGACGTGACGCTCAGAAGATCGAGTGGCCCGTGAGCGTCGTCAGCCACTCGAGCGCCTGAACGCCGACAAGGGAGTTGCCGCTCGCGTCGAGCCCAGGCGACCACACGCAAACCGCCCAGGCGCCGGGCATGACCGCCACGATTCCACCCCCCACGCCGCTCTTGGCAGGGAGTCCGACGCGATAGACGAAATCGCCCGCCGCGTCGTACGTCCCGCACGTGAGCATGAGCGCCGAGAGCCGCTTGGTCGGACTCGGCGCGAGAATACGTTCACCGCTGTGCGGGACGACTCCACCGTTCGCGAGAAAGAGGGCCGCTCGCGCGAGGTCGGTGCAGCTCATCGCGATCGCGCAATTGCGCGAGTACACGTCGATGATGCGCTCGACCGGCACTTCGAGACGCTCGAAGCTTTTCATGAAGTATGCCATCGCACGGTTGCGCGCGGCATGTTCGAGCTCGGAGCGGGCCACGCGTTCGTCGACCGCGATGGTGTCGTTGCCGGAGAGCCTACGCAGCAGCTCGACGAGCGCCGTGTCGGCCCCGGGAAGGTTCCGGCAGAGCACGTCGGTGACGACGAGGGCACCGGCATTGATGAACGGATTGCGGGGAATGCCCTGCTCGTATTCGAGCTGCACGAGCGAGTTGAAGGCATTGCCCGAGGGCTCGCGCCCGACCCGCTTCCAGAGCTCTTCGCCGAGCCGCTGGAAGGCCAACGTGCACGCGAAGAGCTTCGAGATGCTCTGGATGGAGAAGCGCTCGTCGGCATCGCCGATCGTGTGCGTCTCGCCCGTCACGGTCACGAGCGCCATGCCGAAGCGGGTCGCCCGGACCTTGCCGAGCTCCGGAATGTAGTCGGCGACCCTGCCCTTTCCGATCAGGGGCTGGATGTCCGCGGCGATGCGCTGGAGAATCGGCGCGTAGTCCACGGCGCGATCAGGTCGCGACTCGGCGATCGGTCCACTTCTCGCCGAGCGGCTGCGGACGCCATGCCACGAGGGCATCGAGCAATCGTGCGGGCGAGGCCTCGGCAACGACCAGGCCCTCGTGCTGAGGAGCCGCAAAGCCCGACGCGATCGTATGCCGGACGAGAGCCACGAGGGGGTCGAAGAAGCCCTTCACGTTGAGGAGGCCGCTCGGCTTGTCGTGGAAACCGAGCTGCGCGAGCGTGAGCGCCTCGAAGAGCTCGTCGTACGTGCCGAAGCCTCCGGGCATCGTGATGAACGCATCGGCGAGCGCAATCATGCGTTCCTTGCGCTCGTGCATCGACTCCGAAAGGTAGAGCTCCGACAATCCGTCGTGAGCGATTTCCTTCGCGACGAGCATCTTGGGAATCACGCCGACCACGCGACCGCCGGCGCGGAGAGCACCTTCCGCAAGCGCGCCCATGAGCCCCACCTTCGCACCGCCGTAGACGAGCGTCATCTTCCGCTCGGCGATCGCAGCTCCGAGCTCTGCAGCGGCCTCCATGAATGCGGGATCCGCGCCAGGACGCGAGCCGCAGAACACGCATACCGTTCGTACGGGGCGACGCTCGTTCATTCGGCGCGCATGGTACCAGCGGCGACCGCGTGCGCGACCGGAGAAAATTCCGTGCCCACGAGCACAACACGCATCAACGAAGCGATCGGCGGGGTAGAACGCCCCCGATCGCTGGAAGGTCGGCTATGCTGCGGCGTCATGGCTGCGGACGCACTCGGCTTCGTCGGTTCGACCGTCGAACAAGTGCGCTTCGACGCGTGCGTCGATGCGGGTGGTTTCGGGCTCGTTTATCGCGGTCGCCACCTCGGCCTCGACGAAGAGGTCGCCATCAAGTGCCTGCGTATCGCGCAGGGCAACGCCAACGGTGAGCTGCGCGATACGCTCGCCATGCGCTTCCGCGACGAGACGAAGATCCTCTATCGCCTCTCGCAAGGCAGCCTCGACATCGTGCGCTGCATCGGGGGCGGAGCGGTGGCAGCTCCGAAGACCGGCGAACTCACCCCCTATACGGTTCTCGAGTGGCTCGAAGGCAAGACGCTCGCGGCGGATCTCCGAGAGCGTCGCGAGAACAAGGTCGGCGGTCGTTCGCTCGAGCAGGCCGTGAATCTGCTCGACGGCGCCGTTCGCGGCCTCGCCCATGCGCACGCGCAAGGTGTCGTTCATCGCGACGTCAAACCGGGCAACCTCTTCATGCTCGAAGGGCGCGACGGCGTCCGTGTGAAGGTGCTCGACTTCGGTATGGCGAAGATCCTGTCGGACGAGACGCTCGGGATCCGAGGCAGCGTGCAGACGCTCGCCGGCACCTACACCTGCTCGCCTTCGTACGGCGCTCCCGAGCAGTTTTCCCCGAAGATCGGCGCCGTCGGTCCGTGGACGGACGTCTACTCGCTCACGCTCGTGCTCCTCGAGCTGCTTCTCGGCGAGAAGGCGCGGCCCGCTCGCTCGATCGCCGACGGCCTGCTGAAGGCGCTCGAACCGTCCACCGGCTCGCCCAAGCCTTCGAGCTTCGGCATGGTCATGCCCCCGGCCGTCGAAGAGCTGCTCGGGCTGGCGGTTTCGCAGGATCCCAAGAAGCGACCGAGCGACGTCGGCGTTTTCTGGGCAAGCTTGCGCGATGCGATGCGTGACGGTCCTTCGATCCTCGCGCGCCTGCCCCCCGAAGCGGCCAAGCGCGAACGCGCCCGCGAGGCCGACGGGGTCGAGACAGTTCCAGAGCCGGACGAGGATTCGCCATCGTCGGAGATGAGGCCTTCGTCGCTCGCTGCGTACGCCACGAACTTCACGGCCGACGCTCCCCCGCCGGCGGTGCGCCCCGTGGCGTCGATCGCCATGGTCGGCAAGATTGCATCGGTCGGCAGCCTGGGCTCGCCGCTGCCGAAGCCGGATCCCTCGCCCCCGCCGTCCGGCGTCGAGCCCGTTCCGCCCACCCTCAAGGCCGTGGTCTCCTCGAAGGAAGCGCCTGCGAGCTCATCCAGTGAGCCGGCCCGATCGGGCCGCGAGAGCACGACGGCCGAGGAGAAGCGAAGCCTCACGGCATCGACCATCACGTTCCTGCTGCTCGTCGTCGTCACCGCCGGCGTTCTTCTCCGGTTCTGTCTGGCGAGGCAGTAGGCCGATTTCAGGGTAAGGAAGGAACGTGAGTTTCTTCCAGAAGCCGCCCGTCACGCCCGAAGAGATCGAAGCGAGCAAGCCGCTCGAGATCCCCCCCGAAACGGTCCTCGGGTTCGACGAGGCCGAGTGGTACGCGCGAGCCTATCGCCACGACAGCCCGCAGCTCACGTTCCGCGCGGTCGCGATGGGAACCGTCCTGGGCTTCTTCCTCTCGTTCACGAACGTCTACATCGGCCTGAAGACCGGCTGGTTTCTCGGCGTGGGTCTGACGGCGTGCATCCTGTCGTACGCGATCTGGAATGGTCTCCTGAGCGCGGGTCTCGCGAAGACCCCGCTGTCGATCCTCGAGACCACGTGCGCGGTGTCGACCGCATCGTCGGCCGGCTACGCCACGGGCAACATGGTCATCTCGTCGATTCCGGCGATGCTCCTCCTGACGGTGACCGAGGCGAACCCGGGCGGCACGCACATCCGCTGGCAGGTGCTCGCGCCCTGGATCTTCTTCCTCGCAGCGCTCGGCGTGACGCTCGCCATTCCGATGAAGCGCAGCATGATCAACCGCGAGAAGCTCAAGTTCCCGTCGGGAACCGCTGCGGCCGTCACGCTGCAGAGCCTCTACAGCCGCGGGAACGAGGCCCTCGTGAAGGCGCGCGTTCTCTTCGGCACGGCCATGGTCTCGGCCTTCGTCCCGCTCCTCAAGGAGCTCGAGATCCGCAAGGTGGGCATCGATCCCAAGACCGGCAAGGCGCTGCGTGAAGCGCTCGTGCCGGGTCAGTCGAACGTCTTCGACTGGATCACGAACGTGCTGCCTGATTCTTGGACGCACCGCATGCTCAACGCGGGCCCTGCCAAGCTCCATCCGGGTGGCGCGCCGTTTCACCTCTCCGACTACCAGCTGAAGCTCGATCACGGCCTGGCGCTGCTCTTCGCCGGCGTCATCATCGGCCTGCGCATCACCGGCTGGATGGTCGTCGGCGGGCTCATTCTCGCGATCTTCATCGACCCAATCGCGCTCGATTGGCAGTGGACGAACGCCGCGGGCGTGACGGTGGGCGCGGCCAGCAAGCCAGCCTCGGCGTGGAAGGAAATCGGCATCTGGATCGGCGCGCCGATGCTCGTCGCGAGCGGGCTCGTCTCCTTCGCCGCGCAGTGGCGCACGATCGTGCGCGCGCTCGCGAGCCTCGGCCCGACCAAGCGGAACGCCAGCGCCGCGACCGAGGGCGCAGCGATCTCGCCCGACCAGGTCGAAGTGCCAGGCTCCTGGTTCATCGCCGGCATGATCTTCTCGGGCATCGGCATCGTCGTCATCGCGTGGCTCGCCTTCGACATTCCGGTGCACCTCGGCATACTCGCCATCGCGATGACCTTCGTGCTCTCCCTCGTCGCGTGCCGCGCGACCGGAGAGAGCGACATCACTCCGGGCGGCCCGCTCGGCAAGATCGTCCAGCTCACCTACGGCGTGCTCATGCCCCAGAGCACCACGGCCAACCTCCAGACGGCCGCCATCACCTCGGGTGCGTCGCTGGCAAGCGCCGATCTCTTGAACGACCTCAAGAGCGGCTATCTGCTCGGTGCAAGCCCGCGTCGCCAATTCCTCGCGCAGGCCTTCGGCATCCTCACCGGCACGGTGGCGACGGTGCTCTGCTACTTCATCCTCGTCCCCGACGCGACGGTGCTCACGGGCACCGATACGAAGCCGCCGGCCTTCCCCGCGCCTTCCGCGCAGCAGTGGAAGGCGGTCGCCGAGGTCTTCAAGTACGGCCTCGGAAACCTGCATCCGATGGCCCAGGCGGGCATCAAGTGGGGCATCGCCATCGGCGTCATCCTCGCGCTCGCCGAGCTCTACGCGCCCAAGCAGTACAAGAAGTGGATCCCCTCGCCGACCGGCATCGGCCTCGGCATGGTGCTCCCGTTCTTCTACCCCCTCGCCATGTTCCTCGGCGCCCTCTTCGCGGCGGTCGCCGAGCGCGTGAACAAGACCTGGGCGGAGCGCTATCTCATCGCCATCGCCGCAGGCGGCGTCGCCGGCGAGAGCATCATCGGCGTCATCGTGCAGGCGCTGAACAACTTCGTGTTGAACTGATCCGAGCCGACGTCAGGGGCCGACCGCCACGAGCGCCGTATCGGTGGTGACGTAGAGGGTGCCGTCGGCCCCGATCGCGGGCGCCGACGAGACGCGGCCCTTCACGTTCACCGCGAAGAACAGGGAGCCCGTCGGGCGCACGACGTAGATTCGACCGTCGGTCGACCCCACGTACACCGAACCGTCCGCGCCCACGACCGGCGTGGCCACGATACCTTGCGTCGCGTAGCTCCACGCCTCGACGCCATCGGTCGTTGCGACGGCGTGGAGCTTCTTGTCGGCCGAACCGACGTAGACGACCCCAGCCCGGACCGCGGCCGAGCCCGAAATCGGGCCACCGGTGGCGAACGTCCAGAGGCGCGAACCGTCCGGCGTGACCGCGTGCAGCGTGCCGTCGGAACTGCCCACGTACACGGTCTCGTCTCCACCGACGACCGGTGATCCCGTGACGGCGCCCGAGGCCTGGTACGACCACTTGATGCTGCCTTCGGGCGTGACGGCGTAGAGGTGCCCATCGGAGCTTCCGACGTAGATCGTTCCGTCGGCCGCGATGCACGGCGATGAGCCCGAGGTGTCGTTCGTCGTGACCGACCACGAGGAGCCGCTGCCGTCGGCCGCGACGGCCACGAGCTTGCCGTCCGTCGTGCCCACGTAAATGGTTCCGTCGGCGCCGATGACGGGCGACGATGCCACGGGACCGACCGCGAGCTCGAAGATGGATCGGGCGGTAGGCGCGACGTCCGCGTCGTCATCCCCCGAGTCTGCGCCTGCGTCTGGTGCGTGCGTGACGCGGTCGACCGCGTAGAGCTTGCCGTTCGTGCTTCCGATGATCGTGAAGCCGCTCGCTGCAATCGCCGGAGACGACGTGACGGCGGCCCCCGTCGGGAGCGATGCGAGGAGCGCACCGGCCGGCGAGACGGCGATGACGTCTCCCTCGTTGGTACCGACCCACACGAGACCGTTCGCGCTGATCGCCGGCGAGGTCGCGCCCGCATCGGCAAGGAGAGACCATTTCACGGTTGCCGTGACCGGACCACCCGCGGCCGAGTAGCCCGCGCGCTTCGGGCATCCACCACGAAGTGGCCATGGTGCACCGGCTTGGAGTCCGGCGGGATCGCCGCAAGGATCACCGAGCGAAGCACCAGCCTCGGCGGCGTCGCCGGACGCATCGCCAAGAAGCGGAGCGTCGGCGCCTGCTTCGCGAGGAGCCTGCGCGCCGTCGTCTTCACTGCCCGCGCATGCCGCGACGAGCATCGTCGATACGCCGCTCGCTGCGAGGAGCGCGAGCAACGAGATACGAATCAGCGAGTGACGCATCGCCATCACCTCGCGCGCCGTGAACGACGCAAGCCACAGGCGACTGCCACGCCAAGAAGCGCGAGTGCCGAGCCCAGCTGCGACGAGCCGACCGGTCCGACTGCGCACCCGCTCTTGCCGGAGCTCGGCGCAGCGCTGTTCGTCGGAGCGGGCGCTCCCGCCCCGGACGTGCCGCCGGAAGCGGCCGCTTTGGCGCTGTCTGCTGGAGCGCATTCCAGGCAGTCGACCTGCTCGAACACGAGGCCGCCGTCGGGGGAGACGGTCCGGTGTGCGCATTTCGACGGTGCACAAGCGCCCGACTTGCCATCGTCCGTCTTACACGCGTCGCCCGCGTTCTTCGAACGACACTGCGACGTGTTCGGGGGCGGGATGTCCGCCCGGGCGTCGTTCGGCCCGAGCGAGCCTCCCAGAACGGCCGCACCAACCAAGAACGCCGCGAGGTGTCGCTGCTTCATGTGCGCGACTCTAGCACCTTCGCGCGCTCTCTCGCCCTGCCTCGACGGCCTGTGAGGGACCGACGCTTCCCGAAAGCGCCGGTCCGTTCGCGTCAGCCCGTCTGAAGCGGGACTTCGTTCGCCGTCCGGGGGACCTCGTCGAGCGAGGATTCGGCGGCGTCATCGGTGACCTGAGTCGCGCGATGCGCAAGGAACACCACGGCATACACCGCTGCAACGATGGCGATCGTCTCGATGGGGCTCATCGGCGTCCTCCCTTCCTGTGGACCGTGCCAGATTCCCATGCCCTCGTTGCGCCCTCGCGAGGGTCACGTGTCGATCTCGAAAACTTGTAGGGTGCATGCGCTTCGCAATTCCGACCGCGGCGGAAGGCAGGCTTCGTCATGCGCAAACCGGCCGGTCGAGCCACGGGTTCGGCTCCGATCGCACGCCAGCACAAGGGTCCTTGACACGGCGCACCACGACCCCACATGGAGGGCGTGGCAATGACCGAACCGCGGCAGCGCGTCGTGATTGTCGGCGGCGGGTTTGGCGGCCTGGAAACCGCCAAAGCGCTCGCTGGAGCTCACGTCGACGTCACGCTCGTTGATCGCACGAACTACCACCTCTTCCAGCCGCTCCTCTACCAGGTGGCCATGGCTGGCCTATCGCCCGCGGAGATCGCCGCCCCGATTCGCTCGATCCTCGCCGAGCAAGACAACGTTCGCGTGATGCTGGGCGAAGTTCGCAACGTCGACCTGCAGCGCAAGACCATCGATGCCGGGAGCTGCGGCATCCTCCCGTACGACTGGCTCGTGCTCGCGATTGGCGCGAAGACCTCGTACTTCGGTCACGACGATTGGGAGCGCTTTGCGCCGGGCCTGAAGAGCATCGAAGACGCGGTCGAAATTCGACGCCGGGTGCTCGTCGCCTTCGAGCGTGCCGAGCGCACCGACGACGAGCGCGAGCGTCGCAAGCTGCTGACCTTCGTGGTCATCGGCGGCGGGCCGACGGGCGTGGAGCTCGCCGGAGCGATCGCCGAGCTCGCGCGCTTCGTCCTGAGCGAGGATTTCCGCTCGATCGACCCGCGATCCGCGCGCGTCATCCTGGTCGAAGCTGGAGCGCGCCTCCTGCCGAGCTTCCCCGAAGATCTGGCGCGCAGCGCCGTCGACCAGCTCAGCGAGCTCGGGGTCGAGGTCCGCACGAATGCGCGCGTCGTGAACATCGGGCCCGACGGCGCCGACCTCGAAGTCGTCTCGGACAACGAGCTGCCCGGACTCGGAAGCGGGAAAGAGCTCGATCACCTGTTCTCGGCCACCGTCGTCTGGAGCGCCGGTGTTCGCGCGAACGACCTCGGGGCACGTCTCGCTGCCGAGGGCGTTCCGCTCGACCGCCAAGGCCGCGTCCTCGTCAAAGACGACTGCTCGCTCCCCGGTTTTCCAGAGGTCTTCGCGATCGGTGACATGGCGCACTTCGAGGAGAACGGAAAACTCCTTCCCGGTGTCAGCCCCGTGGCCATGCAACAGGGCCGCTACGTTGCACGCATCATTTCCAAGGGAAGTCGCAGCAACGGGCAACCGATCGAGGTCAAGCCGTTCCGCTATCTCGACAAGGGCTCGATGGCGACGATCGGTCGCTCGCGGGCCATTGCCCAAGCCGGCAAGATCAAGCTCTCGGGCTTCGTCGCCTGGCTCGCGTGGCTCGTCGTCCACGTCTGGTACCTCATCGGCTTCCGCAACCGATTCGTCGTGCTGCTCACGTGGGCTTGGTCGTACGTCTCGTACAAGCGCGGAGCGCGCCTGATCACGACGACGGGCTGGAAACCGGAGTCTTCGCCGAAGCTGGAGTCTTCGGTGCCGCCGCCTCCGTCTTCGCGCCGGGCGGATGGCTCGCGAGGGCGATCGAGCGTGCCTCGCGAAGTCGTGCGATCGCCCGAGAGCGATCGCCAGCCTGGGCGAGCTCCCACCCCGATCTCGTGAGCGCGAGCGAGAGCGCGTCCTCCGCACCGGTTTCCTTCGCGGCCGACGCGCAGCGCCTCGCGGTGGTGGCGAGCGATTCCATCCCGCACGCGGAGAGCGCCTGCGCGACAGGCGACCAGCCGTGGGGCGGAGGACCGATGCGGCGTTCGCGGCCGTTGCGCTCGCCGAGCATGGCAGCGAACAACCGACCAGCAACGGCGCGCACGTCGGCGTTCTCGTCGCCGAGCGCCGCTTGAGCCACCGTCCACGTTTGTACGGGAACGCTTCCCCCTCGTTCGACGAGCTCGGCGAGCTGTCGCAAGCGATGCGCGGCAGCAGCATCGGGCGCGCGCTTCCCGAAAGCATGCCCGGCGCCGGCCCGTCGATCGCGCATGGCCGCCACCACGTCGAGCAGGGCCGGCCACGGATCCGAGAGGCGATCGTCGTCGCGAATCTCGAGCTGCGCCTCGAAGCGGCCCGAGGCGATGTCCTGCGCGCGGCGATAGAGGGGAGCGAACGCGGGGTCGACGTTCGCGGCGGCGTCGAGCACGCGCTCCATCGAAGCATCGTCAGGCGCTCGAGACGCCGACTGACTCACCGCGAGCGCCTCGCGCGCACGCCCCGCGAGCTTCACGATCGGTGCGCGTCCGAGCAGCGCATTCAGGCGATCGAGCTCGAGCGAGGACAGCCCCTCGAGCGCGCGATCGGCATGCGAGGCCGCGAGGGTGAGCGCCGCAACGTGCCAGGTGCGCGCGTCTTCGTTCGACACGACGTCGTCGAGCAAGCCGAGCGCCCCCGCCCTCACGAAGCGGCTCGGCGAGCGAAGGAGCACCCGCGCGAGAACCAGGCGATCGGCGGCGGAGACCTCGTTCGGGGAGACCTTCTTTGCCTCTTCGATGGCGCGCGCGAGCGTCTCGGGGGATCGCGCGAGCCAGGCGACGAGCCGCAACCGCGCGGCGCGCTCGATGTCTTTCGCGCCTTCCGCCTCGGCCCTCGGAACGACCTCTTCGAACGCTTGCGCCGCCCGCGGATCACCCGCGGAATCGAGGGCCCGCGCATACGTGTAGAGCGCACGTGCCGTACGAAGCCGTCGGACCTCGGCGAGGGCAAGGCCGGTGGCGACGATGGGCATTCCCACGCGCCAAAGCTCCTTGCAGACCTCGAAGAGGCCGTCCCACACGCCCTGATCGACGGTCTCCCAGAGCTTCGTGAGCTCCTGCAAGGCGCCGAGGTCGCGCATCTTCACCGCGCAACGAAGGCCGCGAACGATCGCCTCGCCGCGCAGGTCGGCGGAGTTCGCGCTTGCGGCGAGCCTCCGCCATACGGTGAGCCCCGCCGACGCGCCGCCGGCGCGTTCGACGCGCTCGGCCGCGGCGATCATCGCCGAAGCAACGAGACTCACCCCGCGGCTCCGCGATCGGTGACGAGCCCGATCGACGGAATTCGTTCGAGGGCCGCTTCGAGTCGCTCGATCTCGGCGTCGATCTGCTCGAGCCCGCGCCGCACCTCGGAGACTTCCTTGCCGTCCTTCAAACCGTGCAATGGCTTCGTCACGCTGTCTTCGAGCCACTTTCCGATGCGCCTCTGCTCGGCCACCTGCATCACGCGGATCTCGTCGGTGGTGCTGGGTACGAGCTCGGAGAGCGCCTGTTCCACGCGCTGTGCGCGGAACGTCAGCCCCATCATGCGCCGCTGGATGTACGCCGGATCGTCGAGGCGCATCGTCGAGAACTCTTCCTGGTAGGCCGTCTCGCAGAGCGCTTGGACTTCGTTGAAGACGCGCCGCCACGTCGGCCCGTCGCCGACTTCGTGGGCAGCGATGGCCTTGTCGTAGAGCGTATCGATGCGCGTGTCCCACTCGGCGCGATCCATGCCGAGCAGAATGCCTTCGGTCCGGTAGACGACACGCCGGAGCACGTCGAAGGCCTCCTCCATGCGGGCCATCGGCGGCACGATCTGATCGGCTGCTCCTCCGTGGAACTCTTCGACGAGGTGACGGAGGCGCAGGCACAGCGCTTCGAGCTTGTCGGGATCGGTGTGGAGCACCTCGCGAATGCCCACGACGAGCAAATCGGCGTCGCGCGCGAACTCGAAGCCGAGGCCGCCCCAGAGAGCTCGGCGCGCCTTTTCGGCCTGCTCGAGGAGAGCCTCGACGTCGGGTGCGCCACCGGGCAGTGCTTGTGGAGGCTCGATGTGCGCGTCGATCTGCTGGGAGCCGACGGTGGCCTGAGCCTCGAGCCGCATCGACTCGTCGCAGCGAAGCGTCACTTCTACGGGACTTCCCACCGGAAGCTCACGCGGCACCTCCACGACGAGCGTTTTGATGGGAAGGCGATTCTGCAAGATGCGCAGGACGACGGCGCCGGACTGATCCGCGGTGAAGAAGACCTGCGTCACCTGCGAGGGCAAACCCGTGCCGCGCGAAAGAAGAACCTTGCGTTCTCGCCTTCCGCCGCGGACGACCTCCAGGGAGATGTCTTTGGCCACCACCGATGCTCGCGAGAGCGCCGTCGGACGAGGCCGCAGATCGCCGCGCGTCATGACGAACGGAAGCTCGGTCACCGGCGCCCCTACCGGTGATTGCAGAGCGAGGGTGGCCTTCGTTTCTTCGGCCTCGCCGAGCACCACGTCGAAACGCATGGGCTCCTGCGAGATGGCGCCTTCGGCGAGGGCACGCTCGCCCTGCCAGAGCGCGATGTGCGTCGCATTCTTCGGCGCGGCTTCGACCGTCAAACCAACGCGCAGGCGATCACCGCTGGCGACCAGCGGCGTGTTCACCCGCACGCGCGACGTCTCGTCACCGAGCAACGTACCGCCGATGTGGGCCGCATGAACCGCCGCGCCGAGTGCAACGCACGTGTCGACATCGTCGCGGAGCGGCTCGTTCTCCTTCTTGCAGAACGCCTCCGTCACCCGTCGTACGACGAGCGGCACGCGCGTGGAGCCGCCGACGAGGATCACGTGATCGATGTCGGCCGCGGTGACGTTCGCGACCTCGTGCGCCCGAGCGAGCGCGCGCTCGGAGCAGCCCATCGTGGTCTCCACGAGATCGGCGATGATGGCCTCGTATTCGGCGCGCCCGACGTCGCCCTCGTACGAGACGCTCTCGCCGGACTTGTCCTTCACGAAGTCCGACTTGTTCACGTGGACCACGTCGGTGATCGAGAGTGACTCTTTGATTTCCTGTGCAAGATGCACGAGTCGAGCAAAGAGACGGCGATCGTCCTCGGAGCCCTTCACGTCGAGGTCGAGTGCATAGCCCTTCTGCACGAGCTCCTTGCGCAGGTGCTCGGCGTAGCGGCGGTCGAAGTCGTCGCCGCCGAGGAAGTTGTCGCCGTCGATGGCAAGCACCTGGTACTCGCCGCCGAGACAGCGCAACACCGAGACGTCGAACGTTCCTCCGCCGAGGTCGTAGACGAGGAAATTGCCGTCGCCGAGGCGCCGCTTCCACGTGTGATAGATGGCTGCGGCCGTCGGCTCCTGCAAGATGCCGATCACGTCGAGCCCTGCGAGCTCACCGGCGCGCCGCGTGGCCTCGACCTGCGGGGCGTCGAAATAGGCCGGCACGGTGATGACCGCGCGCGTGGCGCGAGTCTCGACGTCGGTGCCGAACGCGTTCGGACGCTGCGTGAGCGTCTCGCGGATGCGGTCGCGGAGCTCGACGAGGATCTTCGACGAGACCTCTTCGGGTGAGAGCTCGTGCGGGCCGACCTTCACCTTGGTCTTCTGCCCCATCTTCCGCTTGATCGATTCGATCGGCGAGGCGGTGGTGCCGCGCTTGTTGCGCGCCGCATGCCCCACCACGAACTGCGACGCTTTCTCGTCCCAGCTGACGGCGGACGGAACGGTTCGTCGACCGAAGCGGTCCGCGTGGATGACGAGGTCGCGCTCGTCGGGAGGAAGCCAGGCGACTTCCGAGTTCGTCGTGCCGAGGTCGATGCCGATTGCGCGATCGAGATAGGGCATGGCCAACGCAGGGTAACGACTAAACGAGCGGATCGTCCACGAAGGACGGCGCGGCCGAGGCTTGCTCGTCCGCTCGAGCACGTTCTTCGACCGACAGGTTCAGCGCGCATTCGACGCTGGGCCGTGGCGCGATGTCACGAAGACCGAGCTCCATGGCAACGCTGCGGACGCGGGTTCGGGGAGGCGGCGCCCCGAGCGGCACGCGCGTCTCCGGGTGTGCGAAGAGGGCCGCACGAAGTCGCCGCGCTGGATGAAGGGTGAGCTCCTCCCAGGCCGCCCGAATCTCCGCGCGCTCCGCCTCGGTCTTCGCGTCTTCCGCGAGCTCCTTGAGCCGGCGCGTGATGGCCTCGACGCCTTCGCGCGGATCCAGACCGTAACGTTCGAAGGGATTGTTCATGGCGCCTCAGAGAGCAATGCGTCCACGGCGAATACGTTCGAGCATCGCCCGAGCTTCCGGCAATTCGGTCGATCGGGGGTACAGGCTCTCGGCGCGCGCCAGGATGGCATCGACGCGGTCGATTTCGTCACGCCGCGCGAAGAGGACCATGTTGCGCATGATGATCATCGCCTGCTCGCAGAGCGCGGCAGCCAGGACGAGGCGTCCGTTGCGGTGACTCGGACAGATCCGCACGGCGCGCTCCGCGAGGTCGAGCTTCTGCGTGAAGACCACCTGCACGTCCGAGAGGAACACGAACATCTGCGCGCACGACGCGGCGAACGCGACCTTCGAAGGGTCGCCTTCGATGCGCGCCGCCAGATGCTCGATCATGGGGCGGAAAGGGTCGAGCAAGTAGCGGAGCGCACTCCAAGAGCTCGCGCGATAGAGCTCCCAGCCGATGGTGGCAATGCGTTCGACCGTGAACTGCTCCACAGCCTCGTCCTGCCCCGACCAACCCCAAACGTCGATGGCACGGAGGAGAATGGCCCGCCCTGAGCTGGAGAGCTCGCCTCGCACGTTGGCATCGTCGAGCGCCTCGCCGATCACCGCCAAGGCCGCGTCGAGCGCCGCGTTCCGGCGTCGCTCGGCTTCCCGATGCGCCCTCGCCGAGGCGTCACCTCCGACACCGGCGAGCCGAACAGCGTCGTCGATCGAACGAAGCGAGAGCGCCGACAGCGCAACACGTCCTCGCGGGGCGAGGTCTCGTGACGTTGCTTCCGCGGCTTTTCCCAGCTCGGCGACGATCTCGAGCGGAACGCGCTCGGGCGGGAGCATCACGTCTTTCGACGATGCAGCGCCACGAATGGCCTCCTCGAGGCGCGTGAGGTAGCTCCGCTCCTCGGCGAGCGCGAGCCACGCGGCAAGCGCCCTCGTCCACGCGTTCGATGCCGCCTCGGGCGCCGCGCTCTCGAGCACCGAAGCGACTTCGCCGAAGTACAGCGCGAGGTGGTGCAAGAGCTCGGGCGAGCGGCCTGCCATCGGCGCCGCCTCGAGCAGCCGCGCGAGCTTCGTGACGTCACCCTTGGTGGCGGAATCGAGCGCGTCGTCCGCGTTCGGAAGAGAACGCGCCGCATGCACCAGGCCCGAGCCTCGAGCGTGAGGCGTCGTCGCCTCGTTCGCGATCGAGCCCACGTGGAAGCGGAAGAGTGCCTCGAAGATGGCTTCGTCCTCGAGCCGCCAGAGCAGCGCTTCGTCTTCGGGCCGCCACACGCGCCCGATCAAAGCACATCGTCAGAGGAGTCGCCTACTCCAGGCACTCGGGCTTGTAGTGACGATGCCCCGCCTCGTCGACCGTGAACGGCGGATCGCACGAAACGCCGGGCTTCTTGTTGGCCACGGCCTCCGCCGTAGGCTTCGGTGCCGGAACGATGCCGTTGGGTCGCGCCGGCGCACCCGGCTTGGGCGACGGTGCGACGCTCGGCGCCGGTCGCACATCACTTGTACCGGCGTCGGCGCCAATGGTGCTCGCCGAGCTTGGAGCCTGCGGAGCGCTCGCCACGGCCGACGCGATCGAGGCCACGCCGGCGGCCTTCGGAACGGGCGCCGCCGAGGGAGGCGCCGCTTGCGAAGCGAGATTGTTTCGCTGGCGAATCGCCGAGACACCGAGCACGGCGCCGATGACGCCAAGCAGAACGAACAGGCCGAAGAGCGCGATGCCGAGCCCTCGTCCGCCGCTCGACGGCGCCGGTCGAGACACGCTGTTCGGTGACGTTTGCGTGTGCGCGAAGACGCCGGACGACGTTGTGCCTGGCATGGACACGTCGTAGTGACCGACCTCGACGTCCATGTGGTGGTCGACGGTCGGAATGCGGTCGGGCGCCTGGGTGGCGACCGACACGATCTCCTGTGAGGCCCGCTCCATCGCCGCAACACGCTCCGTGCGGACGGAGATCGTGTCGTGAGCGAGGCGCTCCACCCATTCGCTGACCTCGCTCGACGAGGCGAGCTTCACGTTGCGCTCGATCTCGATGGCGAATTCGCGCGCGTTCGTGAAGCGATTGGCCGGGTCGGTGGCGAGGCTCCTCAGAACGATGGCGTCGAGGACAGCTGGCAGGTCCTGCGCGTAGGCGCTCGGCGCGGATAGCTGACCGTTCACGACGCGCGAGACGATGTCGATATCCTTGAGGCCATCGTGGAGACGCCGATTGGCAAGCATCTCCCAGAGCACGACGCCCGCTGCGAACAAGTCGGTTCGGCGGTCGACGTTGCCTCGGATCTGCTCGGGCGCCATGTACGCGAGCTTGCCCTTGATCTGCCCTTCCCTCGTGACCTGAATGCGGCCGGCGGCCTTCGCGATACCGAAATCGAGGACGCGCGCGACGCCATCGGTTCCGACGATCACGTTCTGGGGGACACGTCGCGGTGGACGACGTCGAGTAGCTTTCCGGAGGGCTCTTTCGTTTCGTGCGCGGCGTGGAGACCGAGCAAGACGTTGTGGATGATCGAGCAGGCAACGCCGATCGGCACGCGCTCTTCGTTCGCTCTGGCGACACGAAGGAGGCGCGCGAGTGACTCGCCATGGACGTACTCCATGATGAGGAAGAGGCCCTGCGGGCCCTGAACGACGTCCACCATCGGCACGACGTTCGGGTGAACGATTCGCGCGACGATCCGCGCCTCGTCCATGAACATCGAGATGAAGTCCTCATCGTCGAGGAACTGGTGGTGGAGCCGCTTGATGGCGACCGTACGACCGAAACCAACGGCACCGAGCAGTCGGCCGAGATGGACGGTTGCCATCCCGCCAGAGGCAAGCTCGTCGAAGAGCGCGTATCGGCCGATCAGAAGCGGTTCGGCCGCGGTTGCGGCACGTTGGGACAAGACGAAGAAAGCCTATCAGAGGCTCTGATGGAATTGATGCAAAGCAATAGCGCGCAACTCAGAAGGCACGCGCGACTCAGAAGGCGCGACTCAGAATCACGCGCGCTGAGAAGAACAAACGAGAAACGCGTGGCGGGCGGCCTACCTTGTAGGCAACTCGACACGCGCTGACTCGACTCACGAGTCCCGCCCGGCCCTGGTATTCGGGCCGGACGGATTTCATCGGCAGACGCTCAGGGCGCCTTCGCGATGTCGTTGAGGTCCGCCGCGTAGGCGTAGAGGAACAGGAACAGGTAGACGACGAGACCGCGCGGGGGCGTCTGCACGCCGCGCATCTGCTTCGCCTTGGCCATCTCCTGCGGAACCATCACGACCGCCCAGTAGAGGCCGTAGATCGGGATGAAGATCGGCCACCACGGGAAGCTCGTGTTGCCGGTGACGGCCTTGAGCTCGTTGGTCATCTTGATGATGGCCATGAGCGCGAGGACCGAACCGACGAGCGAGATGAGCGAGCCGACGAGGCCGAGGGCGCCGACGTCGGTGATGCTCACGAGAATGCTGCCCACGATGTTGCCGACGACCGAGAGGCCGATCGGGAGGAGCAGCGTCATGATCGGGTTACGCAGCGTGGGGCGGCCGGCGCCTCCCTGACCGGGGGCGATGCCCATCTGCTGCATGCCGGCGCCGAACGCGCCCTGCATCTGGGCTCCGAAGCCACCCGCCGGAGGCTGCTGGCCGTAACCGGGCGCACCGCCAGGTTGCTGGCCGTAACCGGGCGCGCCGCCAGGCTGCTGGCCGTAACCCGGAGGAGCTCCGCCCGGCGCCTGGCCGTAGCCCGGAGGCGCGCCGGCCGGCTGGCCGTAACCCGGCTGCTGCGGGGGCTGGCCGTAGCCACCCGGCTGCTGCGGGGGCTGGCCATAAGGCTGCGGGGGTTGACCGTAGCCAGGCTGCTGCGGGGGCTGGCCGTAGCCACCCGGCTGCTGCGGGGGCTGTCCATAACCAGGCTGACCACCCTGAGGCGGCTGACCGTAGCCTCCCTGCTGCGGGGGTTGACCGTAGCCAGGCTGCTGCGGTTGACCGTAGCCAGGCTGCTGCGGCTGGCCGTAACCAGGCTGCTGCGGCTGACCATAGCCACCCTGCTGCGGGGGCTGCTGTCCCGGATAACCGGCCGGGTAACCGGGGGGGTAATTGCCACCAGGGGGTTGGTTCATGCGAGATATCTTACGCGGCCTTCGCGTTACGGATCACCTTTTGTCGAGGTAACTCGAAGACGACGCAAAATTGTCAAAAACCAAGACAAAAACGAGGCTTATAGAGCAAGCGCGACCGGCCAGGAACGCCCTGCACGAGGCGCCGATACATCCCTAGTGGGGAGTCCGTACGTGTTCTCCACGAATCGCGGCGTGCTCGATTCCGTGGCGTCGTGCAACGGCTCGAAATGCACACGAAGGGTGCAGAGCGCACGCAATTGCATGCACTTTACACCCTTCGTTCGGCAGCGAGTCGAGACGCTCGTACGCTGCAAACTTCCAGCGCGAGCGTCAGCTCACCAACCGCACTGCTCGCCCTTGTTCTGATCCTTCAGCCACGCACGGAGCGGCGCGAAGTACTCGAGCATCGCGCCCGCGTCGGCCTTCTTCTCGCCGGAGAGCACCGCCAGGGCTTCGGGCCACGGCTTGCTCTGACCGAGCTCGAGCATGGCGCGGAGCTTCTTGCCCGCTTCCTTGTTGCCGTAGATCGAGCACTGGTCGAGCGGGCCGGTGAAGCCAGCCGCCTTGCAGAGCGCGCGGTGGAACTGGAACTGGTAGATGCGCGCAAGGAAGTAGCGCACGTACGGCGTGCTGGCCGGCACGTGGAACTTCGCGCCCGGATCGAAGTCCGCCTCGGAGCGCGGCGCGGGAGCAGCAACGCCCTGGTACTTGGTGCGAAGCGCCCACCAGGCCTCGTTGTACTTGTCCTTCGGCGTCTTGCCGTTGAGGACGTCCCAGCGCCACTTGTCGATGAGAAGGCCGAACGGGAGGAAGGCGACCTTGTCGAGGGCCATCTTCATCTGGAAGTTCAGCTTGCCCTTGTCGCCCTGCGGAACCGCGTCGAGCAGACCGATGTTCTTCAGGTACTCGGGGGTGACGCTGAGAGCGAGCGTGTCACCGATGCCCTCGTGGAAGCCGTCGTTCGCGCCCGCCTGAAAGAGCGTGGGGAGCTTGTAATAGTAGTGGAAGTAGTAGTCGTGCCCGAGCTCGTGGTGGATCGTGATGAGATCGTCCTCGGTCGGCTCGATGCACATCTTGATGCGCAGGTCGTCGTTCCAGGTGACGTCCCACGCGCTCGCGTGACAGACCACGTCGCGATCCTTCGGGCGCGTGAACAGCGAACGCTCCCAGAACGTCTTCGGGAGCGCGTCGAGACCGAGCGAGGTGAAGAACGACTCGCCGAGCTTCACCATCTTGGTGGCATCGTAGCGCTTGTCCTTCAGCTTCTTGTCGACGTCGAGCGAGCCCTGGCCGGGGTACGGCTCCACGAGGTCGTAGACGTTGTTGAACTCCTGCGCCCACATGTTGCCGAGCAGGTGCGCGGGGATCGGCGCCTTGTCGGGGATCTTGTCCTTGCCGTACTTCGCGCGGAGCTTCTTGCGCGTGTAGCAGTGGAGATCGTCGTAGAGCGGTTTGACGTCCTGCCAGAGGCGCTCGATGTCCGCCTCGAAGGCTTCGGGCGTCATGTCGTAACCGGAGCGCCAGAGCGCGCCCATGTCCGCGAAGCCGATCTCCTTGGCGCCCTTGTTCCCGAGCTCCGCGTAGCGCGCGTACTTGTCCTTCATGGCCGGCGCGATGGAGTGCCAGCCCTTCCAGGCCTCGAGGAGCTCCGCTTCGTTGCGGCTCTTCTTGATGATGCGCGAGAGATCGTCGAGGTTGAGGCACGCCTTCGGCGGGTTGAGCGGCTTGCCGTCGGCGTCCTTCGTGCGCCACGCCATGAGGTGGCCTTCCGGCGGGCAGTACTTGCCCTTGCCGTAGGTCGCCGTCATCTCGCTCTGCAGCTTGGCGAGCTCCTCACGCTCCGCGGCGTTCGAAGGAGCCGGGACGACCTGGGCGAGCTTGAGGAGAAGAAGCTGACGCTGCGTGTCGGGATCGATGCCCTGAACGCCGTCGAAGCGACGCGCCTTCTGGATCGCCTCGCTCACGTACGCGGCCGTCGCCTCTTCGCCGGCGGCGGAGAGCGCCTCGGTGTCGTCGGTGATGAAGTTCTGGTTCACCCAACCCGCGCTATCGCGCGCGATCCACAGGTGACGGAGCTCTTTGTCGACCTGCGCGACGAACTTCTTCGCCTCCTCCGCCGTCGCCGGAGCGGACGGCGTCGTGGTCGGCTGCGAACCGCTCGCGACGGTCGAAGACGGCACCTGGGGCGAAGGCTCGCCACCACCGCAGGCGGCAAGCGCGATGACGGGAGCGAGGGACGCGAAAAGTCGGTGCTTTAGCTTCACGCGAGCGGTTCTACTCCCAAGGCCAGGCGAAACCAACCAGGGTTTGGACGGGTCCGATGGGCGATCGAGCGCGGGCATGGCCGTGCAAAAAATGACGCAACGAGTCCTTGGCGAAGAGGCCACGCGCGCGGCACTCTCCACGCCGTGGACGGCCCTTCGTTCTTCCTCGAGCGCGCGAAACTGAAGTCCCTCGCGATGACGCAACGCACGGGCTACGACGCGGCCCGGCCCTCCCCTCACGCGGTCTTCGACGGTTTCCTGGGCACCGAGCTCGCGACCGCCTTGTACGAGCGCTTTCCGGGGCCCGACCATCCGGGGTGGATGCGTCGCGACTACCGCGAGCAGTCGGCTCGCCTGGGGCAGCTGCAGCGCTCGGGGTTCGAGGGCGTCGACCCGATGATCCGCCACCTTCTGGCCGAGTTCTCGGGCATGGCCTTTCTCGATTTCCTCGGGACGCTCACCGGCATCGAAGGGCTCATCCCCGATCCGCATTTTCGGGGCGCCGGGATCTCGCTGACGCTGCCCGGCGGCCATCTGGCGCTCCACGCGGACTTCAATCGTGATCGGACGCGTCATCTCGAGCGCAAGCTCACCGTCCTCTACTACCTGGGAAAGGATTGGGAGCCGGGCTGGGGCGGTGCACTCGAGCTCTGGGACGAGTCGCGCTCACGATGCGAAGCGAGCTATTTGCCCGTGCTCGATCGGCTCGTCGTCATGACGCACGGCGACACCTTCTGGCACGGTCATCCGGCCCCTCTCGCCTGCCCCGAAGGGCGCTACCGCGCGACGCTGTCGGCCTACTTCTACGTCGCGCCGAAGACGGCAGCCGACGACGACGCACACGGCGCGATCTGGGCCACGTGATCTGACCTGGCCCGTCAGGGAACGTCGCGACGGAGCGCGTCGAACGCATCGAGCAAACGATCGACGCCGACACGCAAGCGATCGAGCGGCACGGCCGTGAAGCAAAGGCGCGCCGTGTTCGCCCATTCCTCGCCGAACGCGTCGCCCGGCGCGAGCAGCACGCCACGATCAACGGCGCGCTCGAGCAGCGACAGCAGAGGTCGCGCGAGATCGGCGCGGTCGATGGCCTCGAACGCGGGCGCGAAGTCGAGCAGCAGGTACGTCGCGCCCTCCGCGAGATGGAAGCGAATCGGCGAGCCTTCGAGCGCACGCGCCGCGACGTCACGCGCCTCGCGATACGTGCTGAGCGCCTTCCGTGGAAACGCCTCGTCCGACAGCGCGGCGAGCGCGGCCCTTTGCATCGCGACGGAGACGTTGAACGCCGTATGCGTCGAGACGCGGCGCCCGGCTGCGACGACCTCTTCCGGCGCCACCGCGAATCCGATCCGGCATCCGGCGAGCGCGTGACTCTTCGAGAGCGAGCCGAGCACCACCGTGCGCTCGCGCATGCCGGGCAATGACGCGATCGACACGTGCTCGCGGTCGAACAGCGTGTCGGCATAGACCTCGTCGGAGAACACCCAGAGATCGTGCTCGCGCGCGACGGCGGCGATCCGCTCGAGGTCGGTGCGCGAGAGGACTTTGCCGTCCGGATTGTTCGGCGAGATGAGGTAGATGGCCTTCGTGCGCGGGCCGACGGCCGCCGCGAAGAGTGCGCCAGCGTCGAGCGACGGATCGGCGTAGAGACGCTGGGAGAGGGAGACCTCGACGGGCACCGCTCCACACGCCGTGAAGATGCCCGGCGCAAGCGGCCAGTACGGCGAGGCCATGAGCACCTCGTCGCCCGCATCGAGGATGGCGCGAGCCGCGCAGAAGAGCGCGTGCGTTCCGCCGTTGCCGATGAGCAGCTCGCTCTGAGGGTCGACCTCGACGCCGTGCGCACGCACGCGCGCCGCCATGGCCTCGCGAAGTGGAGCGAGGCCGGCGGTGGGACCGTAGCGAAACAGCGACGTGTCCGAGCCCGAGGCGTCGGTGAGGGCCTTCTGCGCGGCAGGTGGCGGCGCGAGATGCGTGTCGCCGATCTGCAGCGGCACGAGGTCCAGTCCGCGAGCCGACAAACGATCGATGCGCGCTTGAAGCTCCGCAAACACGGCGGGCTTCATGCGCGCGATGGTCGACGAGAGCGGAGGGAGCTTTCGCATTCCGCCCCTACCGTACCCCCAGAAACGCAAACGGGCAGCGAAGTCTTCGCTGCCCGCTCACGTTGCCTAACCGGCGTCTTTCAGAAGCCGACGAGGAAGCCGAGCTCCGGTCCGATGCTCGGCATGAACGACTGGCCGAAGGCCAGGTTCAGGCGGAGGCCACCGGAGAGGGCCATGCGGTGGTTGAGCGCGAAGCGCGCGCCGCCGCCGAAGACGAGGAAGCCCGGGCCCGAGATGTTCCAGGCATCGACTTCCTTCTGGGTCTTAGGACCGCCGGCGCCGGGGCCGCCCTCCTGCTCGACGACCGTGACCTTGACGTGCGCGTCGAAGGTCGAGACGCCACCGCCGGCGAAGGCGTACGGGGCAAGCTTCGCCGTGTAGCCGTCCTTGCCGAAGTAGTAGGTGCCGCGGAGCTCGAGGTGGATCGGGGCGAACGTCTTGCCGTCGTCCTTCGCCGCCTGGCCCGGGTAGTTGTTGAAGACGTAGCCGAGGCGCGCGCCGACCATCCAGTTGTTGGTCAGGCCGTAGTCGAGCGACGCCATGATGCGGATGTTGCCGAACGCGCCGCCGCCCGAGACCTTGTCCGAGGTGCCAGGGAGGATGGCGGCGTTCTCGCCGTTGCGCGGGTTATTCTGCTGCGGAATTTGGCGGAACGGGTAGTCGTTGCCGTCCTGGACGCAGTAGTAGTTCTTGTCGTTGATCGGCAGCTGGCCCTCTCTCGTGCCCGAGAGCTTGCAGACGTCGTCCGCGCTCGGGAGGAACGAGTAGTCGAAGGCGCCCCAGATACCGACCCAGATCTTCGGGGTCTTCTTCGGCCCCTCCGGCTCGGTGCACTTGTTGTCCTGGCAGGTGCCGCTGTGGCACTCGCTATCCTCTTCGCAGAACTCGCCGCCACCCTTGCCGATGAACTCCTGCGTGGTCTCCTTGGTGCCGCCGATGCCCGCGGCCTTCTTGCAGCCCGGGAAGTCCGGCGGGCAGTCACCCGTGTCCTGGCACTGCGTGGGAGGGGCCTCGCCGGGGAGGTGCGGAGGGTTCGCGACCTTCTCGCGCTTGACCGGCACCTTGTACGGGCGGGCGCGGTCACCGCCGGTGGCGACGGGGTCGTTCTCGGCGTTGAAGCCCTGGATGTAGTACTGCGTGACGCCCTGCTGGACGTCGCCGCAAGGAAGGAGACCGCCCCAGCCCTTCTCGCCCGTCTTCTTGAGCTCGTAGGCCTTCCACTCGGTCATGCCAAAGCCCTTGTAACGGACGATGACTTTGACGAGCTGCTCTTCGCCGGCGTACTCGGCGTAGACGGGGATGGGCGTGCGGTACTGCTGCTCCGGCGCCGGCGTGTGCGTGAAGTCGCCCTGGGGCTGACCTTCCGTCGTGCCCGTGGCAGCGCCCGTGGCTCCGCCCGTCGCCGCGCCACCACCGTGGGTGGGCGTCGCGGGAGGCGCCGACGGCGCACCACCGGCCGCGCGCTTCTTGGCCTCGGCGAACGCGGAGTCGAGCTCCTTCGTCTTGAGGTCGGGATCGAGCGCCGTGCTCGGATCGAGCTTCAGCGCTTCGACGAAATTCTGGATGCCCTTCTCGCGATCGAGTTGACCGCCGATCTGGACGACACCGAGGTCACGACGCAACTGCGCGCGAACCGGCGCGGAACATTTGTCGGTTCCGCACTCCTTGATCGCCTTATCGAGTTTGTCCTGAGCCTTCGCGAACTCGGTCGTGAGGTAATCCTCCTCCATGGCCTTCTTTTGGAGGGCCTTGGCGGCGGCTTCGACCTTGGCGTTCTGTGCGAACACCACCTTCGGCGTGGTGACGCCGAACGCGAGGGCTAACCCCAACGAGAGAGCGAAGCCGAGCGAGCGAACCGAGCGTTTCGAACCACTAGGCACTTGACGAGTCTGCACGGTACTCGGTGCATTACACCGATTCGGTCTTCGCTTGTTCGAGAAAGCGTCGCCAACTTGTGACATTGCTTGCCTTGGTTCGACGACGCGTTTCGCTAAAGCGCAACCGTGACCATCACACGGCAGCGGTCGCCGAGAATGTCTCCCGAAATCCGCGAGCGAGACGTGAACGAAACCCGCTAAAAACTAGGGGTTTTCCGTTCGAATGAACTGAACTCTGCGGTTCAGGGCACGGTTGCCCTCGGTGTTGTTCGGGACGAGGGGTTGCGTCATGCCATAGCCCTTCGAGACAAGACGCGATGCGTCCACGCCGTGCGAGGACAGGTATGCCTTCACCGCGTCGGCTCGCTGCTGCGAGAGCTTTTGGTTGTACGCGGGCTGACCGACGTTGTCCGTATGGCCCTGGACCTCGATCATGATCTTCGGATTCGTCGTGAGCACGTCACGTACGGCATCGAGAATCGGATACGAGACCGGCTTGATCGTGGCCTTGTTGAAGTCGAATTGGATCTGCTGCGTGATCCGAATCTCGCGCGCCGTGACGACGACGAGGTTCGGGCAGCCCGGGCGAGGGCCACTCGGCTGGCCCGGCGTGTTCGGGCATTCGTCGTAGATGTCCGCGACCGTATCGTTGTCGTTGTCGTCGTCGGGGCAGCCGTCGTCGTCCTGATAACCGTCAGGGTCTTCGGCTTGGTTTGGACATTTGTCCTTCGCATCGACAATGCCATCGAGATCGTTGTCGGGCTCGGGGCAACCGTCGTCGTCGAGATAGCCGTCTTTGTCCTCCGGCTCGAGCATGCACGCGTCGCGCGAATCGGGGATGCCGTCACCATCGGTGTCGGGATCGTCGGGGCAGCCGTCGAGATCTTCGAAGCCGTTGTAGTTCTCGCGCGCGTCGGGACAGCGATCGAGCGAGTCCGCAATGCCGTCGCCGTCGCGATCACCTTCGCGCGCGGGCGCGCCGGAGCACTTGTCGCGCGGGCTCAGCGCGAGCGCCGCTTGCGCATTCGGCTCGGCCAGCGCGAGGTGTCGCTCCGCGTCAGAGAGCTCGCCTTGATCGAGCTCCGTAGCTGCGAATTCGAGATGGGATTTGGCGAGCGCGAGCTCCTTCGGCGCGCACTTTTTGGCGCCGCTCTGCTCGGCCTTCGCCACGACTTCGTTGAGGCCGGCGATGCGCCCCCGCAAGACCGGCGTAGTGGCGCACGAGGTCGTGAGCACGATCGCGAGAAGGCCGACGCCGAGAACGCGCGATGGCCGACGCGTGCTCAGCACCCCCACACTCCCTGCGCCGAGCGCTCGCTCACTTCGCTTCACCCTTGCGACTTGCGAGGATGAAGTCGATGGCCTTCTGGGCGTACTGCTCGGCGGTCTCGGCGTACGAGGCCGCATCGCCGTAGCTTGCGTCCGCCGCTTCCACCTCGGCTTGCCGCATGTGCTCGCGCGCGTAGTAGTACTCGTACGGCGCGGCAGTCTCCGCGCCCATCGCGCGCGCCTGCTCGATCCGCGACTGCGCCGCGTTCATCGACACCGAGTAGTAGACGCTCCCGCACCCAGTGAGACTGAGAGTGAGACCGAGACCAAGCGCAAGCGCGAGCGCGCCGGTTTGCATGGCAGCTCGCGCTGCCACGAGCTTCAAACTCACGAAGTCGAGCCAGCCCCGCATTTCGTTGGTTACGAGACGTAACAGTCTCGAAAGGCGGGGGTCAACACTACTTCGAGTGCTTAGAGCCTTCGGAAGACGCCGACGACGACGCCGAGGAGCATCGTGGGCTTGAAGTCGACCGCGCGTACGAGAATCGGAGCCATCGACTTGTTCGCAGGCTGGAAGCGAACGTAGTCCTTCTCCGGGTAGTAGTACTTGACCGTGGCCTCGTCGCCGATGAGGGCAACGACGATGTCGCCTCGGCTCGCCGTGAGCTGCTTGCGAACGAAGATGTAGTCGCCGCTGAGGATGCCCGCGTCGATCATCGAGTCGCCCTGGACGCGGAGGCCGAAGACCTCGCGACCGCCCTTGAGCAGTCCGCGGTCGACACGCACGGTGTCGATGATGTGCTCCTCGGCAAAGAGCGGAAGACCTGCCGCGACGCGCCCGAGAACCTGCACGTCGATGACGTCTTCGTCTTCGAGCGGACTCGGCATCGCCGAGTCGTTCTGCGCCTCACCGCTCGAGTGTGCGGTGGGACGGAGCGCGCGGCTCTTCATGTCTTCGCGCGTGAGGTATCCCTTGCGCTCGAGCGCGCGCAGGTGATCGTTGACGCCGTTCGTCGACCGGATCCCCATGCGTGCGCCGATCTCGCGCAGCGTTGGCGGATAACCGCGGTCGGCGATCGACTGGCGGATGAAGTCGAGCACCATTTGCTGGCGTTGAGTCAGGCCTTGCACACTGTTCAGCGTACTGAACGGGCGTATCTGAGTCAAGCAAACGGCTGGAAAGAACCCACGAGTTGGCACAAAAGCTTCGGAATTCGCTTGCAAATTCCGGCTCGCACCAACGGTCACTGGAGCGCTTGTTCGGCCCCGATCGCGTGCACGAAATCGCGCACCGACGAGCCACGTCCGCTCGCGTTCGAGAAGCGCTGCACGCCCGTGCTTCGATGCACGCGAGCAGCGCTACACGGTGACTACTTCACCCACGTGGCGAGGATGTGCGGCTCGAACGGATCGCCGTGGCACGTCTCGCAGCCATTCTCCTTCTTGTCGACGCGCTTCAGCTTCTTGACGAAGTTCTCGTCCATCCACGCGCTGAGCGCCTTCTTGTCGTGGCGATCGAGGAACTCCATCTTCCCCTCGTGACACGAGTCGCAAAAGACGGGGCCTCCGTCCTCCGCGACCAGACCTCGTACGTAAAGATCCCACATCTTCGACGCGATCTTCTTGTTCTTCGTCGGCGCGTGGAAGTCGTTCGCCTCGTGGCACCCCGTGCACTGCGTGCCGAGCGCCTTGTTGAACGTCTTCATCACCTGACGAAGCTTCTCGGGTGGAAGCCTGTTCAGCGACGGAAGCGCCTTCGCGTCGAGACCGAGCTTCTGAAGATCTTCGCCCATGGCGCTCGCCTTCATGGGAGCCATCGGAGACGTCGGGCCACCGGGCGCGACCGTCGCGGAGGCCGCTGGACCCGTCGTTGCCGTACCAACGGGCGCGGTCGGCGTTCCCGGAACGGTGGACCCGCCGGGCGCCGTCGAAGCTGCAGCTCCGGGCGTCTGGGGTTCCACTCCTCCACCGCCACCACCACACGCAGCGAGAGGAACGGAGACGGCCAGACCGGCCGCCAGCATCACGTGCGCGACCAACTTCGAGGGCTTCGCGATCGGCATCATCGGATGCCACGCTAGATGCCTCGATGCGACGTCGTCAACGTCGGCGCGACCGTACGCAGACTCAGAAGCGCCCGCTCAGAAGCGCCCGCTCGTCGACAAGAACGTGAGCTTGTCGTTCGTCTCGCGGAGACGCGCGGCGAGCATGCGGACACAACTCCACAGAACCTCGTACGCGAGATCTTTGTGGAGGAAGAGCAGGTCGTCGAACGCGTCTTTCGTGATGACGAGAAGACGGCATTTTTCGTGGGCGATCGCGCCCGCCGAACGAGGTGACTCGTCGAGGAGCGACATCTCTCCGAAGATCTCGCCGGCGCCGAGCACCGCGAGGGCCTCTTCGCCCATGCCGCCGACCTCGCGCGAGATGCGGACCTTGCCTTCGAGGATGATGTACAGCTTGTCGCCCGGATCGCCGTACTGGAAGATCCGCGTTCCGTACGGGTACGCCTCTTCCGTCGTGACCTGAGCGATCATCGTGAGCGCTTCGGGCGTGAGGCCCTCGAAGAACGGGACGCGCGCAAGCTGCGCCTCGCGCTCGACAGTCGTGGGCCCCGTGTCCGACCCGCTCTCGGTCTCGTTCGGCGGGGCTTTCGCCTCGGCGTGCTCGACTCGTGCGGCGGCGGCCTGCTCTTCGGTCACAGGCCGAAGCCTACACTACCGGAGCAGGCCCGCACAAACGACTCAGTGCTCGCCGTTGGCGGCCAGCCAGCGCTCGGCTTCGAGCGCCGCCATGCAGCCGGATCCAGCGGCCGTCACGGCCTGACGATAGACGAAGTCCTGGACGTCGCCGGCCGCGAAAACGCCCGGGACGGAGGTCTGCGTGGTGCCCGGCTTCGTGCGGATGTAGCCGTTGTCATGGAGCTCGAGGAACTCCTTGAAAAGCTCCGAGTTCGGCGTGTGGCCGATGGCGACGAAGTAGCCGGTGACGGCGATCTCGTGCTTGTCGTTCGTCTTGTTGTTGCGAACGCGGAGGCCGGTGACCTCGCCGCGCGACACGTCGAGGATCTCGTCGACCTCGGTGTTGTAGAGGATCTTGATCTTCGGGTTCTTGACGACGCGATCCTGCATCGCCTTGCTCGCGCGGAACTCCTCGCGGCGGTGGATGAGCGTCACGTTCTTGCAGAGGCCCGAGAGGTACATCGCCTCTTCCATCGCGGTGTCGCCACCGCCGATGACCGCGACGTCCTGGTTGCGGAAGAAGGCGCCGTCACACACGGCGCAGGCGCTGACGCCCTTGCCCTGAAGCGCCGTTTCGCTCGGGAGGCCAAGCCACTTGGCCTGCGCGCCCGTCGCGATGATGATCGTTTCGGCCTTGTATTCGATGTTGTCGTCGCCCGCCCAGACCGTGAAGGGACGCTTCGAGAAGTCGACCTTGTTCACGTCTTCGGTGCGGATTTCCACGCCCTGGTGCACGCCCTGTGCACGGAACGCCGCCATGAGCTCCGGCCCGGCGATCTTCGACGGGAAGCCCGGATAGTTCTCGACGTCGTTGGTGATCATGAGCTGACCGCCCGGGATGCCACCGCGCGCAAGGCCCTCGAACATGAGGGGCTTGAGATTCGCGCGCGCTGCGTAGATGCCGGCTGTGTGGCCCGCGGACCGGAGCCGATGATGATGACCTTGCGCGTATCGCTCATGGCAGAAGCTTATCTTTCTCAGAACCTGTAAGCGAGCCCGACGTTGATCACGTTGACCGAGTTCGTGATGGTCCCGAGGTTCACCGGCCACTTCGTTCGATAGCGCTCACTGCCGTCCGCACATTTCGACGGGCTCACCGGATCACTCTTGTTGCAGGAAGTGCCGGCGAGCGCGTGAAGGCCGTCCGCATTCGCGTCCGTACGGCTCTGGTCTGCGAAGAACACGTGGCCGTAGGCGAGCATGAGCTCGATTGCGCTCGAGCTTTCTTCGGTGCCGAGGCGGATGCGGTACGTGCCGCCGAACGCGAGGCCGAAGCGTGACGTCGCCGCGAAGTCGATGTTTTGGAATTGCGGATTGGCTGCGCTCGACTCGAAGAAGCCGCCCGCGCGTACGGCAAGCTGATCCGGAAGGATGTTGTAGTCGCCGCCGACGCGGATGCCGAAGACGTCCTTGAAGCCGCGGACCTGGTCGGCGTTCGGAGGGATCTCGCCGCCCTGGACGCCGGCGACGGGAAGCAGACCGCGTCCGGAGGCGTCGCCCGGGAAGCGAATCTCGATCGTGCTCGCCGCCGAGTTGTTCGCCCACGTGGCGTCCGCCTCGACGTCGAACAGATCGGTCGCCATCGGATCGCGAAGGCGTCTCCCCTTCTCCTGCGCCCACTTCGGCCGGCGGTCGCGCGGCTTGTGATAGCGGACGCCGAGCTTCGCCTCCATCGGGATGTTCAGCTTCACGGTGGCATTGCCACCGTTCCCGCACGCCTTCGTGGGCAAGCCCGTGCCGCAGTCCTCGAAGATGGTGTCGCCGTAACGCACGTTCTTGTTGTCGCCCTGCGCGTTCTGCTTCGTATAGAAGTTCGTCGCCGTGCCGGCGTCGCCGCGCGCTTTGACCACGTCGGTCCATTTGTACCAACCGGCGATGTCGATCTCCGGCGTCACGCTCCAAAGCGCGCCGACGTTCACCGACGGAACGAAGTAGTCGGCGACCTGCAGGTTGGCGATCGCGTCGTTCTGCGGCGTGGCGTTGTCGGTGTTGAGGGCCGGCGCAGCACTCGCCAGCTTGAGGCGCGCGAAGCCCCACGAGAAGCTCGCGCCGAGTCGCAAGTCGTCGATGACCTCGTAGCCGACACCGATCGACGGGAATGCGATGATGCCCGATTGCTTGATGAGCAAATACCGATTCGGCGGTGCCTGGGGCTGGCCACCGGCGTCATTCACGAATTCGGGAAACGTCTTCTCGCCCCCCGCGCTCGGCGCGATGAAGAGCAGGCCGACACCCAGCCTGTCGGTGGCGCGCCACGTGATACCGACCTGCGGATTCGGATTCGCCTGCACGTCGTTGCAGACTTTCGGAAACACGCCATTCGGCCCGACGAGCGGATCGACCGATGTATCGGAGGCTGCCTTCACGCGCGTGAAGCAGGTGTGCTCGAAGTTGATGTTCATCTGAATCGTGAAGCGCGTGGGCTGTCCCGCCAGTCCCGCGGGATTGAACATCGTCGCGAGAGGATCGGACGCGCGCGCAATCCACGCCCCGCCACGGCCTTCTTGTTCGGAGCCGTTGTCCGGGAATTCGAGCACGCTGGTGGCGGACGCAGGCGACGCGCTCCCGAGCACGAGTGCGATGGAGCCGAGCGCGACGAGGAGCCTTCCGTTCCGCATGGAGGGCCACGCTAAACGAAGGCCCGTACCGCCGAAAATTAGAATCGTGCGTCAGGGCAATTCGGTTTTGCCATCGGCATCGGGGTGCCAATCGGTGGGCGCCGACGAGAGTCCTTCGAGCGGTCTTTGCACGTCTGGAACGCGTCGCATGCGCACGCGATACTCGTCGGGCTCGTCGTGCTCGGAAGGCGGTTTTTGCATGTGAGGAAGGCGCCTCGCCGCCGGGCCGCCGTGTGAGCGATGAGGGCGGGTCAGGCCCTTCGACGCGCGGTAGTCGGTGAAAAGCGCGGAGAGGATGGTCCCTACACCCGCTGCAATTTGAATCGTACTCGCGAGTCGATCCTTCTTTGCGTAACCGAATACGAACGGAGACGCGATCGCGACGGCGCCCCAGAGGTAGTCGAGTCCCTCGTGTGCCTCGATCGGGATCGCCTTCACGACGCTGAGGCGCTGGTCGGTCAGCTTCGAGAGTGCACCGCCGGTGGACGCCAGGTTCGCTCCGACGATCTTCGCGGCTTTCGTCCGAGCGACGAACGTGCTGGCGAGCGTGGCGGTACTCGCGAGGTAGTCGACGACCGAGTGGACGTCTTGCGGGACGAGACGTGCGAGCGGAAGAATCCCGGCCACCGGCTTCGACCGCACACGCGCGCCAGGCTCGGTGAGGCCTGCCGCGATGCGTCGCCCGGTAGCGACGAGCAGCGCAAGGCGACGCCTCAATCGAAGCGGTACTTCCCGACGCCGCTCGGCGAGCTCTCGCACCAGACGGTGAACCTCGTGGCCCGCGTGAAGGTGTCTGGCCACGAGGCCTACGTGGGACTGGCCGATCTCCCGCTCGAGGTCGTCGAGAAGCGTGTGAAGCGCGGAGAGCCGTGCTGCAAGCCCATCGTTCTCGAGCGCATGCTCGTGCCGACGCAGCTCATCCGAGATTTCCAGGCCATTGCGAAGCTCGAGGTGCAGCGCCGTGCGGTCCATGCGGCTCCGAAGTGCAAGCCTCGTTCCGTACGGCGCGCTCGGCTCCCCGACAGGCGCACGACCTTCAGAAACGAAAACGCCGGCGCGCGCTCTGGATGCGCGGCCGGCGTTTCGCGACGAATGTGCGGGACTTCCGTTCTCGGTCGCCTCAGTCGCGCACGGGCGTGGCCTTGAGTGAGGCGCGGCCCTCTTTGACGTAGACCGAGAACTTCACGCGCTTGCAGCCGTGGCGCTGGATGAGCGCGTCACGGTTCTTGGTAAGCGTCTGCTTGAACTTGTCGAACGTGAGGCCGTCGATCGGCTCGCCACATTCGCGCTTGGTCTTGAGGAACTCCTCGTAGACCGCGTGCCATTCCGCAGCGGGATCGGTGACGGCCGGACCGCCGCCGGTCGCGGCGATGAGGTCCGCCGACGGCTGCGCGACCATCGTCTGCTCTTCTTCTTCCTTGTCAGCCGCGTTGACGGCGGCCATCGCGGCGGGCTTCGTCGGAGGCGGCGCCGGATAGGCTGGCGCCCCCGCCGCGGCGACCGTCGCGCTGTGCGCATTGACCGGAGGCGGCGCGCCCGCTGCCGGTCCGGGCGGCGGGAGACCGGGAAGGTTCACGCCCGGCATCGCCTGGGTTCGATCCTGGATGCCGGGACGCGTTCCACCCGGGATGGGCGGCGCGTTCGGACGGTTCAGGGGCGGCGGCGGTCCATTGGGAACGCCGGGCGGAGCGGGACGATTCGCACCGGTGGGCGCAGGCGGCCCCTGGGGCGCGGGGGGGCCGGGCGGAACTTGCGGCACGGCCTGAGGCACCGCCGACGCGTCGGCCATGGGGAAGGAGAACGCGCTCATGCTGGGCTGCGCAGGCACCGGGCCCAAGATGGACTCGAGGTCGGCCGGCTTGCGCGCCGTTCCACCGCCTTTTTCGACGACGCGCTGGATGCCCGCGTTGATGTCGGAGGCGATCGGACGATAGCCGCCGCGGAACTGCGGGAGCGACAGCACGTCGATCTCCCCCCTCTTCAAGCGCGCTGCCTGACGCGCCATCTCGCGCATCGGAAGCGAGCTCTCGAGGAACGAGAAGAGGATGCCGATCGCCGACGCGCCCACGACGAGCGCCGCGACGATCCAGAGCTTCACGTTCTTCTTGTCCTGATCGTCGGCGCCCTGGATGAAGCCCATCGCCGTCGGGATGGAGACCTTCGGACGCGCGACCGCGAAGCCTGCGTTGAGCTCCCACGCTTCGCCGGGGAGACGCACGAAGAGCACGCCGCCCTTCTCACCGTCGCCGAGCGGGCGAACGTCGGTACGGCCGCCTTCCTTGAACTGCTTGTCCTCGTAGACAGCCTTCAGATCGGCCCCGAGCGCTTCGAGCGAGTTCTCCTCGAAGCCCTCGGTGCTGGCCGCGCGCGCGATATTCTGACCGAGCGCATAGAACGCGATGTTCGTGCGCGTGCGCTTGCCGATTTCCTTGGCGAAGCTGTTGTCGACCCAGCGGAGGCCGACGACGGCGCCGAGCGGCGGCTGACCCACTTCGTCTTCGACGGGGCGGGTCACGACGCGCGCGATGCGGCCGCCCCAAACCCACGTGTCGTCGCGGAGGAAGCCGTGGAGCGCATCGAACACGGCGGCGTAACCACCGAGCTCGAACTCGGGGAACGCGTTGGCGCTGTCGTAGCCGACCTGTGCGACGACGCGGCCGTCACGATCGGTGACGAACAGCGCATCGTTCTTGTACTCGGCCGGCAGCTTCTCGTTGAACGCGCGAAGGGCCTTCGCGCCCTCCTCCTTGGAGGTCGGCGGAATCGGGTCCTTGGCGTTGGCGGCACGGAGTGCCTTGCCGACCGCGGGATCGGCCGCAGCGAGGAGCAAGACGTCGAGACGACGGCGGGCATCGAGCTGCAACGCCCAGCTCACGGACTGACTGTCCGACTTGAGCGTCTCTTCCATCGCCGCGCCATTGCGGCGGTTGTACTGCCCGACAGCGAGCGACACGACGTAGTACGCCGCTGCCAGGAGCAGCGCGAGGATCACGTACCAGATGCGCGACAGGATCATCATTTCGAATCCGCCCCTTCGGCGACGCCCACGTTGAACGGATCCTTCAGTTCGAGTGTGGAGCGATCTTTGGCGTTGAAGGGAAGCGGCTTACCGACCTGCTTTCCTCCGAAGTATGCCTTCAGCACGTACTCACCCTGGGGCAGCGCGAAGCTGAAGGCTCCGTCACGGCTCGGGTAGGCGATCTGGACCACCTGCGGATCGACCACGATGAACGTGCGAATGCTCGGGAAGAGCTCGTCACGGACCTCGTACTTTCCAGGCCCGGGCGCAGACCACGTGCGCGCCGCGTTGGGCTGGAGATCCTCCGCCTTCATCGTCGCCTGACCGACGATGTAAAGGCGGTGCTTGAACGGGTCGAAGTTCTTGAACGCGAGCGGCGTGCCCGGCGTCACCGCGATGGTGGTCGGGAACACGCGCCCGCCCGTCACCGTCATGCGGATCGGCTCTTGCGGGCCGCTGTTCTCCGAACGCGTCGCCGCGATGCAGAGGTCGCGCGACGGACTTCCGGACAGCGTCCGGAACTGCGCGGCGACGGATGGCGAGGGCTCACGCCACGCCCATCGACGCGACTCGGGCTTGGCCGATTCCGCGTAGACGTCGAGGACGAGTTTGTCCTGCCCAGTGATCTTCCCTTTGACATTGGGACCCCCGGCCCGAACTCCGACCGAAAGAAGCGCCAACGCCGAAAGCACCCCGAGAGCGAGTCTTCTTCGCATTGAGACCGGACGAGGGTAACCCAAAAACGCTATCCTCTTCCATGTGCTGCTCGAGGACGGGACGGAGACCCCGGACGGACCCGACGAAGATGCCCCGACGACGGCCGGGGATACATCGGGGGACACGTCGGCGTTGCAAGCCTCTGGGGCCCTCGAAAGCGGGGCCGGCCAGCCGAGTCACGCGTCCGTCACCGACGAGGACGACCTCCCTCCGGCGAGCTCCGCCGAGCCTCTCGTGCCTATTTTTCTCGAGCCGCGTGGCGATCGGCTGGGGCCGCTGGTGTTCCGGCACGGAGCCCACCCGCCCTTCGCCATACGCTGGTACGGCATCACCTCCCTATTTGGGCACTTAAGGAACTTCGTCGCCCGCGCCATCGCCACCGAGTCGGTCGACTCGCGTGACTGGATGAGGCCCAATGCGCCCGAGGAGCTCCTGCGGGCCACGGTGAGCGTGCTGCGAGGCGGTCAATCGCGCACGTCCTCCCCGGACGGCGATCCCCAGGCCGGCAATGGGCCGCTCGGCACCACCAAACCGGCGGCGAGCTTGGTCGAGGCCCTGGATCGGCCCGTGTGGATCGACTTCGTGGCCGACACCGGCGACGATCGCGACGTGAGCGCGGGCGTGGGCGAGATGCTCGCGTCGACCTACGAATGCGCGGACGATGCCGGACACAAGCGCACACTGCCCCGTGGCGATCTGCTCGTGTTCGGCGGCGACGTCGCCTACCCGGTTGCAACGGCAGACGAAATCTACAAGCGACTCGTACTTCCGTGGAACGAGCAGCTCCGTAGGACCCGCGCGAGCAACCGCAAGCGCGTCGTCCTCGGCGTGCCCGGCAATCACGATTGGTATGACGGCCTCGACGGCTTCGGACGTCTCTTCCGCCGGAGCGTCGACGAACCGTTCCGCACCGACGATGTCGATCCGACACCAAAGCTCGGACGGAAGCTCCGGATCCGCACCGGCCGCAAGGTCGGTCTCGTCGCACGCCAGCTCCATCTCGACGAAGTCGGCGGTGCGTACGGGTTGATCGTCGCCTTTGGACGATCGGTGAAAGCCTTCTTCTCCGGCGTCGGCATTCGGCGGCGACGACGCCTCGTCTTGCGCGGGTACGAGCCGGTGCAAGAGGCCAGCTACTTCGCGCTGCCTCTCGCGCCAGGCCTCGACCTGTTCGGCGCCGATCGCCAGCTCGGTCGCGTCGACTTCCGGCAGCGTTCGTATTTCACCCGCTGGCGACGCGCCCACGCCGATCGCGCAGTGCTGTTCGTGGCCGGCGACCCCGCCATGGCCTACGGGCTACGCAACGATCCCGGCGCGCGCATGCTCGCGGCCTGCAAGCTCAGTCTCGAGCGCGATCGCATCTTCTACATCGCGGGCGACTTCCATCACTACGAGCGGCGGCGCGTCGATCGATCGATGCACGTCATCGCCGGCGGCGGCGGCGCGTTCTTGCACGGCACGCGCATCGGCCCGTATCCGAAGCCGTCGGGCCCGCCGGACGCGGCCTACCCGAACGCCGTCCAGTGCCGGAAGCTCGTGGCCGAAGTTCCCGTGCGCCTCACGCTCTTCCGCGCCGGTGCGCTCGTCCACGTCGCGCTCGCGCTGCTCGCCTCGCTCCAGTTGTGGGCCGCACGAAACGGCACCCATACGCTGGTTTTCACGTCGATCGCGATGGCAACCGCGCTCACGTTCGGCCTCTACTTCATCGCTCACCAGGGCCAGGAGAAGCGCGGCATCGCCTTCGTCGCGGCGCCCTTCGGCGTGGCGCTGGGGCTCTTGCCGATGGCGCTTCGTCTCTCGACCAGTCGCCTTCCCGCCATGGCCGGCGACACCGCCGTCATCATCGCCTCGGCGTTCGGCGGCTCGTTCGTCTTCGGCATCTACCTCACGATCCTCGCCGTCCTCGGCTTCGAGCATCAGCAAGCGTTCACGGTGCTCGGGCACCCCGGGTTCAAACACTTCGTGCGTCTCTGCGTGCACCGCGACGGACGCATCGAAGGTTGGACCGTGGGCAAGGACGACGTCCTCGTGAAAGGTCCGCCGGCGCTCATCGACAAGTTCGTCTGGACGCCGGGCCCGCCCGAGCCGCCGAAGCCGGGGCCGCGCGGTAGCCGCCGACCTCCCGCAGGATCATGAACGCGCCATCCTGACTGAGGCCGCAGCCTACTTCTGGCGCGGACGACGACGGACGAAGACGAGCGCGACGAGCCCGAGAAGTCCGGCTCCGCCACTGCTTGCACGGCCGCCGACACCACAGCCATCGCTGCCGCCGTCGCTCCCGTCCGCCGCGCCGCTGCCGCTCGACCCCGACGAACCCGACGAACCCGACGTGCCCGGCCCGCCCTCCGATCCGGTTCCGCCATCGAGTGTCGCCGCAGGACCAGTCCCGAACTCGAAGGCGCCGATGTCGATCGTGCCAACGTCGGGGCGACGCTCGGCGGTGCCGGGAGCGAGGAGCGTCCGCCGCGGCGGGTGAAAGAGCGGTCGCGCGAGAGGCGATGGGAAGTCGTGCCCGGGAGGCTCGCTCACCGAGAGGGTTCCGTTGTCGACGAGCGGACTATCCGCCTTCAGCGAGAAGTCGTTCGAGGCCGCATTCGTGAAGCCAGGGTCGCCGCCGGTCAGATTCCCGGTCCACCCCGAAGGCGCCGCGGTGAGGCTCGCGAGGAGCCAGTTGTTCTGACCGGAGATCTGCTCTCCCGAGACCCAGCTCGCCTCGGTCTCGCGCACGATCTTGTAGCCCTGCCCCGGTGACCAGAAGGCGTTGTCGTGCATTTCGATCGAATCGACGCCGTCGAACACACGAAATACCGTGGAGCCTTCACCGAATCCGATGAACGTATTGTTGAGGAATCGATATCGCCCCTTCGAGTCCCCCGTTCCGTCTCCGCCCACGCGCACGAAGTTGAAATCCGAGCGCTTGACGAGGACGTTGCCGACGACGTCGGAGTCTTCACGTTTCAAATCGGGATCGATGCCACCCTCGGGGTCCGGCCCGATCAGCTCGAGCTCGTGATAGAACGCGCCCTCGACCCAGTTGTAATAAATCTCGTTTCGCTCGGCGCGTGATTTGACGTTGTTGCCGCCGTTGCCGTCGTGGACGTAGCAGAACTGCATGCGAAAGACGGAGCCGGGGTGGGCCGCTTCGTCGGTCGCCATGTAAATCTGATGGTATTTGTCGCCGGCGCCACACTTGTAGACTTCGGAATACTCGAGGAGCATCGACCCCGAGTCGTTGTCCGCGCCGAGAATTCCCTGCCCCGGGCAGTCGTGAATCACGCTGTCTCGAAGGGTGATGTCGTCGGCGTGGTGGAAGAAGCAACGCCCCGTACCGCCGGTAATCTCGAGTCCTTCGAATACGTAATGATCGCCCGAGGCCTGGATCGTATTCGTTCCGCCGCTCAGAATCGGCCGCTTGCCGTTCACCTTCACACCGCGAATCGTGATCTTCGCGGCGGCCATTCCCGAGCGATCGAAGCTCACCGACGGATACGTGGCGTCACCGTCGAGCTCGACGACGTCGCCGGCGGCCAGCTTGTCGGCCACCGCGCCCAGATCCTTGTTCGTGCGACTCGGCCCGACTTGGTACGTCGTCGCCCACGCCGAGGACGAGACGCCAAGGACCAAAAGACCAACAAGGACGCCAAGGCTCGTACGACGCATTCGACCGAGTTTGATGGACGGCGCCACCAAACTCAATCAATCCTCCGTACCCGAACGCATTTGGCACTTTGGGCGCCAGGTCACTTCAAGACGTCGTTCAGATCGACCTGGTACACAGGGCCTTCGGCGCCGACGGAACCGCTCGGCGACGTGAGCCCGGTGACGAAGAGCGTGCCTTTGTGGAGGGCGACGGGGTCGACATACGTGATTCGCCCGTCGGTCTCGTTCTGGGTGTCGAGCAAGATGGGCTGCACGGCGCGCGACCTCAGGTTGTACGCGAAGATTCCAGCGCCGCCCGTGTAGACGAGCCAGTCGCCGTAGCGACAGTGGCCGGGGCCGCTCGTCCGCGACGAAAAGTAGTGCGCCGAGCCATGGGAGTCCGTGAGGCGATAGGACAATCCCCGGAGCTCGGCGGAGAGGTCCCGAACGACGTTCTCCTGGTAGTCGAAGAACTTCAAAGCCGTGGCTTCCTCCCAGACGACGCCGTCGACGTCGAAGCTCACGGCGCCCGAGATCTCCGTCTCGTTTCTCATGGGCGTGGCTTCCCGAGTCTGCAGGTCGACGCGCCACAGGCGGCCCGATTCGACGAGCATGAGCGTCGTGTTGTCGACCGCGAAGTCCATGAAGATGCCGACCTTGATCCCCGCCTCTTCGAGCGTGAAGAGCTTCGTCGCCTTCTGCTCGCCGGCACCGACCTTCCAGATCGTGTGAGCGGCGCCGGTCGTGACGACGTAGAGCGCGGCGCCGCTCACCGCGTAGGCCCAGTACTTCTGTTCATCCGTCGGCGCATCGAACTCGACGGCGCCCTCGGGCGCGTTCGCGGCTCGAGCGTCGAAGAGCTCATAACGAACCTTGTCGCCGCGCAACGCCGCCGTGGCCACGACGCCGCTCGAAGCGCGGAAGTTGTTGTCGTCGCCAGCGCCGATGCCGAACTCGTAATCGACCGTCGTGTCGTGGTCCGCGTCGTGGCTGTGGAGGACCGGCGCCATTCCCGGATAGGTCTTCCAGTAGAGGACGTTGCCGTGCGCTTCGAGCTCCATGGCCGAGTCGTCCAGGGCCTTCGTACGATGCTCCTCGAGCTGCTTCGTGATGGCGTCGAATTTCTGCATGTCGGCGTCGGTCGCCGCGGGCGTCCCAGCGTGCGACGAGGGCGTGGGATTGGGCGTCGTCGGAACGAGACATCCCGCGAAGACGGAGCAAGCGAGGGCGACGAGGGCTGCGCGACCGAGCATGGCCCCGAATACGGCGCCTCCGGGTCATCTCTTCCCTGCCGCCCCGCGCGAGTCCTCCGAACGGAGCGGGGCCATCCGTCCCCCCCATCGGGCCCCGCTCGAACGAGTCGTCGTCCGCGCGTCACCGTCGCGAGGGATGGCACGACGCGTGAATTGCCACGGTTCATGATGCGTACGCCATGGCTAGCGATGGCCGTGCTGGTTGCAGCTTGCAGCAGTACCGGCCCGCAGAAGGTCAAGACCCCGAGCAAAGCTCAAACCGCGGATCTCACGCACTACCGGACCTACGCGCAGGAGACGGCGCAAGAGGCACCGGTGGGCTTCGAGCTCACGTCGCTCGCGCCGGAGGTCGATCAAGCAATGCGAGCGAGCGTCGACGAGGAGCTCGCGAAGCGGGGCTACGTGCAGGCGCCTGCCAGCTCCGCCGATCTCGTCGTACGCAATGCTTCGGGCCGCCGAAAAGTCATCCTGGCACCGGCCGGGCAGACGCTCCTCGTCGGCGCGCCGGAGAGGGTGGCAACGCAGGCCGAGCTCGTGATCGACATCTTCGATCGCTCGTCGGGCGATCAGGTCTTTCACGGCTTTGCGCAGGAAGAGGTCGAGCCCGGCAGGGTCAAGGAGAAGAAGATCTCCCACGCCGTGTCGAAGGTGCTCGCAAAAGTGCCGACCTCGCTCGAGACAGCGAAAGCCCCAGCGGCGTTCGAAGCGCAGCGCTGAACGGTCGCCTCAGGACGCCGTCGGAAACGGAAACGACTCCGTGGGTTCCGACGGCGTGAGGTCGTGGAAGCGACGAACGTCGAGCTGCATGCGACCGTCGGGGAGCTCACTGAGGACGTCTGCCAGACGAGCGCCCCAGACGATGTCCGAATGCAGATAGCGATAGCGACCGTGGACGGGTTGCAGCACCGTGTCGTCCGTGCCGGCGACGGTGATGATCAGCTCGACCTCCTGCATCGTACAGCTCGACGGCGTCGCACCGTAGAGAGGACTCGCTTCGGTGATGGGGTGCATGACCGTCCACGAGCGGGCGAGCGCGGGAGTTCGCTCGCGGGCGAGCTCGAGATCGTGCATTCGGTAGAAGACGATTCCTTCGCTGGTCTTCTCCGTGCGAACGAGCACGGCTCGCACGTTTGCCTCGACGATGGTGTTCGAGCGATCGTTGCCCACGCGGAGCATGAGCGTGGGAACGCCGTTCATGGGCGCGATGCAGGCGTTGCGAGAAAAGACGAGAAGCCCCGTGGCGCGCGAAAAGCGCGCGAAGACGATGCCCGTTGCAAGCGCCGAGAACATGACGCTCACCACGGCTTCGATGACGACGATGAAGTGCGCCGAGTTCGTCGACGGATACATGGCGCCATAGCCGATGGTGCCCATCGTCTGGACGCTGAAATAGAACGCGTCTCGGAACGATCCCGGGGCAGCGTTGGCAACGCCGCCGCTCGCGACGTACGCGCACGCGAAGACCAGATTCAAGAGCACGAACGTGCCCGAAATGACCGCGAACGCGACCGGCCAGGATGCTCGAAGGAGCAGATGGTAGACGTCGCGGAGCGGGTGATGACTGGCCCCGACGACCACGAGGTCGTCCCCGAACTGCGTTATGAGAGGAGGTGCCACGACGGTGCGCGACGCTACTGCGTCACGTGCGCGGGCTTCTTGCCTTTGCCGGCGCTCTTCGGCTTGCCCTGGGCGCTCGAGCGGCGTGCCGACTCGTGCTCGCAACGCTCGGCGCAGCGGACGGTGGTCCGCCCTGGCAACGTCACTGAAATGTTCGACGACGACGCCGCGCTGTCGAAGCAGCCCGTGTCACCGCGCGAAGGATCGACGTCGAACTCCGACAGCTTGCCGTTCGAGTCGAGGCGGAGGTGCATCATCGGAGAGCCGTGCCGCTTCCATGCGTCCGCTGACTCGCACGTTCGCATCCTCGAGAGCGCCGGCTCGAGCGCCGTGCGAACCTGAGCGGTTTCCTCGGCCGTAAGCAACATGCGCGTGGCGCCCGACGCCTCGTAGCAAGACAGAGGGCATGCGTCCGCGGGAGGAGGAGACGGCGCAGCAGCGGCCACGGCCGTCGAGCTCGGCTCGGGCGCCGGCGCAGGGCGCGAAGCCACCGTTCCGGTCGATGCCGGCGGAGCTCCGGAGAACGCGCCGTCGATGTCGCTGTCCGTCGAGGCCTGCGATTCGTTGGCCGACGCCGACGTCTTCACCTTGCCGTGCACTGCACAGCCCACGGTGAGCACCGACGTCGCGAGCACGGCAACGCCGGCGAGCCCCACGAACCACGACGGACGGTTCTTCAATGCTCTTTTCCTCTCTCGCGCGGTGGCTCAGGCACCAGCCGTGGGGAACGCGAGCACGAAGCGCGCGCCGCCGCTGGCACTGCGTTCGGCGCGGATCTCGGCGCCATGATTGTCGACGATGTTCTTGACGATCGAGAGCCCCAGGCCCGTGCCGCGACCGTCGACCTTGGTCGTAAAGAACGGCGCGAAGATCGCTTGGAGGTGATCGGTGGCGATGCCGTGACCGTTGTCGTCGACGAACACGATGACGTGCGTGCGCTCCTCGTTGAGCTGCGTAGAGACGGCGAGCACCCCGCCGTCGGCGGGCATCGCGTGGCACGCATTCGTGAACAGGTTGACGAAGACCTGCACGAGCTGCTCCGGCATGCCGCGGACCGTGGGCACGTCGTCGCCGAACACACGCTCGACGTCCGCGCCGTGCTGCGCGATCACGTGCTCGCAGAACGCGAGCGCTTGCTCGATGACGTGGCGAATCGAGACCGGCACCGGCACTTCGCTCGAAGGGCGCGCGTACGCCACGAGGTCGCGCGTGAAGCGGAGAATGCGGCTCGAGGATTCGCCGATTCGGCGCAAGCGCTCGAGGCTGTCGGGATCCCCGGTCGGCCCGGCCTTGCGAATGAGCCAATCGGTGTAGGCGACGATCGACGTGAGCGGGTTGTTCAGCTCGTGGACGACGCCGGCGGCGATCTGCCCGAGACTGGCGAGCTTCTCCGCCTGCACCATGTGCGAGTTGAGGACGCGGAGCTCGCGTGCGTCGGCTGTAGCCTTGGCATGCGCACGCGCGAGGCCGAGGCCCCGCTCGAGGGCGAGTGCTGCACGCCTCACGACGTGCATCATCGGCGTATCGTGTTCTTCGACGCGCGCGTCGTCGCTGGAGATGTGGAGCGTGGTGCCGTGGGGCTCGACCTCGAGGACGCGCTCGTAAGCGAAACCAGGAAACATGCGCGTGGGGTCGACGCCCAAAGCGCGGTGTTCTTCGCCGTCGGGAACGTATTTGAAGAGGCGCTGCTCGCCGGGGGACGGGAGCGTTGCGTCGGGGCTCGACGAAGAACGCGGAGGGGGCGTCACCAGACAGGCGCCGACGCCGAACGTGGGGAAGATCTCACCCACGGCGCGAACGAGGAAGGCGACGACGGCGACTTCGCCCTCCGCCACCGGCATCTCGCACGCGGCGAGGAGAAGGCGATCGAGCCAGGCCGCCTCGACGTCGGTCGCCGACGCCGCGGAGACGAGTGTCTCGCGACTGATCGGCACGGACGACACCGTGACTCTCTCCTGCACCTCCGCCTCCCGTTTCGCCGGTCGGTTCATGCTACTCCCGCTCGCCCCTGCTCCCGACAGCGGGCTTCAGGACAATGGTTCCATCGGGGCGACGCTCAATTTCAGTCTTTCGCGTGCCGGTCGTCTCGTGGTCGCCCCCGCTATCCCCCTCGTCCGATGCCCTCGCCTGCGGTGCGATCTCGCTCGTGAGCGCGCTCGCGACGGGGACGTCCGCGTCGCTTGCACGATCCAGGTCGAGGATCTTCTGTTTGCCGACGTAACTCTTGGTCTCGTACTTCGTGATCTTGCCGATCTTGCGGACGATTTCCGCCATGCGTTCGGCTTCGCCTTCGATGACTTCGGCGGCGCCCGACGCAGGCGTGCCTGCCTGGAGCAGCCGTCGCAAGAGCGTTGCGTAATTGAGGACGCTCGTGAGCGGCTGATTCAATTCGTGTGCCGCCGCGCCTGCCAGCTCGGCGACGATCGCTTGCCGCTCTTGCGCGAGGAGCTGCTCCTGCGCCTGCTGGAGTTGCTGCTCCATGCGCATCTTCTCGCGGAGATCGGTGAAGATGCCGACGCTGCCGACCGGCGTGTCGCCGTCGTGGATGAGCGCGCCGGAGAACGAAACGGGAACGGTCACGCCGTTCGAGTCGACGATGTCGAGCTTCATGCCGTCGATGCGGCCGCCCCCATCGCGAATCAGCTTCATGACCTTCTTCGCGACGCCCTCGGGGTAGAGTGCCCGGACGTCGGTGCCGAGGACTTTGTTGCTCGGCTTGCCGTAGATGCGTTCGGCAGCGCGATTGAAGAGCAGCACGTTGCCGTGCATGTCGCAGCTGATGATGGCGTCCATCGAAGCGTCGATGACGCGCCGGAGCGAGTCCTTCGTCTTGACGAGCTCCGCTTCGACCTCGCGTTGGCGCGTGACGTCACGGAAGGAGCAGAGCACCGCCCCTTCTTCGCGTTGCACGCCGGCGAAGCTCACGTTGACGATGAGCGGCTTGCCGCCTCGCGCGATGATCCCGATATCGACGTCTTTCGGGAACACGCCTCGCAAGAAGCCGGTGCGAAGCTGCTCGCCGCGGCCGATCTCATCGCTCGAGAAGATCTCCTCCAGGCGGCGGCCGCGGAGGTCGTGCTCTTCGTAGCCGGTGATTTCGCGCGCCTTCGGGTTCGCAAAGAGCAATCGCCCTTCGGGATCGATGACGACGATGCCGTCGGCCGAGCTGTCGAAGAAGTCCGCGTACCGCTGCAGCGAGCGCATGCGGCGCTCGGCCTCGAAGCGCGCGACCGTGACTTGCTGCGTTTGATCGCGAAGCGACTGCAGCACGCGCGCATTACGAAGCGCGATGGCCATCGCGCTCGCAATGGTCTGGCACACGGCGAGCTCCCGTTCGCCGAAGACGCCCGGCTTGCGTGAGCGGAGAAAGAGAACGCCGAGCGGTCGGTCCTCGTAGAGGATCGGAAGGATACAGAGGGAGGCGAACGCTGCACGGCCCTGCCCTCCCGCGCGGACGATCTCCATGAGCGGATGCGTGGCCGCGTCTTCCACGACGAGGGGCTCGCCGCTCGTGAGCACTTCCTGGATCTCGGGGTACTTCGTGAGATCGATGGGAAGGTCGCGAAGCTGCTCGTCGTCCGAAGCAGCGACGACGTAACCGACTTGCTCTTGCTCGCGAACGAGCACGATCGAGACGCGGTCGACCTTCGCCACCTCGGCGATGCGCTGGACGACCGTGAAGAGGATGCTCCGGAAATCCAGGTTCGACGCCATCGCCTGGGCGAGCTCGAGCACGAGCTTGGCGTCACGTTCACGGCGCGCGAGCGCATCCATTGCTGCCCGCAAGCGCAGCTGTCCACGGACGCGGGCCACGAGCTCAACCGGCTTGAAGGGCTTTCGAACGAAGTCGTCCGCGCCGGCCTCGAAAGCTTTGGCGATCTCCTCGTCGGCCTCGAGCGCGGTGAGCACGACGACGGGAAGGTCACGCGTCTCTGGCCGAGCTCGGAGGATGCGGAGGATCTGGTAGCCGTCCGGCTGCGGCATCACGAGATCGAGCAGCACGATCGACGGGTGAGCTTTGTCGATCTGTGCAAGAGCTTCGGCGCCGGAGCCCACGGCGACATGCTCGAGCTTCGCGCCAGCAAGCGCCTGCCCGAGGACATGGCGAGACACCATGTCGTCGTCGACGACGAGCACCGGACCACCGCTCACGACATTGAGTGTATCGGTCCGCATCGTTTGGGCGCAACCGCTACTCCTAACGAACGGCCCGGTTCGCGAAGGCCTTTCGGGGACGAACGGCTTTCGTCACAATGCGCTCCTCCCACATGCCTCCTGTAGCCTCGACGTACCGCATCCACATGCGCGGAATCCGGTTCCGCGCCCATCACGGAGTCACCCGCGCCGAGCGCGGTTTGGCTCAAGATTTCATTGTCGATGTCGACATGGACCTCCCCGTCAGCGTCTTGCCGCGGCGCGACGAGCTCAGACAGGTCTTCGACTACGACAAGGTCTCGACCGTCGTGGTGGGTGAAGGCACGAGCGGCTCGTACCGGTTGCTGGAGACATTGGCACAACGCCTGGCAAGTCGCCTCCTCGAGGAGACGCCGGCCCTCTCGGCGACCGTCGAAATCCGCAAGATGGCGCCCCCGACCACCGCCTCGGTCGAGCAGGTCTCCGTCGAAGTGCGGCTCGACCGCCAGCGCTAATCAGCGAACCAACGGCGAGCGCTGTCCGCGAAGGGCGGCGCTCGTCGAGGTTTCACTTGCTGCCGTCGTCGAAGAGGTCTTTTTGCTTCGCGACCACGGGGCCGGCGAACGGCAACTTCAGGTGCTCGTAGGCGCGACGCGTGGCGATGCGGCCGCGCGGGGTGCGCCCGAGGTAGCCCTGCTGGAGCAAGTACGGCTCGTAGACGTCTTCGACCGTGTCGCGCGGCTCGCCGAGCGCGGCAGCGAGGGTCTCCACGCCGACGGGTCCCCCGTCGTAGTCCTCGATGATGATGCGGAGGAGACGGCGGTCCATCTCGTCGAAGCCGGCGCTGTCGATGTCGAGGCGGTCGGCTGACTTCTGGACGATGGCCTCGTCGATCTTGCCCGTGCCGAGCACCTCGGCGAAGTCGCGCACGCGGCTGAGAAGACGGTTCGCGATACGAGGCGTGCCGCGCGAGCGACGCGCAATCGAGAGCGCCGCGTTCGACGCGATGGCGATCCCGAGCAGATTCGCGCTGCGGGTGACGATCTTCGCCAGGTCTTCCTCGGGATAGAAATCGAGGCGGATCGTTTGGCCGAAGCGAGACTGGAGCGGCGCCGTGAGAAGGCCCGTGCGCGTGGTCGCGCCGATGAGCGTGAAGGGCTGAACCGGGATCTGGATGGACGAAGCGAACGCGCCGTCGCCGGTCATGACGTCGATCCGGAAGTCTTCCATCGCCGGGTAAAGGCTCTCCTCGACCACCGGATTGAGGCGATGGATCTCGTCGATGAAGAGGATGTCGTTCCTCCCGAGCTTCGTGAGTAGCCCGGCGAGCGCGCCCTTGTGTTCGACCACGGGCCCGTTCGTCATGTGCAGCTCGACGCCCATTTCGTGGGCCAAGATCTGCGCGAGCGTGGTCTTGCCGAGGCCCGGGGGCCCGGAGAGCAGCAAGTGATGGAGCGGCTCGCTCCGGCGGCGCGCCGCCTCGACGAACACGCGGAGGTTGTCCTTGTGCTTCGTCTGGCCGACGTAGTCGTCGAGCGTCTTGGGGCGAAGGGAGCGATCGATACGGAGATCGTCGGCCTGGGCCTCGGCACCGATGGTGCGTTCCCGGGCTGCCTCGTGATCGACCTTCGGCTCGCCTCGCTTCGCCATCGTGCTTCCCTAGTTAATAGAAATGCCGCCGTCCGAGAAGTGTCGACCGGTCGCGCGCAAGCCCGGCAGCTAGGTGGCCGGTGTGCCCGCGGCGAGAGCCGCGAGGCGGTCGCGGAGCTCTCGATTCGCGTCGATCAGGCGCCCTCGGAGGGTGAAGGTGCCGTCGGCTTCGAGCTTCGAGCCATGGATCTTCACGCGCACGTCGGCAGCCGGTTCGACGTTCAGGCGCCCATCGATACGCGACCCCGGCGGCGAAGGAATCGACGAGCGAAGCGTCACCACGTCGTCTTGCACGACGACGAACGACGCCCAGCCGCCCTTCACCCAGGTGAGATGGCCGACCTGGCCTTCCGAACCGCTCATCCGCGCTCCTTCCGCGCACGGCCCATCGCCGCGCGCGCCTCACGCTCTGCCGTCTTCGAGGCGATGTCGCGTCGCTTGTCCTGGGTCTTCTTGCCCTTGGCGAGCCCGAGCTCCACCTTCACGTGACCGCGCTTGAAGTAGAGGCGCAGCGGCACGAGCGTGTAGCCCTCGCGCGCGATCGCGCGGTCGATGCGGGCGATCTCCGACTTGCGCACGAGCACCTTGCGCGAGCGGCGCGGCTCGTGAGGAAACGCGACGGCGCGCTCGAACGGTGCAATGTACATCTGCTTGAGCCAGAGCTCGCCGTTCTCGACGCTGGCGTAGGCATCGACGAGCTCGACCTTGCCGTCGCGCATCGACTTCACTTCACTGCCGACGAGCACGAGGCCGCCCTCGAACTTGTCCTCGACGGCGTAGTCGAAGGTCGCACGGCGGTTCGTGACGATCACCTTCTGGATCGAATCGTCACTGTCGTTTTTCTTCGCCGGCGCGCCCATGGGAAAGAGCGGTTTAGCACGGGAAAGCGAGGTCGCGGGGCCTATCCAGCGCGAACTGCAGCCCCGGATGCGGGTTTTGGCCGGAAGTCGTGGGTCGAGTCCCGGCTCGGGGCGGTTCAGCCGCCGTCGGCTGGGGGGAGCTCTTCGCCGTCGAACGGCAGGAACTCCTGCTCCTCGTCGTGGTCGACGTCGAGCTTCTGTTCGAGCCTCGCCACTCGATGACGGAGCTTCTCGTTTTGGGCGACCAAGGCGCGGACCATGTCGAGCACGGGGTCCGGCAGGTTCGCGTGATCGAGCGACGCGTCGAACCGGTGCTTGGCCGGAACGATGACGCGGGCAGGCACGCCCACGACCGTGGCGCCCGCCGGTACCGGACGGACGACCACGCTGCCGGAGCCGATGCGCGCGCCTTCACCGATCTCGATCGCGCCGAGAATGCAGGCGTTCGAACCGACCACCACGCCGGGCGCGAGCTGGGGATGGCGTTTGACCCGGTTCAGCGACACGCCGCCCAGAACGACCCCCTTGTAGAGGATGCAGTCGTCGCCGACGGTAGCCGTCTCGCCGATGACCACGCCCATGCCGTGGTCGATGAAGACGCGACGGCCGATGGTCGCCCCCGGATGGATCTCGATCCCGGTGATGAAACGATTCGCGTGACCGACCGCACGGGCCGAGAACGACGAGCCGTGCGTCCAGAGATCGTGGGCCACGCGGTGAAGCCAGAGCGCGTGAACGCCCGGGTAGAGGAGCGCAACCTCCACCGCCGAGCGCGCCGCCGGATCACTCTTGCGAACGGCCTCGATGTCCTCACGTGCGCGCAGCACGACCGCGGGGGCGTTCTTCATCCATCGAAGCGCTGCCTTGACGAGTCCCATACGACGCCTACTCACGAAGAACGAGAATCAGAGGAGAGCCACGGAGGCAACCACGAGCAACGCACGAGAGCTAAGCAAGCGAAAAGACCGGGCGACAAGACCGAGCGTCAAATACGAGACCGTTTTCGCCAGAGCTCGTCCAATCCGACGCTCCCCGAACGGGCAGTTTAGCGTAATCCTTGGCTCCGATGACACGCCTTCCGCTCCCCCGAACCATCGCAAAGCTCGAGGTTCACAAGAAGGAAACCGTTGCCGACCACGGGGTCTTCCGCGTCGACCGCGTGGTCTACGAGACTTTGCCGCGAGACGTCTTCGTGTTCGGCTGCGAGGACTGGTGCAACGTCATCGCGGAGACGACCGACGGCGAGCTCGTGTTCGTGTGGCAATACCGTTTCGGAACCGACGCGCTCTCGCTCGAGATCCCCGGCGGCGTCATTGACCCGGGAGAGGCCCCGGAGGCGGCGGCGAAGCGCGAGTTGCGCGAGGAGACCGGTTACGAGGCGGAGTCGTTCGAGCTGCTCTCGGTGGTGGAGCCCAACCCCGCACTGCAGGGCAACCGGTGTTTCACCTACGTGGCGCGAGGAGCGAAGCTCGCCGGACCGACCGCGTTCGACGACCTCGAAGATCTCGAAGTGGCCCTCCTTCCGCGCACGAGCCTGCCCGACCTGCTCGACAGCGGCCAAGTCACGCACGCCCTCGTCGTCGTGGCCCTCGAGACCTACCTCCGTAAGAGCCGCTGACCCGTCAACCGCGCTCGGTTCGATTCCTGCCCGATTCCTTGGCGCGATAGAGCGCACGATCGGCGCGCTCGATCATCTGCGCCAGCGACTCGCTTCGATCCCACGCCACGACCCCCGCACTGATCGTCTGAGCGACCGGGCCAGCGGCGGTCTCGACAGGAGCCGCGGCCACGCGCTCGCGGAGGCGCTCCGTGACCGAGAATGCGTCGTCGAGCGACGTCTCGGGGAAGAGCACGACGAACTCCTCGCCGCCGAAGCGTGCGAGCACGTCGCTCTGCCGGAGCTGGCTGCGCGCGATCTTCGAGAGCAGCACGAGGATCTCGTCGCCGACGGCGTGGCCGTGCCTGTCGTTCTTCTGTTTGAAATGGTCGGCGTCGAAGATCGCGACCGCCAGCGAGCGATCGTAGCGTCGTGCGCGTTCGAGCTCCCCTGCCCCGACGTCGAAGAGGTGACGTCGATTGAAAGCGCCCGTGAGCGGGTCCTTCATGGCCGCCTCGCGGAGGCGCTGCTCGATGTCCTTCAGGCCGCTCACGTCGTTGAGGCCGGCAGCGATGTGCATCTCGCCGTCGTACGTGATGACCCGCGCCGAGATCTGGCACCAGCGAGGCTGGCCGTCGAAGGTACGCATTCGCGTTTCGCGGCCGTCGACGAAGCCCTGACAACGCACGTCTTCGAGAATGCGATCGCGATCCTCGAGGCTTTCGTAAAAGCGCGCGGTATCGATCTCGCCATTTCCGACCGAGGACGGGAGCTGCATCATCTGCCGCGCACGCGAGTTGATGAGCACGAGGCGGCCATCCGGCACGCGCGACAGAACGAGTGCCGTCGGCGACGCCTCGAAGAGGTCGCGGAAGCTCTGTTCGCTCGCGCGGAGCTCCTTCGTGCGTGCCTCGACGAGAGCCTCGAGATGGGCGCGATAACGGGCGACCTCCGCCTGAGCGACCGCGCGCTCTTCGGCCTCCATCACGTGCGCGACGAAGTCGGACAGCGTGCCGGCAAGGAGCTCTTCCCAGAGACGCCAGTAGCGCGGCGCACCGACGTGCTCGTGACAGACGACGCCGACCATCTGACCGTGGAGGAAGACGGGCGCGTCGAGCATCGCGCCGATGCCAAGCGGTTCGAGGTACGTCTGGAAGAGCTCGGTCGTGCGAGGATCGGTGCGCGCGTCGTGCGCGGCGATGCATCGCTCGGTATCGAGAGCCGCAAAGTACGTCGGGCCCTGACGAATGCCGAGGGACATGCCCTTCTCGTGCGATCCCGTCCTACGCGAGTAGAGATCGAGACATTCGATCCGCCCGCCGCCTTCGCACAAACGCCAAACGCTCACACGCTCGACGCGAAGTACCGTCGACGCGAGCTCGGTCATCTGACGAAGCGCCGCTTCGACATCGCCCGTCGAGAGAGCCTCCGAGCGCCTGAGCCTGGCGATGAGCCGGCGATGCGGTTGGAGGAGATCCTCGACCTGTCGTGAGGAGGGAGCGTCGTCGACCAGTGTCATGAGCGGATCGGGCAACCCTAGTACGAAATGCGACCCGGAAGTCATGCTTGGCACAGCCTGGCACGCCGGATTTCCAGACCGGACGACGGGCGATCGCCAGCGATTCCGGTGACGATCGAGCGCTTGCCCTCGTACGCGCATCGTTTGCGCACGCGCGCGCGCACGCCGAGCTCCAGGCACGCACGCTGCAACGAGGGCACGAACGAGGACCTCCCGCGATGAAATTCTACAGCCTGGCTTTCGTGCTCGCCTCCATCGCTGCGCCCATCCTTGCTGCAAGCACGCTCGGTTGTTCGTCGTCCGAGAGCACGTCGGAGGACGGCGTCGGCGTCGTTCGGTCGTCTCTCGCGCGGAACACGTCGCCGGTCATCTCGGACGCCGACCTCGCGACGTTCCAGCACGATCGGGCCTCGTTCGCCGTCGACCTCTACCAGGCCGTCCGCAAGACCACCGAACACTCGACGGGAGACATCTTCCTCTCGCCGCACAGCGTCTCGACGGCCCTCGCCATGACCTACGCGGGCGCGACGGGCCAGACGCAGGCGGAGATGAAGCAGGCGCTCCACTTCACACTTTCGGACGCGTCGATCCATGCCGCGTTCGACCAGCTCGACCTCGCCCTGTCGAGTCGCGGAAAGGGAGCGTCCGGGCAGGATGGACAGCCCTTCCGGCTCAACCTCGCCAACGCGCTCTTCGGACACAAGGGCGGGCAGTTCCAGGCGCCTTTCCTCGACACGCTCGCGGTGAACTACGGCGCAGGACTGAACGTCGTCGACTTCGCCGCCTCCGAAGACGCGAGGAGCCGAATCAACGGCTGGGTCGAGAACAAGACCGAGGACCGCATCAAGGACCTCATCCCCCAGGGCGTGCTGGACGGCTCGACGCGCTTCGTGCTCGTCAACGCCGTCTACTTCAACGCGGCCTGGGCCGCGAAGTTCAACGCCGCGGGCACCTCTCCCAGCACCTTCACGAAGCTCGATGGTTCAACCACCAGCGTGGAGATGATGCACGGCACGACGAGCCGTCGGTACCTGGCCGGCGACGGCTTCGAAGCGGTCGAGATGCCCTACGACGGCAACGAGCTATCGATGCTCGTCATCGCGCCGACGAAGGGCGCATTTGCCTCGTTCGAATCGGCGATGAGCGGCGCGAAGGTCCTGGAGATCTTCGATGGCCTCGCGTTCAAGAGCGTCAACCTCGCCTTTCCGAAGCTGAAGCTCGACGCCAACTTCACCCTGAACGAGCCACTGAAGGCTCTCGGCATGAAGAGCGCCTTCGAGAGCGGGGGCTTGAGCGCCATCGAGGAGGGCGAGGACCTCTCCATCAAGGCCGTCCTCCACAAGACGTTCCTCGCCATCGACGAGAATGGCACCGAGGCGGCGGCGGCAACCGCCGTCATCGGCGAAAAGGCGTCCGCAGACATCGACGAACCGGTCGCCGTGAACATCGACCGCCCGTTCATCACCGCCATCATCGATCGCCAGACGAAGACGCTCGTCTTCCTCGGCCGCATCCTCGAGCCGAAGAACTGAAACAACGAGCGAGGCCGGGATGCCGTTAGTGGCTCGAGGGTGGATCGAGCGTGGGATTCTCGAGCAATTCCTCGAGGTGTTCGCGGAGTGGTGAGCCGGTTCGCAGCGCACGGTTGATGATGACGGCACGCGCTTCGTTGCCCATCGACGCCAGCAGAGAACGGCACGCGGCGAGCACGATGTCGTCGTCCTCTTCGAGATCGCGCACGATTCTGGCGAGGACAGGAACGGCCACCGCACGACCGGCCTCCGTGACGACGGCCATCGTGGAGATGGCTTCGAGACGGAGCTCTCGGCTCGCGGGGCCAGGCCGCACGAGCACCGGGGCGAGGGCCCGCACCACCTCTTCGTCGGAGGCGCCGACATCCCGCAGGCCGGCGATGGCGGCACATGCGCGCCCGTCGTCGGTCGCCTCCGCAAGCATGTCGAGAAGCAGTGGTACCGCTCGCTCGTGCCACACGCGGGCGAGCGCCCGAGCCGAGGCACGGCACAGAAGCGGGTCGACGGCATGCGTGTACTTCGCAAGCAAGTATCCCGACGAGTCTTCGGCCGTCGGCGGAACGCAGACGAGGAGATCGCACGCCAACTCGGCCGCAAGGGGATGCGCGCCGGTCATCGCCGTTCCAGGGATTCGATCGAGCGCCGCGCGAACGACGGGCCATGCGCGATCACCGATGGCTCGGAGAGTCTGCACGAACGGACCACGAACACCGGGGTTCGTCGCGAGTTGCGTACGCGCCCGATACAAGGCGTAGGCGCCCGCGACGCCCGCCTGGACGAGAAGCTTGTACGCGGGCTCGGCCACGACCTCGTTCTGCTGCGCGAGCAGCTGCAGCGCGATCGGCGCGAGCACGCGCGTATCCGAGAAGATCGTCGTCACGTCCTTCGCCGCGCGCCGAATGAGCTCGTCGGTCGCGTGCGAGGCGATGCCATGAACCGCACTCGACACGGCCCAGAGAGCCCATACGTCCACATGCTGAGCGAGGACGAGCGTGGCTTTGCCGATGCCCTCGAGCATGGGCACCGCCACGCGCGGGTCGGCCTCGACGACGAGCTGCCGAAGGACGGCCGCTGGATCGCGCGCGAGCACCTCGACGAGCTCGTCGACCTTGGGCGTCGCGATCGCCATGTCGGTCAGGAAACGGGAGTACTGCTGGGCGTTCTCTTCGAGCCAGCTCGGCACGTCACTCGAACGAGGAGCCGAAGGCTGCGGAACGAACGAAGAGGGAGGCAGCGAAGGCGGCGGTACGAGCTCGAGCGTCTCACGCTCTTCGGCGGGCTCCTCGAGCGGCACGTACTCGACCACGCTGGTGTCGAGCGGCGTCTCGTCGAACTCCCCGATACGCGACAGTCGAAGGGGAAAGCCGCCCCTGTCGTCACGGGGACCGAGCGGATCGGCGAGGATGCGGAGCGGTTCGGTCGAGCTAGGGGTGTGGACTTCGAGGACGTGCCGAACGTTGCTCGACGGACCGACGACGAGCGAAACCCACGCGGCCTCGTTGAAACGTGCGAGGTACTCGAGATAGGAGCGCGCCGAATCGTCAGCGAGCCGGGCGACGAGCACGGGATGGTGTTCGCTCAAGACGGAGGGCGCGCGGATTGCCAGCGCGGGCGCGAGCGGTCAAGCCGACTCCGACGAGCTACGGTCTCGTCGAACGATCCTATGCTCGAGCTTTTACCGAGCGCCGCCGCGCCGGCAGGTTTCGACATCTCTCGTTCGCCAGTACGGTCGCGCTCAACTAAGGCGATCCCTGCTTCGCCTGTACGAACTTCTTCCAGCACGCGGGGCAGCGCGTCACGATCGTGAACGAACCGTCGGCCGTGCGCTCGCGCGTGATCCCCCACGACTGAGACGACATCGTCTCCTCGCTCTCCTCGTCGTCCTGCTCGGGAACCAAGCTGCAGACGGCACAAACGCGCCTCATGTTCGCCTCCAGGTCCTAGGGCGGGTTATCGTTCACATGATACACCGAGGGGAGGAGACGGCGTCGACATGAGCGCATGGGGCCAGTTGATCGGCGAAATGCCCGATCCGGTTCTGGTGACGGACGAACGGGGCAACGTCCGCTTCGCGAGCGAGTCGTTCCTCGCCCTTGCAGCGTCGACCGGCTCGACTGGCTCGACCGGATCGGCCCTCTCGGCCCTGGAAGGCAAGGCGAAAGACGAGCTCCTCGCCGCCGTCGACAGCGCGCGAGAGAGCGGTGTGGCCTTCCAGGTCCGCGCCCTCGGCAGCGCGGAGACGAGCGAGCGGCCGTGCACGCTGCAACGCGTCGACGGAACGCTCGTGTCGCTCGTCGAACGCGCGCGTCGTGTTTCGGTCGACGGCGAGGCGCTCGTTCTCTCGACGTTCCGCGACGTGAGCGCCCACCGTGCGATGGAGGTGGAAATCGCCGAGCTCCGCAAGCGCGTCGACGCGATGGACCATCACGGCGCGACGGTGAGCCTCTTCGCGCGCGTGCTCGACTCGGCGCCGCTCGTTCTCCTCGGCATCGATCGCGAAGGAACCATCACGCTCGCCGATGGGCGAGCGCTGACGCTCCTCGGGCTCTCGGCCGACTCGGTGGGAGAGAACCTACTGCACAAGGTCAAGTCGCGTTCGCTCGGTAGGGCGATCCAAGACGCGTTCGAGGGCAAAGAGCTGCGCGGCGCGTTCGAAGTGGCGCCGGGCGTCTTCCTCGAAGCCTGGCTCACGCCTCTCAAGCGCCGGCGGACGGGCGAGGTCACGGGGGCGCTCGTGTTCGGCGTCGACGCCACCGAGCGCGTGAAGGGCGAACGAGAACTTCGCGAGAACATGGCTCTCGTCGAGAAGCAGTCGGCGACGATCCGTTCGCTCGCCATGCCTCTCATCAACGTATGGGACGACGTCGTTTGCGTCCCGCTCATCGGCGCCCTCGACGATGCGCGTGCGTCGGACGTGCTCTACGGGCTCCTCACGTCGATCGTCCGCAACAAGTACCGCTACGTCATCCTCGATCTCACGGGCGTGGAGGAAGTCGACGTGCCGGCGGCCAATCATCTCATCTCGATCGTGGACTCCGTGCGAATGCTCGGCGCCGAGAGCATCGTGAGCGGCATGCGTGCGCCCGTGGCCCAAACCGTGGCCGCGCTCGACGTGGACATCTCGCGCCTCAACTCCACGCGCTCCCTCAAAGAGGCGCTGAAGATCTGCATTCGGCGCACGGATTCAGGCTAATCGAGAGGGGCCGCTGACACGAGCTGGGGCATCTCGCGCGTGACCTCGCCCGCGTCGGATGCCCATTCGCTCTCCAGCGCCGAGCGCAGGAAGTGGCGATCATCGCTCACGCCCATGGCGCTCGCCACCAATCGTAGCTCGGCGGCCATCACCGAAGCGTTCGGATAGCGCTCCTCGGGCGCGATGCGGAGCGCGCGCTCCATCACGGTCACGAGATCGTCGGGCAGCCACGGCGCGAACGAGAGCGTTTCGACGTAACCTTGGCAGGCGAGCTCGTAGGCGTCGGACTGCGAGATGCCGCGCGGAAAGCGTGGACCGACGACGAGCTCTCTCAAGAGGACACCGAGCGAGAAGACGTCGGACCGTGCGTCGCCGCGATGACCGAGCGCGATCTCGGGAGCCATCAGGTTCAGACGGCTCGCGATGGCTCGCAGGTTGCGAATCGTGGAGCTCGCGGCTCGGGCCGGAGAGAGCTCGAACCCCTCGACCTTCACCTCGCCTTCGGAGGACACGAGGATCTCGCGTGGTGACAGACCGAGGTGGAGGATGCCGAGGGCCGAGCCTTGGTGATCGAGCGTTCGACGGGCTCCGCCGAGCGCGTTCGCCACCGCCGTGGCGATGAAGAGCGCCAGATCGAGACGCATTCGCTTTCCACGCGAAGCGGTTCGATCCATGAGCGTCTGCAGCGTGATCCCCGAGACGAACTCGGTGACGAAGAACGGCTGCCGCTGCCAGACTCCGAACTCGTAGACAGCGACGACGTTCGGGTGACGAACCCACGCCAGCCGGCGCGCGGCCCGAAGAAGGCGCGTGGCGACGGTCTCGGCTTCTTCCGACGCCGCCGCATTGAAGAGCTTGACGGCGACCTCGCGACGAAGGCCATGCGGAGCCGAAACGAGCGCCCGATGCACGGTGGCACACGAGCCTCGCCCGAGCACGGACACGAGCTGCACCGACCGTCCTTCGCCTAGAGGAAACGCGTCTTCGCTGCCCTCTTCGTTGGTGCTGGTTCGGATCGGGCTGGGCGTTGCACTGCGGACCATACGGCTTGCCTCGACCATGCACAGAACACACCGACCTACGCCCGGTCGAAGTACGGAAGAAACACGCGGGTATGCGGTTTCGCGGATCGCGCCCGATCCATGGCCTCGATCCACGGTGGACCTCGAAAACGTGCTAGACGGACGCGATGCGAGCGTCGGCGGCCCCGCGCGTCCACCTCTTCGTTTGCGCCAACCGGCGCGAGGGCTCTCCGCTCGGTCCGGGCTGTGCTGATCGCGGGGAGGCCGTCTACGACGCGCTCAAGCGCGAGGTCAGCCGTCGCCGACTCGTGGCGGACGTCTGGGTGACGAAGACGCACTGCCTGGGTATCTGCCCCAAGGGCGGCGCCACGGTGGCTCGCTACGGCGGCGCCCAAGGTCTGGGCACGGAGGTCGCCACGGCCATCCTCTCGGAGGTCGACGCCGCCGACGCCGGCGCCATCCTCGACCATGCGCTTGCGGCGGCCGGGCGCGACGAGACTCCTCGCGCCTCCGAGAAGAGCTCGCTCGATTGGGCGACCCTCGAAGGTGAGCTGGCCGCCATCGAGGAGCTGCAGAAGAACAAGGTCTTCGCGCTCGCCCGGAGGCTCAAGCCGGGTCTCACCGCCGAGGACATCCAGAACCCGCACGACTTCCCCGAGCTCGACGATCCGGATTGGCACTACGCCGACGGCATCCTCACGGGCATCCAATCGGTCACGAGCGCGATGCGCGCCTTGCGCAAGCGCAGGGACGAGCCCAACGATCGAGGGGGCGAGTGATGGCGAAGAAGCGCGACAAGGACAAGCGAGAGAAGGAATCCGACCTCCCGCAGTTCGGAGGCTTCAAGCAGCTCGCCGGTCTCAAAGAGCTCAAAGACAAGCTCGAGGCCGACAAGAAGGCCGAAGAAGACGCGCGGCGCAAGGCCATCCAGGCGGGCCAGAAGCCGAAGCCTCCGCCGCCCGCGGCGCGCAAGCCCGAGCCGATTCTGCGTTCCGCGTCGGCCGCCGAAGAGGAGCTGAGCTTCCATCGCATGATGTCGGGCGTGACTCCGCTCACGACGGACAAGGGTCGCGTGCCCGTGACGACCGAGGTGCGCGCTCCCAATCCACGGCTCTCGGTCGCCGAAGCCAAGGCTCGAGCAACCGCCGACACGGCCGCCGTGCTCGACCATCTGCATCACCTCGTCGACGACGCCGCGCGTTTCGAAGTCTCGGACGATGGCAAGCGCGTGGAGGGCCGCCGGACCGACGTGCCCCCGAACTTCATGCGCACGCTCCGTCGTGGGCTCGTGCCCATCGACGCACGACTCGACCTGCACGGCTTCACGGCCGAGCAGGCCCGGGAGCGCCTCCTCGATTTCCTGCGCCAGATGCGCACGCGCGGCGAGCGCTGCGTCCTCGTCATCCACGGCAAGGGCGAGCACACACCCGGCGCGGGCGTTCTGCGCGGCGAGATCGCGGCCTGGCTCTCCCAAGGGCGGGCACGCGAACACGTGGCCGCGTTCGCCACCGCGAATGGCGACGACGGCGGTGAAGGTGCCGTGTACGTCGCCCTCCGTCGCTGACGGGCTCGCCTGCGTTCCGTACGCGTGGGCGAACTCTTTGCAGCTGGCTCGGGATGAAGAGCCCGACTACGCTGCTCTGAACTCTACCCCTTTTGCCGAACCGAGAAGGTAGACGCCCGAACATGGTCGAGAAGCTCCAGAAGATCTGGCTCGATGGCGAGATGGTGGATTGGGACGCGGCGAACGTGCACGTCCTCACGCACTCGCTTCACTACGGCCTTGGCGCGTTCGAGGGGATCCGCGCCTACCAGCGCGCCGACGGCAAGACCTACGTGTTCCGTTTGCGCGAGCACGTGGATCGGCTGTTCGACAGCTGCAAGATGATCTTGCTCGTGCCCAAGTTCGACAAGGCGCAGGTCATGAGTGCATGCGTCGATCTCCTGCGCGTGAACGGCATGACCGACGGCTACCTCAGGCCGATGGTCTTCGTCGGCGAAGGGGCCATGGGCATCTACGCGCCACAGAACCCCGTGCGCACCACGGTCATCGCGTGGAAGTGGGGCGCTTACCTCGGCGAGGAAGCCCTCAAGCACGGCATCCGAGCCAAGATCAGCTCGTTCGCCCGCCACCACATCAACATCAGCCTCGCGAAGGCGAAGATGATGGGGCAGTACACGAACAGCGTGCTCGCCAAACGCGAAGCCAAGCTCGGCGGATACGACGAGGCGATCCTACTCGACGCCAATGGGTTCGTCTCGGAGGGCTCGGGCGAGAACCTCTTCATCGTGAAGAAGGGCGTGCTCCACACACCGGACCTCTCTTCGTCCATCCTCGAAGGCATCACGCGCGACACGGTCATCACGCTGGCGCGCGAACAAGGTCTCGAGGTCAGAGAAGGCCGCATCACGCGTGACCAGCTCTGGCTCGCCGACGAAGCGTTCCTCACCGGGACGGCCGCCGAGATCACGCCGGTTCGCGAGGTCGACGATCGCGCGATCGGCACGGGAACGGTCGGCCCTGTCACGAAGCGCCTGCAAGACGCCTTCTTCGACGTGGTGCGCGGCAGCGATACGAGTCACGCGGCATGGCTCACGCCGGTCTGATGCGAAGCCTCTCGTCGATCGCTCGTCTCTTCGCTTTCGCGTGCACGGCGCTCGTGTCGATCGGGTGCGCCGAGTCTCCCGCCGGTCCACCTCCCGCCAGCGAAGCCACGGCCAAGAGCGCGGCCAAGGTGCCGGATTACGCGGACGAAGCCGCGTCGTGGGGGCGCTATCACTCGAAGCGCTTTCAGCTCTCGCTCCCCCTGCCCTCCGGTCGCGAATGGCGCATCGACGACCGCTCACGTCCGAATCTCTTTGCGATGCATGAAGGAACGTCGTCGCGTCTCTGGCTGACGAGCACGCAGGAAACCGAGCTGATGAATCGCCAGCGCTGCGAGGCGCGCGCGAAAGCGATGGGCTGGGTGCCCGAAGGCCTCACGACGGTCGACGAAGAGATCACCGGCTCGCCTCCGGGCTACGACTCGCGCATCTGGATCGCGCTCGACGCCGGCAAGCCGGGAGGCGCGCTCCAAGGACACGTGTTCCTCTTCGGAGCGTTCCTTCGCAAGTGCCTGCTCGTCCACATGACGACGTCCGTGCCGTCCGCGAAACACGAAGACGTCCTCTCTTCGCGGCTCGCCACCTTCCGCGCGCGCGTCGTCCGGGGCATCGAACTCGACCCGCTCCGCGTCACCGACGACGCCGAAGTCCCGCGCACGAACCGCTGATTCAGCGTCACCGCTGACAAAGGCGCCAGGGGGAGCAACTACTGTCTTCTTCAGACATGGTTCAAGCGAAGGCCTTGAGAGACCAAGACGCCTGTAGGTCGCGCCGAGGCGAGCGGCGGGGTCTCGTCGCGCTCGTAGCGCGACGCGCCGAAGGCGCCCCGCCGCGTGCAGCCGGGGGAGGCTCAAAACCGGAGGTTTTGAGGGGGACTGGAAGTCCCCACGCAAAAAAACGACGCCGACCGGCTTCTTGACCGGTCGGCGTCAGTGGGCGGGGTCTGCACCCTCGCTACCTCGTGCGCGGTGACGAGTTCTTCTCGAGGATGATCTCGACACGGCGGTTGTTCGCACGGCCCTCAGGCGTGGCGTTGTCGGCGATGGGAACTGCCTTGCCGACGCCTTCGGCTTCGATGCGGCTCGACGGGACGCCCTGGGAGACGAGGTAGTTACGGACAGAGTCCGCGCGTTTCCTCGACAGGGCCATGTTCGTCTCGTCGCTGCCGACCGAGTCCGTGTGTCCGACGACACGCAGCTTGCGGTCGCTGTTCTTCAAGACTTCGGCGACGTTGTGCAGGCTCCTCCTCGACGCCGGGAGCAGCTCGCTCTTGCCGAAGGCGAAGAGCACGTTGCCCGACAGCGTGAGGACGAGACCACGCTCGTTTTCCTCGGCCTTGATGCCCGCGATCTTGTCGAGGGCTTCCTTGGTGCGAGCATCCGCCGCCTCACGCGCACGGCGCTCGCTCTCGAGCTCACCCGTCTGAGAACCCAGCGCTCCCTTCGCTCGTTCGAGCTCGGCGCGCATGTTCTGCTGCTGGATCATGGCGACCTCCTGGTCCGCCATCCGCTTCTGCTCGATCGAATAGAGCGCGTTGGCCTTGGCTTGCGCCGAGAGCGCCTTTCGCTGAGCAACGTACGCGAGGTCGCGCGTGTCCTGGTCCTTCGGGTCGTCCTTGAAGGCCTGCTCGGCACGGTCGAGAGACCGCTTCGCGTCGAGCATGTCCGACTGGGCGGCGTAGGCGCCGGGGCTCTGCGTCGCCTGCTGATAGGCAACGCGTGCGTCGACGAGCTCGCGAGGAGGTTGCGCCGGCTTGCAGGCCACGAGGCCGCTCGCAGCGACGGTGATCGCAGCATACGCCGCGAGTTTGACGACGATCGGCTTCATGTCACATCCCCTCCTTCGGACTCGGCACCGACGGCATCGAACCCGACGGCATCGAGGACCGAATGGTGCGCAGGTCGTCTAGCGATTTCTGCGCCTCCATCTTGGCCTGAGCTTCACGCGACCGGTTGAGGGCCACGTTCGCGTCGGCCTCCGAGCGCATGAGGACGTAGCGAGCGCGATCCTGATCACCTTCCATGATCAGCTTCTTGCCCGAATCGAGCTCCTCGTGCGCCAGGCGCAGGTGGAGCGCCGCCGTGGGATCCTTCACGGCTCCCATCTCTTCCGCGCTGCGAACCGCAGCACGCGTATTGGCGAGCGTGTTGGCGGGCACGGGGCCTCCCGTCGCACAGCCGGTTGCGACGGCTGCCACGGCAATGAGCAGAGAAATCATGCTTCGCATGGGAATCTCCTTCCTTTCCCTCTCGAGCTCAGAAGGTGCCGACGGCGCCGAGACCCGCGCCACCTTTGCCAACGGAGGTCGGGACGACGTTCATCTTCACGTTGCCGGCCGTGATCGTCGCGGCCGCGACCTTCTGCGGGATGAGGAAGCTCGCAATCGTCATTCCGGCGCCGAGGCCCTGGCCGATACCGCTCAGAATGACGAGCGCGATGTTCCCCGACTCATGCGCGCAACCGTCGCATTGACGATCGGCGAGGTTGAGCCACGGACCGACCACAGGGATGTAGAGGTTTTTGTCGGCTTGACGATCACTCGTGCCGCCGACGATCGCCGTCGCGGTGTAGGTCCCGGCCAAGAGAAGACCGCCGGTCGTGAGGAGCGGGATGTTCGGACGCGTCTTGCGATAGACGGTGACATCTCTCTCTTGCGGGCCGACCTGCGGGCTCCCCATGTACTGGGGCATCTCGCCTTGCGTCGTGGTCGTGGTTCCGACGGTCGGCGGCACGGTGGTCACCTTCTCCGTCTGGATGGTTTCGACCGTCGTGGAATCGGCAGCCCCCGAAGAGCCCGACGTCCCCGGCGTGCCGGACGTACCGGACGTGCTCGGGCTGGACGAGTCGGACCCCTGGGTCTGCCCGCTTCCCTTCATGTCCTTCGAATCATCGGCATGGGCGACGGTCGCGAGCATCAGAGTCGCGAGCGCCACGCCATTGCAGAGCAGGAGCGTCTTGCGTTTCATGGGCAGTCATTCCTTTCGCGGCGCACACGCCGCAGCGCATGCTCATCCCCCCACGAGCAGCGTTCGTGCCGTCAGGCGCCGCGCTCGAGCTCTCATCGAGCCGCACGACGCACGAGGCAGCAGACTCGAATCGTCATTTCACGCCGCCCCAGGCGCCGGTCGAATCCACAGCGACCACTCGGCGATGGGCGTCTTGCGATCCGTTGCACGAGCGGCCTCGCCACATCTGTCTCGCCGCGCATCCGTACGTCGCTCGCCTGCGACACGATGTTCGCTCGGGCTCGTTCGAATTTCGTGCGAGCACGAGCACCCCGGAGCCGCATTTTTCCGGTTCGTCGGCCCCTGATCCGCCTCAGTGGGGCGACTGCGTGAGAACGCCGGAGCGAGACTCGAAGCCCCCTTCCGCCGCACGATACGTTGCGAGTCCCGAGACGTCGGACACGCGCGCGTCCACGCCCTCGTGGACGCTGGCGACGATGCGGGCCCACGAAGCCGCCTTCGTCGTGGCCACGTGCGATCTCCGCGCGATGGCGCGACACGCGAAGCGCGAGTGTGGTTCGGGGCGCGCCGAGCTCATGCATTCTACACATTCATAACGGTCGAACACCGAGACTCGCTCGGTCGCTGCGGACGGAGCCGACGAGCGTTCGGACAACGGGCGAAGCAGACCGAAGACCGCGATGGCGCCCTGCAAAGGCGGCACGACGGCCAAGGCACATGCCTTCCTCTCGAACCCCGAGTAAGATTCGACGCGTGAAGGCTCCCCTCGATACCGACGTTGCGGTCGAGACGCCCGAACACATCGTCTTCTCGTATCGCCTCGCCGGGCCGGTGAGGCGCGGCCTCGCAAACCTCCTCGACCTGCTCCTCTGCTACGCGGTCGTCGCCCTGGTCGCCTTGCTCGTCTTCGCCGTCGTGATCGGTGCGAACGGAGCGAGCCCGAGCGAGGAGCTGTCCGAGGCAGCCAAGGCCGCAAGCGGTTTACTGCTCCTTCTCCTGTTCGCCGCGCAGTGGCTGTACTTCTTTCTCTGGGAGGCCCTCCTCGGTCGCTCGCCGGGAAAGATGGCGCTCGGCCTCCGCGTCGTAACGACGGAGGGACGCGCCATCGGCTTCCGTGCGGCCGCCGTGAGAAACCTGCTCCGCGCCGCAGACCTCCTCCCCACCGCGTACGTCATCGGGTTCGTTTCGATGGCGCTGTCGTCCAAATTCCAGCGCCTCGGAGATCTTGCCGCGAGCACCATGGTGGTCATCCCCGAGCGGACGTCGCGCATGGCGCCTCTCGAGCTCACTCCGCCGGCCACCTCCGCCGAGCTTTCGACGCTGCCTGACGAGGTTCTCCTCGACGAAGACGAGCGAATCGCCATCGAGATGTTCCTGCGACGCCGCTACACGCTGGGCCGCGCACGAGAGCACGAGCTCGCCGAAATGATTGCCGGCCCGATCGGCGCGCGTCTCGGCTATCGCCACTCCGATCCGTCGCGCCTGCTCGCCCTCGTGTACGACCGCGCCGTCAATCGAGGACGCGTCGAGGCGCCGTCGTCGTCGTGGCGCCCCGGACCGAAATCGAAGAAGCCTGCGGCATCGAAGAAAGAGACCAAGCCCAAGGGGGGCGCGGCATGGCGCTAGCATCCACCCTCACCGAGCGCGCCTTCGCTGAACGCCGCCGCAAGGACTGGGACGAGCTCGACGCGCTCGCGCGGAAGGCGGCGAGCACCCGCCTCAAGAAGCTGCCGCCCGAAGACATCGCGCGGCTGCCGCCTCTCTATCGAAACATTTGTGCCGATCTCGCTGCCGCTCAGGCGGCGCGATACAGCGCACCGCTCGTCGATTACCTCCGGAGCCTCACGGCCTCGGCGCATGCGGTCCTCTACGACCGCGACGGCCGCACCCGCACGCGAAGCTCCGTGCGCAACGCTTGGCTCTATGCCTTCCCGCGGGCGGTGCGCGCACGCTGGCGAGCCATGCTGCTCTCCACGGCGCTCTTCTTCGTGCCGCTCGCCATCGGTGCATTCTTCACCCTTCGTGATCCGAGCTTCGCATTCCACGTCGCACCGGAGGCGATGCTGAGGCCGCTCACGGAGGCGTATGCACATGGCTTCGAGCACGCACGCGGGAGCGGCTCCGATGCGATGATGGCGGGCTTCTACGTCTACAACAACGTTGGCATCGCGCTTCGCTGCTTCGCCCTCGGCATCTTCGGTGGCCTCGGCTCGGCCTTCTACCTCGTCCAGAACGGGCTCACGATCGGAGCAACGCTCGGCTACGTGGCCTCGCAGGGGGCTGGCGCGAACATCCTGACGTTCATCGTCGGCCACGGCTCGCTCGAGCTCGGCGCGATCGTGATCTCGGGCGGCGCCGGCTTGAGCCTCGGCTGGTCGATCGTCTCGCCGGGCCCCATGACCCGCCTCGCATCGCTGCAGAAGACCGCGCGCGAGATCGTCGTCATCGTGTTCGGGGCCGCGGCGATGTTGCTCATGGCGGCCGGCATCGAGGGCTTCTGGTCGGGCTCCACGATCACGCGCGAGGTGAAGGTCGCGGTGGGCGCCACGTTGTTCGTGCTGGTGCTCGGCTACATCCTCTTCGCCGGGCGTGATGCGCCCCAACCGAGCGAGGACGACGCATGAGCGGCCTCGACGTCCTCCGGGCGCGCGTGACGTTTCGCGAGCGATCACTGCTCGACGTCCTCGATCTGGCGCTTCGCTTCTCCGTGGTCCACGCGCGCGACTTCGGCAAACTCGCGCTGCTCGTCCTCGTGCCCAGTCTCGGCGCGACGATCGCCGTCGGACGCACGCAGGGTTGGGCCGCCGCGTGGGCGCTCTCCTTGGCGCTCGCGTTCGCCGCGGACGTGCCGTTCACGCTCCTCGTCTCGCGCCTGGTGTTCGAAGACGACGTTCGCGTGCGTGAGGTCGTACGCGCCTCGCTGCGCACCCTCCCGCGCGTGCTCGCACTCCGTCTGACCTGGCTCGCAGGCCTCTTCATCATGGCCGCGTTCTTCTTCGTACCAGGGCTCTGGTTCGCGGCGGTTTCGCTCTTTTCGACGGAGGTTCTCCTCCTCGAAAATGCGGGCATCGGGCACGCGTTCGTTCGGTCTCATCGCATCGCCAGCGCGTCGTTGGCCGATGCGCTCTTCGCCGTGATCGTGTTTTCGACAGCGGCGCTCGCGGGCGTCCTCGTGGCCGACGTCGGTGGTCGCATGGCCATCGCCGACCTCCTGCAGTTCCGTCCGCCCGCTCCGCTCTGGGCAAATGGCGGGAGCGTCCTCGCCTTCGTCGGCTGGTTCGCCGTTTTGCCGTACCTCACGACCGCGCGCTTCTTCGTGTACCTGAACCTGCGTACGCGCGCCGAGGGTTGGGACATCCAAACTCGTTTCGCCGCCATCGCGGCCCGCGCGGAAGCGGCGAAGGGGAACGCATGAGGCGCATCCGTCGAGCGGCTCTCCACGGCGCGTTCGTGACGATGGCGCTCCTCCAGGCGTCGATCGCATCGGCCGAGCCCGAGCGAACGAATCCCCGCGCCGACGTGGCACGCGAGGCCTCGCGCACGGCCATGCACGAGGGCGCCTATCGCTTCTGCAGCGCGCCGACCACGCCGCTCGGCGAGGACCAGAAGGCACTCTGTCCTCTCGCGAAAGACCTCGAAGGCTGCGAGGCGCTCGTCCGAGCGTGCGAAGAACCTCCCGTCGTGGAGGACAACGACAAGTACCGGGCGCTCCTCGATGCGCTTGCCTCGCTGGCCAAAGCTCTCGCCTGGGTGCTCGTCGTGGCGATCGTGATCGTGGTCGCCATTCCTGTCGTACGAGGCCTTTTGCAGGCAAAGCGCGACAAGGTCGTGCGCGACGTGAACGCTCGTGCGCGCAACGTGGCAACGCCGGCCGAGGAACCTGCGAGGGTCGAAGGCGTCTCCGATGCCGAAGAAGCGTTGCGTGAGGCGGACGCACGAGCGCGCAGCGGAGACCTCGGCAAAGCTCTGTCGCTCTACCTCGCGGCGTCCCTCTCGGCGCTCGATCGCTCGGGACGCCTTCGCCTGGCGCGCCATCGAACGAATGGCGAGTACGTGCGAAGCCTCGAGGATCCCGCGTCGCGCACGGCGCTGGCCGAGATCGTGCGCGAGGTGGACAAGGTCGAGTTCGGAAAGCTCGCGCCGAACCAGGACGACGTCGCACGCATCGCCTCGAGGGCAACGTCGCTCGTGCGTGGCGTCGTCCTGACCGCTCTGGTCCTCGTGCTCGCCGGATGTGGGCAGCTCACGAAGCGCCCGAACGACTCCGATCCCGCGGATGACTCCCTCCCGATGGACGTGCTGAAACGCACGGGCTACGACGTGGGCTACCTCACGACGTCGCTGGCGACGCTTCCCATCGAGGAGAAGGCGTCTCCCTCGATCGTGCCCTCGATCTTGATCGTGGACACCGAGCGCGTTCCCCTCGAAGACGAGACGGAGGCTCACCTGATGCGGTGGGTCGAAGCGGGAGGCGAGCTCGTCCTCTTCGGATCGCCATTGTCGTGGCCGAAGGAGCTCGGGGCCGCGCCCAAGACGATGACGGAAGACGGCACGCACGAGATCGTGGTTCACGCGGCAGGCGGCGACGTTCGTGCGCGCGTGGCGCATCGGGAATCGTTCGCATGGGAGAAGGCCGATACGTTTGCGCGCCTCGGGGACGCTCCCTACGCAGCAACGCTCGAGGTCGGCCGCGGCCTGGTCCTTGGTGTCGCGGGAAGTGATCTCTTCAGCAACGTGAGCGCGGCCCGCCCCGACAATGCCGCGGCGCTCGTGGCGATGCTCGACGAGGTTGCCGACGCGAGCGAGGAGGTGCATCCGAAGGTGTACGTCGCGCGCCGGCAAGACGGCGTGTCGCCGCCTTCGAATCCGTTCTCCGCGCTCGCGCAGGCCGGCCTGACGCGCGGTGCATTCCACGCGCTCGCCGCCTCTCTCGTTCTCTTTCTTGCCGTCGGTATCCGGCGCGCACGACCGCGCCCTGCCCGGCCCGCCCAGCGGCGCACGTTCCGCGAACACGTGGAGGCCACGGGAGCCTTCTACGGCCGTGCGAGGGCACAGACCCATGCCCTCGCCGCGTACGGTCGCTTCGTCGAGACGAGGCTGCGCGAACGCATCCCGCAGGGAACCGATCCCGTCGCGTTCCTCGCGCAGCGCGCGGGCGTCTCGCGCGCAGAGGCGGCCCGTGTCTACGAGCGGGCCGTCGCGGCGAAGACGACCGATTCGCCGCTCGGCGACGAGCTCGAAACGGTCGAACGCCTGCGCGCGCTGTTCGTGAAAGCGATGGAATCGAGCTGAGGGCTCAGGCGAGCGAGGCGACCAGCTCGCGGGCCTCGACGATGTTGTCCTCGATGCTGCAGTACGTCCATCCGCCGTAGCGACCAATCGAGTACACGCCGCGCTCGCGCAGGAGCGACGACACGCGACCGTACTCGGCAATCGAGCGCTGCGTGATGTGGACGTACGCCGGATCCATGACGACGGAGTGCTCGGCCACGAGGCGATGATCCGTGATGACACCGGCCTTCGCGAGGTCCTTCAGGACCTGCGCGCGCGCGGTCTCGACGTCGACCACGGCGTCTTTCGCGTAACCGAGCTCGACATAAATGCTGAGGCGATCGCCGTCGAAGATGTTGTCGTAGAAGCCGACGCGGTAGAACGAAAGCGCGGGGTCCGGGTAGTACATCCAGTGGACGTCGCGCTGGCCCTTCTTGTCGAAACCGAAGTTGAAGACGAGGACCTTGTTCCACGAGAACACCGAGCCATCGTGGGGAACCTTGGCCATGGCGAGCAGGCGCGGAAGCGGAGCCGAAGAGACGAGCCGCTCGAACGCAATGTCCCGCTTCGTGGTGCGCGCGACCTTCGCGTCGAGGTCGATCGACAGGAGCGCTTCGCCGAGGGCGATTCCACCCGGCTTCACTTCACTCGCGATGGCCTTCACGTATTCGATGGCGCCGCCCTCGGGATACGTGAAGGTAGCGTTGTAGCTCGCATTGTTCGCGACCTTCATGTTACGGACGATGTCCGTGAGGTCGGCATGGGGGAAGAAGCGCCCCATGGCATCCTTGTCGAGCGTCGAGAGGTCGGTGGCGTACAGCTTCTCGTTGTACGGAATGAGGAACTTCTCGGCGATCGACTTGCCGAAGCGCGCGTAGAGCATCGACTTGAAGTTGTCTTCGCTCGAAGGCGGAGAAACGGGCGCGCTCGCACCGACCATCTCCCGCGGCGCGCGCGCGAAGTACAGATCGTAGAGGCAGTCGATGAACTCGTTCTGCGGAAGCTGATGGATGTTCTTCTGGAACGGGAAGTCGATCTGGCGATCGCCGTATTGGATGAACGACTTCTTCTCGACCTTGCGAATGCGCTGGCCCTGCATGCGTTCCCGGAGCCACGCCTCGATTTCGGGATGTTTGAAGTGGAAGAAGTGCCCGGAGTAGTCCCAGACGAACCCCTCCTTCTTCACCGTCTTGCAGTAGCCGCCGATCTCGGAATCTCCGTCGACCACCAGGTAGTCGTCGTCTCCCCGCTCACGCAGCGCGACTGCCGTGGAGAGCCCCGTGATGCCTGCGCCGACGATCAGGGTGCGAACCTTATCCATCGACAAGCAAGCTAGTGTGACTTTGGCAGGCGAGCAAAGGTAAGCTCGCGGTCATGTCGGCGACCACGGCCTGCACGCCCGCCACCTTCGAGCAGACGTTCGAGCGCATCCGCACCCAAATGGCGCGGGTCGTCATCGGCCAAGAAGAGCTGGTTTTCGGCCTCCTCGTGGCTGCGCTCGCCGGAGGTCACGTGCTCGTCGAGGGGGCGCCTGGGCTTGGGAAGACACTCGTGGCGAGGGCCTTCGCGAGGGTTTCGGGGGCGAGCTTCAAGCGCGTCCAGTTCACCCCCGACCTCATGCCGAGCGACATCACGGGCTCGAGCATCCACGACCGGCGGGCGAGCGACGCCGGTGCGGCTTTCACGTTCGTGCCCGGCCCCATCTTCTGCCAATTGCTCTTGGCCGACGAGATCAACCGAGCGCCGGCCAAGACGCAGTCCGCACTCCTCGAGGCAATGCAGGACCGCCAGGTGACGGTGGACGGAACGTCGCGCCCCCTGCCTGCGCCTTTCATCGTGGTCGCCACCCAGAATCCGGTCGAATCGCAGGGCACCTACCCGCTACCCGAGGCGCAGCTCGACCGCTTCCTCGTGAAGCTCACCGTCGCCGACCCGCCGCGCGAGGTCGAGCACCGCATCGTTCGATCGCACGCACTCGGATTCGATCCCACGGATCTGTCGGCGCTCGAGACGGTGACCACGCCCACCGAGCTTCTCTCGATGTATGCGCTCGCCTCGAGCGTACGCGTGGACGAGTCGATCATCGCCTATGTCGTCGAGCTCGCTCGCAAGACACGCGAAGATCGCGCGATCGAGCTCGGCGCCTCGCCGCGCGCGTCGATTGCCATGATGAAGGCCGCGCAGGTGGTGGCGGCCAGCGCGGGACGGAGCTTCGTCACGCCCGACGACGTCAAGCCCATGGCCAAAGCCGTTCTGCGCCACCGCATCATGCTGCACCCCGATGCCGAGCTCCAAGGCATCACGGCCGACGAGCGCATCGACGACATCCTCCGCGCGCTCCCGGTTCCCCGCGCCGTGAATCCAGAGGCCTCCGCCGCCGAGGGTCAAGCCACCGCGTGATGGTCCCGACCCGCCGCCTCGTCGTCCTCGCGTTCCTGGCCACTGCCATCGCGGTGGTGGCCGGCTACGTGCGCGGACTCGATGCGGCGTGGCTCGCGATCGACGGTGTCCTTCTCCTCATGTGCGGAGTGGATGCTCTCGCCGGCCGAAAGGCGCTCATCTCCGCGGAGCGACGCGCCGCTCACATCTTTTCGGTCGGCCGAGCGAATCCGGTCACGCTCGTCCTGCACAACCGAGGAAACCGCGTTCTTCGGGGGAGCGTCATGGACGATCCCGTCGAAGAGGCCACCGCGTCCGGGCTCCCCGGCGAGTTCGAGCTCCCCGCGCATGGCACCGTCACGCTTCGCTACGACCTCACGCCCACGCGTCGAGGCAAGCGCGCCTTTCGCGCGGCGACGGTTCGCTATCGCTTGCCGCTCGGCCTGCTCGAGCGCCAGGAGCGCATCGAGCTTCACCAGGAGCTCGACGTCTACCCGGACGTCCACGCCGCACGCACACTCGAGATGCTGCGCCGGCAAGGCCGCGAAGATGCGCGCGTCGGCAGTCTCCGAGTCCGCGGTGGAGACACCGAATTCGAACGCCTGCGCCCGTATCAGAAGGGGGACGAAATCCGGCACGTCGATTGGCGCGCCTCGGCACGACGCGAGGAGCTCGTCGTTCGCCAGTACCAGGCCGAGTCGAACCAGAACGTCGTCTTCGCCATCGACGTGGGCCGCTCGATGCGGGGCGAGTCGGAGGGCATCACCAGCATCGACCGCGCCCTCGGCGCCGCGCTCCTCACCGCCGACGTCGCCTTGCGCGGCGGAGACAAGGCGGGCCTCCTCACCTTCGACGACCGTCCGCGCAGCTTCCTCCGCCCAACGGGCGGCAACATTGGCAGTCGTAAACTCACCCGCGCCGCCTACGCGCTCGACGCCGGCCTCGCCGCCACCGACTACCGCGCGGCCATGGTCTTCTTGAAGACCCAGGTGAAAGCGCGCTCGCTCTTCGTGATCTTCACGAACCTGCTCGAACCGCGCGGCGCCCGCGAGCTCGCCGCGTCGGTGAAAAGCCTCATGCCGCGTCACTTGCCTCTCTGCGTGCTGATGCGCGACGAGGACATCGAAGAGCTGGCGGTGGCCCCCTCGCAAAACGAAGCCGAAACCTTCGTTCGCGCCGCCGCCGGAGAATCTCTCGCCTGGCGCGACGGCATCGTCCGCAGCCTCCGCAACGCCGGCGCGCTCGTCCTCGACGCCCGACCGGGCGACGTCACACCTCTCCTGGTGAAACGCTATCTCGAAGTCAAAGCGCGCCGGCTCCTCTAAGCCCTCTACCCCTCTCTACCCACGCTGCTCGTCAGTCGCAGAGCCGCTTGAAGACGAGGATCAAGCGCTGATGGTTGCCTCTCGGGGTCGAGAACGTGAACGTGGTCGGGCTGGCGGAGAAGGACGTGGCCACGAATGGGTACGCGGCGGGTGCCCAGTCGCCGAGCAGCGGGAAATGCACCGGATTGGAATCCCACTCGCACGTTGGCGTGATTCGGAGGTTGGCTCCATCGATCGAGAGCGTCGCTTCGAAGCGTCGAACGTCACCCGAGGGGTACGTGAAGACCTCTTTGATCTTCCCGCCGCGAATGCGCAGTGTCTCGGTGCCATAGGGCGCTTGAAAGCCGTCGGGCGGGACGTCGTTGAAATCCGTCACCGCCGTGAGGACGTAGGTGCCGTCGGCGATCGTCCCACCATTCATTGTGGGGATTACGCCCCCGACGGAGCGCACCGACTCGACGGGATTGCCGCGCTGCTTGAGCTCGTTGCACTGCGCAGCCTCGGCGGGCTCGTCTCCGGCATCGGAGCCCGCCCCAGGATCGGCCCCCGCTTCCGTCGCATATCCGAGAGGGACGAGCATCGCCCCAAATCCGAGAATCGAGATCAGTTTACGAGCATCACAAATAGTATTCTTGGCCATTTGACCCCCCCTGTCCGGCAAACGCTTGCCGTTCATCAGGAGATGCTCCGCCCCGCCGACCGGTGATCGCGACGGGCGTGTCTGGCCTCGAACGTCTGGGCCGAGGTTCAGTCAGCGACCTTCGTGTACACGAGGGTCAGTCGCTCGTGGTTGCCTCTCGGGGTCGAGAAGGTGAGCGTGCCTTCGGTGGCGGCGAAGTACGTGCTGCCCGACTGGTGCTCGGTGGGGGCCCAGTCGCCGAGCAGCGGGAGGTTTGCCGGGTTCGACGACCACGTGCACGTCGGCACGAGTTGGAAGTGCGATCCGACGATCATCAGCGTTGCGTCGAAGCGTCGAACGTCGCCCGACGGGTACGTGAAGAGCTCCTCGAGCTCGCCCCCTCGGATGCGCAAGGTCTCCCCTCCGTAGGGCGTTCGGGTGCCTCCCGGTGGATACTCGACGTCGTCGGTGACCTGCGTGAGCACGTACGTGCCATCGAGGACGGTTCCACCCTCCAAGCTGCCGTCGCCGGCCCCGACCGTTCGCAACGATTCGACCGAACTTCCGCGCTGGACGAGCTCGTTGCACTGCGCAACTTCGGAGCGCCCGCCTCCGGCGTCGGCTCGCGAGCCGGCGTCGTCGCCGCTCGTGGGAGGTGACGAAGGAGGCGGCTCGCTCGAAGCATCGCCATCGGCTCGCGGCGACTCATCCGCAGTCTCGGTTCGCGCCGTTGCGCCGTCGTCGCTTGCCGGCGGCGATGGGCTGGACGATTTCGAGCCAGCGTCGGTTGTCGCATGCGGCGGCGCGCTTCCTCCGGCTTCGGCGCCGGGTCGACGCGCATCGATCGGCGTGTCCGTCTCACCGCTCGCCGCCGGCTCGCTCGAGCTCGTGCACGCGACCAAACCGCAAAACCAAGCCCCACGACACTGCCCAGCTTGCGATAGCGTCGAGCCATGACCGTTCGGTGTGCAACGGGAGAGCCACGATGCGATGCGCGGAGCCTCGCTAGTGCGTCTGGTCAGCCATCGCCTGCTTGATCGCCGCGAGAAGACGCTCGGTTTGGCCGCGCGGATCGCGGAACCAATCCGTCGACCAAATACGATGAATGCGCCAGCCGAGTCCTTCGAGAACCTGCTGACGGAGTCGATCCCGATCGCGCGCGGAGAAGCTCGAGTGATACGCGGCGCCGTCGCACTCGACGCCGAGAACGAAGGCGCCCTCGTGCGCGGGTGGCGCACGGCGAGATCGACGAAGTAGCCGGCGACGCCGACCTGGGGTTCGACCGTGTAGCCCGCATTCTGCAGGGCTTCGGCGACCTCCACTTCGAAGTCGGAGTCGGGCGCGCGGCCGGAGGTCTGCCCATGAGTCAGGCGCCCGGTGCGCGCGAACTCGAGATACTTTCGTAGATCTTCTGCGCCGCGAGCCATCGTCGTGGTGCTCGAAGCATCCAGGTTGCTCGACTCGAACGACGCGAAGACGACGACGCGCTTCTTGGCGCGACTGAAGAGCACGTTGAGGCGCCGCCAGCCATTCGCCTGGTTGATCGGACCGAAGCGCTTCGCCACGCGCCCGTTCGGCGAGCTCGGACCGTAGGTGACGGAGATGTAGATGACGTCGCGCTCGTCGCCCTGGACCGACTCGAGGTTCTTCACGAACGGTCCGTCGGTGCCACCTTCGTCGAAGCGCTTGCGGAGCTCGGGCTCGTCTTTCAGCTTCGTCGCCAGCAGGTGCTGGATGCGCTGTTGCTGGCGAATGTTGAGCGCAACCACACCGAAGGACTCCGCTACGCGATCGCGCAGGTGCTCGATCACGGCGTCGGCGACGCGCTCGGCCTCGCGTTCGTTCACACCGTCGGCGTAGAGGCCGTCTTCGACCTTCACGAACTTCACGCCGAGGTCCTCCGTGGCGTCTTTCGGCGATGGGAAGACGACGAGGTTGTCCCCGTAATATTCCTTGTTCGAGAACGCGATGAGGCTCCCGTGACGCGAGCGGTAATGCCAGCGGAGCTGACGAACGGGGCGGTAGGTGGTGCGCGCGAGATCGAGGATGCTCTCCTTGTTCTCGGTGACGAACTCCTCTTCCTGCTCGCCGTCTCCATCGGTGCTGCTCGAGAAGAAGCTCGTCGGCGGGAGCTGCTTCGAGTCGCCGACGATCACGACCTGCTTGCCTCGTAGAATGGCGCCGAGGGCATCCTCCGGACGGAGCTGGGATGCCTCATCCATCACGACGAGGTCGAACTCGTGGCGCCCGCCCTCGAGATACTGCGCGACCGAGCGAGGGCTCATCATGAAGCAAGGCTTGAGCGCGCGAAGGGCCCCTCCAGCGCGGTTGACCAATTGACGGATCGGCAGATGTCGCCGCTGCTTTCCGAGCTCGTGATCGAGCAGCGCGAGCTCGGTGCGCTCCTTTACCGAGCTGCTCTTGATGCCCTCGGGCACGGGGCGATCGTCGATCCGACGTGCCAGACGCTCGCGTTCGAGGTCGATGATCTTCACGTCGTATTCGCGGAACTTCGCGCGAACGCCGTCGTGCGTGATGCCGTCGTGATTCTGCAGCAGCGGGTGCGCGTCGAACACGCGCCGGGCGAGCGACGAATGAACGACGAGCTCCGCGGCCAGCCGAAGATGGTCCGCTTCGAACGCGGAGCTCTTCTCCACGATGTCGAGAAACGCCGCGCCGCCGGCGCGCGCGAGAGCGTGACGCGCACGGAGGTAAGCGAGCCATGGCGCGAGATGAGCGCGATGCTCGAGCGCACGCGCGCTTCGCTCGCGAACGATCCGTAGGGCTGCCTCGCCCGCCATGCCATACCAGTCGGCCGCGCGGACGCCCCACGTGTTCGAGAAGTTCGCCTCCGCCGTCCGCACGGCATCAACCGCCGTGCGTAGGTCCTGGAGGCCGCTCCCGACTCCATCGAAGGCAGCAGGGCTCGCATCACGCAGCAGGCTGTCCCGCAGCGGCGCGGGCGTATCGGCCGCCACGAGCGCATCGGCGAACGCGACGGACCGCTCGAGCACGTCGAGTGGTGCCTCGACCGAACGGAACGCGGGGCCGAAAACGTCGCCGGGGAGGGTCGCAGCCTCGAGCACCGACGCATGCGAGACGAGTGCATCGGCCTCGGCGCGTAGCTCTCGAAGCACGCCGACCGTGGGCGCCGCTTGCGGGCCGACGTGCTTCGTCACCTCGACCAGAGCGACGACGGCCGAGCGCAGTTGGGAGAGTGCTTCGAGCGCGGTCGCAACGGTGGTGGCGCCGTCGATACGAACGTCCTGGCGGTTTCGCAGCACCGCGTCGACGTGCGATGCCAGCGACGGCATCTCGACGTCGGCATGGGAAGCGAGAACGGCGAGGTCTCGCAGGCGTGCATCGTGCGCCATGCCGAGCCCCACGAGGCGCGGCGAAATGTGGGCATGGCGATGCGCGAAGGACTCCGCGCGAGCCTGCCACGAGCGCGCGGCATGAATCGCTTCGAAGTTCGTCTCGAGCGCCTGGAACGCTGGCCCGAGCGCGCGCCGCAACTCGGGGCTCTCTTCGAACGAGCGCAGCTTCTTCACGTGCGCTCCGAGCGCGCGGAACGCATCGGCCATCTGCGGATCTGCCGGGCGCGCAGGCACACGCGAGAGCAGCGCGTAGACGCGCTTTGCCTCGCGGTAGTCACCGCTCAAGAACGAGAGCGCGCCGGTCGTCGCGCACGTCGCGGCGTGCCGCTCGAGCACCGCCGGATCCGCAGGCAGCAAATCGAGGTGGAAGGACTGCGCGAGCGCAGCACGCTCGGCGCGCAGCTCCGCGACTCGTCGCGCCGCGCCGTCGATGAGCGGAAGCTGCGCATCGGTCGTCGGCGCCCGATAGGCGAGCACTTGGAACGGGGCCGAACGCGCGAGGTCGAAGAGCTCGGCGAGCATTGCCACGACGGCGAGCGTACGCGGCAACATGGATTCGCCGAGCCATCGCGCGACCGCATCGACGAGCCCGTCCGCCCGCTGCAAGCGGGTCGCGAGGTCGTTCGTCAACGCGACGAGGTGCGTGACGCCGTCGGTTCGCACCTCGGGACGGAGGAAGGCAAACGGCTCGAACGTCGGAGCGCGAAGGGCGTTCAGCGCCGCAGGCGACGGCAGCCGCGCGAAGATCATCGCCCGGCGCTGTCGGAACGCGGCGAGGCCACGCGACCATGCCGCGAGCTCCTCGCGCACGACCGGCTGCACGAGCGCAGAGGCCGACGAGACGACGGCGCCTTGCGCCGCCTGCCCAAGGAACTGCAACCGAGCGAGCCATGCCGCGAGCGACGTCGGGTCCTCGGGAACGTCGCCGCCGAGACGCTCCACCAGCGAGGCACGGAGCGCCTCGGCTTCACCTACCGCGCGCTCGAGAGCTTCGAGGTGGCGAAGGAGATCGGGCGCGAGATCGGAGCGCGGATCGTTCGGCCAGACGCCCCAGAAAGGATGCGCGGCGAGCGAAGCCTCGCCACGGCGTACGTCGGCGAGGCTGGTTCCGAAATCGCTTGCCGCGGCGCGGAACGCCTCGTAGCCGCCCAATGCCAGGTTCTCGACGCCGTCGAAGCCGATGGCATCCCAGGTCGATGCATGAGCCCCGAGCTTCTCGCGACGACGCTGCGTTCCCCAAAGCAGCTCGTGAATCGTCCAGCCGAGCTGCCCCACGCGACGATTCAGGACGTTCGCATAGTCGTTCAGCCGCGCACGAGCGTCTCGCTGGACGCGGATGCATTCGTCCAACTGGGTCGGCGGGCGAAAGGTGCCGCGCGTCTCACGACGACGACGCACATCGTCGAGAACGCGACTCTTCTGCGCCTTGTCGCTGTGCAGCTCGAGGCAGAACTGGCCTAGGCCAAGCTTTTCGAGGCGGCGGTGGACCACCTCGAGCGCCGTTTGCTTCTCGGCGACGAAGAGGACGGACTTTCCCTCACCGAGCGCTGCGACGATCAAGTTGGCAATCGTTTGCGACTTGCCCGTCCCTGGAGGGCCTTCGATGACGAGATTCTTTCCCATCATCGCATCGACGATGGCGCTGTGTTGCGAGCTGTCTGCGTCGAGGACGATCGGCGGCACCACGGGGGGTCCGCCTGCATCGATGGTTTTCTCGAAGTCGTATTCGTGTGCGTATTCGCGATCACCGGACGGCTCGCCCGCGACTGCGCCACCAATGAGCTCGAGGAGTCGTGGATGATCCGCGGGACCGTTACCCTCCGGCCAATTCCGAGGATCCAGGTCGCGATACATGAGGAGCTTGCTAAACGACAGCAGCCCAAGGGAGATCTGGCGGCGAATCTGCCAACGCGGTGGCAGCGGGACCGTTTTCGCCAATCGCTCGAAATAGGCTTCGGGGAGCTCCTCGTCGTCGAGGTCGGGAATGGTCAGTCCGAAATCCCGACGAAGCTTCTCCTGCAGCGAGATGTTCGAAAGGATGTCTTGTTCGAGTGCCGAGAGATAAAACCGATAAGCCCCGGTCTTCCGATCCGGCTCGCCTTTCCGCAGCTTGACGGGCAGCATCACGAGCGGCGCGAGAATCGATTTCGGCGAATCCTGACTTTCGAACCATTCGAGAAAACCGAAGACGAGATACAGAATCTCGCTTCCCTTCTCTTCCACGGCCGTTCGTGCGTCCGCCGCGATCGCCGTCAATGACCGCTCGAGATCGGAGGGAAACAAGAGCGACTGAATCGCGGAGTCGGAGTGCTTTGCGTCCGGCTTTTTGCCCTCGGCCGGCTCCGGAACGTCGAACGAGGTGGCGATGCCCACCTCGGCGGCATACGCCTCGGCCGCACGCTGGCGATCCTTGCCCAGGGACGCGCCGGCGCCGGCGAGGAGCGCATGGTTCGACGGCGGCAACGGGACGGGAACGACCTCGAGCTCGTCGCCGTCACCGAGCCGCGAGAAAAGCTGATCGGGGAGCTCGTCGACGAAGCGCACGACGCGTGGCGACGTTTGCTTGAAATTCAGCAGCCGGTTGAGCAGCGTCAGGTCGAGGAGTCGCGTTCGCAGCTCCGCGAGGACCGCGTCGGCCCCCCCTTGGACCGACCCGACGGTGAAGTTGTCTTCATGGGTGACAGGAGACTCGGCGGGCGAAACAAGGGGCTGCGTCATGGGAGAACTTCCGCGTCCACCGACGCGGACGCGGCGACGACGCTATCCGCCCCGCGAGCTCCCGAAAAGCGCTTCGCTCCACATCGAGCCAACCGCCAACCGCCAACCGCCAACCGCCAACCGCCAACGCGAATCGCAAAGCGAATCGCGGAACGCGAAACAAAATGAGAAACGGCGAAGACCGCGAGGCCTCCGCCGCTTCATCTCACCCGAACGAGAGAATTACTTCTCGGAGGTCGTGTTGCGCTTGGCGAGGAGGTCGGCGAACGTGCCGAACTTCGCCTCGCGCTTCACCTGCGCGCGGTACTGCTGGTACGCGTTGCGCTCGGTCTCTTCGTTGAGCGCCTTGACCGAGAGCTTCAGCTCGCCGCGGCGAGGATCCATCTCGATGATCTTCGCCTCGAGCTCCTTGCCCACGGGGAAGAGCTTGCGAAGCTCGGTTCCGCGGGGGTGCCGGTGGCGGAGGCGCTGACGAAGCCGCGGGCGTTGCGGCCCGTGGCGCCGAGGACGCGAACCGTGAGACCGCCCGTTTCGACGGCGACCACGACGACCTTCACGGTCTTGTGGAGCTGGACGCGCTGGGGCGCCTCGTTCGCCGCTTCGCCGGTGGGCGCCGGGTGGAGAGCGATGCGGTGCTGACGCGAGTCGACGCTCGCGACGACCACTTCGATCTCGTCGCCGACCTTGACCACTTCCTCGGGGTGCTCGATGCGCTTGACCGAGAGATCCGCGGTGTGGATGAGGCCGTCGATGCCCGACTCGAGCTCGATGAACGCGCCGAAGGGCTGGAGGCGAGCCACCTTGCCGGTGTGCTTCGTGCCCTGCGCGTACTTCGAGGCAACCTGACCCCAGGGATCTTCGATGGCCGCGCGGCGGGAGAGCCAGAGCTTTCCCTTCTCGTCGACGCGAAGGATCTTCACCTTCTGCGTTTCGCCGACCTTGAAGACGTCCTTGGGCTGGTCGGCGCGGTTGTGGCTCATCTCGCTGAGCGGGACGAGGCCTTCCACGCCGCCGACGTCGATGAACGCGCCGAACGGAACGACCGTGCGGACAACGCCTTCGACGACAGCGCCCATTTCGAGCTTCTTGAGCGCCTCGTCGCGCTTCTCCTTGGCCTCGCCCTCGAGGAGCGCGCGGCGGGAGAGAACGACGTCACGGCCGCGCTTCGCGTACTGCGTGACCGAGAACGGCAGGCGCTTTCCGACGAGGTGCGAGAGGTCCGCGCCCGGACGGAGCTCGACGTGCGAGGCCGGCGCGAACGCGCGGAGGCCGTCGACATCGACTTCGACGCCGCCCTTGATCGTGCCGGTCACGAGACCGAACACGAGGGCGCCGCTCTTCGAGGCGTCGGCGACGAGTCGCTTGGCCTTCGAGAGACGCTTCGGGTGGTGCGTGAGGACGACGAGACCACCACGGCCTCCGTCGTTGTGGACGAGACCAACGAAGGGCGCGCCCGGCTCGAGGATGACGCGCGGGAGCTGCGGAGCCTTGTCGTCCGCCGCGGGAGCCGCTTCGGCGGCTTCGGCAGTGGGCGCGGCCGCAACTTCGGCCGGAGCTTCCGCAGCAGGCGCTGCCTCAGCAGCCGTTGCTTCCGCCGCAGCTTCCGCTTCCGCTTCGGCTTCGCTAACGACCGCGACGCTCGTGGAGCTGAGCGCTTCTTCGCCCGCTTCCTGGGCTTCCTTGCGATCGGCCGTGTGCGCGCGGTTGTACTCCTCGGCCTCGTCCTCGGTGATGAGGAGCTCGCGGAGGTCGAAGATCGCCTTCGCCTTGCCGGCGAGGTCGACGAAGAGCGCGTCTTCGGTGAACTCGATCACCTTGCCGAAGACGACGTCGCCCACGTTGAACGCAGGACGCTCGCGCTCGGGGCGCTCCTTCTTCTGCTTCGGCGGACGAGCGCCGGTCTGGCCCTCGGCTCCGCCTTCGGCAGCTGCGCCCTCGCCGGGCGCCTGGCCTTCGGCTTGAACGCCTTCACCGGCAGGCTTCTTCTTGCGACGGCGACGGCGCTTGCGCTTGGCGGGTGCACCTTCGGTGCCCGCCTGCGCTCCGCCTTCGGCGGCGCCTTCTTCGGCATCTCCCTCGTCGCCGTCGTCGCCGTCTGCCCCGGTATCACCGGAGGAAGCGGCCGCGTCGGCGGACGTGTCAGCGCCACCCGAGCTCGGCGAAGAAGAGGCGGACGTAGACGTCACCGCTCCCTCGCTGGTCGTGGCGGAGGTCGTTTGGCTACCGCTCGTTCCGGCTTCGCTTGCACCCGAGGTGTTGGGCGCGGCGTTGTCGGTCGGCTTCGGCGAGGTTTCGTCTGCGTGGTCCGTTTGGGTCATGACGTAATGCGCGAAGAGGCGTCGGCGCGGCGCACGATAGCGCATTGAAAGCGGTGCGCGCCACCTCAGAAATGCTCAGGAAGAAACGATCGGAAGCGATGACGACTGCGCGGTCGCGCTCGCTGCGCTCGTTTCCGGTGAAGGAGGTATGGCGAGCCGCGCCGCATCCCCCGCCCCGTCCGATGCCGGAGGGGCGACAGACGACGCGCCCGCCGCCGCAACGCCACGTTCAACGCTCGAAACAGCCGGCATTGGCGGCCGCGTCACGGAGCGCGACGGGCTGCCCTTTGGTGCCAACGCGTCGAAGGCCAAGCCGTGCGCTGCGAGGCGATTTTGGTAGTAGAAGAGCAATCGGGTGTCGCGAAGGACGAGCTCGCTTCCCCGTGGCGAAAGCACGGGTTGGGAGTGATAGCCCGCGAATGCTCGGAGCGCGTCGGAAAGCACTTCCTCGCCACGCTTTCCCTTGACGGTGGGCGCGACCACGATCTCTCCCCGCTCCTCCAAGCTGTTGAGCTTGTCGAGCATGGCGTCCACGTCCTCCGCAAGCTCGGCACGACGAACGGTGACGTCGTCACGGTGGCGAAGCACGGAGAACAGGTCAGCCTCGCCGACCGCACGCCGAAGACGCGCAAAAGCGCATGCCGCGACGATGTGTGTCGCCATGACGACGGTGTCCTTACGGAAGGCGTCGACCACCCGCTCACCGAGCTCGCGCGTGTACTCCACGTCACGCGTGTGATCGACGGCCGGCTTCCCGTCCCGGCCGACGATGTAGGACGTTGCGTCGACCTCGCGACCGCGCTCGTCGTGGCTGATGCCCTCGTCGTCGACGAAGTTGCCGAAGCAATCGAGCGGGCGCGAGAAGCGAATCACGCACGCGCCGTCGAGCCCGAGCAGCTTCTGCGAGAACGCCGCCACGCGCCCGATGCGCGTCGATTCGTCGTCTTCGATGAGATAGCGGGCCTTGCCTTCCTCCTGGAGGAAGTCGTCGATGAGGGTCTCGGCCTCGAGCGTGAGCAAGTAGTTGATGGTCGCCGGGACGAAGAAGACCTTCTGCGTGCGCCCGCGCACCGTGGTGCGCACGAACGCCTCGAGGCCCGTGCCGGCGAGCCCAAGCTTCAACTTGCGCTCGACGCCGCCCGAACGCGAGCGCGTGCCGCCCGGGAAGAAGAGCGAGTGATAGCCCCGCTCAATGAGCACCGCGGAGTAGGTCTTGAGCACGTCCTTGTACAGCGCGTGACGAAGGCGCCGATCGACGCGATAGGCGCCGAGGTTGTGCATGAAGTAGCTGAGAACGGGGTTCGTGAAGAGGTTCTTCCCCGCGCCGTAGACGGCCGGCGGGAGCCCCGCGCGCTCGAGCGCGAACCCGAAAACGACGGAATCGAGGTTCGACAGGTGGGTCGGCACGTACACGACCGTGCCGATCTCGGTGAGCTTCCGAATGTGCTCGCGCGGCCCCTGGACGACGATGCGGCTATCGAGGGCCGTGAGGTCGAGCGACTCGTGGATGTGCCGGATCGTCGAACGCGGGGAAAGCAGAGCCCCGAGGAGCGGCGCCATCGCTCGCGACGCGAATTTGTAGACGCGTCGGTCGAAATTCCCCGCCACGTCCCATGCGTATCGCTGGGCGTAACCCCGCAATCGCTCGCGGAGCTCGTGGTCGGTGAGCCGGCCGAGCTGGGCGGCCAGCTGCCGCCATTCCGTGTGTTCGGCTCCGCCGTCGTGCTGCAGGCGGCGCGTCTCGAGGTAGGCCGCTTCGTTCAGCGTGTGAAGCGGGTCCTTCGTCTGCGCGCAGATGCGATTGACGACCTCGTCGACGATCGAAGACCGAGCCGCGTTGAAGTCGAAAATGGGAGCACTCACGACGCCATCAAACCTCGCAATCACTCGCTAGGTAAAGCGACGCGGGCGTCTCGCGGGCTCGGCGCCGTCCGTTCCGGCCAGAGACTGCCCGGATTCCAGCAATACTGTAACCAAGGCAACGACTGGGATCCTCGATTGCAGCTTCGCCCGGCGAGCGGAACCGGCGATCCGAAACGGCCGCCCCCGCGTAGTCCATTGCGGGGCCGCGCGAGCTGGGAGAGAGTCAGCGGGAACAAGCGATGAGCGATCCGAAGGACGCACCGAACGCGGAGGAGCAACTTGCCGAGCTTGCAGCGTTTGCGCTCGCCGCGCGTCCGGAACGCGTCGAAGACGGCATCCTCATGCTCGCTCCGCCCGGGCTCCGCGAAGGCGTCCGATCGGTTCGTGAGACCGTCGCCGTACTCGGGCTCGCCGAGGCGCCGGTCGAGCCGCCCCCCTCGGTGCGGTCTCGGATCCTCGAGACCATCGCCGGCCGGCGAGCGCCGCGACGCGCCGTCGTCGTGATCGACATGATCAACGACCACCTGAAGCCGGGCGCGCTCCTCGAGGTTCCACGCGCCCGCGCCATCGTGCAGGCGCTCCGCACGCGGCTCGACGAAGCCCGCGCTTCCGGTATTCCGATCATCTACGTCGTCGACGAGCACGAGCCCGACGATCCGGATCTCGACGCGTGGGGAGCGCATGCCGTCAAGGGCACCGCGGGAACGGAGATCTGGAGCGAGCTCGCACCGAGGACCGGCGAGGCGGTGGTGAAGAAGCCGAGCTACAGCGCGTTCTTCCAGAGCGAGCTCGGACGCACGCTGGACGACCTACGGATCGACACGCTCGTCCTGACCGGCTGCCTGACCGAGATCGGCCTCATGGCCACCGCGACGGACGCGATGCAGCAGGGCTACGCCATCGAGGTGCCGCTCGATTCGCAGGCGGGCTCGGCGCCGGAGCTCGAGCTCTCCGCGGTCGGCACCATGAACACGATGGCTCCGTTCGGGCCAGCTCGCAAAGCCCGGCTCGAACGCCTCGACGCGCAAGCCTGACTCGCTCGGGCACGCCGCGTGAATGGCCTGCGTCCACGACCCGCTTTTCTTCGGGCGGGCATGACGAGGAGGTCAACCATGTCCGCCACCGACACGCTGGGTCCCGACGATGTCGTCGTCACGCGCACGGCCACGCTCTACGAGCCCTCGCGCCTGCAGCGCATGGTCGCCACCGAAGCCTCGCTCGCCGCAACGGTCGCGAGGCTCACGCTCGGCATCGTGGTGTTCCCGCACGCCGCGCAGAAGGTCTTCGGTTGGTTCGGCGGCTATGGCCTGAGCGGAACGTACAACTACTTCACGACCCAAGTTCACATCCCCGGTGCGCTTGCCGGGCTCGTCATCATGGTCGAGTTCCTCTCGTCGGTCGCACTCATCGTCGGTGCGTTCACGCGAGTCGCCGCGGTCGGAATTCTCTGCATCATGTGCGGCGCCATCGTGACGGTGCACGCGCAGTACGGCTTCTTCATGAACTGGTACGGTCAGCAGCGAGGCGAAGGCTTCGAGTATCACCTGCTCGCGATCGGTCTCTCCCTCGTCGCCTTCCTCCTCGGCGGAGGCCGCGGCTCGGTCGACCAGAGCCTCGCGCGCGGCTCCCGGCGCGAACTCGTCGTGAGTTAGGGCTGGCGAGGCGCGCGCTTGGCGAGGGCCTCTTCGACCTCCGTCACGACCATGGTGACGAGCTTTTCGTACAGCTCGTCGCCTTCGGTCGCGGTGGCCTCGCGAGGCGCGCCCGTATAGGCGCGTGACATGCCGAGTTCGGCGAAGGTCGTCTTCCCGGCGCGAATGCCTTCCGAGAGGCTCATCGTCAAGGTCGGCAGCTCGGCAAAGGCATTCTGCACGGAACCGCCTGCCGCGAGCACGAGGGACGTCTCGTAGCGACCTGCGTGGCAATCGCCTCGCTTGAATTCGTCCGAGAGCGTTCGTCCCCAGCGGCGCGTCAGCGGACACGCAACCGTCGCCGCGCCTTCCGGCAGCTCGGCGATCGACGCGCGAACAGCGGCGTCGTGGGCCGGCTCGAGGTGGTTGTTGACGAAGCACACGTGGGCGAAGCCGGTCGCGAGGAGCCGCTCGGCGATTCCACGGAGCATCGCCGTGAGCGCCGCCGCGGGAACGCCGATGGCGCCGGCGAATCCGCTCGCATAGTCCGTCACACCGTAAGGCACGGACGGCGCAACCACCGCGTGCTTCCCTGCCCTGTCGAGCGCCTCGGCCGCGCGCACCGCGCACGTCTCGCTGATGAGCGTGTCGGTGTGGAGCGGAAGGTGCGGACCATGCGGCTCGACGCTTCCCACGGGAACGATGGCCACCGCACGACCGGTCGCCACGAGCGCCGAGACTTCTTCGTAGGTGAGCTTCGCGAGAAGACGGGCCACGTTCAGCTCCCCACTCGTGCGTGCTGCGCGCGAAGCGCCTTCTTGTCGACCTTGCCGCGATCGTTCTTCGGCAAGTCCTCCACGAACTCCACGACGCGTGGATACTTGTATTTCGCAAGCGTCGTTCGCACGTGCTCCTGGAGCTGTACGGCGAGGTCCGGATGGGCGGCGTGCCCGGCACGGAGGACGACGAACGCCTTCGTCTTGGTCAGGCCTTCGTCTTCGATGCCGATGACGGCAACGGCGGCGACCGCACCGTGCTCGAGCATGCACTCTTCCACTTCGAGCGGCGCGACCCACTGGCCGCCGACCTTCAGCAGGTCGTCCGCGCGGCCTGCGAAGTAGAGGTAGCCCTGAGCGTCCATGTGGAAGAGATCGCCGGTCCGGCACCAGTGGCCGTGGAAGGTGCGGAAGGACTTGTCGCGATCGAGCCAGTACCCCTGGCTGACGCTGTCACCCTTCACCCAGAGCACGCCGATTTCACCGGGCGCGCAGGGCGTGGCCCCCGCCCCTTCGGCCTCTTCGGGCAGGACGCGAAGCTCGTAGCCCTCGACCACCTTGCCGAGCGACCCGATCTTCACGTCGCCAGGACGATTCGACGCATAGATGTGGAACATCTCGGCCGAGCCGATGCCGTCGTAGACGTCGCTCGCGAAGCGCGCCTGCCAGCGCGCGAGCAGCGGGCCGGGAAGCGCCTCGCCCGCGGAGAGCGAGAAGCGGATGCTCGACAGATTCAGGCGCGGTTTGCCTGCGGCCTCGAGCTCCGCGTCGTACTCGAGGAGCTTGCCGAGCATGGTCGGGACGTTGGTGACGACCGTGGGCTTGTACATCGCAATTGCGTTGGCCAGGCTCTCCGGCGTGGGGCGCTCGCTGAAGAGGCCGGCCGTTGCGCCGACCGCGAACGGAAACATCAGGTTCGTCCCCGTCGCGTAGCCGAAGAAGAGGCGCGGCACGCTCACCGTGACGTCGCTCTCGCGGTAGCCCACCGTCTTCTTCGCGTAGACCTCGGTGTTGAAGGCGAAGTCTCGCCCTGTGTGGACGTTCGCCTTGGGCTCGCCCGTCGAGCCGCTCGTGAAGAGCCAGATCGCCGGCTCATCGCGATGAACCTTGGTGACCGGGGCTTCGGGGGCCTTGGCGAGCGCCGGAGCGAGCTCGATCACCTTGCCGCCGAAGGCCATGGGAACCGGCTTTTCGGGATCGTCCCCCGTCGCCACGTCCGGCACGACGAACATCGCGAGGACCTCGCTGTCGTGACGCTCGACGATGGGACGGAGCTTCTCGGCCACCTCCGGCACGGTCACGATCGCCGTGGCACGAGTGTAGGCGACGAGATACGCGAGGTTCTCTTCGGGCGCGTTGGGATTGCCCATCGCCACGACCGCACCGCGCGTGAGCACGCCGAAGAACGTCCAGGCGAACGGCGGCGCGTCGGGGAGCACGATGAGCACACGTTCACCGCGACGAATCCCGTGCGCCGCGAACAGGCCCGCCATGCGGCGCGACTTGCTGGCGACTTCGTCGTACGTCCAACGTCGCTCGCCGAAGAGGACGGCTGCCTTGCTGCCGAGCCCCTCCTCCAGGCGGTCGTAGAGGAAATAACGGGCCAGGCTGAGATCGTCGGGCAGCGAGATCACGTCAACGGGTTTACCTGCCACCAGGCCGGGCGCGCAAGAGAGGCCGCCGGCACGAACCTCGCCTGGCCCGCCTGGCCCCGCCTGGACCTGCCTGGGTCTGCCCGAGCTCGACCGGTTCGACGACGAAGAGGCGCAGCTTGGACGCGTCGTGTTACGAGAATTCGTCGATGGGAAGAATCGCGGTCTTCGGAGCAACGGGAGCGGTGGGGAAGAGTGTGGCCGCGGCGATCCGCGCCAAGAACGAGCCTTACCGCGTCATCGGTCGTTCCCGCGCCGCGCTCGACGCCGCCTTCGGCAACGATCCGCTCGCCCAGATCATGACCTGGGATCCGTACGAGACGCACAGCGTCGTGGCCGCCGCCGACGGCATCGACACCATCATCTATGTGGTGGGCGTCGACTACGACAAGTTCGAGCTCCACCCGGATCTGATGCGTCGCACCATCGAGGGAGCCGTGGCCGCCGGTGTGCGCCGCATCGTCCTTCTCGGCACCGTATACCCTTACGGCATTCCGCGAACGGCCACCGTCCGCGAGGAGCACCCGCGCGATCCCCACACGTTCAAGGGACGCAAACGCAAGGAGCAGGAGGACGTGCTCCTCGAGGCCGACAAGCAAGGACGCATCGAAGCAACCATCCTGCGCGTGCCCGACTTCGTCGGCCCCGGCGCGGAGAAGAGCTTCCTCGACGGCGTCTTCAAGGCCGCGCTCAAGGGCAGCCGCGCCACGATGGTCGGGCCGATCGACACACCGCATCAGTTCGCGTTCGTCCCGGATGTCGGCAAGCTCCTCGTCACCCTCGCGCAGGAGCCGAAGGCCCGCGGCCGCGCCTTCAACTTCGCCGGCTCGGGCGTGACGTCGCAGCGGGATCTCGCCGAGCGCATCTACGGCGCAACGCATCACAAGTTCAAAGCGATGGTCGCGGGCCGCAACACGCTGCGCGTCATGGGGCTCGTCAGCCCGATGATGCGTGAGCTCGTCGAGATGAGCTACCTGCACACGAAGCCGGTCTTGCTCGACGACACGGCGCTCACCGAGCTACTCGGCAGCGTTCCGCGAACGAGCTACGACGAGGCCATCTCGAAGACGCTGGCCCAGCTCCGCGCCAAGCGCTGAGCAACTGCCCTCGCGCCGCGATCACATCGTGACGTCGGGAACGGCGACCTCGATCGAGCCGCTCATGACTCCGCGATTCCCAGCCAGATCGTAGGGACGAACGGCGTAGCGGTAGCGGCCACCGGCGACGACGCGCGCGTCCTCGTAGCGACTCGACACCGCGCGCACGCTCGCGTGATGCAGGAGAAGCGAGCCTTCGCCGGCCTCGGCTCGGAAGACCTGGTAGCCGTACATCGCTTCGTTGTCCGTCGCACTTTGCCAGCGGAGCAGGACGCGCCCTTCCTTGACCTCGGCCGTGAGTCCCGCGCCGCTGACAGGCCAGTCGGGCGGGACGTCGTCGTCGCTCGACGGCGCTTGCCCGGACTTCTTCGGCCAGAGCGTGCAGTCGACACGCCGGAAGTTCTCGTCGAGCGCCTTGCACACGTTGCCGTAGAGACAGCGAACGACGCGGTCTTCGCGATCGAGCCGCCACTTGTTCGGCAGATCGGGATCGGCGAGCAGCGCGCGGGCCATGCCCACGAGATCGCCTTGCTCGCGGGCGACGATCTTCTCGGCGAGATCTTTCGTGGCGATCTTGCCGACGGCCACGATGGGCGTGTCGAGCCCGGCGCCGCGAACGGCTGCGCGGACGGCCTCGGGGATGTAGAGATTCGTGCCGTCGGGGTAGGCGCTGCCCGGCATGCAGCGATCACCCGAATAGCCCGTATACGGATACGGCGGCTCGCCCTCGATGTGGCGCGCGTCTTCGAACTTTCCGCCCGCCGAAAGCGAAATGTAGTCCGCGCCGGCGCGGGCGAGCTCGATGGCAATCGGCCCTGCGTCGAGCACCGTGTAGCCGTTGCGAATGCACTCCTCGCCGAGGAAGCGCACGCCCACGGCGAAGTCGTCCCCCACTGCGCTGCGCACCGCACGCATCACGCGCAGCGGCAGTCGCAAGCGATTGGCGAGCGAACCGCCGTATTCGTCTTTGCGCGGGTTCAACCGCGAGAGAAACGACGAGAGCGTGTAGGCGTGAGCCATGTGGAGCTCGACGCCGTCGAACCCACACGCGCGCGCACGACGCGCGGCCGCAACGTAGGCATCGACGATCGCGTCGATCTCCTCGCGCGAGAGCATGTCCACCGTCTGGCGGAAGCCCGAGCGAGCCACCTTGAGAAAGTGGATGATCTGCGGAACGACCTTGCCTGGGCCGGCGTCGTGGACGCGCGCCGCGAGGTCTTTCAAACCAGGCACGAACTCGTCCGACGAGATGCGGAGGAGCGGACCGCTCTTGGCGGAGTGGACGGCCATCGCCTCGACGACCGTGAGCCCAACCCCGCCTTTCGCAAAGCGAACGTAGCGCGCCCGGATGTCGTCGTTGACGAGGCCGTCGATGCCCGAAAGACGCGTGACCATCGCCGGCAAGACGAGCCGGTTCGGCAACTCCATGCTGCGGATGCGGAACGGCTGGAACAGCGGCGAGGTCATGGCAGGATCACTTCACGGGAGCGACGAGCGCGCCACCGATGATGAGCTTCTGGATCTCGGTGGTGCCTTCGTAGATGCGGAGCGGACGGATCTCTCGATAGAGCCGGTCGACGACGCAGCGGTCGGTGACACCGAGGCCACCGAAGAGCTGGACGGCGCGGTCGATGATGCGCTGCGCGGCCTCGGTGGCGAACATCTTCGCCATGGCCACGCTCGTCGCGCTGTTCTTGCGCGATGCCTCATCGGCGGGCTGATCTTTCTCCCACGCGGCGCGGAACACGAGGAGGCGCGCGGCATCGAGCTCGGTGGCCATCTCCGCGAGCGCGGCCTGCGTGAGCTGGAAGTCGGAGAGCGGTTTGCCGAACTGCACGCGCGTGGTGGTGCGGGCGATGGCTTCGTCGAGTGCACGGCGCGCCATGCCGACGGCAGCCGCACCGACCGAGGTGCGGAACACGTCGAGCGTGCCGAGCGCGAGGCGGAGCCCGTGCCCCACTTCGCCGAGCAGCGCCGAGCCCGGAACCTTGCAGCCCTTCAGGCTGATGCGTCCGAGCGGGTGTTCGACGCTCATCGCAATCGGTTCGGTGACCAGACCTTGCGTGCTCGTCTCCACCAAGAAGGCGCTGATGCCCTTCTTGCCCTTCTCGGGGTCGGCGTTGGCGAAGATCACGTAGTGGTCGGCGATGCCGACGTTCGAGATGAAGACCTTCTCGCCGTCGAGCACCCAGTCGTCGCCTTCGCGACGCGCGACCGTGCGCATCGAAGCGACGTCGCTGCCGGCCTCCGGCTCGGTCAGCGCGAACGCGCAGACGCGCTGCCCGTTCACGACCTCGGCCAGCACCTTGGCGCGCTTCTCGGCTTCGCCTGCGAGCAGAATGGGATGCGAGCCGAGGCCTTGGACGGCGAAGATCGAGTCGGCCATGGGCGACGCATAGGCGAGTGCTTCCCGCGTGACCGAGAGCGCGCGAACGTCGACGCCCTTGCCCCCGTGGCCCCACGCTCCGCCGCCGTGGCTCTGCGGAACGAGGAGCTTCAAGAGCCCGAGCTCGGCGAGGCGCGGAATCACGCGAGGAGCATCGTGGAGCGCGACATCGTCGTCGGTGACGGAGCGATCCACTTGCGCTCCGAGGGCGCGGTGCGGCTCCTCGAAGAACATCGGCAGGGCCGACCACGACGCGCGCGTCTTGTACGAGCTCATGCGGCCCCCTTCGGCGCGCGGCCATCCTGGAACGGACCGCTCGCGCCCTGGAAGACGATGGGCTGCTTGTTCTTCCACGCTTCGTACGCCGTGCGGAAGTCCGGGTGCTGCATGCAGATGGCCTGGGCCTGCGCCTCGGCCTCGATCGCCTGATCGAGCGTCATCGCGTACTCGCTCTCGAGCATCTGCTTGGTCATGGCGTGCGCGAACGCGGGGCCCGAGGCGAGGCGTTCGGCGAGGGCGAGCGATTCGGCGACGCACGCGTCGTCGGCCACGACCTTGCTGACGAGCCCGATGGCGAGCGCGCGCTCGGCGTTGACGACGTCTCCGAGGAAAAGCAGCTCGTTTGCGCGTGCGAGACCGACGACGCGAGGGAGCAAGTACGCCGCGCCCATGTCCGCGCCGCAGAGGCCGACACGCGGGAAGATGAAGCCGAACTTCGCCGACGTGCTGGCGATGCGGAAGTCACTCGCCAGCGCGATGACTGCACCGGCGCCGACGGCCGTTCCGTTCACGGCAGCGACCACCGGCTTGCGCAGCGCGCGAATGTTGCGAATGAGCGCTCCGGTCACGCGCGTGAAGGCCAGGAGGCCCTGCATGTCGCGCGCAAACAGCTCACCGATGATGGAGTTGACGTCGCCACCCGAGCAGAACGCCTTGCCCTCGCCGGTGATCATCACCGCGCGCACGGCGTCTTGCCTGTCGAGCGCGGCGAATGTGTCCGTCAGCTCCTGGTAGACCTCGAACGTCAGCGAGTTGAGCGTGTCCGGACGCGTGAGGGTGATGGTCGCCACACCACTGCGCGAGAGCTCGTAGCGAAATGTCTTCGGAGAGATCATGCTCTTGTCCTCGGGAGGTGGTCACGGAGCGCGCCGAGCGCACGACGAAGCGCGCGACGCTCGCGAATCGGAAGATGGCCGAGCAGCTCGTGGATCTGACCGGCGTGCAGCGGGAGAAGCTTGCGGACCAGCGAACGCCCTCGCGTGGTCAGCCACACGTGCCCAACGCGGCGATCGCTCGGATCGGGACGACGTTCGACGAGGCCGTCGCGCTCGGCGCGATCGACGAGCCCGGTCACGTTGCCCGCCGTCACGAGGAGCGCGCGACTCAGGGCGGCGAGCGTTTGACCGTCTTCATGGTCGAGCGCCGCTAGGAGATCGAAACGCGGCAGCGTCACCTTGGCGAGTGCGCTGGTCTTGCCGCGTGGGTTTTCGAGCTCGCGGCGCAGCTCCGCCATCATCAGCGTGTGGCACGACAGAAGCCGGAACCAGATGCTGACGGACTCGGCAACGGAGTCCTTCTGGGTCGAAGCGCGCTTGGTGCTTCGAGCTTCGACCCGTTCCGTGGCGGCCATCGAACGTCGGCCCCGGCCAATCAAGGAAGGATCGCGACGCCCTCGATCTCGACGAGCGCGCCCGGCTCGAGCAGACCCGCCACCTTCACGAGGCTCATGGCCGGGTAATACTTGCCGAAGCGCCCACGCCAGCCCTCGCCGATCGCGACGGTCGCCGCGCGGTAAGCGTCGAGGTCGGTCACGAAGATGAGCAGCTTCACGATGTGCTCGGTGGCGCCGCCTGCCTCGCGAACGACGGCAATGACGTTGTCGAGCGCCTGGAGGAACTGCGTCGCGAAGTCGGGGCTGACGATGCGTGCGTCCTTGTCCCAACCGATCTGGCCCGCGATGTAGAGGTAGTTCCCCTGGCCCATCACGCCATTCGAGTAACCACGCGGCTTCGGAAAGTGCGACGGGGTAACGACCTTGTGTGCCATGGGGCCTCCGGGCGATCTTCGTAGGCCCGATTGCTTGAGATGTAAAGGATCAGCCCCCGCCCTCGTGAGCGGCCCTCCGGAGGCGATCCGCAACGGCCCACCACTCGGGCGAATCGGGCACCCGTTCGATCACGACGGACGCAGCGCCGGAGGCCTCGACCGCGTGCAGCGCCGCGAAGAGGCCGCGCGCATAGCCGTCCGCATCGGCGGGCAAGAGCATCACGATCACCGCTAGTTTTTCGTGCGTTGCGGCGTGCTCGAGCGCCGAGCGTGTCTCGTCGCTCCACACGATGGCGCACACGGGGCCACCGGCGCTGGCGTCTCGAACGGCGGAGGTTACCTCGCTCGCATCGAGGGCCAGGCGCACCTTGGCGCGCGGAGCGTAATGCTTCGAAGCGAGGCCCGGCGAAGCCCGCGCGACGTCGTCCGTGACGGTGAGGTCCTGATAGACGATCGAGGGCACGAGCGCGCGCAACCGCTCGAGCGAGACCGCTCCCGGACGAAGAACGCGCGGCGTCCATCCGGCCAGGTCGACGACCGTCGATTCGATGCCGAAGTCCGTGGAGCCGCCGTCGAGCACGAGATCGACACGATCGCCGAGCGATCGAACGACGTGCTCGGCGCTCGTGGGCGACACGTGCATGTGCGCATTCGCACTCGGCGCCGCGAGCGGCTCGCCGACCGCCGTGACGAGCGCGCGCGCGACGGGATGACTCGGACAGCGAATGCCCACGGAGTCGAGGCCGCCCGTGACTTCCAGCGGGACGTGCGCGGCTCGCGGAACGACGAGCGTGAGCGGCCCAGGCCAGAAGGCGTGCGCGAGAGACGACGCTTCACTCGACCACGTCGAGGCAAGGGTCGAGGCCATCGCATCGCCGTCGGCATGGAGGATGAGCGGGTGCCCGGTCGGTCTCCCCTTGGCGGAGAAGATCCGAAGCACCTCTGCGGCGTGCAGGCCACGTGCGCCGAGGCCGTAGACCGTCTCGGTCGGGAACGCGACCAGGCCTCCTCGTTCGAAGACGCGCGCCGCCTCGGCAATGACCGAGGGTTCGGGGTTCTGGGGATCGACGGCCAAGACGCGCGGCATGGATGACCTTCTAGAGCACTTGCCCGCGCGACCCAAGACGCGCCGGCCGTTGCAGCCCCGATTCACGCGGGTTACCGATGGTCGAGCTCTGGAGGGCTCCGCCATGGGGATCATCGATCACGTCACCGTGAACGTCCGCGACTACCAACGTTCGAAGGCCTTCTACGACCGTACCCTCGCCCCTCTCGGCATCAAGCTGGTCGCCGAATTCGGCACCGTGGGCGGTTACGGCCGTGGCGACAAGCCCGAGCTCTGGATCGGCGGCGGCAAGACCACGTTCCAGACGGTCGAGCAGCTCCGCATCATCACGCCCATGCACATCGCGCTCATCGCGCTCAGCCGAGCCGACGTGGACGCGTTCTACAAGGCGGCGCTCGAAGCAGGCGCGACGGACCACGGCGCACCGGGCCTCCGCGAGATGTACCACCCCGGCTACTACGGCGCGTTCGTCCTCGATCCCGACGGCCACAACCTCGAAGCGGTTCACCACTCCGCCGGCTGAGGGCGCTAGCATCGGCGCGATGCACGCCGCACGTTTGGTCTTCACCGGAATCGCTGCCCTCGGTCCCGCCATCGCGCTCGTTGCCTGCGGTGGCGGGTCCAAAACGGCAGCCACGCCGGCCGCCGCGTCCGCCAGCGCCGATGCCGGGCCGCCGAAACCAAGCGCCGTTGTCACGGTGACGCCGCCGCCGAGCGGACTGCCGCCCATGGCAGCGATGCCCCCGCCCGGCGTCGCCGGCTCGAAGAAGGGCAAGGTCAAGCAGGATCCCCAGCTCTATGCATGCGGGGCAGGTGCCAAGGCGAGCACCAAGGATCCCGCCGAGCTCGTCAAGCGCGCCGGCGAAGGGTGCGCGACGGCGTCGAAGATGCGACCGCTCGGTTCTCCGATTCGCGGCCAGCAGGCCGACAAGGATCCTTCGCAGGAGCAGAAGCTCCGCGTCCAGGCCGGCAAGTGCTACCGCGTGTACTTTGCAACGGACGCGAACGTCAAAGACGCCGTCCTCGTCATGCGCGATTCGAACGGCGACGTGGTCGCCGAATCACCGAGCTTTGCGCTCCCGGAAGGCGGCTCGGTCTGCTTCGACACCGCCGACGAGGTCTCCCTGCTGCTCGCGGCCGGCGCCGGCAAGGGCTCGTACGTCGCACAGGTCTGGAGCGACTGAGCCCCGTCAGTCCCGAAGTTCGGTGGCGTGGTCGGCCGCGATGAGCCACTCGCCGCCCTCACGTACGTACGTACGCGTATGCCGGTATGTGCCCGAGAAGGGCTGCCCGCCGGATTCGCCGCGAAGATTCACGCGAACGTTCGCGATGGCCGTGTGCTCGTGGAGCTCGATGACCAGCTCGCGCGGCTCGCAATGTGTCACGCGGTGACGGCCCGTTCGATACTCGTCGAGCACGTCGTCGGCCCGAAGAATGCGCCCATCGGGCAGCGTGCAGAGCAGCCGCTCGTGGAACATCCCCTCCAGTGCGGAGGTGTCGTTCTTCGAGCCCAAAAGAACGGCTTCGCGAAGGCGGTCTTCGGCGTGCTTGATCGCGGCGCGGGTCATGACGAAACCATCGCACGACGACGGCACTTCGCGCCATCGCTCCACACGCGATCCCCCTTGGGGGGTATTGACGCCGCGAAGCAGTCCACGCACGAGGGCGCCCTCCAATGCGCGCGTCCCGTGTCCTCCGCTTCGTCGTGCCCCTCGTCGGCTTCGTTGGCCTCGATGCTGCGAACGCGAACGCCCAGGGAACCGATTGGACTCCCTTCGTAATGCCCGGCGAATCGCCGAGCACGCCCCCCGCTCCGGCTCCGCCTCGACCGCCGACTCGATCTGGCGAGCGTAGCGGTCCTGTCGCTCCGGACTTCGGGAGCGAAGAACCCCTCGAGCCAAGCGTCCCGCCCAACGCTCCGACGGCGGCGCCGGAGGAAGAGCGCCCCACCGTCATCCTCGAAGCACCGCCAGCGCCGTTCGGCTCGCAGGGCGAGTTCGTCGTGACGGCCCAGAGCGACCTCGCAATCAACGCTACCTCTTACGGGGGAAGCGACGCGTCTTCGTTCCACGTCACGGTCGCCCCTGGGCTCGACTACTTCCTCGTCGACCATTTCTCCGTCGGACTCGAGTTCGCATTCAATTACGACGAACAAAAGGGCTACGACTCCGGCGGGAATCTGCTGCGCACGCGCACAGCGACGAACGCCGGCGGCCCTCGTATCGGCTTCCAGCTGCCGCTCGGCAGATACCTATCGTGGTATCCGCGCGTGACGCTCGGAATCGAATCGACGTATCGCCGCGACGTCGTCGTGAAAGCACGACAGGACGGCGCGGAGCCGATCAGTCCTCTCGGGATTCCGTCGACGACAAAGACCGGACCGTTTCTTTCGGCATTTGCGCCGCTTCTCATCCATCCGACTCCGCATTTCTTCTTGGGCGTCGGACCTTGGATATTCACGGAATTCGCGAATGCGCAGGGTGGCCCCGAAATCGGCGGGCAGCGTACGACGGTCGGCGGCCGCCTCGAGGTAGGGGCATGGTGGGGCGGGACCTCGCAAGCCGTGGCGATCGAAGAGGTCCGGCCGCGCCCCCGCTTTGGCCTGCCGAAGCAGCTCGTCTTCACCGCGAGCTTTGGGAGCTCCGGGTGGTTCACGGATTGGGTCGGTACACCGTCACGTGCGAGCGGATTCTCCCTCTCTCCGGGCTTCGACTACTTCGTGATTCCTCATTTCGCCATTGGCCTGACGGGTGGCTTTTCGACGAGCTCGACGAAGAGCGTGACGGCGTCGAGTCGCGTCGAGACGCTCGACTACCGGTGGTTCGCGCTCGGTCCGCGTGTCGTCGCTGACCTCCCGCTCTCTCCCTGGTTCTCGTTCTACACGCGCGGAACGATCACCATTGGACAGGAGGACTTCGACGGAAAAAGCGATGGGACGCGCAACAAGACCTCCAGGTCCCTCGTCACCGTCAGCTTGTACGCCCCGCTCCTTTTCCATTTCGCGTCGCACGCCTTCGTCGGCTTCGGGCCCCAGGTGAGCCACGACATCGTCGCCGCCTACGACTTCGGTCCCGAGAACCCTGGGACCAGCGTCGGGGCCTCGTTCACGGTCGGCGGGTGGCTCTGAATCAGGGCTGCGCGTTCACTTCGACGGAGCCGGCGTATTCGAACGTGCCGTAACGCTGCCGATTGGCAAAGAGGCGCACGTCGTAACTGCCCGGGCCAGGAAACTCGCAACGGAATGACGTATGGCCGTCACCGTTGCAGTCCGTGCGCGAACCGCCGCTCTTCGGCTGGAAGTCGACCATCAGCCAGGTACTGCTCGGATTGCGGAGCGCGAGATCGAGCGCGCTGGGCACGGCAACTTGCGATCGGTCTGGATTCACGAGCTCGAGGCCGTAGGCGAAGAAGGTAGGCGCGAGCACCGGCCGCCGGAAGAATTCGGCACGATCGATCGAATGTTCGAGCAATTGCCATTTCGCTTGATCGGGGAAATGGGTAATCGCGAACTGAGATGCCGGCGTGAAGAGCCACTCGGTCGTATACTTTTTGGTGAATCCCGCCCGCGTCGTCGAGCCCGCGTCCCAAGTGGCATCGAGGAGATACCACTGGCCGGAGATATGGACGGCGTTCCACGCGTGCCCTTCGGCCTCCATCGGCGAAAGTTGCGACCGCGCGTCTCCGACCACGTAGACGATCTCGTCGCCGGTCACCTTGCCGAGCATCTCGAGAAGCGCGGCATAGCCCGCGCACACGGCTTTGTGGGAGCGAAAGACGGCCTCCGCGTCGCCGTCTTCGGGGGGAATGCGATGCGCGAAGTAGCTGGCCGCGTCGTACCCGATCCGGTCCGCGACGTAATCGTGCAGCGCCTTCACGCGGAGCCACGGATCGGGTTCGTGCTCGGCGATGTAACGGCCGACGCTCTCGATGCTCGCCTCGGCCTCCGCAGGCATCGAGACGACCACCGGATGCAGCGTGGCCGGCACCGGATACGTCCGTGCGGCGGGCGCCTTCTCGTGCGCGGGCTGCGTGGTGTCCGAGGGAGGCAGAACGGGCGCGGACGAGGTGGGCACGGCGCTCGACGTCGGAACAACCGTGGCACTCGACGTGGGCACGGGCTGGGGCGTGGGGTGATGCTGGTCGCCTTCGGCCTTCTTGCGATAAGGGTTTTCGTGAGCCGCCTCGTAGAGCCACGCGAGCGCGTTCGCGGAGGTCATCAGCGCCCGCCTTGTGCGTTCGGCGAGGGACGAATGGTGACCATCGAGCATCCAGTCACCGCGCGCCGAAATCGCCACGAAAGCGCGCGTCGGATAGAGGGCGAGCAGGCCGACGAGAAAGACCACATTCAGCGCAAGCGTCCGCAGGACGATGCGATCGCCGAATGTCAGGAACCGCTTCTTCGTGCTCTTCCGGGCGCGGAGAGTGCCGATTCCGTCCCACGCGAGCGGCAGGACGGGGAAGAGGAGAAGTCCTGCGACGAGCGGCAACCACGTTGCGCGATTCGCGAACGCGGCAAGTGACGACGCCACCCAGACGCCGAGCAGCGGCGCCCCGATCATCAGGACGATGGCGACGGCTTTGAACACGAGTCCGAACAGCCCGAGGCCAAGCGAGCTCGAAGCACGGTCTCTACGCGGCACGTAGGGAGCGTAAGGACGACTTCGTCGCTGTGCTACGGAGGACACGAACGCACCGCGTCATGATCCGCGCAGCCCCCTCCCCGACGCGCGCGCCACGCCCGACGCGAGTGTCGTTCAACGAACCGTCATTTCGCGAGAAATGACCGATGTTGCGTTGCGGCATGGGCGAACTCGGCACGCCCCGCATGCCGTCGTACGGACGCGCGCCTACTCGTCGTCGAGCGGAGGGGCGACCTTCACGGCGGAGGACGACGGAACCTTTTGCGCCGGAAACTCAGGCTCGGTGATGGCGCGGTCCGAAAGGGCACGCATGTCACGCGGGTAGTAGAGTACCGAGGGATCGAGCCGCGCACGTACGACGTGACCGGCATTCCGGAAGAGCGTGCGGTTGGCCGCATTGCGCCGCTCGATCGACACGCGGTCGTCCGGGATTCGACACTCGTTCGCCACGGCATCGAAAGCGAGTGAACGGCAGGCGAGTTCGAATCGCGGACTGCCGAAGCCATCCCCCGCGACCCAGGTAAGCGACAGCATCGCGAGCTGAGCATCCGCAGGCCAGCTCGCCCAGTTGCCGAACCGTTCCGCGAGCAGGATTTCGAGGTCGTCGAGCTTCGCGAGAACGAGTCGTTCGAGATGCTCGGGGGAGAGCGCGGGAGCCACGAGATCAGCGAAGGCCTCGGGCCCTTCGAGCGGTCTCGAGAACGCGATGAAGCTCTGACGAACGATGTCTCTCATCTCTCCCCCTCGCGCGACGTCGACACCGGGTGCGCGCTCGCGGACATCCCACTCGCCTTCGCAGCTCTTCCCGGAAACGGCGCAGGCCTCGGTCCGCAGCCCACCGCGCCCGCGACGAACATCCCCGAGACGAGAACGACGAGCAGAACGCCGGAACCGCGACGACTCCTCATGGCCGAGGACTTAACACATCGTGAGAGCGCGGGAATGCGGCGCGTGCTGCACGTCGAGTGCCGGACGAATCGCCGCAATCGCGACGAACACGGATCACAGAAAGCGGACAAGCGATCCCTACCGCCGAGCCGAACGTGCATCGCGTGCGGCTCGCTTGACGTCGTCGTGCGCTTACTCGGCGTCGGAGAGCCACTCGAGCGTCGCGTGCGGAGCGAGGTCGAACGAACGATGTGTGCCGTCGGCAAGCCGAAGGTCGACCTCGGCATGCTCGCCGGCGACGACCGCCTTCGCGAAGGCACGTGCGGGGACTTCGAACGACGATGACCACGACGCATCCGCCTCGGCCGCGACCGCGCCGGCAAACGACTCGCCCGCGACGGTGACGCGCGCTTCGACCGGGCGCTCCTCCGACCCGACTCGAAACCCGATGGCGTCGTCGTGCGAAACCGACTCGTCACCGAGCACGAGCGAGAAGAGGGGCTGGAACGAAACGTCGTCGGGTACGCGCGATTCGATCGTCCCGTCGGGATAGAGCGTGAACAGGTTCGTGACGTCGCCGACCTCGGCAGAGATGGCACACGAGAACGCCTCGGCGAGCGCGTCGGCGGAGAGCTTCGTTGTGAACGCCACGCCGGTGGTCGTCGTTTCGAGACGCGCATCGCTCGCACACCCGAGCTCGCGACGCATGTGCAACGTGGCGGGGACCTTCGCATCGTCCGTCACACCGGTCAGGTGGAACGCGCCGCCGAACGCCTCGGCCGACTCGATCGTCAGCGAGGGTCCGTGGGGGGGAATCTCCTCTTCGTCCACGCTCGGATCGAGCTCGCCGAGATCGGTCGCCACGGCCGCCTCGGATTCGGCGACGACGGGCGCCGCGACGATGCTCGCGCGCGTCGTCGTGAGGTCCGACGACGAGGCCTTGTGGTCACAAGCGAGGAGGAGCAGTGGAACCAGAGCGAGGGCAATTCGCATGTTCGACAAGAAAACGCCCGGGGGCCAAGAGGCCATTCCACGGGGCGTTTTCGGCCGAGATCCAGCTCATGCGAGCCGACGCGAACGCGTCTTCGCGCTACTCGTGGCGCAGCGCGAAGATCGGGTCGAGACGCGCCGCTCGGCGTGCCGGGAAGAAGCCGAATGCCACGCCGGTGAGTGCGCTCGTGGCGACGGCAATGCCGAGCGCGACCGGGTCGAGCTTCATCGGCCAGCCGAGCGTTCCCGACAGAAGCTGGATGGCGCCGATGCCGACGAGCGCACCCAGCACGCCGCCGATGAGAGCAAGGAACACCGCTTCGACGAGGAACTGGATCATCACGTCGCCGGCGCGCGCGCCGATGGCCATGCGGATGCCGATCTCGCGCGTTCGCTCGGTCACGCTCACGAGCATGATGTTCATGACGCCGATGCCGCCGACGACCAAGCTCACTGCGGCGATGCACACGAGGAGCGCCGTGAGGCCGCCGTAGATGGCCTGCTGCATCTGCTGGAACTCTTGCTGGGTGCGGATCCAGAAGTCCGGCTCGCGGTCCTCCGCGATGCGATGGCGCTGGCGAAGGATCGACGAGATCTGACCGACGGCGCGCTGCGTGGTGTCCGCGCTCTTGGCCGAGACGAGAAGAACGCCCGCGAACCCCGGAGCCGTGCGGATGACGCGACCGCGCATCGAGCTGATCGGCATCAAGACCATGTCGTCTTGGTCGCCGCCGAACTGCGCTTCGCCCTTCGACTCGAGGACGCCGAGCACACGGTAAACGTGGCGACCGATGCGAACGGTGCGACCGACCGGATCGGCGTCGCCGAAGAGCTTCGTCGCGACCGTGGAGCCGAGAACGCAGACCTTGGACTTGGTGGCTTCGTCGTGCTCGTCCCACTCCGCGCCGTGCACGACCGGCCAGCTGCGCACCGTGAAGAAGGAGCGATTGGAGCCGATGATCTGCGTCGACCAGTTCTTCTCGCCGGCGACGATCTGGGCCTTGGCACGGAGCGCAGGAGCGACCGCGCTCACGCTGACGGCCTCGCGCACGATGGCCTTGCCGTCTTCTTCGGTGAGGCGCGTGCCCGAGCCGAGCGCGCCCTTGGCCCCCGACGCGGCCGCGCTCTGCGGCGCGATCATGATCACGTTCGAGCCGATGTTCGAGATCTGCTGCGTGACCTGGTCGCGCGCGCCCGCGCCGATGGCCGTGACGGTGACGACCGCCGACACGCCGATGAGGATGCCGAGGATGGTGAGCGACGCGCGGAGGATGCTGCGGCTGATGGCGCGCATCGCCAGACGAACGCCGACAGCGATGTCGAGGAACTCGCGCGGAAGGAACTTCTGCAGCACGGCTACTCCGTCCTCAACGCTTCGATCGGGTCGAGCGAGGCCGCACGCCGTGCGGGCAGGAAGCCGAAGACGACGCCGATGAACGCGCTCGTCGCGGTGGCGACGCCGATCGCCTGCGCGCTCGGAACCGTGTCCCAACCGAGGGCACGACCGAGAGCGACGGTGGCCGCCGAACCGAGAAGGATGCCAAGGAGGCCGCCCACCATGCTGAGCACGATGGCCTCGATGAGGAACTGCACGAGGATGTCACGCTCGCGCGCACCAATCGAGAGGCGGATGCCGATCTCGCGCGTTCGCTCGGCGACGCTGACGAGCATGATGTTCATCACGCCGATGCCACCGACCACGAGGCTCACGCCGGCCACGGCCAAAAGGAGCGCGGAGAGCACGCCCGAGATGGCTTCTTGCGCCTTCCGAAACTCGGCCTGCGTGTTGACGTTGAAGTCGGGGTCTTTGCCGGGACCGATGCGATGACGCTGGCGGAGAAGCGCCGTGATCTGGGCTTGTGCGCGAACCGTGGTCTGCTCGGACGTGGCGCTCGCCATGAGCATGTCGGCACGGCCGGGCGAGGTGGGCATCACGCGCGCGCGGAAACTTCCGATCGGCATGAGCACGCGATCGTCTTGGTCGTCGCCGAAGGGCGAATTGCCCTTGGGCTCGAGCACGCCGATGACGCGGAACGGTGCGCGACCGATGCGGATCGTACGTCCGACCGGATCCGCGGTGCCGAAGAGCTTCTCCGCGACGGTCTCGCCGATGACGCACACTTTCGTCTTCAGCGTCTCGTCCGACTCGGTCCACAGCTCGCCCTTGCCCACGCGAAAGCGGCGAATCGGGAAGTAGCTCGTGGTGGTGCCGGCGAGCGTGGTGGCCGCGTTCTTGTCGCCGTAGACCACCTGGCCCATCGTCGAGAGCCAGGGCGCGACCTGCGCTACGCTCACCGCTTCGCGCATGATGGCCCTGCCGTCGGCCTCGGTCAGGCGGCCGGTCACCTTCCCGCGTGCGCCCGACTGCTGGACGCTCTCGGGGTTGATGAAGAGCAGGTTCGATCCGAAGTTGTCGATTTGACTGCCGACGCTGGCCGAAGCACCTCCCGCGAGCGCGGTGACCATGACCACCGCGGTCACGCCGATGAGGATGCCGAGCACGGTCAGCGCCGCACGCAGTTTGTTGCGCGCAATCGCCGACAGCGCGAGGCGGACGGCGCCGAGAAACAGGTTCACGCCGTGCTCCGCGACCGCGGCGACACGAGCGGAGTGACGAGCGCAATCACGAGGAACCGCGCGAGCGCCATGGTGGCCAGGCCCAGCGCGACGACGAAGAGAGCTCCCACGACGCCACGCGGAGAGAGCTCGGCGAGGCGATCGAGCAGCCCCTTGCTGCCGGGCAACACGCCGAGCGCGAGGAGGGGCGCGAAGACGCCGGCGACGCCGAGCGTGTAGAAGAGCGACAGACGCGCGCGCTGGTCGATCGTGAACGGACGACCGAGCTTCTTGCCCGCGTACCAGGCCGCCGCGATCGCTTCGAAGAAGAAGGCGAACGCGACGGGCGGGATGGGCGTGGGAATGGTGAGAATCTTGCTCGTGTAGATCGAGCCGAGGATCGCGCCGAGCACGCCCGCGATCGCCATCGACACATAGGCCATGGCCGGAACGGGACCGCCCATGCGCCGGCGTGCCGCCACGACCGGATCGTCGGCTTCGTCATCGTGGCCGAGGGTCGACGTCTCCGCCGGAGGAAGCTTTTCGAGCTCGGCCGCCGCGTTGATGGGAACCTCGGCGACGGCATCGCTCACGACGCGCCCGTCACGGAACGTCACGACGCGCGAGGCACACGACGCGATGTCGTGCTCGTGCGTGACGAGGACGATGGTGATCCCACGTTCGCGATTGAGGCGCTGCAAGAGAGCAAGCACCTCGAGGCTCGTGCGCGTATCGAGGTTTCCAGTGGGCTCGTCGGCGAGGAGCATGGGCGGCCCGGTGACGAGCGCGCGCGCGATGGCCACGCGCTGCTGCTGACCGCCGGAGAGCTGATTCGGTGTATGATGCACGCGCCCGCCGAGACCGACGGCCGAGAGCGCCTCCATGGCCATCTTGCGACGCTGCCCGGCCGAGACCCCTCGGTAGACCAGCGGCAGCTCCACGTTCTCGAGCGCCGTGGTGCGCGGCAGGAGATTGAAGCCCTGGAAAATGAAGCCGATGAGGCGATTGCGCAGGACCGCGCGCGCATCGCTCGAGCGCGCGCCGACGTCGAACCCCGAGAGCTCGTAGACGCCGCGGGTGGGGCGGTCGAGGCAGCCGAGGATATTCATGAGCGTGCTCTTGCCGGAGCCGCTCGTGCCGACGATGGCAACGAACTCGCCTTGCTTGATCTCGAGCTGGACGTCGCGCAGCGCGCGCACCACGCCCGCGCCGGACTCGTAGTCCTTCTCGACGTGCTTGAGAGTGATGAGCGCGTTCGGCGATGACATCGTGACCCCGCCGGACGTCAGAACATCCTGCCTTTTTTGGCCTTGGTCGGGTCGGCGTCGTCCGTTTCGTCGGTCACGACCTTCGTGCCGATGGTCAGGCCGGAGACGACCTCCGTCTGCATGCCGTCGGTCACGCCGATCTGCACGAGGCGCGCTTCCGACTTCTCGTCACCGGGCTTGTCGCTCGTCATGACGAAGACGCGGCCCGTGCCCTTGGTGAGGGGCGCTTCGGGCGGTTGAGGCACCGGCTTGCCGTTCGGTCCGAGAGGCGGCGTGGGCTTGTAGCGGAGTGCCGCGTTGGGGAGCCGGACGACGCCTTTCGCTTCGCGCGTCTTGATCGTGACGGTGGCGGTCATACCGGGGCGAAGCTTCTCCTCCGGGTTTTCGACCTCGACGACCGCCGAGTACGTGACGACGCCCTGGACGTTGTTCGGGCTGAAGCGAACCTGCTCGACCTTGCCGCGGAACGACTCACCGGGGAACGCGTCGACCACGGCCTCCGCCTCCATGCCTTCCTTGAGCTTGCCGACGTCCGCCTCGTCCACGTCCGCCATGACGCGCATCCTTCGAAGGTCCTGCGCGATGACGAAGAGAACGGGGGCCTGGAAGCTGGCGACGACGGTGGCGCCGGGATCGATCGAGCGCGAGACGACGACGCCGTCGACCGGCGAATAGATCTTCGTCCACCCGACGTTCGTCTGCTGCTGGGAGAGTTGCGCCTGAATCGCACCGATCTGCGCTTGAGCGGAGGCCACTTGCGCCTTGGCCACTTCGTACTGGCCCGACGCCGTGTCGAGCTCGCCCTTCGAGGCGAGACTCTGCTGGTTCAAACGCTGCGTGCGCTCGAATGCGATGCGCGCCGCCTCCGCATTGGCCTTCGCGCTCTCGAGGTTTGCGCGCTGCGCGGACAGCTGCGCGGAGACCTGGCTGACTTGCTGGCCGTACTGGGTGGAGTCGATCTCCGCAAGGACATCGCCTTTCTTCACGACCGAGTTGAAGTCGACGAGGACTTTGGCGACACGGCCATTGACCTGGGAGCCCACGTTCACTTGGAGAACGGGCTGCACCGCGCCGGTGGCCTGGACCTTCTCGGCCACGTCGCCCTGGGTGGGCATGGCCGTGACGTACCTCGCCGGCGGCGGCGGGCGGTTCTTGGCTCGAACGACGAGCCCACCTCCGACCACCACGGCCACGATCCCGAGGAGCGCGAGTCGCCGAAGCCACCGTCGCCCCCCTCTTCTGCGGCCAAGGCCCGCCTCACGTCTTCCGTAATCTCTGTCACGCGTGCTCCGACCCCTTAAGGCGGCCCCGAGTCTAGGTATTCCCTTCCGATGCCGCAAACCTCCGCCAAGGCTCGCGCATTCTTTGGCTCAACCGCGCTCAACCGCGCTCGAGCGCAAAAGCGAGGAAAGCCACGAACCTGACCCAAGCCCGCCGCCCAGGGCTTTGTCCAAAGGACCGTGGACACGTTATCGTCCCCCTTCCCCGACGGCCTCGCTTCACGAGAGGCGTCCGCGCATTCCGCGCATGATGACTCTCCACCGACCGGGCCCCCTCCTTCACATGCCCGACCTTCGGCGAAGTCCGTGCCACCCCCGCTCCCGAAGCAAAGGGGCCCACGGACGTCCATGATGATGACGAAACCGACGCCGAGCGACCGGGATCTCATCGAGCTCGCCAAGGCCGGGGACACAAACGCCTTCGGAGAGCTCGTTCGCCGGCACCAGCCGCGGATTCACCGGCTCGCCGTCCACATGCTCCGCGATCGCTCGGAAGCGGAGGACGTGGCCCAGGAGACGTTCATCCGGGCGTACCAGGCGCTCGGGCGCTTCGACGGTCGCAGTGAGGCCTACACCTGGTTTTACCGCATCACGATCAACCTTTCGCTCAACCGTATCCGGTCGCGAAAGACGAGCCGCGCCTCTCAAGACACCGATGATCCCCGTCTCGACGGGCTCATGACGGATCGACGGCCAACCAGCGGCGACCCGGCGGGGTCGGCTTCGCGCAAGCAACTCTACCAGACGCTTTGCGCGGGGATCGACGAGCTCAGCGATACCTTGCGAACGACGCTCATCCTGGTCTGCATCGACGGACGCTCGCACGAGGACGTGGCGGCCATCCTCGGTGCTCCGGAAGGGACCATCGCGTGGCGTGTCCACGAAGCGCGCCGCAAACTGAAGGGATTTCTCGACGCCCGGGGCTTCGACCCCGAGGGAGATGGGACGTGAGTGAGACGTCTAGGAAATGGGACCTCGACCGCCTTCTCCGGGACTGGCCGGACGCCGAGAAATCCCCAATGGAAAGGGATGGAACGGCCAGCGCCGTGATGGAGCGAATCCGCTCTGGTGATCGCGGTGCAAGTGCGGCGGAAATCTCGGACGAAAATTTATGGTCCAGCCCCCTTGGACAAATCGAAGGGGAGGGTCATAACTCCGCCGCTCTGGCTCTCGCTGGAGTGAACACGGCGGAAGCTGGCTGGTCACGCGGGTCTGAACGCTCGCCTGCCCTGCCCCAGCCTCCGACCAAGAAGGAAGCCAAGCTCGTAGAAGGTGTCCCCATGACGATGCCCGCTGACCGTGAGCGTGACCGCCGAAGCCTCCAGGATCTCGCGAAGATGGCGCAGATGACGCCGCCTCCGCCTTCGGTCTCGTCGACTGGCGTGCAGCGTGCGGGCGAAGCGACGAAGGACGACTCGGGCATCGTCGACCTGGCGATGGCGTCGGTCGCCGATCCGGGCGCCGAGGCGCGCGCGAAGACCACGCCGCTCGCGAGCGAAGGCCTCTTCGACGACGTCGGTCCCGCCTCCATGCCGCCCGCGCCGATGTCGGCAAAGCAGCCCGTGCCGACGATTCCGCCGGCGCCACTGTCGATGAAGCCCGTGTCGATCCGCGAAGCGGCGCCCGCGTCCGTGCCTGCGCCCGTCTCGGTGCCCGCGCCGATCTCCAGCGCCCCCCTCTCGGGCCCCGCTCTCGCGAGCGTCGCTGCACCGCTTTCGGCGCCCTCGAGCCCTGTGCTCGCCTCGGCTTCGTACGACAAGATCGTGCCGAAGAAGAAGGGCAACGGCGCGACCGTCGGCATCGTCATCGGCATCCTCGCGCTCGGCGCGGCTGCGGCCGGCACGTTCTTCATGATGAAGAGCCGTCAGGACGTCGCGGCGTCCGCCCCCGTCGTGGCGATGAAGGACACGGCGGCCACCACCAAGGCCGCCCCGGCGGATCCCACGCCCGCCCCGGTCGAGACGGCGACGGCAGCTCCGGCCGACACGCTCGATCCCTCCACCCTCCCGGCGGCCGAGACGGCCAAGGCGAAGTCGGCCCCCGCGAAGGGCGGAGCGGCGAAGGTGGCGTCGGCGAAGGCCGAGAAGCAGGAAGATGCGAAGATCTCGCAGAAGGATCTTCCGACCTCGCCCAGCGGCCCGGCAGGCGCGCTCGGCGACGAGATGCGCAAGGCCGTCGGTGACAAGGGCGAAGCAGCACCCGCGGCGGCCGCGGCAGGCCCGCAGTTCGCGGCCGGCTCGGTCCCTCAGAAGCCCTCGCAGGGCGCGATCACGGGCGCCATTGGCGCGGTCCTCCCCGAGGCCCGTGGTTGCCTCGGGCCGGACGATCCGATCTCCAAGGCCACGATCACGTTCGCCTCGGGGGGTAACGCCCAGAGCGTGAAGGTGTCCGGCGGCGCCGCCGGCAAGCCGGCCGAAGCTTGCATCACGGCTGCGCTCATGAAGGCGAAGGTTGCTCCCTTCGCCGAAGCGACGTACACGGCACCTGTCACCGTTCGGCATTAGTCTCTGTCCGCCAAGCGCGGGTCACTGTGACCGCGCTTGGCTGGCTGACCGCCGAGCTCGGATCATTGAGCTCGGCTTGTTTTGGCGGGCCGGAAGGTCCGCAACGCTTGACAGGGCGCCGGTCTTTCGCCATGGTGCGCCCCCTCGAGGTTAATTAGGTCATGGTTTCGTCTACCCAGCAGTTCGAACGGATTCGTAAGCGCAAGAAGACCACCAGCGGCAAGCGCAACAAGCGCACGCTCCGCCGCATGGGTACCCCCGCGTTCCCCGTCCACCCGGAGGGATACAACGCGAGCGCGCCCGACGCCAAGAAGCCCTGATAGGCCTGAGTAGGTAACCGTTACTAGCCTCGGGCAAACCGAAAGGCCTGCTGCATGCTCTCGAGCATGGGCAGGCCTTCGCGCTTTTGTGGGTTTGAACCGCGCCGCGAGCGACGAGCTCACGAGGCGAGCGCGCTAGCCGCCGGGCGTGTGGCCCGCGCGAGGCTCCACCAGCGCACAGCGCTTCCCACGACGACGAGCACGATGCACACGAGGAGCAACGACGTGACGGCGACGTTCACCACGCCGGTCGTGCGCGTCTCGGCACGCGCGATCATCGGCCAGAAGATGGTGCGGATACTCTCGACGCCCCCCGCGAGCGTCGTCGTGCCCACGAAGAGCAGAGGCGCGAGCGTCACGAGCGCGTAGATCTTCTTCGGCGCCTCGCGAAGCAGGATGGTGGTGCCCACGCAGAGCGCCGTGCACGCGAGCAGCTGGTTGGCGACGCCGAACATCGGCCAGATCGTCGAGATGCTGCCGGTGAGAATGAAGTAGGTCCACCCGCCGACGATGATGCCTGTCGCGACGAAGCCGCCCGTCTTGCTCGTCGACTTTCCGAGCTCGGGCGAGAGGCGCCCCATGAGCTCCTGCATCAGGAAGCGCCCAATACGCGTGCCCGTGTCGATCGTGGTGAGGATGAAGAGCGCCTCGAACATGATCGCGAAGTGGTACCAGTACGAGAGAAGCGCGTTCATGCCGGGCAGGCCGCTGAAAACGCGCGCCATGCCCACCGCGAGTGACACGCCGCCGCCCGTTCGTGCCGCGACGACCTCGTCGGCGTCGCGCTGCATGGCAGGGAGCTCCTTCACGGTCACACCGAGCCGTGCGAAGTCGGCGTCGTCGAGCATCGTCGCGCGCGCGGCATGCGGATCGACGTGGTAATCGAGCGCGGCGAGCGTCTCGTTCGAGAGGGCGAGCGCGTTCGAGAGCTTCACCTTCTTGGTGGTCAACGTCGACGCCGGTTCGCCGGCCGAGAGACCAAGCAGCTTTCGATCGTTCGGTGAGAGAACGCCGTCGAGCTTCGAGAGCTGCTCCTTGTCCCGCGCGAGGCCGCCACCCAACTTCGTTTGCCCAGCGACCACCGGCACGTCGGGGTTCGTGTTGATCGCGACGTAATCCTCTTGGGGCATGGCGCACGCGGCGATGAGCGCGGTAATGCCGACCAGGCCTTCGACGAGCATCGCGCCGTAACCGATGGCCCGCGCATCGCTCTCCTTGTCGACCATCTTCGGCGTGGTGCCGCTCGCCACGAGCGCATGGAAACCGCTGATCGCGCCGCAGGCGATGGTGATGAACACGAACGGGAAGAGCGGCCCCTTCACGATGGGCCCGCCGCCGTGGATGTACGGCGTGACGGGCGGCATCTTGATCTCGGGGTTCACGACGATCACGCCGACGACGAGCAGCGCGATCGTGCCGATTTTCATGTAGCTCGAGAGGTAGTCGCGCGGGCAGAGCAGCATCCACACCGGCAGGACGCTGGCGATGAAGCCGTAGGCCGCCATGCCGAGCGTGAGCGTCGTCTTCCCGAGCTTCAAGTAGTGGGCGCCGTCGCCGCCGGCCACCGCCTTGCCGACCACGAGCGCCACCAGCAGGAGCACCACGCCGGCAATGCTAGCTTCGCGAATGCCGCGCGTCGTGCCGCCGCGCACCCGATAGATGTAGAGGCCCATCGCCAGGGCGATCGGAATCGACGCCCCGACGGTGAAGACGCCCCACGCACTCTCCGCGAGAGCCCCCACGACGACGTTGCCGAGACCCGCGAGCGCGATCACCACGATGAACAAGATCGCGACGGCGGTCACGAGGCCCAGCGTGGGGCCCAGCTCTTCGCGCGCGATCTCGGCGAGCGAACGCCCTTTCCGACGCATGCTCGCCACCAGAATGACGAAGTCGTGGACGCCGCCGCCCAGGACCACGCCGAACAGGATCCAGAGAAACCCTGGATAGAACCCGAACTGCGCCGCAAGCACCGGACCGATCAGCGGGCCGGCTCCGGTGATCGCCGCAAAGTGGTGCCCGAACAGGACGAACTTGTTGGTCGGGTGGTAGTTCTGGCCGTCCTCCAGCGCGTGCGCCGCCGTCACACGCGCGTCGTTCAAGCAAAGAACTTTCGCGGCGAGAAAGGCGGAGTAATAGCGGTAGGCGATCGCCAGCACGGCGAGCGCGCCAAGCATCCACGATGCGGCGTGCATTTTTGACCTTTACCGCAAACCTGGAGCCTTCGCCGGCCGGCCTGTGGTCCCGCCTCGTACCCGGCCTTTTGACGCGGAGCAGCGGCGAACCAGCCCGGAGAGAGCGGAGAGGCCAGAGCGCCCGGCGCGCGTGGAGGCAGGAAGGACGAACTTGGGACGCTTTCGTGTTTCGGCGCGGTGCGTCGATCCCCGTATACTCATGGGACCGTGGGCATGCCCCAACACGAGCTCGACGAGATGCTTCCGGGCGCCGGAGATGCGCTCGGTCCATACGAGCTGGTCACGCCCGTGGGCGCCGGAGGCATGGCGCGCGTCTGGGTCGCCCGCGTGCGCGCCACGGGACAGCTCGTCGCCGTCAAGACGCTCCTGCCTCAGCTCGCCGAGAACGTCTCCTTCCAGGAGATGTTCCTCGACGAGGCGCATATCGCCGGGCGCATCGCCCATCCGAACGTCTGCGCGACGTTCGACCTCGGACAGCACGACAAGACGCTTTACCTGGCGATGGAGTGGATCGACGGGCCGTCGCTCATGCGCGTGCTCCGTCCTCACGGCGACGCGCATTCGGACAACGACGGCGCGCCGCGTATCCCGATCAAGCCACGTCTCGCGGCACGGATCGTCGCCGACACGTGCGCGGGCCTGCATGCTGCGCACGAGCTCGTGGCCGAAGACGGGCGGCCGCTCGCCGTCGTCCACCGAGACGTCTCCCCGCACAACGTCCTTCTGACCTCGACCGGTCTCATCAAGGTGACCGACTTCGGCGTGGCCAAAGCCATTGGCAAGTCGCACATGACGGTCGCCGGTCAGCTCAAGGGCAAGCTCGCGTACATGGCGCCCGAGCAGCTCATGGGCGGCGGCATCGATCGACGCGCGGACGTCTTCGCTCTCGGCTGCGTGCTCTACGAAATCACGACCGGCCAGCGCCCGTTCGTCGGCGAGCACGATCCGCAGGTCATGGCGCAGATCATGATCGGCAATTACGAGCTCCCGACGTCGGTCATCGCCGACTACCCGAAGGAGCTCGAGGCGATCGTCGTCAAGGCGCTGGCGAACGAGCCGGAGAATCGATTCCAGAGCGCCGAGCAGATGCGCAAGGCGCTCGAAGGTTGGCTGCGCACGAGTGGCCCGCCCGTGATGCCTCCTCAGGTGGCGGCATTGATCCGCGAACGCTGCGGGGCCGAGCTCGACGCACGCGCTCGCATGCTCGCAACGAGCGGCGTCGGCCCCGCGAGCGGAACCACGCCGGCGCGGAGCGACACTCATCGCGTCCCCGAGCCGCGCCCGAGCGGACGCATCTCCGACAACGGCGCCGCTCTCGATCGTGGCCGGCGCTCTCGACCGACCGAGGATCAACCGACGTCGCGCGGCGTCCTCTGGTTCGTCGTGGCAGCGTTCATCGGCGCCTCGCTGGGTCTCGGCGTGCTCGTGCTCGCTCGCAGCATGCGAAAGGCCAAGCGCCTGGCGGCAGCCTCGGCGATCGAGCTCGATGCCTCGTCGCCCTCGTCGCCCTCGTCGCGCGCGATGCCCTTCGGTGCCCAGACGGCCCCCAATGGCATCGTGCTCCCGGTCATGGCCAGCGCCGTTCCGGCGGAGCCCATCCGCAGCCGGCCGGCCGCCGTCCGCCTGCACGTCCAACCGGAGACGGCCCTGCTGGTGGTCGATGGCGTGGTCCTGCCGCGCGGCACCGACACGATCGCGCGTCCCAGCGACGGCGGGGCCTCGACCGTCCTCGTCCGGTCCGAAAACCACGAAGACACCATCGTCGTCGTCGATTCGGCAACGCCCGACGACGTCGAAGTCGCGCTGCTTCCCCGCACCCACCAAGACGGCAAGGTGGACAACAAACCGGGCGAGAAAGCGGCGGAACGGCCAAGCGTGATCAAGCCCAAGAGCAACGAGAACGGAACGAGCGGAGGCGCTGCCGATCCCACGACGGAAGCGCCGCCCAATCCGTACGACTGAGAGGCAAGAAGCTTTACGACACGAGGCAGGTGAGGAACGATGGTCCCGTGCGCAAGGAATTCCTTCCGATCGGCGCGCTCGGCATCGGGCTCCTCGCAGGGCTCGGACTGAGCATCCCGCTCGCTCACGGCGACGCGAAGCCGAAGACGATCTCGGTCGACGAGATCAAAGACGGCATGAAGGGCTACGGCTTGACGGTCTTCAAGGGGACCGAGCCGGAACGCTTCGACGTCGAAGTCGTCGGCGTCCTCAAGAACTTCCGCCCGGGTCAGGAGCTCGTCCTCATCAAGACGCCCCACCCGCGCCTCAACGTCACGAAGAACGTCAAAGGCATGAGCGGCAGCCCCATCTTCCTCGATGGGCGGCTCGCCGGCGCATACGCGTACTCGTGGGCCTCGTTCCAGGTCGAGCCGGTCGCTGGCGTCACGCCCATCGCGCCGATGCTCGCGGAGATGCGCCGCCCGATTCCTCCCGGCTTCTGGCCGCTCGAGGGTCGCGGGCCCCTCCCCACGGCAGCCAAGCCCGCGCCGCAGAAGCACGCCAGCCTCGGACCTCGTGAAGACGGCGCCACGGCGTGGAACGGCGATCCCGGCGCGTACGACGTCGAGAAGCACGCCGAGCAAGTCAAAGCCCGCATGACCGCAGGCCTCGACAGCGCCCGCACGGTCGTTCCCGCAGCAACGCCCCTCTTGCTCGGCGGCATGAGCGATCGCTCGCTCGCGCTCGTGAGCAAGCTCTTCGGTCCGCTCGGGCTCGAGCCGGTGCAAGCCGGCGGTGGTGGCAACAGCGTCGATCCGAACGCGCCCATGCACTACGTCAACGGCGGCGGCCTCGGCATCCAGATGGCTCGCGGCGACGTGTCCTTCATGGGCCTCGGCACGGTCACGTTCGTCGAAGGGCAGAAGCTTTGTGGCTTCGGCCACCCGATGATGGAGGCCGGCGTCACCGCGCTTCCCGCGGCGATCGGCAAGGTTCACTGGCTCTTCGCCAGCGAGCAGCACTCGTCGAAGATCGGCGAGGCCGCGCGCCCGCTCGGTGCACTCGTTCAAGATCGCCAGAGCGCGGTCGTCGTCGACGAATCGAAGACGGCGCCCACGTTCCCCTTCTCCATCGACGTTCGCGGCGCGGAAGGGGCACCGAAGAAGATCTGGAACGTCGAGGTCGCCGAGGAGCGCTTCATGAGCGCTTCGCTCGTGGCCTCGGTGCTCGGCTCCGTCGTCGACGCCACCGTCAACGAGCGACGTGACGTCACCTGGCGGCTCGTCTCGAAGCTCTCGGTGCGCGGTCACGGAACGATTGAGCTCGAAGACTTCGGCGTCGCCGTCGGTGGCATGCCCGACGCCGGCGAGTTCGCCCACGCCAAGATTGGACGCGCCGTCGGCGAGGTCCTCAACAACCCGTGGGAGATGACGCACGTCGAGAAGGTCGAGTCCGTCCTGACCGTCGACTACTCGCGCGATCTCTGGCGGCTGCGCGGCGTCGACGTGCTCGAGCCCGTCGTCGACGCGAACCAGAACGCACGGCTGCGCGTCCACCTCCAGCCGTTCGCCGGTCCTGAGGTCACGAAGGTCATCGAGGTGAAGCTCCCCGAGGAGCTCGCCGGCAAAGACGTCGATCTCGACGTGGTGCCTGGCTACCAGGTCTCGCCCGAGCTCCCCTCGCCGCAGACGCTCGGCGATTTGCTCGCGAACTCGCAAAAGCAAAACATGCTTCCGAAGAGCCTCGTGGTTCAGTACCGCGTCCGGAGCCAGGGCGTTGCCTTCCGAGGCCACGTCGCCGATCGGCTGCCGTCGTTCGCGCTCGACGCGCTCCGGCCCGCCACCTCGGACACTGGGCCCGACGCCTTCGCGAGCTACGCACGCGTCATCGTGCCGCTCGACCGTTACGTGGAGGGGACCGACAAGGCGCGCGTCAAGGTGCGCCAGATCGTTCGATGAGGGGAAACCTCAAGCCGTTCCGACATCGTTTTCGACAGCTCTTGGCCGCTCTCTAGCCCCTTATTGTAGGATCCATCCATGCATTGGTCGGTTCTCGGCAGCTCGCGCGCAGCACGCGTTGCCGCGCTCGCCGCGCTCGTTGTCGCTCCGATTGTCACCTCCTCGAAGGCCGCGCACGCCGTGGGCACGCGCACCTTCGTGCTGGACACGCTCGACAAGCTCTCCGGCGGAGATCTGAAGGGTGTCTCCGTGAGCTCGGACGGCGCCGTGCGCGCCGGCTTCACGCTGGGCAGCGCCCCCGTTCCCGACGCCAGTGCCAGCTTCTCGGCGCTGGGACTCTCGGATGGAAGCGTGCTCGTCGGCACGAGCCCCTCGGGCAAGGTCTACAAGGTCGTCGGCGACGCCGTCTCGCTCTTCGCGGATACCGGGGCCCTCGCGGTCACCTCGATGGTGCAGGCCAAGAACGGCACCATCTATGCGGCCACGATCCCCGACGGGAAGATCTTCCGCCTCTCGCAAGGCAAGGCCGACGTCTTCGCCACGCTCCCCGAGACCAGCCACGTTTGGGCCCTCGTGCTCGACAAGGCGGGAACGGGTCTCTTCGCCGCGACGGGTCCGGAGGGCAAGGTCTTCCGCGTCGAGCCGAACGGATCGAGCTCGGTGTACTTCCGAAGCACCGAAAGCCACATCGTTTCGCTCGCCATGGCGGAGAACGGCGACCTCCTCGCCGGCTCGAGCGGCAAGGGCGAGCTCTTCCGCATCACCGGACCGGGTCGCGCGACGGTGCTCGCCAACATGCCCGGCGAAGAGGTGAAGGCCATTGCCGTCGGCAAAGGCGGCGTGTTCTGGGCGATCGGCAACGAATACGGCGAACCGCCGGAGCCGCCGAAGCGTTCGTCCGCCGCGGGGCGCACGCCCGCCGGCCCCACGTCCGGCACGAAGCCGAAGCCCGGCAAGGGCAGCCTCATGCGCTTCGACGCGACGGGGCGCGGCGAGAGGATGATGAAGCACGACGACACGCATTACCTGTCGCTCGTGCTCGATGAACAAGGCCGTCCGTACGTCGGCACCGGCGAAGGCGGCCGCGTCTACACCGTCGACGACGCGCACGTCGTCACGCTCGTCGCCGATGCGGACGAGCGCCAGGTCGGCGCACTCCAGATCGCGAATGGCAAGGGCTTCATCGCTACCAGCGACCCGCCGGTCGTGCACCGCATCGTCGGCCGCGGCGGCGCCGACGCCGTCTGGACGAGCAAGCCGCTCGACGCCGGGCTCCGCGCGAAATTCGGCACGCTCACCTGGCGAGCCAGCGGGCCTCTCGAGTTCTCTGCGCGAACCGGAAACACCGCCACGCCCGACGCCACGTGGACGAACTGGAGCAACCCCGTCGCGAGCCCCACGGCCATCGGCGGCGCGGGCAACCGCTACGTCCAGGTCCGCGCACGCTGGGCACGTGATCCCAACGCTATCCTCACCGAAGTGACGGTTCCCTTCGTCACGGAGAACGTGCGTCCGGTCGTCACCGAAGTCAGCGCGGCATCCAAGGGCGGCACCACGAAGGAGCCGACCGGCAACATCCCGGCGAGCGGCGGTGACGTCGGCAAACACGACAGCGTCGTGAAGGTGACGTGGAAGGTCGAAAATCCCGACAACGATCCGCTCCGCTATCGTGTCGCCTTCCGCAAAGAGGGACAGACGCAGTGGCGCGATGCGCTCAAGTCGGACGACGTGCACACGAAGACCGAGCTCGAGTGGGACACCGCGGCTCTTCCCGAGGGCAAGTACCGCGTGCGCATCGAGGCGAGCGACGAGCCGGCGAACCCGCCTGACCAGGTGCAGAAGCACGCGCTCGAATCGGAGAGCGTTCTCGTCGACAACACGCCTCCGCGCATCGAGAACCTGCAGATGGCGGGACGTCGTCTCCGCGGTCGAGTGATCGACGGCACGTCACCCGTTGCACGCGTTGAGGTCGCCGTCGACGGCAAGCTCGAGTGGAGGCCCATCGCGGCGGCCGACGGAATCTACGACACCCCGGAGGAGAACATCGACGCGGACCTGTCGTCGCTCGTTCCGCCGGGCTCACACATCGTGGTCGTCCGCGCGTTCGACGCGGCCGGCAACTCGGTTACGCGAGACCTCGAGACTCACTGAACCTCGCAACGACCTTGCAACGTTCGGCGCCACCCCTGACACGGACGTCATGGCCCCGGGCGATGCGCTTCGAGAGCGCGTCTCGGATTCACCGAAAATTTGGCCCGTTCTCGTGTCGGACGACCGGGGCGACGCATCGGCACGCAGCGTGAATCCAACGTGCCGAAGCGCCGAATCGGCGCACCTTACTTGTCTGGAAGCACGATACACGCCCTCCCATAGGCGGTCCTCTTGTTACGCAGCAGCTTTCGCAGAAGCTTTTTCGCGCCCGTTGGGCACACATTTGGTCGGCCGCGCTTGGCCGGACTCGTCGGTTTGACTCACTTCCTTTCGGTCGCGCTTTCGGGCGCACTTCCGGTCGCGTTTGCGCTCGTGAGCGGTTGCTCCAGCACTTCGGCGAGCGACGAAGGGCGAGGCGCAGGCCAGGGCTTTGGCGAGCAGAACCCCATGGCGCCGAGCACCTCGGATGTGGGCGGAGCGGAGGACGCAGCCTCGGCCGCCAACCCACCCCCGGTTTTCAAGGGCAGCCCCCTATGCGGCGTCGTGAGCGGCAGCTGCATGCCCGACGACGACACCACGCGGCACACGCGCGACGCGCAAGTCTGCCAGGGCCTCGCCGATGCGGGCGCGAGCGACCTGGTCGATGCCGGCGATACCACGGAAGCCCTCGAGGGCTGTCGGATCGACCGCGATGGCGTCGGTCTGACCACCAAGTGCAAATCCGCCAAGGCCGCGGGCACCGATGGCGTCAGCTGCAACACGGGCGACGACTGCGCGCCGGGGTTCGACTGTGTCGAAGGCGACAAGGGCGGATCGGTTTGCCGCCGCTATTGCTGCGCGGGCACCTGCGAGACGCAGGTTTCCCAGAACAGCGGCACCACGTTCTGCGACGTCCAGCGCCTCGTCGACACCGCGCACAAGGCGCCGGTGTGCATGCCGCTCAAGCACTGCAAGTTGCTCGAGCCGGGCGCGTGCGTCGACAACGAGACGTGCGCCATCGTCACCGCGAGCGGCGAGTCCGGTTGCGTGGCCATCGGCACCGCGCAGGCCGGCGATTCGTGCGAGGAGAACCACTGCGGCGCGGGCCTGACCTGCGTTGGCCAGGTGGGCAATCGCAGGTGCTATCAGCTCTGCAAAGTGAGCAGCAGCACCTGCGCGCAGGGCCAGACCTGCAAGACGACGACCCTGTTCAAGGACCCGGAATACGGGCTCTGTCAGGCCACCAGCTCTGCGAAGTGACCTGACTACGAACGAAGGACCTTCATCGCGTTGGTCCAGCGAATCAGTTCGTCGAGCATCACGTTCGCGGACTTGTCGATGTGGTCGTCGCTCTTGAACTTCTGCTGCTCGTCGACGTGCTTCGCGACGAACGGAATCGAGACGCCTTCCGGCAGCGGCACCATCTTGAGTGAGGTGACGATGAGCTTCGTCATCTGCACCGAGCGTAGGCCGCCCGAGACACCGCCGTAGCTGACGAAGCCGCAAGGCTTGTAGAGCCACTCCGTGTAGAGGAAGTCGAGTGCGTTGAGCAGGGCGGGCGCCGAGGAGTAGTTGTACTCGGGCGTGACGAACACGAACGCGTCGGATGCGCTGACCGTCGCGCTCCAGCGCCGCGTGTGCTCGTGCTCGTACTGGCCGAGCCGGGGATGCTTGGGCTCGTCGATGAGGGGCAGGCCGACCTCCTTGAGGTCGACGAGCTCGACCTCGAACTTGCCATGGCCCTTGGCGTGTTCCACGAACCACTGTCCGACGGGAAGGCCCATGCGACCCGGCCGCGTGCTGCAAACGACGACGCTCAGTTTCGACATGGATCGTTGGTAATCGAAAGCCCAACCGGCCCGCAAGGGCGCAAAGGCATGCGCTCGGGAGTCACGTCTTCTAGAGTCCTCCCTGCCGTCGTCATGAGCCTTTCCTCGAATGCCAATACGCGCCCGGCAGCTGCCTGGGTCGAGCGTATCGACCTCGCGCTTGCCTCGCGACGCCTCGGCAACGAGGTCGTCGATCGGCAGCTCTGCGCGCCGAGGGATTACGACGAAGCTCCCCACGTCGATGCGAGCGGGCGTCTCGCCGCGACGTTGGGACGAGGACCTCGGCTGGCGTCGCCGATGCGCGTCGCGCTCCGCCTCGGGACCGGCGACGTCTTCGAGCTCGCGTGCGCGTGCAAGAGCCGTTACGTGTGCGACCACATCGCAGCGCTCGTGGTCGACGTCGCGGCCCACGATGCGCTCCGCGCCGCCATCGCCGCAGGTACACCGACCGAGCCGCTCCTCGCCGACCTCGCCGCGATTCGCCAACGAACGTTCGAGGAGCGCACGCTCGCCGAGCGGCTCGCGCTTTGGCTCCCGCGCGAGGAGTTCGAAGAGGACCTCGAAATCGACGTCGAGATGGCACGCACGCACGGCCTTGCCACGCCGGAATCACGGCCGGTGGTGCTGCTTCGCCATCGGCGTTCGGGCTCGGGCCGCACCGTTCTCAAGCCGCGCGCTGTGATCGAAGCGCGTCTCACACCGCGTCATCGGAGGCTCGTCGAGCTCACCGCCCCGTCGTCCGCACAACCGAACGCACTCGTTGCCGTGCGCGCTCAGGCCTCGCTCCTCGTGCACCTCCTCACCGACGAAACCGCGCGCCACGATGCACGCGTGTTCACCGGCAGCTTCAAGAAACGCCTCCGCTACGCCAAGTCGCACGTCGCACCGCGGCTCGAACCCGTCGGCGAGCGACTTCTCGCGCGCTGGTACTCGGCCGACGGCGAGCTCGTGGCCGACGCTTCGGACGCGCTCTTGTTCGCCGGTCCGTTTCCGTACCTCTGGGTTCCGGCAAGCGAGACGTTCCATCCTCTTGCGCCGAGTGTCGACCTCGACGTCGCGTGGGGCCTCTCGCAAGTTCCTTCGCTCCCGCTCACGCCATCGGTCTCGGCGCGCATCGGTCGGGCGCTTCTCGCCAAGGGCCGTGGCCTCGGCGTGCGGCTGCCGTCGCACGAGGTCTTCGGATTGCCGCCCCCCGAGAAACCCACGTTCGAACTCGACGTGACCGGCTCGCCGCTCGACCTGCGCCTCGATCTCCACGCCGTCTACGGCACCACACGAATCAAGCTCGCCGACGGCTCGCCTGCCGACGACGACGACGACGACGACGACGCGTATCGTCGCGACTCGCGAACGGAACAGCGTGCACTTTCTCTGGTTCGTGAGGCGGGCTTCGACGAGAAGCTCGAGGCGACCGAAGAGCGAGCCGTGGAGTTCTGGCAGCACGGAGCGCACCTCCTTCGGACCTCGATCGATCCCCCGTTCCACATCCGCATCGCCGAGTCGCTCGGGCGGGTGCGCTTCGTCGAGCCCGTGAGCGTCGACGTCCACGTGCAGGCCTCCGCGGGTTGGCTCGACACCAACTTCACGTTCACCGCCGGCGCCTTGAAGGTGGAGCTCCGGCGAATGCGTGCCGCGGTCGCGCGCGAGAAGCGCTGGATGGCGCTCGCCGACGGAACGCTCACCCGAATCACCGAAGAGGTTCGAGCGCTGGTCGCCGGGACCGGCGACCTCGTCGACGATGGCGGCGAGGGGCGCCTCGCACCTCATCAGCTCGGACGCGTCGAGCAGTGGGTGCGCCAATTCGGCGGCAGCTTCGATCCCACGGTCAAAGCGCTGCGGACCGAACTCGAAGGGCTCGCCACACAGACCGAGCCGGCCATGCCGTCCGACCTGCGGGCCACGCTCAGGCCGTACCAGAAGCGCGGACTGGCGTGGCTGCAGTTTCTCAAGCGTCTCGGGGCCGGCGGCGTCCTCGCCGACGACATGGGCCTCGGCAAGACAATCACGACGCTCGCGCTGCTTGCGTGGTCCAAGGAGACTCACGGGCCACGCCCGTCGCTCGTCGTTTGCCCCACCTCACTCGTCGGCAACTGGGTGCGCGAAACCGAGCGCTTCACGCCGGGACTTCGCGTCCTCGTCCTTCATGGCTCCTCTCGCACCGACAAGATCGACGAGCTGATGGCCTACGATCTCGTGGTCACGACGTACGGCGTCTTGCGGCGCGACGTGGGTCACCTCGCGACCATGCGCTTCCGTTGCGTGGTGCTCGACGAAGCGCAGAACGTGAAGAACGCGTCGGCGGCGACCACGCGCGCGGCCGCTCGACTCGATGCCGACATGCGCATCGCCCTCTCGGGAACCCCTGTCGAGAACCGACTCACCGAGCTCTGGTCGATCATGAGCTTCGCCAACCCGGGCATGCTCGGAACGGCAAGCGACTTCGAAGAGCGCTACGAAACGCCGATTTCGAACTTCCCCGACGGGACGGTCGCCGAAGAGCTCCGTGGCATCGTGCGCCCGTTCGTGTTGCGCCGAACGAAGGCCGAAGTGCTCTCCGACCTGCCCCCCAAGACCGAGGTGGAGCGGCCGCTCGTGCTCGGACACCGCCAGAAGGCACACTACGATGCGCTGGCCTTCGCCGTTCGGGAGGCCGTGAAAACGAACATCGAGAAGCGTGGCCTCGCCCGAAGCCGCCTCTCCGTGCTCACCGCCATCTTGAGACTCAGGCAGATGGCTTGTGATCCGCGCCTCGTCGATCCGACGCTTCCTGCCACCGACAGCGTCAAACGAGCGGCCTTCCTCGAGCTCGTTCGAGACCTCGCGCTCGAAGGTCGACGCGCGCTCGTCTTCTCGCAGTTCGTCGAGCTGCTCACGCTCTGGCGACAAGATCTGGATCGCATGGGCATTCGCTACGAGTACCTCGACGGTGCGAGCACCGATCGCGACGCCATCGTCGAGCGCTTTCAAACGGGCGATGCGCGCCTCTTCCTGCTTTCGCTGAAAGCCGGTGGCGCAGGCTTGAACCTCACCGCGGCCGACACGGTCATCCATTGCGACCCGTGGTGGAACCCTGCGGTGGAAGACCAAGCAACCGACCGCGCCTATCGCATCGGTCAGACGAAGCCCGTCACCGTCATTCGCTTGCTCACCGCAGGAACCATCGAGGAGAAGGTGGGCCTCCTGAAGTCGAAGAAGCGCGAGATCGCCGATGCCATCATGGGGAGCGACGCCGAAGGTCTCGGCACGCTCGACGAAGACGATCTGCGCGGCCTCCTCGGTGATGCCGAGGGCGATGCCGATACCGAGGCGGACGAAGAGCTGGAGATACGATGAGTACGCTCACGCGCGGCGTCTATGCCGTGGCACGCACCAAACGAAAACGCTTCATGTGGTGCGCCTGGTGGACGGGCGAGCCCACCGCCAAGCCTTGGCGTGCCCCCGATGCCTGGGGTGGCGGCGCAGAGTCCGAAGACCAAGCGCGCACGATGGCCGAAGAGGTCGCGGGACGACCGCTCGAGCGCGTCGACGACCACTGGGCCGGTGCCTTCCGACGCGTGCGTGCCGGCATGAAGCCCTTCCCCACGCACACGCCGAAGACGGTCGACGCAGCGCCCCCGAACAAGCCGGTCGATCCGTATCGATTGCTCGGTGTGACGTCGGAGGCAACGCTCGACGACGTCAAAGCGGCGTTCCGCAAGAAGGCGCTCGAGAGCCATCCTGATCACGGAGGCAGCACCGAGGCATTCATCGCGCTCAAACGCGCGTACGACGGGATCGTCAAACGCCGATCGAGACCGCAGAAGCGTACGCGTTGATTCCGACGTGAGACACGGGGGAGCGCGGCCGCGAGGGGGCTGGTTATTGCACCCCTTGCCCGCCGAGTCTGGCTCTGCCGGACATTGGGGGGCTCATGCGTATGCGTGCGTCGTCGTGCTCGGTTGCGTTCTTGTGCATGCTCGGTGTCGTCGCGGCGTCGTGCAGCTCGTCCGAGAGCCACGACCCCTCCGGAGGTACGGAGGGGCCCACGGGAAAGTCGCGCTCACCGATCATCAACGGTGACCCCGACACCACGCACTCCGCGGTGGTGGCGATCATTGCGTCGTCGAGCTCCGCCACCACGCTGTGCTCCGGCACCATCGTCAAGGTCGACGCTGCGAACCACATCGGTTGGGTTCTGACGGCCGCACACTGTGTCGCGACTCCACCGACGATCGTGCTCGCGGGAAGCGACTTCTCGAAAGTCGACGTCACGCGTTACCTCCCCATCGACTTCACGTTCGACAGTCGTTACCAGCAGGGCGGTGACGCTGGGCAGCGCTTCGACTTCGCCATGATTCGGATCGGCGGAGTCGACGCGACGACACCGACGATACCCGTCACGACGGCCAACGACGGCCTCACCGTGGGCCAGAACGTCTTGGCCCTCGGCTTCGGGCGCACCAGGTTGATCGACGCCGGCACGGACACGAACACGCTGCGCCGCTCGGCAACGCTCACCATCAGCGCGCTCGACACGAACCTGATTGCCTACGATCTCCGCGAACGCGGCATCTGCGAGGGCGACAGCGGCGGCCCGGACCTCGTGACGGTCAACGGCGTCGACACGGTCGTGGGCGTGCACTCGTTCATCGTGAACGACTGCGACGGCCAGGGCGTGAGCGGGCGCGTTTCCGGAGACCTCGAGTTCATCGATGCCGCGCTCGCTGAACCGCTGCCGACACGCGATTGCGATCTCTGCACGAAGATCGTGAACTCGGGCAACCAGGAATGCGCGCTCATCACGACCGCATGCCTCACCAACCCCGACTGCGCAGGCTTCTACACGTGCCCCAACGCCACGACGAGCCCCGGTGCGGCCCAGGCCTGCTTGCAGAAGTTTCCGCAGGCTCAGGGGCCGGTGATCGCCGCCTCGCAGTGTCCGTGCAATCGGAGCTGCGCCGACGTCTGTGCAAGCACGCCGGCCTGCCAGGGCGTGCCGAAGTGCGGGTTCGCGGTGCAGGGAGCCTGCGGCACGTGCACCGAGGGCGGGTGTTGCCAGCAGCTCCTCGACTGCTCGGCAGACGCGAACTGCTACCAGTGCCTCGTCAAGGGAAACGGAGACTCATCGTGCGCCTCGAGTCAGCTGCATCAGCAGCTTACCGCGTGCATCAACAGCCAGTGCCAGCAGCAGTGCGCGACCGCGGCTCAGAACAATTGGGCTCAAGGCTCGGGCGCAACGGCCCTTGGCGGGACGACCTCGTACCAGGGCGGCACGTCGAACTGCTCTGCCGCGGGGGGGCGCCGCGTCGACGACTACGCAGCATGGCTCGGAGGGCTCGTGGCGCTCGCCACGGCTCTCGTCAGACGCCGTGCGTCGAAGCTCGAGCGGAGTACGCGCGGCGAATAGCATCGACGCGGAGTCTTCGGCGGTCTACTCACACGGGTAATGAGCTCGCGAAGGCAAGACGCGCTCGACTACCACTCCCAAGGAAAGCCCGGAAAAATCGAGGTCGTTCCGACCAAGCCGTCGGTGACCCAGCGCGATCTGTCGCTGGCTTATTCGCCGGGCGTGGCCGAACCCTCGCGCGAGATCGCCGGCAACCGGGAGCTCGTCGGCAAGTACACCGCGCGCAGCAACCTGGTCGGCGTCATCACGAACGGCACCGCCGTCCTCGGTCTCGGCGACATCGGGCCTTACGCGGCCAAGCCGGTGATGGAGGGCAAGGCGATGCTCTTCAAGAAGTTCGCCGGCATCGACGTCTTCGACATCGAGATCGCGGAGAAAGATCCCGAGAAGCTCGTCGAGACCATCTGCCGACTCGAGCCGACCTTCGGCGGCATCAACCTCGAAGACATCCGCGCGCCCGAATGCTTCTACGTCGAGGAGCAGCTCCGGGCTCGCATGTCGATCCCGGTATTCCACGACGACCAGCACGGCACGGCCATCATCACCGGCGCCGCGCTCCTCAACGCGTGCGAGATCGTCGGCAAGCCGCTCGCCGACATCCAAGTCGTCTGTTCCGGCGCAGGCGCCGCCGCCGTTCGCTGCATGGAGCTCTGGGTGAGCCTCGGCGTGCGACGCGAGAACATCCTCATGCTCGATCGGCTTGGCGTGGTCTACGAGGGCCGCACCGAGGAGATGGATCCGTACAAGGGCGCGTTCGCGAAGGACACGCCGATGCGCACGTTGCGCGAGGCGATCGTCGGAAAAGACGTCTTCGTCGGTCTGTCGGTCGGCAACATCGTCGACGCCGAGATGCTGAAGACGATGGCCTCGAATCCCATCATCTTCGCGCTCGCGAACCCCGATCCCGAAGTGCCTTACGAGGTGGCCATCGCCACGCGTCCCGACGCGATCGTTGCCACGGGGCGAAGCGACTACCCGAACCAGGTCAACAACGTCCTCGGCTATCCGTACATCTTCCGCGGCGCGCTCGACGTCGAGGCCACGGTCATCAACGAACCGATGAAGATCGCCGCGACGCGCGCCCTCGCGCAGCTCGCGAAGATCGACGTTCCGGATCGCGTCATGGAGGCCTACGAGCGCTCGGCCCTGAAGTTCGGGCGCGAGTACATCATTCCCAAGCCGTTCGACGAGCGCGTTCTCTACTGGGTTGCGCCCGCCGTCGCGCAGGCAGCGATGACTTCGGGCGTGGCGCGGAAGGAGCTCGACCTCGTCGAGTATCGGGAGCGCCTGATGGAGGCGCTGTCCCCCACCCGCCTCATCGTCCGCAAGATCTTCAACATCGCGAAGCTCTCGCCGCAGCGCATCGTCTTCCCCGAGGGCGAGAGCGACAAGATCCTCAAGGCCGCGACGATCGCGCGCGACGAGCAGATCGCGAAGCCCATTCTCCTCGGTCGCCCCGACTTCATCCGGGCACGCGCGAAGGAGATGGATCTCGACCTCTCCGACATCACGCTCATCAACCCGATCGAGTCGCCCGACCTCGAGCGCTACACCGATGTCTACTGGGTCGCCCGACGGCGCAAGGGCGTGACGCGCTACAACGCGTCGAAGGCCATCGCACGCGAGCGAAAGCTCTTCGGCATGCTGATGGTCAACCTGGGCGACGCCGACGGCTGCGTCGCGGGCCTCACCTCGTCGTATCCGGAGACCATCAGGCCGGCGCTGCAGATCATCGGCCTCGCGCCCGGTTATGCGCGCGCGGCCGGCATGTACATGATGCTGAAGGGCACGCAGGTTCTCTTCTGCACCGATACGACCGTGAACGAGAATCCCGACGCGGCCACGTTGGCGGAGATCGCCATCGCCAGCGCCGACGCAGTACGCGACCTCGGCATCGAGCCGCGCATCGCGATGCTCTCTTATTCGAACTTCGGAAGCGCGCGTGGCGAGGAGCCGGCGCGCATGGCCAAAGCCGTGCAGCTCGTCCGAAACCGTCGCCCCGATCTCATGATCGACGGCGAGATGCAGGCCGACGTCGCGCTCGAGCCCCTCCTTCGCGAAGAGTGGTCGTTCTCCGATCTGAAAGGGTCGGCGAACGTTCTCGTCTTCCCTTCGCTCGACGCCGGCAACATCGCCTACAAGCTCCTCGCGAGCTTCGGTCAGGCCGAAGCGATCGGCCCGATGCTGCTCGGCATGCGCAAGCCGGTCACTGTGCTCCAGCGCAACAGCAGCGTGGAGACCATCGTGTCCATGTGCGCCATCACCGCCGCGAGCGCCGTCCGTCACAACGCGGGCTCGTTCGGCTGAATCAGGCCCCTCACGACCGGCCGCCACGACCTGGCGTCCCCTGATTTCCGCGCCTCGGCCAGCCGAGCTAATGATCGTGCCTCGTTCCTTGCGTACGAAGTCGATCGCATGTGCTAGGGGGAGGCCAGATGTTGCGCGGCGATCTCCTGGAACGGTTCGACGAGGCTCTCAAGAAACTGGTCGAGCACGCCAAGGGGCTACGCCCCGGGGCCAAGCCGGCGGACATCACCACGGCCGAGCGCGCGCTCGAAGCCAAGCTGCCGAAGACCCTCGCGGCACTCTATGCGTGGCACGACGGCGAGATGCCCTCGGGCAAGGTGTTCGACGAGCTTTGCCGTACCGACGTCGACGCTTCGTGGGACGAGGAAACGCGCCAGGCCTTCGTGGTGAAGTTCATGACGCTCGCCGAGGTCGCCGAGGCCGGCGTGACCGAAGCGCACTTCGAACGCGCCACGAACTCGATGTGGCTCAATCCGATCGACGAGCCCTCGGTCACCTGCAAGCTCGTTCCGTTCCTCTGGGTTCGCGGCGGCGACCCGGCCGAGAAGCGTGAGCCGCGCCCTGACGACTGGTTCGTCGGCGTCGACGACGTGAGCGGAGCCGTGTGGCTCTACGAGCCCGATGGCGAAGATCTCGAGATCGTCGACCGCCAGGCCCCGGCGCTCGAAGAGTGGCTTCGCATTCGAACCTTGAAGCTCGAGAAGCTCTCGCGCACCGCTGCTGCCAAGGCGCCCAGCGCCGTTCCCGTCGTGAGGCCGCCGGCGCTCCTTCTCCTCGAATTGCTCGTCGAGAAGGGCGCGATCGAGCTCTCGGAAGACGCGGACATCCCCAGCACCGCGGCGCGCCTCGCTCCGCTCCTCGCGCAGATCCCGCAGAAGCTCGCGGTGAAGTCGGCGATGACGTTCCTCGAGGAAGACGATTCCATCGCCGAGATCTTCATGGACGACGACAAGCTCCGGAAGATCGTCAGCCAGTTCACCGCCTGAACCGGACGGGCGCGCGCCCGCCGTTGGCGATACACTCGCGCCGAGAGGTGCGACGTGGCGCGCTACGAATTCAGCGAAGGCAGCTCGAACAAGTTCTGGGAGATCGTCCTTTCGGACACCTGCTTCACGACGACGTTCGGTCGAATCGGTAGTTCGGGGCAGACGAGCAGCAAGTCCTTTCCGACGGCCGCCAAAGCCAAGCTCGAACACGACAAGCTCGTCGCCGAGAAGGTGAAGAAGGGCTACCTGCTCGTCGGTTCGGCGTGCGCCCCGGCGGTGGCCCCTCCTTCCCCCGCCCCGGCTCCTCCTCCTCCTCCGCCCACGCCGATCGCGCCGGTCTTCGAGCCGCCGGCGCTCGTTCCCGCTGCGGCGCCGCACGCGAGCGGCGTGATCTTGGACTGGACGCCCGCGTGCGCGGCGGCCGCCGAAAAGCAGCGCAAGGCGCTCGCGATCACGCCACAACCGAAGGGCGATGCCGCGGCGCTCTTCGCAGAGGTTCGCCAGGCTTTCGCTCGAAACCCCAAGTGGTCGATCGATCACGGTCTCGTGCGTGCGTCGGTTTACAAAGAGGAGCTCACGAGCATCCGGCGAATGCTCGTCACGGATGCGATGCCGGCCAAACTCGAGCCGAACGTCGCCGCCGGCGCGTATCTGCTGCTGCAGGTCTCCACGAACTACCATCGACGGCCGGGCGACTCGTTCCGCCTGCCGCTCGAGACGACGATGGCCTTCTGGGCTGCGCATTCGGGCCTTCCCTTCGCGCTCGAAGCCTTCCTCGGCACGCTCGGTCCGATGGTGACCGACTCGGCCCATCATGCCGACGGCGTCTACGCCATGTGGCTGACGAACACGCGGAAGGCCGCGCTCGGCACGATGTTCCTGCATCGCCCCGACCGATTCCTCCGCGCGCTCTGGCTCGCAGCTTCCCCGGAAGAGCAAGCCGCAGCGCGCGAAAAGGCCGTCGCGCTCCGCGCCGCAGGTGACCTCACGCAGCGCTCCGTCCTCTCGAGCATCTTCCTCGATCCCGATTGGATCGATGCCGATCTCCGAGAACGCGTCGCCACCGGCGAGCAAGCGTACGTGAACGATATGAGCTTGCTGAACGCCGGCTCGCTCGAGGCGCTCACGGCGTATTTCTCGACGCTCGGCTTCGAAGAGGCCGTTCTCCTGGCACCGTACGACGGCGTTCGTTACCTCCCGCGCGTCACGTGGACACTGCTCGATCGGTTCCGTGAAGGCGGCGTCCCCGCACTCGCGCATTGGCTCGCGCGTCTCTTCAAGGACCGAACGTCGTCGGAGCGCTGGTTCATCCTCGACGGAGCACACCACCTGTTCGACGTGCTCGCCTCGGTCACGAACTCGCCGGACGTCGTCGAGGCGGCCGCCAGTATCCTCACGAACCTCGGAGACGAGGCCATCGCGAAAAAGTCCGATCCCCGGCCTCTCGCCATCGAGACGCTCTTGCGCTCACCAGGGGTCGCGCTTCCCGTGGTGCAGCAGGCCGCCAAAGATCGTCACACCTGGGCCAAGAACCTTCTTCCGCAGCTCGAACGCCTCACGAACACGCGTGCGGCCGGGCCTACGGAAGAGGCCTCGCCGGGCGAGCTGCCGGAGGTGCTGCGAACGTCAGCGACGTTCAAGACACCTGCGTTCTGGAAGCCCGAGGCCTTCACCGTCCCGCAGACGCATTCCGGAAAGGCCTTTCCGCGCTCGGCCATCGAGACCCTCGGAGCATTGCTCGCCAAGGGTGACGCCGACGCCATCGCTCACGTCAAAGAGAGCGGGAACCCGGCATCCCTCGCCGCCTTTGCGTGGGACCTGTTCCAGTCGTGGCTCACCCATGGTGCGCCAGCCAAGGAGAAGTGGGGTTTCTTCGCGCTCGGCCTCCTGGGCGACGACGAGTCGGCACGAAAGCTCACGCCGCTCATCCGCGCATGGCCGGGAGAATCCGCCCATCAGCGTGCGGTCCTGGGGCTCGACGTCCTCGCGACTATCGGTTCCGACGTCGCGCTCATGATGCTCAACGGCATCGTCCAGAAGGTGAAGTTCAAAGGACTCCAAGAGCGCGCGCGCGACAAGATGGACGAGATCGCCGAAAAGCGCGGTCTCACCGCCGAGGAGCTCGCCGATCGACTCGTTCCTGATCTCGATCTCGAAGACGACGGCTCGAAGACGCTCGACTTCGGTCCTCGCTCGTTCCGCGTGGGATTCGACGAGACGCTGAGCCCCTTCGTGATGGACGCCTCCGGCACACGCCTCAAGGACCTTCCCAAGCCGAACTCCAAAGACGACGCCGCCCTGGCGGGAGCCTCCGTCGAAGCCTGGAAGGCGATGAAGAAGGATGCACGAACGCTCTCGGCGCTCGAGATCCTCCGCCTCGAGCTCGCGATGAGCAACGAGCGCCGCTGGGCAGCCAAGGATTTCGAAGCATTCCTCGTCCGTCATCCGCTGCTCGTTCACCTCGTTCGCCGCCTCGTCTGGGGAACGTTCGATACCGACGGCAAGCTCACCGGCACATTCCGCGTCGCCGAAGATCAGACCTTCGCCGATCGCGAAGACGAGACGTTCGGGCTCGCCGCCGACGCCATCGTGGGTCTACCGCATCGCCTCGTGCTCTCCGAAGCCGACGTGTCGGCCTGGGCGAAGGTGCTCGGCGACTACGATCTCGCTCAACCCTTCCAGCAGCTCGGACGCGACGTGTACGTCGTCGGCGACGCCGACAAGAAGGGCGCGGAGTTCCAGCGTTTCGTCGGTCGCGAGGTCGAGACGAAGAAGGTCATCGGCCTGCAGAGTCGCGGCTGGCGTCGAGGCTCCGCCCACGACAACGGCACTGTTCCGTACTTCTACAAGCCGATAACGCGCGACCTCAACGCGGGTATCCAGATCGAGAACGGCATCTACGTCGGCTCGATGGATTACACGGATCCCACGCAGACCCTAGGCATCGTCGACTTCGGCCCCGGCGAGCCGGATTGGGGCCGCGTCCGCTCGAACGCCGTCCCTATCGCGACCATCCCCGCCGTGGTGCTGAGCGAGGTCATTCGCGATCTCGAATCGCTTGGAGCGGCCCCAACCGACGCGAAGTGATCTGGGTCAGTTCACGATGGGCGGCTTCGCGGTATTGATGGGGCGGCTGCCCCTTCCTCCGTTGTAGCCGTAGCTGGCGAACGAACCGGTTCCCCAGATGGTGACGGAGAACGGTCCGTCACTATGGGCTTCGTGCCTGCCATATCCACAGGTCCCTTTCGCGAACGAGACCGGCTGGAATTCGCGCGTCAGGTGAACCCATGCAAATTCGTATTCTCCGGTCGTGCCGAGGGGCGCGAAGTCCGAGATCTCGCCAGCGCAGTCGAGCTCGACGGGCAAGAATCGATCGCCTTGCTTGCGCCGAACGATCGTGAGCGACGTCTCCGGATAGGTGTAGTCCGCAAAGAATATGTAGCGGTCGAGAAACTGGTCGGAAGGGACGACGCCGACGAAGTCCGGATCACCAACGAGATCGGAGCCGCCCTGGAGACCGCCGCTGAAGCGTGCCCCGGTCATGTAGACCGATGCGTGGAACGGGTGACTCGCGTCCTGGCTCTTCACGACCACCAGGCGATCCGTGAAGAAGGTCGCAACCTCCCCTGCGCCGAGCGTCTCGGGAGCTCCCATGGGGCGCTCGGGATCGTAGGTCAACACGGTTCCGGCCACCGAGCCGACGAGGCTCCACGGTACGAGCTCGCGCGGATCGGTCGCCGTCAAGCTCGTGATGCGAGACGCGAACGGCACGAGCGCGTACTCACTTCCCCACTGGGAAAAGGGGGCGATCTGCTGCTGGGTCATGTCGCACGCCGAGCTGCCTGCAGGGAGGAACGTGCAAGGCGAACCGCCGAAGAGGCCGACCGGCTTGTCGGCGACGATCGGCGTGCCGGTGGCTTCGTCGCGCTGGGTGATCTGGAGCACCTCACCGCGCGCGAGCATGAACGACGGTGAGCTCCCCACCTGCGCGGCCGGCACACGCTCTCCCTGGATGATACCGACGTTCGGTCGCATGGTGACCTTCGTGTCGTCCTCGTTCGCCACGATCTGGAGCGTGCGCATCTCTCCGCCGGGTACGCCCGTCGTCGTGACCTTGTTGGCGCTGACGGCGATGTAGCTCGTGTCCCAGGACGAGACGGGCAAGAGGAGCGTCGCCGTCGGGTACATGGTGGCGGCGCCGCCGTACGGAAAGATCGAGTATGCGGCGACGGGCGCGTCGGCCTTCAGGTGGAACGCGCGGGTGATGGTCGTGCCGTGGTGGATGGGGTCGACCTGGACCGCGGGGACGACTCCGTCAGGGCACGACGAAACGTCCTTGTCGGTCGCGCCCATGTCCTTGGAGAGAAAGACGAGCGCAACCTGCCCCGGCGGGAGAGCTCCCGTGAGAGGCTTGTAGATCGTGCCCTCACCGCTCTTCTCGGCCGTATAGATCGACCTCGAGATGTCGAGCGGATCCGCGCCGAACTCCGCTGTGAGCCGGACGTCGTGGTCCCACGTGTTGGCGACCATCGCCGCGAAGCAAGAGCCGCCACCGTACACGGCGTCGTCCGGCGGGAGCGTCCAGAACGAACAGCCGATCGAGCCTTTGGAGAGTTTGGCGCTCTCACAGGCGTCGAGGCAGCGTCCGTCTCCGCAGCCTTGATCGGGACCGCACTCCTCGAGGACGTCAGCGCCTCCGTCGCACGCGGAGAGCACCTTCTTCAAGTCGCGCGAGCACTGGCGCTCCTTGCATGGCTCGATCGGTGCGCCACCTTCAGGCGTCAGAGAGATCACGTCTGGACCGCTGAACCCGTTGTCTTTGCTCGAGCACGCCCCCGCGAGAAGCGTCGTGGCGGTGATGAACGCAAGGATGGACGCGCAGAGATTCGGACTGCCAAGACCCATCGACTTCACCTTTCAACCTGCATTGCCGCGAGACATGGCCCGCACTTCAGAACGCGACCTTCGACGGCTTCGGATGCGCATCGGTGTCGCGCGCTCCATTTCCGAGCTCACCTTTGCCGTTGCCGCCCCAGCATTCGACGGAGCCTCCCTGGAGGAGCACGCAGACGCTGCTGTGGGTGGTCGCGACCTGCACCGCGTGTCCCTCGAATGCGGACGCCTCGACGAAGGCATTCGTGAATAGACGTGCGTCGCCCGTACCGAGCTGACCGAGGATGTTCTCCCCGTGCATTGAACATGACCGTCGGTGAGGCGCACGCATGTCGTGTCGCCGGCCGCGGCAACCTGCTGTGCGTAGGCTTCGCCGAGGATGGGCGCATGCTTCGGCGTGGATGCCACCGTGTCGGGCATCGCCGTGCCGAGAGCACCACGTTCGCTTCGCCCCCAGCAGAAGACGTCGCCTTTGGCGATCGCGCACGCGTGGGCCGTCGGAGGCGGATCCGGCTCCCAGCTCGGAAGCCCCGGTGGCCGCACTCCCGGAGCGGAGAGAGACACACTGACGCCTGACACGTTCTCGAGGCCGAGGATGCTCTCGGGCACGGGGTTGGGACTGATGGATGAGACGCGCCCGGAGACCACGCCTTCGTCACCCGACAGCGCGCCCCAACTCAGGAGCGTTCCGGTGCTCGTCAGCGCAAAGGCCGTATTGGATCCGGCGGCCGCGCGCACGGTCTTGGCGTCGTGGAGCTCGGCGCGCGCGGGCTCCTCGATACCGCCCGCGTCGCCTCGGGCGAGCTGCGCTTGCTCGTTGCTTCCCCAGCACCAGAGTTCGCCGCTGCCGAGCAACGCGCACACGCTTCCGTGCCCGACGTCGACGCGCAAAGCGGGGGTGGGCAAGGACACGACGGACGGCGTCGGGTGCGCAGCGTCATCCGCTCCGGCGTCCCCGAGCGCAAGCTGTCCGTGGTCGTTGCTGCCCCAGCAGCGAATGCTCCCGTCTTCGAGTCGCGCACAGGTCGTGGAGTCGGCCGCGCTGATCTGCGTGACGTTCGCGAGGCCCCCCACGGCGCGCGGCGTCCCCGCGTCGGCCTGGGGTTCGCCGGCCGGAAGAGCACCGAGCTCGCCGCGATCGTCGGCTCCCCAACACCGAACGGCACCGTCGCTCATGCGGGCGCAGACGTGATGCTCGCCGGCGGCGAGCTGCGCGACACATGGCGAGCCCGCACACGTGACGGCCTCGTCGGCCGGGTCGAACGGCGCGCGCGCGTCCTTTCCCGAGTCGCGCGCCGAGTCGGCGTCCCCCGGGGCGGCGGCCTCGGGCAGGCTCGCCGTGGGGGACGACGCGTCGTCTTGCGCGAAGGCCGCGCGGTCGTCCGAGCTCGAGCACGCCAGGGCTAGAGCCGCGCTGCCCGCCATCGCTGCGATGACCAACACTCGTGCACATTGCATGCGATTCATCGAAGTCCTCAAGGCCCGTTCGAGGCGTGGTGCAGGACGAGATCATCTCCGACGACCCAGAGGTCATGCGGTCCCGCGGCCCACATCGCGTAGAGATCGTTCGTCACCGGAGTCTTGGCGGGCATCACTCCGGCTTGCAGCCAATCCGTGCCGTCCCAATGGCGCAGACGTCCGTACGCCCCCGCGGCCCATGTATCGTTCGGCCCCGTTCCCCACACCGCGGAGAACGACTTGTCGAGCGACGGACGGTCCATGTGCGACCACGTGAAGGTGACCCCGTCGGCGCTCGTGGCTCGCCAATAGCCGGGCCTCGAAGAGACGCTCTTGCCGACGATCCAGGCCGATCCGTCGCCGCTCATGCCCGCCGTGTAGAGGGTCGCGAGGGCGCCCCACCGCGGTCCGAGCTCTGCGGGATCGTAAGGCAGCGCCACCGCTGCAAAGCTGGTGTCGCCGACGGCGCGTCGAAAGACGCCCGCGTGCATCGAGGTAGCATACGTCTGACCGTCGACCCTCTCGTCGCCACCGATCCATGCACCACTCGCGGCCGAACCCCACACGTTCCTGAAGACGAACGGCTGGCTGGAGATCGCGTCGAGTGACCACACGGCCCCTGCCCCGGCGCCGTTTCGGAGAAGTGAAGGACGCGACTCCGCGCGGGACTCCCCTGCACGCGCTTGCCCCCGACCGCCCAGACGTCCGACGCCGTCGTGCCCCAGACGGAGAGGATCGGAACCGTGGGATCTCCCGGAGCGGAGCTCGCCTCGAACGAGAGCGCCGCCGAGCTCGTCCCCGCGCTGTGGAACAATCCGGCTTTGCCGCCGATCCAGATATCGAGCGGGCCGCTGCCCCAGATCGCGAACAGCGGGTCGGTCATCGACACATGGATCGACCAAACCTTGCCGTCCCAGCGGAGGACGTTCCCTTCTGCGCTGACGGCCCAGACGATCCCTTGCCCGTCCCCCCAAACGCCGCGCAACGTCTGCTTGGCGGGAAGCGGAACCTGACACCAGCCCTGATCCGAGCACATGCGCGGTCCTGCGTCGGCGTCCTCCGTCGCGTCGGGCGCAGCGTCCTCGACGTCGGGCGCGGCGTCGGGGACAGACGGGATCGACGTCTCCCCGGAATCGCCTCCGTCCGATTCGATCGGCGCCGATTCCTCGTTCGTCGTCGAGCACGCGAGCACCGCGCAGGCGGTGCCCGAAGCGAGGAGGAGGATCCGAGACCACGTCATGACGCGAGTCATTGTTCGCCTCCGGCCGCGCCCGACTTCGGCCCGGTATAATGGAGCACCACGCCGTCGCCGACGATCCAGACGTCGTTCGCGCCGCTTCCCCACACGCCGCGGAGATCGGGCTTCTTGCCCAACACGAAGGCAGCGGGCGAGGCGGTCCAAGCCGCGCCGTCGTAGTGCAGGATCGTGCCACTGTCGCCGACGGCCCATACGTCCCTCGCAGAGCTGCCCCAGACCGCATGAAGCCGCGCCGACGTCGGTGAAGCGACGATGTCCCATCGCGCGGCGCCCCCGGAGAAATGACGGATCGTGCCTTGATCTCCGACGGCCCAGACGTCGTTGGCGGAGCTCCCCCAGATGCCGTCGAGGACGACGGACGATTGACTGTCTACCGGCGTCCAACTCTCGTCGGCGCCATCGCCCGCCTTCGTCCCGTGCAGGATCATCGCCCGCATCCAAGGGACGTCTTCGCTGTTGTCCGCGATCATCCAGACGTCGTCCGCGGAGCTGCCCCAGATTCCGTGAATGGCCGCGACCCCCTCGATGAACTTCCATGACGGGCCCGCGTCGCCGGCGGTTCGCCGCATCAGGTTGAACGTCGAGTACACGCCCGTCTCGGGATCATTCATCTCGGCCGGCTCTCCGCCGATCCGGATGTCGTTCGGCGAGGTGCCCCAGATGGTGTAGGCCCGCCCTCGACGAGTCTCCTCTGTCGTCAACGGCGTGTTCGTCCAGGTTGCGGAAGCGCCATGCATCCCTTCCGAGTGAAAGAGAACGTTCGGACCACACGCGGCCCAGACGTCGTTCGGCCCCGAGCCCCACACGGCGTTGAAGGTGACAGGGATCCCGGCCGGCATCGCCTTCCATGCCGTGCCGTCGAAATGCATGATCGTGCCGTTCGAACCGACGGCCCAAACGTCGGTCTTGCCCGAGCCCCACACGGCCGTCAGCACGGCTTGCGGATCGAGCGGCGAGGAGACGGGACACCACGGAGCTTCGGCGCATGAGAGCTCGTGGGTCGTGCAGTCCGGATCCGACGCATCGCACGTGGACTCGGCATCGGCATCACGAGCATCCGCCCCATCGACCGCGGCCTCCCCCGCGTCGCGCGCGTCCGGCACCGTCGAGGCATCGTCCTTCAGAGTGGCCTCTGATTTGGAGTTCGCGCAACTCGCGATCAGGGTGAATGCCGAAATGGTCATCGCCGACGTCATGTGCGCGGCGCCACGCCAACGTGTGCGCATCATTTGGTCGTTACTCCGCCGTCACATTCCTTCTCCAGGCAACGCCCTTCGACGCACGGCTGCCCGACGGTGACGTCACATTGGTGTCCGCAGGCGCCGCAATTGCCAGGATGCATCTGCACGTTCGTCTCGCATCCATCGCTCGAGTCACCATTGCAGTCCGCAAAACCGGACGCGCACTCGTAGACGCACATCCCCTTCCGACACGAGACGCTCTGATTGGCGCCTTCGGGGCGCAGACCATTCCGCAGCCTCCGCAATCGTCGAGGTCGTTCAGCAGATCTGCGCAGTAGCTGTCGAAACACTGGACCTGGCCGGGCTTTGCACATGGGACGAGGCACTGATATCCATTGCCTTCGTCACGACACTGCTCGTCCGGCTTGCACTTGTTGCCACACTGTCCGCAGTTGTCCGGATTTCTCCGGAGATCTCGAACTTCGCAGCCGTCGGAGGCGCAACCGAGGTCGAGATCATGGTTGCAATCGCCCGCGAAGCTATCGCATTTGAGCTTTTCGCACTTGCTACCCCCGCAACCAAAGTGGGTATTCGCGGGGAGCTTGCCGCCGCATCCGAGTGGGGAACAGAACGTCCCGCACGCGTTGCAGTTGAAATCGTCGTTCTGGAGGTCGACGCACTTGCCTTTGCAATCGGTCAAGCCATCGTTGCAACCGCACTTGCCGGCGAAGCAACGCTCTCCGGCCGCGCAAGCCGTTCCGCAGGCACCGCAGTGCTTCGGGTCGGAGAGGATATCGACCTCGCATCCGTCGTCGAGGAGGCCATTGCAGTTCCGGAAGTCCGTCTGAATCGGATGGTCGCCGTCGAACCTCGGAGGGCTATAGCACTCGAGCTCGCACGAGCCCTTCACGCAGCGCGACTTCAGTTGAAGCGGCAACCACGTCGAACACTCGTTCCCGCACGCGCCGCAGTTGAGCGGGTCGCGTTCGAGATCGGCTCCGCACTTGTACGTCGGACCGGACTTCGCCGGACACGTGGCGTACGGCGCCGGACACTCGGTCGCGACACAGAGGCGCGTCTCGCTCGGAGTCGGCTCGTCCGCGGTCGCATCCCCGTGAGCCGGCGGCGTGAAGCTACCGGCTCCGCCCCCATCGCCCTCCTCGAGACGATTGTCGCCGGCGCTCACGGTCTCGGCGCACGCGCTCGCGCACGAGACGATCAAGGCTATCGCGCAGAGCGCCGCGGAAAATCCGCGGTTCGCATGAGTCTTCAGCATGATTTCCTAGACGCGTCGCGCGGACGCGAATCGTGAGATTGAGAGGACGAATTTCGCGCGTCACTCGCGAGGATTCGAGGGCGCCACCGTCTCAGCGACGCACGAGCCTCGGAGGCGCGCGAGGTGAGACGACCGCGGGTTCGCGAGCATGAGCTCCTCGGCGGCGCGCTTCGCCTCGGCGACGCGACCCTCGGCGCAATGCACGAGCGCATGCAGCGCGAGGCGCTCTTCGCGGAGCAAACCACGCGGGTACGACGCCGCGTGGACGTCCAGACGCTGGCCCGCGCGAGCAATGTCGCCAGCGTTCAGCGCGTCCTGGGCTTCACGAAGGAGGACAACCTCCCCGCCGAGCGAATCCGTCGCTGACGGCATCGACGGCTTACCACCGCGATTCGTCGAAGGCCGCGGCGCTGTCGGGAGATCGCGCACGACAGAGGACGGCACCGTCGGCGCGTCGGGCAACGCGTCGGCCGAGATGGTCGCGAAACTCGGCGCGCTCGCGGGCAAAGGAGGTTCGGCCACGGCGGCGCGCACCACGGGCGTCGGTGCGAGGCGGACTGCGGGAGCAACCTCCTGGCGCGTCGCGACGGCCCCCACCGCGAACGCGACGACACATACTCCGACGAGTTTCATTCCACGACCGGTGAGAAAGGACTGTGGACGAGCGGTCGGAGGAGCATCGACCGGCCCTTGCGCACCGCTCGCGATGCGCTTTCGAATCTCTTCGCGCAGACGTCGGCGATCATGTTCGCTGGGCCCGAGCTCGGGCCGTGCCGCCGCCAGTGCTGCGGCGGCCGCGGGAGACAATTTCTCGTGCATCGTGGGCTCCGGCGTCTACTTCTCGCCCTTCGCATACCGTGCGACGAGCTTCTCGAACTCGGCGCGCGCGTACCGGAGGCGCGAATAGACGGTGTTGACTTTGATGCCCAGGAGACTGGCCATCTCTTCGGCGCTCATCTGTTCGATCTCCATCAAGACGAAGACGAGGCGCTTGTTGTCGTCGAGCTCGTCGAGGAGGCGCTCGACGAGCGTGGCGGCCTCCGAGCGAACGGTCTCTTCGAACGGCGTGGGGCGCTCGTCTCGGATCTCGTTCTGAACGGCGCTCAGGTCGTCGCTCGGGCGTTGCTTGCGGCGATGCGCGTAGGCAACGCGTAGTGCGATCCCGAACAGCCAGGTCGTGATCTTCGAGCGGGCTTCGAACGACGGAAGGCGACGATGAACGACGACGAAGACGTCTTGGACCGCATCGTCCAGGCTCGACGGCGGTACGCCGAGACCGCGAAGCGTGTGCCAGACGAATCCGAGGTGCTCGTCGTAGATCGCATCGAACGACGGGACTGGAAACGCGGAAGGCTCGTCACGCACCGCGTCGCGCTCCTCGTCCACACCCGTCGGCGACGAGAAGGTCGACGGGAACACTGCCTCCTTCATGGAAACTGAGTGTTCGCTTCTGGCCGAATCGTCTAAAAATTCGTACGCGAACCGAGATTGGGCTCGATCTCCGCTAAAAGAGCGACGTCTCGACGCCCAACGAGAGACGAACGAAGACCGGCCACGGGGTGTACACGCGCCCGACGCCTTCGATCACGACGTCGGTCGTCAGAGCGGGAACGCCAAGCTCCGCCGTAACGCGAGGGCGGAGGCCGCTCCAATCGACCGGGCGCAGCGTGATCCCCAGGAGCGGGGCGAGCCACCAGCCCTCCCCCGTCGCCGGCTTGCGGATACCGAATCCCGTCGTGTGGACACGGCCAGCTTCGAGCCTGGCGCAAGCGTCCAGACGCGGGAGCGCGGTCCAACATCCGCGGAGAGCGACCGTGCGCAGGACGACGTTGGCGCCGCCGCCCATCGGGATGTCGGCCGAGGCCGCGACGTGCGGCCAGAGCGTTGCGCTGAGCTCCGCGTGCAGCGCGCGATAGCCCAGAAAGCCGAAAGCCCCGACTCCCCAGGCAAGCGACGGCAAGGTCCCTGCGTCGACGGCCACGTCCGCACCGATCCCCGCGTGCAATCGCTCACGTACGGCGCGAGACGAATGCCCGGAGGCCGGCACGACGTAAACGCGCGCCTCGCGTTCCTCGGGTGGTGGCTTCGGCACCTCTCGAGCGGGTGGCGGAGGACGCCCTGCCTGCGTCTCTTCGTTCCTCTCCTTCGTCTCGCTCCTCTCGCTCGCCCGCGATTGGAGATCGAGGGCAACGATGAGGGCGGTGGTATCCGCGAGCTTCTTGCAATCGTCGCTCTCGAAGACGCGTGGGGCGTCCACCTGATTCCCGACACGGAGCTCGAGTCGCCACCCGAGGCCACGCGTCCGCGAGACGCTGGCCACGACGTGCAACGGCTGCGACGCGGCCAGCTCCCCCGCGATCGCGGTCACATGCGTGACGACGTCGCGTTCGCTCGGACACTCGGGAGGAGCCACCCATTCGAGGAGCATCGGGCGCTGGCGCTTCAATCCTTGTGACGTTCGACGCGCACGACGGCCCTGCACTCTACGATCTTCGATTCGCGCCTGCCCGCACGAACGGCAAGCGACTGACAAACGGCTCAGCTCGATCGGCGCGATGGTCCACGACCGCGTGGCTCGTTACGACGACGTAAGCGTTTCGAGATCGTAGACGAGCTCCGAGAAGAGCAGCGGAGAGAGGCTGCCGAAGCCCTCGCCGCCGCTGAGGCGGAGGCCTTCGATGCGTTGAGGCTCGATGTCGTCGGCCGTCTGTGAGGGGTGCCATCCGGGCTCGGTATCGAGAACCGCAAAGCTGCGTGCGTCGAGTCGTTGGGCCATCTGCACGCTCGCGTCGTACCAGCGCTCCCAGCCGCGTGCCTCGAGGCCGCGGAGCGCGGCGTAGCGCACGGTCTTGTCGTTGAAGCGCGCGAGCACGTTCTTCGCACGCTCGGACTCCTCGATGACGAACACCGGCCGCGCCAGCTGCGGGAAGGGTTGGAGGATCTCGTAGTCCGCGAAGACCTGCGCCCAGCGTTCGAGCTCGCCCTCGGGGAACGCGAGGGGATGCAGGAGTGTCACCATCATCGCGGGCGACAGCTCGAAGGTCTCGTCGGCGACGCTCGCCAGGCTTCCATCTTCGGCAACGCGGAACGTGGCCTTCAGCGTGGTGCCTTCGAAGGCTCCCCACACGAAGCGCTGGGCGAGATGCGTCATCCAGGGGTGCTTGGCGAAGCAGCCCGTGAACACCTCCGCGCTGATGGTCCGCGCGGACCGCATCGCGCGTTCCATCCGCGCAATCTGGAGCGAGGCCGATGTCCGCGCGTCCTTCTTCAGCGCGCTGAATCGGTCCTTCGCCGTTTTTGCCAGTGCCTTGTCGTCCGTCTTGTTCGGCTTGGGCAGCTCCGCGTGGATCATGCCGTCGGCGTCCTTCACGCACGGCAGGAGATCTTCGCCAAACACGATCTCGAACGAACGCGAGCCGAGATCGAGCGTTCGCGAGCCCGATTCCTCGAGGCCGAGCGTCGGGACGAGGCGGTCGGCGAGCTCGTCGGCCGTGAGGCCGCGCGCATAGGCGATGGCATCGATGCGCTCGCGCGCGGCGGCCTTGAACGCCGGGAATTTCGACTTCTCGGCGAGTAGGTTGATGTTGATGAGCGCGGCATCGGTTCCGATGTTGAGAAGTGCGTCGAGGGCGGCCTGTGCACGTGCACTCGCATTCTCTCCCGGCCACGCCTTCGCGAGGGCCGTGAGCTTGCGCGCGCTCTCGTCGTCACCGAGGAAGCCCACGGCCTGCATGCACCAGCCTTGCTTGGCGTCTGCCTTCTCCTTGAGCCACGCTTCGAAGAGCGCCCATGCGAAGCTCGCTCGCGACGGCTCCGTATAGCGCGCCTTCGCAGCGATGACCCCCGGATGCACCTCGTCGGCGTTCGAGAACGCGAGGCGAACGAGCAGCTCGTCGACCTCCTTCGAGTCGACCTTGGTGCCGTCGACGGCGACGAGTCCGGGCAGGCCGCTCGAGCTCGCGAACGCGGGAAGCACCGGCTTCTTCACCTTCGGTGCAGCGAGCGGATCGGCCTCGAGGAGGTTCGTGACGGCAGCGGCGTCGTAGGCCGAGGCGAGCTCGAGGATCATGGCGCGCTGTCCTCGACCGTCGAGGTAACGGAGCACGCGCGTCGCGTCCGCCGCTTGCTCACCGCCAGCCGACCAGATCGCGAGCGCGCCAGCCGCGCCATGACGAGGATGGCGAAGCAGCCACGAGCGGGCGAGCGCCTTGTTCTTCTTTCCGGCGAACGCCTTGACGATCCCCGGCACGAGCGCGACGTCGCCGAAGGGCTGCGCCGCCTCGAGCACGGCTTCGGTCGACGTCGGGTCCTCCATCGCCGCGCGCAGGAGCGGAAGATGGGTCAGACCGTTCCGCACCATGACGTTCGGAAGCGCCCATCGCGTCCAGTACTCGGCGATCGAGAAGCCGAGCGCCATCAGGCGATCGTGCACGGAGCGTGGCGCGAGACCGAGATCCTGGATCGAGGTCGGAAGCGACCATTTCTCGCGATGCGCAACGAACGTCTCGAGATCGCTCGGGCCCAGCTTGGCGACAGACACGTCGTTCCATGTCACGCCGTCGCCGTCGGGATTGCGGCTCTCGGCCTTTTCGCGCTCTTCGTCGCGCCAGCTCGCCTCGGACGGGACGTCGACACGCGTGGTGAGCGGAACGGCACGACGCGCGGCCGGCGGCTCGTACGGGACCGGCTCGGTCAGCTCCGCAGGGATCTCGGTCCCCGGAACGAGGACCTTCGGAGGCGCGACCGTGCGAGAGGCCTCGGCTTCGATCAGATTCGCGAGCTCCGTGTCGTTCTTCGAGCGCACGAACGCGAGAACGCGCTCCTTGTCGATCCGCGCCGCGGTCACGAGCCCCGCAGTTCCCCAGACGTAGCCCTCGGTGCGGTGCTCCTTGTAGAGAGCCTCGAGCACCGCGGGGTGGTCGATGTGCGCGATGAGCTGGCTCCAGAGGCCGTTGTAGTGGGCGTCGTCCTCGAACGGGTAGCTGGGCTTCATTCGCGCGAGCACCGGCCCCGCCTCGTTCCCCGCGATCTCGAGGACGGACGCGAGGTACATGCGACCATCGAACGGCGAGAAGAACTCGTGTCTCGTCTCACCGTTCTTCTTCAAGAAGTGCTCGAGCGTCGCGAGGTCGCCAGCGGCGAGGCCACACGCGTGAACGCCGAAGTCGCCGAACTGGACGGTGTTCGGGAGCGCAGACTCGTGGAGCGCACGTTCCGTATCGCCCGCGGCCGGTCCGAGCGGAAAGAGGAACGTCGCGGCCCAGCGAACGTCGGCGATGTGGCGCTCGCGGGAGGGATCCTTCGCGATCGCCTGCTCGATCGACGCGACGACGACGTCGCGCGCGGCGACGTACGCTCCGTCCTCGGCGCCGGCGAGCAGATCACGCAGCCGGCCGAACATGCCGACACCGACGTAGGGAAGCTCGTCTTCCAGACCCGCCATCGCGCGACGTACCGCCTCGACGAGACCGACGGAGACGACGAGGAAGTCGGCGAGCGATTCGTACAGATCCTCGTGGAACTCGCTGACGAAGGAGCCGTAGCGCGAGAAAGAGAGCGACGCGAGGGCAACGTCTTCCTCGAAGCTTCCTACGCGCGGGGAGGGATCCAGAATGCGCTCGCCGAGGCGTCGAGTGCTCTCGCCATGGAAGGCCACGTTGTACCAGATGCCGGAGGGGCGGTTTTCCTTGTCCATCCCTGCACGGTCGGTTGCCCACAGAACCCTGCGAAGCGTCGCCCAAGCTTCGTCGAGCGTCGGGAGCGGACGGATGATCTTCGCGACTCCACCGCGGCGGGCATGGAGCATCGCGCGGAGCTGCGGCGTCCACCAGATGCCGTTCTTCGACTCGACGGGCAACGGGGCCGGCGCCGACCAGCTCTGCTTCGCGGTCGAGGGGGCGGGCGCAGCCCAGTGAGGCCTCGCGGGCGCCTCGCGGACGGGGCGAGCCTTCTTCGGCGCGGCCGGCGCGTCCGCGGCTTCGCTTGTCGCTGCGGGCGCGACGACCGCGCGCGGCTCGCCGAGCATGACGACGACACCATCCTCACCACCGGCGAGGAGCACGTCCTTGTAACGTCGGCAGCACCATAGCGTTCCGCCGGTCGCGGCGTGCCGAACGCGCTCGAACGACAGCCCATCGTCGGTCGAGACGAGGATCATGCCGCCCGCTCCGACGATGACGACGCGGCCGTCTTCGAAGCACTCCACGGCGCAGAGCAGCGCCGTCGTCGCGACGTCGATCTTGGCGAAGCTCTCTCCCTTGTCCGCCGAGCGGAGAACGACGCCTTTCGCGCCCACTGTGATGAGCGTACCGGAGGGCGTGACCACGGCCGACATCAGGTCGGCGCCGGCCTTCGCGCCCGTCTTCGTCACCGTGGTGCCATTCGCGAGATAAAGGTGCCCCGGGTTGTCTGCCGGCACGAGCACACCGAGCGAGCTGTTCGAGATGCGCCCGATCGACTCGTCGACGCCCTCCACCTTCGCTGGCATCTTTCCGTCCTTCGAGACCGCGAGGTAGCCGTCGTCGCCGGCGATCCAGAGGTGCCCCGCAGCGTCTTCGACCACGCCGAAGAGACAGCCTCCGGTCTTCGTCTTGATCGGTGCCCACGTCTTGCCGAGATCTTCGGACCGCGCGAAATATCCGCGCTCGCCCACGACCCAGAGGCCGTCGTCACGAACGAGCGCGCCGCGAAGGCCCTTGCCCTTGCCCCGCCCTTGCTTCCACGTCACGCCGTCGTTGGAGACGAGAACCAGATCGCTCCCCTGCCCGCCGACAGCGACGACGGTGTCGCCGTGAACCGCCAGCCCGAGCACGAAACCTCGATTGGCATGTGACTCGCTCGCGACCGTGACGGGGAATGCGCTCATGCCCAAGAAGATGATCGACTGCGCGGCTCGTCGTCAACGCGCTTTCGAATCTCGCCGCGCGTCTTTTGCGGACAAATCGCGCACATTCACTTCACAGTTCGCGCATTCCCCGCGATACACTCCACTCGAGCGCGGTTGCCGAACCACCGGGCGACGCAATAGGCACATGAAGAAGAGCAAGACCGCCGGCGCTGTGAGCAGCGAAACAGAGATCGCGACGAAGAACGACGACGTCCCGCTCCAGCGGCCGCCGGCGGAGATCCTCTACGCCGACGAGCTCGCGAAGCTCAAGAGCACCGACACCTCGCCCAAGCCTCCGGGGTGGGAGCTCTCGCCGCGCGCCGTTCGCACCTTCATCCTCGGTGACGAGAAGCTCGGCATCCGCAAGAAGTTCGTCGGGCATCCGTCGCTCGTCGATCGCGCCATGGTCGCCCTCGCGACGAACCGCGGATTGATGCTCGTCGGCGAGCCCGGAACCGCCAAATCGCTGCTCTCGGAGCTACTCGCAGCCGCGATCTCGGGGCAATCGACGCTCACCGTCCAGGGCAGCGCGGGAACGACGGAAGACCACATCAAGTACACGTGGAACTACGCCCTGCTGCTCGCCGAGGGGCCCACGCAGCGTTCGCTCGTTCCCTCCCCGCTCTACGTCGGCATGAAGCTCGGGCGCATCGTGCGCTTCGAAGAGATCACGCGCTGTCCGCTCGAAATCCAGGATTCGCTCCTGGCTTCGCTCTCCGACCGCGTTCTCGCCGTCCCCGAGCTCGAAAGCGAAAACATGCTCTTCGCCAAGAGCGGATTCAACGTCATCGCCACGGCGAATACGCGCGATCTCGGCGTCAACGAAATGAGCGCCGCCCTCAAGCGTCGCTTCAATTTCGAAACCGTCTTTCCCATTCAGCAGTACGACGTCGAGCTCGAGCTCGTGCGCGAAGAAACCAAACGTGCGCTTGCTCGGTCGGGTGTTCCGACGGCACCGCCGAGTGACGTCCTCGAGCTGCTCGTCACGACGTTCCGCGAGCTTCGCAACGGGCGTACGAACGAAGGCCAACCGCTCGAGCGCCTTTCGACGGCCATGTCGACCGCCGAGGCCGTCTCGGTGGCGCATGCCGTCGGCGTGCGCGCGCACTTCCTCACCGCAGCTCCGGCAACGCCGTCCGATCTCGTCGAGTGCCTCTTGGGCGCGGCGATCAAGGCCGATCCGAGCGACCTGGCCCTTTTGCGACGCTATTTCGAGCAGCGCGTCGGAAAGCGCAAGGAGCCCCACTGGCAGGCCTATTTCGAAGCCCGCCATCGTCTCCCGGTCTGACCGTGGCCGAGCTCGTCGTCCTCGGCGTTCGGCATCACAGTCCCGCGTGCGCGCGTCTCGTCGCCCACGTCATCGACGAGTTGCGTCCTCGGTTCGTCCTCATCGAAGGCCCGTGTGACATGAACGAGCGCATGGGCGAGCTCGCGCATGATCATCGGCTCCCCATTGCCATCTACAGCTACCGCCTCACGAGCGACGGGCGACGATCACGAGCCTCGTGGTCGCCCTTCTGCGATTACTCGCCGGAATGGGTGGCCGCGAAGCACGGAAAGGCGGTCGGCTCCGAGGTTCTTTTCGTCGATTTGCCCGCGTGGGACGAGGCTTTCGAGAATACCGAAAACACGTATTCCGATGCCCATCTCAACGTGAGCTCTCGCTTGCGCGAAATCGCGCACGACCTCGGATTCGATTCCATCGACACTTTGTGGGATCACCTCTTCGAGCAACCGAAAGAGCCGCGGAAGCTCCAGACCGAGCTCGCCGAGTATTTCGAGAACCTGCGCGCCGACGAGGTCGCGAGCGAGGGTGACGCCGCGCGCGAAGCGTGGATGGCCCAATGGATCGCGTGGGCGATGAGCGTGGCCGCAAAGGACGAGTCCGTCGTCGTGGTCTGCGGCGGCTACCACAAGCCAGCCCTCGAGCGCGCGTGGGTGTCGGCTCCAGCCGTCCGCCCCGAAATCGAGCGCCCCGTCGATCGCGTGGGGAGCTACCTCGTCCCATTCTCGTTCCGCCGCCTCGACAGCTTCACTGGCTACGCCTCGGGGATGCCTTCACCGGCGTTCTACCAAGAGGCGTGGGAGAGCGGCGCCGACTGCGCGGACACGATGCTCTTTCGCGCGGTCCGTCGCCTGCGCGAAAAGCGCCAACGTGTCTCGACCGCCGACGCCCTCGCCGCGAGCGAGCTGATGCGCGGGCTGGCGCAGCTACGCGGACATTCGGTTCCGTTGCGCGCCGATGTCCTCGACGGCCTCGTGGGTGCCCTCGTCAAAGAGGCGCTCTCGGCGCCGGCACCGTGGAGCACACGGGGCGTTCTCCCGCGGGGCACCGATCCGATGCTCGTCGAAATGGTGGCCGCCTTCTCGGGCGACGCGCGCGGTGAGCTGGCACCGGAGACCCCGAGACCGCCGCTCCTCCACGACGTGGAGCGGGAGCTCGAGCGCGTCGGCTTGCAGCTGGCGCCCAATCCCAAGAAGGTCGTCATCGACACGGTCGATCCGTCGATGACGGAGCGAAGGCAGGTCCTCTACCGTCTCGCGATCCTCGAGGTCCCCGGCGTTGCGCTCGTGTCGCTCGCCGATCTTCGTCGCGGGGTTGCACGCACCACGGAGGAGTGGCGTCTGCAGCGCGATCTGGAGACCGAGTCGACGTTGATCGAGCGCGCCGTGTACGGCGCCACGCTCGAGCAAGCGGCTCTCGCGCGCATTCTCGAGCATCTCCAATCGACCGAAGGCGTGGCGTCGATCGCCCGAGCCCTCGAGCGAGCGCTCCTCGCCGGCTACCGCACGATGGCCACCGACCTCGTCGCTCGAGCGCGCGACGCGATCGTGAGTGAAGTCGAATTCGACGATCTCGGAGAAGCACTCGGAAGATTCCTCGGGATGACGCGAGCGGCCACCGAGCCGGCGCTCCACGCAGCGATGGCCTCGCTCACGACGTCCGCCCTCGAGCGTTCGCTCTGGCTCCTCGAGGGCCTCGATGGTTCGCGAAAGCCCTACGCAGCAGGGCAAGTACGCGGCGTGACGGCCATCCGTGACGTCCTCCGCGAGCCTCAGCTTGCTCCTCCGGACGTGCGTGCCGCGTCGTTCGATCTGCTCGTGCGACGCGCATCGACCGACCACGCTCCCCCGGCCATTCAAGGCGCCTGCCTCGGCGCCCTCTGGTCCATCGCCAGCCCCGATGCGCCCACCGACGAAGCCCGCGCGGCCGCCACCGTAGGCGCGGTGGAGATCGCGAGGCTCGGTGACTTCCTCTCCGGCCTGTTCGCGCTCGCGCGCGAGGAGTTCCTCGCCTCGTCGCTGCTCGACATCGTCGATGGACGAATGACCGCGCTCGGCCAAGAGGACTTCTTGATCGTCCTCCCCTCGCTCCGCCAAGCGTTTTCGTTCTTTCCCCCACGCGAGCGACTCGACATCGCGAAGCGGCTCGTCAAAGGCCATGGCCTCACGTTGGACGCGGGCTCGCTCCTCCGTTCGCCGCTTTCGGCCGAGGAATACCAGCGCGCGTCTCGCCTGCAGAAAGACGTCTTCGCGCTCGCCGAGGCCTATGGGCTCCTCGGAGGAGGAGGCGCATGAGCCGCAACGAAGACCTCGTTAGGTGGCGTTTGATCCTCGGAGCACCGAGCGCCGAAGCCCTCGATCGCGCGTGCGGCGCCACCGCCGACGATCTCGCGAGCGACGCTGCGCTCGCCTGGCTCTACGACCGCGACACCAGTAACGAAGAGCGTGACATTCGGCAAGGTGGCCCTGGGCCATCCCAGCTCACCGTTCCGGAATGGATCAACGAGATCCACCGGCTCTTTCCGAAAGAGACCATCGAGCGACTCGAGCGCGACGCCGTCGAGGAATTCGAGATTCACGAAGTCGTGACGAATCCCGACGTGCTCTCGCGAATGGAGCCGAACGAAACGCTTCTTCGCGCCGTGCTGCAGACCAAGCACCTCATGAACCAAGACGTGCTCGCCATGGCGCGCGAGCTCGTTCGCAAGGTCGTGCGCGAGCTCATGGAGAAGCTCGCCAAGGAGGTTCGGCAGACGCTCTCGGGAACGAGAAACCGGCGCCGAAGCCTGCGCAAGCGAGCCTACGACTTCGACCCGCGCGGAACGATTCGTCGCAACCTGTCGACCTACGACAAGACCGAAAAGCGCCTCTTCATCAAAGTGCCGCTCTTCTTGTCGCGTTCGAAACGCCACAACGAGCGCTGGCAGGTCATCCTGCTCGTCGACGAGAGCGGAAGCATGCTGAGCTCCGTCATCCACGCGGCGGTGACGGCGGCATGCCTCTGGGGGCTGCCCTCACTCAAGACGAGCCTCGCGATCTTCGACACCGAAGTCGTCGACTTGACCTCGCAAATCCAAGATCCCGTCGAGACGCTGATGAAGGTCCAGCTCGGCGGCGGCACCGATATCGCGCGTGCGGTCCAATACGGAGAAACGCTGGTCGAGAATCCGAGGCGCACGATCGTTGTCTTGATCACCGACCTCTTCGAAGGCGGCGACGCCGACGCGCTCGTCCGGTCCACGAAGAGACTCTGCGAGCAGGGCGTTCGCTTTCTCGTGCTCGCCGCCCTCGACCAGAACGCGCAACCAACCTACGACCGCGATCTCGGGCGCCGCCTCGTCAACGTCGGAGCCCACGTGGGCGCCATGACGCCCGGAGAGCTCGTCGGGTACCTGAAAGGCATCATCGCCTGACCATGCGTGACGATCTTCTCGCGCTCAGCTCGGAGAGCCTCGTCGTTCTGGCGAACGTGGGCCTCGTCAAGCGCGCACAAAAAGAGGTCGAATCGGGCGCCGGGCCGACGATCGAAGAAGCCGACGACGGCACGGTCGTCGCGCACTCGAAAGACGGAGCGACGACACGGATCCCACGCAACACCACCCTCAAAGGCGCCGCCTGTTCGTGCGGCGCAGCCACGGTTTGTCGTCATCGCGTCGCCGCGGTGCTCGCCTACCAGCGTCAGTTCGCACGCACCGAGCAACCGTCGGGAACCGAGGCCTCTTGGTCGCCCGGAGCGTTCACCGACGAGGCGCTGCGTGAGGTCTGCGGCGACGCGGCGATGACGCGCGCCCAGGCGTTCCTTCGCAAAAGCTATCTCGTGACGACGCGGCCCGGCACCGTTCCGGTCGCGTCCCTTCCCGCGTCGACCGTCCAATTCCTCGCTCCGAACGCGCTCGCACTTGCCAAATGCGATTGCACGAAGGGCGGTGCATGCGAGCACGTCGTCCTCGCCGTTTGGGCCTTTCGCGCGCGGCCCGAAGGCGGCGTCTTCGAGCTCGGCACGGCCGACCACGAGTCCGGCACGGCGGCCCTCGCGCAGGTCGAATCCGCGCTTCGCGCGGTGATGATGCGAGGATTGTCCGATACGGGCGCCACCACCGAGCTGACCCGTGCGCGCGTCCATGCCGATCAAGCAGGCCTCGTATGGATTGCGGACGGAATCGAAGATCTGGAGCGCCAGAAAGACGCCTACGACCGACAGAGTGCGTTCTTCGATTCGAGACGATGTTCGCTCCTCGTCGGTGAGCTCGTTGCCCGAATTCGAGCTTCGCGAAATTCGAAATTGCTTCCCCCACGCTGGGTGCTCGGCTCGGACGAGGCTCGCGAGACGCTGCTCGAGCAAGTCCGTCTGATCTCGCTCGGCGCGCGCCTCGACGCCGACAATGAACGTCGTTTTGCCACGATCTATTTTGCCGAGCGAGACACGAAGAGCGTTCTCGCCCTGCGCGCGTCCTGGTCGTTCACGGGCGCAGACAAGCCTCGCAACGGTTTCGAGTTGGCCCAGATGTTCGCCTCGAGCCGCATGTCCGTGGCTGCACTCGCGAAGGGCGACATCGTGACCCGCGCCGCCACCCGCCGCGCCAACGGGGAGATCGATCTCGCGTTCGCGCGAGGGATGAAGTCCTCGGTGTTACCCGGCGGCAGCGCCTGGGACGACTTGCCCGAGCCCATCTTGGTTCGCAGCCTCGAGACCCACGAGCAGCGGACCCGCGGTCGTCCTCCGTCGTTCCTGAGGCCGCGCCAGATCGGCGACGGCGTCCATGTGCTCGCCATCGCGCGCGTCGTCGAGATTGGCTACGACGCCGCCGAACAGGAGCTCGTCGCCATCGTCGAAGACCAGGCCGGTGCTCGGTGCATCCTCCGGACGAAGCACCGCACCGTCAGCCCCGGCGCCGTCGATGCCGCGCGCGACGCCCTCGAGAACGGGGCGCGCTTCGTGTCGGGTGAGCTCTGCCGGACACGTCACGGTTGGGAGATTCAGCCGCTCGGCATCGGCACCGATCGACTCGTCGTCCCCGACGTCGAAAAGCCGAGGTCCGCCGAAGCGCTTCCGCCCGCCATGGGGGCCCACAACGACGATGCCTTGGGGGCCACGCTTCACGCCTTCGAGGAGTTCGTCGACCGCGCGGTCCAAAAGGGCTGGCCGCTGTTCGTACCAGCCGCTCCAGCGCTTGCCGCCCGACTCGACGAAACCGGGCTCGACCGCCTCGGTGAACGGGTGGCGAGCTTCGGCGCCGGGAGCGAAGACGGCTTCTTCGATCTGCTCGTGCTTCGCATGCTCCTCCACGAGGCTTCCGCGGACGAATAGCCACGCTCGCGTTGGCTTCGGACAAGCCCGACCGTGGGCGCGCGGTATCCGTCGAGATGCCCTCCCCCATGATATGTTGGGTGTTCCTTGACTCTCGCAGGGCGCGCCGCCGTTCTCGTGGGAGTCGCGGTTTCGACGGTCGCTCTCGGCGCACATGCCGCTCATGCCGGAGAAGCGCCGCGACCCGTCCACGTCGCTGTCGCATGGACGCGCGCACGCGGTGCCGAGGCGTGCATTGCGCCCGCGGAGCTCGTCGCGAAGACACGCGCACGGGCCGCCGCCGATACGACCATCGATCTCCAGCAGCCCGGCGCCGATTTCCAGGTGATCGGACGCATCGAGCCGCGCGACGGCGGATTCCGCACGCAGCTCGTATTGCGTGACGCCGTCGGGCTACGGCTCGGCGACCGGACGCTCGAATCGACCACGAAGTCCTGCCGGTCCCTCGACGAGTCTCTCATCCTCGCACTCGCGCTGCTCGTGGAGATGCCGAGCGTGCGAGCGGTCGCGGAAGGGAGCGCCAAGGAGGAGCTCGACGAGATCCTCCCGCCGTGGAGAACGGACGAGCCGGCGGTGCAAGAAAAGCCCGTGCGCGTCACCCCGCCTGCGCCTACGAGCTCGCCGTGGAAGTTCGAGGCGGCCGTCGGGGCGAGCGTGGCCGCCGGCCAGCTCCCTCAGCCGACCATCGGCCCGACCCTCTCGGGCGTCCTACTCCCACCACACTTCGTTCCCGTCGCACTTCGCCTCACGGCCTACCCGCTGGCGACCGAGCGGACCCCGCTGACAGGCGAGGGAATCGCGGTGCGGGGCTTTTCTGGGGGCGTCGACCTTTGCCCGTTCACGTTCGGGCACTCGGAGTTCGAGGCGCGTGCATGTGCCGGGGCACGCCTCATGGCCCTCCACGCCGAGCCCCTCGGCCCGCGTTCGACCGCCGCCGACCAGACCTTCCTGGACCTGCCCCTACGCGCCGAGCTTCGGGCGCGCACCGGAAGCGTCCTGCCGTACGCCGCGCTGGAGGCTCACCTCGCGCCGGCGGCGGGGGCGTTCGTTTACCGAGACCCGCAGGGGCTCGAGCAAACTGCGTTTCGCGTGCCCTGGATCACGGTCGGCCTGGAATTCGGCCTGATTTGGCGCGCTATTCCCTGAAACTGCCGTGCTCCGTCGAATTTTTCGCCCGACCCTAGAAAGCTCGAGAGCCGCCGACATACCCACTCAGGAACGTCGGATGGCCGCATCGAACGTGCTGACTTCGGAGGTTACCCCCGCGGCGGCGGCAGCGCCGCGCGTCCCAACCGCGCGTGAGCTCGTCTTCACGCACGGCAAATACGTGTGGCGTCTCCTGCGCTACCTCGGCGTCGCGGATCGCGATCTCGACGACGTGTGCCAGGAGGTCTTCACCACGGCACTCCGCAAAATCGGAAACCTGACCGACGACGGCGTACGGCCCTGGCTGCACGCCATCTGCATCAACCACGCGAAGAACTACCGGCGACGCGCAAGTCGCCGGCGCGAGCTCCTCGTCGAAACCTTTCCCGAGCCCGTCGTCTCCGGGCAGCAGGAAGAAAATCTCGACCGCTCTCGCGCACGCGAGCTCCTGCCGACGCTCCTCGACCGCCTCGAAGACGACGACCGTGCAGCGTTCGTCCTGCATTCGATCGAAGGGGTTCCCATGGACCAGGTTTCGAAGACCCTGGGATGCCCCCTGTCGACGGCATACGTCCGAGTCCAGCGAGCCCGCAAGCAACTCGAGAAGTTTTTGGTGAACAAATGAAACAGAGCGCTCCCCCCTCGCTCGACGACCTGCTGGCTGGCGCACGAGACGACCTACCGTCGCACGATACTCTCTCCCGTTTGGCCGATCGGGTCGAGGCTGTCCAAGCGTCGGCCGATTCGACGTCGTCGCAATCCATCGTTCGCTCGCTCGTGCGCCCGCGCGCGGCTCTCGTCGTCATCACCGCGGCCGCCTTCGGCGTCTTCGCCACCACGCAGATTTTCCTCGCCCCGCAGTCGCCCTCGAGCTCGCAGACGACGGCTCCCATCGCGGCTCCCGCCGTGCCCGCGCACACGCCCGAGCCCGTCGCCACACCGGCGTCGAATCCGGTCGCCGAAATGCCGACGATCGACGTTCGTTCGCTTCCCAGCAGCACTCCCTCGGGAGACCTGCGTCGACCGTCCGCCAGCGTCGAAGCGCCGATCGCCGAGGAATCCGAGAGCTCGCTACTGAACCGTGCACACGCCGCGGTCACCTCGAATCCGCAGCATGCCCTCGCACTGACGTCCGAACACGCGCGTCGTTTTGCCAACGGCATGCTGGTGCAGGAGCGCGAGGTCATCGCCATCGAAGCGCTCGCACGTCTCGGTCGTGTCGACGAAGCGCGCGCACGCGCCGCGACCTTCTATTCGAATTATCCGAATTCCGCCTATCGGCGTCGGGTCGATGCCGCATTCGGCAACCCGAACCGCACACCGTCCGAGGCACGATGAAGCGAAGAATCGTCGGACTCACGGCGCTCGTCGGCGTCGTGGCCATCATCAGCTGTGCCGATTCGACGGTTGGCGACTACACCCAGCCTCCGCCCGCGCAGCAATTCGTGAGCCCCGACGCGGGCGGCGATGCCGACGCATCGCACGATCCGGAGGCGCTCTCGTATTGCCCGACGGACAAGTGCCCCACCGGGCGGACGACGTGCCCGGGCTCGAACTTCCGCTGCGATGTCGACCTCCGCAACGATCCTATGAATTGCGGTGCTTGCGATCGCGCTTGCCCGAAAGGCGGCAGTCGCGAGACGTACACGTGCGTGGAAGGCCGTTGTGTTCTGGCGTGCAACCACACGGGCGTGCCGACGCTCGATTGTGACGGCCTCCCGGACAACGGATGCGAGACCGATCCGGGCGACGACGACAATTGCTCGACCTGCGGCGACAAGTGCGATCCGAGCCATGCGTGCATCAACCGCGGCTCGTTCTTCGACGTCGACTACGGATGCGGCTGTCTTCCGGGAACCACGGCGTGCGGCGACTTCTTCACGCCGTGCACGGATATGGAGCGCGACGACAACCATTGTGGAGCATGCGGGACCGCCTGCGATCCCACCAATGGTGGCCTCACCCCGAAACCGCACACGTACTTCGGATGCATCGCTGGCGAATGCGGACATCCGAAATGCGAGATGTATTGGGCCGACTGCGACGGCAACATGGAGAAGAACGGGTGTGAGACCTCGCTTCTCGACACCGACAATTGCGGCGACTGCGGAATCGCGGGTGATCCCGGCCAATTCTGCGGAATCAACGAGGTCACCGGCGCGATCCAACTCATGTGTCCCGCGGGCGAGACGTTCTGCGGCGATTGCTCGAGTGGGCAGTGCATCGGACAGTGCTTCGACCTCTCGTCCGATCTGGAGAATTGTGGCGCCTGCGGTAGCCAGTGCTCGCGCAACTTCGGAGCCATGGTTGGCTCATGCAACGCGGGCATCTGCGTCCAGACGTGCAGCAACGGTCGCGCCGACTGCAACGGCAATCCCGAAGATTTGTGTGAAGTAAACACCGACAGCGATCCTCGGAACTGCGGTGGCTGCGGCATCACCTGCGATGCCATCGCCGGTCAGGCCTGCGTGGGCGGCCGCTGCATGGTCGAGAATTGCGATCAAGACGGCGGCGAGGACATTCCGCGATGAAGAGCACGCGACATCTGTTCTATGCAGTGTGCGCGGCGTCGTGCGCATCGGCTGCCTTCATCGCAGCCTGCGCAAGCGACGAATCGACCACGGCCCACGAAGACGGCGATGCGTCGATCATCACGCCCGCGCCCGACGCGAGCATCGATGCCGACGCGGCGGACGACGATGCTGCCGGCCCTTGCACCGATTGCGAATATTTCCCGGCCGACTGCACCAGTGACGCGCTCTGCGCCAACGGGCCCTTCCAACCGACGACGACGCCGGCACCTCTCGATTGGCGCGCGCAAATCACCTCCATCCGCGGTCGCTCGGCAACCGACGTCTGGGCGGTCGGCTCTCTCGGTACGATTGCCCACTTCGACGGGACGGCGTGGTCGACGTCGGATAGCGGTCGTCTCGACACGCTCAGCGCCATGTGGCTTCGCGACGGTGCCGAAGCCGCGTTCGGAACGGCCAGCGCGATCGTGACGCGCGGCCTGCCCGAGCAAGACGGGGGCCTGATCTCCGACGGAGGCTGGTCGACGCGGTCGGCGACGACCTCCGCGAAGTACGGCGGCCAAGTCATGCTCGTGAGCTCGGCGTGGGCCGCGGCCGGCTCCGAGAACCTCTACTTCACGGTCGTGTCGTCGATCTCCGACAGAAAAGCCGGACTCTGGCGACTTGCCCTCTCGCCCGCGGGTGACTTCCAGGTGATGGACGTCTTCGATCAAGGGGTGTCGCCGGGCGCCGTCAACAAGCTCTGCGAGTCCTTGCCTTGCAGCCAGCTGACGAGCCTTTACGGCATCGGGCCGAACGAGATGTGGGCGGTCTCGCTCTCGGGCGCGGCGATCCACGTCGCGAACGCCGACACCGCGAAGCCGACCGTAGACGTCTACAACACGCAGACGTGGGATGCCCTCTACGGCGTTTGGGCGACCTCGTCGTCCGAAGCGTGGGCGGTCGGCGCGCGTGGAAGCATTCGTCACTACGCCGGCACCGGTCGAATGTGGGACATCGTCGGCGGCGTTCCGACCGAGCAGAATCTCAACGCCATCTGGGGCTCGTCGCCGACCGACATCTGGGCGGTCGGCGATGCAGGCGTCGTCCTCCACTACGACGGCAAGGCCTGGTCCCGAATCAAGATCGCGGGCCTCGGCAAGAAGCGCCCCAATCTCACCACGGTATGGATGCCGTCCGCCGGCCACGTTTGGATTGGCGGTCAAGGCGTCGTTCTTTCCCTCGGAGGCACGCCATGAGGGCTTGGTTCGTCCTCACCTTGTCGTGTGCAGCCGTCTCGGCGGCGATCGCCTGCAGCTCCACCGACGAAACGTCGCCCAGCCCCTCCCCCGACGCCGATTCGGATTCGGGGAGCACGGTGCCCGAGAGCGACGCCGGCGTGCGCGATGCGCAACGTGACGTCTTCGTCCCTCCCACCGGGCCTCGATGCACGGACGCGGGATGGTGTGAAACTCCTTTGCCGGATTCCGACCTGGTCTTGCGAGACGTGGTCGCGCTCACGACGCGCGCCTTCGCCATCGCCGAGAGCCCCCGATACGGAATCAAGATTCTAGAGTGGACCGATCCCGACGCGAATGGGGTCGGTACGTGGAAGTACATCGACGACGGCTCCCCGAACGACCGCGGGCTCGGCGCCTACGCCGGCGGCATGTGGGCACCGGGCGAAAGTGAGCTGTACTTCGCCATTGCGCCCGGCTGCATTTTCCACGGCATTCGCACGTCGCTCGATGCGCCGTGGACCTGGAGCCACCAGCTGCTCCAGGACCACAGCCACGAGGGCGAGCCCACGCACGCCTCCCACGACCACGGCCTTCAACAGAACCGCTGGACGTCGCCTGGCAGCGTCCAGCAGAGTCCGACGATCGGAGTCTGGGGCACGAGCAGCACCGACGTCTATGCGTGGTATTCGAATACCATCTATCACCTGACGAACGACGCCGGCACGCCAGCCTGGGTCGCCGAATACATCGCGTCGGATGCCGAATCCGATCTCGAACATCTCTTCTTCGTCGCCGCGACCGGAAGTGATCCGACCGACCTATGGTTCGTCGGCGTCAGGGACACGTTCCCGACGGGACGCTCGTGCCCCATCGTCGTTCGCAAGAGCAATGGTGAATATCGAAGAATCGCCGACGGCATTCTTCCTGCCGGATACAAGGCCTGTACGCCGCGTAGCGGCTATCTCTTCGTTTCACCGGTGGACGGTTGGCTCACCGACGTCCACCTCGCCGGTGCCGAGCGTCTCCTCGGCATCGTTGGAACATCGAGAATCGCGCAGATTTCGTCGGATGGTGACGGCGGCCTCGCGAGCAAGCTGTCACAGGTTCCGGCCTCGGCGCTCGGCAAATCGATTTACTCCATGGATATCGTCTCGAACGATCTCTGGCTGAGCGGCTGGGGACTCATCACTCGCTCCGAGAACTTCTCGGACGGAGGCAGCTACGAGATTTCGTCGAGCGCCGTCAGCGGCGCACCGCTGGACCGTCCCCTGTTTCGCGTTCGAGGAACGTCGAGCACCAACCTTTGGGCAGTCGGAGCCGAGAATGCGCTTCACAAGACGACTCCTTGATCGAAGAGCGGCTGGTCTGGCCGCCGTACTGTGCTGGTCCGCCACCGTCGTTGCCACCGCGAGCTGCTCGAGCAGCGAGCGCGGCCAAGCACGATTCGACTCCGAGGACGCATCGCGGGAGCCCGCGCCGGCGAGCGATGCAACCGCCGATGCCGGCACCGATGCCGACGTCACGGTCCACGATGCGGGCCCGATCGACGCCTCCGCACGTCCGGTCGAATGCACCACTGCGCCGTGTGCCGTTTCTCTCGACACCACGTTCATCGCAACATCCGACACGCGACGCGAAGGGTTCTGCGCATTGCTCGCGGACGGTACGGTCGCCTGTTGGGGCACGAATGCCGGCGGTGAGCTGGGCGATGGCGACGATGCCGGAGGCAGCGACAGCGTCACGCCCCTGCGCGTGCCCGGACTTTCGAACATCGTGAAGCTCGCTCACACGTGCGCCATCGACAAGGACGGCGCGTCGTGGTGCTGGGGAACGGGACCGTTCGATCCAGCCGAGGGCGACGCGGCGGCGCCGATAACCGTGGCTCGAACGCCGGTGAAGCTGGCCATTCCGAGCGCAACGGCGATCGACATGAGCCCGACCGTCATCTGCGCACTCACCGGAGGAGAGATCCTCTGTTGGGGCAAGAACGCGACCGGACAGGTCGCGCCCTACGAGACGGCTCCATGGATCGCGAGGGTCGCCGCACAGCCGATGGCTCTTCCCGCGGGTGCTCCCGTGCGAGACCTGGCCGTGGGTGCGGCCACGTTCGCGCTGCGCGACGACGGTACGGTCGTCAGCTGGGGAGCCAATCCTCCGCTGGGCCGCGTCTCGCCGCTCTCCCCCGATCCCTATCCGGCGCCGATCGTCATCCGCGACGTGACGGACATCGACGTCGCCCGGACCGACGCCTGCGCAGTGTCGAACGGCACCGGCTATTGCTGGGGCCCGCAGACGGATCCCGGCTACAGCGCCGGTCGTCTCGTGCGCGCATTGCCGGCTCCCGTCGTGACGCCCGAGCCGATCACTCGAATTGCGACGACGCCGACGCTCACCACGAGCAGCTATGGCACCATTCACCCGGAGCCGTATCGCTGGTGCGCCGTCGGCATCTCGGGCGCCGCCTACTGCTGGGGAAGCAACGACAGCGGTCAGGCCGGTGATGGGAAGACGGACTACGCATGGGACGCGGTCAAGGTGAAAGGGCTTCCCGACCCGGTCGCCCAGATCAAGACCACGCTGGAAGCCACCTGCGCTCTGCTGACCACCGGGAAGATCTACTGCTGGGGCAGCAACTTCTACGGTCAGCTCGGCAACGGAAAAGTCAAACAACCAAGTCTGGTTCCGCAAGAAGTGGTGCTGCCATGAGTTCTCGATCCGTGCGTGTGGTCACCACGGTAGGCGCCGCGAGTTTCGGCTTGCTGCTCTTCGCAGCGAGCGCATGCAGCAGCGACAAAGGCGGCTTTGCTGTCGAGAACGAGAAGTTCTCGCAAGACGCCGGCGTCGAGGCTGGCGACTGCCCGCTCACGTGCTCGCTCGATGGCCAGTCGATCATTCGCTCCTGTTCGGGAGAGATCGTCGAGACATGCCCGGAGACCCAGGCCTGCGGCGCCGCGAAATGCCAGGACCCGTGCTCCGCGGCCTCGGATGATCGAAGCTCGAACGGCTGCGAATTCTATTTCCAGAAACCGCGCTTCACGAAACAACTACCCAATTCGTGTTACGCCGCATATCTGGTCAATACGTCGAAGCAGCCGGTGGAGTTTTCGCTCGAGCTCGAGGGAAAGCCGGTCGACGTCTCGAAGGCCGTCTTCCGCACCGAGCCGGGCAGCGCCACGCTGTATCAGCACGAGGGACCGATTGGGCCCGGCGAGAGCGTGGTCATCTTCCTCTCGGATCGTGATCCGGCGCGGACGTACACGAATGCCGACAACCTCGGCTACATCAGCTGCCCGAAGGGCGTGGTCCCGACGACGATCACGGACATTCGTTCCAATGGGACGGGCGCCGGCTCGTCGTTCCACCTGACGACGAAGCTGCCCGTCGGCGTGACGTCGATGTACCCGTTCGGCGGAGCGAAGAGCTACAACCCGACGGCATCGCTCGTCTTGCCTGTCGCGGCGTGGTCGAAGGAACACATCGTCGTCAATGGTTGGGGCCTCGACTGGTCGGGGAAGCCTTCGACGCAGATCTTCTCGGCGGAGGACGACACCGACGTCACGATCGTTCCCAATCGAGACATCCAAGGCGGTGCAGGTATCGTCGGCGGCCCGGCTTTCGAGCCCGTCACCTACCGGCTCGGCAAGGGAGCGTTCCTCCAGCTCGTGCAGAACGAGGAGCTGACGGGCAGCTTCGTCACGTCCACGAAGCCGATCAGCATCGTCGGCGGACACGGTTGCGCGAACATTCCGACGGGCGCCGCGGCGTGTGACATCCTCGCGCAACAGATCCCGGCCTTCGCACAGTGGGGGCACCAATACGTGGGCGTCGCGTACCGCCCGCGACTCGGCAACGAACACGAGCCGGTTCGCTACCGCATCGTCGCGGCGCGCGAAGGAACGCAGCTCTCCTACGATCCCGAGATTCCTCCGGGCGCTCCCACCGCGCTCGGCCCCGGTGAGTCGGCCATGTTCACGTCGGGTACGGGCGACGCCTTCTATGTCCGAAGCCAAGACGCGGACCATCCGTTCTATCTCGCCGCCTACATGAGCAGCGCGGGAGATCCGACGGCCACCGAGGAGCAATACCAAGGCCTCGGAGACCCCGAATTCGTCAACATCGTGCCCGCGGGCCAATACCTGAATTCCTATACCTTCTACGCCGACCCGACCTACGCCGAGACGTCGCTCGTGATCGTCCGAGCCAAGGACCACGGTGAATTCAAGAAGGTTTGGCTCGAGTGCGCCGGTGATCTGACGGACTTCCAGCCTGTCGGCGTCGGCGGAGAGTACGAGTGGACTCGTGTTGACCTCACGCGCGGCGGCAAGCCTGGAGCCAAGTTCGGCGACAGCGTCTGCACGAACGGTCTCCAGCGCATGAAGAGCGACGGACCGTTCACCGCCACGCTTTGGGGTTGGGATTCTTTTGCCAGCTACGCGTATCCGGGTGGCATGGCACAACGCACGCTCGTGCCGCGACCGCTCGTCACCGTGCACTGACCGGCGAACGAACCTACTGCGGCGACCACTTGCTCGGTCCCCTGCACAAGTCTGTCGCGAACTCCGTTTGACTATTCAATCAGCGCAACCGAGTTGCGCTGTAGGACTCACTCATGAAGCTCGGTCTTCGCGGGTCGCGAATCGTGCTCACGCTCGGCCTCGCCACGGCGTGCTCGCAGGGAACGCCGCCAACCAACCACGAGGTCGTTCGCACCACCGGCCAGGCCATCCAAGGCGGTGAGGTGGATACGACGCACGCCTTCGCAGTAGGCATTTGCGGAGGTGGCGCTCCTGGCGCGTGTCAGACGCTGTGCTCGGGCGCCCTCATCGCGCCGAACGTGGTCGTCACGGCGCGTCATTGCATCCACGAGACGCCCAAGTTGATCGACTGCGCGGAGAATCCCAAGTTCGGGGCGCCGTATCACGATCAAACTTGGATTACGACGGACGGAAACGTCTTCCAGCCGAACACGGGCTGGCACACGGTCGCTCGCTACGTCGTCTCCGACCAAGACCAATTCTGCGGCAACGACATCGCACTGCTCGTTCTCGAGGACATGGTGCCCGAGAGCGAGGCCAGGCCGATCATCCCGGCTGTCCAGCGCGCGATGACGGACTCTCACTACACGCGTTCGTTCACGGCGGTGGGCTACGGGAACACCGGTCCTGAAGACGCTGGGTTCACCGCAGGGACGCGCCGGATCAAGCGCGGCATTGGCCTCATCTGTCCACTCGGCGCGAGCTCGCCCTGCCCTTCGATCGTCAACCCGAACGAGTTCTACGGCGGCGATGGACTCTGCCAGGGTGATAGCGGGTCGAGCGCCTACGAGGACAACTCGTTCACCGAGAACGACGGGGCCAACGCCATCTCGTTCGGTGTCCTGTCGCGCGCCTTCACGAGCGCCGACGGTGCGTCGTGCGAAGGCTCCGTCTATACGCGCCTCGATGCCTTCCGCACGCTCGTCGTCGACACGGTCAAGTCGGCTTCGAAGGATTGGTCCCTCTATCCACAGCCGGCGTGGGCGGAAGCCGTCGCGCCGCCCGAAAGCGATGCGGGCACGCGAGACAGCGGCGGCCCCGTCGTTGCGGAGCCTCCTCTCGAGCCCGCGCCCACGCCAGATGCATCGACGACGCCAGCCGCGATCGACGCGACCGACGCGACCGGATGCTCGCTCGCGGGTTCACGTCACGTCGCGACCTCGACCTATGGCCTTCTCGGCGTGCTGGCACTCCTCGTCGTTCGCCGCCGGCGTTGACGGTCCGCGCTCGAACGAGCGCTCACCTTCGCACTTCGAAATCGAAAACGGGCGAACGCTCTCGAAGCGTCCGCCCGTTTCTCATTTCGTCGAGCTCAGTTCTGCGACGGGAACAGGCAGAACTTTCCGCCCGCCGCTGCCAAGCACTTCTCGCTGACGCTGCCGACGGCGAACGTGCAATCGGTGTCGGTGTCGCACGGCTGTGCGCATGATCCACGAAGACCCGCAGGCTCCCCGGTGAAGAGCTTGGTGCCGCCGTTCTCGGCCGGCAGAAGCGCCGTGCACTTCCAGGCGTGGCCGTTCGTCGTCGTCACACCACAGGTGGCGTCACCCTCCGCGCCGGTTGCGCACGGCGCGCGGCAGATGCCCTTCGCCTTGTCAGGTCCAGAACCGCCGATAGCGTTGCAGGCGCATTCTCGAGGGTCGGTCGCCGTCGCGGGGGCCGTGCAGGGGTCGCCGGGCTTCTTGGTCGGAGCAACGACGTTCGACGCTGCGACGCACTCGCCCGACGAGACCTGACACGCCTGACCGGTGCCTTTGCAGTCGGCGTCGGTCGTGCACATGCCGTAGCAGAAGCCGATGCCAATCGCGCCTCGCGTCTTGTCGACGTAGCCGTTGTCGAAGACGCACTTGTTGTTGCCCTGGCACGCGGTGGTGATGGACGTGGAGTCGAACTGGCAGTACGGGAGACAGACGCCGCCACCGCCCCGCGTGTAGCAGTAGCCCGCTTCACCGTCGCAAAGAAGGTCGGTGACGTCAGTGCCCTTGACGGTGCAGCTCGGCTGGACGCAGACGGGCGTGGAGAAGATGTCGTTGCCTCCATACGCCTCGGTGGAGCAGATGTTGTCATTCAGCGAATCGGCAACTTGGCAATCGGCGGTCGTCTTGCACTCGTTGCCGACGGTGCGCTCCTCTTGGGGGTCGGCAGGCGTCGGGTCGACGTTGTTCGCCTTTCTGTCCGGTGCAGCATCCGAGCTACCGCCGCCGTCGGTCTTCGTCGTTTCCGAAGGGGTGCCGTTCGCAGTGTCGTCGCTGCTCGAGCAAGCGACCACGGCCAGGGAGAACACGCCCAGCAGGGTCGTCGCGCCCGCAAGTGCCAAGAACTTTCTCATGATGTGCCTCGCTTCGATTCGCGGAATCCGCGCGAGAAAAGCCTTCGAGCTCGGCACGCATGGCCGAGGTCAGACCGATCTCCAGCAGACTCGACATGGCGATGTCTGGAGCGAGACCGATTTCTAGGTTTTCGTCCGGCGGCCGAACGAGGCGCGCCTAGCCTCTTCTCCCTGGCTTGGGCCACCCGCGGATTGGCCTGGGCCAGGCAACCATGGACGTAACCGCGCGAAGATCCACGCCCCCCGATCGTGGCATCGACGTTGCTGAGCATGGGGCATGCAGCCTGCGTATGCCGAACGCGCCGCGAACGATGGGTCGACGAGCTTCGACGTGGAGGCGCTGACCAACGGCGACTTGCTCGCCTTCCTCCTCAATCGCGGCGGCGCTACGTTGCTCGTCGCCGGCGGTGCGACGGCCGTCGCGCGAAATCTTCTCGACGCCCTCGGTGGCCTTTCGGGCCTCTCGCGCGCCGGCGTAGACGAGCTCGCGGCACTCTTGCCCACCGCCAAACGATTCGTTCCCGCAGAGACTGCGCGAAGCGTGGCGGCGGCGTTCGAGCTCGGGAGGCGTGCGGCGACGGAGCCCTCGAGCGAGCGGCTTCGATTGCGGGACAGCCGTGACGTGGCGGCGTGGGGTATGGCTCGTCTCGGTGCGCTCGAGCACGAGGAGCTCTGGTTGCTCGCCTTGGACGGTCAGAATCGGCTCCGCGCGGCCCGTCGGGTGGCGCAAGGAGGACTGCACGGCGTCTCCCTCCGGGCGGCGGATCCGCTCAGGCATGCGCTACGCGCGGCGGCGAGCGGCTTCATCCTCATCCACAATCACCCGAGCGGCGATCCGAGGCCCAGCCCGGAAGACGTCGCATTCACGCGAGCCGTCGCGCAGGCTGCCGTTGTCGTCGGCATGCCGCTACTCGATCACGTCGTGGTCACGCGCGACGCCTTCGAGTCCGTTCCCATGCCGGAGATCGGCTGATTGGACGCGCCTTCAGTCCGAAGCCACGTTGGCGTGGCACCGACCGATGAAGCCGCAATAGATGGCCTCGCAACGCTCGAGCGCAACGCGGGGGAAGTACTCCGACCAGCGTGCCTCCATCAGGCGGTCTCCCAAACCGGCAAGGCGAGCACGCACCGTCACTTCGTCGGGCAACTCGCGCCACACCGGCTCGGCAACACCGCCGCCGAGGTAGGCAAGTCCCGCGCGCACGCGCGTAGCCTCGGGAAACAGGGAGCGAACGGCGAGCGTGTAGACGTCGAGCTGGAAAGCGTACGCCCCCGATGTCGTCGGGGCCTTGTCCGGCGATTCGGACGACGCGTTCCGACCGCTCTTGTAGTCGACGACGTCGACCGAGCCATCCGGCCAGACCACGACGAGGTCCATGCTTCCGCGCAAGACGACCGAACGATCTTCGGCGTCGGTGGCGGACAGCACGAACGACACCTCGCGTCGCGGATCGCCGCCCTTCTCGGCAACCCCTCGCGCATAGTCACCGCGCAAGAACCGCTCGACGCGGCCCACGATAGTGGCGTGTTGCGGGTGATCTTCGGGGATACCTTCGGCGACGAGCGCCCGGCTCGCCGCCTGCGCCGCGTCGTCAGCGGCGAACGCACCGACGGGAACGCGCTCGAGCACCGCGTGGGCGAGCGTTCCTTGCGCACGCGCATCGAGCACGCCGGTCGTGGTTCGCGCGGCGTCGGGCGTGCGACCTCGAAGATGCTCCGGAAGGCCCATGAGGTGGATGAGCTCGAAGCGGCGCGCGCAGTGATCGAAGTCGGCGAGGGCCGTCGGGGCGATCGGAAGCGAGCGCCATTTCGGTCTCGCGGCCGCAGGCTCGCTGGCGGCGGGCGCTCCCATTGGTTCCGGTTCGGGCTCGAGGCCGAACGAACGCGGCTGCGGAGAAGGAACGTCCACCTCCTCGATGGCGAGCGCCGCGGCCGCAAGCGACGACGGGTCCACCGCGAGCTCCTCGAGGGCCGCAAGCGAGGACGCCCCTACGTCACCGGTCCCCTCGCGGGTTCGCCCCCCGACGAGGTACATGGCATCGGCTGCGCGGGTCACGGCCACGTACGCGAGGCGCTGCCGCTCGGCACGTTCGCGACGTCGCATGAGCGCATAGGCCGAAGCGAACGAGGGCGGCTCCAGGATCATGCCGTCTTCGTCCGCGATACGCACGGCGAGTACGTTCGGTGCATCGCCCGCGCCCACGGCCACGCGCGCGGCGCCCTTGTCGGAGCGAGGCAGGGCCGCGCCGATCTCTGGCACGAACACGATGGGGAAGTCGAGACCTTTGCTGGCATGCACCGTGAGCAGGCGCACCGCGTCGTCTTCTTCCGAGAACGTCGCGGCTTCGGATTCCGCGAGCTCTTGCGAAGAAGCGTCGTCGAGCCAACGACGAAACGCGCGCGCATCGGCGTGGCGATCGGCGATGGTAAGGAGCTTTCGCATGTTCGCCGCGCGCTGATCACCGCGCGGCAGTGCCCCGAGCACACGGTCGAGCGAGCGCGCGGAGACGGCTTCGCGCAGGATGGCCCCGGGTCCGAGGCGGCCCGCGCAACGAGCCAGATCACGAATCAGCGTGGCAAGGCTCTCGAGCGCCGCCTCGTCTTCCGGGTGCACGAGCGACGAACGATGCGGGGCGGCCCAGGCCGACGGCGGCGAAAGCCCGCCTTCGGGCATCGTGAGACCGAGCAGCGTCTCGTCGTGGACCGACGCCCAAGGGCCGCGCAAAACCTCCAACGCGGCAAGGCGATCGGAGGGATCGAGCACGAGCGCGAGCATCGCGGCGAGGTCGCGGACTTCGCGCGTGCGGAAGAAGCTTCGCCCAGCGACCACGTAGGGCACGTCCGCCTGAGCCAGCGCGAAAGCCATGGCGTCGAGCATGCCGTTCGTGGTGGCGAGCACTGCGAGATCACGCCACGACGGATCGTGGTGCGTCTTGCCGACCTTCGGCTCCTTGCCGTCGACGATCGCGCGGATACGCTGCGCGATGACGAGCGCTTCTTCGAGGCGCGAAGACGTGGTGCCCTTCGGCGCAATCTTCAGCCAGGTGGTCTTGGGTGTCAGTCGCTCACCCTCGGCGCTCTCCGGACGCGCCGCCTCCGGCGGAACGAGGAGGTCCTCCGTTGCCGGCACGTACTCGATCTCGAAGAGCTGCGGAGGAGGGTCTCCCGGCAAGAAGCGCTTCGCGCTGAACGCGTTCGCGAAGGCGAGCACTTCGGGGATGCTCCGCCGGTTGTGACGGAGCGCGAGGAAGTCGGCGAGCGGCTCCTTCGGCTGCCACGTGACGCCCACCGGAATCCCGAGCGCTTCGCGCGCCGGCTCCCCTGCCAGTCCGACGGCCAGCTCGGCGAAGACACCGACGTCCGCGCCGCGGAAACCGTAGATCGATTGCTTGCGGTCACCGACGACCAGCAGGCCCGCGGGCCGAATCACGCCGAGCGGAGGAACGCAGCCCGGCTCGCGAACGCCCGAGCGCGCCCAGAGGAGCTGGAGCAAGTCACGCTGGACGCGCGAGGTGTCCTGGAACTCGTCGACGAGCAGAGCGTCGATGCCCGACGAGACTTCTTCGGCGACGTCCGACCGATCGAGCAAGAGCTCCCGTGCGGCACGAAGAATCTCTCCGAAACCGAGCGTGGCGCGCGCGCGACCGGCGAGGAGAATCTCCTGCTCGGCCTCGGCCAGCACCTCGCGCAGCAGCGTGGCCCGCGACGGGAAGAGATGGCGCGCTCGGAATGCACGGGCCAAGCGCCGGCCACGCTCCTCGTTCGTGGTCCCAGGCAACTCGGCGCGGAACTCGGCGAACGACTCGACTTCGAGCGTCTTCTTTCCGCGCGCGGCAATGGACGTGAGCGCCACCGCCGCCGCTTCGATGCGCGCGTCGTCTCCGGCATCCCATGCGGAGCCGAGCGCCCGCGCGGCATCCTCGAACTTCGGAACGGCCGAGAGAGACCGTGCATGATGCACGAGTGCACGCATCGTGGCTTCGGTGCTCTCGGTGTCGAGGCCCGGAATGGCAAGGTCGCGCGCCGCCCGACCGTCCTCCTCGAGCTGCATGAGGATGCGGCGAACCTGCACGATGAGCCGGTCGATGCCGCCGGCCGCCTCCGACAGAGAGCGAATGCCGTCGGGATCGGTCACGAGCTTGCGCTCGAGGGCACGGGCGATGGCGTCGTCGCTTCGCGCTCGGGCGTCGGCCTCGGTGGCCAGCTCGAAGCCCGGGCCAAGACCGAGCTCGACGGCATAGCTGCGAACGATGCTCGTCGCGAAGCTGTGGAGCGTGCCGAACCTCGCTTGCGGGAGCGCCGCAAGGGCCTTGCGCGCGCGAGCGGCGATCGTGTCGTCCCCCCGGCCGACGCCCTCGCGCATGCGCAGGCTCGCAATGTACGGCGAGGTCGATGGCGCGCTCCCGAGCCGCTCGAGCTCGTGGGTGACACGGGCGCGAATCTCGGCGGCGGCCTTGCGGCTGAACGTGGTCGCCACGATCCGCGAAGGGTCCACGGGCTTCGAGCGCGTAGCGCCAGCCGTGCGTGGACCAGCAACGAGGAGATGCACGATGACGCCGACGAGCGCGTGCGTCTTACCTGTCCCGGCGCTCGCTGCGAGCACCAGGTTCTTCGTCGGCGCGTAGAGATCCCGAGGATCGATGTCCACCTAGGGCTCCTCGAGATCTTCGGCCGGGGCCATGGCGAAGCGAGGCTTGCGGCAGCCGCCGCTCACCGCGCAATTCCGGCATTCCGAGTCGTCGGCCGGGAACGGAGCCAAGGTTCCGCTGCGGGCCGCGATGACGAGCGAGATGGCGCGATGCTCGACCGGGGAGATCGATGCGCCGCCCACGCGGGTCACGAGGTCCACCATCTTCTGCTCGACGGCGGGCGGGGTCTTGGCCTCGGCGACGTCGCGCGCCTGGAACGGGAGATACGTGCCGGTGGCCGGCACGCCGAGCTCCTGGGCGGAGAGACACGCGTAGAGCGGAACCTGCAGCGCGGTCTCTCCGAGGGAGGAGCCGGCGTCGCGAACGGTCGATTTGCTGCGCTTGTAGTCGACCACGCGAAGCGCCTTCTTGCCCCCGCGAGACTGGTCGATGCGGTCGATCGTTCCGCGGAGCGTGAGCCGCTCGCCCTCGTAGTCGATGTGGAGGGCAGGCCACGCGTCGCGCGAGCGCGCACCGAACGCCTTTTCGGCGAGCGCGAAATCCCACGCCTCGTCGAGGATGGCCGCCGCCAGAACGGCACGCACCGAGTCGCGGACCTTGAGGCGAACGATCGCCCGGAGCGGCGCGTGACCTTGCCATCGCTCGAGGACCACGTCCGCTGCCGCAAGGCCATCGCGCATGATGGCTTCGGCGTCGCGAGGGCTCTTCGGCCATGCTTCGCGGGTTGCCGTGAAGGCCTCGGCGAGCGCGTCGTGGACGAGCGTTCCTTCTTCGCGCGCGTCGGGCAGCTCGTCGTGCGGCATTGGCTCGCGCGCCGCGAGAACAGCCTGCGCAAAGCCCATGAAGGGGCACTTGGCGAAGCGCTCGAGCGACGTGACCGCCAAGGGACGCTCGCCGCCGCCCGTCGCGTTTCGAAGGATTGCACGCGCTTCGTCGCTCGTACGGATCTGCCCCACGACGTCGGACCGAGGGCGCGAAGGGTCGAGGAAGAAGCCTTCGCGCTCACGCTCACGACGCACGCGAAGCAGAACGTCGTCGGACGCCCCAAGCGCTTTTGCTTCGTTCTGGACGGAAGAAGCCACCGCGCCTTGGCGTTCGAGAGCCGTGACCACGGGCGACGGGCCAAGCGGCGCTCCACTCGCGTCTTCACGAACCGAGACGATCACGATTCGCTCGGCTTCGGCCGCAGCCATCGCCAACGCCGCAAGCTCCTGCGCGCGCCGAATTCCGGGCGCCGGTGCAATGAACGTGGTCTTCGAGCGATCGACGCCGCGAGCCAGTGCGTCGAGCAATGTCGGCCCCGCGAGCGCGTCGTGGCCGTCGTCGCGAGGAAGGAGCCCCTCGTTGGCGTCGAGGACCACCAGCAGATCGAGCGGGTCGCCCGGCACGTCGGCGAGGCGCGAGAAGCGAATCGCCCCCGCGCGGCCGGCACCGGGCCGCGAGCCCGAACCGTCGAGCAGCTCGGCGAGCTCCAGGCGGAAGAGCTCGGCATCGAGCTCCTGGTCGAGCGCATGGGCGCGATGCGTGGTCATCTCGTAGAGATCGAGAACCGACACGAGGCCGTCCCAGGCTCGGGCATCGCGCGCGATGGCGAGGCGTTCGGCGCGAGCAACGCCTTCCGGAGCCTCGTCGCGAGCAAAGGCCGACAGACCGCCGCGTCCGGCGCGCGCGCCGAGACCGAGCGCGCTCCACAGCGCCCGCGCCGCGCGAATGTGCTCGATCCGTGTGCGGGCCTTGGCGGGCGCGGCAAGCACGTTCGCAACCTTGCCGGCGAGCGCGGCGTCGGCCTCCTGGTGCTCCTCGTTGCGACGAAACGAGGTCGATGCCGGTGCCGCCGCCGTTCGGACCAGACGCGATTCCGGGTCGTCACCGCTCGCCGTGGCCGAGGATTCGAGTGCCTGCGCCACACGAACGAGCGAACGCGTGGCGTCTCGCCCATCGGTGCCTTCGGGAACGAGGCGCGGGGCATCCACGTAGCCCGAACGAAGCAAACGAGCGACCGCATGTCGTTCGAGCGAAGCGGAGAGCTCGAGCGCCAGCATGGCCGTCGCAATGACGGGTGCCGAGCCGAGCGGCGCACCTCGCGATTCGTACGAGACGAGCCCCGCGTCTTCGAAGGCGCGGCGGAGGGGCGCCAGCGTGCGTTCGTCGAGAACGGGCAACGCCACGACCACGCGCTCGACCAACGCACCGGCGGCCAAGGCTTCTTCGACCGCGACAACGGCCGCACGCGCCTGGAGTCCGGCGTCGGAGGCGCGCACGAGCTGCAGACGCTCGAGCCCGGTAGGCGGCGTCGAAGAGGGAGAGAACGTCAAATCCCCCAGGACGGGCACGATGATCTCGTCGTCCGGCGGAGCATCGAGGATGCGTGCGACTTCCTCGGTGAGCACCTCGAGTGGATCGCGCTCGCGCGTACCTTCGAGCGGATGGTCGAAGGCGGGCAGCGTCACCCGTGCGAAGCCTCCATGCGGCGAGAGCTTCTCGTCGATCGCACGGAACCACGCGAGGTCGGAAGGCTCCCACGCGAGAAGCCACTTCGCCTCGATACCCAGAGCGCCGATCACGGTCACGAGCTCGACGGTATCGGCGGCAGCGATGGCATTCGCCAGCAAGGCGCCCATCGCTCGACCGTCGCGCGCACCGAACTGCAGCAAGCGCGCATCGAGTGCGGCCATCGCGGTGGCGATCGTTCGGGCGCGCACCGCCGCGACGCCTCGACCACGCGAGGCGATGCGCTCGAGATCCGCGAGGGTGGCTCCACGCGCGCGGAGGAGACCAATGGCGCCGTCGAGCGCAGCGACCATGCGCGCCCAGGTTGCCCCTCCCCTCGCTCGCACCGCGGCAAGCAGAGGATCTTCGGCTGCCACGCGAGGATCGGCGCCTGATGCTGATGCTGCCGCGGCCTCGAACAGGTCGAGCTGCTTGTGGCCAGGGCGGCTCGCAGCAGCCGCGGCGACCGCCTCCGGATCGGCGAGCGCCATCCCGAGGACGAGACGACTCTCGCGGACGTCGGCGAAGGCGATCTCGGGCAGGAGACGCGCCGCGAGCCGCGTGCGGAATGACGTTCGCGTTTCGGCGAGCCTTCCTTCCCGCGCGAGACGCTCCACATGCCGCTCCGACGGCACGACGAAGAGCGTGGCTTCCCTCAACGTGCGAACCTGAACGGAAGCCCCAGAGGCTCCTTCAACGTGGTCGGGTCGTACAAGTACGCGTACGCGGCCTGACTCGAGAGCACGCGTTTGATGTAGTTGCGCGTCTCGTCGTACGGAATGAGCTCGACGAACACGTCGAGGTCCTCGCTGCCTCGAGCGGTAATCCAGCGATCGACGGCGCCCGATCCCGCGTTGTAAGCACCGATCGCGAGTGCAGGATGCACGTGCTTCGCACGCAGCTTCGTGAGCAGGCGCGTGCCGAGGCCGATCGACACCTCGGGCGTCTTGAGCGCGGTTTCGTCGGAGCCGAACGTGGTGCCGGTAGCGACCCACTTGGCGGTGGGAACGATGAGCTGCATGAGCCCGAACGCGTTCGAGTGGCTCTTGACGTCGGCGACGAAGCTCGACTCCTCGCGCATGATGCCCCATGCGAGCGAGGTGGGCAGCGCGTTGTCGGCGCAGCTCTTGACGACGTTGGCTTCGAACGCTCGCGGGTACGCGACTTCCCACGCGAGGCGCCACTTGCCTTCGGGGTAGTGCGCGAGATGTTCGCCGGGCTTGCCGCGAGAGAAGGCGTGGCCGAGCTCGGGCAACCCGGCGCGGTTGTAAATGGCGCCGATCGCCCAGACCATCTCGGGGTCGGCGTCGTCGCCAATGGCGCCTGCCGCAGCGAACTCACGACGAGCCGCATCGACTTCGCCGACCTCGAGCAGACGAACACCGCGAAGCACGCCCGGGGACTCGAGCATCGGGAGCGGACGCGAGGGGAACACGCTGCCTTCGTCGCGCGCCGACGCGTCTTTCATCGTCTTCTGCGCGAGCGCAGGGTCGACGGCCGCGAGCCGCGCGTACGCGAGGAGCATGTAATACGCGAGCGGGTGATCCTGGACGATCGCGACGAGACGCTTCTTCTCGTCATCGGCGTCACCCGTGGCGCCCGAGGCGCGCGCGCGGAAGTAGCCAGCGCGGCCCGCCGTGGCCCAGTGCCGGTCGTCCGGTGCGAGCTCGAGAACGCGATCGAGCAGCGGCTTGGCGCCCGCCCAGTCCGCGTGCTGAACCTTGCCGAGCGCCACGCGAAACAGCGCTTCGGTGCGCATGTCGCCCGCGGGATAGCTGTCGGGCAAGGTCCGGAGCATTTGCTCGGCCCGCTCGTCGTGCCCTTCCTCCGTCGATTGAGCGACGAGCAGCGCCCCGCGATAGCGAGCGTCGTCGGCGAGGCGATGCGTGGGGAAGAGCTGCTCGAGGCGAGCGAACCACTCGATGGCGATCTTCGGGTCCTTGCCAGCGCGAGCCTTGGCGCCCGTGTAGAGCGCGTTGGCGAGCTGCTCGTCCTTCTCGCAGGCCGCGATGGCGTCGCCCCAGACATCGCCCTTCGAGCCTTTGAGCTTCCCGGCCGCGTTCGCGCGCGTCACCGCAGCGCGACACGCCGACGGCCCCGTCTTGGCGGCGCCGAGCACCGCGCTCGCCAGGTCGAACGACTTCGTCGCTTCGCCGTTGTCGAGCCAGGCCTGCGCTTGCCGGGCGCGGCCGTCATCCGACAGGGCCTCCGTCACGCTGGCGTCTTTTCCTCGCAGAAGCGCCACCGCGCGCCCACGGGCGGCCACAGCTCCCGCCGACTCGGCGAGCTTCGGGGCCTCGACGACGATCTTCGTGGCGAGCTCGAAGGCCTCTTTCGCACGCGACTCGGCAGGTCCGTCGACGCCGTCGAGAAGCGCATTCGCAATGCGCACCGTGGTGTCGACCCAGCGCGATCCGCGCGGATTCTTCGCGAGCCACGCGCGCCACAGCGGAAGCGACGAGACGCGGTCGCCCTTCGCCGCCAGCGATTCGGCGAGCACCAGCTTGACCTCGTCGGAGCAGGCCAGGTCCTCGGGAACGCGGCGCGCGCGAGCGATGGCTTCGTCGGCATGGCCCGCACGGCCGAGGGCTTGCGCGGCGCGCAGGTGCGCATAGCCGGCGAGCGGGCAGACGTCGGCTTCGGCGCGAGCAAACGCCGCTTCGGCAGCCAGCCCGTCACCGGCCGCGAGCGCATAGCGCCCCTCGAGGTAGTCCCATGCGCACGCCTCGCCGGGCGCGAGATTCTCCACGCGAGCGTCGTGCACGGCACGTGCAGCGCCGGTCCAGTCCTTGGCGCGCTCGAGATCGCGCACCTTGGCGAGGCGCGGGTCCTCGAGGAGGACGTGGATGTTTGGAAGCGACGCAGACCGTGCCGCGGCGCCGCCGTCTTCCGTGGTCGGGACGGACGTGACCGCCGGAGGCGACACGTTGCTTCCACTCCGACAGCCGACCGCGAGAAGCGCGATCGCGAGCCCGAACAACCGAAGTCTCATGCGCGCTTCCCGTCAGGTGGGCCCCGCTCCAGGCCTCTTCGGCCGCCTCCTCGGCGGCGGCATCCTCGGCGCGTCGTGCTCGATCGAGGAAGCGCTCTCGGTCTTTCGCCACCACGTCGCGATCGGCCTTGCTCAGGGCGAGCTGGCCACGCGCCTGCACCTCGGCGTTCCGCGCGTCCGTCAGGCTGGTATCCGCACGGTCGACCGCCCGGCCGAGTTGCGCGATCTCGTTCGACGCCGCGTGCGCCCACGCTTCAGCGCGCGCGAGGTCGACGGCACGTAGCTCCCCATTTCCGAGCCGCTTGGCCTCCTCGGCTCGTACCGCCGCTGCCCGCTGCTCCGCCTCCGCACGCTCTTGCTCGGCACGCACCTTGGCTTCCGCCGCGGCCTCACGATGGCGTACCTTCTCGCCAAGCTCGGCCGTCGCCTCGTCGACCTTGCGGTCGCGGTGCTCGAGCAGAGGTTTGAGCGGATACTTGGGGGACCGAACCATCAGAACAACAAAGCGAGACGAGAGACGCGAGTCCTAGGACAACCTCCGGGGCGAGCCCCTGGGGAAACCGACGAGCTTTCGGGAAATCAGTCTACCCCAAGCGAACGTCCGCGGGCAGCCGCTGCATTCCGCATCTGCGCGCAAACGTCACGGGGCCCGTTGCCTGTGGGACGGGGTTCCTTATCGTAAAGGGACGGATGCGCGCGGCCTTTTTCGACGCCCAAGGAAGCCGACTGGCACGCACGCTCCCGTACGCTGCGTCTGCGCTCGCCTTCCTGGCAGCCTGCACCGCGCCGGTTTCCGGCGGCCAGACGCTCCTCCTCCTCGCCTTCGCGGGTTCGCTGTTCTGCCTCGCGGGAGGCCTCGCGTTTCGACCTTCACGCGCTCGTGCGGTCGAGCTCGTGTGCGGTCCGGGTCACGTCGACGTCAAGAACGCGGGCCTCCGCTCGCAGCGCATCGAGGCGAAGTCCATCGTCGGCGCCACCACCGCGCGAACCGAGCGGGGGATCCTTCTGACGCTCGCCCACGCCAAGCGCGATCAGCCGATCGAGATCGAAGTGGAGAGCGAAGCCGATGCCGAACGCATTCGCCATGCACTCGGCATCGGTCACGACGGCTTCGGAACCGTAGGCTGGCGAACCGTTTCCGACGGGACGGCGAAGATCGCGCGCACCTGTCGTCTCGTGCTAGCCGCGCTCGGACTGCTCACGTGTTTCTTCGGCTGGACGGGCAGCGAGGGCGCCTCGATCCTCATGGGCATCCTCGGCTTCTTCGCGATGACCTTCGCAGGCCCGGTCAGCGTGGCCGGTTACTTCGTCAAACCCGGTGCCCCGAGCGTGGAGATGACACCGCACGGAGTCCGGCTCATGACGCCGCGAGGCTGGTTCAACGTTCCCTACGCCGACATCCTCGGCATCGAAACGCAGCAGGGCTGGCTCCAGTTCATCGTTCCACCGCCGCATCCTCCGATCTGGGTGCAGACCCAACGAGGCGCGCTCAGCTTCGGCGTGCGCGACGAAGACGAGCGAGCTCTCAAGGCACAGATTCTGACGGCCGCCGCACGCGCGCGAGGTCACGGCCCGCGCAAAGAAGACGTCACCGGGCGCGTCGGCACGCTTCGCCGCAACGGCGAAAACCCGCGCGACTGGCTCGTCCGGCTCGACATGGCCGGACAGATGCTCTCCGGCACGAGCGGCTACCGAGGCCACAACCTGGACCAGCAGGATCTGTGGATGGTCCTCGAAGATCCCGACGCCGAAGCCGAGCTGCGCGCCGCGGCGGCACGCGTCCTCCGTCACTCGCCCGAGCCCGAAGCACGCGTCCGCATCGGCAACGCCGTTGCGGCCGTTCGCGACGAGCGGGCCAACAAGAGGCTTCGCATCGCCGTCGAGGACGACCTCGATGCAGCAACCCTCGAGCTCGGACTCCTCGACGCCGAAGAGCACGCCCAGGCGCAGAAGATGGCGGCCATGTCCTCGGCGCTTCGGCCCGTGCGCTGACAACCGCCGCGACGACTCGTACCATCGCCCGCAGCAAGGGAGTGTGGGCGCTCCAGGGTCAGTGACGAAGCTGCGTATGCGTCGACGATGCGTCGTCGGACATCACGGCGATCGCCGACGCGATCGAGAGCGCGAGGAACAACGCGGCGCCGATCGCAACCACGGTCGGCAGGATTCGCCGCGGCCGCGCCACGGAAGGAGCCGGCTTCGCCCCACGCTTCGGAAGCGCGCCGGGATGCACCTGCGGCTTCACCGAATCGTCGACGAGCTCGCGAGGATCGAAGAGCGAGGGATTCGACGGCGGAGAGAATTCGGGCTCGAGCAGCGCCGCCTCGAGGAACTCGGGATCGGCCGAGAAGCTCGGCGGCGGTAGCGTGGGGAGCCAATGCGGGTGAGCGCCCTGCCACGCGGCGCGCATCGCCGCCATGTCCGGGAAGCGATCCGCCTTGCGATACGACAGCGCTTGGTCGACCACGGCAACGACGGCGCTCGCCATCTCGGGCACTGCCTCGGCGAGCGAACGCGGGCGCACCGAAGCACTCGCCAGCATCATCGCGTCGACGTGCCTAGCGATGTGAACCGGCTGGCCGGAGAGAACGTGGAAGAGTGTCGCCGCCAGAGACCAGACGTCGCTCTGAGCGTCGACCTTCTTGGTGAGGCCGAGCGCCTGCTCGGGCGGCATGTACGAAGGCGTGCCGACCACGTTCTGCGCGGCGTCCGCCGTGTAACCGGAGAGCTTCGCGAAACCGAAGTCGAGCAGCTTCACGCCGCCGCCCTCGAGCACGTAAATATTGCTCGGCTTGAGATCGCGGTGAACGACGCCTGCGGCGTGCACGGCGCAGAGGGCATCCATCACGGCGTCGCCGATGCGCATCATCTCGTCGAGCGGAACGCGGCCGCCGTGCGCCTGGCGAAGCTCCTCGAGCGTGCGTCCGACGAGGAGCTCGAAGACGAGGAATGCGCAGCCGTCCTCGGCAATGCCGTCGTCGAGAACCTTCACGGTCCCGGGGTGCTCGATCGCCGCGACCAGACGCGCTTCGGCGAGGAGAATCTTGAGCATGCGCGGATGCTGCGAGAACTCCGGATTCAGGAGCTTGATCGCGGCGCGCGTGCCGGTCTCGACGTTGGTGGCCGCGTAGACGGTGGACGTGCCGCCGTGCCCCAGCTCGGCGTCGACGCGCCAACGCCCTTGCGCGTTGCCCATGAGCACGCGGCCAAGCCGTGCGTCGCGGCGGCCATCCATCCACATCGAGATAATCCTACCAGGCTGGACGTCACAGACCAGCCCGGAACTGCGCCGATGCGAGGCCGACATGTGCTCCATCTGGCGCGGTCTGCTCCACTGCCGAGCGTTCGAGGACGAATCCCTCCCCTACGAACGCCCCCGGAGCGGCATCGGCTCGGACGGCCGAGTCGTCCGATCAGGGCGCCTTCGACGGCCGCCTCACGCCGAGCACGATCTCCCGCGCGCGTTTGACGCGCGATGCGGCCGTTCCGATGGGGGCGTTCGTGATCTGCGCGATCTCTGCGAGCGTCCGATGCTCGAGCTCGTAAAGCACGAACGACCGGCGCGTCTCTTCGGGCATCGCGTCGAGCAGGCGTAGGAGCTTCACCCGGGCCTCGGACGCAAGGGCCGCCTCCTCGGGGGAGGGCCTGCGATCCAACTCCAAGTCGAGCCTCGCGTCGTCGTTGACCTCACGACGGCGGAGCTCCCGACGCCTCGTATTGCGCGAGATGTTCGCGCACGTGCGGAACAAGTACGCGCGATCTTGGTGGATCTTGTCGAGGTTTCGAGCGGCGACGACGAAGACTTGCTGCACGACGTCTTCGGCATCGGCGCTTCGCACGCCGAAACGAAGTGCACTACGCCGAACGAAGCTTTGATGCGTGCGAACGAGCTCCTCGAAAGGCGCGCTTCGCGACCTCACTCTGCCCGTACAGCCCGTCGCCGCATCCGCCGCCATGGGTGTCCTTCCCTTAAATGCCTCTGGGCAGCGTTTTTGATCTCGGAAAGGGCAAATTGGTTGCGAATGAAACGAAATCGCTACGAGCTCGTCCGTGACGCGCCTTCACGACGCAGCGCACCAAGCCGTCGTCGGTCACGGGCCGTCGGGGTCGGTCGGCCTCGACACGTGCTCTGCTGCACTGCCGCATTTTGATGCACCATACACGCACCAGCATCGGAACGGATTCGTCCGGAACGAATCCGGCGTCGGCGCAACGTTTCAACTCCGAGCCGGTAAATGAGATGCGCGCTCCATCGCCGAGCGAACGTGAACGTTCGGCGTGGAATACTCCGAGGCATGACGAAGCAGACGAGTCGTCGGGAGATGCTCCGTCTCCTTGCAGCAACGGGAGCGATGGTCGCCGGTTGCAGCTCCGAAGACGACGCCCTTCGCGATCCTTCGAACGACCAGCCGCAGAATGCCGACGTCGAGAGCTCCGGAGAGGACGCATCCTTCACTCCAGCGCAGGACGCTTCCAGCGAGGCGAACGACGCCGGGCCGACGACTCCGACGCTCGACGTGCCTTTCTACGGGGTGAACATCCACCCCGACTACTTCCGTCCGAACGCGCAGCTCGTCTCGCTGCTCCAGATGCTGCGGGTCAAACACGTTCGCGTGGACGTGTACAGCGAAGCCACGGCGAACACGATCGTCGGCTTCGCTCCCGCACTCGCGGCCGCGGGCATCCAGCTCGTCGCGTGCATCACACCGGGCCTCCACCACGGCGAGGACGAACAAGCGAACTATCAATCGGCGTACGACCTGACGAAGACGATCGTCACGAAGCTCGCGCCACACGTTTCGATCTACGAATGCGGCAACGAGCTCGATCGCGACGCGTACACGTACACGGGTACTCCCGGCGCGCTGACCGGGACGTACAGCAATGCCGTGTGGCCCTCATGGCGAGGGCTTCTTCGCGGCATGATCGACGCGATAAAAGAGCTCCAGCCGACGGCGAAGGTGGGCGTCGACTTCTGCTGCTCCGATTTCGATGCCGCCCAGTGGATGTGGGACGGCTCACAGCCCGACGGCTCGACGGGCCATCCCAAGGTGCGCTGGGACGTGTCGATGCTCCACTGGTATCGCATCTACGGCGACTTCGACGATGCACCGAACCCGTTCGGCGGGCCCAACGTGAACCTCGTGAAGGAGTACGTCGAGCGCTTCGGTTGCCCGGTGATGTTCACCGAATGGGGCCAGATCCCCGAAGCGACCGGCGACGAGCTCCGAAACCAGATCGTCGACATGATGACGAAGTTCGTCGCCGACCGTGCGCACGGCCTCGTCTCGATCTTCTACTACCAGCTCTCGCTGGACGAACAACGCTTCGGCCTGATCGACGGGACGTGGGCCAACCTCACCCCCGCCGGCGAGGTCTTCGTCGACTTCGTCGAGAAGAACCCCGTGAGTTGAAGGTCGTCAGGAGAGCTTCTGTTCGCGCAGCTTGAAGGCAATGCGCGTGGCCATACTCATGATGGCGAGCTGCGGGTTCACCCCGAGGCTCGTCGGCATGATCGAGCCGCACGCGACATGCAGATTGTCGGTGCCCCAGACCTTGCCGTTCTGGTCGACCACCGAGTGATCCCGCGACGAGCCCATCTGGCAGCTCCCGAGCGGATGTTGCGAGGAGCACTCGATCTTCGAGCCGGGCACCTTCTCGAGCGGGAAGTTACGCAGACCATCGGCATCGACAGGAGCGCTGCCAAATACCGGCAACACGACTTCGCGAGCGCCCGCGGCGAAGAAAAACTCGCCCATCAAGCGTAGGAGGCGCGGGATGCGTGCTTTGTCGCGACGCGACATGTCGTACGTGAGGATTGGATGGCCGAGCGGGCCGTTGAAGACGCGACCGCCGGCGTCGTCGTGGATCATGCCACCGAAGATCGCCAGGTGAGCAACCTCGCGAGCGCGTGACCAGTAGCGCTTGCCGAAGCCCGGCATGGTCGCGGCGAGGACGCCGTTCGGGATCGAGAGCGAGTTGAAGAGGATGCCCTCGTCCTTCTCGTAATGATCCACGTAGGCCGATTGCAGCGAGCCTTCCCAGCTCCGCACCGGCTCGTCGAAACGCGCCATCACGCGGAAGCTAGGATGGAGCGTGAGATTCTTACCGAGCGCGGGCAGGCCGCGATCGATGCCGCTTCGTCGCAAGAGACGCGGCGTGTGCATCGCGCCGGCGGCGAGCACGACGCGCTTGCTGCGCACGGAGAGCCGGCTTCGCGCGCGACCACGAGGACCGTCGAGCAGGCGGGCCTCGACGCCGACCGCGCGGCGACCGTCCATCTTCACGCTCTTCACCGCGCAGTCCGACCAGATGACGGCGCCGGCGGCGATCGCGCGAGGAAGATACGAGACGTCGACGCTCATCTTGGCGCCGTGAGGGCAGCCGAAGTTGCAGCGCCCGCAGCCGTCGCAGCCGCGCGTGTTGCGGCGCATGGGCTTGAGCTTGGCGCCGTGCATGGCGGCGCCTTCGCCGAAGAGACGCGTCCCGCGCGAACGCATCGACTCGGGGACTTCCTCCACGTGGACATCGCGCTCGACGGTATCGAAGTACGACTCCATGCCCTTCGGCGAGAGCTCGGTGAGCCCGAGCTCGTTCGACCATCCGTCGAGCACGTGATCCGGAATGCGGAAACAGACGCCGCCGGTGAGGATCGACGAGCCGCCGATGGCGCGGCCGGTGGTGACGTTGATGCTCGGTCCGCCGCCGAGGCCCCACGCGAGAGTCATGCCCGCGTCGCTCCACACGTGGCGGAGGCTCTCGCTCTGGCGAAGAGCGCCATGATCGAGCGTGGGAAGGTGGGGACCTTCTTCGAGGATGACGACGCGCTCGCCCGCTTCGGCGAGGTGCGTGGCCACGACCGCGCCGCCCGCTCCAGAGCCGACAACGACGGTGTCGCAATCGATGGTGACGTCGCGCTTCTCGCCGCGCGAGAGGCCGTGACCGATGTGGAGCATGCCGCTCACGCCGCGACCTCGTCGCCTTCGCCTTCGCCTTCGTCGGTCGGCGCGTTGACGCCGGGGGCGCCGAGGCACGTCGGCTCGGTCGAGGTCTCGCGCATCGTCTCCGGGTGCTCGAACCAGAGGATGCAGAGGATGGCCTTGGCCGCGAGGGCGGTCGGCGCGAGCGGAGAGCTCTCGATACGCTCGAGTGCCTCCGTGCGAAGCGCGACCGGCAGGCGCCAGAGCGGCCCGAAGCGGAACACGAAGAGCGGTGCAATCCACGCGAGCGCGAGCAGCGCCAAGCTCAGGACGAGACGCGCTCGACCTTGCGAGTGCCCGTAGAACGCCGTGAAGTCCTCCTCGAGCCAGTCGAAGCGCGCCTTCTCGGCGCCTTCTTCGTAGGCAAAGAGCGCCTCGGCCACGCCACGCGCGGCACGTTGAACCGCCCCCGGAACTGGAACCTTGGGGCGATTGCGGACGTCATCCTCCGGCGCGGGCTGCGCGAGGTGAGGCAGGTGTTCGTGGCCGGGAGGCCCCGTCAGAATCGGCAACGCTCGCGCGCGCGAACGCGGCCCAGCTTCGTGAAGAAGAGCCGTTTTCGTGGGCTCGAGCGTGGCGGATGTCTGCACGCCCTCAAGGATGGTCGGCGGGAGCCCGCCCTTCAAGTCGAACCGTGCTCGGGTTTCGCCTCAACTCCGCCTCAAGAAAAGCCGGGGCCAACGCCCAGCGCGAGCACAACGTCACGGATTTTCCCTCGAAAGAAGCTCGCGTGGGCCCAGGCGCCGAGGCTCCTAGCGCCGGTCATCCTCTCCTGCCCCGCCCACGAATTGGCGGCTCGTCCAGTGATGATCCCACGTGGCGGCTCGTCCAGTGATGATCCCACGTGGCGGCTCGTCCAGTGGTGATCTCGCACGAGAGTCGCTCGACGACATGAGCGGCGCATTCTCACGAACCGCTTCGCGGGAGCATCCACGCGCAAAGACGCAAAGACGCAGAGCACGCAGAGTCTTTAAGGTCGAGAGCCTCCGCCGCCGCTCTCGCATCGCTCAGAACGCTCACCGACAGGCCCTCGTATCCTCGCTCGACACGCCGGCCCATCCCTCGATCTCTGCGCTTCTGCGTCTTTGCGCCTTGGCGCTGGGATCCAACGAGGAACGCTGACGACGTTGCCTCATCGTTCGCGAGGTCTACTCCTACCGGTGCTTCGTCGGGGGCACGTCTGCTCCTACCGGGGTTGCTTCGTCGCTCGCACGTCTGCTCCTGCCGGGGCGATCCCGTCGGCGCGTCGGGACGAGGCACCGACGAGCGACGGTGCGCGCACTGCTCAGGAAACGAAACAGGCCCGCCGTTCAATCGAGGAACGACGGGCCTGCCGAGAGAACGAGACGCTTCGGGGTCAGCCCGCGCCCCACTCCTGGAGCGAGCGGACGCGGATGTTGGTCTCGCCGCGCGCCGATTCGATGGCGTCGCAGGCAGCCAAGGCGGCGGCGATCGTCGTGAAGTACGGGATGTTCGCGAGCAGCGTCTGGCGGCGAAGCGAGTAGCTGTCCTTCACTTCCTGAGCGCCCATGGTCGTGTTGACGACCATGCCGATGGTGCCGCTCCGGATCGCGTCGACCACGTGGGGCGACCCTTCGGCCACCTTGTTGATCGCCTCGCAGGGGATGCGCGCCCGGAGGAGCGCCGCCGCCGTACCGCGGGTGGCGATGATCTCGTAGCCCGCCGCGCGCATGCGTCGCGCGATGATGCAGGCCACCGGCTTGTCTTCGTCCCTCACGCTGATGAAGACCTGACGACGTGCGCCCTTCTCGGCCGCACGCACGTCGAGACCTGCCGCGAGCATGCTCTTGTAGAACGCGCGCGCGAAGGTGTCGGAGATGCCCATGACCTCGCCCGTCGAGCGCATCTCGGGGCCGAGGATGGTGTCGACGCCCGGGAACTTCGCGAACGGGAAGACGCTCTGCTTCACCGCGACGTGGCGCGGGACCTCGATGTCTTCGAGTCCGAGCTCGTCGAGCGTGAGACCGGCCATGAGCTTCGCCGCGATCTGCGCGAGCGGGCGGCCCGTGGCCTTCGAGACGAACGGCACCGTGCGGCTCGCGCGGGGGTTCACCTCGAGGATGTAGACGTCGGCTCCCTTGACCGCGAACTGGACGTTCATGAGGCCGACCACGCCGAGCTCGAGGGCGAGCTGACGCGTCTGCTCCTCGATCGACATCACGATCTCGGGCGAGAGCGAGTGCGGGGGAAGCACGCTCGAGGAGTCACCGGAGTGAACGCCGGCCTCTTCGATGTGCTGCATGACACCGCCGATGACGGCGCGCTTGCCGTCGGCGATGCAGTCGACGTCGACCTCGATCGCGTCCTTGAGGAACTCGTCGACGAGGATCGCCTGGGTTCCCGCGTCGCGCGCGGCTTCGACGGCGAGGTGGATGTACGCCTCGAGCTCGGCCCGCGTGTACGCGATGGTCATTGCGCGGCCGCCGAGCACGTAGCTGGGACGGACGAGCACCGGGTAACCGATGCGCTCGGCGATCTGGAAGGCTTCCTCGACGCCGTTGGCGATGCCGCTCTTCGGGCGCTTGAGCGAGAGCTTCGTGAGAAGATCGTCGAAGCGGCCGCGATCTTCGGCGCGGTCGATGGCGTCGGCGCTGGTGCCGAGGAGCTTCACGCCGTTCTTCTCGAGCGGCACGGCGAGCTTGAGCGGCGTCTGACCGCCGAACTGCACGACGACGCCAACCGGTTTTTCGACCTCGCAGATCGCGAGGACGTCTTCGAGCGTGAGCGGCTCGAAGTAGAGGCGGTCGGAGGTGTCGTAGTCGGTCGACACCGTCTCGGGGTTGCAGTTGACCATGACGGTCTCGTACCCGAGCTCGCGGAGCGCCTGGACGGCGTGCACGCAGCAGTAGTCGAACTCGATGCCCTGCCCGATGCGGTTCGGACCACCGCCGAGGATGAGCACCTTCTTCTTCGTGTCGTCGGGCTGCGCTTCGCTCGTCGACTCGTAGGTCGAGTACATGTACGGCGTGTGCGCGACGAACTCGGCGGCGCACGTGTCGACCCGCGCGTAGACGGGTTTGACGTGCGCGTTGCTTCGCTTGGCGCGCACTTCGTCTTGCGTCGACTTGGCGAGCTTGGCGATGTGCGCGTCGGAGAAGCCGAGGCGTTTGAATTCGGTGAGCGACGCGGGCGTGAGGTCGCCCTGCTCGATCCGCTTCTCGGCCGTGATGATGCGGGCGATCTGCGAGAGGAACCAGGGGTCGATCTTCGTGAGCGCGTGGATCTCTTCGAGCGAGATCCCGGCGCGCATCGCGTCGGCCACGTAGAAGAGGCGGTCGGCCGTGGGGACCGGGATGACCGCGCGGAGCGCCGCGAGCAGCTCTTCCTGGCTGTAGGGAGGCAGCTCCCTCGGCATCTCGAGCTCAGCGGCCTCCATCGAGAGGTCGCGCTTCTTCTTCGGCTCGGCGATGACGCGGTAGTCGACGCGACCGACGAGCGAGACGAGACCATCGCGCGCGGTCTCGAGCGAGCGGGCGGCCTTCTGCAGCGATTCGCAGAAGGTACGGCCGATGCTCATGACCTCGCCGACGCTCTTCATCTGCGTGCCGAGCGTGTTGTCGGCGCCCGGGAACTTCTCGAAGGCGAAGCGCGGCCACTTGGTGATCACGTAGTCGATCACGGGCTCGAACGCGGCGCTCGTTCCGGTGATGTCGTTCTTGAGCTCGTCGAGCGTGTAACCGACGGCGAGCTTCGCGGCGACCTTGGCGATCGGGTAGCCCGTGGCCTTCGAGGCGAGCGCGCTCGAACGCGACACGCGCGGGTTCATCTCGATGACGTGGAACTTGCCGGTCTCCGGGCAGACCGAGAACTGGACGTTCGAGCCGCCGGTCTCGACACCGATCTCGGTCATGACCGCGCGCGCGGCGTCGCGCAGGCGCTGGTATTCCTTGTCGGTGAGCGTCATCGCGGGCGCGACGGTGATCGAGTCGCCCGTGTGGACGCCCATCGGATCGATGTTCTCGATCGAGCAGACGACGATGAAGTTGTCCTTCTTGTCGCGGATGACCTCGAGCTCGTATTCCTTCCAGCCGAGGACGCTCTCTTCGATGAGGACTTCGCGCGTGGGCGACTGAGCGAGCGCCCAGGCCACCTTCGCTTCGAACTCGCTCGCGTCCTTCGCGATGCCGCCGCCCGAGCCGCCCATCGTGAACGAGGGACGGAGAATGGCCGGGAAGCCCGTGTCCTTGACGATGGCCCAGGCCTCTTCGATCGAGTGCGCCGTGCCCGCCTTCGGGCAGGAGAGGCCGATCTTCTCCATCGCGGCCTTGAAGAGCGCGCGATCCTCGGCCTTGGCGATCGAGTCCGGCTTGGCGCCGAGAAGCTCGACGTCGTAAGCCTTGAGCACGCCCTTTTCGTGGAGCCCGAGCGCGAGATTCAGCGCCGTCTGTCCACCGAGGGTCGGCAGGATCGCGTCAGGACGTTCGCGAGCGACGATCGCCTCGAGCGTGCGAAGCTCGAGTGGCTCAACGTACGTCCGGGCTGCGAGCCCCGGATCGGTCATGATGGTCGCAGGGTTGGAGTTGACGAGGACGACCTCGTATCCCTCCTGGCGAAGTGCTTTCGCCCCTTGCGTTCCGGAATAGTCAAACTCGCAAGCTTGACCGATGACGATCGGCCCTGCGCCGATGATGAGAATTTTTTCGAGGTCGTCTCGACGCGGCACTGGCGCTCCCGTGCTCCTTCGAGGGGGCCCTGTTAGCAGGGGTCGACCCAAGGCGAAAGGGTTACCCCGTGGTCGAGCTAATACGGAGCGAGGCTATCCGACTGCACGGCAAAAACCGCCCCCGACCAACGTGCGCAGCATGCGTGAGCGCGTCCGTAGCGTGCCCTCGCGAGACGGTCGCGGTCGCGGTGGTTGCGCGCGAGCTCTTGTCCGCCACTCGGCGCAAGCATCGTCCGCTTCGTGACACCCTCGCGCGCATCGTCTGCTCCTTATCCCGTCGTCGTCGCGGCGTGCGTAAGCCATCGTGATGACGAGTCGGACGCGCCCCCCGACAGCTGGAGCGGCCATCTTGTGGCACGCGATCGAGTTGCGCAGGATGCGAGCATGCTTCGTCGTGCCATCACTGCGGCTGCCATCGTCGCGACCGCTTCAACCACGCTGCCGGCTGCAGCGGCGACTTGGGTCGGCAATCGCACGACCCCCTCGCTTCGCGAGATCATCGCCGTCGACGCCACGGGCGAGACGGACTGGCCCTACGGTCAGGAAGACGTCGCCGGCGACGGACTCGCCAACTTCAAGCTCCCGGAGCAATCGATCGACTTCCGCACCGCCTACGCGGCCACGGACGCGTCGAACTTCTGGCTCCGCACGTACGTCTCGGCAGCGGATGCCGTCGGCCCCGAGGTGACGGTGTACGTGTTCGTCGACGCCGACGCGAACTCCGCGACGGGCGGGTCGGCCAACGCGATCGAAGCCAATGCGCTGCTCACGAACGACCCCACCGTCGGCGGCTACGAGTACGTCGTCGGCATTCGTTCGAACGGCACGATCGAAAACGTCTGGCAGTGGCGCAAGACCCCAGCCCCGGCCGGGTGGCAGGTGGTTGCCGCCGGCAACGACACGCGCGTCGCGGAGACGGGCAAGGACCTCGATCCGATCCGCGTTCTTACGAGGCAGCACGGCTACCTCCAGGCCAAGATCGCGCTAACCACGCTTGGTCTCACCTCGGTCTGCAACGCGCACCTCTACGTGCGTTCGGTCAACAAGACCGCAGGCCTCGGCAACGGCGACCTCGACGTGGGCAAGGCCAGTGCGTGCGTGTCCGTCGACTCGAACGGCGATCACGTGCCGGACATCGTCGTGCCGCCTTCGGGATGCACGAACGATTCGCAGTGCCCGCAGAACGGCGTCTGCGAGAACGGCAAGTGCATCGTCGCGCCTCCGTGCGTGACGACCGCCGACTGTTCGGCGAATCAGCAATGCACGAACGACGGACGATGCGTTCCGCAGGGCGGCGGTGCGTGCACCTCGAACGATCAATGCAACGGGCTCGTTTGTGCCTCGGGCAAGTGCGCGCCGTGCACGGCGGGTGGTAACGAGTGCGGCCCCGACAATCGCTGCGCGCCAGATGGGCGTTGCGTGGCGGGACCCGCGACGGGCGACGGGGGTAATGGCGATAACGGCGATGCCGACGGTGGCATCGCACTCGAGCCGGGTGAGCGCGTCGTAGGCGGCGCGTTCCACTGCAGCGCCGGGCGGGCCGGGGGTTCGGAGCTGGCCGTGCTGGTCCTCATGGGCGCGGCGGCCATCGGAACGGCTTCACGCCGGCGCCGCTCGAGCACTTCCTCCAAGGCACGCGAGTAGAGAGAGCAAGCCGAGATGATGATTCGTAATCGACGTTCGCCGGTGTTCGTCGCGCTCGGCGCGTGCGGCGCGGCACTTCTGCTCACGCGCTCCGCGAGCGCTCAAGAGATCGACGCGGAGCGCTTCAAGCCGAGCATCACGCACGACGCCTTCTTGAACGCCGACGGCTCGGGAGTGCGCCCGACCGCCGACCCGTTCGAGTTCGGCGCCTACCTCAATTACGGGCGTAACCAGGTCGTCACGGTGAACCAGAACGGCGACGTTCGTCAGAAGCCGCTCTCGGGCCGGCTCGGCGGCGATCTCTTCGCCTCGTTCACCCTCGCCTCGCCTTTCGCGATCGGCATCGGCGTCCCCTTCTTCCTCGCCCAGACGGGCGACGGCAGTCCGTCGTTCGCCGGCCTCGGTGACGTGCGCGTGGTGCCGAAGCTCCGCATCCTCGACGACGTCGAGAGCGGCATCGGCCTCGCCATCGCCGCCGAGGTGCGCGCCCCCACGCACGCCGGAGACTTCGCCGGCGGGACGCGCATGCCCGTCTTCGCGCCTCGCGTCATCGTCGATCACCGCTGGGTAGGTGGCTTCCGCGTCGGCGCCAACGCCGGCGTCACCCTCCGCGAGAAGACGACCTACTTCAACGTCGTCGCGGCGAGCGAGTTCGCCTATGCCGTGTCGGCCGAGTACCGATTCGGCGGCATCGACGGCAAGACCGGCATCGGTGCCGAGCTCCTCGGCGGCGTGGGCCTGGTGAGCGCCAACAAGGAAGAGCTGCCCCACGAGGTCTTCGCCTTCCTCAAGCACGATCCCAGCGACGAGATTCAGCTCACCGCCGGCGCCGGTCTCGGTGTCGTGGCGGGCTACGGCGTCCCCGTCGCGCGCGGGCTCCTCGGCATTCTCTACAAGCCGACGTCACACGACTCCGATCACGACGGCGTGCCGGACGATCGCGACAAGTGCCCGAACGAACCGGAAGACCACGACCGCGTCGAAGACGGCGACGGCTGCCCCGAGGACGACAGCGATCAAGACGGCATTCCCGATGCCGAAGACCGATGTCCGACCCAGAAGGAAACCATCAACGGCTTCAAGGACGAGGATGGTTGCCCCGACGAAGGACCGGCGAAGGTCATCGTCGAGGAGGGTCAGATCAAGATCCTCGAGACCGTGAAGTTCAAGACGGGCTCGGCCGAGATCGATCCGGAATCCCACTCGATCCTCGATCAGGTCGCCCTCACGATGAAGGCGAACAAGCAGATCAAGCGCATCCGCGTCGAAGGCCACACCGACGAGACCGGCTCGCGCGACATGAACATGCAGCTCAGTCAGGCGCGCGCACAAAGCGTGCGTGAGTATCTCATCGGCAAGGGTGTTCGCTCCGAACGTCTCAGCGCGAAGGGTTACGGCCCCGACCGCCCGCTCATGAAGGGCGATAGCGACGAGGCGCGCACGAAGAACCGGCGCGTCGAGTTCGTCGTCGAACAGTAGCCGGACGACCTCGTTCGGCGGGGTACGTGAGGAAGCCGGGGCGGCAATGGCCGCTCCGGTTTCGTCTATTTTGTAGATCAGCCCTCCGACGTACGCATCGTCACGGGGACGCCCGGGATTTTCCCGACCATCCCCTGCCCCCTTTATCGGCGCAGTCAGAGGATCACTGGTTCTGCTTCGCGGCGGCGCCGCCGGAGAGCGCGCCCCCGGTTCCGGGCCGCCCGCCAACGTCGAACGTGAGCGTCGTCGCAACGTCGGTGGTCGCCGTCGCGCCGCTTACGGTGACGAGAGAGTAGGAGGGCCCGCCCGCACCCGCGCCACCCGCGCTGCCCTTGCTGCCCGCGCCGCCGTTCCCGCCCCAGACGCTGCCGCTACAATCGTTACGCGCACCGCAAACCCAGTTCGTGTACTTGCCGAGAGGTCCGCAGCTCCCTCCGGAGAAGACGTCTTGCCCGGTTTCGCAGCGGTTTGCGCCGGGAGCGCCAGCCTGGCCCAAAGCGCCCTGTCCCCCCGACGCGCCGGCCGAACCGTCGCCGCCCTTGCCCGCCTGGAGTGCGCTGTTCGTGACGATCACCGTCGCGCCGGCTCCGACCACGACCACGGCCGCCGAAGCGCCGCCGCCGCGTCCCGGGCTCCCGCCTTCGCCGCCGACACCTCCGCAGCCGCAAACGCCCGCTCCTCCGCAGACCGTGCTTCGAGGGGTGAGATTGCTGAATCCGCAGCCTGCCGAGCAATCGTAAACGGTGAAACATCGCGGGGACGGGCCTGGCGCGCCCGGGCTCCCGGAGCCGCCCGTACGCCCTCGGTCCCCGGGCGCCGGGTTGAAGCCGGTCTCGTTGAACGTCCCCGGCTGGAGCGCTGGGGATGCGCTCGCGGGTTCGGCGCCATCGACGCCCAAGCCGCAGTCGGAGCCTCCACGCATGCAGCTCACGCCGGCGGCACCAGCCGACGCCGTGCCTCCCGCTCCGGCGTCGCCGGCCACGACGTCGACGTCGACGAGAGAGAATCTCGAGCCCGCTCCGCTCACGAGGACACCAATGACCGACGCGCCGTCGGCGTCGGGCGAAGTGGCCGGCGCCGGCCCCGTCCGGATCGTCATGCTCGTGATACCGCTCGGATGCACGACGTCGTTCGCGCGTACGGCGATGGTGCCCCCCACGAGGATCGTGCTTGCTCGCGCATTCGCGGTGCAGTCACGCGACCAAGCCGCCCCCGTGACGGTCCATCCGCCTTGGACCGAGATGCCCTGCGGCGCGTCCCAGAGCGTCAAGCTCTCCGGATAGGTGCCGGGCGCGACGTACACGTTGGGTAGCGCCGACGCGCTCGCAGCAGCAATGGCCTTTCCGATCGTCGCGTACGGTTTCGCGGCGGAGCCGTTACCCGTCGCGTCGTTGCCTGTTGCCAGGCTGACGAACACGCCCAGGCTCGCGGTCGGTGCGAAGTTCGAATCGCAACCGCAGCTTCCCGCCGAGCAGCGCTCACCGACCTGACATGTTTGACCGCAACTCCCGCAGTTGAGGCGATCCGTATCGAGGTCGACGCACGCGCCGTTGCAGGTCTGTCCGAGGCACGTGCAGGTGCCTTGCTGGCAATTCGGGGTCGGCTGGGAGCAAGGCGTACCGACGTCTTGCCAGGTCCCAGCGCCATCACACCCTTGCGGTTGTGCTCCAGCACAGCGGAGGGAATGAGGGGCACAGACACCGACGCAAGCGCCGTTCATGCACGCCTGACCGTTGCAGGCGATCGGTTCACTCCACTCGCTGTTCGCCCCGCAGAGCTGAACGCCGTTGCCGCTGCATTGCGTCGAGCCTGGCATGCAGCTTCCCGAGCAGGCGCCGTTCGTACATTGCTTGTTCGTACAAGGTGCCGTCGGTCCCCATTGACCGCTCGCGTTGCACGTCTGGACGCCGTCATCTTTGCACTGCGTCGCCCCCGGGGTGCACACGCCCGTACACACCCCATTCACGCACGCCTGATCGACGCACGCACCAGCGGTTCCGGCGGCGGCGTCCGGCGAACATGTCTCGAAGGAAGCATCCGCGTCCGAGGAAGCGTCCGCCGCGGAAGAAGCCGCATCCGAGGAAGCCGCATCCGAGGAAGCATCCGCCTCCGAGGCCGTCCCCGCATCAGGCCCGGACTCTTCGATCGAACCGGAAGTCTCGGCTCCACAACCAGCAACGACCACGAGCACACACAACCCACGAACGAGGCGCAAGGACTTCATCGGCTCCGGTGTTTTGGTGACGATCTTAAAGAGCCGCGCTTACCACTCTGGTGGCTTCGCATCCATCGCGAACGTGCAGCATCCGCGAAGAATGCGCCGCCCCCAACCTGACCTTGCCGCTCGCAGAGTTCGCCGTGCTGCCGATCGAGCCGTTGTTTGCGCACGCGGCCGGCCCCTGCGGTCCTCGAGAGCGGCGTGCCCGTCGACGCGGCGAGCGAGCAGTCGACGACGGCCCCAGGCTTCTGCGCCGTGCCCGCCATCCATCGTGCTCGAGCTCTCTTGGCAACGGGACCAACTGGTCCAGCGCTTGCGAGGCACCCCATGCCGATACCGCGCGGCGAAACCTCAGCATCGAGGAGACGCGATGAGCCACGATCACAACGAGGACCGCAAAGGCCAGATTCCCGATTGGCGAGAGCACGGCGTGAAGGTGATTCGCAGCGGTGAGCTCGACACGAACACGCCACAGACTCCAGGAATGAACCGTGCGGCCGCGATCGACGCGGCACGCGCCGGCGCTCGGAAAATCTGGGCCGGCACCGTGACGATCCATCCGAACGCGAAGACCGGCGCGCATCATCACGGTGCACTCGAGAGCGTGATCTACGTCGTGCGTGGGCGCGCGCGGATGCGTTGGGGTGACCGCCTCGAATTCACCGCCGAAGCGGGCCCCGGCGATTTCATCTTCGTGCCGCCGTACGCACCGCATCAGGAAATCAATGCGAGCACCGATGACCCGCTCGAATGCGTCTTGGTACGCAGCGACAACGAGCCGGTCGTCGTGAACCTGAATATCGACCCGGTCGAGGAACCCGAGACGGTGTACTGGGTCGATCCGATGCACACGGATTCACGCAGGTAGGGAGCGAGCCGGAGGCGCGCTCGGAGCACAGGTCGAGGACCCGGCACCGACGATCAGCATGCCAGTGTCTTCGATCATCACGGTCGTCGTGTTCGTGGCTGGCGAGTACCGCGACACGGTCGTACGAGCGTTGCGCGGAGCCGTGAAGAGCCAGAAGTCGCCGCCCCAATGGGCGAATGCCCAGCCCGATCCAATCTCGACGTCGGGGCGATAGGTCTCGAGGATACTGCCCGTCTTCTTGTCGAGTCGAACGATGCGGTTGCCAGCGCGGAGGAAGCCGTAGAGCGTGCCCGCTCCCGTACCTGTCAGCTCGCCGAGCCCGGTGCTCGCCGTACCGACGAGCGTTTCAAAGAGGCGCAGCGAGACTGATGGCGAACCAACGAGCGTTAGCTTTTCCTCCTCCCTCGTTCGCAGCACCGTTGTTCGGTCCTTCGCCTCCGTACTGAGTTGCGCGAGAGCCTCAGGAGCTCGGCTCGACCGTCACTCGCGGTACCGTGTTTGCTTCGCAAGGGGGTCGTAACCGAGGGCGCAAGCGATGAAGCTCGAGAGCATTCGCGTCGAGAAACCGGAGGACGTCAACGTCGTTCTTGGTCAGGCGCACTTCATCAAGACGGTCGATGATCTGCACGAAGCCATCGTGCAGAGCGCGCCAACGGCACACTTCGGGGTCGCGTTCTGCGAGTCGTCAGGGCCGCGCCTCGTCCGACGAAGCGGTACCGACGAGGACATGGTCGCGGTGGCCGTACGCGCCGCGAACGCCATTGGAGCCGGGCACTCGTTCGTGCTCATGCTGCGCGACGTCTATCCGGCGAGCCTGCTCAACGCGATCAAGGCGGTTCCCGAGGTATGCGGGATCTTCTGCGCGACCGCGAATCCCATCGAGGTCGTCGTTGCGCGAAGTGAGCTCGGCAACGGTATCGTTGGCGTGATCGACGGCGGCAGGCCGCTCGGCGTGGAGTCCGAAGCGGACGTCTCCGCGCGCCGGGCGCTTCTGAAACGCCTCGGCTACAAGGTCTGACTCTGGCTCGCCACGGGAGGCTTTCCCTGACGGCCGCGCTCCCTTACCCTGGAAAAGGATGTCGGATCCTCAGGACAGGCCCCAGCCAGGGGAAATTTTGGCGGGGAAGTACCGCGTCGAAAAGATCATCGGCGAGGGGGCGATGGGCTACGTCCTCGGCGTCTACCACCTCGAGCTCGAGGAGCGTCTCGCGATCAAATGGGTGCGCGACGTCCAGGCCGCCGGCCAGCAAGCCATCGATCGCTTCCTGCGCGAAGCCAAGCTCTGCGCCAAGATCCAGAGCGAGCACGTCGTCCGCGTGCGCGACGTCGCTCGCACCGATGCGGGCACGCCCTTCATCGTCATGGAACTGCTCGACGGTCACGATCTCTCGGCGCTTGTCGAGGGAGGCAAGCGCGTGCCGCCGCCCTTGGCTGTCGACTACGTCGTCGAGGCCTGCGATGCCGTCGCCGAAGCGCACCAGCTCGGTATCGTGCACCGCGACTTGAAGCTGGCGAACCTGTTTCTCGCCCGGCGTAAGGACGGGTCGGACGTGGTGAAGGTGCTCGACTTCGGCATCTCGAAGGTCACGAGCACGGCGTCGATGGCGATGACGGCAGGGACCGCGATCCTAGGGTCACCGCTCTACATGTCGCCCGAGCAATGGCGCTCGTCGAAAGACGTCGATGCCCGCTCCGACATCTGGTCGTTGGGGGTCGTCCTCTTCGAGCTGCTGACGAGCGACGTCCCGTTCGTCGCCGAATCGCTGCCGCAGCTTTGTATGCAGATCACCAATGCTCCCGCGCGGGACGTCATGCAGATGGCGCCCGGAGTTCCCGAGGGGCTCGCCCGGGTGGTCCACGCCTGCCTCGAGAAGGATCCGGCGCACCGACCGCAGAACGTCGGTGCAATGGCCCGCGCGCTCGCGCCTTACGCGACGCCGCGCTCGCGGGCGAGCCTGGAGCGCATCTCTCGGATGTGGCCGACGGGCGGCATCCACGAGGTGCAGGCCGTCTCGCGTCCGCAGCCCTCCTCGGTGTCGTTGCCCGCCTTTCAGGCGCAGACACTGGTGGCGCCCGAGCATCTCCGCCCGCCGATGGGTCCAGCGGGGCACATGACGGCTGGCCAGCCGCCTACGCCATCGTCGACACTGCCGAACTGGGCCGCGTCTCAAGGTACGACGGCCTCGGCAACCAAGACGTCTCGTGCAGGCCTCTTCGTTGGCGGAGGAGTTGGTGTGGTCGCCATCGCCCTTGCCGCGGCGTTCGGTCTGAAGCAGGCGCCCCCCAAGCCAACACCGGCGACCTCCGTGCCGTCGGTCGTGACGAGCGCACCGCTCCCCGACCCCGCTCCGGTGGTTGCCCCGGCGCCATCCGCGGAGCCAGCACGCACGGCGAGCACCGAGCCCGTCGACGCCGGCTCCCGCGCTGCGGTCGATGTGCATTCCGCAGCGCCGTCTCCGAAGACGAAGGCCCCCCCGAAGTCCCCGCCGGCGACGACCGCTTCGAGTTATGCTCCGAAAACACCGGAGCCCGCTCCGGCTGCGACGAACCGAGATCTCGGCAACAGCCGGCGCTAGGACGACAGGAAACGTGAGCCAGCCATCGTGCGACATGCATAGCTCTTCGACCGCGCGGCGCCGCGGCGTGTTTGGCGTGGGCGTTGCCATCACGCTCCTCGTCTCGTTGGCCTCCGGCCCCGCGCTTGCCCAGCAAAAAAGCACTTCCGCGCAAGGCAAGCCAAAGCCCGCAGCGGCAGCTCCTGCGCCGGCGCAAGATCCGAAGCTCGTCGAAGCCGAGCGTCTGTTCGTCGAAGCGAAACGCCTGATGAACGAGATGCGCGTGAGCGAAGCGTGCCGCGCGTTCGAGGAAAGCCAGAAGCTCGACCCCGCCGTCGGCACGCAGTTCAACATCGCGGATTGCCTCGAGCGCGAAGGTCGAATCGCCACGGCCTATCGTCAGTTCAGCGACCTGCACGACGTTCTCGCACGCGTCGGTGACGATCGTGCTCCGCAGGCCGAGGCTCGCGCGCGAGCGCTCGAACCGAAGCTACCGCGCATCACGATCCGCATTCCCTGGTCGAAGAGCGTCTCCGGCCTCGTCGTCATGCGCGACGGTGAGACGGTCGAGCACTCGATGCTCGGCACCAGTGTGCCGGTCGACCCCGGTGCGCACAAAATCGTCGTGCAGGCGACGAACAAGAAGGACTACGCGGTCACCGTCAACGCCGCCCTCGGAAAGGCCGACGTCGTCGACGTTCCCGCGCTCGCGGACGTCGAGCGTCAGGTGGTCGTTCGCAATACCGGCGTCTCTCAGCGCAATATCGGTCTCGTCGTCGCCGGCGTCGGCGTGGCGGCCGTCGGCACGAGTGTGGTTCTCGGTTTCGTCGCGAAGGGCAACTACGATGGCGCCGTCGAGGGATGCACGGATCTCGGCGATCGCTACCAGTGTCCTCCGGGCAATCGCAGTGGAGATGCGGCCTCCGCGCAGTCGATGGGCACCGTGGCCACCATCGTGGGCGGCATCGGAGCCGTGGCCATCGTGACCGGCGGCGTGCTCTGGTTCACCGCTCCGAAGGGCGCGAAGACCCCGGAAAAGCAGAGCGCTCGCATCGACGTCGTGCCCGTGTTCGACACGCAGCGCGCGGGCCTGATGCTCTCGGGCACCCTCTAAGAGCCCGCTCGTTCCGCATCAAGGCTTCAATCGCACGGCGAACACGTCGGTCTCGTTCGTGAGGCTCACCGACTGCCCGACGACCACGACCGAGCCGTCGTCTTGTCGCGCGAGCGTCCTCACCTCTTCGAACGTCGGGTTCGCGCGGACCTTCGGGAACACGTAGCCGCCGTCTCCGAACGTCGTGTCCGGCGAGCCGTCGTCGTTGAACCTGGCAATGAAGCCTCGTCGCCTCTGGACCCCGAGCCATGCTGCGCCGCCGACATAGAAGGTGGCGTTCGGACCTTCCGCGACACCGAATACCTGCAACGCCGTCACGCCGGCTGGCGCGTTGGTCGGGATGCCGAGGGCGAGCGTGCCGGTTCCCGCAAAGGTCGTATCGGGCGCTCCGTCGAGCGTGAAACGCGAGAGCGTTCCGGCGTTCGAGGCGAGCTGGTAGCTGCCGAAGAGCGCTTTCCCACCAAGGAGCGACGTCATCGACGACCGTACGTTGTCGGCGTGAACGCGCGTCACGAGGCCGCCCGTTCCGAAGGTGCTGTCGAGCGCGTTGCTCTTGAAGCGAACGAAGCCGAACGTGAGTTGATTGGCAGTCGTTGTCACGTAATTGCCGACCAGCTCGACGGTGTTCGCATCGATCGTGGCGATCGCTGTGGCCGAAAACGATGGCGGGCTGTCCGGCGCGCTCGCGAAGAGGGGCTTGGTGTCGAGGAGCTCCGAGCCCAGTGTGCCGGTTGCAAGGTTCAGCGAAGTCACGACGCCATCGGTGTGGCCGCCACCGACCGTGGTCGTCGTGCCGCCGAGCCACAAGGTCCCGTCCATTCGGAGCGCCGAGCCGAAGAAGACGGACCCTCCCCCGCTCATGCTCTTGGTCAGCTTACCTCCACTGCCAAAGGTCGTATCGAGCGCGCCCGTCTGAAGGTGCCGGAAGACGGCGTTCGTCCCCTGCGAGTGGCCGACGGCGACGACTCTCACGTCCTGAGCCACGAGCCACGAGTAGGTGCTCGCAATCACATCCCCCGTCACGGAGGTGTCGCGCTTGCCGTCGGGCCCGAGGCGATAGAGACGCGTCGGCCCCGATGAGCTGAGCAGGCTGCACGCGAACCACACGGCGTGATCGGTCGTGGTCGCGGTTCGGCATACCACGGGGTAGCCGGTGCCCGAGACGTCGACGCCCGGGACGATGACGCGGCCGCCTTCGCCGAATGTCTCGTCGAGATATGACTCGAGCGGCACGGGCGCTGACGCGTCGTCGAGCGGTTTGACGTCGACGTCGTCGTTCGAAGCGCCGTCACGCACGCCAGGGGATGTGCCGCCGTCGCCCCCCGAGACGTTCGGCGCGTCGTCGTCGACGGAGCTCACGTCCTTGTCGAAGCCGAGGATCGCCGAGCAGCCGGCGATGGTCGTGCACAGGAGCGCGATCACGGGGGAGCGAACCGTGAGCGTGCGCGAGAAGACGGGCGAGACAGTCGAGGTTTTCGGGCGGCGTGCGATGAAGGGCATGATGGCAAGCGGCGGCGACGGTACCGCGATGCTTTTCCAGACTAGCGGAAGCGCAGGACGAAGATATCTCGAGTTCCCACGTCGTTGACTGCCGTTCCCACCGCGAGGAGGCGTCCGTCCTTCGAGAACCGCAAAGCCTCGATGCTCGCTTGGCCGGAGACTTCGCCGATCGAAGGTTGGATCCAGCCCGAGGTGCCGAACTCGAGATCTGCGGCCCCCTTCGCATCGAGCCTCAGGATGAAGGGCGAGCGGGTCTTGTTCGGTAGGAGGATGTTGCCGCCAACGATCAGCTTGCCATCGGCAACCGGCAGCATCGCCGTGATCTGGAGCGAGCCGGGGAACAGCGGCGGTGGAGGGGGAAGCGGTCGCACGCCACCGTCGCCAAAGGCGGGGTCACGTTTCCCATCGCTGGTGAACCTCACGACCGACCCCGCATCGAGGGCGCCGCTTGCCGCCACGAGAGCCGCTCCGGTGTTCGTCGAATCGAGGCTGCCGACGACCGCCATCAAGTTCAGACCAGGCTGCGAGATCTCGGCGAGCCCTCCGTCGCCGTAGGTCGGGTCGAGATCTTCGCCGGCGTAGCGGCTGATGGTTACCGTATCGGCCGTGTAGCCACTTCGGATCATCGTGCCGATGACCAGCGTGGTGCCGGCGCTCGGGCGAAACGCCCCCGTCGTCCACTCGGAGTTCAACGCTTCTGCGCGCTTGTCGACGAGCTTGGAATACTGGCCTGTCGTGGGGTCGACCTCGCCCCAGAACGAGTGCCCCAGGAAGAACGAATCGCTGTTCTTCGCCCAAGTGCGGCCGGACACGAGCACCTTGTCGCCGATGGCAACCACCGACTCGAGGGTGTCTCCTTCGTCTGGCTTGGTGACCGCGACGGTCAGTCGTCCGGCGTCGGCGAACGAGGGATCGGGAGCACCGTCGGCGGTCAGTGCCGCAACGAGGTTCCTTCCCATGCGATAGTTCGACGAGCCCGGGTCGTCTGCGTAGCCGACGAAGAGGTAACCGCCTTGCGGGCGCCGCGCGGGCTGGGAAACGAAGTCCGTGAACTCCGCTCCTCCGCCGTCGGCGCTCCCGAACGTGGAATCGACCACTCCGGCGGTCGTGAAGCGGAGTGCGTGGGTCCTGCGTTTGACGGCCGCGCGGCTGTTGTCGGTGGCGCAAGCGACCAGGAGGTCGTCCGTCTCGTCGAAGAGCGCACCGCACTGCACGCGAACGGCCTCGGGCTGATCGGCCGACACATCGAGACCGCTGACAATGCTCGCCGCTCCGCCGTCGCCGAAGGTGGTGTCCGGCACTCCGCGGAGCGCGGCTTCCGGAGGAGGCTCGCTCGCATCAGGCTCGTCGCTGGGAGACGTCGGAGCCGGACCGCTGTCGTTTGCGCCGTTCACGATGCGCCCCTGCTCGACGACGTCCTTGTCGAACCCGAGGATTGCCGTGCATCCAGCAAGGGTTGCGACGAGCGCTGCGCCGAGAGGCCCGAGCGTTCGGGGCATGCTGGAAACGCGTCGGAGCCGGCCGTGTCGGAGCGAGTTGGCGACGGTGGAGTTGCCCACCTGCCGAATCTATCAGCTCGGATAGCGGAAAAGGGCAGGATCGACGGAGCGAGTCGTCGACCGAACTCCGGGGAGAACGCGGAATTCGCGTGACACCTGCACGCTGACGCGCTTCTTCGGTGTCAGGGGCGAGACCGGCGAGCTCGGACTGGATCGTCGTAAAGCGACGCTCGAGGGCGGCCATGCCTCCCATGGGGCTTCGGGCGGTGAAGGGCTTCCGCCCGGCCCGATGCGTACGTCGTGTTGAAGCTCCCGCGTCGCACCTTCGACGACGAGACCTGTCCGAACTGCCAAGATCGCATCGTCGTCGGTCGCGAGCTCAACGCCGATGCCGCGATCTGGCCGCGCGCGACGCGCTGATTTTTCCGCGCAGCGCGGTCGCCATGTCACCGGTGCATCGCCACGGTCGCCATGTGCGGCATCGGCACGTGCGTTGGCTCAAGCAGACTTGACCGGTGGGGTCCGCGCCTTAACCGGTTGATGGTGAACGGCTGTCGGCGGCATCGAATCGATTGGCGGTGCATCGGCCTCGCGATTGCGCTCATCGGCTGCGCGAAGCGGCGCGAGCAGGCTCCGCCTCCACCCGTCGTCTCGGTCACTGAAGTGACGCAGAAGGATGTCACCGTGTACCGCGAATTCGCGGGCACGCTCGATGCGAACGTGAGGGCGGAAGTCCGCGCGCGCGTCGCCGGAACGCTTCTCGAACAGAACTATCGCGAAGGAAGCTTCGTCAAGGCAGGCGCACTCCTCTTCACGATCGATCCGGAACCGCTTCGCGCCGCGCAGCTGCAGGCCGAAGGGCAACTCGGCCAGGCGCGCGCGGCGCTCGAAAAGGCCGAGGCCGACGTCGCGCGCTACACGCCGCTCGTAGCCAAGCGTGCGGCCTCGAAGGAGCAACTCGATAACGCCATCGCCGCCGTTCACGCTGGAAAGGGCCAGGTGGAGCTCGCGCAAGGGCAGCTCAAACAAGCGAACATCAATCTCGGTTACACGAGGGTCGTCGCGCCCATCGACGGCATCGCCGACATCGCGCAGATCCGCATCGGTAACCTCGTCGGGCAGGCCTCGCCCACCCTGCTCACGACGGTGTCGAACATCAACCCGATCCGTTTCGTCTTCCAGATCAGCGAGGCGAAGTACCTCGAGTACGCCGAACGCATAAGGCTGCTCTCCGAGCGCCCGATATCGGACCTTGCGCAGCCCTCGGACGATCCCGCGCAGAGGCTCGACCTCGTACTGGCCGGCGACCAACACTATCCCTATCGAGGGTATATCGCCATCGTGTCGAGTCAGGTCGACCCGTCGACAGGGACGGTGACGATCCAGGCGCTCTTTCCGAACCCGGACATGCTTCTGCGGCCGGGGCAATACGCGCGCGTGCGCTTCACGGACAAGCTGCCAAATGCGGTGCTCGTCCCCGAACGCTCCGTGAGCCAGGTGCAAGGGCAGAACCAAGTCGCGGTCATCGGGCCCAAGAACATCGTGGAGGTGCGCAACGTGAAGCTTGGTCCGACGAGCGGATCCTTCGTCGTTGCGGAGAACGGAGTCAAAGCCGGCGAGCGCGTCGTGCTCGAAGGAACTCAGAAAGTCAAAGCCGGAGCGCCCATCACCCCCGCTGCCGCGGACACGTCGACGTTGCAGCTGTCGAGTGCTGCCGTCGAATTGCAAAATCCTCTGACCCCGACGGCCACGGGCGCAGCAGGGGACGCTGCGGCGACTCCGGCCGCGGCGGACGCCGGTCCTCCGCCGAAACCGACGGACGCCGGTCCTCCTCGTTCACCCGCGAATACGCCGGGAAGGTGACGGACGATGGGCAAGTTCTTCATCAACCACCCCGTCATGGCGATGGTGATCGCCATCCTCACCATCCTCGTGGGGGCCGTCTCGGCCACGCGACTGCCCGTTGCGCAATATCCGAACATCGTTCCTCCCCAAATCCAGATTACGACGAGCTTTCCCGGCGCCGATGCTCGGACGGTGGAGCAATCGGTCGCGACGCCCGTCGAGCAGCAGATCAACGGCGTCGACAACATGATTTACCTGCAGTCGTTCAACGCGAACGACGGCACCATGAGGCTGAACGTCTCGTTCAAGGTCGAGTCGAACATCGATATCGACAACGTCCTCGTGCAAAACCGCGTGTCACAGGCACAGCCGTTTCTCCCCGCGGACGTCAACGCTCTCGGTGTGACGGTGCGCAAAGCCGTCTCGTCGCCTCTCCTCGTCTTCTCGGTCTACTCGCCGCACGGGACTTACGACGCGGACTTTCTCTCCAACTACGTCACCATCAACGTCAACGACGAGCTGCTACGCGTGTCCGGCGTGGGCCAGACGCAGATCTACGGCGCCGCGAACTACGCGATGCGCATTTGGGTGCGTCCCGATGCACTCCAAACGCTCGGTCTCACGATCGGCGATCTGCGCAGCGCGGTCCTGAGGCAGAGTACGGTCAATCCCGCAGGCCAGGTCGGTGGGGAGCCGGCGCCCCCCGGGCAGGAGTTCACGTACACGATTCGAGCTCAAGGCCGCCTGTCCACCGCGGAGGAGTTCGGCAACATCGTCGTGCGCGAGAATCCAGACGGTTCGACCGTGCGGATGAGGGATGTCTCGCGCATCGAGCTGGGCACGGAGAGCTATACGCAGCGCGCCGCATTCACCGGCAAGCCGGCCGCCGTTCTGGCCATCTTCCAGACCCCCGGGTCGAACGCTCTGGTGGTCGCAGACGGCGCAAAAAAGAAGATGGAGGAGCTCGCCAGACGCTTTCCGAACGACGTCGTGTTCGTCACCTCGCTGGATACCACCTTGCCCGTCACGGAAGGCATTCGCGAAGTGCTCGTGACGCTCGTCGAGGCGTTTGGTCTCGTCATCCTCGTCGTCTTTCTCTTTCTCCAGAACTGGCGGGCCACGGTCATCCCGCTGCTCACCGTGCCCGTGTCGCTCATCGGGACCTTTGCGGTGTTTCCCGTCCTCGGGTTTTCCATCAACACGCTTTCGCTCTTCGGGCTCGTGCTCGCGATCGGTCTCGTCATCGACGACGCGATCCTGGTCGTCGAAGCCGTCGAGCGCCACATCGAGGATGGGATGGCGCCGCGAGAAGCGGCCCTGAAGGCGATGGAGGAGATCAGCGGGCCCATCATCGCCGTCGCGCTCGTCCTCTCGGCCGTCTTCGTTCCGGTCGCTTTCATCCCCGGAATCGCGGGCCGACTCTATCAGCAGTTTGCGCTCACGATCGCCATCTCGGTCATCATTTCAGCCTTCAATGCGCTCTCGCTCAGCCCTGCGCTCTCGGCGCTCATGCTTCGCCCGCGCAAGGAGGGGAAGAAGAAGACGCTTGCCGGCCGTTTCTTCGGTGCGTTCAATCGCACGTTCGACCGAACCCGCGACCGCTACGTCGCCGGCAGCGCCGTGCTGGCGCGAAAGCTCGTCATCGCCATCGGCCTTCTCGTGATCCTGACGGCAGGCGCCGGCTGGCTCGGAAAGAAGACGCCGACGGGCTTCTTCACCGAAGAAGATCAGGGCTACCTGTTCGTGAATATCGAGCTGCCGGCGGCAGCTTCGCTCCAGCGGACGGACGAAGTATGTCGCGAGCTCGGCGCGATCCTGGACAAGACGGAGGGCGTCCAAAACTACGCCACGATCGCCGGTTTCAGCCTCCTCTCGCAGAGCACCTCGACGTTCTCGGGCTTCGTCTTCGTCGGCTTGAAGCCTTGGGACGAGCGCAAAGGCGAAGCGCTGACTGCAGCAGGTATCGCTTCCACGCTGAACCGTCGCTTCTTTGGCGGCATTCCTGCGGCAACGATCGTGGCGTTTCCACCGCCCCCGATTCAAGGACTCGGGACGGGAGGCGGCTTCGACATTCTCATTCAAGACCGAAGCGGTACGCACACTCCTCGCGAACTCGAGCTGCAGACTGCCAAGTTCCTCGAGGCCGCCTCGAAGCGACCGGAGATCGGTCGGGCCATCACGACGTTTCGCGCGCAGGTCCCTCAAATCTTCGCGAACGTCGATCGCGACAAGGTCCTGAAAGAGGGAATCGACATCGGCGACGTCTACGCGACCCTCCAAGCGTTCATGGGGAGCACGTACATCAACGACTTCAATCGCTTCGGGCGGCAGTGGCGCGTCTACCTCGCAGGCGCGCCCGAATACCGCGTGAACGCGGCCCAGATGAGCCAATTCTGGGTTCGCTCGAAGAACAACGTGATGGTTCCGCTCTCCTCCTTCGTCACGATCGAGGACACGGCTGGCCCTCAGTTCACGACCCGTTTCAATCTCTTTTCCTCGGCCGAAGTGACGGGGCAGCCTGCGCCGGGTTACAGCTCGGGACAGGCCATGAAGGCGCTCGAAGAGGTGGCGCATCAGACGCTGGGCCCGGACTTCTCGTATGCGTGGTCCGCTCTCTCGTATCAGCAGGCAAACCAACCCAGCGCGGCGGGCACGTTTGCGCTCGCGATCCTGTCGGTGTTCCTGATCCTCGCCGCCCTTTACGAAAGCTGGTCGCTTCCGTTCACCGTCTTGCTCGGTACACCCATCGCCGCACTCGGCGCTTTTCTCGGCCTTCTCGCGCTGCGAATGGAATTCAACGTCTATGCCCAGATCGGCCTCATCATGCTCATCGGCCTTGCGGCCAAGAACGCGATCTTGATCGTCGAGTTCGCGCGTTCCGAGCTCGAGTCGGGCAAATCGGTCACCGATGCCGCCCTCGAAGGCGCGAGGCTCCGTCTGAGGCCAATCTTGATGACGTCCTTCGCGTTCGTCTTCGGCATGCTGCCGTTGCTCGGCGCCACCGGCGCGGGCGCGGTATCGCGTCGAATCCTCGGCACCGTCGTCATCTTCGGCATGCTCTCGGCGACGCTGATCGCGAGTTTCATCACGCCGGCGCTCTTCGTTGCGGTCGAGCGACTCGTGGCGTTCCTGAAGCGCAAGAAAGGAAAGACGGAGCCGCCGAGCGAAGCGCCCGCGCCGAAGCCCGTGACGGCCCAACCGTGACGCCGGGAGCGCGCATACGCGGATTCGTATTGCTCGCCGCCGCCGTGGTGACGGGGTGTGCCGTCGGGCCGAACTACGAACGCCCGAAGCTGACGGCGCCCTCGAGCTACCGATTCCAGACCGGCACCACAGCGGAATCGCTCGCCGATCTCCCGTGGTGGAAGGTGTTTCAGGACGACCCGCTCCACGCACTCGTCAACGATGCATTGAAAAGCAACTTCGACCTGATTGTTGCTTCTGCGCGCGTCGACGAATCGCGTGCCCTCGCGCGCGCCGCAGGCGCCCAGCTCCTGCCCAGCGTGAGCGCAGCGTCGACGGGCAATTATGGCAATTCACTCTCCGGCCTGGGCGCGACTCCGCAGCCGTTCTGGGCGGTGAACGCCACGGGCAACGTGTCGTGGGAAATCGACGTTTTCGGACGCATTCGTCGAAACCGGGAAGTTGCGCGCGCACAGTACGCGGCATCGGAAGAGGAGCGACGCGGCGTTTGGGTGACCGTGCTCGCCGACGTCGCGCAGAACTATTTCCAGCTCCTTGCGCTCGACCTTCAGCGCAGCATCGCCGACCGGACCGTGACGTCGCGCGCGGAGTTGCTCGACCTGTTCCGCGTCCGAGCCGAGGGCGGCGTGGGAACGGATCTCGACGTCGCGCGCGCCGAAGCCGACCTTTACGGCGCGAAAGATACACTCGCGAACGCCGAACAGCAGATCGCGCTGACCGAGAACACGATCGCGCTTCTCATGGGGCGCACGCCGGGTCCCATCGCGCGTTCGCCGACGGGCGATACGCTCGCGGAACCGCCCGAGGTGCCCGCGGGGTTGCCCTCGGCGCTGCTCGAACGCCGACCCGACGTGAGGCAGGCTGAAGCCAATCTCGTCGCCGCCAATGCGCAAGTCGGTGTCGCCACGGCCAACCTGTTTCCGACGGTCTCGCTCACGGCCCTCGGCGGCATCGTCAGCAATGATCTGGCCCTTGTCTCCCAGGGAGGAACGAATACGTCGGGAGTCTACTCCGTGGGCGGGAGCGTGAATTGGCTCGCGCCCGTTTTGCAGGGCAGCCAGCTGCGCGACCAGCTCGATGCGCAAAAGAAGGAGTGGCTGGCGGTGAGAACGACCTACATCGAAACGGTCACGAGGGCCTTCAAAGACGTCGCGGACGCGCTCGTTTCGCTCGAGAAGCTGCGCGAACGACGAGCCGCCACCGCGAAGCAGGTCGCCGCGCTCAGCCGCGCGCTCGAGGTCTCGCGCATTCAATTCGACGGCGGCACGGCGACGTACCTCGACGTCATCAACGCACAAGAGCAGCTGTTCCCGAACGAGCTGTCGCTCGCGCAGTTGGAAGGGCAGCAGCTCGTGGCCTACGTCCAGCTGTATCGAACGCTGGGCGGCGGCTGGTGGCTCACGCAACGCTGATCGCTTCGGCCGGCGTGAGCCTACCCACGTTTATCGCTAGCGCGCCTCCGAGCCCGGCAGGAGCTCGCGGCTGGCTCCCGGATTGCAGTCGGTTCCCCATCCTCCGATGTCGGGCTCCAACACCTCGCTGCAGGTGTCATCCCGTCGTTCGTACGGGACGGGACGGCACAACGTGGCGCTGGCGGTCATCGCGGCGTACGTCATCGCGCATGCCGCTGGCGTATTGCTGCTCGGCCCCGGTACGCCGGCATCGCGGTTCTGGTCCGACCTGTGCTGGACGGGCGCCTCGCTCACCGCGGCCTTGCAATTCTTCCGTGTCTCTCGGCTGGCCCCGCGTCCTCAGCGGAAGGGTTGGCTCTTGCTCGGCATCGGGATCGTCTCGTGGCTCCTCTCGATCTTGTGGTGGAGCTTCCGTGAAGTCGCGAAAGGCATCCCCGCTCCGGTTTTCGAGGTCCCTTCGAGCGCCTTCAGCATCATGCCGGTGTTCTTCGTCTTCGGCCTCTCGTATTTCCGCGCCGCCGCCGACAGGGAACGCTGGGACGAACTGCTGGAAGGGGCCAGCGCCTTCTGCCTCGTCCTCTTGATCTGGTTGTCGTTGCTCTACGCACCACTCTCGCGAGTGTCCTGGAGTCCTCACGAGCTCTTCCCTGTTGTCACCCGAGGCATCTGCTACTCGGCCGCGTTGATCAGGGGCGCCGTGCTCTTCTCGCGCCCGACGAACCTCTCTCGACGTGTCGCACGCTTGCTCCTGGCTGGTCTGGCCGTGCTCACGGGAGCGTATTTCGAGTTCGTGACCGTGATGGTCAAGCGGGGTTACTCCTCGGGGCGCCCCTTCGACGCCTTGTGGACGCTGGCATTCGCGCTTCTCTACCTGGCAGCCGAAGAGCAGCTCCCTCTCCTTCGAGACAAACGGGCGTTGCCCGTCACCCGACTCCCGGCCGCCATGACCTTCGTCTGGGGTGTGGTCCTTCTATCCCTCTCCATCGGGCTACTCATCTACCGAGATCCGACGACCGTGAACGTGTCGTTGCTGATTGCGTTTGCCATGACCGTGCTCATGGCCGTCCGATCCGATTTGCTCCTCGCGAGGGAGCGTCGGGCTCGCGAGGAGTCTGCCGCAGCGCTGCGCATGCGCGAAGAGTTCCTGGCGATCACGGCGCACGAGCTCCGGACACCGCTTGCCCCGATGAAAATGCATCTCTGGATGCTGGCGCGCCGGTTACGCGAAGCAGACGTCGCGGCGCAGAAGTCCGTCCTGTCGGAGATTGTCAGCGGCCTCCAGCGCAACTTCGATCGCTTGGTCAGACTGGTGGAGCACGTCGTGGACGTGGCTCACATGGAGCGCGGGTTCGCGCCGCTCGAGCGCGAGAATGTCGATCTCTCGCTCCTCGTTCACGACGCTTGTCAGGGATTTCGTGAGCCATTGGCGAGGAGTGGGGGCGAGCTCATACTCGACGTGGAGCCGGAGATCCGCGCCGACGTGGACCCGTTCCGGATCGAAGGGGTCGTTACCGAGCTGCTGACGAACGCATTGAAGTTCGGCGCAGGCAAGCCGGTCGAGGTGCGCCTACGGAGCGAAGCCGATCGGGTGACGCTCATGGTTCGCGATTACGGCATAGGCATTGGCAGAGAAGATCAGGCGCGAATCTTTGGTAAGTTGGAGCGCGCGGCCCCCATCACGCACTACGGCGGATTGGGGCTCGGGCTCTTCCTCGTGCGGAGCATCGTCGAGGCGCATGGAGGATCGGTCGCGGTCACCAGCGACCCCGGCAAGGGGGCGACGTTCACGATAGATCTGCCGAGCGCCAACGCGGCCGTGGTTCCCGCGCATCCGTGAAATTGCATGACGTAGTCCCACTGGCACTCGCGTCACGAAATCTTGTACATGCCGCCGTCGGCCACGATCGATTGTCCAGTGATGAAAGCCGCATCGTTCCCACAAAGGAAGGCGACAGGACCGGCGATGTCCATCGGTTCCGCGAATCGCTGAATCGCCTGCTGCTGCCACACACTTCGCCTTGCTTCCTCCGGCATACCCGCAGTCGCGGCCGTGTTCGTAATCGCCGGCAGAACGGCGTTGACCGTGATTCCATCGTCCGCCACCTCATTGGCGAGACCGCGGGTAAAACCGAGGATTCCCATCTTCGAGGCCATGTAGTGGCTCATTCCCTTCGAATTCGTCCCGATCGAATTCGACGAGATGTTCACCATTCGCCCCCACGTACGCTTTCGCATCATCGGGATGAAGTACTTCGCACTCAAGAAACACGCATCCAGGTTGACGGCAATCGTTCGATGCCAGATATCGAATGTGAGGTCCTCCAGGAGCGCGTGTGGATAGTAGGCTGCGTTGTTGACGACGATGTCGACGCGCCCGTGCTCCTGGTCGACGTCCTTCGCCATCCGAGCCCACCCATCGTCGCTCGACACGTCGACGACGAGTGACATCGTTCGACGGCCAATCTCCTCGGCCGTCTCGGACGAGACCTTCTGGTCCACGAGGACCAGCTCGGCACCTTGTTCGGCGAGCTTGACCGCTATGGCGCGACCGATTCCCTGCGCGGCCCCCGTCACGATGGCGACACGCCCTTCGAGTGGCCTCATCTTTCCCTCCTCTCCCACATGCAGAACCTGGTCACCTTCTGCTCCGCGTACGAGACGGCATGGGGCCGCACCGTGTGCGCTCGTACGGCTTCAGTTAATAGCTTCCGCGAGCATGGCCACACACGCGCCTCGCAAATGTGCACTTGATCGCCGCGGGCCAGCCCTCCTCGCTCACGCGACGTCTCGAAAAAGTGCGTCCTTCGAGTCGCTGGAGTCGCGGCTCCGAGCATCCCGCCGCGCGAGACGCCGGCGCAGTGTCGCCGCCGTGAGCGCGCCCACGAGCGCCATCACGCTGAAGCCTCCGGTGGCCCCCCGAGGCCCGCGACGGAGCAGCCGCCGCCGCCCTCGGCCACGGCAACGGGGAGTGACGCGTCCGTCGTCGCGCAGACGGGCGGAAACGAGAGTGGGCCGACGTTCGCGAAGGCGTCGGTCGCGGCGACGGCAACGGCGTAGCGAATGCCGTTCTGGAGTGGAACACCGTTGATGCTTTTCGCAATCGCGGAGCTTCCGGTGTTGCCGGTGACGCCTCCGCACAAGAAGCGCGCGTTGAAGTCATTGTTGGGCAACGTGTTCGCGGTGAAGTTCGGGCTCGAACACGTCGATGCCGATGCATCGGGCGCGGCCGACGACGAAGCCGGATCACAGTAGACGTTCACCCCCGTCAGCGCCGTGAGGCCGCCTCCGCCGCTGATCGACTGCCACTCGACCGTGATGCTCGCGTTTCCGGGAAGCGCGGTGATCCCACTCGGCGGCGGCGGGCCGATGGTATCGACCAGGACCGGAAAGGCCGTAGTCGCCGAAGGCGTCGCGACCTGTCCCGGATCGAAATAAAGAAACTGAACGGAGAAGCTCGCAAGATCGACCTTCCCGCAAATGGCCTGGGTGGCATCGGGCGACGCCGGCGAGAGCGCACCCGACATGATTTTGCGAACGGGGATGTCGACGACCGGGAACTGTTGGAGCGGAATTCCGGTCACGAGGTTCCAGCAAACGGCCGCCGCGCTGATTCGATTGGCCTGCAGGGAGCAATCGGCCCCCGAGAGGGTCGCCCAGGCCTGGAGGGAGGCGTTCGCCTGGAACTGAGCGAGGACGAGCGGGAAGCGGATCGACTGATTGTCCAGGCAGTCTTGGAGGTTCACGCCCTCGGGAGTGAGGTTGAGCGGGCGCTTCTTCACGATCGTGCCGTCGGCGCCGATGCGCGGGAGCGCCGGCGGATTTCCCGCATAGGCCGGGTTCAAGTCGATCGTCGCGGCCTCGGCGCGGCGACTGACGACGGAGATCGCGACGGCGCACGATGCTCCGAGCGCGAGCCCGAGCAAGACACGACGCCGCGGTCCATGGGGGAAAAGCGACGGAAGCGGCGGGAGCGAATGGGCCATGGGGAACCCGCACAGCAGAGGGCGTGCCAGAGCTTGATGGCGAGACAGCGCACGACAAAAGCGGCCTCTTCCTCGTCGCGGCCTAGGACGCCCCCGCGCCAACATGGCAACGTGGCAACGTTCCCGAGAGACGCAAATGTCAGCGTGTCATTCTGGCAGCGAGTCCGCGGAGAGCATCGCGCTGCGCTGTCGCCGAGATCGGTGCACATTGCCAATTACGCTCACGTACCGCCGTCGAAGCCGGCATGCCCGCACGTCTGACAGCACACTTGGCTGATCGTGTACGTGACCGTCGTTTGCCGATGAAAGACGACGGTGCCCTCTCCATCCTTCATCGTCAGCTCGTAAACGTCACCGTCCCTCCAGTCATTCGACGCCCACGGCAGGTAGCTCAAGATCATGTGACGAGGCGCACCTGGCGCTTCGCGCTCCCAGATGAGCAGTTCGATGAGCGGCGCGTGCGACTGTTCCCGCTCGCTCGAGTCGACGAACTGCTTGATTATTCCCGAGCCGGGACCGCGTGGCGGCGGCACCGCGTCGGTCAGCGTGGCTTCGAAGCACTCCGAGTTACGGCACACCGAGAAGCTGCTTGTCCGAAGCGTTGCATCATCGAGCTCTGACCAAAAGGAATTCTCGAAGATGGGACCGCAGGCCATCGCGCAGCACAGCATTCCTTCTTCAGGTGGCGATTGGGGCGAGCCTCCATCGGGCGTCGTCGGGCTCGGCTCGAGCCCCGACGTTCCCTCTCGCGTCGGGTCCGCCTGGGCCCCCGAGGTTCCGAGCATGCGTTCCGCGGTCGGGTCGGCATTACGACGGTCTTTCTCTCGCCGCTCCGTCACGAAATCGTGAACCGACGTTCCTTGCTTCAGGGCGGCGTCGCGCGGTACGAATCCTTCGATGATGCGCGTCGCTCGTGGGGCAGTCAGCGGAACCCTCGCCACGACACTCATCGTCCCGCTCATCCTCCCGCTCATCGTCTTGGCATCGAGTGCAGCTTGTGGTTCGTCGGACGAGTCGGCACCGATGGCCGACGCCTCGACGAGCGCCACCCCCGACGCGAACGGAAACGCGAACGTACCGGGGACCGATGGCGGTGGTGGAGACGCCGGCGTGGCTTGGGGAACGTTCGATCGTCCGTTCGCGGCCGATTCGCTGTGGAACAGTCAACCGGTGAATCCCGTTTTGGGGGACTATCAAATTCCTCCGACGAAGCGCCTCGACTTCTTCCCCACGGTTTCCGGCGGTCCCTTCTCGACGGCGGGGTTCTTGGCGTCACCGTCCGACCCGCCGATGACCGTTCAGGGAAACGGCGGCGCGACAAATCCGAATTGCTCCGACGTGCTCGGTCCATGCCCCGTCGTCATTCCACACTGGCCGGCGTCCGTCGTGGCGGCCACGGGGAGCGATGGCCACGCGGACATCGTCGACGTCGAAGCGGGCATCATCCACTCGTTCTGGCAACTCAAACAAGACGCTTCGAAGGTCTGGCACGCGACGCAATACGCGTGGTCACCTCTCGCCGGATCGGGCTTCGCCGATCCCGCTCATCGTTCTCAAGGCGCTCGTGCCTCGGGGGTCTGTACCATCGCTGGCCTCATCCGCATCGCCGAGTCCAACGACGGCGAGCCGATGTTCCATCATGCTCTTGCGCTCTCGCTCGACGGAACGGCGGAGAAACCCGGATTCGTTTTCCCTGCAACGTTGGAAGATGGCAACAGCGCGACGGCTTACAAAGGCCAGATCCCGATGGGATCGCTGCTGATGCTGCCGTCGACGTTCGATACCTCGAAGATCACGTCGCCGGGGCTTCTGAAGGTCATCAAGACTCTTCAGACCTACGGAGCTCGCCTCGTCGACACGAACGGTGACACGCCGTTTGCCATCTACGTCGAGAACGGCAGCTCCTTCACGGTATCGACGAAGGGGCCAGGCGAGTGGGACAGCGTCGTCGAGAACCAGCTGTTCGACATCGCCCACGCACTTCGTGTTGCTCGTGCCGACCAATTCGTCGACGGAAATGGCAATACCTTCACGCCCAATCAAAACCTCAATCGCATGTCGATGCGTGGACTGTGGAGCACCGTGACGAACGGTGGCACGTTCGACTCCTGGAAGCAGGCGCTCGTGTTCCCCGCGACGACCACAGTGGTCACGCAAACGCAGACGACGAATACGTGGAGTCCGCGACTCAGCTGGGCGCCGTGGACTCCGGGGACCTCGTTCCGCTTCAGCGTCGCGGCGACGGGCGGAGCGAAACTGGCGATTCAGTTCAAAGACAGCAAATTCAAGACGGTCTTCGATACGGGCAGTCTCGGCGACGGCGAGTTCAAGACGTTCACCATGCCCGCAGACAACGGATATCCGATTCTCGTCGCAACGAGCGGAGTCGGCGCCGGCTCGAGTGTTCGAGGTACACTCGTCGCGGAGTGACGTTGGCGAGCGTCGCTCGTGATCGCGCGCGCTCGCAGCTAGCGCTGCACGGGTCCGACTCGCGCCGCGCGGCGTCGTCCGGGGCGAGGAATGCAAACGTTCAGGGCGTCAGCCGCTCGGTCACCGGCTTGCCGGTCGCCATCTCGGCTCCGAACGCGTCGACATAGCGAACGGTGGGGATGACGCCCCCTTCGTCGGTCACGACGTACAGATGGTCGAGGACCGCCGACGTCCCCGCGATGAGCATCTGCGGTACCCAGCGCCCGTTCCACCAGACGACACGAATCGGCCGCTTCGGCGACGCTGCGAGCCGGAGAATCCAGGACGACGTGCCCTTCTCGCGCTCGACCTTGAAGCCGTATGCCAGCTTGTCGAGGGCGTTGAACTCCATCCTCCGGCCGTCCTCTGCTTTGTTGATCCAGTAGCCGATGATGGGCCTGTCCTTGTTCAGCTCCGTCGGGCTGAGGAGAACAGCGTCGTACTGGACGATGTTCGCGTTCTTGCTCCGGTCGATGCGGAACAGCGATTGGGTCGACTGACCCGCGCGAGATTTGCGCGTGAGCGCAAGAGCTGCGAGAGCGATGCCCCCCTGAAGGGCGCTTCGGCGCCCGAAAATCGCGTGAACACGACCGCGCATGACGCCGAGCATAGCGATTTCGATGCCAAAGCGGTCGCGCTCGCCGGCGGTCGCGCCGCCCGGGGTCAGTCGTGCAGAGCGCGTTGGAGGAAGGTGCGAACCTCTCGATACGCGGCGTCCGCAGCGCGGAGCGAATAGCGAGGATTCGAAGGGTCGGCGAAATTATGGCCCTCTCCGTTCCAGATTGTCTGCACGGCTTTGCGTTGCGCTTTGAGGGCAGCTTCGAAGGCGACGACGTCCTCGGCCGTATCGTCCTGCGTTCCGCAAACGAGGAGGACTGGGGCGCCGATCTTCGCGATGGCGGCATCGTCGGCGTCGGCGACTCCGTAATAGGCAACGACGGCGCTCACGTCTGGCCACTGCGACGCGAGTAGAGTCGCCCATCCACCACCAACCGACGAGAGCGCGACGTTTGGCCTGAATGCGCGGCCGACTTGCGTACGTCCGTCCACGCTTGACCTCGTCGGCGCTCCGATGTCCTATGTGCGCCGCGGGGCGGTTGACGAGGCCGTCCGCTATCGGGGCTCGGGTGGCTGGGGGCTGAAGGACGTGGCCGGACAAGGCAACGATCTCACCTCCTCTGCCGCGCTGTGCTGGCGTTCCCCGGTACGTTAGCTCGCTTTGAAGGGGGAAATGCAATGCGCCGAATCGCAGGGGTAGTCCGCGCAATCGAGCGGCATGGATCAGCGCGCGTGCTCGATGTCCTTCTCGGGACGGCGTTGGTCGGTGTCGCCGCATCATGTGCAGTTTCGGACGGAGGCGGCGAGCGCGCGGTCGATCCGGCGGGTCCAACGGCTCGAGCCACCTCCGCCCTCCAGGTGACGGGTCCCAGCGAAGGGCCGACGACGACCGACACGCCGATCGGGATCGCACTCGACGTCGACAACGGCAGCGGGACTCCGCTCCGCGTGCGCGCGAATCAGCAGCTCTATATCGATCAGATCGATATCCGCGCCAGCACCACCGCTGCAGTGGACCACGGCGTACAGGGCCTGGCGACATCGGGGGACTTCGCCTCCCTCGATTGGAGCGGGCTTTCGCTCCGCGATGAGGAGGTGCTTGCCGCGCCGAATCCGGACGGGACCTTCGAGCGGCGACGCTTCTATCGCAGCGCGCGCTGGATGGAGGAACAGAGCGTGATCGTCGTCGACCAGATCGACGCCGGTGGACAGCCGACCGCTCCTCCGTGGACCGTGCACGTCGGTAAGGGGGACGACCGGACCCCGGCGGACAACTTCTTCGTCCGACGGCTTCGCGCCATCCAGTACGCAAAGGACTGCGCGTCGCGGGGCGACTGCACCACGGCGACGAACTACGTGGAAGAGGCGCTGGTCGAGCTTCGAAACGCGACGCGGGCGTCGCACGCCATCAAACTCCAGCCCTCGACGACAGCGTTGCGCATGCGCTGGCGGACACGCACGTACTCCATTCCGGTCATCCAGGTCGGGTCACCGACGTTCGATTACAACTTCGGGATTTCGATCGACCCGCTCACTCCCGCAGAAGCGGGCGGCATTTATGCTCCGGGCACGACGCTCCGATTCCGTGTCACGTTCCGCGACGGCTCGGGGACGCGCCTTCACCCCGTCGGATCGCTCCCAACGTACCTCGAGTCGCTGACCGCGAACGATTCGGGACTCCAGTACTGGAACGCAGCCGACCCCGTCGCGACGTACTGGCGCCGCAAGCACCGGGAGCACCAGATGGTCGCCAGCATCGTCGGCCCCGCGCAAGCCGTACAGCCGATCCGCTCGACGCTCGGCCCGGCGGACCTCGCATCCCCCGACGGCATCGTGACCACGGGCGTCCTCTCGCGCGACGGAGTCTTCGGGCAAGCATGGTCGTTTCCGACGTTCGGCAACCTGCTCGCCGGCAACATCACTGCGCCCGTGAGCGACGAGTTCACCTTCCGACTCCCACCGGACGCCCCCGCCGGAACGTACCTGGTGAGCCTGAAAGCGCGACGCAACTATCTAGGTCAGGAGCTCCCGCGAACCCGCACGATCGAGATCCAGGTCGGCACGGCAGAGCACACCGAAGCGAAGCTCGGCACTGGCGGATGCAAGACCTGCCATGACGGAGGCGGTGCGCTCGGCATCGTGCTCCACGGCAACGACAACCGCGCCACGTGCACGCCGTGTCACGCACCTCTGACCTTCGAACCGGAGGGCCCCGTTTCCGTGCGCACCCACTTCGTTCACTCACGCTCGGGGCGCTTCGATGCTCCGCTCACGCGATGTGCCTCGTGCCATCTCGACAACGCGAGCATCGCGCGAACGAGCCAGAGCGCGTGCCTCTCCTGCCACAAGTCCTATCCGCCCAGCCACGTGACGAAGTTCGGCCCCATCGAGAGCGCGTACGTGGGCGGGACGCTGGCAACGGCATTCCAGCAATGCACCGCGACGTGTCACACGACTCACCCGAACAGCGGCTTGTAAGGGCGAACCTGCGGAGCGGCTCTGGCGCTTTTGACGCGCCGAGCCGCAAGGGCCGTCAAGCCCCTTCCCCCGAAACTTGGCCCTCTGCCGCCGCCCTCCTTATGCAAGGGGCATGAGCGAAGCTCAGCGCCAAGCCGGAGACGAGAAGCGGGAAGCGCCTGCGAGCCAGCCGGCTCCTGCCAACGCCGCCGACAAGGGATTTTCCTCGGCGTCCGTCGTCAGCATTCCGCTGCCCCGCGTCTTCGGGCGGCTTCTGCTGCTCAAGCTGCTCGCGCGCGGGGGCATGGGCGACGTCTACCTCGCGGCCACGACCGGCATCGAGGGTGCCGAGCGTCCCATCGTCGTGAAGACCGTCCGTCGCGATCACATTCACGATGGATCTTTCCTGGCGCGCTTCCTCGACGAGGCTCGCGTCCAGTCGCAGCTCAACCACCCGGGCGTCGCGCAGATCCTCGAGGCCTCGACCGACGAGAACGGCGAGCCGTACACGGTCGTCGAGTACGTCGAAGGGCGCTCGCTCGCCGACCTTCGCCATCGCGCCGTGCAGGTCGGTGCCCGCATCGGCTGGCCTGAAGCTGCCGCGATTGCCATCGAGATGGGCCAGGCCCTCGCGCACGTGCACGAGCGCGCCGGTGCCGACGGCACGCCGCTCGGCATCGTTCACCGCGACCTCTCCCCGCAGAACGTGATGATCGGTCACGCGGGCGAGGTGAAGCTCATCGACTTCGGCACCGCGCGCGGCCACAACCGCCGCTGCCACACCGTCGCCGGCGTCGTCTTCGCGAAGCCCGGTTACGTCGCGCCGGAAGTCGCCCGCCAGCAGGTCGGCGACGGACGCATCGACATCTACGCGATGGGTGTCATGCTCTGGGAGCTGTGCGCCGGCAAGCGCCTGCTCTCGGGCGAAGCGCAGAAGCACCTCGAAGAGGTTGCCGCGAACAAGTTCGAGATCCCCCTGCTCGCTCCGACGCGCGGCATTCCGCGTGAGCTCGACGTCATCATTGCCAAGCTCTGCTCGAACGATCCCGACGAGCGCTACGCGAACGCCTCCGTCGCCGCCACCGATCTGGCCCGTGTTCTCGCGCAGGCTCCGGCCGGCAAGTCCGGCGAACGCAGCACGCGAGCCCGCATCAGCGCCCTCATGAAGACGCTCTGGCCGCACGAGCCCGCCCGCTCGCGCGCCGAGTTCGCGAAGATCCTCAAGCAAGCGCGTGAGCTCCGTCGCGAGAACGAGACGCCGCCCGCAAGCGGCGTGATGGAGATCCACGCGGCGCAGATGACCGCCGATCCGACCATCCTCGGCGGCACGCCCTATCGCCTCCTCAAGAAGATCGGCGAAGGCGCGAGCGGCGAAGTCTTCGAGGCCGAGCACATGGAGCTCGGTCGCAAGTACGCCGTGAAGGTTCTCTCGGCGGCGCACGCGGCAGCCCACGATGCGGTCGAACGCTTCCGTCGCGAAGCGCGCGCGGTGGCCAAGCTCTCGCATCCGAACCTCGTCCAGCTGCACGACTTCGGCAAGTCGATCGACGGTCGTGTGTTCCTCGCGATGGAGCTGCTCGACGGCCACACGCTCGACATCGAGGCCGAAAAGGGACTCGGATGGCGATCGGCCACGCGCCTCGCGATCCAGGCCACGCGCGCGCTCGAAGCCGCACACGACGCCGGCCTCGTTCATCGGGATCTCAAGCCTCAGAACCTGTTCCTCACCTCGGAAGGCGAGCTCAAGCTCCTCGACTTCGGCGTCGCCATGGCCCTCGCGGAGACGGCGGGCGGAGGCGCGCCCGAGAAGCGCCAGAAGGGCTTCGCCGTGTTCGGCACGCCCGAGTACATGGCGCCCGAGCAGGTCGCGGGTGAGGCGGTCGACGCACGATGTGACGTCTATGCGCTCGGGTGCGTGCTCTACGAGCTCGTCACCGGCGCGCGTCCCTTCGAGGGCTCGGCCGTCGTGGTGATGGGCAAGCAGCTGCGCGAAGAGCCGGAGCACCCGCGCACGCGTGCGCCGCATGCCGTCATTCCGGGCGAGCTCGAAGCCGTCATTCTCAAGGCCCTGGCGAAGTCGAAAGACGCTCGCTACGAGAGCGCACGCGCGATGCGTGAAGCGCTCGAAGAAGCCCTGCGCGCGCCGGATCGCCGTCGCAAGCGCGCCCGTGCATTCGCGGCGGTGGCGGTCATGGCCTCCATTGGCCTCATCGCCGTGGCGGGTCTGAAGGACAAGCTTCACCGCACAGTAACCGCGATGACGAGCAAGCCGTCGGTCACGACGCTGGCGGTCGCCGATCTTCCGTCCCAACCTCCCGCAGCCGCCGAAGCCCCCGAGGTCGCTGCGCCGCCCATCGTGGCCGTGGCCGCGGCCGCAGCCGACCCCGTCCCTGCCCCGCCGGTGACGGCGGAGAGCGCCCCCGAGGCGCCGAAGGCCGAGCCGGTAGCCGCGAACGCGCCCGTGCTCGTGCCCGTCAAGGACCGCGACGACGACGCACGTCGCGACGCGAAGCCGTCACGCAAGCACGATCAGGCCGCGGCTCCGGCCGTGGTCGCCGAAGCGCCGGCCAAGGAGCCCGGAAACGGCCTCCTCGTCCGAGCCTCGGCGCGCCAGAGCGAAGATCCGAAGGCACGTCTTGCCGACGCTCGTGCGAACGCGCGCGACCGCTCGACGGACCCCAAGGCCCTCAAGGCTTGGGCCATCGCCGCGATGAATGCGGGCGAGACGCGCGAAGCGCGTCGAGCGGCGGAGGCGTGGGCGGTCCACGACGGCAGCGCCGAGCCTCGCCTCTTCCTTGCCGCGGCGCTCGAAGCCGCCGGGCGTCGTCGCGAAGCGCGAGGCGCACTCGAAGAGTGGCTCTCCAATCACCCCGACTCGGCCGAAGCGAAGCGCATGCTCTCGCGGCTCGGTGCGAACCCCGAACCCGCCATCAAGCGGAACTCGCGCAGCCGCTCGGGGCGCTCGGGACAGCACCAAGCCGATCCCGCCGCCGACGAGTGAGCGCCGCGTCTCGACGGCTCGAACGCCGCTGAGAATCGTGCCGCCGAGATCGACGGCGAGCCGAATTTCATCGTTCCTTGCACCTTGTCGTGCGACTTCCGCCGAAAGGCGGCGTCACTCACGCAAGGCCGATGAAGACCCTCGAAGCGCTCGACGTCATCCCTCCCGCGTTCGCGCCATCCTCCCTTCGTCAGCTCGTTGCAGAAGACGTCGCTGCGGTCGGCGTCAGCAATGACGGGCTCGTCCTCGTCGGAACCGGCGGTGGCGATCTCGTCCTCGTCGACCGCGAGGGAAACGAGCTTCATCGGCTGGCCGCGCCCCAACCGGTGCACAACTTCGGTGACACGCGCCTCATCAGTGCCATCGCCACCAACGGTAACCGCTTCGCCGCCTCCGTCGTCACGCACGTCGTGATCGGCGAAGTCTCCGAGAGAGAGCTGCGCGTCGTCGCCAAGAGCAAGCCCTTCCGGGATCTCGTCGACCATGTCGCGTTCGTCGAGGGGGGAATCAGGGCGAGGCTCGCCGACCAATCGAGCCACCTTCTCGGCCTCGATGGCTCGATGGAGCGCACGACGGGCGACGGGGGAACGAAGCGAAAGAAGAAGTCGAAGGCCGACAGCGAGGTCGCCGCGAAGCTGGCCGAGGCGCACGAAGGACTGGTGGCGGTCCAAGACGAGTGCAGCGACGTTGGCGCCGCCGACACGGAGAACGACGAAGCCATCGTCGATGCGCTCCGGCGCGCCGCGGAGCCTGATTCGGACGATCTCCCCGAAGTGTTCTGGTCGCTCTTCGAAGACCGCAAGCAGTACGCAGAGGCGCGCGAAAAGCTCGACGCCGCGGCCAAAGGGCTCCTCGCGCTCGTCAGGGCGGCCGCGAAGAAGAAGTCGCCGGCCCTCGAGACCTTCCTCGAGGAGCAGGGTATTTCCCTCGAGGCCCCCTTGGCCACCGTGCCCGACGAGGAGGCCTCCGGTGCGGCCGACACCTATCCGCGCTCCGGCAGCCTCGATTTGAATGCCCTCTCGACGGGTGACGGAAAGATCATCCTGTGGCCGTTCCCCAGCGCGGTGCGGGATGATGCGAACCCGTCGGATGGCGGCGCGTGGATCCTGGACGAGCAGGACTTCAGCGAGAGCGCCTACGATCGAGGAGGCCGCATCCTCCACGCGGGCGACGGCGAATCGGTGTTCGTCGTCCACAGCGCGTACGTGGAACGCATCGACATCTCGAGCGAGGCCCGCCAGACGATTCATCGGTGCAAGAGCAAAGCGGCGAAGATGAGCCGAGGCGGCCGCATCGTCTTGGAAACCTGGGACGAAACGGTTTCGATCCTCGATCCCCGAACGCAACAAGCAAAAGAGTTCGAGTCTGCCACGCTCATCGAAGGCGGAATCGTCGAGACGAAGGGGAACAGGTGTCGCGTACGCGATCTCGACGGGCAGGTGATCCTCGAGCTCAGTCAGCAGCGCGTCGCCGGCGCCGTCGATGCCTCGACGAAGACGGTCGCCGCCATGAGCGATGACTACGACAAGCTCCATGTTTATCGGGCCGGCAAACACAGCCCGCTATACACGTTCAAGGGGCTCCTGACCCCGTACCTCACGAACGGTGTGCTCGTCGCGGAAAAGCCCGGTGAGACGGGCGTCGTCGTGAACGTGGTCGACCTCGAGACTGGCGCGAAGCGTGAAGTCCGAAATGCGAAGTTCGAATCCGATGTCGCGCCCGTGCGTGACGGCATCGCCTGGGCCTTCGTCAGCGACGAAAATGACCTGACGAAGCCTCAGCTCATGGCGTTGTCGAAGGACGACGTGACGGTCGGCCCGGAATACGCCGCGCCGCCCGAGAACGTGAGCGCCGACGACTGCCGGTCGAAGATCTTCGCCATCGGCGAGGGCTTCATCGTCGTCGGGATCGGCATGTATCGGACGGTCCTCCAGGTCGTCGACGCAGCGACGCTCGCGCCGATCGGTGACCCCATCACACGGCCATTCGAGCCCGTCGCCATCAGCACCCTGCGCGACGAGTTCGCCGTGCTGTACCTCGACGGCTCCGTCGCTCGCCACCGCGTCGTCGGCTGATTGAGCGTGGTCTCGCCTCCCCGTTGGACGCGGTCAGGGGACCAGCGCGACGCCGTCGGTCGGTTCGATCGAAGCGAGCCTCCGGGCTTCGCGCGTCAGACGAAGCGCACGAGCGTCAGCGAGGTCGCGATGGGTCGCAACGAGCCACGGCTGCTGTTCCAGCCAGCGTTGTCCTGATTCCGTATCGGCGGCGATTGGCGTGAGCTCATCGAGCCATTCCTGCAAATGCGGCCACAGGTTCGACTGCGGGGAGAGGCGAACGAGCGCAGCATCGGATTCGACACACCGGCGAAGCGGGCCGCGTCCCGTCCATGTCCTCGACCACTGCTCTCTCGGCCCGGAGACGGCCCACTCGCCGAACGCGAGTCGCACGAAGTAGGTCTGCTGGGGGCGGACGTCGGCGTGGAGCACGCCGGTGCGTTCGACCGAAGGAGCTTGCCCGAAGCGCTCCTTTTCGCTGTTCCACGTGATGAAGTCGTAGCTCCCAGGCGCAAGGTCCGTCTCGAGGCGTGTGCCTCGCGCGATGTTGCCGACGAACTTGCCGCCGCGCGTCGTGATGACCTGATAGCCGCCCCCTTCGCAGCTATCGGGCGGCCACAGAAAGACGAGCTTGGCCGAGCCTTCCGCATGCTTTGGCACGGGCGCAACGACGCGTGACATCGGAGGCGGTTGGCCCGCACATCCAACCAGGCTTGCAACGAGAGCAACCCCGAAGCCCCCGCACGCGCGCATGACGGGAAATATGGCATTCGACGCACCGCCGAACAACGGACGGAGCATTAAGAGTTCGCAACGCTCTCACACGCGAGGCCGCAGCAACGAAGGGCATGACCAAGAGGCCACATCTCGCACCGACGGGAACGGACGGCCTCGAAGAGTTCTCTGTGCCGAGGGCTCGCGCGCTCGGCTCGGCTCTCGCCTGCACTGACGCGGCATGCGCGATGCAGGAAGCATCACGAGACGCATCTCCACGACCGCGCCGATGTCACCAACGTGCACGACACCGCTTCGGGCGCGGCGCGCGTAGAATGGGTGACCATGTTCGTTCGTTCGGCGCGCTTGCTCGTGTGTTCGGCCTTCATCCTCGCCCTCTCCCCTACACTCGCGTGCTCGAGCGACGACGGCGCGGCGCTGGCGACGAACCCAGACAGCGGCGCGCCGATCGAGCGCCATGATCCGATCGACGGCGGGAGCGACTCGAGTGCTCCGGTCGATCGCGCCAAGTGCAGCGACGGCGTGATGGACGCCGCCGAGACCGACGTCGATTGCGGCGGCGGCTGCGCTCCTTGTGGGCAGTGCCAGCGCTGCCTCGCGGACGCCGATTGCGAAACGACCAATTGTGCGGACGGGATCTGTGGACCCGTGAAGCGCGGCTACCCGCAGCTCTCGGCCGAGCGCGGCGAGATACGTAACCTCCTCGCGACCGTCGAAGCCGGCATGCGTTGCGACATGGACGTCTACGTCGACGCGGTAGGCATCGTGGGCCGTGAGATGTATCGCTTCTCGTCGAAGGAGCCGCGCTACACGACCGATCTGCTCGGCGGTGGAACGAGCGTACTCGCGAGCGACGCGTTCTACGTCACACGGCCCTGGACGTCCCGCTATTGGGTCGCCCGCAACGCCAAGCGACTCGAGACGCGCAGCGCGAACGCCACGGACGTCACCGCCACCGACAAGAAGGGTTACGCCGCCGTTGCCGAGACCGTCCTCGCCTACCAGCTCCTCCTCGATTTGACGCTCTCCGATGAGCAGGGGCTACGCGTGGACGTCGAGAACGACGCGCAGCCCGCGCGGACGAAAGACGAAGTCCTCGCGCACGTCATGGCGCTGCTCGACGACGCGAAGGCGAACCTCCCCGGCGCGACGTTCGACTTCTCCCTCTCGAGCGGCTTCGAGGGCTTCGACACGCCGTCGACGTTCCTGAAGTTCAACCGCGCGCTCGCCGCACGCGTCGCCGCATACCAGAAGAACTGGCCGCTGCTCCTCACGACGCTCGGCGAGAGTTTCCTCAGTCTCAACGCCGACCTCCGGCTCGGCGTGTACATGCCGTTCACGAACGTCCCGGGAGACGCTCGCAACAGCCTGTTCACCGCGCCGAACGGCGAGGGCGACGTGCGGGTCGCGCACCCTTCGTTCGCGACGGACGTCGCCACGGGAGACGACCGCCTTCTTTCCACGGTGCTGCGGTCGACGCCCGCCTCGCAGGCCGGCCTCACCAGCAACCGCGACGCGTGGCGTTACACGTCCGCGACGGCGCCGTTCCCGATCATCCGAAACGAGGAGCTCGTCCTGCTCTATGCCGAGGCGAGGGCGCAGCTCGGTCAGTTCCCCGACGCCATCGTCGCCATCAACCGCATTCGTTCCGTGCACAACGTGTCGCCCTACGCCGGCGCGGTCACGCCGGCCGCGCTCCTCAACGAGATCCTCTACCAGCGTCGTTATTCGCTCTTCCTCGAAGGCCATCGCTGGGTCGACGTGCGCCGCTTCGGAGCGCTCGGCACCCTTCCGGTCGACCGCCCGGACGACGACGTCTGGTCTTCGTTCCCGGTTCCGAAGCCCTGAACGCGGAACGGCTCGATTCGTCCTCCGGAAACAGATAGGCGCAGAGAGATGCTAGCTCGCACGATGCGCCCGCTCGGAGCTCGCGTGCAACCTCGCGTGCGCGCGACCAAGCCAGCTCATCGAGCGTCACCGACGTGGATCGAGGCGATGGGCGGGAGTGGAGCCATCGAGCTGAAGTCGCCCGATGGATGAACGGCCGACGTGACAAGAGAAAGCCCCGGTGAGCCTTGCGGCGCCGGGGCTTCTGTCATCTCGGAACGACGCTCAGGCAGGCTTGCTCAGGCTGGCTTGCTCAGGCTGGCTTGCCCTGCGCGACAAGGCCGAAATGAACGCCCTGCGGGTCGACCGCGACGAGGACGCGGTCGCCACCGGGAACCTCCATAGGGTTCACGATGACCTTCCCGCCCGCCGCGGCGATCTTCGTCACCGCCTCATCGATGTTGGGCACGCGGAAGTAGAACGTCCACCCTGGGTGCCCGTCCGGCTGCTTCGGCATCGTCGCTCCGATGCCCTGCCCCGCTGCGTCGATGAACATGTAGTCCCCCATCGGGCCCATGCTCATCTTGTCCGGGTACGTCCAGCCGAAAACCTTCGTGTAGAACGCGTTGCCCACGGCCTGGTCCGGCGTGGAGAGCTCGTTCCAGTTGCACTTGCCCATGCCCGTGCGCTCGAACGCGTGGCTCGTCTCCTCGCTCGCGCCGCGCATGACGTAGATGGGGATGCCTTGCGGATCGGCGATGAGCGCGAATCGACCGACCTTGTCGAGGTTCATGGCGGGCATGAGGAGTTTGCCTCCCGCCTCGATCGCCTTCTTCACGGTCGCGTCCACGTCGTCCACGGCGATGTACGAGAGCCACGTCGGCCGAGCGCCTTGCGAGGTCATGTCGTTCGAGAGGGTCATCATGCCGCCGACCATCCCGTTCGCAGTCTCGATGTGCCAGTATGCCATCGGGTCCGTGGGCGCGGGAGCGGGGATCGTCCAGCCAACCACGCGCTCGTAGAAAGCGCTCGCGGCCTTCGCGTCACTCGTGAGGAGTTCGTACCAGATCGGTGTGCCCTGGGGGTTCGCCATGCGGGGCATGCTCGCCTGCTTGCCCTCCCCCCTCAATAGGCCGTTGCTCCGCAGTGCCGCTGGACGCGATTCGGTGCGGAGCCGCGCGCGCAACGTCGCCACGCAAGCGCCATAGACCGACGCTACTTCGTGGCGCGGCGGACGCGGGGGCCTTCGGAGCCGCCGAGTTTGGCGAGGCGCGCGGCGAGCATGTTCGTCAGCGCGATGAGGAGGACGAGCACGGCGGCTGTGCCCGCGCTGACGTCGGCCTTGTCGGGGCTGAGGCCCGCGGAGTTGACGTACCAGAGGTGCACCGCGAGCGTCTCGCCGCCGCGCATCGGGTCGAGCGAGTATGCATTCGCGCGAGAGATGGTCGTGCCGGCCGTCATGATGAGCGGCGCGCTCTCGGCGAAGACGCGGCCGACACTCAGGACGAGCGCGCTGAGGATACCGGGCCAAGCGTAAGGCAGCGACACGCGAACGATGGTCTGAACCTGCGTCGCCCCGAGCGCCAGGCTCGCCTCCTCCACCTCGCGCGGAACGGCGCGAAGGCTGTCTTCGGTGATTCCGACGACGAGCGGCAGGTTGAGGACGGCCAGCACGAATGCGCCGGCAAGCAGCGAGTAGCCCGCGCGCATCTGCACGACGAACACGAGGAACCCGAAGAGGCCGTAGACGATGCTCGGGAGCGACGCGAGCGTATCGAGCGCAACGCGAACCGTCGTCACGAGTCGGCGCGAAGGCGCGAAGCGTGCAAGATACACAGCTGCGCCCACGCCCACCGGCAAGGTGAACGCCGTACTGAGGACGGCGAAGTAGAGCGTGTTGAAGATCTGCGGGCCGATACCGCCACCCGCCGTCGTCTCGCTCGGCAGTGAGATGAGGAAGCGCGGGAGATGGTCACGCAGCGCCACGGCGAGCACCACGGTCAGCGCGAACAGGCCGATGGAGATCCCTCGACGAAGTGCGCGCGAGCCGGCCTTCAATCGATCGAGAACGGTCACGATCGAGCGGTCGACCACCCAAGCCGCCCCGCCGAAGAGGACGAACCCGAGCGCGATGCGCATCGTCGATTCGCCGTCGATGTCGGAGAGCGGCGTCGGATACGCGGTGAAACCAGCGAGGCGTCCCCCGCCGCGGAGGACGAGGAAGAGCAGCCCGAGGACGTATCCGCCGCCGAGGAGACCGGCCATCAAGGCGAGCCCGCGAACGACGAGCTGCTCGAGGCCACGCCCCGCGCGACGCGACTTCGACAACGTGCCGGCGCTCATGCCGTCCTCTTGCGCTTCGAGCCGTTCGTGCGCGTCAGCACGCGTGTCAGGAGCACGACGCCGACCGACACCAGCAGCAGCACGAGCGACATCGAGAAGAGAACGTTGCTCGCGGTCGTTCCCGGCCGCGCATTCTGCATGTCCATCACCACTTGCGCGGAGATGGTGGTGGTCGGCTGGAACAAGTTCTCCGGCAGCTTGCGTGCACCGCCGATGACCATCTGCACGGCCATCGTTTCACCCGCCGCGCGGGCGAAGCCGAAGAAGACGGCGACGATGATCCCGCGCCAGGCGCTAGGCACCGCCACGCGGAACGAGGTCTGGAGCGGAGAGGCGCCGAGCGCCGCGCTCGCGAGACGGAGATCGTCCGGAATCTTGGAGAGAGCGTCGAGCGAGAGGAGGTGCACCGTCGGCGCGATCATCACGCCGAGCAGCATGGCCGCCGATGCGAGCCCCTCGCCTCCGACGTGCGCTTCCTCACCGTAGATGAGGTGCGCGAGCGAAAGCGCGTGAGGCACGAGGTACGTGAGCGCGAGCCAGCCGTACACGACGCTGGGCACCGCGGCGGCGAGCTCCATGATGCGCCGGTAGATGCGACGCGAGTTCTTGTGCGAGAGCTCGTGCACCCACACGGCCGAGAGGACGGCCGGCAGCGCACCGACCACGAGCGCGCCCACGGCGCTCACCACCGTGCCCACGATGAGCGGCAGGCCGCCGAACACATCGGCCTCCGGCTTCCACGTACGGCCGGTCAGCAGCGAGCCGAGCCCGACCTCGCCAATCCCCGCGAGCCCCGCCCGCGCGAGAAACGCGATCATCAGCGCCGTCGCCACGACCACGAGCACGGCACACGCCGCGAAGAAGAAGCGCACGGCGACTTCTACGGGACGCGACTCGCGCCGCGCGAACGAGCGGCGCTCCGTCGTAACTTCGGTTTCCGCCGGGAAGGCGCGAGGGGCCATGGCCATGGTCAGTCGTGCTCGCGCGTGACCTTCATCGCCGTCACCGGGATGAAGCCCTTCACCGTGGGAAGCACTTCATTCTGGAACTCGGGCGAGACGATGTAGTCGAGGAACACCTTGGTCGTGCCCGTCGGCTCGCCCTTCGTGTACATGTGCTCGTACGCCCAGATGGGATACGCGCCCGTCGCGATCGTCTCCGGCGACGGCTCGACGACGCCGGCGTCGCCCTTGAGCCCGAAGGTGACGAGGCCATCGTCCTTGAACGACAGCGCGAGGTAGCTGATGGCGCCCTTGGTCTGCTTCAACTTCGCAACGAGCGCGCCCGAGTTGTCTTCGGTCTGCGACTCGACGAAGTGGTCACCGCCGAGGACGGTGCGTCCGAACACCGTGCGTGTCCCCGAACCGGCGGCGCGGTTGATGACGACGATGGGCGTCGACTCACCGCCGAGGTCCTTCCAGTTGGTGATCTTGCCCGAGAACACCTTGGCAAGATCGTCCTGCGAGAGGCTCTTCACCTTGTCGTTGTAGGTGCCCTTGTTCGCCATCGCGGCGAAGCCGACGACCGCCACCTTGTGGTCGACGAGCTGGCTCTTGAGATCGTCGGGCGCGAAGATGTCGCTGTTGCCGATGTGCACGGCGCCGGACGCGACGTCCGCGAGGCCCTTCTTCGAACCACCTGCCGAAACTTCGACGCTGACGCCCTTGTTCTTCGCTTCGAACTTCTCCTTCGCCGCGTTCACGAGCGGCTGGAGAGCGCTCGAACCGCTCGCGCGAACGGTGCGGTCCGCCGCCGGCGCGGTGGCGGCCTGTCCGACCGACCCAGGAGTCGTCGTCGGCGAGGGCGGAGGGGACTTGTCACACGCCACCGTCGCGAACAAAGCAAACGCCGCAACGGTCTTCGAGACGTTGGAAATCGTCATCATGAATGGCTCCGGAATCAGCCGAAACGGCCCGTGATGTAGTCTTCGGTCTGCTCTTCTTTCGGCCGCGTGAAGAGGTCCGACGTCTCACCGGCTTCGACGAGCCGGCCCATATAGAAGAACGCAGTCCGCTGCGAGATACGCGCGGCCTGCTGCATGTTGTGCGTGACGATGACGATCGTGAGCACCTTGCGGAGCTCGTGGACGAGATCCTCGATCTTCGCCGTCGCGATCGGGTCGAGCGCGCTCGCGGGCTCGTCCATCAGGAGCACTTCGGGGTCGACGGCGAGTGCGCGCGCGATGCAGAGGCGCTGCTGCTGCCCGCCCGAGAGTGCGAGGCCCGAGTCGTCGAGGCGATCCTTCACCTCGTCCCAGAGCGCCGCCTGCTGCAGGGCCTTCTCGACCTTCTCGGTGAGAATCGACTTCTTCGTGACGCCGGCGATGCGCAGGCCGTACGCGACGTTCTCGAAGATCGACTTCGGGAACGGGTTCGACTTCTGGAACACCATGCCGACGCGACGTCGCACGAGCACCGGGTCGACGTCGCTGGCGTAAACTTCTTCGCCGTCGAGCTCGACGCGTCCCGTGATGCGGACGCCGTCGACGGTGTCGTTCATTCGGTTGAGCGAGCGCAAGAACGTGCTCTTGCCGCAACCGCTCGGCCCGATGAGCGCGAGGACTTCGTTGGCGTGCGCGTCGAGCGACACGTCACGAACCGCTTCCTTGTCGTGGTAGCGGACAGTGAGCCCGACCGCTTTCATCTTGATGGATCGTTGCGCTGCGGCGCTTTGCACGCCGGCACCTTCGACGACGGGCGCGGCTCGTCCGTGAACGCTCCGTGACGATTCGGTAACGTCTCCCGAGGACACACGCATGCGTGCGCCGAAGAAGCGCACGTTTCGGGCCACCTGCAAGGCCCTACATGCGATCCGGTTGGCGGCAAACGGAGCCTATGCGCAGCGAGCGCGGGTGCTCGCTGCGCTCAGCCGTTACGTGCGGATCTCACTGCGGAGCGCAAAGCCCAGGCGGATTCTTCGCGATGGTGGCGAGCTTCGCGCGTGCGTCGGCGCCGATCTTCTCCTTGGAGAAGCGCTTGTCGACGGCATCGAACGCCGTCTTGGCGTTGCCGCAGTCGTGGAGGGCCAAGTAGGCCTCGCCCATGTCGAAGAGCACGCGATCGAGGAACTTCGAGCGAGGGAAGAGCTTGAGGAAGCGATTCATGTGTCCGAGCGAAGAGCTCGGCCGTCCGTCGGCGAGGTCCGAATCGCCGAGCATGAAGAGTGCTTCGTCGGCCTTCTCGTCGTTCGGGTAACGGTTGACGTACTCGGGGCCAAGCGCGCGCACGGTGACGAAGTCGCGCCTCCCGTACGCCTCCTTGAGCTGCGAGAAGTGGGTCGCCTTGTCCTGCGGGATGGTGACGGGCGGAGCGGCTGGGGCAGGTTGGCTCGCACGCTTCAGCTCGTCGATGCGGGCATAGAGTTCGGTGCGCGACGCGCCGACGTCACGCTTGAGCTCCTCGAGACCGTGCTGGACCTCGTCGAAGCGACCGGCCAGATCGTTGAGCCGCGCCTTCGACGACATCACGTCGGTGCTCGAGTCCGCGTTTGCGCGCAGGGCGTTGTCGAGCCGCTGCCGGGTCGCATCCAGGTCGGCGCGGGCTTGGGCGAGCTCGTTGCGCTCCTTCTCGATTTCTTGCTGGAGCTGGTTCGTCTTGGCGACGAGCGCGTCGTGGTCGCGCTGCATCACGCATCCCGAGCTCGCCATGCCCGCAAATGCGGCAAAAGCCGCCAGCGTAACAATCGCTGCTCCCTTGGAATGCCTGGCTCCGAACGACGTTGACTTCATCACACCTCCGGAATTTCGGGGATAAAAGCCCAAGCCCGCCCGATTTCCTAGCCCTTTGAGCCCCTGACGGCCGGCCGCCCTTGCCATCGGGTGGTGGCTCGCCTACGCAAGCAGTGCTTTTTTTACATGGCGACCGTCCTCCAGACGCACGAGGGAAGCTCGAGTTCGACGCCTGCGCAGTCGAGCGAAGGGCCCGAACACGAACACACGCCCGGGCATGCTCACGCGGGCGAAGTCGACCTGGCGCTCATTTCCGGCCCGCCGTACCGCACGATCCTGCGGCTGGCGTTGCCCACCGTCATCGCGATGCTCTCGCAGAGCGTCGTCAACGAGATCGACGTCTTCTTCTTCACGCGCCTTCCGCATCCGGAAGACTCGAACGCTCAGGCCGCCCTCCTCCCTTCCCTGCTGATCGTCTGGCTGTTCGGCGGTTCGCTGTCCGCCATCAGCGTCGGCACGCAGGCCTACACGGCTCGGCGCTATGCCGAGCGCAAGTACGAGGAAGCCGGCGCGGTGCTGGCCAACGCGGCGTGGTTCTGCCTCGTCGCCGGCATCGCATTCGCGATCCTCGGCGCGTTCACCATCAAGGGCCTGCTCGGCTTGATGCTTCCCGTGCCGGAAGCTCATTCCATCGCCTACTCGTATTCGAAATGGCGTTTGCTCGGCGTCGTCTCGATGGCGATGACGATGGCGTTCAAGGCGTTCTTCGACGGCATCGGCAAGACGTGGGTGCACCTCGTCTCGGCCGTGGTGATGAACGTCTTCAACGTCCTCTTCTGCTGGATGTTCATCTTCGGCAACTTCGGTGCGCCCCGCATGGGAGCGCCCGGCGCCGGCTTTGCCGCGTTCGTCTCCACGTGGATCGGCCTCGGGATCATGATCGCCTACGCCACGCGGGAGCGCACGCGCTTCAACCCGGTGCGCTGGTCGAACATCTCGCGCCCGCTCACGTGGGACATCCTCAAGCTCTCGATTCCCGCGGCGCTCGCCACCATCGTGATGATGGTCGGCTTCGGTCTCTTCACGAAGGTGGCCGGTCGTCTCGACGCCGCGGAGGCCCTTGCGGCGGGCGTGCCGGCGGCCGGGCGTGAAGCGGTCAACGGCGCCGCCAGCATGGACATCGTCGCCATCCTCAAGCTCACGTTCACGGCGTGCCTCGCGTTCGGCACGGCCACGGCTACCCTCGTCGCGCAGTCGCTCGCGGCCAAGCGCCCCGACGACGCGTCGCGCTTCGGATGGGCCAGCGTGCGGCTCGGCGTGGTGCTCTTCGGTGTGGTCGGTCTCTTCGAGGGTGTTCTCTTCACCCCGCAGATCGTGAACCTCATCTCGCACTCGGAGGCCGTCCGTCAGGCGGCGCTCGTGCCCATGCGCATGATGGGTATCATCACGCCGGTCATCGCCGTGGCGATGATCTTGAGCGAGGCTCTCTTCGGCGCGGGAAACACGAAGTTCGTCGCCGCCGCTCAGTTCTGCCTCGTCTTCCTGGTCCTCGTGCCGCTCGCCTGGGTGCTCGGAAACCGCTTCGGGCTCACCGGGATGTGGTCGGCCGCCGTCGCTTACGCGATCGGTGCGGCCATCGTCATGTCGACCAAGTTCCGGGGCGGAAGCTGGAAGTCCATCAAGCTCTGAGTTTTTCCGCAGCGCCAACCGGGTGAGCAACGCCGCCGCCAGGGGATTTGCTCACGATCCACCCTGGCCACGTTGTGCAACTCAGTAATTTCAAGCGCTTAGCACTCTCACTGCCCACAATGTAGGCTGGAACGACGGTTGCTGAGATGGCCCGTCGATGAAGGCTTATCTCTCGCTGTCGGTCGTTGCGTTCGTCCTGGGAGGCCTCGCCTCGATTGCCTGCTCCTCGTCGGACGCGAAGAGCACGCCGATCTGTCAGGACGACTCCCAGTGTCAGGACGACGCGAAGGACGGCAGCCCGAACGGCAAGTCGAAGTCGGGCTCGTCGAGCGACGACTCCGACAGCACGAAGGGTCCGAGCGGCTCGCCGAAGCCGGGCGACGCGAGCGTCGACGTCGGCAAGCCAGACGCGGGCGCCCCGCCGTCGGACAAGGATTGCGTCGATCTGGAAACCTGCTGCGACGGGCTCGCTGACTTCGGTACCCAGCTCGCGTGCGTGGGCCTCGCCATGGCGGGTGAGCCGCAGCAGTGCGTCGATGCCCTGAAGCAGTGCAAGGCAGGCGGCGGAACGATCGGCCAGGTCTTCCAGAGCGAGCATCCCAAGTGCTCGTCGCTCGCAGCGTGCTGCACGAAGTTCCACAACGACGGCTACGACACGACGGCCGCCGACTGCCAGGAATGGGTCGAGACCGTGAGCGAGCCCCAGTGCGAACAGACCCTGACCAACTACCAGAGCTTCGGCGAGTGCCTCTAATCGCTCGGTGAATCGGGCGGATTTCCCCCGGAAGGCGCGTGCCCGTCCGGGGGCGGACGCTTCCTGAGGACGCGCTGCGCTACCCAAAGCGCCGCGCCGAGGCCGACGGCGGCCACCACGAGCTCTTCGATGCGCCCCGCCCGCGCCAAGATCGCGGAGAAGCTCGCTCCGAGCGCCCAACCGAGAATGCCGAACGTGGCCGCCCAGATCCCCGCGCCGATCATGTTGAGAAACGCGAACCGACGCGTCGAAAAGTGACTCGCCCCGAGAAGCACGGGCGTCACCACCCGGATGCCATAGACGAAACGGAAGCCGATCACGAACGCGTCGCCGTAGCGAGCGAACCAGCGTTCCACGCGATCGGCACGATCGCGGAGCGCCGGCCGCCTCTCGATGTAACGACGTCCGAAGCGCTCGCCGACGTGGAACCACATCTGGTCGCCCGCCGTCCCACCGATGAAGGCTGCGAGAACGACGAACGGCAGCGACAAGAGCCCACGATGTGCCAGCGCACCGGCCGCGATGAGGATCGTCTCACCCTCGAAGAACGTGCCGACCCCGACAGCGAAGTAGCCATACCGCAGGATGAGCGACTCGAGCACCATTCTCGGAGTCCAAAGGAAACACATCCGGCGGGGCGAAGACACGGCGAAACGAGCACGAGACGGAACGAATCCATCCGGTCGGACGTGTCGCAGAGATCGACAACAAGCAGGTCCGCGAACGGGCCATTTCGCATCACGCTCGAGATTCGATAGCGTCAAGGGAAGTGCTCCCACTCGAATCGTCGACCAAAGACGGAGTCAGCAAACGTCGAATCCGTGCGCGCGTCCTGGGCCCGGGCGCGTGCCTCGTCGCCTTGGTCGTGGGCGTCGGTGGTTGCTCGCTGACCAAAACCGACGGTCTCGCTGGGGACGCGCTGCGCACCGACGGACTCGATGCCGCGCACGATCCTGACGGACGCAGCGACACGTCGGACGACGGTGATGGTGGCACCGGAGATGGCAATGCCCCCGCGAACACGCGATGCCCCGGAAAGGGCGCCGCGATGGTGCTCGTCGAGTCGGTGGCGAAGGTTGCGTACTGCATCGACTCCACGGAGGTCACGCAGGCGCAGTACCAGGAATTCCTCGATGCAACGGGCGGCAGCTACGGTCAGCCCGCCGAGTGCGCGAACAATCTCTCGCTCGCTCCCGTCAACGGTTGCGGCCAGCACGCCCCGACAACGCGAGGCCAGTATCCCGTCACCTGCGTCGACTGGTGCGATGCTCGGGCGTACTGCGACTGGGCCGGCAAGCGCCTTTGCGGAAAAATCGGCGGCGGTCCCGTCATCGGATACGCCGCGCCAAACGAAGTCGAGTGGACCGCGGCGTGCTCGAAGAACGGCACGCGCGCTTTTCCGTACGGAACGGCCTACGTGGCCGGCGCGTGCAACGACAAGACCCTCGACGCAGGCATCGCGCCCGTCGCATCTTTCACAGGCTGTGAAGGGGCCTCCACCGCGCTCTTCGACATGAGCGGCAACGTTCGCGAGTGGATCAACGCATGTGACGACGGGGGCGCGAACAGGTCATGCGTCTGCGTGGGCGGCGCATTCAACAGCACCCCGCCCGCGACGGGCGACCCGCTGACGACCGACCTGAGCTGCGCGCCCGGCGACTCCTTTCACCCGCCCGCCTCGAGCTGGGGCGACGACCTGGGGTTCCGCTGCTGCCGCGACGCCCTCGACGCGCCCTGATCAGGGCGATCCGGGATCGGCCGCGGGCAGTCCGAGCGCGGCGCGCACGAAGTTGAGAATGCTCTGCACCTGATCGGGTGCAGCATGCACGGATGCGCGAAGCTTCGTTCCCTCCGCGCGAATTCCCTCCCCTCCAGGTTTCCCCTCGACGGTGAGCGGGATGAGCAGGCCGCGCGTGGCCACGCGAACCATCAGCGAGTTCATTCGCGCTGCCCGCTGACGAAGGCCCTCGGCAATCTCCTTGCACGCCGCCTCGTCGGGGCACGTTGCTTCGGCGGACACGTCGAGGCCATCGTCGCTCGCGGGTCGCACGACGACGAGCGCGTCGGAGAGTGACTTCGGCAAGATCGACGTCGCGCGCCAGGGCTCCTTGAAGAAGACGCGCGCGAGCTCACCGCTCTTGAACCCCGGATCGACCGGCCTCACGAGCGCCACCGAGATTTCCTTGGCGCGATCACGCGGCGCCATGACCAAGAGCGACGGCGTGGGTGAGAAGAGCGCGTCGCGCACGTCGAAGAGCTCCGTTCGCACGGCGCCCTTCGGTCCCTCCTCGAGCGGAAGAAAGCCGGCCTTGGCGATCGCGCCGGAGACCTCGACGGCCGGCCTGCCGTGACGAACGGCGTTCACGTTGTTGCCCGGCACGTCGACGTCTTCGCCGTACACGAGCAGCCATTCGCCGTCGGCGAAGGGGTCCACCGCCGTGCGCTGCTTCGTGAGAATCGTCTCGGGCAGGAGCGAGAAGATCTCGAGCGTCTTCTTCCCACTCGGCGACGCTCGCGCGGCCTTGAGGTTCGCCGCGAGCTTGAACGCGTGAGGTGCCGAAGGCTCGACCGGTCCCGGCCCGAACGACGTCGTCCGTGCTTCGTGCTTCTCTTCGCGGCGCCTCGGCGGAAGTGCAGGAGGAGCACTCGGGGCCGGCGCTGCCGCGTCGGGAGCGTTCTCCGCCGACGCGGCACTCATCACCGGCGGCGGCGCTGTGCGCACGGGCTCTTCGGCGGGCGTCACCGGCGAAGGAACGACGTCACGCTCGGGTGCGCCGCACGCGACGACGAGCCCGTTCGCCAAAACGAAGACGCACGCGAAAGCGTCGAGGCTCCCGCGTGCGCGCGTCAATGGCCGCCCTTGATGAGGTTCTCGAGCTCGTCCTCGGTCTCGTGCCCCGGTACCGGCGCGGGCTTCTTCGGTGCTGCGTCGGCCCCCGCATCCGCGGCTCCGCCGCCTCCCTTGATGAGCCCTTCGAGGTCGTCCTCGGACTCGGGGTTCGTGCCCGCTTCGGCCTTCGGCGCTCCCGCGTCCTTGCCGGAGATGAGCGACTCGATGTCCTCCTCCTCCCCGGACGGCGCCGCGCCGGCGTCGTTGACGACGGTGGGTGCTGCCGCAGGTTCGGGCATCTGCCCGTTCGGGAAGTTCTTCTTGTCCTCCTCCGAGCACGGAAGCGGATTCGACGGATCCTGCTGCACACACTCGAGGCGCCAAGCTTCGCGCGGCGTTCGGTGTTCGCGCGCGGCCCTGTCGCGCCACTCCTGGATGTCGCCGAGGACCAGCGCGTTCGAGAGCCTAGGTACGTAGGTGACCACGAGCAGCGCCGCCGCGAGCAGGCCCACGAACGGCACCGCGATCCGATAGAGGCTCACGACCGGGCGATTGAACCGGAAGCTCGAGATGAAGAGGTTCAGGCCCATCGGCGGGCACGAGAACGCGAGCTCCAGGTTCAGCACGAACATGATCGCGACGTGGAACGGGCCGAGCCCGAAGTGCGCCGCGAAGGGCAGGATGAGCGGCACGGCCACGAGGATCGCGCTGAAGCCGTCCATGATCATGCCGAGCACGAGCAGGAACAGGTTCATCACGATCAGGAACTGCCAGGTCTTGTCGAGACCGACCCGAAGCATCGCCTCGAGCACCCGATCGGGCAGGCGCTGATCGACGACGTAGCTCGTGAGCGAGTTCGCCATCGCCAGGATGAGGATGACGGCACCGGCGAGCGCCATCGACGCCTTGGCAACCCGGACGAGGTCCTTCTTGATCGAGAGGTCCTTGTAGACGAAGCACTCGATGCAAAGCGTGTAGAGCGCAACGAGTCCCGCGGCCTCGTCGATCTCCGCCGTGTTCGTGAGGATGCACACGACGAGCAGGACGAAGACGCCGATCTCCCACTTGAAGGCCCACGTCGAGGAGAGGGCCTCGCGGAGGTCGAAGGGCGTGCGCGGAATCTTCTCCTTCGTACCGATCCACGCCGAGTACGCGACGAAGAAGCCGAGCACGAGCAGGCCGGGCGCGATGACCGCCTTGTTGACGAGCTGGAAATCGAGGCCCGTCACCATCGCGTAGACCAGGAGCGGCAGCGCGAACGGCAAGAGCAGGCCGAGCGAACCGCCCGTGGTCACGAGGCCGAGCGCGAACTTCTCGGAATACCCCTTCTGGCGGAGCGCAGGGAGGAGCAAGCCGCCGACGGCGATGATCGTGACGCCGCTGCCTCCGGTGAACAGCGTGAAGACGGCGCTCGCGAGCACGCACACGATCGCGAGACCGCCCGGAAGCCAGCCGACCCATGCCGTGGCCGTACGCACGAGCCGCTCGGGCGTCTTGGACTCGGCCATCAGGTAGCCGACGAACGTGAAGAGCGGAATCGTGGTCAGGATCGGCGAGCCGGCGAAGCGCGAGCCGAAGACCTCCGGAGCGAGACGCCGGAAGACCTGCTGATCCGGATCGGCGTGCAAGAGCCAAGCGAGCTCGGTGGCGCCGCCCATGACCGCGAAGAGCGGCATGCCGAGGAGCGCGAGGGCAACGACGAGGGCCACGGCCGCGCCGCCGATGGCCCCCATGATCGCGACCACGGCACCGAGGATGCCGAAGGTGATCTTCGCCGTGCGCGGATTGGGAGAGACGTTGGAGGCCGCGGCGCTCATCGTGCCGCCTCCTCGTGCGCGTGAACGAGCTCGTCGTCACTGTGGACGGCGTTCGGGTCGACATCGACCCAACCGCCGATGGCGAGGAGCGATCGCAGCACGAAGCGAAGGGCGATGACGAGCAGGCCGAAGGCCACGACGAAGTTCAGCTCGCGGATGAGCAGCTTGTGGATCTGCTCCGAGCCGCCGGGATACGACGTGACGGCGGGCGCTCGGTAGTCACCGCCCGAGCCGTCTTCGGGGAGCTCCATCGCCTTGACGGCCTCGGGGTCGAACTCTCTCTCCCAATTGCCTTCGCGCAGCCAGGCGTTCCATTCCTTCGGCGTGAGCGACTCGTTGTAGGGCGTTCCCGTGAGGACCTTCGGAAGCGTCTTCAGGTCGAGCGAGATCTGGCGCCGTGCCAGGAAGAGATCCTTCTTGGTGGTGCTCCACACCCTGTCGATCTTCTCGCTCGGCGGCGTGTTGCAGCGCTTCGTGGTGTCTTGCGGGCACGGCATCGTGGGCGCGATGCGGTAGTCGGCGATGGCGACGTGATCGAAGAAACCCCACATCGCGCACAAGCACACGAGCGCCGCGGCGAGCCAGCCGAGCACGGCCACCGGCACGCGTGCGCGCGGAGAGAGGAAGCGCATCACGACGTCGACGTTGATGTGCTTACCCTGCCCGGTGGCGACGGACGCGCCGAGGAGCGCGAGCCAGAGCGTCAGGCGCTTGGCCACTTCGCTGGCGCCGCCGAAGAAGACGAGAATGGATGCATTCTGCATCCATGCAAGCAGATTGCCGAAGTAGGCCGTCCCAGCCTCGCCCCACGTGGCGCCGAGCACGCCGCCCAGAACCACGGCGGCCGTGTTGATGCCCTGGGCCTTGAGTCGACGCGGATCGCCCGTGTCCATCCTGCGCGTGATCAGGTGCGCGACGCCGCCGAAGACCGTCGCCGTTACCAGGCAGCGGAAGACGAGTCCGGGACCGCCGCGTCCGGTGCTCGCGAGCGACTTCATCGCGATCCAGAAGACGAGCGTGAGGATCTCGGCGACGAGCACGCCCGCGCAGAGCCGTGCATCGAGCCGGGTCCATCCGCGATCGAGCCGAGCGAACGGCGCGGCCCATGCGGCCTTGCGCCCTTCGGCAACCTGCACAGCGGAGACCGCCGGAGGCGTATCGAGCTCCTGCGCACTCGGCGCGCTCGTTTGAGAAGAGGCTTTCGAGCCCTTTGCCGCCTCGGGCTTTTCCTTGCCCTCGTCGCCCGCCCCGCCCTTCGGCTCGTTCTCTTCGGCCATCGACCCGGGAGGGTACCTCAGAGACGCGCGCTTTTGACACAAACGACAATCCCCCGCAGACGCTCCTCTCGGAGGCGTCGCGGGGGACTTGGCGTCATCGAACGTCGACGAGGCCCGGGATCAGTGCCCCGCCGCGCTCACGACTTCGTTGAAGACGTCCGCGTTGATCTTGCCTTCGGCCTTGAGGGCGTTGCGGACCTTGGTGAACACGGCGTTCCACGCGGCCTTCTCGGCATCGTTGAGTTCCACCACGGTCTTGCTGCCCTTGAGGCGCTCGTAGGCCTGCTGGTCGATCTTGCGGATGCGGTCGGTCAGGACCTTGCCGGTGTTCTTGCCGGTACGCTCGATGACCGCCTTCGCGTCCGCCGGGAGCTTGTCGAATCGCGCCTTGTTGATGACCAGCGCGCCGATCCCGATGCCGGCCGGCATCGTGTTGATGTGGTCGACGTGGGCCGCCCACTGCAGCTGCTCGGCCGCGATGGAGGGCGCGTTGATGACGTCGATAGCGCCTTCCGCGCGCGACGAGATCGCGGGAAGGATCGCCGGCACCGCGAGGGCGCGCGGCGAAGCGACGCCGACGGTCTCGAGGAACTTCTGACCGATGGAATCACCCGTGATGTAGAACGGGTGGTGCTTCTTCAGGTCGTCCGGCGAGCGGATCGGAGCGCCGCGCGACATGATGTGCGCGATGCCGACGTCGCCCGTGCCGAGGATGTGGAAGCCCTGATCCTCGAAGCCCTTGTCGAAGCGAGCGCGGGTCTTTTCACGCACCGCGTCGAGCTTCTCCCAGTTCGGGAAGAGGCCCGGCAACTGCAGCGCGATGATGTGCGGATAGATCTGCGAGAGCCCCGTTGCCGTGAACGCGCCGCCGTCGATCTGACCGCTGCGCGTGTTGGCCACCATGGTGATCTCGTCACCGGCCGTACCGTTGTAGAACCACGTGAGCTTCACCGCTCCCTGGCTCTCGTCTTCGACGGCCTTGCCCCAGGCCTTGAAGACCTTGCCCCAGGCGGAGTCGGCCGGGGCGAGCGTGCCGAGCTTGATCTCCTCCGCCGCACTCGCCGAGCGCGTCGCGCCGAAGGTGGCCGCGAGCATCGCGACCAGAACTATCAACCTTCGAAACATTCCCCACACCTCCTGGGCGTGAATCGCGATTGCCGGCCCCTCCTCGAAGGAACGAGCGCCTAACGACCCGACTCACCAAACGGAAAAGGCACCGTACGCTCGGACGAACGTGGTGCAAGTTTGATTCAATCGCGAGTCATTTTGTGGGCGGATGAGTCGCCGGAGCCGCTGCGGGCGGCTGAGCGGGTGTCGCTGCGGGCGGCGGGGACGCCCCGAAGCCGCACTCCTCGATCGCCGCCTTGCTCAGCCCTCGCTTGGCACGGCGCTTGGCAATCGTGTTCTGGAGGCGCTGGTTCGGGTCGGGATCCTCGGCGTTGAGGACCTCATTGAGCATCTTCTCGTAGGTGGCTCGGTCGCCCGACGCGCACGCGAGCTTCGCGTAGTTCGCCTGGACGCCGAGCGACTTGTGCTGCGTCTTCTCCAGGGCCTCGTCGAGGAGCTTCTTCGACTGATCGAACTGCTTCATCGACGCGAAGTACGCGCCCAGGGTGCTGGTGGCGCCGTAGTTCATGTACGCGGGATCGAGCTCGCGGCTTCGTTCGAGCATCGACACGCCGACGAACAACTCGCCGATGTATTTCGGTCCGAGCTCGTCGTCGTCCTTCATCAGGTTGACGCGAGCAAGCCACGCCGAGCCCGCCCAGAAGAGCGTCTCGGCGTCTTCCTTGTCGGTGAACTCTTTGTTGAGCCATGCACGCATCGTGTCGGCGTTCTTCTTCGCGTCATCGAAGCCCTTGGCCTCGTGCCCGAGGAGCTCGATGCCGTAGGACACGCCACGATCGAACGCGAGCTTCGCGCGGCCCTTGTGGTAGTCGGCCTGCGTTTCGTCGCCTGCAAGCTTCGCCGCTTCGTAGTCGTCTTGCGGGAACGCGTAGCCGTATCCCGTCCACCCCTTGGTGAGCAGATAGAGGGCGTCCTCGTTGTCGGGCGCGAGACGATGCATGCCCTCGAACTGGAGCATGCCGGCCGACGCCGCGGAGCGTGCGAGCTCGTAGTCGCCGATGGTGTCGGCGGCGCCCGCTCCCTCGCGCGTTGAGGAGATCTGACCGTTGATCAACATCTTCTTGATGCAGCCGGTCGATCCGAGGGCGAACGACGCAGCGAGCACGACGGGAAGAAGCTCGGTGAGAAGCTTGGTTCGCAGCACGCCCGAGCTATACGAGCGTGCAAGCGCGGCTGTCAACGGCGGGCGGCGAGCATCATCGTGCAGGCGGCGCGGGTCCTGACGCTCGGATCGGGGTCGGCGAGGAGCGGTGCACCGCGCGACGGCCGGCCGAGTGCTGCAAGGGCCGAGGCGGCTCCGAGCCTTCGGTGAGGCTCGGTCGCCTGCAGGTCCTCTTCGATCCACGCCTGGATTCGCACGTCGCCGGCGTAGGCCAGCGCCAGCCTCGCCCGTGCGGCAAGATCGCGCGCCCGCGGATCGTCCGAGGGAGTGCCCTTCACGCCGTAGCCCGCCACCGTCTCGAGGTCACGGGTCGCCGCGTCATGATCAGGCTTCGACGCGAGAAGACGTCCGAGTGCAGCAACGCGAACGTCGGCATCTTCTTCCTTCGCGGCTTTTCGCAACGCCTCGAGCTCGGCTCCATCGAGACGCGCCGAGACGATCGCGTGGAGACGGTCGCGGCCGGAGCCTTCGGCAATGGTCCGCGCAAGAAGCGCGCTCGCCGACGACGTGAGCTCCGCATCCTTCGGTGTCGTGCGCAAGATGACGGCGGCGGCCGCAATGGCTCCGGGACCACGACCGCTCGCGAGCTGGACGCGGAGAGCCTCACGCCCTCCGTTGTCGAACACCGGCGAGAGCGCCCACGCCACGGCCACGTCTTCGCGAACCGCGTCGTCGCCCGCGTTCCAGAGATCGCGCAAGCGCATCGCGAGCTCCCCGGCCCTCGACTTGTCCTCGCGAACGATGGCGCTCATCGCGCGGATGGCTTCGTTGCGGAGCATCAGCTCGGGGTCGACGCGCGCGGTCTCCAGCAGCACGTCGAGGTCAGCCGCATCGCCCGCCTTGGCCGAGGCGCGAATGGCGCTTCGGCGAACACGCGGGCTGGGATCGAAAAGCGCAGCTCGGCGGTCCTTGCCGTCTTTGCTGCGATGCAGCGTGCGAACGCCGACGGCACGCCAGCGATCGTCGGTGTCCGTGAGCAGATCGCGCGCGCTACCTTCCGACAGGTTGCCCGCTTCGAGACGCAGCAGCGCCGCTTCCGCCCCGGCTCCGTCGTGCTGCTTCATGCGCGCTTCGAGGGCGTCGTCGACGTCCATCGCGCAGGGCTCGCTTTCGCGCACGCGCGCCGTAGCCGACGCTTCGTCCTTGGCCGAGACGAGCTCGTGCGTGGCGACGGCACGTGCCAGATCGGCCGCCTCGCCCTTCGAGATCTTTCCGCGTTCGTGCTCGGGCGTGATCTCCGAGCGGAGCCGCGGATAGTCCCCGTCGCTGGCCGCGCGCATCGCCGAGCTACCGCACCCCGCGAGACCGCACGAAGCAAGGAACGACGCCAAGAGCACGCGCACGCGGCGATTCCAGGCCGGAGAAAAACGACTCATGCCCCCAACGGAGTACCTTGTTTTCGCGCCGCGGAAAATGACCCCGGTAGTCCGGGGCGGGCCGGTCGTGCTACCGCCAGAGATCGGATGACCGACATCGTGTCGAACGTGGGTGCCCCGAGCGCCGAGCCGGTTGCCCGGCCCCTGACGCTCATCCTCAACCGGCAAGCGCGCCGGCTGAGCGATCGGAGCCCCGTTCGGGAGGCCATCGAGCGAGGCCGGCACGTCCTCGGAACTCGCCTCGACGTCGTCGAGACCCGCTCCCTCGCCGAGCTCGACGCCGTCATGGACGAGCTCGCGCGCGAACCGCCCGAGACCGTGCTCGTCGCTGGCGGCGATGGGTCGTACATGGCCAGTCTTTCGTCACTCGTGACGGCCTTCGCCAAGCGCGGTCGAAGCGAGGAGGCGTTGCCGGCCATCGGCCTTTTGCCCGGCGGCACGGTGAGCACCGTGGCCCGGAACTGGGGCTTTCATGGCGGCGGACTCTTCGCCAATGCCGACCGTGATGCCGCCCGCTACGTGACGCGCTTTCTGGAAGAGCTCGCGTCGGGCCGGACGGTCGTCACGCGACGCCCCACCCTGCGCGTCACCACGCAGGAAGGCGGCCGCGTCGGATTCATCGCCGGCGCAGGTCTCGTCTCGCGCTTCTTCGAGGTCTACGACGCCGAAGGCGCGCGCGGCTACGGCGGCGCGGCCAGCATCGTCGCACGCGTCTTCGCCGGCTCGTTCGCCCAAGGCGCGCTCGCCAAGCGCATCCTCGATCCCGTTCGCTGCACCATCGAGGTGGATGGTGCGGCCGCCCCCTTCGATCGCACGAGCCTGCTCTGCGCAAGCGTGGTGCGCGATCTCGGTCTGGGAATGAAGCTCCTTTATCGCGCAGGCGAATCGCTCGAACGATTCCACGTCGTGTCGAGCTCGCTCGGTCCGGCGCGACTCGGCCCGCAGCTCCCCCTCGTGCGCATGGGCCTGCCGCTCGTCGGTACGCGCGTCGACGCGCTCGCCAACGAGGTCACGCTGCGCTTTCCGCCGGGCGAAGGCGCTTACGTGCTCGACGGTGAGCTTCTACGAAGCGACGCGGTTTCGATCACCGCTGGGCCGATCATCCGCGTCGTCGGCCTCCGAAGCGACAGGCCGTAGGCGGACGATCACGTCCGCGATCGCGAGCGGCTCCGGCCGGTGCGTGACGACGAGGATGGTTCGCTTGCCTCGCAGCCGAGCCAGCGCCTCGAGCATGCGATCCTGCGAAGTCGGGTCGAGCGAGCTCGTCGGTTCGTCGAGCAAGAGCACGGGCAACTCGGTCGCGAGCGCCCGAGCCACGGCAATCCACTGACGCTCGCCGCCCGACACCGCCCGCGTCGACGACAGCACGGCCTCACCGAGCGACGCGGCGAGCGCGCCGGCGCCGAGCATGTCGAGATAGTCGATGCCGCTGCCGGCTCCCTCGGGGCGACCGAGTGACACGTTCGCCGTGAGCGTGTCGCCGAGAACCGGCGCCTCCTGTGGAACCCACGCAAACGGCCGTTCCCCAGGACCGACGCCTCGCTCGCCGAGGTCGGCCGTTCCATAACGCACGGTTCCCGAACGTGTCTCTTCGAGCCCGAGGAGTGCGCGCAGAAGCGACGTCTTGCCAATGCCGGTCGGCCCAACGATGGCGGCGATGGATCCGTGATCGATGGCGAGCGAGAGCGGAGCATGCGATCCGTGTCGAGCCACGAGCCCTTCGATCACGAGCGGCGCCGCTTCCCATGCACGGACCTTCGCCCGCGCGCGATCGTCTCCCGCGTCGTCCTCGCGCGCGCCTGCCGTCGTCGCGACCGACGTCGCGGCGGCGAGTGCCTCTTCGGCTCGGCCGCGCGCAAGCCGCGCTTCGACAAACTCACGAATCGGGCGGTAAGCCATGAAGAAGGCGATCGCGAACGGCACGATGGTCCCGCGATCCACTCCCCCGACCATTCCACCCGAGACCAGAGCCATGGTGAGAACGAGCGCCATCGCGCCGAGCACCTCGCTCGTCGCCGAAAGCACGGCCGTACGGGCACGCAATCGAGCAGCACTGTCGGCAATCGCTCTTCCGAGAAGCGCCACGTGCGCGACAATCCGCCGCTCGGCGCCGTAGCTTGCCCACAGATCGGCGTGGCGAACCGCTTCATCGGCGGCGCCAAGCAAGCGCTCGGCTTCGTGGGCCGCTCGAACCTTGCCCCGTTTCAAAGCGCGACGCGCCACCAACACGACGGCAGCAAACGCGCCCAGGACGACGAGCGCGCTCCCAGCCAGTCGAGGAGCGAGCGCCACGAGCAGCGCCGCGAGCGGCAGCAGCTGGACCATCGCGCGGATCTCCGCGAAAACGCCCTGCGCAACGCCGCGCTCGACGTCTTGAACGTGCGACGTCAGCGAGGCGAGCTCGGCCGCCCGCTCGACGCGCAACGTGGGTTTTGCTTCCCCCGGCTCACGCTGTGCCCGCGATCCATGATCGGCGTGTCGCGGCGGCTGCAAGCGGTGAACACCGTCGCGTGCCAGTCGACACGCGCGGCTCCGTCCGAGCACACCTTGGAGGACTTCGAGGCGGAGCTCACCCGCCACCTCGCCAGCCATCCGCGCTTCGGACCAAGCCGCCAGAGTTCCGCCGGCAAGCTTCGCCAACGCCGCGAAGGTCCCGACGATGGCGATTCCAAGCAGCGCGTCGCCACCGCCAAAGCGCGCGATGGCATCCATGGATCGTCGGTCCATCGGTCCCGAGCCCCCAGCGAGTGCGGGGGCCAAAACCCCAGCGGCTCCCGCCAGGAGGGCATGGCCGGAAGCGTGCAAGAGGGAGCCGACGATGAACCCGACACCGAGCCCCGGCCGGCGCCGAAGCATCTGTCCCGTCCGCACGTACATGGAATCCGTGCATTCCGTACGTTCGGTGCGACGAGCCTCGTGGTGACGCATCTCAGACACTCAGGTGCGCATACATCCGCGCTCCCGGAATGCAAATTGCAAAACTTTTTCACTCGCACGCGTCGCGACGGGCGAGGACAGCGCCCTCGAAAAGTCGCTAGGCTACGAAAAAGGAGAGAAGGCTCCCCTTCTTCGCTTCTTCTCTAACGGGCTCTTCGAACGGATTCTTCGAACGGGCCAAGGGCCAGCAAGGGCCGTTCTGACCGCGAACGGCGAGGTTGTCAAAGAGCAGACGACCGAAGCGCACGAAGTCACGCGAAACGAACGCAAGACGAACGCGCAACGACCTCGAAACGACCTCGCTCACGACCTCGCCCCCCCCCCGTCCCAACAACATTCCCTGCGATTCACGACACCTCCAATGCCCCGAAGCCGGCTGTCCAAAACAGAGAAGAGTGAGGCTCCGATGAGCAAGTCGAAGAGCAGTGCTGCACTCGCGGAGCCGCCGCCGCCCGTCAACGCGGAGGAAGAGAACAACGAAGAAGAGCTCTCCTCTGGCTCGACGGGTGGTGACGCAGAGCTCGTCGTTCTCGAAGAAGAGTTCGACTTCGAGGACGCCGCGGCGTCGGAGCTCGAGACCGAGGAAGAGCCTCGCCCGAAGAGCTCGAAAGACGCGGCCGCAGCCGAAGGCGGCGGCGACTCCATGCTCGCTCGTTACTTCCGCGAGATGGCGACGCATTCGGTCATGGGGCAGGAAGAAGAGCTCGGGACCGCCGTCGACGTCGAGAAGAGCGAAGTCGATCACTGGTGCGCGATCCTCGCGTACTTGCCCGCCACCGATCACGCTCTCGACTCGCTCGAGGCGGATCTCCCGCGCGAAGAAGAGGCCATCGACCTTCCGCAGATCGCCGAGCTCCGCAAGTACGGCAAGACCTTCAAGAAGCAGCGCAACAAGCTGACGAAGGAGCAGGAGAAGAAGTACCGCACGCTCTGCGAGAGCCTCGCGCGTGCGGTTCGTCTCGCCGACTCCGATCGCCTGTGGATCGCGCACGCCGAAGAGGCCGTCCGCAAGCTCGGGACGCCCGCGCCCACCGAAGACGTCGAGGAAGAGGGCATCGCCGTCACCGGGCCGGCCTCGGGCGTGGTCATCGACCCCACGCTCTTTTCGACGCCCGCTTACCGCAAGTACATCGATCGCATCGGCGAGGCTTCACGCACGAGCAAGCGTGTGAAGAACAAGTTCGTCAAAGCGAACCTGCGCCTCGTCGTCTCGATTGCGCGTCGCTACAACCGTGGTCGCCTCCCGCTCATCGACCTCATTCAGGAAGGCAATATCGGCCTGATGAAGGCGGTCGAGCGCTTCGATCACACGCGCGGCTACCGCTTCTCGACGTACGCGTCGTGGTGGATTCGTCACGCGATCAGCCGCGCCCTCGCCGACAAGGGCCGCGCGGTCCGCATTCCCGTGCACATGCTCGACACGCACAACCGCGTGCAGCGCGCCACGCAGGCAGTCATCGCACGCACGGGGCGCGATCCGACGCTCGACGAGCTCGAGAAGGAAACGGGCATCCCGCAGGAGAAGCTCGACAAGGTGAAGGGCTCTTGGGCCGAGACTCCGTTCTCGCTCGATCGCCCCGTCGGCGACGAGGACGGCAGGAAGTTCATCGACTTCCTCCAGGACGACAACATGCAGTCGCCCTACGAGAGCCTCGTCTCGCAGAAGTGGGGCGAAGAGGTTCGCCGTTTGCTCGGGCACCTCACGCCGATCGAATCGCGCATCATTCGCTGGCGCTTCGGCCTCGACGACGAAGACGAGCTCACGCTCAAGGAGATCGGCGACAAGTACAACCTGTCGCGCGAGCGCATTCGTCAGCTGCAGGAGCAGGCGCTCGGCAAAATCCGCAAACACATGCGCGATTAGGAAGGCGCTCGACAGGCCCGCCGGTAGCCAAAAGGCGAGCGGCGGGCTCTTTCGCGCTCATACCGCGACGCGCCCAAGGCGACCCGCCACGCCTACGGGATAGACGTGGCCGGTAGCAACTGGCGAGAAAAACCGGAGGTTTCGAGGGGGACCGACGGTCCCCACGAGGCTAGCGCTCAAAACCGGAGGTTTTGAGGGGGACCGGAGGTCCCCACAAGTCAAACCCTCTCGCCGTCGAAGGCTTCGGCGGCTTCGCGGGCTTCGGCGATGCGATCGGCGAGGACCATCAGGCGAACGTCCTGCACGCCGGGGAGAACGCCAGCCGAGAACGCGCCTTCCACGCTTACGCGGATGCCCTGGTTACGCAGGAAGTCCGCAAGGAGCGCAGCCTGCGCGCGGTCGATGAACGTCCGGAGGAGCACCCACTCCTCGCTCGTGTCGAGCGTGCCGCCGAGCACGCGTGACCATTCTTCGGGAACGTCACCCTTGGCGAGGCCGAGCACCTCGACGATCTCGCGAAGGCGCTGCTTCTCGACCTCGGAGACCACGCCGTCGGCGACGGTGATCTTCCACGTCGTGCTCACGAAGTCGGCGATGACCTCTTGGATCTCAGGTGAAGAGAGAGCGCCCGACGCGAGGTAGGTCCGGAGCTCTGCGCGTTCGGACTCGTCCGCCGTGGCGTCCGAAAAAATGCGAGCGAGCATTCCCTTGAGCTTGCGCTTGGCGTCCATGCATGGGCGAGGTTACCAGCCCGCTGAGGTTCGGCCCATCGCCAAAACGTGCGGGCTCGTGCGAAGATCGAAGGAATGCGCCTTGGCCTCATCGGCGACGTCCACGCGGAAGACGAGCGGTTGCTCGTGACGCTCGCTGCCTTCGCCGTCGAAAAGGTCGATCGCATCTTGTGCACGGGCGACGTCGTCGATGGCGCCGGTGACATCGATCGTGCATGTGCGCTCCTCGCATCGAGTCGGGTCGCTACCGTGCGCGGGAACCACGACCGCTGGATCCGAGAGGACACGATGCGCGATCTGCCGATGGCCCATCGCATGCCGCAGCTCTCGCCCACGTCGATCGAGTTCGTCAAAGGCCTTCCCCCGACGGTATCGCTCGAGATGGCGGGCGGTTTGCTCCTCCTCTGTCACGGCACGGGCAAGAACGACATGCAGGGTGTCGGCCCGGGTGACGGCGGCTACGCGATCTCGTCGAACGAGGCGCTGCTCGAGGTCCTCTTCGACGCACGCGTGGTGGTCATGGTGGCCGGGCACACGCACAAGCCCATGGTGAGGCGCTTCGAACGAGGCTCGGGGAAGTCACCGCTCTACGTGGTGAACCCGGGAACGCTGGCGCGCGGCGACGAACCCGGCTTCGCGATTCTCGACCTCGCCACGCGTCGCGTCGACTTCCACCGCATCGACGCCGATCTGCGCGTGCATCCGGCGTCGCGCGCGGTGCTGTAACGGCCTACATCAGTCGGCCTGCTTCCACTGTCGCTCGTAAATCAAGTGCGCGAGCTTGTCCGCCGCAGCACGCGCCGCCGAGCCTTTGCCGGAGACCTTGTTGAACATCACCGAGAAGGCGATGGTGTGCTTGCCCGGGGGACCCAGCACATAACCCGAAAGCGCGATGGCGTCGTCGAGCGTGCCGGTCTTCGCACGAATGGCGCGATGGGCGCGGGTCTCTCGGAAGCGCTTGTGGAGCGTTCCGTCGACGCCGCCAATCGAGAGCTGCGCAAGATACTCGCTCTGAACCGCCGGATCCTGCCAGGCGAACTTGAGAAGGCGCGTCATCCCGTACGCCGTCGTGCGGTTCGCATCGAAGAGGCCGGAGCCGTTCTTGACCACGATGCCCGTGTCGAGCAGCTGGTTCTTCTCGAGCCACTTCGTCACGAACTCGGCGGCGTCTTGGCTCTTGCCGGGACGCGTCTTTCCTTCCGACGCGAGCGACTTGAAGATCATCTCGGCGTAGAAGTTGTCGCTGCTCTTCCCGAGCGCGTAGAGCAGGGTGGAGAGCGGCTCCGACTCGTGACGCACGAGCACCGTGCCCTTCGACGTGACGCTCGTGGCGAGCTTGGGATCGCCGCCCACCTTGACGCCCATCTCTTCGAAGATGGCCTTGAGCGCGTAACCGGCGAGCAGCTGCGGATCGTCGACACGCCGCGTGTAGCGCACGAACTTCGAATCGCCCCCGACGGCGCCGGAGAGCTTCGCCGTGAGACGTTTTCCAGCGGCCGGGGCAAGCTCGAGGCCCACCGTGTCCGCGCCGGCTTCGGCGGTCTTCACCGTACCGTCGACGTCGACGAAGCCCGGCGGATCGAACGAGGCCGTCGCGGGCTGCCCGGTCTCCGTAGGACGAATGGTGAGCGTGACCGTGTTCTCGTTGAGGGCCACGGCGCTGACGGGTGCGCGGAACGACGCCCACTCGTTCGGCTGCTGTTCGAATGCCGGCGGCGTGGTCTGCTCGTCGAAGAAGCGCTGATCGACGACCAGCGACTCGACCCGGCGAACACCGTGGGCCTTGAGCTCCTCGGCCATCATCCACAAGTCGCGCGAACGGAGCGAGGGATCGCCGTGACCACGCAGCACGAGCTCGGCGACGGCGCCGTTCTTGATCGTGCCGTTCAAGGTGGTCTGGTACCGATGCGAGCCGCGGAGAATGGCAAGCGCGGCGGCAGCGGTGTAGAGCTTGGCGTTCGACGCGGGGTTGAGGGCGGTATGCTCCCCGGACTGGGCGAGCACCGCGCCCGTCTCGACGTCGATGACGGAGACGCCGACCTGCGCGTCGCGAAGCGAGCGGTCGTTGACCAGCGCGCGCACTGCAGCCTGGATTTCAGGGGCGCCGACGGCCCCCGAAGCGGCACCAGCAGAGCTCGGGGACGGCGGTTCGGACCACGCCGGACCACCGGACAACGTGAGGGACAGAGAAACGGCCCCCACGACCAGCGAAAGCGGCAGACGAAGCGAACGCATCGGTTCTCTCACCCGTGGCGTTACCTAGCAAATAACCCGAGGAAATGCGTTTCTTTCGGCAAACCGGCCTGAAAGCTCCCGAAACTGGTCCCCTGGAGTCTACCAGAATCCGCCCCAATCACCCCTCGTCGGGGCGCACGGAGGGCGCAAGCCCGAAGGCGTAGTGCTGGCCTGACCTAGTGCTATTCTACCGAGAGACTCGCCGTCGTTCGACCACCCACGCAACCCCAACTCACACAAGGGAATCACGTCATGCTCAAGTTCACTGCCGCTGTTGCTCTCTGCCTCACCGCGTTCGCCTGCGGTGGTACGGACGAGCCGAACACGGGGGCGAACCGAGCCGCCCTGTCCACGCTCGGACACCAGTGCGAGAGCAACGACGACTGCGGCGAGCAACGGTTCAACGGCGACCTGGTCCCGATGTGCTGGGCGCTCCCGACGACGACGCCGTACACCAAAGACGCGCAGGCCGTGCCCCAGATGCAAAACACCTGCGTCCTGTACTGCACGCCAGCATGGACGAGCGACCCGGAGGCCGAGTGTAAGCGCCTCACGGGCCACGGCTGCACAACAACGCGCGAGGGCTGGTCCCTCTGCTCTCCCTGACCGCCAACCACCGAAAGTAGAAGGCCCGCTGGTTCGCACCGGCGGGCCTTCGTCGTTTCAGGCAGCGCGTTCGAGCGCCTCGGGCCAGTGCAGCACCTCAAAATCGAGGCCCTGCTCCTGCACGATGGCGGCGTTCCGCAGGAGCTGCAGGTTCCGCTTGTTGCGCAGGACGATGGTGCCCCTCTGCGGGTTGATGGTGGCTTCCTTCCGCGCGCCCTCGAAGTCGCCCTTGTTGAGCAGCGCGATCATCTTCGGGTAGCGGCCGTGTGGCCCGACAGCCCACGCCCACGAGCAGGCGAAGAGCTGCGCGTCCGCAGGCCACGAGCTGAACGCAGGGAACACCTTGCAGAGCTCCGCCTCGTTCCCCCGCACCTTCGCCATGACCATCGCGTCGATGTCCGTGTCGGAGAGACGAAGGCGCGTGAGGTCGCCGTGATTCCCTCCGCCCTGATGCTTGCGCGCCTGCGCGGCGTCGACCGCGCGCCACGCCGCCTCGATCTCGGCGCGCGTTGCCCGCCTGCCATCGACGGTCCAGGGGAGCGTGAGGGCGAAGGACAGCGAACAGAGGTTGCCGACGCCGCACGTGACCAAGCCACGGGGCGAGGCGTCGTCGAGGTACATCCACGGCACCCTCCCCTCGAGAGGGGCCGTGAACTTGAGGAACGCAGCGAGGACAGACGCCTTCATCGCGCCGCCTTCTGCAGCGCGCGGATCTGTGCGGCGTGCTCACGGAGCGTCATGCCATGCTCGGCCTGCACGACCTTGCAGTCTGCAACGTGGGTCAGGAGCGCGTTCTCGATGCTCGACAGCTTGCTACACACGGCCCACGTGGCGCCTGCGATCATGCCCCGAAGGTGAGGATGACCGACCAGTTCACGGCACCCCCCTACCGATGCCCAGCTCCGCTCGGATCTTCTCCTTCGAGGCCTGCAGCTGCGCCGCGCGGATGGCGTCCATCAGGACGTCCTTCGGCGTGCCGCCGTCGATGGCGTCCTTGAGGATCTCGATGAGTTCTGGGTTCGCAGCGAGGAACGCGCCGATGGTGCCGAGCGTTGCGATGAATCCGTTCATTGGAGCCCCGCGTCGGTGAGACAGTCGTTGTACGGCTTGAAGCACTCAGGGCACGGAGTGCCGCCGTCGCAGACGGTCTTCTGACATGCTCGCGCGACGTCCTCGCACGCGTCGATCTGTCTCTGGTCGGAGACGACCTTGGCCCTGTCGGCCGGAGTGAAGACCGCACCGCACGCCGCCAGGGCGAAGAGCGACGCGATGAACATGAGGCGCTTCATTTCGTGTCCGGGGTGTTCTCCGAGTCGTCTGTGTTTTTGCTCTCCGCATCGATGCGGTGCAGCACGGCGGCCACCGCGACGGCGAGCGTTTGCGCGAGGCCTGCCGGCAGCTTGTCAGAAAGGCTGGGCGTTGCGAGCGCCGCGAGGACGCCTGCGCCGATTGCGGCGATGATGATTCGAGTGGTCTTGGACATTGGACTCCCGGATTGATGCGTCCTTCAGACGCCAGTGACTCGAATGGCGCGCAGGACCGAGCCTGCTTTGACCGTCGAGGTGTCGCCGGCTGTGTTGCTCGCGATTTGGAGCGTTACATTCCCGTCCGCGCCCGCGACGATCGTTCCAACAATACGGTCCGGACCGGACGTGGCGTACTGATGACTGAGGCTGCCGAGGTTGTTGAGGGAGGTGATGATACTGTATAGCGGCGTGGTGTTTGACGTGCTCGTGGTCAGGTACCACGCATTCTGAAGTGTCGATGCGGCTGGTGCGCCAATGGCAATCCTGATGCCGCTTGACGTCGAGCAAAGCATCGTCACTTCGATTTCAAACCGCCACTTCTCACCGTTCTTGACGGCAAAGGTCAGATTGGTCGATGTCGCGGTGGCCGCAGTGGTCGTGAAGTCGGCATTCAGCGTCTTGGCGACCTCGCTTATCCAGCCGACATTCCCAGCCAGGTCGACCGCCTGGGGGTGGCCGGAGGAGGAGAAGAGCGCGCTCTGACCCGAGGCTGCTGTCGGCGCGCTCGAGTCGAGCATGAGCGTCGGCACAAACAGCTTCATGCTCGTCGACGATGCCTGGAACGTTGTTGTGCTGCCGTTTTGAGTAAAGGCGACGATGCCGGTCGCCTGTGGCGCATTGACAGATGCGTTGATCCCATCGCTGTACAGGACGGGGTTGCTCGCCGTCGGAGCGGTCGCCTGGGGCAGGCAGTAGAAGGCGCCAAAGGTTGATGTCAGGCCAACAAGCGGTCTGACGTGGCAGGCGAAATCAGTGCCCGTCCCCGCCTTGAGGCTCGTAGAGATTGTAGCTGCTCCGGTCGTGAGCGCCCCCGTTGTCGCGACGTTCTGACTGCCGAAGTCCGGCGCCACCTTCGTGCCCGCAATCGCTGCCGTCGCGCTGACATCGGCGTTCACGATCGCCGCCGCCACCGGGACACCGCCCGCGAACTTGAGCACGCCCGTGTAGCTCGCCGCGGATGCCCCAAGGCCGCCGTTCGCTGCTGGCAAGATGCCTGACACTTCCGAGGTCAGAACAACGGGTCCTGTGGTCCCCCAGTTCCCGCCAGTGACGTGCGCGATGCCGGTCCCTGTCGGAGTTGTCCCCGGCGGTCCAACGGGGCCTTGCGGACCGGGGTCTCCCTGAGGCCCTTGCGCGCCCGTTGCACCGGTTGCCCCCTGTGCACCAGTGGCGCCGGTTGCACCTTGTGACCCAGTATCCCCCTTCGGGCCCTGTGCGCCAGTGGCGCCAATCGAGCCTTGCGGGCCAGTGGCACCCGTCGCGCCTTGCGGGCCAATCGGGCCCTGAATCCCCTGCGGGCCCTGAATACCTTGGATGCCCTGCGGTCCAGACTTTAGCTGAACAACAACGACATTACTCATCGGGACACCGTGGGGAGTAGATCGAACTGTCCAGCCATCAGCATCATCGTCGCGCCATCGGACTTATCAATAAGCAGGTCGTAATACCCGCCCGAGTACGCGACGCCGCCGTTCATCGCGAGCGATGCCGAACTCGTAATCATGATCTCGATACCGTTGTTGACCGAAGGCATCGGAGGGCCTGGACTGAACGTGTCCGCGATGAATGTGAGGCCTCCGCCCGCGATGAGTGACATAATCTGCGCAGAGGCGGAGTCAGGGGCGACGCGCGCGACCATGCGCGCGTGGCTCCATCCCGTGAAGTCCATCGGCACGAGGTCCTTTGGGTCCGTCGAGCCGCTGGCAGGCTGCGTGAAAAACACGAAGCGAGCTTTGAAGTCGACCCCCTGCCATACCTGCAGTCTCTTCGTCGCGAGCGGGCCGCCAGACATCAGGCGTCGTCCGGGCTGCTCTGATAGATACGTGCGTTGCCGGCGGCGCTGCCGACGAGGCCGAGGAAGTTGTCGACGCTCGCCTGCAGGAGGAATCGCTCCTTCGTGCCCGCCTTGATCACGTAACACGTGCCCGCTGCGCCGGTATAGACGCCGGAGGCCACGGTTCCTGATGCGGTGAGCGAAGGCGCGTTGCCGCCCGACACGAGCGCGCTCGTCGCGCCAAACACCACGCCGAGGTCGGCGGTGTCGGCCTCGATGGTGAGGTAGTTGCGCGTCAGGCTCTTCGGGTCCTGGCCGCTCACCTGCGGGTCCTTCTTTGCCTGTGAAATACCGCGCGTCAGGTCGATGTACGTCGCAGCCGCCGAGACCGCGATGACAGCGACCTGGCCAGGAACGCCGGCAGCCGCGAACGCACGCGGCGCCGAGACGAAGTCGATCTTTCGAGAGGCTACGGGAGCGGGCATGCAGGTCCTTTCACTTCAGTGATGTGTTGTCGGCGAACTTGATGGTGTGTCCTGGCTTTTGAGGTTTCGGACCAGGACCGTAAGCCGCCTGGTAGGACTGGGCGCGTCTTGGGTCGATGAGGGGCTCATCAAAAACTAGTCGCGCATACGGGCGCATGCTGGCCGCGATGGGCTTATTTCGATGTTCCGTCTCGTTTCTCAGCTTCTTTTGGGCGTCCTTGAACATGGCAGGGTTCGTGGCCTTCACAGCGTCCACGCCGTCCTTCGTCAGGTTGCCCTGGGCGAGCAGCAGGAGCATCAGCTCGGGGCGAACGACGAGGTCGAACTGGCGATTGAACCTCCCCTTCTGCGCCGGGGTGGGTTGCCACTGCTTTGCGTCCAGATGCGGGGTCAGCGCGTCGGGGCCGGGAGGCGGAGGCTTCGGGAGCGCGTCCATGAGGAAGGTGATCGCCCGGAGCGTCGCCGTGTTGACCGACGCCGCGATGTCCGGGGAGGCCTTGTCGAGGGGCTTCGTGACGGAGTTGAGGTGCCCGAGGACTTCCTCGTGTTGCGCGGCGACGTTCAGAAGCTGCTGCCGGCGTTCCTCAAAGGTCTTGGGGCCGGCGATGGGCGGCGACTCGACCGGCTTGCCGTCCATGGCCTTGCGCACCTGGTTCAGGCCGTGGTCGACGCGCTTCTGCACGCGGGCGTTCGCCTCCTGCATCGTCTGCATCACATGGTCGTTGCGCGCGACACTCGCGAGCTTGTCGAGCGTGTCAGCGACCATGAAGTCGAAGTGCGAGCGAATGACCTTCGAGGCGAGGCCGCCGAGGGCTTCGCCAGCGACGAAGCCGGCATGACCGCCAAGGAGCGCACCGGCACCGCCGAGGGCGTGCCCCGTCATCTTGTCGGTGAGCGAGAGGAACTGGTTAGTGCCGTTGGCGGCGACGCCGCGAGCGGCTGCCTTCTCCAACAAGAGTCCGCCCTGGTAGGCCTGCTTCGCTGCCTTGTAATCCCTGAGGAGCGTGCCGCCGGCCTCGTTCGCGACCTTGTCGGCGGCTTCCGTCACGCGACCCTCGAGCCACGAGCGGATCTGCTTGAGGGCCACGGTCGGGGCCTTGTCGGCGCCCGGCGCAGCGTTCCAATTCGAGACCATGTCGTCGACGGTCACGCGGAAGTCGCGCAGCTGCCGGAACGTGACCGACGCGTGGGGGTCGATCGCCCCGAGAGTGTCGTCCCACGCGCCCGTCGCGTCGAGGATGCGTCGGCGGAACGACTGGATCTCGCCCGTCGGCGCCGCCCTCTTGCGCAGCTCGTTCTGGATGGTCTCAAGCTGCGCGTCGATGTCCTCCACCTTGATGCGGGTCTTGCGCAGGGCGACGTCGTCGAGACGGTCGATGACGTTGTCCATCTGCTTGATGGCGTCCTTGCGGAGCAGCGGCGCGAGCTCGAGGATGTCCTCGCGTGTGCGCAGCTTGCGGCCGAGGAGTTGCTCCGCCTTCTCACGCGCGAGGCTGCCCACCTTCCACGCGCCGCCCGCGTAGCGGTTGGCCTCCGCCGTCATCTTCTGGGTCGGTCCTGCCGCGTGCCAGATGTGCTCGCCGGCTTTCTCCGAGAGCTTGGTGGCGATGTCGGAGTTGCCACCCAGCTTGCGCATGGCGCCCGTCACGGCCTCCTTCGTGCCCTGCCCGAGCGCGCTGATGCCTCCTCCGAACACGCCGCCGAGCATCGCGCCGTGGACCATGGCGGACGCGATGCGCTCGCCGTTGAGATCTACGTTGTCCTGCAGGAATCCCTGCCCGACCTCATGCGCGGCGCTGAAGATGGCGCCTTCGGTCGCGCCGCGCGCAGCACCGATGACGGTCTTCTGCGCGATGCGCCCGAGTGCGGTCTCGGCCTCCGTGCCCACGATCTTGCGCACGACGTCCTCGACGGCCTGACCGAGGCCTTGGACGGCGCGCGTGGGCCCCAGGAGAGTGCTCTCTACGGCCTGACGCACGAGCCCCTTGCCAGCCGCCTGCGCGGCTGCTGCCTCAATTGCGGGCCCGCTTCGCATGGCCTCCGCCGCTGCGTTCGCCGCTTGCTGTAGTCGCTCAGCGACCTGCGCCTGCGTCTGCGGCATCGTCGCATCGGGAACGACGCCCATCACGCGCCCGATCACGCCCGTGTTCTGGGCCGCGTGCGTGCCGATGGCCTCCCATTCGGCAGCGGCCGTCGGGGACACACGTCCGCGTCGGACCCACGCGTCGACGACGCGTCGCGTATTCTCAGGAGACAGGCCCTCGAGCACACGCTGGCTCTCGGGCGTGAGGGTGCCGATGACCCTGCGGGCCTCCGGCGAGATGGCCTCACCGAGCATCTCCGGCCCCGGCAGCGCAGCGCGCGCCGCCCGATCGATGAACTCGCCTTCGTACGTCGGTACAAGCCCCGTCGGGCCAGGCAGTGCAGGCGGTGCGCCACCGGGCAGACCGGGAGGGACGACCTCTCCGAGCGTCTCCCGCCCGGGAAGCAGCCCGCGCGGCGCTTGGTTGATGAACTCGCCTTCGTACGTCGGCACGAGGCCGGGAGTCTCTGGTAGCAAGGCGCGCGGCCCGCCGGGCAGCCCCGCCGGGGAAGGAACTGCCTCGCCGAGCGTCTCCGGGCCGGGAAGCAGCCCGCGAGGCGCTTGGTTGATGAACTCGCCTTCGTAGGTCGGTACAAGCCCTGGAGTCTCCGGCAGCGCCCGCGCACCGCCGGGAAGGCCCGGCAACTCCGCTGGAGGAGGGACGATCTCTCCGGGCATCTCCGGACCACGGAACAGTCCGCGCGGTGCCTGGTCGAGGAACTCGCCCTCAAGCGGAGCGAGGCCTTCGGCTGCCCGCGCGCCGACGCCCTCAAGTGGCGCTAGCGTCTCGGCGGCCCGTGCTCCGACGCTCTCTCCCTCCGTCAAGAGCAGTTTCTCGCCGGCCTTGAGGGCCGCGCGTGCCCGCTCACCGGCGCCGAGGAGCTTCACGCCGCCCTTCGCCGCGACGCGCTCCGCTTCGAGCGCCGCGAGGGCGGGTGTGGCGGTGCCTCCGGAGAGCGCGTCGACCGCGATCGGCGCGATGAAGCCGGCGGCCTCGCCGAGGCCCGTCGCCGTCGGGTTGGCCTCCTGGCTCTTGCGAATGGTCTCGCGGACCTCCTTGCCTCCGAGCCCGCCGATGGCGGCGTTCGAGATGCCGAGTGTGGCGCTGTCGAGGGCGGCGGTGCCGAACGCGAGCGCGCCGTGGCCGGCGTCGCCGTAGCGCGCGTCGGTGTCAGCCTTGTCGTACTCAGCTTGCGAGACGACCTTCGCGCCCTTCCTGAGCGCGTTCTGCAGGCTCTCGATGGGCACTGAGCCGATCTCGCCGCCGACGCTGACGGGGATCTGCGTGCCTTCGGGGGCGCCGTACTGCCCCGACACCAGCGCGGCTTGCGCCTGGTCGTCGGGGACTTCGACTTGGTTGCCGTTACGATCGAGTAGTTTCAACCGTCCTGCTGGGTGGTCTCACGGCCTAGGGAAACTAGACGCCGAGAAGCGTCGGCGCCATTTCCGATGTCACGGAACGCGACCTTCCATGCGCATCCGCGCGAGCTGCATCGGCGTCAGGACCTGCGAGTACGCCGGCGCAGGGTCAACGGCGGGGCGCCCTCGGTCGACGGCCTCCGTCTGCATCCTCGTGCGCTCCGTCTCCGCGTCGGCCCATCGGGCGATCTCCTCGAGCGTCGGCGGACGCGGCTTCGCAGCTGCCTTCGCAGGCGCACTCGCGCTCACCGTCCTTCGGCTGTACTTCGGCGCCGGCCCGGAGAGGCTCGGCCCTCCCGACGGCGCTTCCGCGTCGCTCTCGTAGTAGGCGCGCCCCTCAGGAGAGACGCGCAGCTGCTGGCCGGCGGGGTCGTAGAGACCAACGACGTCGTCGCCGCCTCGCACCTTCGTGGCGAACCGCTGGACGGCGGTTTGCGGGCGCGACGCGGGTGCAGGTGCCTGTCCCCCGCTGGTCTTCTGCGCGAACCGCTGAACGGCTGTCGCAGGGGCACGCCCTCCGCCAGTCAGCACGTTTCCGTTGACCAGCGTGCGAACTTGCCGCGCCTCGTCTGGAGTCAACTGGATGGCCCCGGTCTTGCGGAACTGCTCCGCCGCCGCTTGATCGAACTGCGGGTCCTCTGAGCCGCGAGGATCGTCTTCCTGATCTCCTCATGGTGGTCGGGCTGCGAGAGCGCCTCCACGTCGCCACGGTACGGGGCGGTCTTCCTGAACGGCTCGGCCCACCGAGCAGCTGCCGCCCGCGTCCTATTCAAGCGCTCCTGCGCGGGAACGGACATCGGGACCCCCTTGCGGTCGTCCTGAAGAGGGCGCTCCTGTAGCTGCTTGCCGTTCGCCCCGTAGACCGGCAGCGAGTCCTCATCCGTGAGCTCGATGTCCGCTGCTGCCGCTGGCGCCGGTCGCTCCCTCGTCGTGACACCGTCAGGGCGCCCGTTGAGGCGTTTGCCGTCCTGCGTATATAGCGGCACCTCGGGGCCGACGTCGAAAGGCGCGGGTGCGGCGACGGGCGTGCCCATCGGCAAAACCATCTCCGGCCCCCGCTCGCCGACGAGGACGGGCTGACCCTGCGCAACCGGGCCGCCTTCCGCGCGCGCCGCGATGCCGGGGAGGGTGACGCCAGCCTTGGTGAAGTCCTCCACGTGCTCAAACGGCCGAATCGCGACGAGCGCTCCACTCTGCAGAGCGACCGAGTTGACGAAGTCCTTCGCCATCTGGACTTTCTTGCGCGCGACCGCCTCGGTGTCGTACGGGTTCACCGCAAGCTTATGCAGTGCTTCAAGGACGGGCGGAGCAATACGGCCTTCGGAGTCCTTCAGCTGCTTGCCGACGGAGCCCAGGACTTGCTGGTTGATGCCGTCGACCGCGACTGCATTCTGCGACGACTCCGGCATCAGGCGCTGAAAACCAGTGGAGTTGGCAATACCCGTCAACCAACCGGTCTTTTTTAGCACATCCGAATTCAGGATATTGTCGAACTGCTTGTTCTGCTCGGTGATGGTCGCCTGGATATCGGACTTGTCGTCCTTGTGCTTCGCGTTGGCGTCGATCTGCTTCGTCAGCGCGTGTTTCAGCAACTCACTGCGGTCCTTCGCAGTCAGGCCGAAGGCGTTGGGCGCTTCGGAGGTCTGCGTCGGCACCCACCTGTTTTCGTGATTGCCGCGATCGACCTTGCGCAGCTCGAGCTCCGCGTCGAGCTTCGCCGCCTGTGCCTTGACGATGTCCGACTGCGAAGCCTCCGCAACCGTCTGCACCTGCGTCTGGAGCGCCGTAATTGCGTAACCGTGAGCAAGGCGTTCGGCCTCGTCACGATTGCGCGTCTGCTCCATCGCCATCGAGTACATGTTGCGCATGTCGTTGAGGCGACCGCGCTTGTGCTCGTAGTTCGCCTTCTGCGCGTCGACGTCCGCACGGGCCATCGCGTCGAGTTGTTCGGCGATCTGATTGCTCGGCAGGTGCAGTGCCCCCTGCTGAACTGCGCCGAGCATGCGCGCGAGCGTCCACCGGACCTTCGTTACGGTGGACGCGTTGTGCCACATCCGGTCCGGATCGATCTCCTCGTTCGCGAGAGCGGCGGAGAACCGGTTCATCTTGTCGAGGTACTCGTCGCTCTTCGCCTGCGACTGTTGCGCACGAGCGCTGGTGTCCTTGCCCTGCTGCGCCTGCGCCTCGCTGACCCGCTGAGTAGCCGCCGCCTTATTCGCATAGCCCTGCGCCTCGGCGGCGTTGGCGCTCGCTCCGCCTTGCCGATGCTGTCGAGGGCGGCCTGTCCCGCCGCCTGCCGCTCCGGGCTCACGAGCCTCTCCTCGTGCGCCGCGCGCGACACGGTCCGCCCAGGCGCCAGCATTGCCATCGTCAAGGCGTCCATGCCGCCCGCGCCGTCGCCTCCTTCAGGCGTCAGGAACACGGCCTTGGACGCCGGCTTGTCCGTGATGGGCGTGGAGCCGGGCACATTGTCCGGAGCGTCCGCAGCTCGGCCGGCGTGAAATTGGCTCCTTCGACATGCCGAAGTGGTAATTCGACGACATGGG